>JAWKTY010000001.1:0-837951 GCA_041398865.1 Planctomycetaceae bacterium
TGTTGGCAGAATCACAACGCCAATGTTGTCTGTGTCCAGAGCTCGCTGACCGCAGAACGTCGTCAGCACGCCTCCAAAGTGCTTGATCACAATCTGCTGGGTCACCCAGGGTCTGAGCAGCTGGCCGAGCAGATACATCACCAGAGAATTCATCCCCACAACAACCAGAGGAAACGCCAGTCGTCGCAGCGGCAGAATGTCAAACAACAGATAAAACAGTGCCAGCATTCCGATAACATATCCACCGGAAAACAGCACCCAACTGGGCGTCCAGATGCGTTTGACGATCGGGCAAACCGTGTGGTGAGCCAGAATGCCCAGGACCAGACATCCGGCAGCTGCAGCCATCAGAGTTAACAGCGTGCGTGTGCGGGATGTCGACGTCCTGATCAGCTGACCGCACAGGACTCCCAGCAGCATCGTGGCAATCGACGGAACGAAGTTCAGTGTCGTATAGCCTCCGCTGGAAAACTGAAAAGGCTCGGTCTCTGAAAACCACCATGACCGAATCAGGCCGCCCCCGGCCGTCACTCGATTCCGCAGACCATCAAGAAGACGAGCCGTCGACGATGACGCCGTTGTTTCGTCTGCGCTCTCTTCTGAGACTCCCGCGGATTCCGCGATGATTGGAGTCAAACCTTCGGCTGTTGTATCGTGGGTAACGGCATCCGACTGCCTGAGCGCATTCAGGAACCACAGGTCAAAGAAGTAGGCCGCGTTTCCGTTCTTGGACCATGCCGCGTATCGTCGAGGATAGGTTTCTCCGTTGTCCGGGCTGGCGTTGACAGCCGCAAAGTCATGATCCGGCGGCGGTGGATTCATGACGAAGAAGCCCCAGTATCCCACCAGAATCACGCAGATGCCTCGAAGAACCGCGGTGCGGGAACCGGTCATCATCAGCATCCAGGCGAAGAAGTAACCCATGCCGATCTGAGCCAGCACGTTATTGAAGTCCCAGTGAGTCTGACTGGCTCGCATGGAATACAGAAACACGCCCATCAGTGTCAGCACGATGGCTCGGACGGCCGCATGCCACAGCCGACCGGCGACGGAACCGCCGGCCTTCTGCCGACTGGCATCAGAATACGGCATGGACACGCCCACCATAAACATAAAGGCCGGCTGAATCAGGTCCCAGAACGAGACGCCCATGCGACCGGTGATGCTTTCCCAGGCCGGGTGCTCGAAATGAAAATGCAGTCGCTGAAACGTTTCATGATTCCAGAACGCCGTCCCGATATCAGCAATCGTCGCACACAGAGGCCACCCGGTTTGTCTCAGGCGATCAAAGTGAAAGAAGTCCCAGACGGAACTGTCTGCAGGCAGCTGAGCCAGTTTCGCAAATCCGAATCCGCTGGCGGCCAGCATCGTCATAATGAAACCGCGATAAGCATCCAGCGAGACCAGTCGAGGCGGCTTTTCCGCGATGGGTTTCGGTGCCGGTCGAACGGCAGCCGAAGCAGGGCCGACAGTCGTTGCCAAAGGCCTGATTTCCAACGGAACCGGAGTTGTCGGCTGAGGAGCAGGGCCGTCCGGCGCGAGCGTGCCGGCGCGGGAATCATGTTGGTCCGGATCGGGCGGAGGAACATTCAACGGCTGGCTGAACACCGGCGCAGCGGGAAGATCGCGGACAGATGAAGAAGGACCGTCAGAGCCGGGCAACGGAAAAACACCGGGAATCGGTGGGCGCGGAGCTGGCGACATGAATGACACTCACCGTGACTTCAAGAGGAAAATCTGAGGGCTTCGACAGTAGTCGGCCCAACGACCAAAGTCAGCAGCAGATTCTCCGGATCCTCGGATTCCGATGGACTCACCAGCCGATGATGTCGGTCACTCGGGCACCGTCCGCCCATTCGAGCTTCAACGAGCCGTTTTTCCCTGTCGTTTGCAAGCACAGAGGTCCTCACACCGGCCCGTCAGGTCCATCGCCTGTAGGTCAGGCTCCCGCCTGACAGAGATGTTGTCAGGCAGGAGCCTGACCTACAGGCTTCGCTCGTCAAAGATTCAGAAGATCACCCCGCGGCAGCAGTCAGCGACGGGAGCGACGAGCGTGCAGGAATTCAGACAACACCAGTTCCAGTGGCTGATCGGTGACCGTTCGGATGAAGGCTGCGCCCAGTTTCTCACAGACAGCCTGAACGGCGTCATTATGCCCGGTCACTTGCCGAATAAACTCGACAGATGCATCCCGAGGATCGGCGTACAGCTTTCGACCGGTTTCAACGTCTTCAAACAGACGCGGGCCGTCGACGGCAAGATTCAGTTCAACCGGATCCAGAACCTGAAACACCACCACATCGTGACCGCAGCCTCGCAGAAGCTTCAGTCCGGCTTCGAACTGTTCAACAGGTGCCAGAAGATCGGAAATCAGAATCACAAATCCGCGGCGGTTCAGTCGCTGAGCCGCATGTTCCAGAGCCGCTTCCAGGTTTGTGTCGTGACCGGATGTGGGTTCTTCCAGAGCCACCATGATTCGACGCAGCTGGCCGGGACGATACCGAGCCGGAATCACCAGCCGCACCTGCTCATCAAACAGACTCAGCCCCACCGCATCGCCCTGACGATTCATCAGCCACGACAGCGACGCCGCGATTGTCCGAGCGTAATCGTGTTTGGGATAACCCACAGATCCGAATGACATGGACCGGCTGTAATCCGCCACGACATAACATCTCAGATTCGTTTCATCCTCAAACAGTCGGATGTAGCTGCGGTCTGTGCGAGCGTACAGCTTCCAGTCCAGAAACCGAGGATCGTCGCCCTGAGCGTATTGGCGGTATTCCGAAAACTCGACGGAAAATCCATGCCGCGGACTGCGATTCAACCCCGTCCGAAATCCCTCCACCACCACCTTCGCCCGCAACTCAAGCGACCGAATGCTCATCACCACCGCGGGATTCATGAAGGTTGCGGGCATGGGATTTTTCAGGGGTTCGGGTTTCGGAGGGTTTCAGGTTTCAGGGAACAGTGTGGCCGCTCGCTCCGCGAGGGCAGCCGAACCGTCGCGCGAAACCCCATAACCCTTGCCTCAAACAATGGCTTCCTGGCGAGGATGTTCCACGTGCTGCAGCAGGCGTTCGATGATCGTTTCCGTGGTGATGCCTTCCGCTTCCGCTCGATAATTCGGCAGAATCCGGTGACGCATCACCGGCCTTGCCAGAGCCTGGATGTCAGCTGTGGAAACATAAGGGCGACCCGCCAGAAGCGCACGGGCTTTTCCGCCCAGGACGAGGTTCTGTCCGGCTCGCAAACCGGCCCCCCAGGACACCAGCTGATTGACGAAATCCGGTGATGATTTCTGACCGGGTCTGGACGCCGCTGCCAGTCGCACAGCATAACGCACCACGTCGTCAGAAATCGGAACGCGCCGAACGACCTGATGTAATTCGCTGACAACACTTCCGGAAAAGAGCGACTGAACTCGTTCACGTCGCCGAGACGTCGTTTGCTGCACCACAGCAACTTCATCATCTTCCGGAAGATAATCGATCAGCACGTTGAACATAAAGCGGTCAAGCTGAGCTTCCGGAAGCGGATAGGTGCCTTCCATTTCGATGGGATTCTGAGTCGCCAGAACAAAGAAGGGTTCTTCCAGGCGATGAATGCGGCCCGCCGCCGTGACCTGATGTTCCTGCATGGCTTCCAGCAGGGCGGACTGAGTCTTCGGGGGAGTCCGATTGATTTCATCGGCCAGCAGCACGTTGGCAAACACCGGGCCCGGGATGAATCTCATACTGCGGTGCCCGGCTCCATCCTCCTCCAGAACCTCAGTGCCGGTGATGTCGGCAGGCATCAGATCCGGAGTAAACTGAATACGGTTGAAGTTGAGATCAAACAGCTGAGCAATGGAATTCACCAGCAGCGTCTTCGCCAGCCCCGGTGCACCAGTGATCAGACAGTGCCCACCGGACAGCAGAGATATCAGCAGCTGTTCCACGACATCCTTCTGCCCGATGATCACTTTTGAGAGCTCAGCATCAATGCGGCTTCTCAGCGATCTCAACTGCAGCAGCAGTTCCTTTTCCCGTTCGACCGTCAGTTCGGGTTGAACGTCAACAGCTTCCAGTAGAACATCAGGTTCATCAGACATGGGCAGGTTTCTGGATTCGGGTTTTTCGTGTCACATGCGAACCAATGTAACCACCTCCCGCCCCCCTGACGAGCGACCCAAACCGAACACCGCCACGGGCCGAGAATCCGTTCGGCAGATCCCACAAACATGCCGTGCAGGAGCAAGCCTCTGCCAGGATGGGTTGATCACCTTCGTCCCGCTGCGTCAGCCAAAGTCGACCCATGCCAGAGCAACGTGATCAAAGTTTCCGGCTGCAAGATCATCCCGGCGGATGCAGAAGTGCAGCCTCTGCCCGATGCTGTTTTCAATACAGATCAGCTTTCCATATTCTTCGTCCGGGAGAGGATCATCGCCTGTCGTTGACCGGGTAAAACCGCCAATGGAAGTCAGGGGATCGCATGTGCGCGGCAGTCCGTCTGCAGTGGCCATGGTGTCCCTGTGGGCAGGTCCGGAACGCCATAAAAACCTGGAGGAACCAACGGGAAAAGGGTCCTCTGAATCGAAGGGACGGATTTCCGGCTGCCGGTACCTTAGTGAAGGACGAGCCAGCCGCAGGAGATCACGGCATTCAGCACCAAGCCCGTTATCGAGGAATCCACGTGCCAGAGAGAATCCCACAACACACAACCAGCCCTCGGTGAACTGCTCTGCAGAAGGAACTTCGGGACATGACGTCCCGGCCTCGATTGCCACGCAGAAGTCACGTAGAAATTCAGCCCGAAGCGAATCTCCCTGATCCTCAAGCCAGGTTCAGTTGCTAACGGTGGCCACAAAACAAAGCGGGGGTGAAGGGGTTGAGAAAGCGACCGCTCCTCGCGGCAATTCTGCTTCGTCCGTGTCAGTTCGCCGGACGATGACTTTCTACGGGAATATTGAGCCGATAAGCAAGGCCGTTGGCGACTTCCGTGTCACCACAATCACGGGAATACTCAAGAATCTCAGTCAGTAACGGGGTTTCTGCCTGAGCTGCATTCGGAAGCTCCATGATTTTTCTTTCCAGCTGCTTTCCACGGTTCCCCAGTTCTGCATGCTTCTCGGCAAGCTCTGAATTCCCCAGGACTCGCTCGATTGCACCAAGTTCGTGGTGAGCTCTCCAGTCCATCATGTGCAGTTTCAAAGACCGCAGAAAAGCTTCTTTTGCATCCGCATGACGTCGCTGAAAATCCCTGTAGACACCGATATAACGCCAGAAACGACCGTCAGTTTCTGCGTTTGGAGGCAGAGACTGTAGTGCTTTCCCCAGTTCATCCATGCTTCCGCTCGCAATATGCTTCTCAATCAGGAACGCTTTGAGCTCAAGATTCTCCGGAAAGTCTTCCAGGCAGGCTATCACTGCAGCATCGTCGCCCGGCTGGACAGACTTCGCGCCAAACATACTGACGCCTCGGGTCGGCGAGGTCCTTGCGGCGAAAACAGCCTGGGCAACCCTCAGAATTTCGTTTTCCGGATCAGCCTGAAGCCACTGGCCAACCTTCAGATATCCGTCAGAAAACATCAGGTTCGGTGCGGAAAGCATATAGCCATAACTTTCCGGTGGTTCTGCCCTGTTCCGGATCGCGTCGCGGATTTGTTCGACGAGAAGACGCCGCTGGAGTGTCATTGAATAAACATACAGCAGTCGCTGATGAGCCACTGAAGCGTTCGGCGCCACTACCAGCATACTTTTCCAGACCTTCACGGCCTCAAAGGGCCTGTTCAGTCCGTCAAGCAACAGGTCTCCGCGCAGCATCTGAGTCCGGAGGAACCGGCGATCGGATTTTGGCACTCGTCCAAGACACTCCGCAGTCGCTTCCAGGTCTCCCAGATTCCGAGCGACTTCGGCCAGGTTCAGCCAGGCTTCGGCATCATCCGGTGAACGGCGTGCCCACTGGTCGGCCAGATTATGAGCGGTTTGCCAGTCCCGCTCCCGCATGGCAGCAACACAGGCCGCTGCAATGGCCTTCGTCTTTCCTCTCGACCACCATTGTGCCAAAGGAATCAGCAATATTGCCACAGTGACAGTTGCCAGCCAATACAACAGCCTGCGTTTCTTCATTGATATCAACATGCTGCATATCCGAGATGCGATTCTCCAGCGAATCCAGCTTGTGGAGAAGACCGGGTTTGGGGTGTTGGCACTACCGGGAAAGTCGATCCGCGATTTTCCGGTGCTCTGCTGCCTGCTCATCCATTCCTAACGCACTGCAGTATGCAGCCAGCCATTGCCGGATCTGAATGTCATACGGAAACTTTTCAACGCAGGCCTTCGCCAACTCCGCAGCCTCTGGTGTCCGGTTCAGTCGACCCAGAGCGTGGACATAACGCCCCTGGATTACTCGATCCCAGTGATTGTGCTCCATAAACTCAGCCAGATAAGTAACGGCTTCGGTATTTCGACCGGCGGTGTGGAGGGCCACTGCCAGACTGCGAAGTGCTGCTTCATTCTGAGGGTTCAGTTTGAGGGCAGTATGAAAATGAATCTCAGCAAGCTCAAGGCGATTCTGAAGGAGATAGACTTCACCCAGCGCGTGTTCTGTCACTGAATCTTTCAGGCCCCGGGACACCAGTGATTCCAGAGACTCTCCGGCAAGAACTGCCAGCGCGGAATCGCTGAGTTCCACAGCCACCCGTGACATAAGGATCGCGCGAGCCCGCTCGGTCTCCCAATCAGGGATCGCCTCACCATCACGGACCAGCTGAAACTGGCCTTTGTCGGCCTCCGCCGGCGCCGAAGGGGAAGTCAATGTCGGATTCTTAAGTACACGATGGTCTGTTTGAGACGTGTGCTGGACGTCCACTGTTGGTCGAGCGGGCATATGACATTCGATACAGGAATCTTCGGCGCTGCGAGCCCGACGTTCTGATTCAGGCAATGAACATTCCGAACCTGATGATTGATGGCAGGTCCGGCACTTCCCGCGAAAGAAAGCAACGCGTTCTTCGGCCTCTGGCTGAAAGTGAGGGTCGTGGCAGGAGATGCAGCCGAGTCTTCCGCCGCTTTGCTGATAACACCGGCTACCCTCCATCTGCTGAACCTGATTCACCGCTTCCGTCGCCTGATCTTCATCAGCACGGGAACCCGTCTTACGAAAAACCGTCCAGACGGTGCTGAGGGAATGACCCGGCCGGAAATCAGTTTCGCGTCTTCCAAACCTCAGAATGCGTTCCACTCCCAGCAGGTGGCACTGATTGCACACACTTTCCCGAAGTGCCGGCTGCAGTTTGCCTGGATTAATAATGGGATCATCGCCCGACCTGGACACAGAAGCCGTTCGATGGTGCTGAACATGTCTCTGTGCAGGGCCATGGCAACGTTCACAGCCGATGCCCGGTTCGACGAAGGCGGGACTGCCAAATCGATCCTCCCGGTCCGTTTCCGGCTGTGATAGTCGACCCACATGGCAATGGACGCAGCCCGTAACAACGGTCCGTTCGAAGTGATGGTTGTGCTGCTCGAATCCGGTGACAGGTCCCAGCTCATCGTTGTCGAATACCAGGTGATGGGCGACATGAACAGCTGGTCGTCGTGCTGGACCAGATATGACCGTCCGCGTTTGCCTGACCCGATCTCCCAGGCGATTTCCTCACTGTGGTCGAACAGCACTTCACCTTTCTCTGATATCAGTTGCTCATGGTGATAAATCTTTTCATCTGCTTCTTCGGCTCGATATCGAAATCCGCCACTGGCAGATGGCCCATATTCGTGGTACTTCTCAATGAGCGATGCGTCTCGAGGAACAGCGGCTGAATTTGCCATCGTCGTCGCAGAGTACATCCGGGAGATTTCCGCATGGCATTCTGCACAGACACGGGAGCCGATGTAATCACTCTCCGGAGCAGCCTGCTGCGTGGCGACGATCGCGGGAAGGCCGGAGACCTTCTGAGCACCGACGGGTGAGCCCACCCTGCGGATCACAGGGTGGAGCTGCGTCCTGGCAGCCGAAGATCAGCACGGAAAAAACCACGATGGGCCACCGAAGTTTGTATTTCCACGTCTCTTTCATCGTGCCGCCTGACCTGACACCGTCACTGAGCAATTATTGGGGCTGAACGGACTCGCTTATCGTGATTGTTTGATTCACACTCACGGTGCGTGCGGAAATCGCATTCTGTCCACCGGGCCACAACACAGTGATTTCACAGGATTGGGAACATTCTCCAAGTCCAAAATACAGGACGGGCTCATGAGTCGTCAGATAGCTGCCCCCGATCAACTGCTGGGACCACTGGCGTTCCCCTGTCGAACGTTACGCGGGCACCGATGCCCCGCCGATTGACGCCGCTGCCCTGAAGTGCCACCTGCAGCCAATGCCCTAACTCAGATGAGTTGACCAGCAAAGCCGCCGGTTCATTCTGATGAACAACCAACAGGTCCGAGTCGCCGTCGTGATCAAAGTCAGCCATCGACACGGCCCGACCCAAATGCTCCTCGTTCATGAAATCTCCCGCGGTGTCGGCGGAGTGTTTCTGCCATTGTCCGCTGTTGTAGGAAAACAGCTCCGGAGGCATCTTCCACAACTCGTTTTTGTATCTCCAGTCATCAATATGACCGTTAGTCATGAACAGATCCATCGCTCCATCAGCATTGAAGTCAGACATGACAGTACCGAACCCCAGCGTTTCGATGGTTGTGGAATGGAGTCCTTCCATGCGAGTCACGTCTCGAAAACCGGTTGGACCCAGGTTTGCAAACAGCGTATTCGAATCATGCGTGAACGTCGTCACGTACAGGTCGAGGTAGCCGTTTCCGTCGTAGTCATTGCAGGCAATGCCCATGTTGGCCTGATACTGCCCAAGAGCGTTGTAGCCGCAGCCAAGGGCTATTGCTTTATCCACAAATACACCATCGGGCTGACCAAGGTAGAGCGAGTTTGCCATCGTATCATTCGATACAAAAACATCAGGCAAGCCATCCAGATTGAAGTCAGCTGCAACGACTCCCAAAGCCTTCCCTGGTTTGTCGGCAAACCCCCAGGTTTCGGAAACTGCTCTGAAAGTGCCGTCGCCAAGGTTCTCATAGCACTCGGAAAAATCCGCGTCGAGGGTCTCCGGATGGCAGATCCCAGGCGTGCCGTCCGGGTGGCGACAAACGATGGGGTGAAACGGGTCATAACGACAATAATTGCAGACAAACAGATCCAAATCACCATCAGAATCCAGATCGTACCAGGCAGCACTGGCGCCCCAGCGCTTGTCGGCCATGCCGCTTTTTGCCGTCACGTCCTGAAATGTTCCGTCACCGCAGTTGTGCAGGAGTTGATCTTCTGCGGTATTTGAAACAAAAAGATCGTCAAACCCATCGCCATCAAAATCGCCAACGGCCACACCCTGCCCAAACCCCCCATCGGGTGGAATACACCCATCACTGACATCAAGGAATTGCCGTCCCTGCAGATTTCGCAGCAGTCGGTCGCCTGTTGGGTGTGGAGGGGTCTGCGTCGGATTTCCGCCCTGAACGAAAAAGAGGTCGGGCCATGAATCACGATCAACATCCAGCCAGCCGCCACCACCACCCGTAGACTGCACCATCAGCGCTCGACCGTCGGAACCGTTGTCATAGATGAATTGAATTCCCAAAGTTTCGTGTTGATCTTCGAACTGAGGCGATCGCACGGTAACCGACAGGCTGTCCGGAACATCGTCAGTATTCAGCTCAACAAGAGGGAAAGCCGAAGACCGGCTGTCCGGGTGTTCGGAAAAGGCTTCCGGTTCGACCGACGTTTCCCGGCATCCGGCGATCGAAACCAAAATGAAAGCAACCACGATCGGAAGAATCGGGGATTCCATGATGAATGCAGTCTCAGAAAACAAAACCGGCCCCGATGCAGACGAACCGCACCGAGGCCAGAGAATTGTCTGTCAGCACAAAACGAAAATCGGCCTACCACTCGCCAACGGTTTCTCCGCCGCCTCGCGTTGCGATAGCTCGATAGATGGACTGGCTGATATTCTCAGAAACGAACCGCACCGACCCATCGGCAACCAGACACTGTGCACCACCGACATGGGTACTGCTGAATGATGAACATCGTCCGTCTTCGCCTCCGTTTGTCGGCCCAACGTCATCCGGGGCTCCGTTGAGGAACTTGGCCATGGAATCGATGGAGCTGATTGGCAGAAACCAGGCACCATGCTTTGCCTGTTCAGCTGGAAACTGCTTGGATGTATTCCAGTGATGGCTTTCAAAAACAGAAACCGTATTTGAAGTTCCGTCAACGATGTCGCGGATCCCGGCGGTTCCTCTCCACCAGAAAACTCCACCAAGGCGAGGCAGATTGTCAGCACCCTCGTTGTAGAGCTGGTCCGGCGTCACCCAAGTCGATCCCGGAACCTGCAGGTCCGCACAGTCTTTCCAACCCGTCCAGACGAATCCCATGTTGCCAACGTAATCGGTACGAGCAGCCTGAACATCTCTGCCGTTCCCATGCCATGGACCATTATCTGCATAGTTGCCCGAAAAGTTTCCCAGTACCTTCTGCGGGTTGCTGGGGCAGAGCAAGGCAGTCAGAATCGTTTGACGAGCGGTCTGAGCGGCCGTGTTATTCAATCCATTGTAGTCAGTCGGCCCGCCCGTGGTGATGAAATCGATCGTGTTGTACAACGGAGCCTGATCGAAATACGGAAGACTTGCTGTAATCCACGATACAGAGGTCCGATTGCGGCTCCCGTCACGAGTCGCCTCGTAGTTCAGAGGAAACGAATTGAAGACGTCGTGATAGTTATGCGTCGCCAGACCGATCTGTTTCAGGTTGTTCTTACACTGAGTCCGCCTTGCGGCTTCACGAGCCTGCTGAACAGCGGGCAGCAACAAAGCAATGAGGACAGCGATGATTGCAATCACCACCAGCAGCTCGATCAGCGTAAAGCCGAGCCGCAATTTTCGAGGGGGAAACGACACCACGGATTTTCTCCTTTGAATGAAAGAAGGGATACAGAACCATCAGCTTGCCGGCGACGCGCCGGTCACGGAACAGCGATATCAATTGTCGCGCCGGACGTTGTGACTTCGATTGAATGGGAGGTGGTTTTCGGGTCCTGATCATTCTTCGGGATCAGTGTTGAGGGCTGGGGCCCCTTCCCGGGCTTTGAATAGTCGAACTCTGCTGCCGGAGCTGACAGGTAGACGCGGTAGTTACCGAGTGGCGCTCCCTTCTCCCCGGCGGATGTCTGAATTTCGAAGTTTCCTTCATTGTCCACAACGCCAAACAGAACCGGAGCCTTCGAGTCAGCGTCACGTGGCGCCAGCATGACTTTCACCCCCGACAGTGCGCTGCCCCCCTGTTTGACGGTCCCGGTCACGGGATAAAGAGCAAGATCGATCCCACCACCACCACAGCCCACAATTCCAAGAACGATCAAAGCTCGCACAAGTCGGTTCACGTAGTCCATCTCCTCGGTAACTTGGGAAGGTCGGCAAAAACCGCCGTTTTCACTTGTGAGATTACACAGAGCCGTACACGGTGTAAAGCACAAACAGATGCGTTTCGCGGTCAATTTGTCACAACGAACGTTCCAGGGAATCGGCGGAAATCACCGAAGTCACCGCGACCAGTCACCGTTATCTGAGGTTTAATGAAACACCCCTACGAATGGGGTTCACCGGGTGAATTCGTCACGCCTTTTCAGGAGATGACGTTTCACGGAAGAGCTGAACTGCGAATCGTCCGTAGCCTTCACCAGAACGGCCAATGAACTGTGCCGACCCCATCAAATTGTGGATGGAGGCCCCCAAAATCTCAAGAAAAACGAGCTCTGAGAGCATTCACCGGCCTGTTCGGCCTCCGCCGAATCGCAACGAGACCGCCGCGGTTCAGTGGGTCATGGCATAGAAGACGATATTGATCCCCAGCGGGTACGCTTTTTTTTCTGAGAACTCTGTGAAATACCAGGGATCTTCGCCTTCCCGCTCCCAGCCGTCGCCCAGGTCAGTGTTGTGGCAGATGATGGCCATCATCCGGCCGTTGTCATCGTACAGGCCGAGGTAGTGCGGATCACGGGTATCCTCGCCTCGTTCCCAGGTGATCAGCCGACCATCGCCGTCAATGCGATTGGGGTGAGCATGTCCGATGGCGGGAATCTGAGGTCGTTCCTTCAAATCGTAGACGCAGTGAAAGATCGGATGTTCCAGAGGAATTTCCGAGGCATCGCGATCCGGAAAGACTCGTTTCATTTCGAACAGAAAATTGTCCAGTTCGTATTGTCCCCAGAAATCATCCACCATCAGAAATCCGCCGTTCAGCAGATAACTTCGCAGAGCCGTGACTTCCGGTTCCGTGAAATTCAGATCGCCCGGTTCGATGATGTAGATGAAGGGATAGTCAAACAGAGCCGGATCAGTGAGTTCGACAATCACGCCGTCCGGATGTGTATGAAGAGACGTCAGCTGCTGCAGCCGGTAGGAAAAGTTCAAATCGGCATCAGGGTAATCGGTCGCCCATTTTCCCCACCGACCTCCGTAGCTGTTGTAGCGAATTCTGCAAAACGTGAAGACATCATGTTTGAAGTTCTCGTCGATCTTCCAGTCCGGCACACCACGGCGATCCGGCCGGCCGTCCTGAGTCATCGGTTCGCGCCCGCGACCCCGGTAGCGCTGAAAGCCGTTGAACTGAGCGATGGCAGCAGCCATGGTGGCAATCACAGCCACGGTCATCACAACGGCAATCAGAGATCGATTCATGTTGAGATCCTTGAGAACACAGACGGTCAGCCAGTCAGGTCAAATCTGCTGCGAGCATCTGTAAGTCAGGCCCCGGCCTGACAGTCTGATTTGAACAATCAGGCAGGAGCCCGACTTTCCACAGAGATTTCTGACTCTTCACTGTTCCGGGCAGTCTTCCATGTTATGAAATCGTATCGTCACCGGGACCAGGAAGCATCGTCAGGTCGCGGGTTGTTCGTTCGTTGGGGTCGTCGTCCGCCATGATCACCTCGACCAGGATCTCCGTCTCGCCCAGCAGAATCCGATCGCCATCGGCAAGAATGTGGCTGTCAATATCGTGTTCATTGACGATCGTCAGGTTGGTCGAACCCAGGTCCTGAATTTCGGCAACTCCGGAATCCGTGAGGTGGATTTCGCAATGCCGTCGACTCAGCAGGGAGTCGCTGATCGGGATGTCGCACTTCCGGCTGCGTCCAAGCACAACAGGCAGCTGTGTCGGCAGCAGTTCGATGCGGCCGCCGGAAAACACCGGAGAATTCAGAATCAGTCTCAGCACGTTGCCCCGTCTCCCAACGTGAGCGAAATCGCCCACACTCCGATCCCAGCCGCCACCTCTGAAGATTCCCGGAGGAATTTTCCGAAGTTTTCACCCGTTCGCCGAATGCCAAACGGCGGACATTTCCCAGCTTTCGATGGAATGACGGCATCTCCAGATGATACAGACACTCCAACCGGAATCACAGGAAATCGGGAAATGGCGTGGAGATCGACTGTTATCAAAAAACAACAGAATGTGACCTATGTTACAGGGAAGCAACATTCCCTGATGAAATCGAGCCGTTTTTCCATACGAGCTGATGCTCGGAGCCGCGACGCCGTCGCTCAAAATCGGGTGCACCAGCGCCCGCCAATTTCATTAAGAATCTCAACCTGAACCAGCGAACCCGTCACTGTGACTCCCTCGCCCGCTAAAACAGAACTGATGCCTGCTTCGGTCGACCTGTCCGGCCAGGAACAGGAATGGGCCGCGGCAGAAACGACGGAACTTCCGGTTATGAAGACGTCCCCAAAATCAGAAGCCGCTCGAAAGCAGGCGGTTTCCGCCGCCAATCTCATTCTGAAACGGCTCGAAGGTCTGAACGATCGGATCTCGCAGCTGGCGGTCGAAGATTCGCAGACGACCAGCCTGAACATCAGCCAGTCACTCGACCATCAGTCACAGACTCTGTCTCAGATGGCAGACGTTCTGAAAAACCTGCAGGGTTCTCTCGTCAGTGCAGTCACAGAAGCGGTCACCACCTGCCTTGTCCAGCAGGATCGAACACACAGTTCGATGCCATCCGACCCAATCCGCGCCACGCACACCTGAGGACTCATCAGCCGACGAAAACGGTGACAGCTCAACCGGTTCAGCACTTCAGGATACCTGCGACTGGGAATCCATTCGACAGGCCTGCCTGATGGAACATGGAGTCGAATCTGCCGCCGACGCCGACGATGGTCCGGAGGAGACTTCCGACGAAGCAGAGCCGGAGATTCCACTTCCGGAAATCACAACCGTTGCCGATCCGAGTTCTCTTGAACATGCCGAATTGTGTGAAGCGGTGATTGATCAGGAACGCACGATCGGTCTGCTGCTGCAGCGACTTCACCAGAAAGCTCGAAAGAGCGTTTCGCTGACTCCGGAACAGCTCGAAGAGCTGCGATCGGACCTGCCGGAAGACGTGGCGGCCCGGGTCGACGAGTCATTGAATGCACTCAGCCAGCAGCAGCGATTCGGAGAACTGGAGTTGTCTCTGGAACGAGCCCGGATTGCTCGCCAGGCAGCCCGTCTGGAAGACACCCGAGTTCGCCTGGAAGCTCGAGCCCGTGCGATGGGGCTGAGTTTGGACGACGAAGGGAATCTGAATGCAGCTGAGCCGACTCAACCGGAACGTCAGGGAAGCCGCAGCCGACGCTGGCTGGGTGTGATGGGTTTTGGCAACTGAAGCAAACCCTGCCATCCATGATGCGGGCCGTCGCGACACGAAACTCCGCAGCGCCGGTCCGCACTCACGATTCCATCAGGATGCCACCAGTGATGCCAGAACTTTCCGAGTTCCCGTGAACGTTCGGCGGCCGTGCATGGCCACGTAATTATCGACCAGCGCCACATCGCCGGTTTGCCACGGGAT
This sequence comes from Planctomycetaceae bacterium, assembly GCA_041398865.1. Classification (GTDB taxonomy): domain Bacteria; phylum Planctomycetota; class Planctomycetia; order Planctomycetales; family Planctomycetaceae; genus Fuerstiella. Next base: position 14,888 of record JAWKTY010000001.1, read on the forward strand.
GTTGAATGTGATGTCTTCCGCCATCCGGATCACCTGATCCATCGTTTCGGGCGACAGCGGCGATCCGTCTCCGAAGGTGATGGATTTGGACGGATCGTTGCGAGCATCCTTCCAGCCATGAAATGCTGCAATCAGCTGATTGAAGAACGTGATGCGACCATCCGGCAGCTGCATCGTTGCCTGCAGTCGCGGTGTCGTGACTTTCAGACAGCCGTCTTCGAGCCATGTCCATGTGTAGCCCAGAGCTGACATGCGAGCTTCCGCTTCTGCCGGCGTACTGGCTTTCCATGTACTCTGCCAGCTGCGTCCCATTCCCGATCCCGCATCATTAGCCGCCGGCATGATATGAGAATACAGCAGCCCTTTTTCGTCGCACGCTGCTGCGAACTCCGGAAGCTGCTGCTGCATGCGACGAAACAGAACATCGCTGCGACAGATGGGAGTCGCACCGCCGGAATCGGCTGCCTTTTCACAGAAAAAGAACAGCTTCGACGGATAGATGGGCGTCTGAGCCATTTCGTGGTGCAGACAGATGTTTACATGAGCAGGAGCTTCGTTGGCCGTGAAAACCCGCTCGGTGCGATTCGTCCGGACAGCATTCGACAGGCTGTCTTCGTACTTGAAATTCGGCAGCCCGAACGCATCAATAAACGCGTCAAAGTCCTGATCGGTCAGGACCGGGAAACCCCGAAACAAAACAGCCCCGTGATCTGCCGCTCGCTCAACCAGAACTTCACGCTGACCGGCGATCCAGTCCTTTGTGTCATCCATGCTGCAGCCCGAAGTCGAGCAGCACATCACCACAGGAAAAACAGAACTGCCGTCATCGGTCCGCTGACCGTCGACTGAAACTTCCGAAACCTGCATCTCTGATGCCCCTGAAAGAAAAACATGAATCGAAATTCTGCCACGGCGTTTTCGGTGATACCAGAGCGGAAGCCATCCGAAAACATGAGCTGCCGGTGAGCCTCGGGTTCCTCAGTCAGCCTGTTCCCTTCCCGGAAACTTTCATGCCGTCGGCGGATCTGCGCCGGCGTCGCCGACCCTTTACTCGTAAATGGGCAGAAATGTATTGAAGGCCGCTTCGCCGAAGTGACCGGGATCGTTGAATCGTCGCCCCTGGTCCAGAGCCGAGATCGCCTGCATTTGAGCATCTGTGAGCTGAAAATCAAACAGGTTGATGTTCTCAATCATGCGGTCACGGGATGAAGTCTTCGGAATCACGGCTGTTCCTCGCTGAGTTCCCCACCGCAACAGAACCTGTGCCGGAGTTCGTTTCACCGCTGCCGCGATTTTCGTAACCACCGGATTCTGCAGTGCCGCTTCTGACGGATCGGCCATTCCCAGGCTGAAGTAGCTCTGAGCTCCCAGTGGAGAAAACGCAGTGTAGGCAATCTTCTCCTGCTGACAGTATCGCAGCAGTTTTTCCTGAGTCAGATAGGGATGAGTTTCCACCTGCAGAACAGCAGGCCGAATTTTTGCGTAGCTCAGCAGGTCACGAATCTGGCTGGTTCCGAAATTGCAGATGCCGATATTACGCACCTTTCCGGACAGAGCCAGCTCTTCCATCGCTCGCCATGTATCGCTGATCGGCACCCTTGCTTCCTCAACGACCGGCCGGGCTGTATTCGGATTGAAGAACCAGCCGGGCGGATAGCGGGTTTCAAACGGGACGTATCGCTGAGCGATCGGGAAGTGGATGAGATAAAGGTCCAGATAGTCCAGCCCCAGATCATTCAGCGAACGTTCACAGGCCTGCAGAACATGTTCCGGCGCGTGGTAGGTGTTCCACAGTTTCGATGTGACCCACAAATCTTCCCGGTCACACAAACCTTCGCGGATGGCCGCGGCGATTCCCTGTCCCACCTCGGTCTCGTTGCCATAGTCGCACGCACAGTCCAGATGGCGATAACCCACTTCAATGGCCGTCCGACACACCTCAGCGGTTTGATCCTTTTCGACCTTCCAGAAGCCAAAACCAACTTTGGGCAGTCGAGCCCCCCATTTCAGACTGATCGATTCCATGGATTCGTGATAACTTTTCTGAACTAACGATGGTGATTCGACAGGATCAGCAACGGTGGCGTCCTGTTTCTGACGTTTGGTGCGACTGGCAACGGATCGAGCCGCCTGAGATGCAGATCGCCCGCCGGACGCTGCTTTCTTCTTCGCCGACTTCGCAACAGCTGCGGATGCGACTTTCCGTTTGCGATTCGCAGAAGGCTTCGAATCTGCCGCTGCTGATTCCTGATGCTCACTGGCAGACACGGCTTCAGGCTGTTGAAAATCCGAGATCGCTGCTCCATCCAATGACAGCTCAGCCGGCGCTTCCGCTGGCGGGGACGCCGCTTTCCGGGAACGGGCTCGGGGAGCTTTCGGATTGTGACCGGATTCTCTTTCCTGTGCGACAGCAGCCTTCGCCTTCGCTGGCTTCTTCTGTTCCGAAGGAACTGTGGCCGCCGGTGCTGATTTCGGACGTGATGCCTTTGACTTCCGAATCTTCACCGGGGTCGTCTGAGCAGTGGGTTCTTCGGGGTCTTCATCCCAGAAAAAATGCAGCTGACCGGGAAGGACCGGCCGATCTTCGACGATAGCTTCGTCCACGGCAATGCGACCTGTTGGTTCCAGAAACCTGAAAAAACCACGGAATCCTGTCCGGAAGCATGCTCCTGAACCCGCCATTCTAGCGACGATCCTCGGGTTTCCGAGGATATCCGGGGACTGTTTGGGAAATCCGATCGGGTTTTTGCCGTCGTCCTTTAGCTGACTGGCACAGCTTACAGAATCAGCAGGGGGCGGGAATTCAGGCGTCCGCAGTGCCGGGCATTTCCCATGATGACTGGTTATCCAGAACACCACGCCCGGCATCAGCCATCTGTTTCAATTGAATGGCCGGAGTAATGAAATGCGAGGCCCCGAACAATCCCAGCAGAAAGAATCCGTGGAACCCCAGTCCGACATAGTCTCCCACCAGAAAGCTCAGCACACCATCCACCAGGTACAGAACCAGACCGGAATAAAAGACTGCTTTGACCAGCCGATTTGAAAACACCGAAAACACGAAGAACAGACCAGCGACAACCAGATTGAAGACAGCAATCACTGCGGCAAAGATCATCAGCTTCTGTGGTTCCTGAATCTCGTTTCGAGCCTGAAGCAGGACCGCGTCAGCCGTATGCATAATGGTCAGCCCGATCGGAGAGCACAATTCCGAACCTGAAAAAACGACAGAGCTGAATTCACCAGCGACAGCAGGCTGATCGTCCGGAACAGTCCACCGGACGATTCTCGCTGGCAATCACTTCAGCGGCATCATGAAACTGTCCGGCGACTTTGACCTGATGCTGTTCGTTGAATTCAGTTCCGCCGGTTCGCCGATGCGATTGAAATGAAGCCCGTGATCTCAGGGCAATCGCCTGCCACCGATGGCAGGGGGCGTTCAGGTGCCCGACGCCGGGATTGCCCCGGTATGACCGGCCCGATCAACGCAGTCTGTCTGAAAGATCTGTCTGACACCAGCGAAAAGAGATTCACCCGCGGCGGGCAACGGTTGCCGGCCTGAGTCATGGAATTCAGTCCGGCGGCAATCTGAGCTTCATGGTCGGGACGAAATCGCAGTCAATGGCGGAGCGATTGTGCGGGGACGAACCGCAGTGTTCCGTAGCGGCTTTCGGTGCCGGAATCCAAATTCATTCGCCCGGCGGGATCCCGATAGATATGACGGAACGCATTTTCGACCCGGCCTTCCGGCGCAGCGACGATTTTCCGGTCGTTGCAGGTAGCTGCCTTCAAACAATGGGCGCAGACATCAGGCGGCAGGTTTTGCTCCGCCGCAGACTCCTCCGGCGGCACCGGCTTCCACGGCTTCGGCCAGAGGTCTTCGGCCCCATGAACACAACGAACTCAGGACGATCTCGGAACTGCTGACACAGCTGTCGAAACAAATTCGAGATTTTCCGCCGCTTTATCTTGCACGATGCCCACGATGTTGGGATGTTGTGACAGATGAGCAACGGTTTCCAGTTCCAGATCAACGCCCACACATCCAGGCATGTTAACGCAGCAACAGCGGCAACGGTGATGCCGTCGCCAGCTGCTCAAACCAGCGAATCAGCGCGCCTGATCGGCGGCATAGTAATAGATTGCCGCAGCCACGATAGCGGACGCTCCGCACTTCCTGAGCGTGTCGTGCCAGTTCGATGCTTTCGGCCAGCGACGTGTCTGTCACGCACACCAGGACCGGAACTCGCCCCGCCGCGCATTCGCAGGCTCGTTCCACCATTTCGTATCAGATCTGATGCGTCAGCGACGGTCCTTCTCCGGTCGTCCCCAGGACAAACAATCCTGAACGCGCCATTCAGATGTTCCCAGCTAAGGCCAACAGCGGCGGTGTCAACGATCTTCTGCCTTCAGCGGTCACAACAGGAGGAATTATTCCCAGAGAATCCGGTCATCAATGCAGACCTCAGGTCGCCTGCGCGCGGGAAATGTTCGAACGGAACCCGACTCAATCTGACAAGAACCGGGCGGCACATCACTCTAACCGCGGATTCGTCGCAGGCTGCGCAGTTCTGAAAATCGAGCTCGGAAGCCGGAAAACGAAGATGAAACACTGCCGGTTGCGTAGCTTTTTCAGGGTGAAGCCGTTCAGGGAACCAGCCAATTGTCCGGCAAACCCTCGGTCTTTGTTGCTGAACCATGGCCCATCGACACAATGAAGCCCGACAATGCCTGTTGTGGAACTTCCCGGCGATGAGTCCACGGGATCAGCCTCCAGCCTGCTGAAATGTTCTGTCTTTCAATCTGTTGAGAATCGATTCTGTGATGATCTATCTTGCTGTGCCTTTCCTTCATCGGAACCGCATCGTCGGTCTTTGCTGACAGCCTGCTGTCGAAGCAGAGAAGTTTTCGTCACCCGGCGGCTGGCAGCTCGACCTCAGTTCATCCGCGAAATGGGATTACTTCCATGCTGGCTCACGGCACGGGCGACCTGTTGCCGACGCATCCACAGGGTCACCTTTCCCAGCTGTCGGCACCTACCGCATATTGTACGAACCAAAGACTGGGTCGCTCGGTGGAAGGTCACGCAGGACAACCGGGACGCTTTCAGGTGCTGATCAACGGACAGCCAGCAGACGAAACCTTCGGAACAAAGGTGCCGAATGGTTCTGGCACGACGGCGGCACAGTGAAAATCACTTCAACATCCGCAAAGATTGCTCTGCACGACCTGACTGGCTTTGACGGACGCTGTGATGCGATTTACTTCACGACCGGTCAGGATGCACCTCCGAACGATTCAGCCATTCTGTCAGACTGGCGTCGGTCACAACTGGGACTTCCGGAAACACCGCAGGTCAAAGGTCCATACGATCTGGTCGTCATCGGCGGCGGCTATGCGGGCATGGGAGCAGCCCTGTCCGGGGCTCGTATGGGCTGCAAGGTCGCTCTGATTCAGGACCGGCCGGTTCTGGGGGGCAACGGCAGCAGTGAAATCCGAGTCTGGGCGATGGGCAACATTCGACGCGGTAAGTTTCCGCGGATCGGCGAGATCATCGAAGAGTTCTGCGATCATGCCACCAAATCGCCGGGCCGGTATGAAGAATTCGGAGACGAACAGAAAGAACAGATTGTCCGAGCCGAAGAGAACATCGACCTGTTTCTGAACCATCATGCTTATGCCGTGAAGCGCAAGGGCCAGCGGCTGGAATCCGTCACAGCGTTTGATACTCGAACCAGCCAACACACGGAATTTCAGGGAACTCTGTTCTGTGACAGCACCGGACACGGAACCGTCGGCTTTCTGGCCGAGGCAGACTTCGACATGGAAGACAAGGGCCGCATGGGTATGAGCAACATGTGGGCCTGGGATGAAGTCGAAAACAAAACCACCTTCCCCGAAACGCCATGGGCTCTGAACCTGACCATGGACGACTTCCCTTATCCTCGAGACCATCACGGCCAGTGGTTCTGGGAAAGCGGCTTCGACAAAGATGCCCTGAACGATGCGGAAGGCATCCGCGATCATAATCTGCGAGCCGTCTACGGAGCATTCAACGCCATGAAAAACGGCGACGGCGCCGACAAACATCAGACCGCAATTCTGACATGGGTCGCCTACATCGGCGGACCTCGGGAATCACGTCGCCTGCTGGGCGACGTCATTCTGACTCAGGAAGATATCGTGGCAAAGCGTGATTTCCCCGATGGGTGCGTTCCCAGCACCTGGTCCATCGACCTGCACTATCCCAAAAAGCAGTACGCGGAAAAGTTTCCCGACAACCCGTTCATTTCAGTGGCCGTGCATGGGACCGGAGTGGACCGCAACTACGGTTATCCGGTGCCGTATCGCTGCTTTTACAGTCGCAACATCGAAAACCTGTTCATGGCCGGTCGCAACATCAGTGTGACTCATGAAGCTCTGGGGACCACCCGAGTCATGAAGACCTGCGGTATGATGGGCGAAGTTGTCGGTCGAGCCGCCAGTCTGTGCATGCTGCACGAATGCAATCCGCGAGACGTCTACGATCGCTATCTGCAGGAACTGGTCGACCTGCTGAATCTGCCCGGAAAAGCTCGACGAAAAACCGTCTACGACAAAATTGAAATTCCGGCCGACGCTCTGCCGATGGCTTCTCCCGAAGGCCCGTTGCCAGGTCTTGACCCGAAGAAAATGGAAGGCCTGGTCATCGACGATCGGCAGGCGGAAAAGATCGGGGACTGGGGTTCCGGCACCGGTCTGAAAGGATACGTCGGACACAGTTATCTGTATTCCACCAACGCCAACGCCGTGATCCGGTTTTCGTTCAAAGCTCCGGCAGCAGGCGCTCAGGAAATTCGCCTGGCTTATCTGACGCATGAAAACCGAGGCACGCATGTTCCGGTCAAGGTCACGGCCGGCGGTCAGACTCGCGAACTGACCATCGACATGACCAAAGAAGCTCCGCTGAAGGACAACTTCATTTCACTGGGAACCTTTGACCTGCCGAAGGATGCGGCCTGCGTTGTGGAAATTCGAGCTGCTGATGCGGGCGGTCATGCTCATGCCGATGCTGTTCAGATTCTTCCCGCGAAGTAGCCCGAAACCTTTCTGAAAAATCAGGCCGCCGATGTCTTCCAAAGCATTTTCAGATCTCAGGTCAGGCCAGGTCGAACTGTCCTGGGCTCGATCCGATATCGAACAGCTGCTGATGTTTCGCGGCAGTCGGTTTACCCGAGTCAACACGCTGCTGTCGTTTCTGATGGCCGTCGTGCTGACTCTGGCGTTTCACGGAGTCGCTCTGGCAGCTCGAGGAACATTACTGAACGCCAAGTTCATCGGGCAGGGGCTGATTCCTCCATCGATCGTATTTTTGTCGTCGTGGTGCCTTGCCATCCTGTTTCTGAAGTGGCGAAAACTGGCTCTGCAGAAACGCAGTGTAAAGCTTCAGGTCATTCCTGATCATGCCGACTTTGTGCTGTCTCCGTCGAATGTCGACCGAGTCTTCGATCGAATGCTGGAACTGGTGGACGACCCACGGCAGTTCATGCTGTTCAATCGGATTTCCGTCGCGCTGTCGAATCTGCGCAACATCGGCCGAGTTTCAGATGTGGATGAAATCCTCAGATCTCAGGCCGAAAATGATGAAGCAGTTTCTGAATCATCCTATGTCCTGCTGAACGGTTTTTTGTGGGCCATCCCGATTCTGGGTTTCATCGGAACCGTTCTGGGTCTGTCGGTTGCCATCGGGGAATTCGGGTCTGTGATGAGTTCCTCCGGCAGCACGGACGCTCTGCTTCCGGCACTCAGAAACGTGACCGGCGGCTTGGGGATTGCCTTCGATACAACTCTGGAAGCTCTGGTCGCCGCGCTGCTGATTCAGATGCTGGTCACGTTTCTCAGAAAGTCCGAACAGGAATTTCTGGATGACTGCTCCGAATACTGCACACGCAATATCGTCAACAAGCTGAAGCTGCTGCCGTTCCATGAAACCTCTGACAGCTCGCAGATGTCATGAACCTGATCCGGCAGTCATCGGACGTCATTCAGGCAACTGCGCCGGCGAAACTGAATCTGTTTCTGGAAGTTCTGAATCGCCGACCTGACGGCTTCCATGAACTCGAAACCGTCATGATTCGCACTCAGCTGTGCGATCGGCTGACCTTCCGGCGAACTCAGACCGGCGACATCTCCCTGACGCTCGGCAACGATTCCACAGCGCAGGATCTGAACGACGTTCCACTGAATGAATCCAACCTGATTGTGCGAGCTGCCCGAGCTCTGCAGACGGCAGCCAACACAACATCAGGAGGCCCACATTGTACTGCAGAAGCACATCCTGCTGCAGGCCGGACTGGCTGGCGGATCCAGCGACGCCGCCACCACTCTGCTGGCACTGGAATGAACTGTGGAACTGCGGCCTCTCGAAGGGCGAACTGCACAACATGGCCGCCACGCTGGGCAGTGATCTGAACTTCTTCATCGAAGACTGCACGGCCGCTGTCTGCCGAGGTCGAGGCGAACAGGTGACGGCCATCCCCGTGAACGGAGTCCGCTGGTTTGTTGCCGCGCGTCCGTCAACAGGCAATTCAACGCCTCAGGTCTTCTCGGGACTGCAGCTGCCCACCGAACACCGCAGCAGCCTTCCCCTGACCACTTCGCTGCAAAACGACAACACCATCCCGCCGACAAAAACTCTCTTCAACCGCCTCACGACATCCGCCTGTCGACTCAACCCGGAAATGTCCGCTCTCCTGCGCCGACTGCAGCACATCGCCAACCGCCCCGCCCTCATGTCCGGCAGCGGCTCAACCTGCTTCACCCTCTGCGAAAACCAAAGCGAAGCCGAAACCATCCACCAGCAACTCCCCGACAACCAGAAATGGGTGTTGCATTCGGCGTGACGGGGGGCGAGTCATCCCGGAAATCTGCCCGTAATACATCCCGACATCGCCGGCGATCTGATTGTTCCTCGCCGCAGACACCTGCCCTTCCGGAAGTTGATGAACGGCAGCGGTGATGAGTTGGATGCGGGTGGCCTGCGACAGACGTTTTCGTGACCGCCTTCGACGTGGTTCGGTTTTGCTTCTCACGCAAAGACGCAAAGGAAACAGAATCTTCGCGGCTTTGCGGCTTCGCGTGAGTCATTTTTCACCACCGTTCAGCATTGCATGAATGGCGGCGGTGAGGAATCGGGGGCGGGTGGCTTCGCGGCGGGTCAGCGTCGATTCCGGGCGGGCGACCTGCAACAGAAGGTTTCGAAACCACCTGCGACACTTCTTCCATGCCTCCGAAGGGAGGATTGGTAACGATGCAGTTGCCTCGATCTTTGTTGCTGTCGGCGATGTTGCAGGTCAGAAGGCCGACGGTTCTCCAGGCCGGAATCGGCATCCTCCTGCAGCACATCGCCAATCGCGCATATCCGGGAGTGGCTCAACCAGCATCACCCTCGGTCAACGACAACACAAAGACGAAACCACCGCCTGCAACTGCCTGACCGGAAAATGTGGATTCTGCAATTGGTGTAATCAACCTCAGCCTGCCTGACAGCTGGGAGCTTCCTTTTTTGGACGAAAATAAAAATCCCCTGGAGGCCGACTGGCCAACCTCCAGGGAACAGAATAGATTCGGCGCGGTCGTTTCGTTCTGCGGAAAGAGTTTTCTGTTTTGCACTCTTCGGGAAAGCGAACAATGAGTTCAGTAGCTGTTTCCTCGAAACCGGCCACAGAGCAATTGCTTCTGGCTACGATGGCCGGGTCGGAAGAGCCTGCCAGCATGGCGTCGCTGTTGAAGAAGATTTCGAAGGCAGACCGGCCGGACCCCGAAGCGGCTGAGTTCGCGATGGCTCAGCTGATTGCCGATGGCTCTGCCCATCAGTTTCCCGAAAAGCAGGGAGCACCGCAGTACTGGAACCATCCACCGGCCGAATTCGCTCGGAGGAAGATGCTTGAGAAACTGGAAACCCGCCTGTTGTCACGGCGCGAGATTCTGAAACCCATTGAAGATCTCAAGCCGCTGTCCGGGATCAGCAAAGCGGAGATCGGTCGAATTTTTGACAGGCTCATTGCGGACGGAATTGCTCATAAGCACCCACCGTTTCTCGGGGGGCGTTCTCAAAACTTCAGTGCCGCAAAAGTCCGACCGCATGACTACATTCGTGATGCCGTCACAAAGATCGCCAGGAAGCTGAACGTTGGCAACGTTGACCTGGCGGCGTGTCTGGCCGAGCTCCATGATCAGCTGATCGCCACATCTTCTTCGAAGGCCGCAGCAAAGCGAGGATACGTCAACACGAAACCGGAACGTGATTCCCGCGAAGATTCCGTTCGCACCGCCGGAACAACTCCTGCGGCGGTTTCAACGGAAACAATCCGCGATGCTGTTCTGACGATTCTGGCCGAACTCAAAGCGAATCAGTTTCACGCTGCCAGCTACGTGCCCGTCTATGCGGTTCGCCGAGCAATCGCGGCACGGTTCGGAACTGAGGCGTCCGGTCACAACCGGCTGGATGACATTATCAGACAGCTTCGAAATGAAGGCCGGCTGCGGCTGGTGGCCATTACGGACCTGAACGTTCCGGCCGATCAGCTGGCCGATGCAATTCCGGGAATGGGACAGACTCTGTTTTATATGGAGCGACACGCATGAAGAATCCGTTTGCGGAAGATCGACTGAACAGTGCCATTGACTACCGTCCGGAATGGGATGTCCTTTCCATTCATCAGGAGGTCAGCAGTTCCCTTGAGCAGCTGTTTCGAGAGCTGAATGTTTCGGACGTTCCTGATCCGGAACGTCGCATCCTTGTCCTCAAGGCGGCGCCCGGCACGGGAAAGACTCATTTGTTCGGCCGCCTGGCTCATCGCGTGACGCGGGAAACGCTGGCTGTTTTCGTCCCCCAGATTGAAACGGTGGAACAGCCCCTGAACCATTTTCGGTGGCACCTGGTTGAATCGCTGTTTGCCGAAGATTCCAACGGGCGCAGTCCGCTGGTTTTGGCGCTGGCAAGGCTGTCTCGGGAATCATTCCGAGACTATTTTCGATGGCTGCCGCCGTCTGTTCGTGACGCTCACCATCAGCTGGGAGAACGGCTGCGCGACGATGACCTTGCCGTTCTGGATGTGATCAGCAGCGTGAAGCGGGAAGATCCTTTCATATCAACGGCTCATCTGTTTGCCGGCGACTATGCTCCGTTTGCAAAATGTCCGTCCGGCGTCGCCCTGGCACTTTCGCTTGGCTGGGCTCCGGAACGACTCAGAAATGCAGCTCGAAAATGGCTGCGCGGAGACACGATTTCTGAAGAACTGCGTCGACAGATCGGCCTGCCCGAAGACAGCCCGCAAACAGTCAGCGTCTTTCAGGCTGTCGCAGCGCTGTTCAATTTCGAAACGCCCGTCGTTCTTTGCTGCGACCAGATTGAAGCCATTCTTCGAAGCGAACAGGCCACGCACGCGTACACAAACGCCCTGGTGCTGCTGCTTCAGCAGGTGCCGAATCTCCAGATTGTGGTCTCGTGTCTTGAGGACCGCTGGGACAAGGTGCGAGCCTTCGCGGATGCCTCCTTCCCGGCTCGCTGCGACGAAAAACACCTGGACTCACTGAACGGTCAGCAGTCCGTTGACCTGCTGATGGCCAGAATCGCCGCATGGGGCGAACGTCATCCGGGCGATCTGACCTGGCCACTGGACATCGAAGCATGGAAAACGAAAGCGGAACAGGCGCGTCCACCAGCGAGGGTTCTGCTGAATCTTGCGAGTGCTCAGTTCTGCAGGTGGCGCGAAACCGGAGATCGCGATGCAAGGTTCGGGCCTGACGACGTTGCTGACCCGGAAGTGTATTTCTGCCAGGCATGGGACAGCGAGTTCAACCGAATTCGCACCGACAAGAATCTCAGCCCCGAACACCTTCAGGAGAGCCAGATCTACTCGATTCTGCGGGAGGCCGTCAAAACGATTTCCGATCATTCACTTCCCGATTACCCACAGGTCGCATCTTTGAAAGATGACGCTGTACCCGGCACTGCCAGCGCGGCTCGCTTCGGTTTTCAGGCAAAGAACGGTAACCTGGGAGTTCTTCTGGCCGTCACGAAGCTGGAAAACCCCAGAAGCCTGCCTGCCTTTCTGAATGCCGTTTTTCAAGCCGCTAAGGAAACCCATTCTCAGCGGTGTGTGATCCTGCATCATGGCCCGGAACTTCCCGCCGGGGCCGGAACGCTGAAGAGGATCGACGAGGCCATTCTGAAGGGGCAGCTGCAGACAATTTCGCTGACGCAGGACTGCCTGCAGGATTTCGAACGGCTGCACTGCTACTGGAAGCTGGTTCGTCAGGCGGAACAGCAAAACCTGTCGTGTGGAGACAAACTGCTGGAAGTGGACGACTGCCGAAGCCTTGCCGTCAAGCTTGGCTACCTGGACGGAATCAGCCTTCTGGAGACCTGTCTTTCGGCGCTCGCGCAGCCGGTGGCGCCGCAAAAATCTGCTCCTGCAGCAGGAGCAGGGAAACAGTCGTCAAACAGCATCGCCGGCAGCGCCACGGCTCAAAGCAGAGGAGACTCGGGGCACAGTGCAACTCCTTCCGTCGGCGCACCCACAGCAACAGCAACCTTACAGCCGGCAGTGGGCGAATCGCCGTCTGCAAACGAGCAGCCGACGGCGACCGGCACTGCGACTGTGTCACGGAACACCGATCGGACACCGGATTCAGACTGCGAATGGTGCCGGGAACGACTCACAAATGTCGTTCAGCAGCTGAAGGCTCTGCGAGTTCGAGTCGAAGAGAAGGGTTTTCAGAAAGGTCCCGTGTTTGCTCGACTGATGGTCAGTCCGCAGGGAGACACAACCATCAATCGAGTGCGGAATCGAGCCGAAGACCTGAAGGTTCGACTGGGACTGGAGGAAGTTCCGTTTGTGAACTCGCATTCCGGTGCGATCTGTGTGGATGTCGAACTGCCTTCTGATCAGAAGACGATTGTGACTCTGAGCGAAGCACTGCTTGACCCGCCGGCTTCCGCAGACGAATCGGATCCCGTTTTCCCGGTGGGCCAGGACGTCGCTGGAAAGAATCACTGGGCCGATCTGTCCAACGCCAACACGTGCCATTTTCTGATTGCCGGCACCACGGGCAGCGGCAAGAGCGAATTGCTGAAAACCATCGTCGCCGCACTGGCGCGGCGCCTGGATCCGACTCAGCTGCAGTTCATTCTGGTCGATCCCAAGCGAGTCACATTCAATTTTCGCAGAAATGAAAGCCCCTTCCTGAAATGGCCGGTCGCCAATACTCTGGAGGAAGCGCTGCCCATGATTCACTGGGCATTTGAAGAAACTGAGCGGCGGTATGAGTTACTGCAGAAAGAAGGCGTGGCGAACCTGGCCGAACTGTCTCGCCGCACCATAGCTCCTCCTCGCATTGTGCTGCTGTGTGATGAATTCGCCGATCTGATGTCGGATCCCGAATCGAAAGACAAGCTGGAACGCCCGTTGAAGACACTCAGCGCGAAATCCCGAGCTGCCGGAATTCATCTGGTGCTTGCAACTCAGCGTCCGGAAAAGTCCGTCGTGACGCCGTTGATTCGCACCAATCTGCCCGGACGCATCGCCATGAAAGTGAAATCGAAGGGCGATTCAGAAATGGTGATCAATCAGGACGATGCCTGTCACCTTCTGGGGAAAGGCGATCTGCTGTGGGAGCGAGGAGCCAGTCTGTTGCGACTTCAGTGCCCGCTGACAACTCAGGATGAACTGGAAGACGCATTGCGAATGTAGCGACAGGGGTGTCGCTCCGGTCGGGAACGAACAACTTTCGCTGAAGACTCTCTGTAAGAAACCAGGTCGTTGAAGGGAAACCGTTATGTCGCCTGAATATCTGCTGCTGCCGATTGTTGATCTGGTCGTGCAGAAGTTCCTCGAACGAGGATACCATGGGGTTCGTTATTCTGTCCGCAACTATTTTCACGGAAAGAAAACCGAGAAGCTCCGTGAGTTCCTCGCCGCCATGGGAGCTTCCACTCCGGATCAGATCCGCAGCCTGGTCGAAGCGTGCAGCAGCTTTCAGGACATGAATGAACAGCAGCGGGAAGAAGTTTCCTCCGTTCTGATCAACCTTCACAGCGGGGCCGGGTTCCTGACGACTCATGGAGCGGTTCGCAGCAGCTTTATTCGATCAGAAAAGGTGCTCGACCTGCTTCTCAGTAACATCGAAACACGCAAAAATCCGGCGACTGCGTGGCCGCCGGCCAGCAGTGGTTCGTGAAGCGGTTTCTGGGAATGGGCAGTTTCGGCGAAGTGTGGATGGCTCAGAATCCGGGTTATCCCGGGTGCCGAGCTTACAAATTCTTCACACAGGCTGAAGGTCGATCATGGATGAAGACCGAACAGAAGAACCTGTGTGCGATCAAGCAGAAACTGGATGGGCATCCCAACATCGTGCAGTATCTGGATGTCAACGCCGAAGCCGAAATCCCTTTCCTGGCGCTTGAGTACGCCGGTGGCGGCAACCTCGAAGACTGGATTCTGGAAGGCCCCGACGGCGAACGCCCGGTGATGCGGCTGCATGATGCCGTGTGCGGTCTTGTGGAAGGAACAGCTGCCGCTCATCGTGAAGGAATCTGCCACCGCGATCTGAAACCTGCCAACATCGTACTGACCGAACACCAGCATGCTCCTCAGGTCAAGATCACCGACTTCGGAATCGCATCCGTTGTGGATGAAATCAGTCGTGAGTCCGGCCATGAGACAATGGGGTTCGGCACTCCGCTTTACCAGCCTCCGGAAGCCTCCGTTCCCGGAGTCGCCGTTAACGGCTTCAAGGCCGACGTCTTCGCAATCGGAGTCATCTGGTATCAGCTGATGACAGGTTCCCTTGAACGTCCGCCGTACGATTTCGGAGAGCGTATCAGTCGCTGCGGCGCGGATTCACACACCGTCCGCCTGATCACTCGCTGCCTCGCGAGCCCCAACAATCGCTACCGCACCGCAGAAGAACTCCGCAGCGAAATGACAGAGATGATCCCCTTCAGAGATCTCATCCCGGATGGCATCCTGGACGTACAGCACGTTTTTCGTGAGTATCTCTGCACCCAGTGAACTTCCTGCCTGTTGCCAGTTGCCGATTGTCCCCGAGTCCTCGGAGCTCATTTTCCCCCTCGCGTTTCCGGGTTGGGATCGTCCTGAAAAGAAGTGGCGGAGGCTGCCAGGTCGTCGGGGACGGGGCATTCGATGCGGAGGGGTTCTCGTGTGGTGGGGTGCTGGATGGTGAGTTCCCGGGCGTGCAGGGCGATGCGGCCGGGTTGGCGTTGGGGGGAGCCGTATTTGACGTCGCCGATGATGGGCAGTTTCCGGTTGGCCAGCTGAACTCGAATCTGATGACTGCGGCCGGTGATGGGTTCGACGTCCAGATGTAATCGGTTCTGCTCTCGTTTCACGACGGTGTATTTCAGCACACAGCGCTGAGCACCAGGAGTGCCTTCCCGAACCACGGAGACCACGTTCGTCTGGTGATTCTTCAGCAGCCAGTCGACCAGTTCTGCGTGCCTGGCAGAGGTACTGCCCGAGACGACGGCTCGATATGTTTTTTTCACAACATCCCGGCGAAACTGATCAGACAGTCGCGATGCGGCCTTGCTGGTTCGGGCGAACAGCAGAACTCCGGAAACCGGCCGGTCCAGACGATGGACGACGCCGACAAACACGTTGCCCGGCTTGTTGTACTTTCGACGAAGATAGTCTGCCGCGATTTCCACCATGGTGACATCACCCGTGTCGTCACCCATCGACAGAATCCCCGCAGGCTTGTTGAATGCCAGCAGGTGATTGTCTTCGTACAGAACATCGGCCTCGGGAATCTGCATGGGGATCCTTCACAGTGCGAGTCAGCAGCCGGGATTCTATCCGCGGAACCCGCAATTCCCACGATACAGGCGGCGGCCACCACGGTGCACCCCACGGCGACGAAGGTTTCACAACATGATCTGCGGCGGGGCTGACAGGCGATCCTCAGGTGCGCCGCTTGACAGCATTCCGGTGTCAGCGGTTGTGTGTGATGAATTCTGCCAGTCGGGTGAGATTTTTGCTGAACTCCTGGCTCGAAAGATAGCCTTCGTCCTTTGCGAATTTGGCCTGGCCAAACAGACGTTCTGCCGAGTTGTGACTGACCCAGCGGCCCTGCGGATCCAGCTTTTCGATGATCTGCTGAACTTCCTGAAGGCCGGGTCCTTTCGTTGCTCTGACGGGCTTGTGTTCCAGAGCATCTTTCCAGGCGTCGGTCAGTTTCGGCAGGTTGACCGAAGTCTTCCAGCTGTAGTGTGACGGCAGATCGGTGTCGTCATAGGTCAGGAAGTATTCTTTGCCTTCGCGATTCATGTACAGAGGCCGATTGGTCTGCAGTTCGTAATACCGAGCGACCTGGCCATCGGGCAGAATGGACCGTTCGAACCATTTCAGTGCCGCGGGAATCGGTTTCAGATAACGATCATCCCCGGTGACTCGGGCGATTCGAATCAGCGTGCGAAGAACATCCTGAGATTCATTTCCGGTCACGGCCGGCGGTTCGAAGCGGCGAGCCCATGCCGGTCGCATCCGGTAGGTGTATTGCTGAGCCCACGTCGGCTGCGGTTCGGGCAGCTGCGCCAGAATCAGAAAGTCACCAAACTTTTTCAGGGAGGCCATGCAGCGATCCGCAATCCCCGGCCAGGCTTTTCCATCGGCATAGATCTGATGTGCGGTCAGCAGAGTTTCAGTGATTGTTCCGGAAGCTCCGTCGTTCAGAGTATACAACCGCCAGTATTCCTTGACTCGTTCTTCTGTCTTCCAGTCGTAGTCCGGAAACGAAGCTTTCAGGACAGGCTGATCGGGATTGGGGCGATCATCCCAGCCCTGAGGAAAAGCGCCGTTGGAAAACTGAGCTGCCAGCATGGCTTCCAGTGCAGTCTGAACCGCCTGATGAACCGGTTTGTGGCTGAACTGATGAGCAGCATCGACCTTCATCAGCAGTTGCAGAGCTCCCTGAGTTGTGCCGTCATCAAGCGTGGAAAAATTTCGGCCTCGACCCTTCCCGTTCAGATATTCGCCAGTCTGTCCTTTGGGATTGAAGTCGATGGAACTGGTCCAGCCCCCGGATTTCAGTTGTCCGTAAATCAGAGCCTCAGCCGCATCGGTGGCTCCTTTCAGCAGAGACGGATCGTGAGTTGCGTGCCAGGCATCCAGCAGCGCCATGCCGACAGTTGGTGTTCCCGGCGGCTGAACCCAGATCTGAGTTGCCGTTGCTTCGCCTTCGCCCAGCCGTCGTGAACCATCCGGCGTCGAGTAATAAACGTAACCACCGTGGACAGCGACTTCGTTCATGTAAAACGTCGCCGCCTTCTGCATGGCGTCTTTGACCCTGGCGATGTCGTCAGCGTGAAGCCGCGAAGTCAGGCCGACGATCACAGTGATCAGAATCGCGGCTGTTCGAGCCATGCTGCGTGCGGGGACTGAAGTGAAATTCATCATCGATCTGTCCTGACGTGGGCACTGCCCAACACTTTGTCGAGTAGAAATCTCTGCAGGTCAGGTTCCTGCCTGACATTTCTGACCGGATTGTCATGCGGAAGCATGTGACCTACAGCCGGACTCAAAGAAACGCTGCTTCACACATTTCGAACCAGCATATTGCCTGGCAGGCGCCGAATGAAGCGTTTTAGTTCGAGGATTGTCAGAGTCGACAGAACACGGGAAAGTTCCAGCTGAGTAGCGGCGATCAGCTGATCAACATGGACCGGCGAGGTGCTGATGTGATTCAGGATTTCTCGTTCCTGCGGATTGAGAGTCAGTTCCCGAGCATCATGCACGATGGTGGAATCTGCGGTCACGGCGGGCTGAGTCAGAGGAGCCAGTTCCTGCAGGACGTCGTCGGCGTGCCGAATGAGAGTGACCCCGTCCCGAATCAGGTCGTGGCAGCCTTCACTGGCGAGACTGTCCACCGGACCGGGCACGGCAAACACATCCCGCCCCTGTTCCATGGCGTGCCGAGCGGTATACAGAGCTCCGGAACTGCGGTTGGCTTCGACAACAATCACGCCAAGGCTCAACGCGCTGATGATGCGATTGCGCTGAGGAAACAGGCCCGGTCGTGGTTTTGTCTCGAGTGCAAACTCACTGACAAGTGCGCCCTGCTTCATCACATCCATCGCCAGATCGGCGTGTTCGGGCGGATAAATTTCCTTCACTCCGCTCGCCAGGACTCCGATTGTTCGACCGCCGGCCGCCAGTGCAGCTCGATGGGCAGCACCGTCGATGCCTCGAGCCAGTCCGCTGACAATCGTGAAACCGGCTCGAGCCAGTGAACCCGCAAGGCGTTCGGCCTGACGTCGTCCGTAGGCCGTGCAGCGTCGTGAACCAACGATGGCCACTGCCAGATCGTCCTGCGGCAGCAGCGTGCCGCGACAGAACAGAACCAGCGGCGAATCGTCGACTCGAAACAGCCCCGCCGGATATCCGGCCTGTCCCTTCATCAGTACGGACACACCCAAATCCCGAGCCTGCTGCAGAGTCACGTCGGCCAGAGTTCGCGTCAGGGGCGATGCAATTCGTTCGGCCACCTGTTTGCCGACACCGTGCACCTGCATCAGCACAGCAACCGGCTGTTCCAGAACCTGCTGAGGAGTTCCGAAGTATTTGAGCAGCGTCGTCTGCAGCCGAGGCCCCACGCCGTTCACCAGAGAAAGCGCCAGCGCTGATCGCAGCTCGGATTCAGACGGATCCGGATCGCCATGGTCGGTGTCGGCAGACATTCCGTCGCCCTGAATGGATGCAGATGATGAAACGGGCGAAGCCACGTTCGGCCACGCACAGCATACTCATCACCGGACGTCCTGTCGCCCGGAACGAAAGATTCCCCAGGCAGATTGATCGCCTCGCCCGAATTGACGGCACTCCGAGGCGACCTCCGAGATGGGCCACTCCGAATCGATCACGCTCGCCGCTCATAGTGCCATTCGTCGAAGAAGCGTTCCCAGTGGTTATGCAGCCGTTGCTTTTCGTCCGATGAAAGATCCGCATGGCGATTGCGTTCATACGATGCCTGCTGCTGAATGTACTGTTCAACATGCGGGCGAACAGATGAAAAATCTCCCAGACGCAGGTGCTGATAGGCGTCCTGCAGTGTTTCCAGAGGCTGCTGTGTGACTCGCTGGTAGGACACTTCGAACAGTCGGTCCGGTATGACGGCTGCTTTCTGATCAAGATATGCGTCGTACAGCAGTTTGTAGGTGCGAATGACGAGTTCCGGAATCTGTTGAGGATCCATTCTCTGCAGAGCCCAGACCGGCTGAACGTTTCGAACCATATGACACAGCGATCGATACACGTCATACGGATGTCGATGGATATGCAGAAAGACCGCGTTGGGGTACAGCTCGCTGATCAGCTGCATCCGAGCTGTGTGGTTCGGAGATTTCAGCACCAGTCGTCTTCCCGTTTTCAGCGAAACTTTGCGGACGAACAGATCAAGACTCTGCTTCCACCGGTCCCGGTCCGTTTCGCACACCTGCTGAAAGCTCAGAAACCGGTCATAGATTTCCGCGTTCTTCGGAAACGCCCAGCTGAGCATATTCGATCGCTGGCACAGGATGGCCAGAGCCATTTCGTCTTCGTGAGGCTCCTGCAGTCCCTGCTTCATGTTGTCCATAAACCGTTTGCGAGGTGTCATCAGATCCAGCAGCGGTCGCAGCCATGGTTCGCTGAGCAGGAACGTGTGCGGATACATGGTCTGGTACATGTTGGGGAAACCGAATCGCTGATCGAGGCACAGCAACTGGTGCAGATGAGTCGTCCCGCTGCGCCAGCATCCGAGGATGAAGACGGGAGCTTCGAGCTGGTGCTGCTTCAGTCGCGACGACCAGACTGCCTGCTCAACGGGGCGAACCAGAGACGTCAGCAGACTGCTGCCTGTCAGAAATGCAGCCTTCCCCCAGCAGCCCGGAGAAACCCGAAACCGGTTGGTCGCCAGCAGAGAAAACCAGTCAGGCAAAGTGACTCCGGCAAGACAGGCCGGTCCCAGGTACTTCAGCAGCATCGATTGAGTCTTCTCTGGGAAAAACCGATCAGCGTCGGCGCCGGATCGGATTTCGGACGTCGCAGGATCGGTAAGAAACCGGAAAGGCTCGACAAAAAAACAATGGTCATGCCAATTGGGTGGAAAGACGATGGCCCAGCCGTCAGGATCACTGGCAGGGACCAAGGTTCAAGTATGAGTTTTGATGTCAGACAATTCGAGGGCACTCCCGAAGATCTCGCCGAATTCGTGGTTTCCGCATGGAAGGCGACATACGCGGGGCAGATGGCCGTGCCATTGTGGAGTGCCGACTATTTTCGCTGGCAGCTGAACCTGAACGCTGCAGATGACTGTGGCCTGCAGTTCTGTGCATACCATCACCAGGAGCCCGCAGGTGTCATGCTGGGAATTCCCACAACAGTTGACCTGAATGGGGTTCATTACGAAGGACTTCAGGCCAGCTGGCTAAGCGTTCCCACGAAATTTCGCGGTCAGGGAGTTGCTGCGGCGCTGAATTCAGCGGTCACCGAATACCAGCGGAAATCCGGTCGAGTGCTGAGGATCGGTTACGGATATTTCGGCTCCACAGCCTCGCTGGCACGCAGGTTCTGGACGAAAGATCATCGAACACAAACACTGCGTCAGGTCGGCTTCTGGGTTCGAATTCTGGACGCTCGGCGCGCTGCCGCCTGGAATGTCAGTCGCCTGGAATCTGCTCTGACAGGGCTGGCCAGTCCATTGCTGAAACCACCCAGGGTGCGGATCCCGGCGGGCGTCACGATTCGACCGGTGAACGATGGCGATCTGGACACCTGTCTTGATCTTGTCTCGGATTGCACCGATGATTGTCGGCTGAAGATCGTCTGGAATCGTTCCCGGCTGCGTCGGCAGCTCGGACTGGAAGGGTTCAGCCGGACTCTTGTTGCCGAATGCGAAGGGCGCGTGGCGGGATTCATCTGTTATCATATTCTGCCCATGCTGGGGCGAACGGAGGAACCCGTCGGCATCATTGACCTGACAGCAGTTCGGGGTCTGACAGGAAAGGCCCGCACAGCATTGCTGAATTCCGTTCTTGTCGATTTGCAGCAGTCAGGAGCCATCCTGGCTCTGAAACTGCGATCGGGAGATTATCCGGCAACCACGTTTCTGCAGATTGGCTGGACATGGAAGCCGGCGGATTCCGATCTGCTGCTGAACTGGCCCGAACCGTCGGCTTCGACGCTACCGATCAGAAAATTTCACCTTCTCTGGCGTTGACTGTGTTGAGCCATGAATTCGTCGTCTTCCGTTCGCAACAGTGACCGAACCATCGGATCTGAATGCGTGGATGGCCCTTTGAACCGGGCGACAGACGTTCAGACCGGCGAGTCGACACAGACATGGTCCGCGTCGGACGGCGTGCTTCATCAGTCATCGGAGATGTCAGCAGAACAGCGACGACGGTTTGAACGAATGGCGTTTGAATTCGGCCAGGCGGCGGAATCCTACAATGTGGTCATGTCGCCCGGGACCATTCTGAAGACTCCGTGCGGCCAGGGGCTGGTGAGTGTTCTGAAGTCCGGCCGGTCCTGGCATCTTCCCGGCGGCCTGCTGGCGCCGGATGAACTGCAACCGGCATTCGTCGACTGGCTGAAAAGAATTTCGGCTCGGCAGCGGCGGACCATCGCGGTGTATTCCGTCAGTCAGCATCAGGCCGAGATCTTCCGGGAATCAGGTTTTGAAGTTACGAAACTGGGGGAAGTTCCCGTTCTGGATCTGGGCGGGATCACGTGGAAGGGCCGCGAATTTGAATGGGTCCGACGACAGACAAATTTCTGTCTGCGAGCCGGCGTGTCTGTGAATGAGATCACGGACGCTGCCGAACAGCAGCGCCTCGCCCCGGAACTCATCGACATCCTGAACGCAGACCTGTCGACTCGGACTTATTCCAGGCCGCTCAGTTTGCTGGAAGGTGAATTCTGCCCCAGGTCGCTCGGTCGCCAGCGTCTGTTTCTGGCTCGAACCCTCGACCGAATTGAGGGTTTCCTCGTCTGCAGTCCGATGCGCGGAGGCGAAGCGTGGGCCTTCGAAGTCTACCGCAAACGATCAGACGCAGTGCGCGGGACGATCCCGTTTCTGTTTCGAACAGTAACCGATCGGTTGCAGGAAGAAGGCCGCAAACAGGTTTCGCTGTGTCTGGTGCCTGGACGAGGAATGCATGTGCCGTCTGCCGAAGGTGGGCATCGGCTGGTTCGGTTTTCTCTGGACCTGCTGTATCGCCGCGTGAATTTTCTGTTCAACACTCAGGGACAGGACTATTTCAAATCGCGTTTTCGGCCTCGCTACGTCGATCGCTACGTCTGCGTGACACCGAACAGTTCGATCCTGTCGATCTGTTCGTTCCTTCACGTCACGGGTGCTTTTCGGCCGAATCCGATCAACCTGGTCCGAAACCTTGCTCGGGACATTTTTTCCGGGAAGGGCAGGGCTGCAGGCGAATAGAATAGAAGTCACCGGAGGTTGCCGAGACGATTCTTATTGAGCCTGTGTTTCCGATTCTGTGGCGGCGGTCGGAGGCGGGCTGAGTTCACCGGCGAGTGCCTTGTCGATATGGTCGGCCTTCTGCAGATCTTCAGCAGCTTCGCCCGCGTGGCCCTGTTCCTGCCGTTTGGCTGCTCGCTGACGATACGCAACGGCCAATTGCGGATTCAGTGTTCCTGCCGCTTCGAAGTCGCTGATCGCGTTGTCGAATTCGGCGAGCGCAAACCACGCTTCGCCCCGCAGAGCATACGTGCGCGTCGATGGCTGGATGACCAGGGATTCGTCGCAGTCGGCCAGAGCATTCTTCAGATCTCCGGCCTTCAGCCACGCCGTGGCACGTCCCGTGAGTGCGTTTGTATTGCCGGGACTGATGCTCAGGACTCGTGAATAATCCTGAATCGCCGCCTTGTATTCCGCTCCCTGCACCAGCAGTTCAGCTCGGGTCAGCCATGCGTCCACGTCTGATGGTTTTTCGGAAATCCGAGCCGTCAGTGCTGTCAGTCCGGACAGCCACTGAAGTCGAGTCGCATCGCGTCCGGCTGCTTCGAAGTTGCCGGCCTTCTGCCATGCGGTGCGGCGATTGTTCAGCCAGCGGACGTCCAGCGGTGCCTGTTTGACGGCTTCCGAAAACGCTTCGGCGGCCTCGGTGAACTTTTCCTGCTGCATCAGAACAAGGCCACAGTTGTTCCAGGCGACCGTGTAGCCGGGCTGCAGCCGAACGGCCTGACGCAGATCGGCCAGTGCGTCGTCCAGCTTGTCCTGTTTCATCTTTGCAAAGCCCCGGTTATTCAGAGCGTCCGCGTACTGACTGTTCTGTTCCAGAGCCTTGCTGAAATCAGCCACAGCCGCGTCGTAGTTCTGTTCGGCCAGTCGAATCAGACCTCGATTATTCAGAGCCGCCAGCAGAGCGGGATTCAGTTGTAGTGCCTGGTCGAAGTCCTGAATGGCTTCAGCGTTCAGGCCTCGATTCATCAGAAAGTGACCTCGGGCATTGTACAACGCGGCATTGCCGGAATCGGCCTGAATGGCCAGTGAATAGTCCGCCCGAGCGTTCGCGAATTCGCCGATCAGCGTATACACGTCTGCTCGCAGATGAAACAGTTCCGAATCACCGGGCGTCAGTCCGATCGCCTGACTGAGAGCTTCCACTGCCGTCGCGCCTCGGCCCGTCGCTACGGCTGCTCGAGCCTTTTGAATGAGTTCATCAACCTGAGCCGGGCGGACGGAATCGGCCACGGCAGGCTTTGCTTCCGAAGACTTTCCGGACGCCGGATTGGGAATCGCCAGCGGAATGCCTGCCGCTGCGGATGGACTGGTGTCAGAATTTGATCCGCAGCCGGTGAATCCCAGAGCCGCAACGCCAAACAGAAAGGGAACCAACAAAAAGGTTGACCGCATCACCGCTCGCTCCATCGAACTGCCGACCGCACCGCCTGCTGTCAGCGGCACCAGCCAAAACACGGCCCTCCGGCCGCAGATCTTGTCCATTCGTGAGCGCTTGTAACCCGAAACCCACTTTGCTGTCAATGTTGTTTGCCAGCGGCCGTGCGGCGTTCCGCCGGTCCCGCTTGGCTGGGTTGTTTGCCAGCGGCCGTGCGGTGTTCCGCATGGCTGGGCCAATGCGGTTTGTCAGGCGGGAGCCTGACCTACAGATGTGTTGTCGAACGACCGCAGGCGAAAGCGTGGACTCCATCGCTGCGAAACACATCTGCAGATGCCCTACTTCACATTTTCCACAGCATTGAAGAACGCTTCCAGACCGTCGCGGAATTCGGCAGGCAGGTCGCCTCCGATTGTTCCGGTGGCCTGCTGGACGTCTCGTTCCTGAACCCTGCCTTTCGCATCCGCGCCGGCTCCGTACAGAGCCAGGGCCGGACGATCGGTGTCTCCACCGCTGCCTCCGCCAGGTGTCGATCCACCGCCGCCACCGCCGTTCGGGTTGGCTCGCTTTGACTGCAGCAGCAGTTCGATGACTTCCGTTTCTGCCGCGATCGCTCGGGGACCGGTATCCGGACGACTGAGAATCTGAGTGGCCTCGCCCATCACGTCGACGGCCGTCTCCAGAATTTCAATCTCCTTCGCGAAGTTCTTTTCACCGTCCGGCAGTGTCCGGATATCAACCACAGTTCTCAGCAGTCGCCCGTGCAGTTCATCCTGATTGCGTGCCAGCCCCGAGGCGCGCTGAACATACAGATCGGCTTCCAGAGCATCATGAGCCTGTTCGACGGCACGAGTCTCGTCGCGCAGATCCATTTCCCCTTCCAGAATTCGCATGACTTCCAGCACAATGAAGGGCGGCAAACTGTCGCCCGTTTTGCAGCCGGGTCATGTGCCGCCCGGAGCCGGTTCAACCAGCTGTTCGGCCCAGCGGTCCAGAGTGTCGCTCCAGAATTCCGCTCGCACAATGGCTTCGCCCGACAGATTCTTTCGAACACGATCGCTGATTTCTGCCAGACGAGTCGTCACCTGTTCGTCTTTCATTTCCGTCAGAATCTTCAGAAAGTCGGGTGACTTGCGACGATCGTAATAGGCTTCCAGATCTGACTGGATCAGCCACACGGACTGGCTTTGAGCTTCTTCCTGGGCCGCAATGCCTTCGGACTGCTGGTTCGATCGATCATCACGTCCGGCGGCCGCGAGGCCGAAGCCTTTGTCCAGCGTGCGATTCAGATCAGTCGCCACTTCCATCTGTCGTCGAGAAGCAGATTTCAGCCGTTTGACAAAAGTGCTGTTCTCCAGGTCGTCCATGATCTTCTGAAGTTCGTCCCGCACCTTTGCGAATTCCGCCAGCAGGTCGGCCTGTTCTTCTGTGGCTTCATCGACCTGTTGCTGAGCTTCCTGAGGAGGCTGATCCTGACTACCTGCCTTCGGAGCCGGGCCTCCGTTCAGAACTGTCGTCGGAAGACTCAGCTTGCTGCCCCCCGCTGGAGGCGGATCCTGTGGCTCCTCATCTGACGGTTCTTCGTTCTTTATGAATCCTGATTCCACGTCCACAATTTTGGGAGCTGAATCCGCGGGATCGCTGGCTTCGTTTTCCCGAGCCTTCAGTTTTGCTCCAGCCGGTTTCTGACTGCGATCGTTTCCGACCTGAGAAGCTGTTTTCGAAGGAGGGCTGTCCGCATTGGCCACCGCGGGATCGGCAGCCGCTCTACCCGGAGCCTGAGCCGCAGACTTCAGCAGGTCGGCCACGGAAGGCATCCGGTTATCGCCAATGTCTTTCAGAGCTTCCAGAGCATCCGCCCATGTTTCCAGATGTCCAACCAGCATTTCCTGGTTGCGCAGTGCCTGCTGAATGAGTTTCTCGCCATGGTCAGTGACAGCTCCCAGTCGCTGGCCGTTGGCCTGTTCAGCGGCGGCCTGCTGTTCCATGCGCCGACGATTTCCGGGAAGGTTCAGTTCCGCAGCTTCCATCCGTCGCAGTTCACGATTTGCATCATGCAGACGCATTTCCTCTTCATAGACATCGTCCGCCAGACTGGCCCAGCGACGAAGCTGATTGGTGATCCACACCGCGTGGTCTTCCGGAGTCAGCACATGCAGCACATACGGAGGCGAATAAGCTCGGTCACGTTCCGGATGGTAATCCTTCGCCCAGACTCGCAGTTCCAGCGACTGAGCCCTCACCTGATCGCTGACAGCGCAGAAGGTTGTCTGCCCGCTGAATTCCTTCTGTTCCGGAGCACCACCGCTGACAATCTTCTCTCCTGTTTCCGGATTGGGATTCTTCAGAGGATCCTGAATACCTTTCCATTCGAGTCCGATTTCCTTCAGTCCAAAGTCATCGTCGGCCTGGATATCGAACGAAATCACATCGGTGGTCAGGACGACCTGCTGAGGATCCACCTGCTGGAAACCAACGGCCGGCAGGCGATCGTCAGCAGCCTTGATCTTCAGCCGAAACGCTTCTTTGGAGGTCAGGCCCAGTTCATCTCGCCATTCGATTTCAACGACCTGCGTGTCCTGAATTTCCATGGGCAGTGCCGCAATCGTCGCGGACGAAACCGGAACTGCGGCGCCCTGAACTGTTGCGCTGTGCAGCGGCCGACTGATTTCCGCCTTCAGATTTGCTCGTGACCCTCTGACCACCGAAATGGCTCCACTGACGGCGTCCGTCGTCAGTGGGTGGGAATACTGCAGATAGTCGGGCAGAGCAATTTCTGCGGTCAGAGCATTCAGTTCAGGTCGAGTCGCCACCTGGACGCTGAGTGATTTCCTGAGATCTCCGACGCGAACATTCAGCTGCCCGCTGTCTGTCTGCGGCGGCACCTGAAAGCGGTACTCAGAATTCTGCAGCTGCGCGGCAACCGGAGCCTGATCATTAAACGCCACAAAGCCCTGATTCGGTGTCCATGGACTGGCTGCCGACAGTTGAGCAGCAAACGGAAACTCTTCACCGTGCGGAACGACCATGTGGTCAGGCAGCTGATTCAGCTGAGCAAACGTGTAACGTTCGATGTCCGCCCATGGCCGCAGCCAGCGCTGCACGGCATTCCATCCGGCAGCCGGCACGACAGCCAGAGCCAACAGCATCAGACACAGCGGAACGGCCGCGATCACTGCCCAGCGACGATGTTTCGGTCGAGGAACAGCATCGGCGAAGTCTTTCTGTCGAACCTGATCATCGACATGCCGAACGGCTGCCTGAGCCAGAGTCAGACTGCTGCCTTCAGCGACTCCCTGACGACTGAGTTCCACAACGCCCAGCAGCTGATCGCCCAGAGCCGGATACTTCTGTTTCAGAAGAATGGCCACCTGCTCCATTCGCCGAGTGCCCCACAGCCAGCGATGACACTTCAGGGGAAAGAACAGACCAAAACCCAGACTGCCGGTCAGCAGGATCAGACTTCGCACCGCAGCCGGTGTATCGACAAATCGATCCAGAACAAAGACGGTCAGCAGCGACACGGCCAGCCCGAACAGCCCCGCCAGAATTCCTTCGGCCAGCTTGATGCGACGAACACGATCGCGAAACGAAGTCAGGCGCTGCCGAGTCACGTCGGGAATCTGAATCACAGGAGTACTCATCGCCCGCCTTTTCAAACAATGGACCACACCGGCGCATTGTCGGGATTATATCCAGCAATTCCTGGGAATGTCGATCACAAAGACCGGTGGGTTCGGGTTCTGAACGGCCTTCAGAGCGTGGATTTTTTTCTGGCTGTCCAGCAAAAACTGCCGATCCGTGGTTTCCTGAGCAATTCCGCAATGGGACGGGAGATCCCTGTGAATTTGTCCTGTTGCGGGAATTCGGCATTCGTCGTAGACCACAGCGATGACCAGATTCCCGAAATCACTGCAGTGTTGTCGAAGCGTCACCGGCTTCGTGTTCGTGTTCCTGATGACGTGCCCTTCGTCCCTGGATCCGCTTTGGGCGCAGGGCGAGCCTCGTCTCGACTCGTCGCTGCGTCCGCCTTCGAAGCCGACGGCGACATCTGCGGAATCATTTCAGGGGTTCGCGGGATGCCTGCTTTCGCTGCCATTCGATCAGACGCCGCCCGATGCTTTCCTGTGGGCAGCCGGAACCGAATCGCAGGCCGGTTCAAACGCCCGGAACGATAGTTCCGCGACAGCGAACAGCCGTGCTCAGACAGGACATGTCTCTGACTGGCCGCCGGTCTGGAAGACTTTCCGTCCGGTTCAGAACTCCGACCCCGGCCAGGCAATTCAGCTGGCTGGCTATGAGACCGGATCAGACGCCCAGGTCAGGCCTGCAAATCCGGAACCGCCTCGAAGTCTCAATTTGTTTTCGCCGGGAGCCTCACCACTGAAGGTACCGCTGAAGACGCCTCAGCCCATTCAGAATACTGCGATGGCGGGCAACCTGATGGTGCTGCATCTACAGAATGCCGGAGAAGCGGGACAGGTGCAGTCAGCCGTTCCACCTTCGGCTGAGCAGCCAGCCGGGGCCAATCCGGCGGCACAGCCGGTGAGCCCGGTGAACAGTGTGACGGAAGGAGCGCCCGTGGCACCGCTGTCGGTGGATGTCGTCGCGGGGCGAAAGGCGGCCGCTGATGAACGAACAGAACTCTCAGACGACGTGAAGGCTCAGCTGACGAAGCACTATCAGCGAGCCACCGAGTTGCTGACTCAGAAAACTGACGCCGACAAACGAGCCGCGGATCTGAAGGCCGAGAAGGACAACGGGCCAGCGCTGATCGCTGATGCAAAGACATTACTGGCTCAGCCGGCACCTCGACCCGACCCGGAATTTCCAGGCAACGCAACCGTCACGGAACTTGAACAGCTGCGGCTGGCCGATGATGAACGAGCTGCTGAAGCTCGCCGAAACCTTGAAGCCTGGGAAGCCAAAGCGAAGACTCGTTCCGAACGCAAACCACAGATGCCCGCGCTGATTGAGACAACTCGGAAGCAGGTCGAAGATGCAGAAAAAGCTTTCACCGCAGCACCTCCGGAAGGTGAACTGCCCATCGTCGGGATCGCTCGCCGAACAGAACAGGAAGCGCTGATTCTGCTGCTGAAATCGCAGCTCGAACTGTATCGCATCGAACAGACGCGATATGAAGCTCTGAATGAACTGTTTCCTCTGCAGCGTGATCTTCTGACGCGAACTCGCAGCGCCCTGGACAAACGCTCGGAACAGTGGAAGGCCGTCCTTGCGGAAGCCCGCCGAGCTGAAAGCGCGCGTCAGGCTCAGGAGGCTCGTCTGAAACTGCAGAATGCAGATCCGACTTTGCGAGACCTTGCGGAACAGAACTCACTGCTGACGCAGCGACGAAAAGCATTGCAGGAATTTCTGGCGACAAAGACGGCCGAACTCTCTGCCGCAAATGCCACTCTGACCGCCACCGAGCAAAAGTTTCGGAACATTTCAGAAAAGGAACACCGCGCGGGGCTGACCACCGCCATCGGTCTGCTGCTGAGAAATCAGCGGAACCATCTGCCGGACGCTCGTGACTATCGCCAGCAGCATCTTCGAGCGGAAAAGGATCTGGTCCGGTTGCAGACAGAACAGATGCTGCTGGAAGATGAACGCAACGACCTGGGAGACATTGAAACTCAGGTTGAAACGACACTGGGAACCGTTGACGAAGCGGCCACTGAAGAGCTGCGTCAGATGGCTCATGAAATGCTGACCGACCGGCGAAAATACCTGGACGATCTGCTGGCCGACTATGATTCCGGTGTCCAGACTCTGGGTGACACGGACGTGGTCTGTCGCCGACTCGTTTCCACCATCGAAGAATACGAAAGCTATATCGACGAACGAGTCCTGTGGATCAGAAGTGCGGCGCCGGTGGATCTGAGCTTCCCGAAACGAACACTGAAGACGGCTCAAAGCTTTCTGACTCACCGTCAGTGGATCGAACTGACGGATTCCGTCTTTGCCGACATGCAGCAGGCGTGGGTCATCTATGCCGGTTTGCTGGTGGCGATGAGCCTGATTCTGGGGCTGGAACGCCGCACACGGATCATGGTCGCGAAAATGGGCGACGAAGCTCGGCGACAGATGGGTTCGGGAATTCCTCAGACCCTGCTGGCCACGTTTCTGACCATTCTGATGGCATCTGCCTGGCCGCTGTTGCTGGGATTCTGCGGCTGGCGGCTGTCGTTCATCGATCTTGACCTGGCCACGGCGCTTACCAACGCCTTCTATTTTTCCTCAGCGGTTCTATGGCAGGTGAATTCACTTCGCCGACTGTGCCGAAATCGCGGCGTGGCTGACAGCTTTCTGGAATGGCCTCTGCCCATCGTGAAAAGCCTGCGAGCCAACCTGCTGCTGTATCTGGCATACGGCGTTCCGCTGTGCTTCGTTGTGGTCGCGGCCGAAACGCTGGACGGCGGTTCGGGAGCGGACACGATCGGCCGAGTCGCCTTTGTGTGCTTCTGCTGTCTGCTGACCATGACGCTGCGCAGAATGATTCGGCCCAATGGACCGGTGATTGGTGACTTGTTGCGCAGCAATCCGAATTCCGTAATGTATCGATCGCGCTGGCTGTGGTATCCGCTGGCGGTCACATCTCCGCTGTGTCTGGCCGGGCTGGCACTGATGGGTTATCTGTATACAGCCGAACAGCTGATGGTCAGGCTGCAGCTGACAATCTGTCTGTCTGTCGTTCTGTTGATCACCTACACCATGCTGATGCAGTGGATGCTGGCTGCCAAACGCGACCTTGCCATTCGCCAGGCTCGAGCTCGCCGCGCCGCAGCGCTCGCCGCCGCTCAGCGCGATGCGGCTGAAGACGGAACGCCCAGCAGCCCGCTGCCGCCTTTTGAAACACCTCAGGTGGACCTGTCGCTGCTGAATCACCAGGTCTTGAGAATCATTCAGGGGACTGCCTGCATTCTGTTTTTGTCGGTCGCCTGGACCATCTGGGGACAGATGCTGCCTGCGCTGCAGGTCTTCGGACGAATCGAACTGTGGTCGATTGTTGTCAACGCTCGGGAAACCATCAGCGCCGGAGAAGAAGGAGCCAGCGCGATTCGCGAGGTGACTCGGGTGGAATCCGTGACGCTCGGTCATCTGCTGCTTTCCATTTCTGTGTTCACGGTTGCTCTGCTGGCCAGTCGCAACGTTCCGGGCCTGCTGGAACTGGCAGTACTGCAGAAACTTCCCATGGATCACGGCGGTCGCAATGCCATCACAACTCTGTGTCGCTACGCCTTTGTTCTTGCGGGAACCATCGTGGCCAGCAATGTGATCGGTGTCAGCTGGGGCAGCGTGCAGTGGCTGGTCGCAGCGCTGACGGTGGGGCTGGGTTTTGGTCTGCAGGAAATCTTCGCTAATTTTGTGTCCGGTCTGATCATTCTGTTCGAGCGCCCGGTCCGCATCGGGGATGTTGTAACCATCGACGGGCTGAGTGGCTGCGTGTCGCGAATTCAGATTCGTGCCACCACCATCACAGACTGGGACCGCAAGGAATACATTGTTCCCAACAAGGAATTTGTCACCGGAAAGCTGCTGAACTGGACTCTGTCAGACAAGGTTAACCGTGTGGTGATCAAAGTCGGAGTTGCCTACGGCACCGATACGGAACAGGCGCTGGCAATGCTGGAAAACATCGCCATCGAAAACCCGCTCGTCCTGAGCGACCCGCCACCGATTGTGGGCTTCGAAGGATTTGGAGAAAGCTGTCTGGACCTGGTCCTCAGATGCTACCTGGCGAATCTGGATCACCGGTTGAAAGTCATCACTCAACTGCACGTTGCCATCGACCGGGCCTTCAAAGAGGCGGGAATTGAAATTGCGTTTCCTCAGCGAGACCTCCATATCCGAAGCTTTCCCGGTTCACTGAACCTTTCGCCTCAGCAGGCATCCGGGACTGATTCGCCATCTGCGGAACTTCCGGACAGCGATTCCGGCAGCTGGAAGCGCTCCGCCTGATGCGGGCAGTGCCGGGCTGTCAGGAGCTGCGAAACGCCGGGGTTCAGGCTCTCCAGCGGCCGGAAGTCCCGAGAATTCGCAGGCTCGAATTTCGTCCCACGTTGAATTCTTCAGGCAGGAAGTCTACACCCCTGCATTCGGAACTCGCTGCTTCGTCCGCTGCCAAACAGACATTGATGAATTCCATTCCCGCGACTGAATCCACCTCAAGTTCCGGATCAAGCTGTTCCGGGGAAGCCCGGGTTCTGTCACTGATTGCGCCGATGACGCAGCTGAACACGCCGTATCCGTCCACGGCGTACCTCACCGGCTTCCTGAGGTCTCGCGGAGTCCATGCTGTTCAGGATGACCTGGCATTGAAGCTGGTGCTGACTCTGTTTTCTTCTGTCGGCCTGAACAGAATCCATGAACAGCTCCGTGAAGAATCCGGCTCATCCGCCACTGTTCGAATCTTCCGGCAGCAGTTTGACCGGTACACCAGCACCATTGATCACGTCATCGGATTTCTTCAGGGGCGAGATTCGACGCTGGCTCATCGCATCAACACCCGAACATTTCTTCCGGAAGGTCCTCGGTTTGATGCTCTGGAAGTCTACAGTATGGACGATCCGCAGGCTGAAGGCGGATGGAGTGACCCGTTGGGCTGGGCGTTCGGAGCTCTGGGGCTGCATGATCGAGCTCGACATTTTGCAACGCTGTACCTGAGCGATCTCGCGGATGTCGTCAGGGAAACCATCGACAGCCGGTTTGAATTCGTGCGCTATGCGGAATCGCTTGCCGCGAGTCAGCCGACGTTTGACCCGCTGGCCGACGCACTGAATCAGCCGCTGAATCTGGTCGATCAGATCCTGAATGACCTGACGCTGCAATCCATCGAATCTCATCAACCGACTCTGGTGCTGATTTCCGTTCCGTTTCCCGGATGTGTGTACGCAGCCTTCCGAATCGCATCGTTCATCAGGAATCAGCATCCGCAGATCGCCATCGCACTGGGCGGCGGATTCGTGAATACGGAACTCCGCGAACTGGCCGAACCCCGAGTCTTCGACTTCTTTGATTACGTCACTCTGGACGATGGCGAACGTCCTCTGCTGGCGCTGCTGGAACATCTTCAGGGTCAGCGCCCGATTTCGCAGCTGGTCCGCACCTTTGTGCGTTCGCAGGACACTCAGCAGGTGCAGTACATCACCACACAGGAAGCCGACATTCCGTTTGCCGACGTCGGCACTCCCACGTGGGACGGACTGCCGATCGGTGATTATCTTTCGACTCTGGACATGCTGAACCCCATGCACCGGCTGTGGTCAGACGGCCGCTGGAATAAGCTCACCGTCGCCCACGGCTGTTATTGGAAGAAGTGCAGCTTCTGCGATGTGACTCTGGATTACATTGGTCGATATGACGACGTCGCAGCGGTAACTCTGGTCGACCGCATTCAGCAGATTGTTCAGGAAACCGGACAGACCGGATTTCACTTTGTTGACGAAGCAGCTCCTCCCCGAGCTCTCAGAGCTCTGGCAGAAGAACTGCTCAGGCGCCGAGTCATGATTTCGTGGTGGGGCAATATTCGTTTCGAAAAATCATTCACGCCCGAACTGTGTGAATTGCTGGCAGCCAGCGGCTGCATCGCGATTTCCGGAGGGCTGGAAGTTGCTTCCGACCGGCTGCTGAATCTGATGCAGAAGGGTGTTTCGGTGGCTCAGGTTGCACGTGTGACCCGAGCGTTCAGCGATGCCGGCATTCTGGTTCATGCATATCTGATGTACGGCTTTCCAACTCAGACAGTTCAGGAAACGGTCGATTCGCTCGAATACGTGCGGCAGCTCTTCGAAGAAGGCTGCATCCAGTCGGGCTTCTTTCACCGCTTCACCTGCACGGTCCATTCGCCGGTCGGGCGGAATCCCGAAGCCTACGGAATTGAACTGATCCCGCTGCCGAAAGTGACCTTCGCAAAAAACGACATCGGGTTTATCGACCCGGTGAATGCTGACCACGAGGCTCTCGGCGAAGGACTCAGAAAAGGCATCTATAACTTCATGCATGGTGTTGGAACGGAAGCTGACATTCGCAGCTGGTTTCCAATTCGCGTTCCCAGGGCAACCGTCAAACGAGACTTCATTGCTCGATCTCTTCAGCAGCGCAGCCGAAACCACTGACATCGCCACTCGGAGCTTCATAGCTTCCGCTGGTCGCCTAAGCTCGGAGACACCGGACAACGATGTCCTGATGGATGCCTCCGACCGTTTCAACGTGACCGATGCGGTCGGGGAGGATGAACTTCAGATCTCCGGCGACCGTTTTCTTATCGAGCTGCATACAGTTCAGGATGTCCTGACTTCGGTCCAGCAGGGATTCAGGAACGGCGACAGGCAGTCCGACGGCTGTCAACAGATCAATCTGTCTTTGGACGTCACTGTCAGTGATGCGGTTGAGTGATCGAGCCAGCCGGGCGGCGCAGACCATGCCGATGGACACCGCTTCGCCGTGCAGCAAAGCTCCGTAACCGGACAACGCTTCAAACGCATGTCCATAGGTGTGACCGTAATTCAGAACAGCTCGCAGGCCTGTGGTTTCGCGTTCGTCCTGAGTAACGACATCGGCTTTCAGTTCGCAGCTGCGAGCGATCAGATGGCTGAGTGCAGTTTCGTCGCGACTGTTCAGTCCGGCGATATTCTGTTCCAGCCATGCAAAGAAGTCCGCATCCAGAATGACTCCATACTTGATCACTTCGGCCAGGCCGGAACGGTATTCGCGATCGGGCAGCGTTTTCAGAGTGTCCGTATCAATCAGAACTCCGGCAGGCTGATGAAACGCGCCGATCAGGTTTTTGCCTTTGGGATGATTGATTCCCGTTTTACCCCCGACACTGCTGTCAACCATGGCCAGCAGAGTTGTAGGAACCTGCACAAACGAGAGTCCTCGGTTGTACGTCGCTGCGACCCATCCCGCCAGGTCCCCGACCACACCGCCACCCACCGCGCAGACGACGGTTTTTCGGTCGGCACGAAAGTCAACCAGTTCGTCATACAGGTCGGATGTTTCCTTCAGCGACTTCGATGCTTCTCCGGCTTTGACACAGACAACTCGAACATCAGCGCCGGATTCCTTCAGAGCGGTCTTGACCGAATTGGCGTGCGGCTGCAGTACGTTGCTGTCGGTGACAACAAATGCTTTCAGCGGCTGATCGGCGGGACGTTTCAGCCAATCGCGGGACAGGCGACCGATCGATGCCAGCTGACCGGCACCGATGGAAATGTCGTAACTGCGGGATTCCAGAGAAACTCGGACGGTTCGGACAGTGGTTGACATGATTTCCGGTGACATGTGTTAGCATTCTGCTGATAATCGTGCGTACACGGTGCACGCATTTTTCTGAGCGACAGCGTCGCCTTTCCGAGCGGAAGCCTGTCCGGGTTAGGGCACGGCCCGCGGGAAGAACACCGCGAAATCCGGGGCATCCGAATTCGGAAATGACCGGACACACCGGTCTGATTGTGATAGACTGGGACAGGCTTGGGCCCTGGGATCAGGTCCGAAGCCGGCGGCGCCGCATCGGTTCGAACCGGCTGCGGACGCGGCCCCCCTCAGGTGTTTTTGATCCGGGAACTGGAACAGGCTTCATGCTGGCAAAGCGTATCATCCCGTGTCTCGACGTTCACGCAGGCCGCGTCGTCAAGGGAGTGAATTTCGTAAATCTGCAGGATGCGGGAGATCCCGTCGAGATTGCTCAGAAATACGAACAGCAGGGAGCCGACGAACTGGTCTTTCTGGACATCACCGCCAGCCACGAAGAACGAGACATCATTCTGGACGTGGTGTCTCGAACGTCAGAAGTCATCTTCATGCCGCTGACCGTGGGAGGCGGGATTCGAACTCTGGATGATATTCGGCGCCTGCTGAATGCCGGCTGTGACAAGGTGTCAATCAATTCCGCCGCTGTGAAGACTCCGGAATTCGTACGCGAGGCGGCTCTACGATTCGGCAGCCAGTGCATTGTCGTCAACATCGATCCCAAACGAGTGCAGCGGGATGGTCGTGAGGTATGGGACGTTCATATCAACGGAGGCCGACTTCCAACCGGATTGGAAGCTGTCGCGTGGGCTCAGGAAGTCGAACGACTGGGCGCGGGAGAAATTGTTCTGACATGCATGGATGCAGACGGCACCAAAGACGGCTATGACCTCGAAATCACACGGGCCGTCGCCGATGCCGTTTCCATTCCGGTGGTGGCCAGCGGCGGCGCCGGCTCACCGGCTCATCTGTGTGACGCAGTGACTCAGGGAGGTGCCAGTGCAGCTCTGGCCGCCAGCATCTTTCATTATGGCGAATACACGATTCAGGAAACCAAGCGTTACATGGCGGATCGAGGCGTCCCCGTGCGACTGTGATTTCAAATCACGGAAATCTGAACAACAATATCTGAAAACTGAAAACTGAAAACCCACCATGGTACAGATCTACGAATGGACCAAGTCGACCTTTCAGCCTGGCAAGGAACTGGAAATCGACAAGATTTACCGACTGGCCGTGAAGCTGAACTGTTCGGATATTCATCTGCAGGTCGGGCGCCCTCCCGTCTTTCGTATCAAAGGCGCGCTGACACCGCTGGATATGCCGCCGATCACGGAAAGCAGCATGATCAAGCTGACCTTTCCTCAGATGGATCAGCGCAACCTGGACATCTTTCATCGGGACGGAGGAGCGGACTTTGCGAAAGTGGTCGAGGTCGAAGGTGATCCCTGGCGATTCCGAGTCAATCTGCTGACTCAGATGGGCAAAGTCGGGATGGTGGCTCGAAAGATCGAGCGTTTCATTCCGCCGTTTGAAAAACTGTTTCTGCCCCCGGTGATGGAAAGCCTGTGCAAATTCGACCAGGGGATGGTTCTGCTGGCCGGTGTGACGGGATCCGGAAAGTCAACGACAATTGCGTCGATGCTGGACTGGATCAATCACAACATGAACAAGCATATCCTGACCATCGAAGACCCGGTGGAATTCATTTACACGTCGGACAACTGTCTGATCAATCAGCGGGAAATCGGACAGGATGTGATCAACTTTCACGTCGCCATGAAGCATGCGGTTCGAGAAGACCCGGACATCATGCTGGTGGGCGAAATGCGAGACCGTGAAACCTTCGAAACTGCGATTCACGCCGCCGAAACCGGCCACCTGGTGTTCGGAACCATTCACGCGTCCAGTGCTCCGGGAACCATTCCCCGTATCATCGACCTGTTCCCCGCCGATATGCATGCGGCGATTCGAGCAGCGATCGGCATGAGTATGAAGGCCATTGTCGGGCAGAAGCTGCTGAAGACGATTGTCGACGTTCCCAGCCGAGTGCCCATTGTGGAAATCATGACGTTCAACCCGACCGTTCGAAAACTGGTGATGGAGAACGAGGATGAAAAGCTGCACTC
Organism: Planctomycetaceae bacterium; assembly: GCA_041398865.1. Taxonomy (GTDB): domain Bacteria; phylum Planctomycetota; class Planctomycetia; order Planctomycetales; family Planctomycetaceae; genus Fuerstiella. Next base: position 52,172 of record JAWKTY010000001.1, read on the forward strand.
CGCGATTCGAATCGGTCGAGACGAAGGGATGCAGCTGTTCAATGACAGCCTGTACTATTTCGTGAACAAGGAATTCGTCAGTCGCGAAGCCGCCTTCGAGATTTCGCCGAACATCGAAGAACTGAAGATGCGACTGAAGGGCATCGAAGTCAAGGGGCCCTCGATTCTGTAGTGGCGTTAGTTTTGATATTGCCCATTTCTGTCCGGAGTCAGTGTTGGAGTACAGGCTTTCGCCTGCGATTTTATGATCGATGAACAAGGATTATTGATTGCTGAAGAGACGACCTGAGCCGACGGCGTTCGCCAGCCACGGGACTAAAAACCACAACCCGAAGCTTCAGCGACGACGGAAGCGTCGGCAATTCCGGAACCACGTCGGCGTTTCTTCGCTGACGCTTCGTGTTGTGATCAGGACCAATCTACGCAATATCAAAACTGACGCTTCGCGCGACCTGACCGGTCCGCGACCTTTCCACAGCTGAATGTCAGTCATGTCTGCTTCCGGCTTTCCAGAATCCTCATCAGCAGTTCAGACGGCCGCTGCCGAGCTGCCGGGAGACGATCCATCCGGCCCTCCGCCGCTGCCTGGAGAAGCAGAACAGCCGACAGCTCTGCCGGACGGCGTGATTGCTGATGAACTGCCGGTTGCCGGTCGCTTCGCAAAGCTCACCGCTGCCAGCTGGGTTCTGTCACTGCTGCTGCACATTGTCGGCTACACGGCTGCAGCCATCGTCTTCGCCGCCATCAGCCGAACGTTTCTGGAACCGGAAGATGTGACTCCGCTGCGAGCCAGTCTGGATGATTTCGATCGGCAGGGTGAACAGCCGAAATTCGAAATGGTGGTGGATCTGGAATCGCCGCCGGGAGAAGTTCAGTCGTCCATGCAGCGATGGTCCAGCAGTCTGCGAACCGTCGAAAACGGAATGTATGACTCAACGGTCACCGACCTCATGCCTTCCGTCGGCAGTGTGGAATCGACTACCGACGACGAAGAACCCGGAGCGGAATTTTTGTTCCGCATTCCGGAGTCCGGGCTGGCCGTCACCAAAGGCAGCTTTACGGTGTGGACTGATCCGGAAGTGCCGTCTCCCAATCAGTTCTATCGCATCATTATTGAAGTCCGACTGAAGGACGGAATTCAGATGTACCGCATCAACGATCTGAGCGGCTGGGTGGTCGGGTCAGACCGATACCGACAGAAGATTCCGTTTGACTCAAACCACCCGAACTATTCGTTCTACACGGACGAGAACATGAAGGAAGTCAAAATCCAGGGGGGCAGCGAATCGATCAAGGTTCGCGGAAACAAAATTCAGCTGGTGATCCGAGTGGAAGGAGCCAGCCGACTGGTGCAGGACACCATTACCATCAGTTCCCGGCGCCTGCGGGAAAAGCAGGAACTGGAACTGGTCTTCGGCGGTCGCCGGTAACCGCCGAAGAACCGCGGGTTTCGTCAGTTGCCGGACCTCAGGCTGGAAGAACTCTTCGCTCGCTGCTGCTGATCCACCTCGCTCTGATAACCCCGGAAACTTTTGCGAGCCACATTTGCAGCAGCATCGTCCTTGCTGGTGGCCTGTTCCAGCTGCTCCAGCTGATAGGCATTCTGCAGCGCCAGGCTTCTCAGCCGAGTCGATTCGTCGGGACACAACAGGGCATTGGAGTTCAGCAGTTCGATATTTTTCTGCAGAACCTCGCGACAGCCCCTCAGCTTGCCTTCGTCCAGCAGCCGCGTCGCCAGTTTGTTCTGATCGCTGGAAACCAGCGCGACGACATCAGCCATCGCCTTGCGGTTCAGACTTGCCGCAACCCTGGCCTCGTCGTCGCTGAAAGTGACCGACGCCTGACCGCTGAGCTGATCTGTTTCTCCCGTCTTCATGTTCGTGTACCGAACTTCAACCGTTGCCGGCACAAGCTTCGATTCAATGGTGCCAGGCGGAAGATCCAGTTCAACGGCAATGTGGCGATCCTGTTTGCTGTAGATCTGAGCCAGGCGAGTGATAATCTGCTGACCATCGACCTCAGCTTCGTTGCCCAGTACGCGAACGGGGCGAATGCCTTCGGGAATCGTGACTTTCAGATCGACTTCCTGAGCCACCACGGACAGGACGTCATCGAATTCACTCCGAAAGATATCGGCCAGTTCTGAGGCTTCTTCGATAAACAGATGGTTCCCGCCGCTGGACGATGCCAGCTGAACCATCAGATCTTCGTTGTATCCCAGGCCCAGGCCCAGCGTCGACACACTGATGTTTTCCTTCAGAAGTGATTTGCCAAGGCTTCCCAGCTCTCCGGGCGACGACGGACCCACGTTGGCCAGACCATCCGACAGCAGAATCACCCGGTTGACTCGTTCACGATCCAGAAACTTGCGGACTTCCGCGGCACCTTTACTGACACCGGCAAACAAAGCCGTGTTTCCTCCCGGCTGAATCCCGTTGATGGCTTTGATGACCTGAGCCTTGTCTGTCAGTTTCGTCGCGGGGACCAGCACTTCGACCGTGGAATCGTAGGTCACGATGGACACAATGTCGTCGTCCTGCAGCAGCTGAATGGCGTCGATGGCGGCTTGCCGAGCTCGCTGGATTTTTTCTCCCTGCATGGATCCGGACTTATCCAGAACAATCGCCAGGTTGACTCGAGCACGACTGCGCTGCGACTTCAGTTCAAAGCCTTCCAGTCCGACTCGAACCCATGTCGTCTGCTTCGGCCCGGCCTTCAGAACTCCGTGAACCGGAGAGACATCCAGCTTCACCTGCCACGTTTCCGCCATGCCGTCAGGACCGATGAACAGTCCGGCAATCAGAGTCAGCAAAACAAACGGTTTCATCTGAGTTCTCCTGTTGGTAAGTGCACGAGTCACGACATCCCGTGACGCATCCGATTCTGAGACACCGGTGATCTGCCCACAGGACAGACAGTGTCTCCATCTGTGAATTGGACGCCGGATGCCGGAGAAAGTGGTCAGGAAGACGTCAGAAGTTTGTCAGAAAATTGTGAGACGCTGAAGTTCCGCCTTCGGGCTGCGAGTTTCGGAATCGCAGCAGGCTGAAGCCTGTCCTCAAGAGTTCGGCTGACCGGACTCTTCCGACGCTGAAGTCTCCGGCTGAGGAGGAATCAGAAAAGCGGCGATCATTCCCGCAGCGTAGACCCAGCTGATGCGGGAACCCATGGCGGCATAGTCGGACACGACCATCGCGGATGTCGCCAGGACCAGAATCGCAGACACAATTCGCCCGGAATTGAACGCCACTCCGCTCCCGGTGGCTCGAACCTGAGCCGGAAACATCTGAGGCAGATACAGCGGCAGCCAGCCGTAGAAGATCGTTCCGACAATTCCCAGGGCGAAAACGGGAAACATGAACTGCCAGCTGTCAGAAGGCTGCAGCTGAGTAAACAGGTACTGAGCCAGCAGCAGAGAACCCAGACTGGCCAGAAAGTAACTGGTGCGACGGCCGACCAGCGTGGCCAGCCAGCCTCCGCACAGACTTCCGATTGCCGCGCCGTACGCCCAGATGGCCTGCACATCGGCTTTCAGAGTTTCCTGACCGATTCGAGCTCCCACTTCACCAGCCCAGGGCTGCATCCATTTTTGTGAACCCCAGGATCCCAGCAACGGGATCGCTCCCAGCATGATGCCCACAATCGTGGATGTCAGCAGCGGCGGACGAAGCACGTCGCGCACGGGAGTTGCATTCTTCTGAGCCGAATGGCCTGCCATCCAGACGGGCGATTCGGGAACAAACCACCAAACCCAGCCCCCCAGCACGATCGGCACCAGTCCCGCCACCATGATCCAGCGCCAGGAATCCGGCGTCAGCTGCAGCTGATCAGAAGCCGCGGGAAGATGTTTCACCACCACTCCCAGCAGAGCGATGCCGACATTCGCTGACATCCCGATCAGTCCGGCCAGCGTTGGCCGTGAAACATCCGGCCAGGCTTCCGTCACCAGCGCCACTCCGGCAGGCCACATTCCGCCCACGCCCATGCACGCGATGAATCTCAGAATGCACACCTGCAGCGGACTGTTCGCAAAGGCTGACAGCCCTGTGAAACCTGAATACCAGACAATGCTGACCGCCATCGCCATGACTCGGCCCGATCGATCACCGAGCCAGCCAAACACCCAGCCTCCCAGAGCAGCGCCCAGAAGAAACGCGGCGATGTATCGAGTAAACCATTTGCCCACGACTGCATTCAGACGTTCGACGACCGCGGCTTTCGTCGTGTCATCTTCGGAAGTTGCGTTTGCAGGAATGACCCGTTCTGTCGTTCGAGCCAGCTGAACCCAGTCAGCGTGTTCCGGATCGTTCTGCAGAAGACCGATGGTGACGGATCGAGCCGCCAGCGGCAGCAGCGACATTTCCCAGCCGGCAAACATCCATCCCAGAAACGCGGCCGCCAGAACCAACAATCGACCACGACGATCAAGCCCCGGCACAGAAGCGTCTGACGGCGTCATCCCAGACCCTTCGCAAATGCAGATTCGGGCAGTTCCATGTTCGTCAGAGTTTTGAACTGCAGCTGCAGCTGTTCGGCAAAGACGGCAGACGGACTGATGAAAGTGGCCCCGCGAGCTCGAGCTTCTTCCGCGAATTTCGATTCACCGGGATATGCTGTCAGGTCGATCACCGTCATGCGTTCACGGATCACCGAAGGATTCAGCTCGCCGCGTCCGGTCCCACAGCGGATCTCACGTCCTGCCAGAATAATGGCATCGGTCGACGTGGCGTGTACCGCGGACCAGGGCAGGTGGCGGGTTCCCAGTTTCTTCGCCGCAGAAACTCCGGCGTTATCCGAAGGTGCCGCCAGACTGACGGCGGAATTCCGATTGCTGAAATAGCGAGCCGCGGCCTGAGCCAGCGGGGAGGTGCCAAACACCGTCACCGCTCGGCCCTCCATCCAGTTGTCGCCTTTGGCAGCCGACGTCAGTTTTTCCAGAACAGGAAACAGAGTCGAACGGCCCTTCCATCCGGACGAACCTTCCATCACCAGGTCAACGAAACCGGACGCCTGTGACAGATCGTCTGCCGGAGTACACATGTCCAGCAGGTTTCCGCTGTACAGAGGATCAACCAGCAATGCGTTGATCTTCATCCCGGCCAGCATCTTCTGAAGCCGCTCGACATTACCCGGCATCAGCGGCAGACAGCGGATCGGCTTCTGCAGTTCCTGGAACGCAGCATTCAGAATCCGCACGGTCGCGTTTTCCGCAGCTCCGAAACCGACGACTCCCAGAAATCGAGTCTGTTTGGAAATGTCGCCCCAGCAGTACTGTTCTTCCAGTTCCCAGACCGTCGGCTGAGACTCATAGGCCTCCATCCCTTTTTCCAGAGCCGCGTAGATCCACGGCGATCCGTATTTGCGGCCCAGCAGAGAAAACGTCAGTCCCGACTGTCCGATGCCCTGACCGACGACCGGCAGCTCCCGAGCCTGCGTGACGGCAGCCAGCAGCGGCCATGCACTGTCCAGATCTGCCGTCGGCCACGTGACCTTGACCACGTCGGCCTTCGCTTTCCAGCACTGCTCAAAGATGTCATCAATTTTGTTCAGCGGTCGATTCAGACTGGTGTAACTGATAACGCGCTTGGTCGCTCCAAACCGTGGAATCTTATCTGCAATGTCCAGTTCCAGTTCGACATAATTGGGTCCGGCAACAATCGTATTTCGCAGCAAAGCCAGACGCTCTTCTTCCGTCCCGGCCCACTGACCACCGTCCTTCTTCCGCCGACACGACACCAGAATCGGCTTGTCACAAAGCTTCAGCAGATCAGCAACATCCGGAGTCTTGATGAAATAGTCCAGGCACAGTTCGATCAGATCCGCCTTGCGCGAAGCGTTCAGCAAATCCGCCGGAGCCAGTGTCCGGGAGGAAGGAGTCACAGAAATACAGATCATGAATGATTTCCAGGGCCCGGAAAGACTTCAGATTTCGAATCACCTGCCCGCGTCAGGAGGAAAACTCCTTCGGTTCAGCGGTTGAGCGTTTCAGGCTGAGAACAAACTGCCAGCCATACACGGCCAGGACACACAGCACGCCCATCAGCGGAGCTCGCATTCGAGTATTGGTCCAGTAGAACGAATGCAGCAGCAGAAAGGATAATACTGCCAGCCACAGCATCTGTACATCAGCGGAACGCCGGACAAAACAGGCGGGCAAACTACTGAAAATGCCGATCCACAGCACCAGGTACCAGATTCCAACCACAGAAGAAACGATGACCGACCGTTCGCCGTCATCGCGTGAGGGCGTCAGAGCCCAGAATCGCTTCCAGCGCAGAACCACGGCTTTCAGAAACAGATCGGGCTCGTGCCGGATGCTGTCCACAGCCTTCTGATACATCCAGACATCAGTCTCAACTTCGCTGCCGGGTGTGACTCCGCTGTTCTGCATTTCCTGATTCATCGCCGTCTGCCAGGCGCTCAGACCGGGACCGCTCCACACCGGCTGGCCGGGAGCATTGACGACCTCGCGATAGAACGCTTCGTTGTTTCCCAGCAGCAGCGTGTAACCTCCATGAGTTGTCGCGGGAATGAACGCGTGGAACTGAACAGCATTCCGAATGATCCACGGACTGACCACAACGGCTGCCACAATCGCAGTCATCAGACCGGCTCGCAGCCTTATCCTCGATCGACGACGCTGAACCGGCGTTGTCCTGTCCGGCCTTGCTACCGGGATTCCGCATGCACCGAACACGATCACAGATCCACAAACCACGGCACAGGTGATCAAAGCAACCGGACGACACAGAGCGGCCAGTCCGAAGTACAGTCCGGATTTGAAGCATTCCCGGACGCTGACAGTCCGCTCCGAATTTCCTGGCGGCTCGTCCGCGACCTCGTCTGACGAACCTGCAGATTCGAGATGTCCCGGAATTGCCTCCAGGAAGTGCAGGATGGCCAGTGACAGCAGAGTTGCGCTGCAGACCTCGGTCATCGGCTGAGTCGAATACTTCATCATCAGCGGGTCAATCGCGACAATTGCCGCGGCCAGTGCCGGCCAGACTCCGACGAGTCCGAGCTTTCGAACCAGCCACCACGCCGTCGCTGTCAGACTTGCTGTGCCAAGAATATTGATCAGGCCGACGGCAAACGCTGTCGGCATTCCGATCCAAAGCAGAGCCGCCAGCACCATCGGATACAGCGGCGGCCGGAAGGCACTGGGCTGAGTGGACCAGGGCGAACTGAAGGTGCCGGTTGTCTTCAGAACAGTGGCATATCCCACGTAGCCGTCAGGATCTGCATTCAGCTCGCCTGCCTGAAAAAGCAGCATCACGATCCGCAGCGCGGTACCGCACAGCACGATCGCAACCAGCCAGCGGGTTTCAGAGACTGAGGGTGCCTTCACGATACATGATCGTCCGGATGAATCAGTTGATCATCGAAGTAATTCGTCCCCATGCCCGCATCAATCACCAGCCCCTGTGAATTGATGCCCGATGACCGGGGACTCAGCAGAAACGCCACCGTCGCCGCGACTTCTTCCGTCTGAACAGCTTCTTTCCGCAGCGTGGCTTTTTCTGCAAACAGATAGCTGTCGACATAGCCCGGGATTCCCGCCGACGCGGATGTTTTCAGCAGCCCCGGACACACCGCATTGAAGCGAACTCGCGAGAACTTTGAAAATGATTTGGCCAGAAAACACAGGGATGAATCCAGTGCCGCCTTCACGGGAGCCATATAACCGTAGTTCTCGGCGGCCATCCGCGTCGTCGAAATGGAAATCGTCACCACGCTGCCGGCCTGAGGATCCAGAAGGTCACGGAACGCATTCGAAACGGCAACCAGAGAAAACGCAGAAATATTCACCGCCTGCAGAAACGCTGCCCGGGGCGTTTCATGAAACGGCAGCCAGCCCGCTGAATAATCTGCAAATGCCACCGAATGCACAATGCCGTGCAGCTTATCCACAGTCCCGCAGACACTGGTTTTCAGCTGATCAATCTGGTCCTGGTGCTCAACGTCACAGATAAAAACCGGCGACTGCGGAGCCAGTTTGCGAACTGTGGCGGCTCGAGCGTCCGAACGCACGGAAAACAACACGTTGGCTCCGGCTTCCAGCAGCAGAGCGGCTGTCTGCCATGCCACGCTTTTGCGATTGGCGACCCCCATCACCAGGATGTTCTTTCCGGTCAGCTGCAGATAATCCATGAACTTGCTTTTCTGAACAACATCGTCGCGTCCGCCACTCGTCAGTTCGAACTGCGGCCGGAATTGATCAACCTCAGAATTACGTCCATTCCTGAATGGATTTCACTCGAGGTTCCGGGTGATCGGCCAGAGCTTCCAGAGCATCAATCACGGCCAGACAACCAGGCAGAGTTGTCACACAGGGAATGCGATGCATCACCGAGCCCGCTCGAATTCTTCCTTCGTCGCTGCGAGCTCCCTTGCCGCTGGGTGTATTGAAGATCAGATCGATCTCTTTGTTCGCCATCAGATCCAGCAGATTGGGGCGGCCTTCCTGCAGCTTCTTTACGGTGTCCACTTCGATGCCGTTTTCCCGCAGCACTTTGGCAGTGCCGGAAGTGGCGACGATCCTAAATCCCAGCTTCAGCAGTCGCCGAGCCGGTTCGATCATCTTCTGCTTGGCATTGTGCGACATGCTGATGAAAATGCAGCCGCTGGAGGGCAGGTTTGACCCCGCAGCGGTCTGCGACTTGGCAAACGCCGTCGCGAAGTCGCTGTCGATCCCCATCACTTCGCCCGTCGAACGCATTTCCGGACCCAGAACAATGTCCACGCCGCTGAACCGACTGAACGGAAAGACGCTTTCTTTCACGGCGGTGTGAGTCGGAATGATTTCCGAAACAACGCCCTGTTCCTTCAGCGAGAGCCCCGCCATCGCTTTGGCAGCAATCCGCGCCAGAGACCGTCCGGTGGCTTTGGACACAAACGGTGATGTCCGGCTGGCTCGAGGATTCACCTCCAGAATATAAACCGTATACCGATCGCCATCCATTTTGACGGCATACTGAATATTCATCAGCCCGCACACTCGCAGTTCCTTCGCCAGCCTGTGAGTCGCATCCCGGATTTCGTCCAGCACGGCAGTCGGCAGAGAATGCGGCGGCAGAGCACACGCGGAATCTCCGGAATGCACGCCCGCTTCTTCGATGTGTTCCATGATACCGCCGACGACGGAATCGGTTCCGTCACTGATGGCGTCAACATCGACTTCGATGGCGTCTTCCAGAAACTTGTCAATCAGCACGGGCTTGCCGGGGCTGACATCAACGGCTTCCGTCATGTATCGCACCAGCGAGGCGGAATCGTAGCAGATCTCCATCGCTCGCCCGCCCAGCACATAACTGGGGCGAACCAGAACCGGGTAACCGATGCGATCCGCGATTGACCGAGCTGCTTCGGTGGTGGTGGCAATTCCGTTGGGCGGCTGTCGCAGATTCAGCTTTTCCAGAATCGCCTGAAACCGTTCGCGATCTTCGGCAGCATCAATCATGTCCGGGCTGGTACCGATGATGTTAACTCCGGCCGCTTCAAGGCCGCGAGCCAGATTCAGAGGCGTCTGACCTCCGAACTGCACAATCACACCATCCGGCTGCATCCGGTCGCAGACATTCAGCACGTCTTCAATCGTCAGCGGTTCGAAGAACAGGTAATCCGACGTGTCATAATCCGTCGACACGGTTTCCGGATTCGAATTCACCATGATACTTTCGATGCCCATCTCTTCGAGAGCAAACGCGGCCTGACAGCAGCAGTAGTCGAACTCAATGCCCTGGCCGATTCGGTTGGGACCGCCACCCAGAATCATGATGCGTTTTTTGCCCGGCTGCTTCGCCGGAGTTTCATCTTCCTGTTCATAGGTCGAATAGTAATAAGGAGTGTACGCTTCGAATTCGGCCGCACAGGTATCCACCTGTTTGAAGGTGGCTTCGATACCCATCTGCTTTCGATGAGCTCGGACTTCCACCTGAGATGTGTCCCACCAGAAAGCCAGCTGAGCATCCGAAAAGCCATCCCGCTTGGCAGCCCGCATCAGTTCCGGAGTGACAGCCTCCAGCCGACCGACTGCTCGGATTTCCTCTTCCCGCTGGACCAGCTGCTCAAGGTTTCGCAGAAACCACGGATCGATGTCACAGACCTCGTGAATCTCCTCGACGCTCATGCCGTCCTTCAGAGCATACCGGAGATAGAAGATGCGTGCTTCGTTGGGAATCGACAGCTTTGTGATGATGTCTTCCCGAGTCGGCTGGCGATCGGTGCCCCACAGATCCTTTTTGCCACCGCCCAGCCCGAAGTGCCCGATTTCCAGACCTCGCAGAGCCTTCTGCAGCGACTCACGGAAGTTGCGGCCAATTGCCATCGTTTCACCGACCGATTTCATCTGCACGGTCAGAGTCGGATCGGCTTCGGCAAACTTCTCAAAGGTCCACCGCGGAAACTTGGTCACGACATAATCGATGGTTGGTTCGAAGCACGCGAGTGTTTCCCGAGTAATGTCGTTGGAGATTTCATCCAGTCGATAACCAACGGCCAGCTTGGCCGCAATTTTGGCGATGGGAAATCCGGTGGCCTTTGACGCCAGAGCACTCGACCGGCTGACTCGAGGATTCATTTCGATTACCACCATGCGTCCCGTGTCGGGATTGATGGCGAACTGAACGTTGGAGCCTCCGGTTTCGACACCGATCTCCCGCATCACCGCCAGAGTCGCATCCCGCATCCGCTGGTATTCCTTGTCGCTGAGCGTCTGAGCCGGAGCGACAGTGATGGAATCTCCGGTGTGAACACCCATCGGATCGAAGTTTTCAATGGCACAGATGATGACGACGTTGTCCGCACAGTCGCGCATCACTTCCATTTCGTACTCTTTCCATCCCAGGATGGATTCTTCCAGCAGCACTTCGTTGATCGGTGACAATGACAGCCCGTTGCGCACCTTCTCTTCGAATTCGTCGCGGTTGTAGGCGATGCCGCCGCCGGTGCCACCCAGGGTAAAACTGGCGCGAATGATGATCGGCAGTCCGATCTCTTCGACAGCCTTCCAGGCTTCCTCCATGTTGTGAACGGTGAAGCTGCGAGGAACGTCCAGCCCGATGCTGATCATCGCCTGCTTGAACAGATCACGTTCTTCTGCCTTTTTGATGACATCCTGCCGAGCCCCGATCATTTCGACGCCGTATTTGTCCAGAATTCCACGCCGTACCAGATCCATGGCCGTGTTCAGACCGGTCTGACCTCCCAAAGTCGGCAGCAGGGCGCAGGGGCGTTCCTGTTCGATGATCTTCTCAACGTACTGCCACGTGATGGGTTCGATAAAGGTTTTGTCTGCGGTATCCGGGTCCGTCATGATGGTGGCCGGGTTGGAATTCACCAGCACCACTTCGTATCCCTCTTCTCTCAGCGCCTTGCAGGCCTGGGTTCCGGAATAATCGAATTCGCAGGCCTGTCCGATGACGATGGGCCCGGATCCGATGATCAGAATCTTCTTGATGTCGTCTCGGCGTGGCACGAGTGCAGTCTTTCTGTGTTGACCGGAAATTCAGGCCACTGGTCGCGCGCAGAATGACCGCTGTTGCAGGGTAACAGGACCGTCAGCAGAGGCATTTCCGGCGGGAGGCAGCAGGCCGCGCAAAATTTCGAGAAGGTTAACAGCAAATTCCGCGGGTTCAAGAAGTTCGGCCTGGTTGCTGCCGAATTGCCCGGGGCTGAGCCTCCTTTCTTCATTCGGAGACTGAATTCACATACAGTATGCTTCAGACCGATGAGGAAATTCAGTGGAGTCAGCTTCCTGCCTGCAGCAAATGTCAATCACGGGCCCGAAGCGGGGGCCGCAACCTTCGTGGCCATCATCTTCAGGGCCGTCCTCCAGGAAGCATCACGACTATCTGACAATCTCATCTGACTTATCGGACTGTGTTCGCCGGGAGAGAGAAAGTCCTGGTTTCGGCAATCCGGAAGACCCGGGTTGGGGATTGCCCCGGCTCAAATTCGGAGACCGGTTTCCGCAGTCGGTCCTGAAAGTCCCGTCAACGATCGATCTCGACTGCTGAGGAATTCCCGGTGGCTCAGAAAATCATTATTGATGCCGATCCCGGAATCGGTGACGCCCTTGCCATTCTGGTATCGCTGGTCGATCCGTCGCTGGACGTGCTGGGACTGACCGCCACGGCCGGATCCGTTTCCGGACTGCAGGCGACTCGAAACCTTCAGTACCTGACCGACCTGGTGGATCCTCCGAAACATCCGCGAGTCAGCCAGTCGGAACTTCCTCCGGCTCAGGGACCTCCCACGGCCAGCACCGTTCCCACTCGGCATAGTTTCCATGGAACTCATGGACTGGGTGATGTCGTCGTCAACGTGCCCGACCTGCACAACCGCCGCGAATCCGCCAAACTGATCGTGGACCTGGTACGAGAGTTCCCGCATGAAGTCAAACTGCTGACTCTGGGGCCACTCACCAACGCCGCCGCAGCGTTTGATCTCGACCCGGAACTGTCGTCACTGCTCGAAGGCATTGTGTGTCTCGGAGGCACCAACAGCGCGTGCGGCGACGTGACTTCGGTAGCCGAATTCAATATCTGGGCCGACCCGGAATCCGCTCGAGCTGTCTTTCAGCAGCAGGTGTCCCGAATTCTGGTGCCGCTGGATGTGACATCCGGCGTGGCGCTGACATTTGAGGATGTTGACGTGCTGACGGATCTGATTCAGGAAACAAAAAACGGCGAACCCATTTCATCAATGCTGCAGTTTGCCATTCGAGCCAACCGACAGCAGCTGGCGTGTGAAGGCATCGCTCTGCACAGCGTGGTCGCTCTGGCCATCGCCGCCAAAGCCGAAGCCTTTACTCTGGAATCCGTTCAGGCCGACGTGGAAACCAGCGGCGAACTGACTCGAGGCATGACCGTCATCGACCGCCGCCGCATCAACTCCAGCCAGACCAACCTGGAACTCGTCACCTCCGTCGACGACCTCGGCATCATCGACTACTTCAGCCGAAGCCTCCGCCGAGCCGCCGGGTGAGCCCGGAAAGCTCGAATCACCATCTTCGACAGCAGCTGAACGAAACAGTTCAGCCTTTCGAATCAAAATATCGGAGCAAATGTTCACCAATCGCCACAGAGATGGGGATCGCGAGTATGGCCAGCATCGCGGATGACAACATCGAATCGTGTGTATCATGCTGAAGATTGATCAGCATGATGCACACCGAGTAAGTCAGCAACACCGCCGACCAGGCTTTCGGCATTGCTTTCATCGCTTCTCTCCGAGCTCAGTGTTGCAATCTCCGGAACCAGAGAATGGAGGCGAATGCGTTGCTGCCGGCGGATGGTCCCGGTTCCGATTCAAAGAATTATCAATGGCCTGAGGTCATTCAGCCGGACGGATATGACCGGGGTCCATCCAGAAGAAGCTCCAGAGATGCCCGTCGAGATCCTGGAAGCCGTCCTGAAACATGAAGCCGTAGTCGTCCGGGTCGCTGATTCGGGTCGCTCCGGCAGCCAGTGCGTTTGCGACGATGCTCGCCACGTCTTCTTTGGTTTCAAGGCTGAGGCAGATGACGGCTTCTGAGCCCAGCTTTGTGTCGCTGATCGGCCGTGGAATCATCTGATTCCACTTCGCTTCGGTGAGCAGCATCACGAAATTGTGTTCGCTGATCACCAGGCAGGCTGCGGTTTCATCCGTAAACTGCGGATTGAACGAACAGCCGATTGCCCTGAAGAATGCCATCGATTCGTCGAGGACTCTAACGGGAAGATTGACAAACATTTTGCCGGACATCATCAGACCTCTTATCGCATGGAAATGAATTTGCAAACAGTCTTCAGGACCGCCGATGCCTCTCACTCACCGCTGCTCTGCCGGTGTCGTGCGTTCGAAGCAAGCCGTTCCCCAACGTTCACCCAATCGTCGAACGGGAACCCACAGAATCGACAACACGCTTAGGAAATTTCGGAAACAAGTCCGAGTCGTTGAACATCTGACCAGACTGTAAGTCCCCGAACTCGAACAGATTTCGAAATCTCAAAGCGACAGGAAGACTGATGAAACAAAAACAGCGATTTCGGCAGATACCCGTTTTCGTCCTTACTGCCTTTGCCCTGCTGGTCGGCGAGGTTTTCAGTTCATCATTCCCCCAATCAGAATTCGCTGAATGCGACACGCACACTGGACTTCAATGCCAAATCCAGAGTGGGTCGATGGTCTTCACTTCGCCAGAAACCACCCGGGACGGCGAGTCGCGTCGAACAGGCGACACAGGTTGGTTTCGTCCAGAACCTCACCAAGCTGTGCTGACAGGTCCTGCAGTTTTGGATGATCCATTCGCCACAGCGGATGCACAATGACAGCTCGAAGCCGACCTCCGCGACTGACGATCCAGTGCTCGCCACGCTGTTCTGTCCGGGCGTCAGGAATCCCGGCCGTCAGCATCCTGGCAGCTCGCCGAGGCAGATCATGCCAGTGAGGCTGGTTCAAAGTCACCTCGAACGGTGAATGGGGATCACTCATGGCCAGTCCAGCCACGTCGACTGCGAGTCGCCAGTCCAGCCATGAATGAATGGGTGAATTCCCATAGTCGCGCAGGCAGTCATAGCACGAACCGTCGCAGTGTTCCGCATGCCTGAGTAATTGCTGAGACATTCTTCCGGAGGGACCGGCCGGTTGCAGCAAAAGCGTCCGCAGTTGAGTCTCGTCCGCAAGGTGACGCGCATAACCGGCCCCGTTGTCCAGTGTGTCCAGCAACGCCACTTCGAAGCGTTCTCCGGTATCCGACGAGGTCGTTCGCAGCACGACCTCCAGCTCTTCCGGCTGAACGTCCAGCCCGCGGCAGGCCATTTTTCTGAGCAGTTGCCCCCATGACAGAAACGCGGCCCGCCCGTAAACTCGACCTGCATTGGTGGCGGGGCTGAGTTCGAGTTCGGCATATGTTTCTTCCAGACGCAGCAACAGCACATCCGTATAGCGACTGGACTGCAGAGCCACATGGATTTTTTCTGACGGCTGTTGCGCCACGCGAGATTTCCAACGGCCCGTCAAGGTGTCGGAATCCACCCGGATTTCTGATCCGCGTAATGGCTGCAGCGTAAACAGGCGTCGCGCATTGTCGTTGATTTGCATCACGGAACGGGTGTCGCTGAGCGAACCGATGGACGTGCCACTCACGCGACGAAATTCTCCAAAGTATTCCGACGATAGTTTCGTCTCGCTGGCAAACGGTCGCCAGTCGAACTGCCCGTCGTAGTCACGGTGATTTCCAAACTCCGTCACGAAGCCTTTGGGGGTCAGCGTTGTGACCGAGCGGAATTCGTTCCGTTCATGACACAGCGGACACTCGGAACCGGCTTTCGCAGGACGATCAAAGAACACTCCGCCACACACGCGACACAGCCACACAACTCCCTGGGCACCGCGACCATCCACCGCTTTGGGTTTTGGCCAGGCGGGCACAAAATGAGCGACTCCGACAGCCGTGTAGACACGTTTGTCCTTGACCGTTTCGCTGCCCGGTGCGAACTGACTGATGGCGATGTCCAGGTTGCGATCAATGGTGCCCGATCCATTCACGCGTTTTGGTTCGTCGTGATACAGCAGCCGAACTCGCGTCGGAAATCCGAACATCGGCAACAGTCCCGCATTGGCCAGACGTTCGCTGAAGTCTGTCTGCGGATAGTGATCGTCATCGGCAACGATCGCATCGATCTGCTGGATCAGTTGTGCAGCTACCCACTCCAACAGCAGTTGCTTCCGGTTGCGGAAAGATGCTTCCGGCCACAGGATGTCCAGAATCACTTCAATCTGATCAGTGCGGGAACGAATCCATTCTGTCAGCCGAGGTCGAAGTTCATTCCATTGCTGGACGGTTCCATATTCGCCATGGACACCGCCTTTGAACTCTTTGCGAACGTTCGGCGGCAGGTCGCTGAAGAACCGCCGCAGGATTTCGGAATTCAGAAATCGTCGCGTGATTGACGTGCTGCCGCGATCAAGGAACGCCGGCACGTTCTCGCCGCACACCATTGGGCGAGGATCGACGAAATAAGTGTCGTCATGACTGCGGCCTCGGCCGACGGTCAGCGCCACAGAAAAGCCCTGACCGCGCCGACCGGCTCGGCCGACTCGCTGCTGATAGTTAAAGCGTCGCGGAGGAACGTTGCCCATCATCACGCACTGCAGAGCACCAATGTCGATGCCTGCTTCCATTGTCGTGGTCACGCTCAGCAGATCGATTTCGTCGCACACCTGATGCTCAGTCGCCAGCAGTTCGCCTCGGAACTGCCTCTGTCGAATGACCGTATCTTCCGCACTGGTTTGGCCGGTGAGTTCTTCGCAGCGCAAACGAAATCCTGTTGTGCCGCTGCCAGCCAGATAACCGTAGTAGTCGTTGTGATCAGCAGGCGTGGAGACTGACGCTGAATGCAGCGGCTGGTGACAGTTGATGCAGATTCCCAGCCCCGCGTGCAGATGCCGAACTCCGCAGCCGGAACATTTCCAGCACACGGCTTCTGTTGCCGGGTCGAACCAGATTCCATTGGGCATCAGCTCATAAGTGGACGACATCACCTTCGCGGTGTCTTTCAGAAAGTCCCGATAGGCGGGCAGCAGATCGTCACAGCCCTGCATCACCTGAGCTGCCTTCAGATACTCGGAGACACGCCTGGGAAAATTCGTTGCGCCAAAGGTGAAGTCACTGCCACTGTACCTTCCGGAGTCACCAAGAATGCGGATGACGGCCGCCGCGCCTTTCAGGAACGTTGCGCGATCGATTCCGTCGGGAAGCTGAGTCGGGCTTGCCGTCGGCAGCACAGTGGCGTAGCCCAGAGCCAGAAATTCGGCGCTGCGGCGGTGATGAGAAAACAGCACGCGCAGACATTCCTGCAGACACCGGCCTTCAATCAGACTGCGCAGAGTCTGCTGCACGGCCGTCAGATCATCACGAAACGCCGGCTTATGCGACCAGTCGACCAGAGTCGTCCAGGACTGCGGAGCGGCATTGCCACCGGGAAAGAATTCATTCAGGGATGGCTTTGGCCCGCCGGGATTCACGCCCAGACGCAGCAGTTCTTCCTGCACACCCCGACTGAGCGCTGTCAGTGAAAAAGGTCCTGCAGCAGAACGCTTTGTCTGCTCAACAATCCGCCGATCTTCTGCATCATCAATTTCGTCACGCAGATTGTTAAATGCCTGAGCGATACGGGGATTGCGATCCTGAAACTGCCGAGCTGCTGCACGTTCGCCGTCAGAAAGCTGTGCTCCGCCAACCTGACGCAGCTTCAGGAATGCGGCGACGTTGCCTGCGATGTTGCGAGTCTGATTCAGCAGGCTCTTGCGGATAAGGTCGCGGAAGTGTTCCAGTTCCATTCCGGCCGAAAGCTTCGCCGCGTCCTGACGGCTGTCCGTAAACACCACCAGCTTGCGTTCGCCGTCCGCCAGTTGTCTCATCAAGCCATCCGCCAGAATCTGGTTCACTCGCTGCACCGCCGTGCGATGAAACGTGAGCGGACTGCGAATCGGTTCCGCATGCAAAGTACGCTGCTGTTCTCGCCTTTGGTGCGAGCCGGATCGTGTTCTGTCGGCACTGCAGCGGCAGCAGACGGCCGGGAACGCAGACAGGCGGTGTCCATCCTGATTGTCTTCTGCGATGCGGTAAGTCCAGATCGTTCGTTCGTCCGGCACAGGGACCAGAGTCAGTTGTCCAGCGGCAAAGTCCAGTTGCGCGGGCTGCCAGCTTCTGGACGTCGGACCGATGCGGACTGACTCGCCGTTGTCACCTGGTTGTTCGATCCCCGGAGAGAGATTCCACTGCTCGCGACACTTCGGACGTTCACCGTATCCCGGCCAGACGATGCCGTATCTGGCATAGCGTCTGTCGAAGTTCAGTACCGGATTCACGACGTCAAATTCCGGCTGGTCGTGGACGAGGTATTCTTCTGAAGTTGCCGCTTCCGTCCGCCGCAGATTTCGATAGCCACCCAGATACACCTCACCACAGTCGCGACAAAACAACACATCCAGAACTCGAGCGCCGCAGTCGCAGATCAGGCGTGGCTGAGCATACAGTCGTCCGCACGGACGAGGCGGTTCGTCGGCTGCTGCGGGTTCTGCATGAGCACATTCCGGATTGGCACATGCCCACAGTCCAACGATGTTGCGAAACATCGCATGCAGCCGAAACGGCAGCGGAGCGGTCGGCGGTTCTTCCTGGGTGCGAGCAATCGCCAGCAGTCTCAGGACGCCTCGAACCGCAGCAGAGGAATGTTCTCCAAACAGATGCTGCGACAGCTCTTCCGGGGTAAACGTCTGAGTTTCGTGTCCCAGAATCGAATCGATGATCTTCGATTCCTGCAGAATCCCTGCGGCCGCCGTCGCAACTGACGTCGATTCGTCGACAGGAATCTGCAATTTGTCGGCAGGTTCCCGGAGATCGCGAACTGTGAATTCATCGCAGGCATTCAGGGCTTCAAAGGCCGAACCGAGTCCTCGCAATGGGGTCGAAACGGGAACGACGTGGCTGACTGCCGGACGAATCAGTGAAAATGCATCAGCCGCCGCACCGAAGAAATCTGCCAGAAAGTCCAGCGGCGCCGTATCAGACAGCGACGCACTCGACGCCAGAAAACGCACCTGATTCGATTCGGGCGTCAGGCCCAGTCGATCCAGCAGCAGTCTCAGCAAAGCCGCGACTTCAGTCCCCGGAGTGCCTCGGTATCCGTGCAGTTCGTCGACGACCAGATGAAAGACGTTCGCAGCATCGCTGGCCAGCCAGTCGCGAGTGGCGTCAAACATTGATGCTTCCTGATCACGCCGCAGCATGATGTTCAGCATCGAATAATTGGTGGCGAGAACGTCCGGAGGAGATTCCTGCATGCTCCACCGATCCCACATTTCACCGCTGTCGGCTTCCAGGCACGGAACCTGATACCGGCTGTCCGCTGACACTCCTCGCGCGGCCACAGAAAACTGATCCTGCAGCTGTTGACGGCGTCGAGCCAGTTCGCCCCGTTTGGTCGACGTCCTTTCTCCGGACACCGGAGTGTGGCTGTTGTATCTTCCGAAGTAGAATCGATCGGGACGATGTTTGGTCAGCCATGTTCGAGCTCCCATCGACCCCGTGCCGTCATCGACGCCATCCAGAGCTTTGCGCAGTCGCGACATCTGATCTTCCGCCAGGGCATTCAGCGGATACAGCAGCAAAGCTCGAATCGCGCGAGGACGTTCTGCCTGCCATTTTCGTGATTCCGTCAGCAGCGACGAAAACAGCGGCAGCAGGAAGCTCTCGGTTTTGCCCGAGCCGGTACCGGTTGCGATCACCATATGTTTGCGATCTCGCACCACCGCTGCCAGTGCCTCAAACTGATGCCGATACAGCGACCGCCCCGCAGGAAACAGACCGCAGGATGCAAACTGAGCCAGATCCGAATCGACGGGCAGTTCGCTGCACGCTTCTGCAAGCGTCATCGCAGCTTCGTAACGGGGCACAAATTCGATCAATGGTGTCTGACGGATCACGCCGTCCTGAGCAAACAGTCGCCGACGTTCACGCTGCAGGGCCGGGTGCCGCAGAGGTAACTCGCTGTCCAGGAATCGCAGATACAGATCGTGCAGATCATCGGTCAGCCGCAATGCATCATCCATGTTTCATCTCATTCCGTCGTATCCGACAGTTCAGAATTCAGCAGCCACGCCAGTTGTTCAGCTCGCGGACGATCGATGTCAGAATAGACACGGTGCGGATGACGGTGGACGGGGAGTCGCCCGCTGGCCATGATCAGAGCTCGTTCGGCCAGCAAAGGAAGTCCCGGACTGGCGGGCAGCGTGAGCGTCCGCGTTCCCGCATCATAGGAAAGAAACGCAGTCCCCGCTGCTGACAGCAGACTCCACTGAGCCGCGTGAAGGCCGGCTTTGGGCAATTCTCGAAATCTCCCGTTCCGCCAGACTGCATAACGCACAGGAATTCCGTACCGCGCCAGCACGCCTTCAGCGACGAGCGCAGGATCGAAGTCCCGCCAGCGACATCCGACCCCGTGTGAGACATACAGTTTGGTCTTTTCCTGAGGCAGATGAGTGTCAGCAAGCTCCCGCAGCGCAGGATGATCGCCTGTCAGCCGCCGCATGCTTCTCAGCAATTCCCCGCCGCGATCCTGACCGAAAAGAAAACCAGACTTTGCCGCGAAATCACCTACGGCATCGGTTTCACCGACAATGCACCAGATGTCGGGAGCATCCGGTTGCGGTGTCAGTTGATTCTGAAAGCCCTTCTTCGAGAACTTTTCCATCAGTTCCGGAGTCCGAGCACCGCAGGCCAGCGTTTTATTGTCCGACAGCTTCAGAAATGTCGGCGGGACGACCTGCCACGCAACCGCATTCCCGGCGTCGTCGACTCGTTCCACATGTCCCAGTCGATGCAGATTCTGAAACCACCAGCGACTGCGTTTGCTGATTCGATGCACATTCTGTGTTGCTTGATCAGCAGGATCGGCGTCCGAATCCTCTTCAGCGTCAGCCAGAGCATCAATGTCGTCAGGTGTGGTGACCAACTCACATTTGATCCGCGTAAGCAGGCCGCGAGTCGCTTTGGTGGCTCGGTAACGCGACACCTGCTGATGATGACTGATCCAGTACAGAAGTGAATTCGTGGCTGATTGAACGGATGCGGTCGCTGTCATGCCGGACTTTCAATCGTTTTTTCGGAAAACAATTCGCTGGTCAAGCCGACGCGAAGTTTTCGGGCGACGTTGCCGAAATCAGGTTCTTCTCCTTCGGCATTTTCCGCTTCGTCGACACCTGCGAGCCGTTGCAGTTCGGCTTTCAGTTGCACCAGATCGCGCATGACCGACGAACGCCAGTCGGGTGAAACCGCCGAAAGATCGAATTCTGTGGCGGATTTTCCTGAGTCTGTGAAATCCGCTCGACCGTTTTGCCACTGCAGCCAGTCATGAGCCGTGACGGTTTTTTCAGTCGGCCGCGACGGCTGCAGAGACGACGCTTCGAACAACGTCTGAACATCGGCTGCTGACTGAGCATCCCGATCCGGGGTATTGTCTGACAGCACAGACGCCATCGCAGGTTGCAGACATTTTTGCCGATCAAACTGACCGGGTTCGTCCGCAAAGGTGATCAGCATTCGCAGGTTTTCGGGCCAGTGGTTCAGATTCGACTGCACGGGACCGCCCCGCAGCAGATTCAGCCACGGCTGCAGCCATGCGGCCGTCGGACTGCGGTTCACTCCATCCAGCAGCACCAGCACGATCCTGTCGCTGTCTGCGATCGCCTGCTGCCATGCTGCTTTCAAAGGTCCGTCAAACGCCGTTTCGAAACGCAGCCATTCCGGTTCCACATGAGCGATATGCAATGGTTGCCCGACGGCTTCCGCGTATGCGAGCCCCCAGCCAACATGAGGAACGACGAGACAGCGGCACGTTAGCATGGTCGCATGAAATCGCAGCGCCGTCTGAGCACGAACCTGTCCGCACCAGGTGTTCACTCGTTCGGCAAGCTGTTCCAGAAACGCATTTTCAGATTCGTACGAAAGGATCTCAGAGGCCGCAGCAGGTGAACATTCGGGTTCGTCATTCGCCGCAGCAGCGACAGAGTCATTCCGAGACTTCAGAGGCGGTTCACCATGCCCATTGCCGCCTGGTTCTGCCACATGCGACTGCTGAGCCCGAGGTTCCGCCCGAGCACTTTCGAACCCAGCCAGCTGGTCCCGGATGAGTGACAGCCTTTCACTGGTATCCAGCAACTGAGGTCGCAGGCGATCTTCGACTGTCGTGGCCATGACAGTCGACAGGTTGGGATCAGGCATTCTTTCTGAAAGCTGAGCGACCTGCTGCTTCAGTTCTGCAAGATCGCTGAGGAAGGAGGGCGGCTGAGCCAGAGTTTCCCGGATGCCTGCCAGAGCCGCCTGCTGGCTGTCGAAGGCGGGACTGACCAGCGACCAGACGGACTGCGGATCGAATGGTTCCTGAGGTGCCTGAAACGCTTCTCTCAGTTGATGCACTGCCTGTTCAAACGTCTGTAACTGCTGACGGGTGCTTTCTGAAGACTGCTGTTGCGCCGTCTGAAGAGCGGCGACTTCCTGCTGAGTTGTGGTGAGCCGGGTTGTGAGTTCTGTGATGCGTTCAGTCAACGCCTGATAGCGCGCATCGTTCTGTCTGTCGGCTGACGAGATATCCTGAGGCAATGCTTCCAGGAGTTGCTGCGTCCGAGTCTGTTGGGCCTCCCAGCATTCTGCGACGTTGTGGAATGCGGCTCCCTGTTCGATCAGGCGTTGTTCAAGCTGTTCCAGGGCTGCTGTGATTTCGACATGCGATGAATCCGGAATGGGCTCCGGGGCGACGCTTTTGTCTTCACCGACGGCTACGGGTTTCGGACTGTTTCGGTTTTGAAACCGATAGGTCGCCAACTTTCCGCCGACCGGAACGGTGAACGTCAGAATTTGGTCTGCCGCTGCATCCAGGCCAGCGTCGTCCTCCTCCAGCCGTGACCAGTCGGTCGTTCCCAGAGTCTCTGTCCCATGGCCTTCCGGGATAAACAGAGGTGAACCGTCCTTCTGAGGGACCAGTTTCAATTTGCAGACGTGAATCGAACCCAACGCCGCGTTGGACGAATCATCGGCAAATCGCCACGCCAGTTTGCAGCCCAGGCCGTCCGCTCCGATCAGCGTGCCGTCGTCAAAAAACAGACTGCTGAGCTGAGCCACACCCTTGTTGATATGCTTTGTCACAACAGCGATCACTCGCCGACCTTCGAATTCTTTCATTGGGTTACCTCAAATACTTGCGAGGTGGAAAAACCGTTGTGGCCCTTCCGAGTTGCAGCTTGTTCCAGCGAGACGTCATCGCCGTGATCGCCATCTGCTCCCGCGACGCCTTCTGCAGAATGACTCTGGAAACGTCAGGTTCGGGCGGTAGCAGTTCGCCGGTCACCAGCAACCCGCGAACAGCGGGCTGAGTGTCATCAGAAAGTTCGTCAGCGACCGCCCAGCCGCTGTCTCCCAGGACCCAGCCGACACCCTTCGCTTTCGCCTGAGCCCCGTTATATCGTGGCGGCCTGATTCTGAGTCTGATTCCGCTGGATGTTCCTGTCTCGCGTTCGGCTCGCAGTTGAAACGCACGCTTGTTCTCGTCCAGTAACTCATCAATGAGTCTGCCGGACGGTGGACAGATGAAATCTGCATCGTCAAATCGCAGCGCCGTCACTCTCTTGTGATCGGTGACGCGAACAACCGGCGCTGCACCACGCATCCAGATGCGTCGCGACAGCAGCAACCCGCCCGCCAGTTCGATCGGCTGCCATGCTGTCTGCAGAATCTCCTGCCAGCGACCACGCAGTTCAATCCCCGGCTCCAGATCAGGGCGGACCGTGAATTTCAACAGCACGTGGTCATTGGGAATTCCGGCTAACGAAGTGAACGCTGATTCATGAGGCCACCCCGCACAATATCGGTCGATGTTCTCACAGCAATCTTCAAGTGATTGTTTCCAGCCGACGCCACCCGGCGCCAAAGGTTGGTAGGCCACTTTGTGGCAAAGTAACAACGCAGTTCGCCCTGGCCGCAGTCTGGTGCCCGTTCGAAACCGCTGAAGCGACCGTGACGCGACTGCCACCAACGCACCCGCCTGAGCATGAAAGGTGACTCCCAGATCGGCAAATTCCTGCTCAGAAATATTGGCGTTGCGAAGCCACTCAGTCTTCTCCTCATCCGTCAGCTCCCGCCGCTCCGGGTGACCGGAATGCGGATTCGCCACGACGTACATCTTCAGCTTCTGAGCGTGGTGGCCGCCAGCCGGATGGTCCTGAGTCTGGTCTTCGATCACCAATTCGATTTCGCACTGTCGAGGACTGCGCGTTCGCTGACTTCGTCGTCGCAGTCGCTGCCCGTCGTTTTCATAATCCTTGCGCCGTGGCCACGCGTCTACGACCTGCTGACAGGCAAATGCCACGCGGCTGCTGTCGGCGAACACTCGAAGAGTTTGTGCCGTCAGATTCAGGTCCGAATCACTCAGCCACGCTTTCACCTGCGCCGCACTGACTGAGGGTTCACCTGAATTTGGAAGTTCGGCCTTCTGAACTTCGACAAACAGTTTGCTCAGATCCCGAGGCCCCAGCAATGCCTGAGATAACGGCAGGCGGATATGCCGAAACGCTGTCGTCCCTGTCGCCGGTGGAAGCTGCAGGCGACCCAGTTGCCCGTCGTTTTTCTGATTGGCCCAGCGTTCGACATCCCGCCACATGTCCTGATGCATTTGGTAACCGAGGCCAATGGGCGGAGAACCAGGATCCACTTCCTGATTCAACAGTCGATGCAGTTTAGGCCAATAGGATGCCTGCCACGATGCATCATCGGTACCATCGTTCGGTTCCACCTGCATGGCCGCCAGAACCTGAATCGCCAGCAGTCCCATCTGTCGAGGAACCTGATGTTTGGGAGTGCTTCCGGAAAACCAAAAGTCGCTTCCGTTCGCGCCCTGCTGAAATGAATCAAGATGCCGCCGGACTGCCGCGACAAATTCCTCCTGAGCATCGTTGGGTGTTTCAAGTTCCGCATTGGGAAATCGTCCGTTCCATGCACTTCTGAGCGACTCGGCGTCGACGCATAAGACAACGACCTGACCGGAGAACTGCTTATGGAAGAAGTGGCAGGCAATTGCATCATTCCACTCGTCGTAACTGCTCAAGTTGACAACCTCCCGCTTCAGCACATCGTTCCTGACCGAAGTGAACGCCCCGAGCATACCCCGGCAACTCAATGAGGGGAAGTCAGTGAAGGTAGGCTTCGGTCAACAGTGACGCACCTCTGCAGGCAGTCTGGAACTCCTCTGCCACGAAGTTTTGACAAATGCGGGCCGGGCGAGTCCCACGAATGCCTCATTGAGGTTGCTCTCCCGTGGCCCAACCCGAAGATCCGAAGGTGGCGGTTCCGGTGGTTTTCCTGCCCATGGATTCAACGCTCGAAGAAAAGAAGGAACAAAGTTCCCACGAAGATCCGGGGACGGCGGCTCAGGAAGTCATTCGCTGGCGAGCGGCAGCGATCCCCGGTCGGCCACGTCAAATTCAGCGGAGCGGAACCTCTCCGATCAAACCGGTCAGCGTTGCGAGTCGAATCGTCTGCCGGAAAAACAATGAGCCGTCTTTCGTGAGGCACCTGGGCCTGCGAAAGACGGCTCTGTCATGTTCGGGATTGCTGCCGAGCAACGATTTGTTTGGCTCGCCCTGACCTGGTTCTGTTCGTCAGTGGGTTCAGGTGGCGGGAGTGCCGGTCTGACCGCTGGCCAGGTCGGCGGGACTGTACAGGCCGTAGCCGTCACCGGTGCCGCCGTTGAAGTAGATGGTTTCCACATTGGTCAGCAGGACATTGATCGTCCGGCCGTCGATACCGGGGCCGCACAACTGGTAGACGCCGTCAGACACTTCAGTGACGGAATAGTCCGTGGCTTTGCCTTCGTAGATGACATAGACGTCATTGCCATCGCCGCCATCGATCAGAGCCAGGTTGTCCAGTGAACCGTAAATGAAGTCATCGCCGCCTCCGGCATGAACCACATTCGTCTGGTCTGTGGCAACGACGCCCTCTGAATCATCGGTGGCGAACAGATGCGTCAGGTCTGCGGTGGGGCCTTTCCCGATCAGGTGCGGATCAGTCAGAAGTCGCACGAAGACCTCCTCCGGTCCCCGAAACCCAAAGTGATCAGGGACGGCCGGCGGCGCATCCGCGGCTTCAGCTTCGATCGATGAAGCTGACATCAATACCATGGGTTCCATTGATTCCACATGAACATCACGCAATTCGGTGGCCTTTACACATCATTGGCAATCAGGAGGACGGAGAGGAGCCCCGAAATGTTCAGTCGGGAGCACTCGCTGTCAGCTTCCGGAAGTGAAAACCCCTGGAGCAAACAGGAAGATGTTCCACCAGCGAATCAGCCTGACACGAAAGTCGGCCTGCGACAAATCTGTCGCCGTGTTGCCAAATGTCAACGTGCAGGAACCGCAGCGGCTCCGCCGACCGATTTCTGCAGCGGCACGACTTTCAGGCTGAAGGGTTGCCATGTGGACGAGCCCGAGTCAGCTGTCGCAGTTCAGAACAATCTTGCCGGACAGCGATCCCTGTCCGTGCAGCGTGTTCTCTTCCTGCAGTCGGTGAGCTTCGGCGGCCTGATCGAGAGAGAAGCGAGCGCCGATCAGAGGTTTCAGTTTTCCGGTGGACATCAGGTCGTTGATGCCATCGGCAGCCTGGTTCTGTTCCATCGGTGTGGCGTTGAACGTTGCAAATCCGATGGCTCGCAGATCATCCACGTAAAACGGTCCGACGGGGAAATCGGTCGACGTCCCGGCCAGCCATCAGAATGTAGCGAGCTCGAGAGCCAGCGCGGGAACGTCGTTTCCGGCTGAGGGTTTCGAAGAGTTTCAAACCAGACCGTGACGGCGCCCAGTTCCGGTCTCAGATCGGTGATGGCCTGCGGAACATTCTGAGTTCGATAATTGATGACCGCGTCGGCTCCCAGCTGTCGAGCGAGCTCACACTTTTCTTCTCCTCCGGCGGTTGAGATCACGGTCGCTCCCGCGGCTTTGGAAATCTGAATCACAGCCGAACCAACTCCACCGGTTCCTCCGTTCACAAACACCACATCGCCGGTCTGCAGGTTGGCGTGCAGATGCAGTCCCAGATGAGCCGTGATGCCGGTCAGGGCTCCCGCGGCAGCCTGTTCGTCAGTCACATTGTCCGGTGTCGGATACAGCCAGTATTCATCAGTGCAGCAGTATTCGGCAAACGTCCCCTGCCGACCCGCCAACCCCTGATTACTTCCCCAGACTCGATCACCGACAGCAAACCGAGTCACTGCTTCTCCAACGGCTTCGACCGTTCCCGCAACGTCAGAGCCGATGATGTAGGGCGACGGCAGTTTTGCTCCAACACTGCCGCTGCGGATGTAGACATCGATGGGATTGACGGCGACTGCCGCCGTGCGAACCAGCACCTTTCCCGGACCTGCTTCCGGCCGAGGCTGGTCGCCGAACTGAATCACATCCGGTGTTCCACATTCCGAAATCCATGCTGCTTTCACGATCGTGTCCTTCTGTCTGATGGTTGTCCGTGGACATCTTCTGAGTGCAAAGCCATTCCGTCAAATCAACGTCAGGCGATTCATCAGCAGGGGTGGACAGTGCTGAACGCGACAACAACGGCCACGACGGGCTGTGAGACTGCTCAACGCCATGAAGAGTCAGGAAGCCTGCAGGGTTTTGTCAAACTTCACAGACAGGAATGTCTGTGCCACCTGACGCTGAGCCTCAGCTTGTTTCAGATGTGCGCGTGGTCCTCGCCGGGGGAAATCACATTGATGTTCTTTCCCGCAACGATCAGCAATGTGATGATGACACACCCGGAAACACTGATGATCAGGCCGGTCGAAAACTGAGTTGGAACGAATGACCAGCGGACGGTGTGTGTTCCCTGCGAGACCTCCACGGTTCTCATCAGCGATGGCGAAACCGGCACAACAGGCCGGCCATCAACCGTCACTGTCCAGCCGGGATACATCAGTTCCTTCAGGTGAATCGTCGCTGGCTGCTGCAGCTGAACCTCAAACTGAACCTCGCTGTTGTGAATGGCCGTGATCTGCGAACCTTCCAGAGCATCAGCGGGATCAGATTCAATCTGCGCTGGCTGAGGTTCGATTCGGTACAGGCTGCACGGCTGCAGACCTCGCCCCCAAACGGCATTCAGAAACGTATCGGGAAAACGCCCCATCAGTTCGACGTGATCCGCTGGATGCTGAATTCCGTCCGGCATCAGAAGATGAGTCACCCCCAGTCGCCGCATCTGCTGCAGCTGTTCGGTTGACGGAAATTCGTCATCAGGAGAATCCGGTCCCGTCGCCGGCCAGGCCGTGTCGTCGTAGTAAACTGCCGGACCAAGCCCCAGATATTCGGGCACACTGCTGATGCCGTACAGATTCGCGATGTTCGGCCCTGGCGCCAGCAGCCGGTACTGAAGGCCGTCATCTGAATTCAGTCGTTGGCGGATCCAGCTGTCTGCCAGAGCTCGGTAGGGTGGACGACGAGTGACCTGAGCATCAGCGACGGCCGTGGACGACCAGTGCAGATCCACCCACGTGATCAGACTCAGTCCTCCGACAACCAGGCCCGCCGCAGTGCGGGATGCTGATGAAAGAAGCGTCTGGAGAACAAGGCCGGAAATCAGAGCCCCTGCCAGAGCACACACAATCGAATATCGTCCCGGTCCGTTAAAGAAGCTGAACCCGGGAAGATGCTTCGTGACCGGCATCAGCCATCCCGTGGCATACACAGCCGCCAGCAGCATCAGCCACAGCCAGACGGTCGTCACTGCGGTCGGCAGCTTCCGACGAATTCGGGGGACGAAGCTGAGCACGATGAACAGCAGAGGAATCAGTCCCCAGTACAAATGAGCTTCAACGGCATTGGTATCCGCCGAGATTGCTCCGGGCGTTTGCTTCACGGCTCCGCCGATCACTTTCGCGGGCGAATGCCAGTACCACCAGGAGGCAGCGACCTGAGTCAGATACACCGGAGGCAGATGGCCAAACGCCGGATCGAATGCTCGGCTGGTGCCATCACTGCGCTGGCTGAGCTGACGAAGTTCCAGTGTCGGGAGCAACTGGACAGCTGCCAGAAGCAGCGACAGCAGCACCGCGAGTGTTGTCAGAGCCGCAGGCTTGAAGCGTCTGGTTTTCAAAAACGCATAGACGATGCTGGTCAGCTGAGTGATAAAGGCCAGAGTGAAATGTCCGGACAGCAGGAAGACGGCATGAACCAGGACCAGCACGGCCAGTCGTCTCAACGTCGGACGAATCAGCACGCGGTCGGTCAGCCACAGAATCAGCGGGAAGAAGACACCGCCAGTGATGCTCCATTCCAGCGAAATTCGCGCCGGGAACCAGCCATACACGAAGACCAGCGATGCAAACAAAGCCGGCAGAGTTTTCAGCTGCTGACTCAGAGCGAACCGAAACGTGAAGACGAATGCCAGCCAGTAATGCAGCACAATCGAAAGATGAAACGCCGTGTGGACATCCAGCAATCGATACAGAATTTGGTTGGGTGGATAAAAGACACCGGCCTGACTTTCGGCCAGCATCGGGTAGCCCAGTCCCGTCAGACGATTCCAGAACGGCAGTTCACCGGCTGCCAGAGCGTCAGCCAGCACCACCTTCTGCGGGAAAAAATAGGGATAAACATCACCGCCAACCAGTCCGGCTCCGGTCAACAGCGGCCACCAGGTTCCAAACGCCGAAATCAACCCCACGACACCGCCAATCAGCCACTGAACAGCCGACGCGCGGTCGACGACAGGACCGCCTGTTTCCGACTGAAGATCTCCTGATTTCAACGCTCTCCCCGTCCAGAAGCGGGTCCGATCCAACCAACTGAAAGACTGATTCCGCACTGAGTATGACGACGAAGTCCCGGCAGCTCAAATGATGCCTGCGTGAACCTGTTGCCGGCTGCTGGTTGAGCCCACATTCCATGTGAGCGGCCGGTCAGAAGCACAGCTGCGTCGCTCAGAAAAGTCCGGCGAACAGAAAGATTTGCGCCCCATCCAGTGTGAACTCGGTCAGTCGGCCGGAGAAACCGACACCGCATCCAGAGCGGGACGGCCGGAGAGGCCGGTGAAGGTCAGCGTTGTCTGAGCTTTGCCGGATCGAACTCGATATTCACGGACAACCCATTTCATGTCGGTCGGCGAGCGATCTGTGGAGGTATCTGTGAGCTCATCGACCTGCTGACCGTCCCATGACACTCTCATCCGAGCAGGTGTTTCAAGCAGATGAGTCGGGTGGCGAGCGAACGAAAACCTGAGGATGTAATCTCTGTCAGCCTGAGTCGACAGGATTTGTGAGAGTTCGCCCCTGCCGGCATCAATCTGCATACTCTGCATCCCCCTTGCAGCAGCATGGACGGATTGATGATGGATGAAACATCCTCGCCATTCCCAGCCTTCCAGCGGTGAATCGGCAGAACCCAGCCAGCGGGAATCGATCCACGGACGTTCGAAGCTGTCGTTTCTCACCAGATTCAGAATCTGCTGATCCGCCTTCCGCAGCGTCATCGCACCAAACAGGCTGCCTTCCATGATTCGTACTGCGCCGGTCGCTTCTTTGACCAGATAAACAAGTTCGTGGTCCAGAACTTCCTGGTCTCCAGTCAGTAGTTGGCCGTTGTGCGTCCAGCTGGCCTGAAAATTTCGGGTTGTCAGACCAACCCAGCGAGGCCGCATGGAACGGCTCTCGCGGACCAGCAGCGTCCCATCGCGTCCGGCCGTCACAAACTGCTGACCATCGGGGCTCCACTTCAGAAACGAATCTGCATGAGCGTGTCCATCCAGCCGATGAGTGACTCGTCCCGTCGGATCACTGATATGAATTTCGTGGCCGAGTAAATCATTCCATGCAACCTGCTGACCGTCCGGAGACCATGTCAGTCGATTCGTGCCGAAGCCGTGCAGCGGAGGTGTTTGAGCCAGCAACTGCCCGGAGTCATCACAGATCTGAATTCCGTGAATGCCTGCCCTGCCAATCGCCAGCTGTCGCCCATCACGACTGATGGCCAGATAATCCGGTCGGTCGGTTCGAGCAATCTCGTGGCTGAACGTACCGTCCGGTTCGAAAAAACGAATCCCCTGACCGACGGTAACAGCCAGCTGAGGCGGAGACGAATTTGTCCATGTGAGATCATTCGGAGTGTGGTCCAGGGAAATATCTTTCACGAGGGCACCGCCGCTGTTCCAGATTCTCACGGCATGCTGGCCTTCATGAGACACCCGAACCGCGACGTGGCTGCCATCATCACTAACAGCAAGGCTCCAGAATGGTTTGACACTGTCTTCCGGCGTATAGGTCACAGATCGCTCACCACCTTCCGCGATTCGAAACAGCTGATTCGGCCAGGATATCGTAATAAAATCATCACTTCCCGGCAGAAATCGAAAGTGATCGCCTCGATGCGGAATCACGATTCGGCTGCGACCATCCGGCTCCCACACCACAGATTGGTCCCAGCAGCCGTTGGCCGGTTTCTGACTTCCCTGCTGAATGTCCATTCCATAAATCGGCGCTGCAATGGATGTGGTGATCAGCTGCTGTGACCAATCAGTAGACTTCACAATCGCCAGTCGGTAACCACCGGCCAGCAATTGTGATCCGCGCGAGGACCATGCCACCGAATCAACATTGTCCGTATTGTTCAATGTCCGAGGATCTGTCGCTTCTGTCGAAAAGATCCTTGTTCGAGGATGCCTGGCAACAGCAAATGACTGACTGTCGGGGCTCCAGGCGATTCGATGCAGTAATCCGTAACCGCTGGCATCAAATTCGGCCACAGGACTGCCGTCGGCACTGAATCGTTCCACTTTCTGCCCGCTGCCGACAAGCCACCTGCCATCCGGACTGTATCTCACCGCACATGTCCAGCGAGAGTGAGCTCTGGGCAGCGGACGGGCTTTGAATTCGGGGTCGAACAGAACGATGCCTCGTTGAGTTCCCGCCGCCAGAGAACCGTCCGGATGCCAGTCTACAGAATGAGTGCCGCCTTTGTCCTGCAGTTCCAGCGTCTGCAACAGTGATCCGTCCGGCGAACAGATCACCACGCCTCGGGAATTGTCCGCAAACGCAAGACGGCTGCCGTCGTGACTCCAGGCAACATCCGTGACCGCCGACTGATTTCCGGTGACGGATGCCTGTGGCACGCCGTCGGAGTTCCAGATGCGAATGCTGCCATCCGTCCCGGCAGCCGCGATCTGCTGACCGTCCGGCGACCATTCGACGCACAAAGTTTCTCCTCGCTGTCCGACAAGAATCCGCTTCAGAGTCAGTGTTTCGGCATCCAGAACTCGAACGTAGTAGCCCACAGCAATCG
The DNA here is from genome assembly GCA_041398865.1 of Planctomycetaceae bacterium. GTDB lineage: Bacteria > Planctomycetota > Planctomycetia > Planctomycetales > Planctomycetaceae > Fuerstiella. The sequence goes on from JAWKTY010000001.1 coordinate 84,035, forward strand.
CGACTTCAGAACCCGACGGACTGAAGTCGATGTCGTTGATTCGTCCGTGTGGCTTTCGAGTTGCAATCTGCCAGTCACCGGCGTTGGGCAGCGGTTCAGGCGAAGGAATGATGCCCGGAATCCCGGCGTCTGTCCGAGTCACGTCCGGAACCGGATCCGCATTGACAACAGATTCCGACGCTGCGGCTTCAGGTAAAGCTTCAACGGGATCATCAATTCGGCCGGTTTGAAAACCATCCAGCTGATCGCCGTCCGTAAACACCGTGATTTCGTATCGGTTAATGCGCGAGGCCCATGTGAAGACGACAGCATCTTCATCCGGAAGTGTTTCCACCTGTGCGCCCGTCAGCCCGAGCTTCATCCGCAGATCGCCAACGTTCGGAAGTGAAGAATTTGCCATCGCTTCCTGCAGATAGGCAAGAGCATCGTGATACGCGTTTCGACTGTGAAATTCGCGGGGTGCGATCAAAAGCAAACTCAGCAGGATCAGTCCCAGCAGCAAAGGAACGGCTCGAACCCGAAACGACCCGTGGCCGCGTCGTCTGGTCCCGGTCGCCCGCCAGGCAACCGCACTCTTCAATGAGTTGCGGATGCGGACAAGCAGCGGCTTCTTTGTCAGTTGTTCCAGCAGTTCTCTGGCTTTGCGGTCGCCGGGGCGAATTTCAAGAAGTTCGCGCAGCAGAGTTTTCAGCTGCGAATTGTCACCTCGGGTCCGAGCTGCTTTGATCTGTTCCTTCAGCAGTTCGACGTGACTGGCAAGTCCTTCGGCCTGTTCCAGCAGCTGCTGCATTTTGGGCGTTCGCAGATCGAAAGGATATTCCTGCAGCAGACGACAGGCCTGTTCGTAGTCATGCGACTTCATCAGACGAGCCGCAGTGGCATAAATTTCCTGCCGACCGGTTCGAACCTCTTCCCGAATCTTTCGCAGACCAGGAATTTCGGCCGCGGCCCAGGCAGCCGCTTCATGCAGCGACTCATCCGTTTCCCGGGAGAGCATGACCAGCAGCTTCTCTGCCTGAGCGTAGTCTCCGGTTTTGATCAGCTGTTCAATCTGCTGTCGCCGCCGCTGCCCCTGAGAAACGGTCTGTGTTTCCGCAGCCTGATCGGAAGGTACAGGTTCGGGAGCCGTTCCAAATCGATTCAGATATTCCTGCAGTTCGGCCGCAACTGCGCGCATGGATGAATGCCGTTTTTCCGGCTGCTTTTCCATCATCCGCAGGCAAAGGTTTTCGAGTCTCACCGTCAGCGTCTTTCGAAATGCAGACGGCGGTGTCGGGGCCTTCGTCATAATCTGGCCGAGAACAGACGCGGTGCTGCCTTCAAACGGAAGACGTCCCGTCAGCAGTTCATAAAGAATCACTCCCAGGCTATAGATATCTGACGCTGGTCCGATCCGATCATCATCGCAGTCTGCCTGTTCCGGAGACATGTAAGCCGGTGACCCCAAAGGCGACCCGGCCTGCGTCGTCCGGATGTCGTCGTCGGTCTGTGTCTTTCGAGCCAGACCGAAGTCCAGAATCACGGGTTCGTCATTCATGTCCACCATGATGTTGGCGGGTTTCAGATCACGATGAATGAATCCTGCCTCGTGAGCATGCGCGACCGCCAGGGCGACTTTTTGGACCAGTTCCGCAATTCGCTCTTCACTCAGACAGGATTCCGCAATCGCAAAACGGCTCAGCGAAATACCTTCGATAAAGGCCATGCAGATGTAATGAAGCCCGTCGATCCGGCCAATGTCGTAAACGCGCAGATGTTCGGATGCCTCAGTGCAGCAGTAGCCTGAGCTTCACGTTCGAAGCGGGTTCGAGCCTCAGGATTCCGTACAGATCACTCGGGGAATCTTCAGTGCGACCTGCCGGTTCAGCTGTTCGTCGTGGGCCAGAAACACACTTCCCATGCCTCCCTGGCCCAGCTTTCGGATGATGCGATAGCGACCCAACTGGCGGGGAATCTGTAGAGGAGCCTGCGATGGACCGCAGCTGTCGTCTACGGACGAATCCGCCGGAGGCAGCGTTTCTGAAGCCGATGGTGACGCGGACGGAATGGCAGAATCGGATTCGCTGTCCAGAAGCCGGCAAACAAGGTCAGTCTGTTCCGGAAAGCGGCCAGCGAGTTCTGTGGCTGTCGGCGGATTTCCCTGCTGACGACGAAGCTGGATCTCTTTCTTCAGCAGAGCCGCCAGGATTGACGGTCGCCGAGCTAAAGGAACCTCGTTCAGCACAAGTTCAACCGAAAACTGACGATCCGTGCCCCACGCCGATTCAAAACGTTCACCAAGCTGATCAAGCCACGCCGCGGCAGGATTGCCGCCGGATGATTCTGGAGTGCCTGTATTCATTGTCGGAAAGTTACTTCAGGAGGCCGGATGACTTGCTGACTCAACATCAGTCTGTCAGGCAGAAGCCTGATCTTCACATCAATATTCTCCAATGACTTCTCCGCCGCCGATGGTTGACAGGTTTTGGTACACGGTCAGATCAATGTTCTCGCTGACAAATCGAGTTGCTCCATCACATAGCAGGAACTGCCCGCCGCCTTCATGTCGACTCGAAAACCCAGCCGGGTCGGTGATGCCGTTCAGGTTGTCCCAGGTGACTGCCAGGATCTTGTGGTCCCAGATACCGATATTCGCTTCGATGCCCGCCCAGTGAGAATGCTCGAAACCGTTCAGTTCCGTAGGTGCTCGTTCACCAACGGCAAATGTTCCGGATGTTCCGTCAGTGATATCTCGAAACCGAACTCGGGAATTCTGAGTCATGAAGCCACCCGCATTGCTCCAGGTTCCTGGCCCAATCTGCACCGGACCAAAGCTGCCAGGATAATTGCTGGTGGCCTGATCCACAATCACACCCGTCGTACCAGTCCCCTGCCAATAGGGAGTCTGGCGATCGAGGCCGGTGTCGGACGGACAGCGATAGGCCGGCAGAATCGTCTGGGCAAGAATGGCATTGGTGGGTGATCCGGTGACGTTATCAGCCAGCGGGACCGAAAAGTGAAACTGATTGTACAGCGGGGCCTGGTCCAGATGCGGCAACAGGAAGGTCTGCCATCCGAACTGATTTGAGCTCACCCATCCCGGCGGAAATGCGTTATGGGTATCGTGGTAATTGTGCAGAGCAATGCCAATCTGTTTGAGGTTGTTCTTGCACTGAGTTCTGCGGGCGGCTTCCCGAGCCTGTTGCACCGCGGGGAGCAGAAGCGCAATCAGAATGGCAATGATCGCAATCACCACCAGCAGTTCAATAAGTGTAAAAGCCCGACGTTTGTTCACAGACATCGATATATCCCCTGACATTGATTTGAAAAAACAACAGGAACCGGGAAACAATCCCGGTCCTCACGAACACGATGACGCGGGTCACCGTTGAATCAGTCTGAAGTGACCGGCGGATTCGGCTCTGGTGAGACCGCAACGTCTCCGCCAGCCGCTGAATTCAGATCTGCCACGAGCGACTGCAGAACGACGTTCCGGTACGACACAGAACCTGAATAATTCTGTAATCCGACGTAGCCGCTGCGCCGGTTGAGAACTTCGGAAAACCGCGGGTACGCAGTCGCCAGATCGCTTAGAACTCGCCAGAATACCTGTTGGTCATTCAGCTTGACGGAAATCACAGAACCAACCATCGCGATGTCCGCTTTGTTCCATTCTCCCGAACGATAGGCGGCTGCATCGGCACAGACATCCAGATGTTCGTCCCCGCCGGCTTCCGTCAGAGACTGCTGTTCGGTTGTGAGGTACAGCCCTCCGGATGTCGGCTTCCCGTTCATCGCGCCGTTGCGACCATCCCCCAGATGCACTTCCAGAACGCTGCGGAACGTGGCGTGCGGCGAGGCAGCTCGCAGCAGGACTCCGCCGTTGGCATTTTCAGACAACCGGAACTCAAACGTCAGCTGGAAATCCGTCCACGGTTTTTGGCTCCACGCGACAGACATCTCGGCAGCCGCCTGAGCGTCCAGAGTCGAATCTTTTCGGTCCCAGAACGATTCTGCATCCACCGGAAGTACGGTCCAGTGATCCGCGTTCAGCACCTGAGGCACGGTCGCAGGCAGCGTCTTCGGAACAGCTCCGGAACCGAATCCCTGAGCTGATCCGGGTTGAACCTGTGCCAGGACCAGCCGCAGTCCCATACTGTTGCGGCGGTCTTCCCGAGACAGATGGCGACGATTGGAACACCTCAGGCTTTCCGGACCGAAATAGGCCCAGCCTCCACCTCGGCTGATCTTCCGCTCTTCGGGCGGATCAGTGATCAATGGGTCAGTTCCGCCCGGGAGCCGTGAATTGTAGGAATCGCGACACAATTCAAACACATTGCCGTGAACGTCATAAAGCCCCCACGCATTGGGCTTCAGCCGGCCGACTTCATGAGCATAACCTTCTCCGATGTCCAGAGCATTCTCTTTCCACCACGCATAGTCCTTCAGCTGACTGACATCATTCCCGAAACAATAGGCGTCGAAACGTCCCGATCTGCAGAAGTATTCCCATTCCGCTTCGGACGGAAGCCTGAACTCCCAGTCCAGCGGGATCGCTCCTGCACGTCGCTCGCGGTCCGTCAGCCGCTGGCAGTAATCCACAGCTTCGTTCCAGGTCAGATGAGTAGCCGCATTGTTGTCGTTGACCTGTTTGTCCTGATAGTTCATCCAGGGAGACTGTCCGATGATCTGGTGCCACTGCCGCTGAGTCACTTCCGTCTGCCCCACCCACATCCCGTGAGAAATCTGAACATCAACCGGTGCCTCATTGGCTTCCAGCGGTACAGGCAGTTCCGAACCCATCCGGAACTGCCCCGGCGGGATCCAGGCAAACATGGCCCCGATCGAGTTGTTGCCCCAGAGATCACCGATGCCGTGACCTTTGAAGTCATCCGATGACGGCGATGTCAGCGGGAGGTCAGGACCAGCCGGTGAATTCACGGCAGGCGAATTCAGCGACAGCGATCTCTCCTCAACCGAAATGTGCGCAGAGGCCAGTGGCAACGCACCGGAAACCTCGCCTGATGCAAGAGACATTCCATCTGCGTTGATGGTCAGAACAGGGTGTTCACCCCGGTTCACGGAGAATGTCCTGGGACTATGGACGACGGTGTCACCGTTTCGAACCATGAATCCATGAGCCCCAAATCGTACGGAAAGTCGAAATTCGTCGGTTTCGATCGTGTGGTCCGTTCCGTCAACGGAAAGAGTCAGGTGACCTCCCTGCTGTTTCAGCCAGCCTTCGTCCAGCTGAACAGTCAGCTGCTGCGATCCGTGGTTCAGATAAATAGTGATCGCCCACAACACGCATCCCGAGATCACGACCGCGGTCAGAAGCTTCGTGATCAGCCCAGCGCCGGTGTTCCTTCCGCCGGCATTCGCTGTGGGCTCAGAAGGAACAACAGACCGTTCCGCCGGAGACCCCTGTCGCCATGCATCCAGTCGTTCAGCAACGGCGTTCATGGACGGAGGCCGTTCTTCGGGAACCTTGGCCAGCATTTCCAGACACAGCTGGTTCAGCTGCGGATCGATGTCACTTCGCAGGCTGCAGGGCGGGATCGGCGGATCGAGTCTGGCCTGCAGCAGGATCGACATGACAGACCCCTGAAACGGAATTCTGCCCGTCAGAAGTTCGTACAGCACACAGCCCAGAGCATAGATATCAGCCGCTGGCCCGGCGTCCTCAAGAGACATCACCTGTTCGGGCGCCATGTAGGCCGGTGTGCCCAGAATCACACCCTGATGAGTCAGCCGGGATTCGTCCGTCGTGACAATCCGAGCCAAACCGAAATCGGTCAGGCAGGGAATGGTTCCGGACTTCATCAGCACATTCCCCGGCTTCAGATCCCGGTGCAGAATGCCGTGGTCATGTGCTTCAGCCAGCCCCCGAGCGATCGCAGAAACGACCTCGGCAATTCGATGCTGATCCGACAGCTGTTCCGTTCCCGCCAGGTGCGACAGTGTTGGCCCGTCGATGTATTCCATCGAAATGAACGGGGTGTCGTTGATGTTGCCGGCATCGTAAACGCGACAGATATTCGGATGATCCAGTTTCGCAGCGGCTCGGGCTTCCCGAGTAAAACGCTGTTGAAAATCGCCATCTTCGGGGTCGGTGAATTTGGGAATCTTCAGAGCCACCAGTCGTTCCAGCTGAGTATCCTCGGCCAGGTAAATGGCTCCCATGGCGCCTTCACCCAGACGTCGCTGAATGCGATAACGGCCGAACCGCGAACCTGGAGTACAATCAGTTCGATGGCCGACCCGAGGACGCACTGTTTCGGCAGCACACGACACATCCGAATCGATGAGCGACTGATCGGATTGTTCATACCGGCGGCTCAGAGCCCGAACGAATTCGTCGCCTTCAGCATAGGAACGAAACGCGTCGGCGAAATCGGGAAACTGCGAACACAGAGCTTCAATATCAATGTCTTCTCCGGCGTCTCGCCGCTGAGTGTAGTCTGCCAGAATTCGGTGCAGCTCGGCATCAGCATCGGGCGATTCATCCCCTTCCTCAGTCATTGCCTGAAAACCCCATCAGTTTCATGATTCGCATCAGTTCCTGAGTGCCTTTGCGGAAGCGGCGGCCCGTTTCACTGACCGTGATTCCCAGCCTTTCGGCAACCTGAACGATGGTGAGTTGTTTCGTAATCCGCAGCTGCATCGCCTCGCGCACGTCTTCGGGCAGCTGTTCAAGAACACTCTGCATAATTCGGGATTCTTCATTCCGGATCGCTTTCCGACTGGGCGAAGATTCGTTTCCCACCGCCTGACGAATCGGTTCGCTGCCGGGCGTTTCCCGATCGACCGTCCGCTTTCCCGCTCGTCTGTGTCGATCAACAGCATCCTGAATATCCCGTTCCAGAATCTTCTTCAGCCAGGCCTTGAATTCCGCGACCGACGTTCCATGAAACCGCACCAGTTGCTGAAACACATCCATACAGGCGGTCTGCACGACATCGGACTCATCAACACGAGCTCGGATCGCCGGTGCAAGCGTTTGACGAGCCTCTTTCCTGAGATACTCCCGAGACCAGCGCAGCAGACTGTTGATCGCCGGCTGATCACCCGCGCGCGCACGTTCAATAAGGTCAGGAATCTCGGATTCATCGGAAGAGTGTTCAAACATCGCTGCCGGCCTGCTGTTCCCCTTGGCGGAAAACCTGGATGCTCACTTCGAAAATTCCGTCCGGAATCCGGAAATTCTTCCAGATTCGCCACAACGGCTGAACTGTAAATCATTTGCGCGTTGTGGGGCGCGTAAAAAACGGGCGAAAGAATTCCTGTCACACATCTTCGGCTTCGGACTATGTGTGGAAAACGGCCGCCAGACGCTGCCGGATTTCCCGACACCCTACCCGGAGCCCAACCATGTTTCGCAGAATTTTTCAGCAATCAGCGGAATTGTTTCAGACACCGAAACGCGGCGGGCAAGTCCTGCTCGCCGACGGAAGCATACTTCCACAAGCCGACTGGCTGCAGGTGGAGCGGAAGTTCTGGAAGTCAAATCGTATCCGGCCGCAACGCTGATGGCGTCCCTGGGGACGGACGGTCAGCTTCGCATTGAAGGAACCGACCGCGCCGACCGAATTGTGGTTCGTGAACAGAACGGTCGAATCAGCATCGATCAACTGAACATTCAAACGGCTCAGGGATCCATCACACAGGTCCCGGCAGCAAGTGTCACTGCCACCAGCATCGCTGGGTAGCTCGCGCTGAGCAACCAGCTTTAACCAGGGCCTGTGGAGCTCCAAAAGCCTTTCCCATGCCTCTGCATCTCCGGATCGGATGCGGTTAATCGTGTCTTCAGGTAATCGAGCATCGATTTCAAGCGCACATCACCTTGACCTTTCATCAGCGAAATCCACGATGAGTCGCGCAGGGCGATGCATCAACTGCGGCACAGACACTCGTGCCATTCATCTTGAGGGTCGACCATCACTGACACCCACATGCCACACTGCGGTGCATCACTTGGGGCTGCATCACTTGGGGCCATCCATTCCAACCTGGCTCGCTTTCGCATCAGGTGATCGACAACGGCCTGGCCCATCAGGCCGCTGCCGCAGACAATGGTATGGTTCTTCACTGCGACCAGTTTCATCGTTGAATCGGATCTGCATGGACATTTTGAAAAGCGAAGGACAACAGGAATGATCGCCAGAATCGCGGTCCAGCCAGTCATGCTGATCAGTCCGGAGGTCTGTCATCGCCCGGCTTCTGTGAGGAGATGAGTTTCGCCGTAGCCGAACGTCGAAATCGTGATCACGGTCATGAAGAAACAGTCCTTCAGCGACCAGCCTTCCACAAGGCGATAGTCCGTCGTGCCCAGGATCACCAGAAGCAGCATCCGATAGAAGACGTTGAACAGCCGCTGCAGCGCCAGCCGGTTGGATTGCTCCAATGTGTATTTCTTCCCTGGCCAGTTCCAATCAACCTGCAGAGACACAGTGGGAGGGCACACACTTCTGTTTGGTCGTATGCCGTGTGAACTCAGCGGAGATCCGTCTTCCGACGAGCGACAGGACTGCACCGTTTTCCAGACATTCTGTGTCCCGGTGGATTCCCGCCTGCGACGTCTTCTTCGGTTGGGCACTCAATCCCCCGGCCTATCGGATCGAAATAAAATCGTTGTGATTCAACAGGGCGTGAATCAGGCCGATGCGAGTACGTCGGATTTGGGCGATTTCCGGGCTGACTAAGGGATCGGTTGCCTCGGTCAATTCATGACAGAATTCGACGCAGGCCTGGTGTTCCTCTTCGTCCGGAAGGCGAGCCAGAATGGTTTCGAACGCTCTTGTGACGAAATCTTTCTGAGGTATTTCCGGATTGCCGGCGTCCAGACGATCGGCGAGATCTGCGGCGGCGATGAGTGCCAGGCGGCTGTTGGACAGTGCCAGGGCCTGCTGTGGCACAATGCTTTCACTGCGGCGATAACACTGCAGCAAATCGGCATCATCAAACATCGACAGGAACGAGTTGCGGTCGTCGCGACTGTGTTTGAAGTACAGGCTGCGCCGCCGACTTTCGCCGTTTGCATCCACAGATGGTCCGCCCATGGTCGTGTCCAGCTTTCCTGACAATGACAGCAGGCTGTCTCGAATCAGCTGTGCTTCCATGCGACGGGTATTCATTCGCCAATACAGTGCGTTCGCGGGGTCGGCAGCTCGTGTTGCCGAATCGGCATGTTGTTCTGACGATGTTCGCTGCCATGCATCGCTGGTGACGATCAGCCGGTGCAGATGTTTCAGGCTCCACCCGGACGTCATGAGCTCGACGGCCAGTCGATCCAGAAGTTCTCGATGAACGGGCTCGGTCGTTCGCAAGCCGAAATCAGCGACCGATTCCACCAGTGGTTCGCCGAAGTGCCGCGTCCAGACATGATTCACGGCGACACGGGCAGTGAGCGGATTCTTCGGAGACGTGATCCACCGCGCCAGCGCGAGGCGACGTCCGGTACTTGTGGACGAATACACCGTCGGATAATTCGGTTCTTTGTGTTCCGGAGTTTCCAGAGCCTTTCGTGAAACTCGCACAGCGGCGTGCTGCCCTTCCCCGGATGCGATCTTCTGCAGGGTCTGCTGTGCCTCCTGAATTTTCTGTTCCGCAGCTTTGAGCTTATCGGCGGCACCGGCGGCAGACAGTCTGGAAACTTCTGCGTCCGCGATTCGCAGTTCGGCCTGAAGTCGAGCGGCAGACAGTGAAAGCTGTCTGGTGCGGTCAGCGTCGGGCGCTTCGATGAGGGCTCGGTCGGCTTCCAGAGTCGCCAGCAATGACTGTCGGGCCAGTTCAGCCGCTTGCAGTTTCCGTTCTGCCAGCTGTAACTGTGATTCGGGATCCGTCGGAGCCGGTTCAGCATTTGATGCGGGCTTCAGAACCAGATCTTTCGGAAGACTTCGAATCGAGATGAAATCAAAGGCAGCGGTTCCGTCAAAGGCGGACAGGCTGAATCGACCTTGGGGACGACGTTCCGACAGCTGCCACGCCAGCACCAGCTGATCATCCAGCCAGACGTTCATCAGCAGACCGCGAACTGCGAATTTCAGCGTGTAGGTGCCGCCGGCCTGGATCGGCTGAGAAACTCGACCGTTGCCCGGATAAGAGGTTTTCCCGTCGCGAGTGAAGGCAACCTGCAGCTTGGGGTCCGGTGCGTGAGCGCTGGTGTATACGAAACTGGCAAAGCCTCGATCAGGCGCTTCATCAAAGCGGAACGTCACTGACTGATACGTGGCGCCGCCGGTGTGAGAATAGCGACAAGTGATTTCGAAGTCTTCGGGCAGCGTCTGCTTCAGCTGCAGGAAAGCTGAGTCGCGCGTCGACGTGGTCTGCTTCAGAGTTCCGTCCGCATATTCCCAGCCCTCGCCCACCAGTTCCCAGACATCCGGACGTTCACTGTCGAAGTCGTCCGACAACAGAAACGGCGAACTGTCAGAGGTGTCCTGATCGGCTTGAGGCTGGCGCGCAGGAGTTGCCTTCAGAGCAGCTGCGGCTGAGTCGCGGTCTCGGACTGCAGCTGCGATGCGCTCGTCAAGGGCTCTCAGCTGATCAGCTCGAACAAATTCGCGCAGGGCCGGAGCGTATGCGGTGATCGGCAGGTCAATCGGCTGAATTTCGTCCATGAATCCGGAAAGCACTTCAGGGACGCCCGGGCGGATTTCTGTGTCTGGATCCGGACGTTTGTCATCGCCTTTGATGTGCAGAAACGTCGTTGCATCAGGCTGATCGTCGAAAACTCGCGGCAGGCCGTCCGCTTCCAGATCGGAACTTCCCGGCACGGGATCCAGTCGAACCTGGTGGGGTTCGAAGAGAGCTCGAAACCGATAGTAGTCCACCTGGCTGATGGGGTCGTACTTGTGGTCATGACACTTCGCGCAGTTCAGGGTCAGTCCCAGAAACGCCTTGCCTGTGTGTTCGATGGTGCTGTCGAGCCACGTGGTTCGGTTGAAGAGATAGTAATTCCGAGCCAGAAACCCGGTGGCACGAATCACGTCGGCGTCGTCCGGAACCAGTTCGTCCCCGGCCAGCATTTCCAGAATCATGCGGTCATAGCCTTTGTCCGCGTTCAGCGATTCAACAATCCAGTCGCGCCAGTGCCACAAGTGCTTCTGACTGTTGCGCAGCTGATCTCCCAGGCCATACCAGTCCGAATAGCGCCAGATGTCCATCCAGTGACGAGCCCACCGTTCTCCGTGTTGTTCGCTCGCCAGAAGTTCATCCACGATGTCTGCCCACGGACGTTCGTCGTGCAGCTGCTGCTGATCAGGAGGCAGGCCCGTCAGATCCAGATACAGACGACGAATCCGCAGAGATCGTTCGGCGGGTGGCTGAACTTTCAGCTGGTGCTGCTGATGAACCTTCGCGAAATAATTGTCGATCAGATTGTTGGAGCCTGTCACTTTCTCGGACGGATTCACGATCGATTCAGGAATGCTCAGAGGCTGGAAGGCCCAGTGTTCGAGCGGAGATCCGGGAACAGGTTCATCGGGTGCCACCGCGCCCTGCTGAATCCATCGGCTGAGGATTTCGATTTCGTCTGCTTTCAGAGCGCTGCCGTCTGCAGGAGGCGGCATGCGGGAATCGTCTGGCGAGGAGACTCGCTGAACGAGCAGGCTCGCGGCCGGATTTCGATCAGCGATGGCGGGTCCGCTGTCGCCACCGGCCAGAATCAGCTCGCCGGTTTCAAGGCGCAAACCACCTTCCTGTTTCAGCCGACCGTGACACGCATAACAGCGAGCTTCCAGGATCGGCTTCACCTGAGTTCGGTAGTCGACGTCCTGAGCCGTCACCTGATTGCCCGGCCCAATGGCCGCCAATAGTAGAATCAGTTTCAGTGGCAGACTTTTCAAGCAACTTCTCCGGCTTCAGCAGCAACGTGAACATCGCCCATTGTGAATCGAAGTTTCGCGGATTTGCCATCGAAATCCCAATTCGAACCTGGAAGCAGGCTGATTGCTGAAGATTCTTTCTGAACGGCGGCGGATGTCTGTCAGCGTTGATTGAGGCAGATCATGCAGAAGAACATCCGTCGCGTCGCGGAAAAAGCTGCAGATTCTTTTCGCGGACATGCTGTCATTTGCCGGGGAAACAGCGTTTTGCGGCAGAATCTGCGACTTTACATGATTTTCAGGATTGCTTAACAAGCGTGCCTCCCGTCGATCCTCTCCTCTCCTCTCGACTGTCCCCCCTTCTCTCCCCCTTCTCTCCCTTCATTTCCGGCGTTTGCGTTTCTGAATTCGGCAGGCACTTCGGCTGTGACGGTTGCCACGCTGAAGGCTGAATTTCAGGAACGGCCTGCAACGGCGTCGGACCTGTGACCAACCCGTCACGGAGGTCTCACATGATGTCGTCCCTTTCCGCGAATCACTCGGTGACTGCGAAACGTACTCGCATGATCTGCCGTCAGCCTTCCATGCGATGCGCTGTGGTGCTGCTGCTGAGTGCTGGCTGCATCGGCGGTCCCATGTATGCCCCGATGGGGCAGATGCCGTATGGGTATCCGATGGGCGGTTATGCTCCGGCTCCCGTTCAGCCGCAGCCTTCGGCGCCGATTGGTTTTGGTCCGGGGTATCCGATCGCGGGTCAGCCGATCGGAAGCAATCCGCTCACGGACGGACCCCGGTGTAGCTGTTACCCGCCCAATGGATATCCTGTCCCGGGCAGCGTTCCGAATGGTTATCCAATCACGGGCGATGTTCCACCTGGTGATCCGGTCACAGTCAATGTTCCGGTAGGAAATCCGTCAGTGCCGATCATTCCGCCTCAGCCGAATCCCCAGTCACCTTTTGTTCCGGTGTCTGACCCTCAACCGCAACCCGATCCGTTTCCAACAACTCCCGCCAACCCGCCGCCCGACAACCCGCCAGTTGTTGCCGGAAGCCCGACAGGTCCTCAGCCTGCGACACCCGATCCCGTGACTCCTCAAACGCCGGACCCGCAAGCTCCGGAGCCGAGCGATCAGCCTGTTGTCGCCGGTCCGCCTCAAATGCCGGAGACACCCACGACACCCGTTCCGGCGCCGACGACTCCGACAGGCGACCCGAACTGGGTGGCATGGCCTTTGCCGCCGAAATCTACTTCCAGGCAGTCCTCACAGACTCAGGGACAGACTCAGACATTGATTTCCAGCAGCCAGGACGTCACCGGCAGCAGCGACCGTGGCGGACATCATCACGGGCATCGTCGAGGTCGTCCGATGCGTTCCACGGTTCGTGGCGGGTCACATGCAGCTGTGTCGCAGCATGCGGAAGCGGGTCTGCCGACAGCGGAGCCCAGTTTCGGAGATCGCATCACGGGATTCACATCGTCTCCGGCGGAAGATTTAAAGTATCGAGGCGGACGAACCATTCCTCATCTGCACTTCGTGAATCTGTACGTTGGCGGCGACGATGCGTGGTCAAAGAACGATATTCTGCAGATCGACCGTGCCATTGCTGCAGCGATGTCCGACCGGAACCTGAACAACGTGATGATGCAGTACTTCCAGAACCAGCCGATCACTTCGACGGCTCATGTGTCGCATCCGCTGGTGGGCTATCGTCCGTCGAAAATGAGTCAGGGCGATGTCGAATACTGTCTGGCCTATCTGTATGACAACGGATTTCTGACGGACTTCGATCTGTCGTCGACGGTGTTTAACTTTCTGCTGCCTTCCGGAACCGTCCTGACGGATGACTCATCAAGAATGGGGACGATGTCGGCGACGGAACGGTCGGCATCATGGCGAAGTCGACGAGACAGCACGTCGCCGGTTTCCATGTCCACCAGGCAGGACGTCGCAGCCGAATCCGAGGACCGGTCGGAACCGGTGGGCATTCCGGAAGCGGAACAGAGCACATCGCTGGGAGGACTCGGCGGCTACCACGGCAGCATCCGGAAGAACGGCATTCCGGTTTACTACAGCGTTGATGTGTATTCGGAAGTTCGTAACGGCCAGGCCAACGGCATTCCCGTGTTTTCGGAACCGTGGAAGAATGTCGTGGCAACGCTGTATCACGAACTGAATGAAGCTCGAACCGACCCGGATGTGGAAGACGTGATTCGCAATCCGTACGCTCCGAACGCCGACCGCCTGCTGGGCTGGACATCAGATCGAGGAGAAGAATGCGGCGACTATCCGATTGATGCCGCTCGGGAACTCAGCACCATCGTCCGCGAAGTTCCGCTCACAGACGGCAGCGGAATGGTTCCGGTGCAGTTCCAGTATTCAAACGCCGTCCACGGCCCCGAAGGCCCCATCGCTCAGCCACACCCGCTGTGACTCGCAGAAGCAGACGGTTTGCAAGTCACAGCCGGACAACCGGAAGCCCTGTCGGTTGGCTCACCTCCACCCCGCGAACGATGAGCCATGTCGTTGGGCGATGCTGCGAGGAAGAGTGAGAGACGAGGATCTCGCGAACGCAGTGGTCCGGCTCCTCTGTCGGTTGTTGGCCCATCACGCGGAGCGAGGAGCCACAGTGGCACCTCGCTCCGCGAGGTCGGCCCGTCACCCCGATCATCAGTGTGCCGCCCCGCGTCGACCCCGGGCTCTGTGTGTTCGAACCGTTCCGGGTTGAAACGCGGTGCTCTTCGACCCGAAAACTCTTCACGGCCGCGGGCTCTGCCCAGCCCAGAGTCTCAATCCCATGACCGACAACTTTTCCCTGCCTTCCCACGAGATTCCCATTTCACAGTTTGAAATCAAACTGATCTGGCCGGTCTTTGTTCAGCCGCTCAGAGATGCTTCGGAAACCTTCACGGAGCCAAATCTGATCCGGCACACCCGGCGTTTTTGAATGATTGGGTCCATCGAATTGTCAGCGAACCGGGTTCGCAATGGGAACGGATTGAGGACACTCCGACACATTCGGGCTACCCACCATTGACCGGGCCGGAAGCGGCACCAGCCTACGCCGAGTTCTGCTACTTTCACCCGTTCGTCCGCAACTTTCTGTATACGACTCGGGATGATGTTCGAGCCTGGAGGAAACATTCTCCACCGCAGCATGGAGGAAAGGAAAGTGACATCCGACGGCATGCTCTGACGAATGCCACCAACCGGAACCTCCGCATTCTGTCCCGAAATGACCTGAAGTTTCTGGACGTGACGTATGACATGGATCCTTTGAATGCAGAGTTCGGGGAAGTTACCAGTCGGTTTGAGACGTCATCGTGCTGGCTGTATCTGTTTGACACTCAGATTGCATTGCTGGAATTTCACTTGAAGTACAAGTCCAGCACCTTCCTTCCGGAAGAGCCCCAAACAGCTGACGAGCCCCGGACAGTTCCGTCACCGGCCGCAGCAGTTGAGCTTCCGCTGAACCTGAGAATGGTGCTGAAGCTACAGGACATCGTTCGTCGGGTGTACGCACCGTACTGGGAAACTGATCAGCCCGGCTGGG
Organism: Planctomycetaceae bacterium; assembly: GCA_041398865.1. Lineage (GTDB taxonomy): Bacteria > Planctomycetota > Planctomycetia > Planctomycetales > Planctomycetaceae > Fuerstiella. Next base: position 99,391 of record JAWKTY010000001.1, read on the forward strand.
CGGCCGGTCAGGTCCGTCATGTCAACGGCCACATGCCGAAGCGAATGGATCTGTTTCGTCAGACAGAAAAAGGAATTGTCCGGGACACGACCTATTCGGGCAGCTTTCAGGTTCCTGCAGAGATCGTCAGTCTGGAAGAAGCTCGCGGTCTGTCGCAGCAGAACCTGAAGACGAAACTAATGGGAAGAACGGATTCGGTCTCGCATGGCTGCTCGACAGGGTCAGAACACCGGACAGTTGCGAGATCCTGATCCGGAGGTCCTTGCAGCCACGATTGAGGAAGCCATTTGGCACCATGAAAAACTAGCCCGCCGTGCCCTACACGGCAGATGTCTGGAGAAAACTTCTTTCGCCTCTGCTGCCCCTGTGGCTGAAGGTTCCGGACAGAAGCCTGACCGAAACGAACCAGTTTCCGCTTCGCTTCGAACATATTCAGGATGACCGGATTCCGTTGATGAGCTACATCGCCGTGGGTGATCCGGCTGACGAATTGCTGGATGTCGACCCGTCCGCCGATGACGCAGATCCTGGTGCAGAACAAAAAATCGTGAAAGGCATCCGCAGGATTTCACAGGCCGACTGGATGCGTCTGGCCTTTGTGGATGATGAAGGTGATTTCCGGAAGTTTCCGTACAGCCCGGAGTTTTACGGCGATACCGACCCACTGAATGGGTACGCCTATGATCGCTTCTGGCATTCAACGGGACATCATCCGGCTCAGTCTGACTTTCACGCCACTCGCTGGCTATGCAGTGGCTACAGCTTTACCGCCGTGGGCGATGCTGGTTCATCGTTCTTCACAGACGACAGAGCCGGAGCACTGGCTCATTTCAATCACCACTACTTCGCTCTGATGATGATTGCCTTGTTCCATCGAGCGTCGCTTCTGCGTTACAAGCACCAGTTGTCTGAGTACGCGGAAGCTCTGGTGGAAGAATGCGGCAGCCACGAGGATCGAGAGGAGAAATTTCGCATTCGCAGTACGATGCTGCAGAAGGAACTGCTGCGATTCCGTTCCATCTATTGGTTCAGCGAAGTCAGCAACCAGATTCAGGGACAGGAACTGTTTTCGATGTTCCGCCGACATCTGAACCTGAATGCTCTTTACGAGGACGTCTGCCAGGATTCTGAGAATGCAGCTTCGGTGCTGCAGGGGATCGCCGAGGAACGAAGAGCTGTGGCATCAGAACGCCGGGCGGTCGCAGACGAGCGGCGGGCCGCGGCCTCGGAACGCCTCTCGATGCTCGGTTTTCTGTTTGTGGTGCTTGCCCCGCTTGTGGATCTGATCAAGGATGACCTGTTGCTGTTGCCTGCCGGACGCCAGGCTCTCGGGATGACGGGGCTGATGGGGATGGTCTTCGCCATCGCGGCAGTACCGTTCAGCCAAACAGGAACCGAAGCCTTCCGCCGCGTTCGAAAGTGGCTGTTTGGCGGTGAGTCAACAACAGAAAGAATTCGAGTTTCGCCAGGTGCAGTTGCCGGATTCGTGGTGATCCAGACGGCATCTGCGGCTCTGCTCTGGTGGTCTCTGTCGCGGCCCGTTCCCGCTCGATCTGATCCAGCGCCCCGCAATGATGCTTCAATCATCGAGGGTGGAGAGCTGTCGAGCGTGAATGCCCTTGAGTCTCAAGACGTTGCAGGGCCTTCGGAAACTGCCTCCGAGCCCTCGGATTCGGACAGCCAGGCGAGCAGTAATTCCAGTGGGTTGAATGAAAGCTCCGACGAACGGGCTCCCCAGAATCCGAAATCCGGCAAAGAGCCTCCAAACCAGGACGCTGGAGCGGACGGAGATGCCTCGGCCAGCCGTTCGACCAGCCAGCCTTCGCCGAAGAATGCGGATTCTGACGAACCCGTTACCAGCAGGTTCTGATAACCGCTTCCTCCGAAGAAAGGTTCCAGCATTTCGGCGATAAGCCCTGTGCGGCCGGTAGTCGTGGCAACCGTGAGTCGTCCGCCGCATGTTTGCCGGGCTTCCGAAGCCTCTGCGCTGGCCAGCTGAAAATCGCCTTCCGTGGCCCCCTGAGCCTTCAGGTCGGCCTGTCGGATCCGGCGAATCTCGTCGTCCGTCGCCGGAGGATCCAGTTCCCGCATGGCTCGCACATGTCCTCGGTCGTTCGCTGCCACCAGTTCCATGTGACGATTCCAGCAAGCCTCACGAACACCGAGCAGGTCCACGACCTGTTCCAGTGCCGTGGCTGCTCCGGAACCGGCTCGATTTCCGTGATGATCGATCACCCGGCACTCCGCCAATAGGTTCTCCGGCAGATCCTCATTCAGCTCAATCAGCACCGGCTGTCCCCCGGCTGCCAGCACATTCGCGATACGGTCCTGATAGACCGACGCGGATGCTCCCCAGCTCAGCTTATCGTCGACCGTCGGCTGCCCGAGCTGCCGAAGCAACTGACCGATTGTCTGCATCTCCAGATCCTGCCCACCAAGAAAAAACACATACATTTCTGTCAGGACTTTCTTCGGCTACATGCCATTGCAGGACTCAAACGGCATGGTTTTCACATCAAACAACACGATCCTGTCGCACAAACGCCACAGGTGCCTGGCCGTTTCATCCAGGAAGAACGTTTCTTCAGCGGTCTCTTCTGTGTCCCGGGCCAGTTGTTCCATGATTTCCGCAGGATCAGGCTTTTTTTCGTTTGCGAGTTTCGTCCATTGTTTCCCCGTTACCGAATCGCTGGAGGCGGCAGCGATCAGATCTGACGTCTGTAATTGCCCGGGTTGAGCCGGACCGCTCCACGTCTCCAGGTCATGCAGTGTATACGTTCGAGGTGCACCGTATTCTGCCAGATCTTTGCGACGAAGAAACTCTTCCAGTCGCCGAATCGCCTTCTGCTGCCGGTGAGTCTGCCAGCCAAAAAACGGCTCTCGAAAGCCGCAGATTCCTTCCTGCATCTGTGAGACCTCTGCCTCAAATTCCTGTGGTGACATTGAGCTGAGTAGCTCGATCCTGATGTCATTCTCAGAATGACCGGGGGAAGGCAGCCATGCCCAGGGCGACTTGCGGCGATTCTGATGAATGTGGAAACGACCGCCGCGAAGCTGCAGAGTGCGATGTTCGTAGTTGAGCTGCTCAATCAGTGTATTCGCCGTATTCACTGAAACGCAGGCAAACAACGGTTCTCCCGTTCGTTGTTTGTCGTCCGGAATCGCTCCCGGTGCAACTGCGTCCTGGTGATGGGTGGCAACGCCGGAATCCGCTTCACAGACAACATGGATCTGTGAGGAAGTTTGCCGGGAGTCACGTGAATCCGTCATCGGTATCGGTCGGATTTGATAGACGGAAGGCCCCGGAGGTGCTCCGGGAAACTCGTCCAATAGCAGGGACGGGGACTGGTTGATGATGCTCTCAGCCGCCATTTGAGAGGACACGACGGCAACGCACTCGCTGTGTGTGGCTTCCCAGGCGCCATTGTTTCTGCGGGGCGATGATTCTCGCTGGATCGCATAGACGTGCACAACATCGTCAGTCGGCATGACTCAATCCTGGGGGCATGGAAAAAACAAGGGGACGGTGCTTAGCATAGTAGCCTACCCGGCATTATCCTCACCTTCGAGTGTTTATTGAGAGTTCCGATTGCCAATCCGGCCCCCCGGACGTTGTTGTGGAATCCGTGAATGGCTGCGAAGAACGGGCGACGTCGAATCGCGGGTTGGCTGCTTTTTTCGTGCGACGTATCAGGTCTTTGAAGACGCGAGGCACCTGATCGGTCTGTTCAAATTGGTGAAGTTCGCCACAGGCGTTGTCGTCAGACCTTTGTTCTTCGCCAGTGCGATGAGATATAAATTCCTGACGCGGGCAGAGCACACACCTGCGGCAAACAAACTTCGAAGACACGGCTGTGTCGGTGAGACAATGATGCAGACATCGTGTGCAAATGTTTTTTCTGTAAGAATCCAACGATCAGAAGCCCGAAGCAGAAAGTCCTCCGATGCTGTCCGTCCCCGAGTTTGATGTCTCTGTGCTGCAGGATGTGGCAAGTCCTTCGGTCGTCGTGTTTGTGGATGTTGTTCGTCGCAACATCGATCGCATGATTTCGGTGGCTGGTCGAGCTGACAGGCTGCGGCCTCACTGCAAAACTCACAAGATGTCCGCCATCATTCGGCTGCTGCTGGAGAAAGGAATTCAGCGGCACAAAGCTGCCACCATCGCCGAAGCGGAAATGTTGGCTCAGTCCGGAGCTCGGGATGTGGTACTGGCCTATAACATCGTGGGACCGAATCTCAGACGAGTTGCTGAATTCCGAAAGCTCTACCCGGACACGCAGCTGGTGGTGACGGCTGACCATCCGGGTCCCGTGCAGCAGCTGGGAGATCTTCTGGCGGCCGAAGGCCTGACGGTCGGAGTCATGCTGGACGTCGATCCCGGATTGCATCGCACGGGAATTGCACCGACCGATGACCGAGCGATGGAAGTTTACGGATTGATTCACCGGCATCCGGCGTTGCGCCCTGCGGGTTTTCATGTCTACGACGGACACCACAAACATTCGGATTTGAATGAACGTCGAGCTGCCGTAATGAAGGAATGGCCCGAAATCCTGGTTCTGAAACAGCGATGCGAACAGGCCGGATATTCGGTCCCCGAACTGCTGTGCGGCGGAACTCCGACGTTTCCCGTTTATGCGGAACTGGATGAGCCGGGGCTGACGCTGAGTCCCGGGACAAGCATCTTTCATGATGCCGGTTACGGAACTGCGTTTCCTGATCTGAACTTTCAACCCGCTGCGGTGGTGATCACTCGAGTCATCAGTCGCCCGACGTCCAACCGAGTGACTCTGGATCTGGGGAACAAGGCCGTCGCGGCAGATCCACCGAATGGTCGTCGAGTCTGGTTTCCGGAACTGCCCGACGCCGTTCATGTGCTGCACAACGAAGAACATCTGGTTCTGGAAACAGATGCGGCGGCACGATTCCAGCCCGGCGATCTTCTGATCGGTATTCCCATTCACATCTGCCCCACCAGTGCTCTGCACCACGATGTCACCACCGTGGAAAACGGTCACATTACCGGCCACTGGGACGTTACAGCTCGCAACCGCAAACTGACGGTCTGACCTGGACCAGCAGAATTTCGAATCGTTTCCGGCGATCGACGTGTTATCCTGAGCGGCCTCCTGAACCCCGCTGAATCTGCCCATGCAACTTCCATCCTGTTTTCCCTCATTGCGATTTTCCGTTGCGCTGGCGCTTCTGCTCTGTGCGCTGAACGACACTTGGGCCCAGGAGCTCAGGCTGCTGGCGGCTGATCATTTCGCGACTCAGGTCCGGCCGTTTCTGGCGGCTCACTGCGTCAGCTGTCACAGCGGTAATGATGCCGAGGCGGCTCTGGATTTCGGCCGCTTTATGGAATCCGCCGACGTTCAGAATGAATACGATCTGTGGGAGAAAACCGTTCGACTGATTCACGAAGGCCAGATGCCTCCGGCCGACGAAACCCGGCCCACCCCCGATGACATCACAGCCGTCCTGTCAGCTCTGCAGCGGGAACTGGAAGCGTTCGACTGTTCTGCACATCGACGACCGGGCCGAGTCACGCTGAAGCGACTGAACAAGGCGGAATACAATAATACCATTCGCGACCTTCTGGGTTTGGAGATCAATCCGGCTGCCGACTTTCCATCCGACGACGTGGGCAACGGATTCGACAACATCGGTGACGTCCTGACTCTGCCGCCCATCCTGCTGGAAAAGTACCTGGCGACCGCAGAGGAGGTTGCTCGCCTGGCTTTCGCCGACGAAAACTCGCGAACACGCATCCTGAAATACGAAACGCTGACAGAAGACGATCGCGTCGCGGTTGCTCGGCGCAACATCCGCGAATTTGCCGATCGAGCCTTCCGCCGCCGCATCACGGACGCCGAAGAAGAGCGGCTGTTTGCTCTCATGAAAACGGCATGGGATCTGGACACGCCTCCGGAAGAAATTCTGCAGACCGCTGTTGCGGCCGTGCTGTCCAGTCCTCACTTTCTGTTTCGAATCGAACAGGATCCGGCAATCGACGACGAAGACGGAATCCGCACTCTGGATGGCTTCGAACTGGCGACTCGGCTGTCTTATTTTCTGTGGAGCAGCATGCCGGATGAAGAACTGTTTCAACACGCGGAATCGGGGCACCTGCTGCAGACAGACGTCCTGGAAGCTCAGGTCCGCCGCATGCTGCGACACCCCAAATCCCGATCTCTGGTCGAAAACTTTGCCGGACAGTGGCTGCAGCTGCGCGATGTCGCTCGGTTACAGCCGGACCCTGCGCTGTTTCCCGGTGTTGACCCGGATCTCAGGCAGTCCATGCGTCGCGAAACGGAACTGTTCTTTGAGACCATTCTGAGGGAAGATCTCAGCGTCCTGACGTTTCTGAATGCTGACTTCACGTTCGTCAATCAGCAGCTCGCGCAGCACTACGGTATGGCTGATGTGCAGGGACATGGATTTCAGCGAGTCCCCGTCGGACCCGGGCGTCGCGGCGTGCTGACTCAGGCCAGTATCCTGATGCTGACGTCCAATCCGACTCGGACGTCCCCGGTCAAGCGAGGCAAATGGATTCTGGAAAACATGCTGGCCGAACCTCCGCCGCCGCCGCCGGCGAATGTGCCGGAACTTGAAACCGGAGCCGAAACTCTGGGATCACTGAGAGAACAGATGGAACAGCATCGCTCGAACCCGGCCTGCGCTGTCTGTCATCTGAAGATGGACGCACTGGGCTTCGGGATGGAAAACTTCGATGCCGTCGGTGCGTGGCGCGATCGCGATGGTCGATTTCCAATTGTTGCATCCGGCGAACTTCCGGGCGGCCGAACGTTTGACGGAGCTGCGGAACTGGTGGATATTCTGGCCACGGAAAAACAGACGGAATTCTGCCGCTGTCTGACTCGAAAAATGCTGACGTATGCTCTGGGGCGAGGACTGGTGTCGTACGATCGCTGTACCGTGAACGACATTGTGACTTCGCTGAAGGACAATAATTTCCGATTTCAGTCACTGATTGTGGCGATTGTCACCAGCGACCCGTTCCGAATGCGCGAAAAATCAGAAACGAAATAATGACGATGGAAACTGACTGCCGTACCGTCAAAGCCCGCCTGGACGCCGGAGAAGATTTTCTGCTGATCGACTGCCGTGAACAGCAGGAATACGACACCGCTCGAATCGACGGGGCAACGCTGATCCCCATGGGGCAGATTCCCAATCGCCTCGCCGAACTGGAATCTCACCGAGACGGCCTGGTCGTGATTCACTGCCATCACGGAGGTCGCAGTCTGAACGTCGCCCGCTGGCTGAAAGCCCAGGGCTTCGCCCAGCCACTCAGCATGGCCGGCGGAATCGACGAATGGTCAAAAACAATCGATCCCGGTGTTCCGCGGTACTAAGGAGACGTCCATCAATAAATTGGCGAACTCCTCAATGAGCCGCACGGCGTTAGCCGCGGTTTTCAAGGAACTTTTGCCCGCCGAAGCGTTCCATTTCCTCCCGCGTTAACCTGCCGAAGGAACCGAGCCCCTGGGCGGAGGTTAATCTGCGTTCATGTGGCTCACGCGTCTACTCACGTCCGGCCGCTTTGACCAGGTTCTCGATTTCCTGATCCGTCATGCGCTGGCGGGTTTGCATCAGCATGTTTTTGAAATGCTGTTGGCCGGATTCTTCGGAGGGGAATCCGATGTTGTCGCCGGTTGCCGGAATGTTCGAGGTGGCCAGTCTGTTGCCGTGATCGTCGAGGATCGCGAACCACGGGATGCCGCCCTCAGCATCGCCGCGAAGAGTTTTCATGATTTCCTGAGCACCAGTCCAGCGGTGATCCATCCGGACCCAGACATAATCTTTCTCCCATTGGCGATGGTCGTCCAGCAGATGAGTCAACTGGTGACACGGGCCGCACCATGTGGCAGTTTCCTGAACCAGGACTCGCTTGTTTTCGGCGAGCGCCTGTTTGAGTGCGTCGTCAAGCAGGGTCTTTGCGTTCAGCCTTGTCGTCTTGAACTTTTCAAGCTGTTCGAACAGTCGTTCCTTTGAAAACTGGTCGTCCACGCAAAGATTCGACGAATCCAGAACTGCCAGCGGTTCGGCCGCCTGATTCAGCAGCACAACCACAAACGCATCTCGCGGAGTGCTGAAATCGACATCGCTGCGAAAAGTCCTCGCCAGTTCGGCTGCCGCTGCGGCGCGTGGCGGATCGGTTGGAATGGCCATGACTCGATAGTCGTCAGAATGTTTTCGGAAGTCTTTGTCTTCGTATCGAATTTCCATCAGCCGGTGGACTCGTGTGTCGGAGGCCTGACCGAAGACAATCATGAGATTCTGACCGGCCGTGCGAATGATCTCTTTGGCTCGCTCGAACCGCTCCGTCGGCGTGCCCGCAACATCAAATGCCTGGCTGATGCGTTCATCCAATGTGGGTGGAACATACGGTTTTGGTGCCGTCGGAGTTTTCAGTTCGCCAAGATCAAGAGCCTGATTGGGATCAACTTTGGCCTTTGTGATCGTCACCACACGACCGCCTGGATAATCGGCGAGTTGACATTCATACTCCCATCCGGGCGCCAAATGAGTCAATTCGAAATGGCCATCAGCATCTGTCGTGATTGTCGCACCGAATCGGTTCGAAGACAGGCTGCCCTTGATGTCTGTGATTCTGATTCCGGTTCTCAGTTTGATCCGGGAAGCAGGCGTCCTGCCATCTTCCGACATGAGCCGACCTGTGGCTGAGCCCAGAGGGCGAAGTCTGATGTTGGCCTGTTTATCATCCGCTGCAACTGCAACGACGGCTCCCAGAGTTCTGTCCTGGTTGGTGACGTGCAGGTACACAGGCTCCACCGGTCGTTTGACCGAGAATCTCCCGGCGCCATCAGTTGCTGCCGCCCAGTCACGCTTTCCGCTGTTGAAATTCTGCGAAGCGGTCTGGATTGATGCGTTGCCAACAGGTTCTCCTGTTACATCGTTGACAACAGTTCCCGTGAATTCGATTTCCCGAATGACTTTCACCAGCAGGTCGACCTGCTTTTCCTTCTCACCGTTGATCGTGAATTTCTGAGACTCATTGCCATCGACGAAGAGCATGTAGTCGCCGTCACCGACAAAGAATTCGAACGTGCCGCCGTCCGGAGATGTCAGGTTGAACTGCGCAAACGGCTTAACAGACCGGCGTGACTTCTCCGGATTCGGCAGGGTGATGTCTTTGAGTTCGTTGAGCGGAGTGCCGATGCACTGAAAGTAGATGTAATTACCGGCCACCGGTTCTCCAGTGTCTTTGTCGAGGACTCGACCGTGGATTCGTGTGGCATGAGTCAACTGGAAATCGTGGTCCGGGATATCGTGGCCCGGCAGGACAGCAAAATCGGACTGCGACGGAGCTCCCCAGGTTTTGTCATTGACCGTCAGAAGATAAATCTGATTGGGGTCAACCAGAATCTCATATCTGCCTTCAGCATTCGTGGTGGCTGTTCCCAGGAAATCATCGAACGCGTACCCTGCACCGTTGGCAGCAACGGTGATGTCGGGTGCCGGTGAATCATCGGGAAATGTCACTCGACCTCGAATCGGCACCTGACGCTGGAGCTGGGCCGATGTTTTTCCTTCGTCAAGCGCCGGATTGTATTTGCCACGGGTATGTACGAATCCACTGGCAGTCGCCCAAACCGTCACAGGGCGTGTTTGCCATGCAGGGAACCATGCGAATGTTGTCCTGCCCGCTTCGTCTGATTTTTGAGTGAAGTATTCGTTGAAGTAGCTCAGGTTGAGTTGATCTGACTGCGACTCTTTCGTCAGCAGCCAGACCGACGAATCGACATTGGCCAGCGGTTGGTTGTCCTGATCAACGACCCGAAAATCAAACGGTGCAGCCCCCTCCAGTGTCAGAGTCTGAGCACTCTCGAACGGAAATTCGGGGGCCTTCGAGAGCTGATCATCTTTCTGTTCATACGGCAGGACATAGAGCTGATAGTCCAGCCCTTCGCCGTCCTTCCATGCGACGGCCGCAAGGACTTTTTCGGACTCCGGCAGTTGGAACGCGGCAAAACCATCGGCATCGGATTTCTGTAATTCACTCACAATTGGGTAACTGAACTGCAGAGCAACATTGGCATCGGGAATTGAATCACCGTTTCCGTTGACGACCTGGATTTTGGCGGTCCTGATCGGAACCAATTTGATTTCGATCTGATCGAGTTTGAAATTACTGTCTTCGCTCTGATAGGGGAATCGAAGATACCCCAGCAGCGTGCCATCCGCTGACGTGGCTCGCAGAGACGTATACGGAAGGTCTTCCATCCTGAGCCGTTGATCGATCTGGAACTCACCATGGGCATTCGCCGTCACTGTTTTATCGACCGGGTGATAGGAATTGCCGTGAAGGTACACGGTCGCGTTCTGTGCCGGATTGCCTTCGCTGTCGATGATCCTGCCGGACAGTTTCAGCAGAGGGGCTTCGTCTTCTTCGGTTTTCTTCTCTTCCTCGTCGGCTTTGGTGGTTTTGTCGCTTTCGGTAGGTATTGCGGTGTTGAGCTCAGTTGACGGGGTGGTGGTTGCGGGATTCGTTGAGTCATTTGCGGTGGCAGCGGCCGGACTTGTTACCTCGTCCACTGCAGCAGCGGTGGGCATCTGGGCGAACAACAGACCGGTAAGCATGGTGGCGCAGAGCATTGACAGGCCGACGACAAAGCGGCGGGTGAGGCCGGTGCTCCTGCGATCGACGGACGTTGACAGAACTCGACGGACGCGTTGTTCCATTTCACTGACTCCTGAAAGACTGACTCCCAGAGAACTGAGAGCGATATGCCGAGACACCGCGTGTTCGGCCAACTGAACCAGTGAGCGAGCGTATTCGTCCGGTGCGGCTTCACGGGTCACAGCGACGTCATCGCAGATCAGTTCACGCAGCACGTTCATTCGCTTCGACATCACATGCACCAGCGGGTTCCACCAGTACAGCATTCCGGTCACCGCCTGAATTCGCACGACCACATAATCGCGGCGAGCCACGTGAGATAGTTCGTGAGCCATCACCGCCGCCAGTTGGCGTGACGAGAGGCTCAGTTGAACGTCAGCAGGAAGGATGACTTTCGGCCTTCCGAACTTCACAACCACCGGAGCCGGCAGGACATCCGATTCCAGCAGTTCAACGCGTCCGGACACGCCCAGTTGCTGAGCCACACGCGAGAACGACGCATGGACGCATTCGTCCGTCACCGGCCGACACGTCTTCACGAATCGCCGACACCGAATGATTCGCACGCCCTGTCGAATCAAAAGGCTCAACGTGCCCGCCAGCCAGATCAGAAGAAGTCCCGAAGCTGCCAGCCGGAACGCCGACCATGTCGTTTCGGATGGTCGAACGTTCGGCTTATCGACATCGCTTACGGGCGCGTCCGAGCGAATCGCGACGCTGTCAACGGGTGCCATGACGACATCTGATTCGAAATGCGTCTGCCTGTCGGATTGTCTTGCGACTGAATCCGTTCGTGGCGCGTCGCTGATCGCAACTTCGGATAGAAGGGCTTCCGGCATTCGATCGTTCGAGTCGGAATGTGTTTTGGCAGAGAAATTTTCCACCGATTGCGACGCGTGGTCTGCTGTGGAGGACAGCCTGGGATCGACATCGGCCACGGTTTGCGATATTCCCGGCAGCGCGATCGCGGGTAGTGAGCCCAGCGAGAAGCATGAATTGGCCGCGACAAGAGCGGGTGCCAGCAGCAGTCCGATCGCTCCGGCAGCCAGCGCCGCGTATCGCTTCGAGAGATCTCGGAAACACCACGAAATCGCCAGCGTCAGCAAACAGCCAACGCTGATAACAATGGCGAGATTCAGTCCGAACAGAAAAACCATCGGCAAGGTCGTCATTTCATTGATCCCTGAAGGTTGCAGATCATGGCCCAATCAACAGGCTGCGAGGCCTGTAGCGGATCAGTGAGTCCTCCACTGGCACAAGGCCAGTGGTCGGAGGCGTTACGGGTCGTTGAGCAGTTCGCGGAGGCGGCGGAGTTCGGCTTTGGAGATGCGGCCGGATCCGAGAAGGCTCAGGACGAAGCTGGAGGGCGAACCGTCGAAGAATTCGCCGACGAACGATTCGGCGAGCTGCGATTCAGTCGTCCGGCGATCCATCGCGGCTGAATAGCGAAAGACGCCTTCGATCTTCTCACGAGTCAGCCAGTTTCGTTTTTCGAGCCGATCGACCAGATTCAAAACGGTCGTGCGACTGACGTCTCGATCACCTCGAACGGCCTCCCAGATTTCCGCCACCGACAACCCGCCCGGCGAATCCCACAACAACTGCAGAATCTCAAACTGAGCCGGCGTCAGTGACCCATCAGGATCAGGCATATCTGTTTTCCTTTTCTCAAATCACCTTTTTTGAAACTGCGAGCCGACGGCATGAGCCACGGGTTCCAAGATCTGTCCATTGTTCGTTGATGCACTTCCCAACCCGCCCTGACATGGCAGTTGCCGATTTACGACAGCTGTCGTCGAATGAAGATTACAGGCTACGACACCTGTCGTCAAACCTCACCTGAAGACACCACAGCTGGCCAATTTGTTCAGGCAGAATGGTGAGCCGGCGCGGCCTGAGAGCCACTTGTCACACCCTACGGTTTCTACAATCCAGCAACTCGGCCAGCCGTGCTGCAGGAACCATATGCAGCAGAGTTGATTCCATCGTCAGCCGATGGACGCGTGGTCAATCCCACGGGAAAGTTTTCTGTCTTGGGACGGGTTTCGAAGCACCCTGCGAGTTGTTCATGATTGCCGTTGGAGGACAGGCGTCAGTGGATCGCAGTCCGGAAGTACACTGTGTAAAGACCGCGTTTCCCAATTCGAGCCTCGAGTCGACCTGATTGCGGGCGAAAATATGCCGGGCTTCTCCGGGGGATTCCTGTTCTGTTAGAATGGCTGTCGGCGGGCGATGTTGGTTCATTGTGGAGACTTTTCTTGAGTAGCCTGAGTACAGCTGCATGAACGTGGTGGTTTTGGGTGCGGGGACAGTGGGACGGACGGTGTCTGAACTGCTGTGCGGTCGCGGGGTGAACGTCTGTGTGATCGACCAGGATGCGGCGGTGCTGCGTCGAGTCGAAGAGCAGCTGGATGTGCGCACGGTGTGCGGGTCGGCGTATGATGTTTCCAAGCTGTTTCAGGCCGGTATTCAGCTGGCAGATCTGTGCCTGGCCGTGACCAGTCGGGACGAAGTGAATCTGGTCAGTGCCAGTATTGCTCGGGAAATGGGAGCAGCTCGAAGTGTGGCCCGGGTCTTCAATCCCATCCTTCGAGACACCAGCACCTTTGATTATCAACGCCATTTTCATGTGGACCGACTGATCAGTCTCGAGCACCTGACAGCTCTGGAACTGGCTCGACACATTCGCACGTCGTCCGTGCTGGCGGTGGAAAGTTTTGCTCGGGGTGCAGTCGAAGTGCAGGGGATCCAGGTGGGTCAGCGAGCCAAAGCGATTGGGGTCTCGCTGCGGGAACTGGAACTGCCCTCGAATGTTCGAGTCGGCCTGATTACTCACAACGGAAAGTCGATCATTCCCGGCGCATCCGACAGTGTTCAGCCGGGCGACTATGTGACACTGTTCGGAGCTCACGGAGAGCTTTCGCCCGTGTCGGCTCGGTTCGCCGACCAGAACAACGAAAAGCAGCGAGTCATTATTGCGGGCGGCGGCGAAATCGGGCTGAATCTGGCTCGACTGCTTGAGCGGACTCCGTGTCGTGTCACCATTCTGGAAAACGATGCCGCTCGCTGCGACTTCATTGCCGAACGATTGCCTCATGCCACCGTTCTGCATGCGGATGTGAAGAGCAAAGCGGATCTGGAAGAAGCTCGAGTCGGCAAGGCGGATGTGTTCGTCGCCTGCACTGGCCGTGACGAAGAGAACATCGTGTGCGGTGTCGAAGCCAAGGAACTCGGATGTCGCCGTCTGCTGACAATCGTGCGCAGCCCCGACTATGCCAACGTGCTGGAACGACTGGGTATTGACGTTGCCGTCAGTCCTCGGGAAGCGATGGCTCGGCAGATCGTCGGCCTCGTCGCCAAAGGGCCTGTGCGGGAACGGTCTCCGATTGCCGGAGAATCCGCCGAGGTGTGGGAAGTGGAAATTCGAAAGGATGCTCCGGTGACCCGAGGCAGCCTTCGCGAACTGGCTCTGCCCCGCTGTCTGGTGGCCGCGATCGAACGCGGCGACTATGTGCGAGTTGCCGGGGCCGATGACCGGCTGCAGCATGGTGATACCGCCGTGATGCTGGTCCACAAGGAGGGTCAGCAGGCTGTTCTGAAAATGCTGGGAGGCTGACCGTGTCGAATGCCTGGTCAACACTTCTGTGCGCGCTGATGATGTTGTTCATCGGCGAGACCGCGGGAGCTCAGCCGCCCGATGCTGCTGCCAATGCAACGGCGCAGGAGGCTGCTCGCAGAGAAAAGGTCGCAGGTCAGATTCGCCGATACTTCCCCGATCTCGATGAAAACGTTTTGGCTGGGTGGGTCGACAGCTACAGCGAGCTTTCTGAAGCGGAACTCGATGCGATTCTGAAGGAACGACGGGAGATGCAGAGCCTGCTGTCGGGCAATGGTCCGAAGAAACCGCTGCCCGAAGCAATGAGTCTGCCGGACCTGTTCGATCCGCGGGCGATGTCTTCCGGCGGATTTCTGTCGGCACGTGAAGCCGTCATTCGCCGGAATCTGCTGAACGCGGAAACTGCCGGCTTTCGTCGACGAGTTGTTGTTGCACGAGCGGATTCGTCAGCTGAAGGTGAAGGAGATCCGGAACTGATTGATGTCGGATTCGACTGGAAACCCGGAGCAGGTCAGCCAACCGGGCAACCGCTGCATCTGAAGATCGATGACGCACTGAACCGATTCTTTCGGCTGGAACCCGGCTGCCTGCTGACTCGATGCGGTCTCTTCGAACGGCTGGACAACGGACTGATGGGTCAGCGACGAGGTGATCGACAGTTTGTACTTTCCGGAGAGATCGCTCTGCCGGATGATGTGAGCCGTGTTGAAATTTCATCGACCGGAATTGTGCGGGTGAGGACGGCGAAGGAGACGCCATCGGAGTCAATTCAGTCTGACGTCAGGATTTCACTGGCAGTCGTGAACGACCTGAGTCAACTGACATCAACCAACGGCGTTGATTTCCATCTTCCGTCCGGGAAATCGGATCTGCTGAGTATGAAGCCCGCCGAACACCTGCACGCTCAATGGCTGGAACTGTCCAATGTCGACATCCAGGCGGAAACAGCGGCCGGCACGAGGCTGAAGCTGATTCGCGAACTTCAGCGGTGACGCCTTTCGTCAATGATTCTTCAGGGCGAGCTGCGAGATCAGGAACGGGCTGTCCTCGCGGAGCGAGGAGCCACTGTGGCACCTCGCTCCGCGAGGTAAGCCCGGTCAACCCGACAAAAACTGTTCACGCGTTTGCAGGCCGGATTGCGAAGTTTGAGCGATGATTATCGCGATGCATCAGCAGCCAGCAGACGCGTTGGGACGAACAGGCGGACGGAACCGGATGTCGGGTGCAGGATGATGTGCTGAGCGGTGATGCCCTGGATCACACCGGGATCGGTCAGAACGTACAGCAGTTTTTCGTCTTTGACAGGTTGTCCGGCGACGTGATCGGCGAAGAAACGTGTCAGGTGATCGAAACGGCTGCAGGTCGTTCGAAAAATTTCTGCATTGTCGTGGATCAGAGGTTCGAACAGCTTCCGATAATCATTGGTGGTCACCAGAACTCCGCCAGTTTCCGGCCAGCGCAGCGCGAATCGGGTCGGTGACCGTTCGATGCAGACTCGCTGATGATTCTCTGTGCCGACCAGTGTGATCAAAGCCCCGGTCGTGAGTTTCTGGTGAGACAACAGCTGCAGCGCGTGGTCGAAGTCTGTGGCATCTTCGAGAACTCGACGCAGATGCAGCAGAACCGGGTAGCCGAATCGCTGAAACGGCTCTTCGCAGCGAACAGCGTTCAGCACGATGGCGAATCCACGCGCCGACAATCCCGTCACAACGCCGATTGCTCCAGGCCAGCCGGCGTTGATGAACTTCGTGACACCGTGTTTCTGATAAGTCATCAGGCAGCTGCAGCGAGCCAGAACAGTTTCCGGAGCCCAGTCCATGTTGCGGGCAATCACCGGGCCATCCGGTCCGGGCAGAGCGATCGTTGAGCAGCCGAAGGCCGACAGAACCAGGTCGTACACGATGTTGGCAACGGTGATTTCCTGCCAGCTGCTGCCGACATGGCGAGCCAGGGCCAATGCTTCCGCATGAAACCGATTCGCGGTTCTCAGCCGCACCAGCGGAGCCAGTGCTCGCGCCTTTTGCGGAATGTCGTCCGCGAGTACATCCAGCAGATGCCGACCCATCTGCAGAATGCTGTCGGGAACTTCAGCATAGCGTCGGGCAAAAGGGAGGTTCAGGTTGATCTGAACCTCCGGGCTGCGAACCCATAACGGACTGGAAGACGAATCGGACATGGCTGGGCAGGTGTTGCTGCGGAAAGAGCTCCGCACATGAGATGCTGACGACCAGTTTTACGTGGCGTCAGCACGATCCACCAGCCCGACCCGAAAAATCCGGTCACGTTCGCTCAGGCCGCTGCAATTCCGGTCGTGGTCATTTGGTCGCAGTCATTGGATTGAATATGCTGGAACCTTCGAATGCTGTCTGTTTTCTGATTGGAGTTTTCGCGTGAAGGTCCTGTTTTCCGTCACCCTGCTGTGTTCAATCTTCGGCCCGGCGTTTGCTGTTCAGGGGGATGATCAAAAAATAGTGTTGATTGCCGGCAAAGTCAGTCATCCATCGGGGCAGCATGAATTCAATGCCGGCTGCATTCTGCTGGCTCGAGCACTGAACGAACAGAGCGGCCTGCCGCTGAAGGTGGAGCTGGTTCACAACGGCTGGCCTGAGGACGAATCCGTCTTTGAAGATGCCAAAGCCGTAATCATTTATTCGGACGGCAACGACAGTCATCCCACCAAAGGGCACGAAGAGGTTATGGATGCGATGATTGACCGCGGAGTCGGCCTGATGTGCATGCATTACGCCGTTGAGGTTCCGCCGGGGGAACGAGGGAAGTATTTTCAGAAATGGATCGGTGGATACTACGAAGCCGGCTTCTCCTGCAATCCTCACTGGACCGCAGATCTGGAGCTGAAAGCGGATCACCCAATCGCCAATGGGGTTCCCGGGTTTCCTGCCAACGATGAGTGGTACTACAGCATGAGGTTTGCAGAACCCAAAACAGCGCTGGACATCCTGACGTCAGTGCCGTCGAGGGAACACATCAATCGCTACATCCACTGGACGCCCGCTGGCGAGAAAGCTCTGGGAACCCGACAGACTCTGATGTGGGCTGTCGAGCGACCGGATGGCGGACGTGGCGTCGGCTTCACCGGCGGTCACTGGCACCGCAACTGGGCGATTGACAGCTTTCGCCGCACAGCATTGAACGCGATTGTCTGGACGGCAGGGATGGAGGTTCCTGAAGGCGGCGTGAAGTCTCTGCCCATCACAGAGGCTCAGCTGAACGAAAACCTTGATCCCAAACCGAAGATGGTCCATGTGAGTCTGCCGAGCGATGCGGACCTGAATCAGCCCTCCGCCGAAGCGGTCGAGTTCCGCTGGCCTGGCAAGCCGAAGTAAATCAGGACTGAGCGAAAAGAATCGGCATCAACGCAAACAGGGCCGGAAACTGAAGTTCAGTTTCCGGCCCTGATGTTATCACGGATGTCTGGGTCGGCAGTTTAGTAAGTCGCCGGTCCGGCACAGCGAATCAGGTGGTCCTTGTCGATGTAGACCACTTCTTCGGTTTCGTCCACATGAGTGAACGGGATTGGCCAGTAAGATCGCAGCGTCTTGGTGTAATAAACAGTGCATTTCCAGTGGCAGTGGTGCAGACGACAGGGGCCAACCAGCGGATAGACTTTGCATTCATCCAGCCGATCCACCAGGCGTTCGACCACGATGCGAACGTTGTTTCGCTGAGTTTCCTGAAGGAAAGCGATGCCTCCGGCAACATCTTCCGGCAGTGACCTCATGACCTGATCATCGCTGGGCGGGTCAACGCAGAAGATCGGTGCGTTTTCACCTTCGATGGGATCCAGAACGGGAACGCGATCATAGCGTTCGTTTTCCCAGAGTTCATCTTCCAGTCGCCCCATCTGGTAGGGAGTGATCGGCATGATTGGAAGTGTTTCCCAGAACAGCATGTAGTTGTAGACGACACCGATGAAGCCACCCGTCAGCGTACAGCCGCTGTTGACGAACATCATCAGGCAGATCGCTGTCAGCACGCTCCATCGTTTCAGATGTCTGCCAAAGGTCTGCATTGCTTCCATTCCTGCCAGGTGTTGGACAGTTGCCCGGAACATTGAAACTGGTTCTGCTGACCGTCCGGAATCGGCAGGTTCAGAGTGAGAGAAATTCACTCACAGCGGGACCAGGGATTGTTCTTGTTATCGATCGTAACGGTCAGGCAACTTGTGAAAATGTTTCGATTTTAGGGAAGGATTCGACTGGTCCGGTTGTGATGGCCGCACTCGGAGCAAATCTCCGGACCTTCGGCAGCGAATGCCGAAATATCGCAAAAGGAGTCGCCACTGCCGCGGTCCGGCTTTCACAGGCCGAATCTCCGCGGCAGGTCATTCCGCGAACGTCGCAGGCGATGAAACGAGGCGTCAGAACAACAGGCAAAAACCTGGATTCCTACAGCAGCGACCATCCATGAAAAAAGCGTTTCTGCCGAACACCATCAGCAGAAACGCTTCAGATTCAGTTTGCACCTGTTCCGCTGACTGTCGAGCAGTCAGCCGGCAGCATCAGTGCCAGTTTTTGGGATGCCACAGCCAGTACCAGGCATCATGCTTCTGTTCGAAGTCCAGCTGCCAGAATCCGTCATCCCACTGCAGCGACACTTCCCGCCATCCCAGCGGCACCTGCGGGTATGGGTAGAACGGGCCAATGTACGGGAAAGCACTGGCACTGTGCTGAGTCGGATACTGGATCGCTGCTGAGTTCGGATAGGCAGCGTATGCCGGCCATGCATGGGACGGCAGCTGTGGATTGGAATAGTTTCCGGCACCACCGATGGGCATCGGAGCACCGGCCGGTGCACCATAAGGAGCCATTGTCATGGAAACCGGAGCCACAGGACCGGAGGGCCGTGCCTGCTGGAATGACGTCTGGGCGATCGGCCCGCTGACGTTCAGCTGGTTCTGCACACCTCGCACACCTTCAACCTGAGAAGCGGCGAATTCTGCTGCCTGACGCTGCTGAATCGTGGCCACGTCTCCCAGAAGGGTCGCGGTGCCTTTCTCGTAGCGAACTTCGATGTTGTAACCGGTAACTCCCACCTGACCGATGTTGTCGGCGATCTGCTGAGCAACTTCCTGGTTGCTGGGACCGGCAGGGGCCGTCGGCAGCGCCATCTTGACTTCGTGAGCCGGCGGAATGGCCGCTGGTTCCTCCATCGGTTTGGGCTGCGGAGTATGAGTGGCGGGAAGCATCAGCGGAGCCGGTTTGGGAACAGGCTGAGCGACTGGTTCAGCGTGCTTTTCGGCTGGCTTGCTGCTGGTGATGATTGCCGGCGGCCGAGGTGTCAGCTGAGCCTGTTCGGGCGGCGACTGAACTTTGGGAGCCATCATCTGCGGCTGCATCTGAGGGCGAGCCTGCACGGTCTGTTTCTTTGGCTCAGACCGTCGGCCTGGCTTCTGGAAATGTACCTGCTGAATTTCGCTGCTGCCCCCGTCAACCACGTTGTAGGTTGCGGGCTGAAGTGCGTTGTCTGTGTAACGTCCGGCGGTCTGCTGAATGTCACCGGATGGGACATACTTCAGGTTGTTGACAACGCGTTCGATCCCGTTGACCTGAGTTGCCACCGCACTGGCCAGACCGCGATGGTTCACGTCGCGAACCTTGCCTTCCAGCTTCACAATATCGCCTCGGACTTCGACTTCAAGGTCGTAGCCGTTCAGACGAGCCTTCTTCAGAGCCGCCGCGACCTCCTCAGCCTTCTGCTGATTCTGTTCACGTTCGGCAGCTTTTGCCTGAGGCGATCGCAGACCGCTCAGAAAACCATCGGCGCTGACCCAGGCAGGATTTGCTGCCAGAATGCCCAGCACGAGTAACCATTTTCCGTACTTTCGCATGAAAGCTCTCCTCCTGAGCTAGCGTTCAGACCGCTGCAGGTTTGCCCGGTTGGCATGTCCAGCGGTTTGCCAGAGTTGACTGGATCTGTTGTAATGACCGGATGTCGCAGCAATGATGGCCAACCCTCTCCGGTCGCCTCCGCCCTATCCGTGTGGAAAAACTCTGCGTCCTTGAGACAGCCTCGTCCGGGAATGAACGCAGCGCGCCGAAAGACACGTGATTGTCATCGGTCATCCGAGTCCGGTTAGATAAACCTTTCTGGTTTTTTGCGAAGTATCGTTCGCAGCGATTGCAGGGGCGCTGTCCCGGCGGGCTCAACCTGAAGGATACGACCGTCGATGGCGGACGTGGCCTGCCCCCGCCTCGTACTTACGCAAGCTGCTTTCCCGAAACTCCCAGCCAGCGGGTTCGGGCCAATTTGGGCAGACCTCGCGCAGTTGTGCGTACCGACCGGGCAGCGGGCGGATGACTTTTCCGCATGGAACCTGCACGACGCGGTCCTTTTGCCAGGTTTTCAGGCAGAATTCTGAAACCCAACGACGGGTTGGCGCATTGCCTTCCTGCGGAAAACTGATTCACAGGAGGCTGCCGGGGAAAGCTTCGGACGATGATCGATCGTGGTTTTCCTCGGGTCGGCATTGGTTTTGCTCATCCCGCCCCGCGATACGGGATCCAGGTCAGCTCATGAACTGCCGCGTCTCAGCGCGGACAGATCTCGCTGGCTTCCGGTGCGCGCGATACATTGCCTGTCGGCGGGTAATGGCCGATTTTCCGGATGCGCGTTCTTCGCACATAAAGCATATTCCTATGTCAGACCTGACATTCACCGGTTACGACCCGGAAGGCTTCCGGGACGAGCTGTTTTTTGACGACGGAACGCCTCGGCCAGGAAGTCGGCTGCTGATTGACACGATTAACAGTCTGCCGCCTGGCGAGCTGCGGATTCGGCAGGATGCGATCGAGGCGGCTTTGGTTCGAATGGGCATCACCTTCACGGTCTACGGAGACAAATCCGGTACGGAGAAGATCTTTCCGTTCGACATCATTCCCCGAGTGGTCGAAGCCTTCGAATGGCAGCACATCGAAGCCGGTCTGAAGCAGCGAATTCGAGCTCTGAACAGTTTTGTTCATGATGTGTACCACGATCAGGAAATCGTCAAAGCCGGCGTGCTGCCCGCCGCCATTCTGCAGAACGCAAAATCCTATCGACCTCAGTGCCATGGTCTGAATCCGCCTCACAGTACCTGGTGTCACATCACGGGAACGGATCTGATCCGACACAGTGACGGCGGGATCTATGTTCTGGAAGACAACCTGCGCTGTCCATCGGGAGTTTCGTACGTGCTGCAGAACCGGCAGATTATGAAACGCAGTTTTCCGCATGTCTTCAGTGAATCCCGAGTCCGTCCGGTGATGGACTATCCCAGTCGGCTGTACGAGACACTGCTTCACCTGTGTCCCAACGATGTCCCGGAACCCAAGATCGTGGTGCTGACTCCTGGCATCTACAATTCAGCCTACTACGAACATTCCTTTCTGGCTCAGCAAATGGGGGTCGAACTGGTTCAGGGTGCGGACCTGGTTGTTCAGGACGAGTTTGTCTATATGCGGACGACTCAGGGATTTCAGCGCGTCGACGTGATTTACCGTCGCATCGATGATGATTTCATGGACCCGCTGGCTTTCCGGAAGGATTCCATGCTGGGAGTGCCGGGCCTGATGGATGTGTATCGAAAGGGCCATGTCGCTCTGGCGAATGCCCCGGGCACAGGAGTCGCTGACGATAAGGTCATCTATGCCTTTGTTCCGAAGATGATCAAATACTACCTGAATGAACCATTCATACTTCCCAACGTTCAAACCTACATCTGCGATGATGCAGATGATCGAGCCTACGTTCTGGAGCATCTGGACGAGCTGGTTGTGAAGGCTGCCAATGAAGCCGGCGGTTACGGCATGCTGATCGGGCCTCATTCCACAAAAGATGAGCAGGCAAAGTTTGCAGAACTGATTCGAACTGATCCCCGAAATTATATCGCTCAGCCGACCCTGTCGCTGTCGCGGGTTCCCACGGTTGTCGGCGATCATTTTGAAGGTCGTCATGTCGATCTGCGGCCTTATATTCTGTATGGGAAAGACATCTGGGTCCTTCCCGGCGGGCTGACTCGTGTGGCACTGCGGAAAGGGTCATTGGTTGTGAATTCATCGCAGGGTGGCGGCAGCAAGGATACGTGGGTGATTGCTCAAACCGGTCATTCCCTTCCGACCGCAGAAGAAGCTCTGTAACTTCAAAAGGTGTACCAATGCTGAGTCGTGTGGCTGATTCCATTTACTGGATGGCACGTTATGTCGAGCGGGCAGAAAACCTCGCTCGCTTTGTTGAGGTCGCCATGAACTTCAGTCTGGATCAGCCGGACAGCGGAGTCGAACAGTGGGAGCCACTGATTCGGGCAACCGGCGATGATGACGAGTTTCTGGAGGCCTGCAGTGACTTTTCTGAAGCAAACGTACGTCAGTTTCTGACGTTTGATGGCGACTATCACAGTTCCATCCTGACCTCTGTGACAAACGCCAGAGAAAATGCAAGAACGGTCCGTGAAGCTATCTCATCTGAGGCCTGGGAACAGCTGAATGCGCTGTACCACTTTGTCAGAACGGCGGCCGGCGCGGGGAGTGCCATGAGCGTTGACGCGACATTCTATGACGCGGTTGTCCAGTACTGTTATCACTTCACGGGGATTCTGGACGCAACGATGACTCGCGGAACGGGCTGGAACTTCGCGAATATCGGTCGACACCTGGAGCGAGCCGACAAGACCAGCCGAATTCTGGACGTGAAATACTTTACTCTGCTTAGACACGTGAGTGATGTGGATACACCAATCGACGATCTGCTGTGGTCAACGGTCCTGCGTTCGGCCTGTGGCTTTGAGATGTATCGCAAGCGGTTTCATTCCGTCACCGTTGAACGCATTGCCGACTTTCTGATTCTGGAGGACGAATTTCCGCGAGCCATTCGTTACTGCATTCGTCAGGTTCAGAATTCTCTGCTGACGATCGCCGCTCCCGTGGAACCCGAGGTGAATTCGGCGATTCTGCAGACCAACGAAATGCTGGATGATCTGAACGGACTGAGCCCTCGGGCAATTATTCAGCGCGGCATGCACGAAGCAATCGATTCGCTTCAATCTCGTATGAATCAGGTGGCACTGGCGATTCACGACACGTATTTTGCACACCGGACCTTCCCGGGACCGCAGATGCAGAGTCTGATGCAGAGTCAGACCCAGCTTCAGAGTGCCGGACGCTGACGGCCGTGTCAGGATTGTTTTCATCTCGCGGACACCGTCCCGCGTTCTCGGTGCCCGCCGCGTCGTCCGGGCGGTTCGCTTCCGTAACCGGCGTGATTTGCTTTCAAAGTGACGACCAGCTCAGGTGGTCACCCTCTGACACAGTTTGGCTCGCCATCCAATGACCATCCGAGTTGCTCTGAACCACAGGACATCCTACTTCTACGATCGACTGATCGGGCTGGGACCGCAGCTGATTCGACTCCGGCCCGCACCTCACTGCCGAACGCCCATCCACAGCTATTCGCTGAAGGTCACTCCCAAACAGCACTTTGTCAACTGGCAGCAGGATCCGCACGGAAACTTTCAGGCACGGTTCGTCTTTCCGGAAAAAACAGAAGAACTGACCGTCGAAGTGGATCTGGTCGCCGACATGACGGTCATCAATCCATTCGACTTCTTCATTGAGGATTCGGCCAAACAGTTTCCCTTTGCATATGACAGCAGTCTGAAAAAGGAGCTGCAGCCATGTCTGGAAACGCTGAAACCCGGCAAAGTCTGGAAAGCGTTTCTGGACAGCATTGATATCAGCACGGAGATGGTGACGGTCGACTTCATCGTCGCACTGAATGCTCGGCTGCAGCAGGAAATCAAATACGAAATCCGAATGGAACCAGGCGTTCAGTCACCGGATGAAACTCTGACACTGAAGACAGGCTCATGTCGGGACAGCGGCTGGCTGCTGGTGCAGACTCTCAGACATCTGGGGCTGGCTGCTCGATTTGTTTCCGGCTACCTGATCCAGCTGACTCCGGATGTCAAATCTCTGGACGGTCCCAGTGGTACGGAGGTGGATTTCACAGATCTGCACGCCTGGGCAGAAGTGTTTCTTCCCGGAGCCGGCTGGGTCGGACTTGATCCGACATCCGGGTTGCTGGCCGGCGAAGGGCACATACCACTGGCGTGTACTCCCGAACCATCAACAGCCGCTCCGATTTCCGGGAGTCTCGAAAAGTGCGAAGTGGAGTTCGATTTTGCCATGTCAGTGACGCGGATTCACGAAGATCCTCGAGTCACGAAGCCGTACACAGACGATCAGTGGAGTCAGATCAGTCAGCTGGGAGCTGAAATTGACCGGAAGCTTCGGGAACAGGATGTTCGCCTGACGATGGGCGGTGAGCCCACATTTGTGTCCATTGACGATATGGAAGGCGAGGAATGGAATTCGGCGGCTGTCGGTCCCAATAAGCGGCGTCTGTCTGAGGAGCTGATCAAGCGTCTGCTGAACCGTTTTGCCTCGGGCGCATTTCTGCACTATGGACAGGGGAAATGGTATCCCGGGGAATCACTCCCCCGATGGGCTTTGGGCTGCTATTGGCGAAAGGACGGCATACCGGTCTGGAGAGATCCGGATCTGATTGCCGACATTCATCGAAACTACGGTGCGACACCGGAACTGGCCGAACGTTTTTCGCGAACGCTGGCGTCGGTGCTGGGCGTCACAGATCGTTTTGTTACGCCGGTCTACGAGGATGTGGCGCACTATCTTCTGAAGGAGCAGCGTCTGCCGCTGAACGTTTCTCCGACGGACCCCAGACTCAAGGATCCCGAAGAGCGTGCTCGCATGGCGGCCGTGTTCACGCGAGGGATCGGGCACGTCGTCGGCTTTGTGATGCCGCTGAAAAGACAGTGGTGGCAGAGTGCTCATCGCCCCTGGCTGACGGGCCCCTGGCCGATTCGAGCTGACCGGATGTTTCTGCTGCCCGGCGACTCTCCCATTGGACTGCGTCTTCCGCTGGACATTCTGCCCTGGCTTCCCGCATCTCAGATGCCTCAGCTGCAGCCACCGGATCCGCTGATTCCCAAACCCCCGCTGCCGAACTTCGAAGATCGGCGTCAGGCCTTTCTGAAGGGTCAGCCGGATGCCGTCGGGCAGGCGGGAATTTCCGAGCAGAAACTGTCGACTGACCTGGAAAAGCAGCGGGAAGCAGAACGTGCCACAGAGGATCCCACGGCTCCTCATCAGGTGATTCGGACGGCTCTGTGTATCGAGCCCAGAGATGGTCGGCTGCATGTCTTCATGCCGCCCGTTGAGATCCTGGAAGACTATCTGGATCTGCTGACGGCTATCGAAGTCACGGCCGAGGCGCTGCAGACTCCGGTGGTGATTGAAGGCTATCTGCCGCCACAGGACGATCGTCTCGAAAACATCAAGGTGACTCCGGACCCCGGTGTGATCGAAGTTAACATTCACCCGTCATCGACCTGGGACGAACTGGTTGAACGAACGGAAATCATCTACGAGGAAGCTCGGCTTTCCCGGCTGGGGACTGAGAAATTTGAACTGGACGGCAAGCACACGGGAACCGGTGGCGGGAACCATGTTGTTCTGGGAGGCCGAACTCCGGCGGACAGTCCGTTTCTCAGACGTCCCGACCTCTTGAAGAGTCTGCTGGGTTACTGGGTCAACCATCCGTCGCTGTCGTATCTGTTCAGCGGTCGCTTTGTCGGACCCACCAGCCAGGCTCCGCGAGTTGACGAAGGCCGGGCGGATGCTCTGTATGAACTGGAGCTGGCGTTTTCGATGGTGCCTCCCCGCAGTCAGCCCGCTGCGCCCTGGATTGTGGATCGCCTGTTTCGAAACCTGCTGGTGGATCTGACCGGGAATACTCATCGAGCAGAATTCTGCATCGACAAGCTGTATTCACCGGACAGCAGTACGGGGCGACTGGGGCTGCTGGAGCTGCGTGGCTTCGAAATGCCTCCGCACGCTCGCATGAGCCTGACGCAGCAGTTGCTGATTCGAGCCCTGGTGGTGAAGTTCTGGGAACAGCCCTGGAATCAGCGGCTGGTGAACTGGGGCACCCGCCTGCACGATCGCTACCTGCTTCCGTACTTTGTGTGGTCTGATCTTCGGGAAGTCATCGACGATCTGAATCGCAGCGGCTTTGCCTTCGACAATCGCTGGTTTGCGCCGCATTTTGAATTCCGCTTCCCGGTGATGGGGACGGTGACGCGGCAGGATATTACTCTGGAAATTCGCAGTGCCATTGAACCGTGGTATGTGCTGGGAGAAGAACCGGGCGGCGGCGGAACGGTCCGATTTGTGGATTCATCCGTCGAACGTCTTCAGGTCAAAGTCAGCGGTCTGACCGACGATCGACATGTTGTGACCTGCAACGGTCGCCGAATTCCGCTGCATGCGACAGGAGTTCAGGGAGAATCCGTGGCGGGCGTTCGCTATCGAGCCTGGTGGCCGCCGAGCTGCCTGCACCCGACGATTCCCGTGCATTCGCCTCTGACCTTTGATATCATTGACCGCTGGTCGGAGCGATCCATCGGCGGGTGCAGTTACCATGTTTCGCATCCTGCCGGGCGAAATTATGAGACGTTTCCGGTGAATGCCCTTGAGGCGGAGGCTCGGCGAGTGACTCGATTTTTTCAGATGGGACATACTCCTGGCCACATGGCCATTCCACCGGCGGAAATCAATCCGGCGTTTCCCCTGACACTGGACCTGCGTCGTCCCGTGTCTCCGGCCTGAGTCCGGGAAACAGAATTCTTCCCTGACGTCTCCCATGCAAACTCAGTCGCAGTCACTGTCCGGATCTTTGTTCTCGGCGTATGCGCCGCTGCCGGGCCTGTTCGATGAGGCTTTTTCGGCGGCCAGGCAGTGTCGTCCCGAATGGGCCTCCATGCTGAATCGTCTGGAACAGATGGGAGTTCAGCAGCTGACCAAGCGCTGGCAACAGGCTCAGGTGCAGATTGATCGGGACGGAGTCACCTACAATCCGCACGATGATGATGGACTTGTGTCCCGCCCATGGCTGCTGGACGCGATTCCCATGATTCTCAGTGAAGCCGAATGGTCTCCGCTTGCCGGCCAGCTGAGCCAGCGCGCCAGAGTCCTGGAAGCGCTGCTGACGGATCTGTTTGGTGAACAGCGACTGCTGAAAGATCGAATCATTCCGCCGGAACTGCTGTACGGTCATCCGGCCTGGTATCCGTCGTATCAGAATCTGAACAAACCCGGGCAGCGGTATCTGACTTACTGCGTCACGGATCTGGCTCGTTCGCCGGATGGCAGCTGGTGGGCGACCGGAGACCGAACCCGCTCCCCGTTCGGTCTCGGGTATGTTCTGGAAAACCGTATCGTGACGTCCAGAATGCTGTCGCCGATTTTCCGCAACCTCAGAATTCGTCGGCTGGCGGAATTCTATGCTGCGCTGAAGGAGCATCTGCGAAGTCTGGCTCCCCGGTTCAAGGACAATCCTCGGATTGTGCTGTGGACGAAGGGACCGCAGAGCCGGGGCTATTTCGAAGATTCGTATCTGGCTCGCTATCTGGGCTACACGCTGGCCGAAGGCGATGATCTTGCTGTACGGGGAAACCAGGTACAGCTGCTGACGCTGGGCGGGATTCTGCCCGTGGAAGTTCTGCTGCGTCGGATTGATGACGAAGACTGCGATTCCGTCGAACTGAACGGAGCGTCCACGATCGGCATTTCCGCGCTGCTGGATGTGCTGCGAGATGATCGGGTGGCCGTTGCCAACTGTCTGGGCAGCCGTTTGGTGGAATCTCCGGCGTTCCTCCCGTTTCTGCCCGCCGTCTCACGTCACCTGCTTCAGGAGGAGCTGCAGATTCCAACAGTTGCGACGTGGTGGTGTGGTGACAGAACGGCCTGTCATCATGTTCTGAGCAATCTGTCGCGACTGCTGATTCGTCCGGCATTTCGCATGTCGGATGAACGGCCGATTGTCGGTCGTCAGCTTTCAGAAAAACAGAAATCAGAACTGGCCGCCAGAATTCAGGCGAACCCGAGCGGGTTTGTCGGGCAGGAAATTGTTCAGAGGTCCACGACCCCTGTGCTGACGGAAAGCGGTGTGGCTCCCTGGCATGTGGGCCTGCGAACGTTCATGACGGCGGTGGGCAGCGGATTCCATGTGATGCCCGGAGGACTGGCACGAGTTTCCCCGGATTCGGACAGTCTGAATTTTACGATGACCGACGGAGAACGCAGTCAGGATGTCTGGATTCTCTCGGACAAGCCTGTTGACAATGTCAGCCTGCTGGATGCGACTTCAGCCGTTGTGGTTCCGCGCCGCAGTGGAGCCGAACTTCCCAGTCGTGTTGCCAATAACTTTTTCTGGCTCGGTCGATACGCGGAACGGGCTTCTCAGACGGCGCGACTTCTGCGAACTCTGTTTCTGAGTCTGGAATCAGAAGACATTAACGGGCCGAAGAACACTCCGATGCTGCGAGTTCTTGCTCAGCAGGGACAGGTCGAACCGGATCACCTGGTTCCGGAACTGAGCCGGACGATCACGGACATCATGCTGGCACTGCCCGCGGGCGTGCTGGATGCCAGTCGGCCCATGTCACTGCAGTCGTCCGTGAACAGTACCGTTCGCACAGCCATGGGCGTTCGTGATCGGATCTCCCGGGATATGTGGCGAGTCGTGGACAGTCTGCACAGTCAGTTTGTTCAGGCCGCAAAGGCTGACGATCCGCGATCCGTGGACATGATGGTGCTGGTGGAGAACACGCTGTCGGATCTTTCCGGACTGTTCGGGCTGGTCGCTGAAGGGATGACTCGAACACTGGCATGGAACTTCTTTGACCTGGGCTGTCGCCTGGAACGCTGTTCGCAGACCTCCGCGCTGCTGAGAAGCTTTCTGGTGGATCAGATCAGTGACGATCCGGAATCGCTGGAAACTCTGCTGACAGCCACTGACAGCCTGATCACTTATCGAAATCGATATCTGGCAACCTTCCAGATCCCGGTGGTGCTGGATCTGCTGATGACAGATGCCAGCAATCCCCGGTCCGTGATTTATCAGATTGAGCTGATCAATCAGCATCTGCAGATCATGCCGGGAAATGCCGGTCAGGCTCTGATGAGTGCCGAACAGAAACTGGGAGTCATGCTGTCCAACAGCATTCGTCTGATGGATATTTTCAGCTGCAGCCGCGTTGACGGCGGGAAAAGGCGCCCCAGACTGGCAGGTCTGCTGGATCGACTGGATGACAGGCTCCCGAAACTCTCAAATGCTCTGACCAGCCGGTTTCTGATTCATGCCGGTCTGCCGCGTCATTTCGGGTCTTCGGCCGAAGGTGCCCTGGCAAAGTATCCGTCTGAGGAGCCTTCGTGAAATACCGCATCACGCACACGACCGGTTATCGCTATTCCAGTCCGGTCAGCATCTGTCACAACGTTGTGATTCTCAGCCCACAGTCCGGTCCGTATCTCGAGGTGCGCAAACACAGCCTGACAATTGTCCCTGACCCTTCTGTGCGAGGGGAACGCAGAGATTTCTTCGGGAATACCGTGAATCGATTTTCTGTGGAAGAACAGCATACTCAGCTGAGCATCACAGCGGTCAGCGATGTTCTGGTCAGACCGAAGCCGGTCGTGGCGCCGGCAGGTTCGCCTCCCTGTGAAGTTATCATGGCGGCACTCAGAGAACGTTCGGACGTTCGATGGCTGAGCGTCATTCCGTTTACGGCAAATTCTCCGCGAATTCATCGCGATCCGGTGTACGCTGAATTTGCCGCCCGATCACTTGACCTGCACAAGCCGGTGATTTCCGCGGCGATGGATCTGACTCGACAGATTTACTCGGAATTCAAGTACGACAAAAATGCAACTCGGGTCGACACTCCGACTCGAACAGCTTTCGATGGCCGGCACGGCGTCTGTCAGGATTTCGCTCACGTGGCGGTCTCCTGTCTGCGATCCGTCGGCCTTCCCGCTCGGTATGTGAGCGGCTATCTGAGAACCATTCCGCCACCTGGAAAAACTCGACTTGTCGGAGCAGACCAGTCGCATGCCTGGGTGTCTGTCTACTGTGGAGCAGATTTGGGGTGGATGGAGTTTGATCCAACGAACAACTGCCAGTGCAGTACCGATCATTTGCCGATTGCCTTCGGGCGTGATTACAGCGATGTCGTGCCGATGAAAGGAATCTTCCTGGGAGGCGGAGAACCCGTGCTGACCGTCACTGTGGATGTGGCGCCCATGGCTGACGGTCTCAAAGCATGACTAGATCCGGTGTTGTCGGCTGGATGCCCAGATTGTCAGCCACAGCACGCAGATGACGACGACAATCAGCCCCGACAGAGCCGGCAGAATGCCGGATGCGGACTTTTCCGTTGAAGTGAGGGCTGGTTCGAAATCCTCGGTGTCCGGAACTTTCCGGTCGGCGTCTTCGGGAGAAAACAGGCTGTTAAGAGCCCTCAGACGTTTTTCCGTTTCCTGTCTCTGCTGGTTGAAGGCATCCAGAGGCACCTCCTTCACCAGACCAGCGAGTTCTGCAGGCACCTCATCATTGTCCTGCTCTGTTTCCATTGGATGTTGACCGCGGTACGTCGTATTCGACCGGGGAACGGCGATACAAACCGTTTCCGGCGACGGAAGCCAGTCTTCACTCAGGGGTTCCGTGAGAAACTCTCTGATATCCCATGCCTCTGTGAGCTGTCCGGACCGGCCGAACATCGTCATTCCGCTCAGTTCAGTTCTGCCCCCTGATTCCGTTTGATAGTGGATCTGAATGAAGGAACACGTCACTGCGTTTCCCGTCTGATTGGGCAGGATGCGCTGCACAATCATCGGCCGCGACGGCTGATCAGAACTGATCAGCGTTCGAAATTCAGATTCGTGCTGCCCTGACGTCTGATGTGGGCTTTTGATCGAATCATTCGGTGAAAAGATGATCAGCTTCTGTCCCAGTTTGTTGTCCGAAACGGCAGCAATCGGACTGTCAATCCAATTCCAAACTCGATGCCGAAAGGAGCGAGCAAAGTCGAGGTTGGATCGCAGTAATCCGTCCAGATGGCGACCAAACTCGGTCGATGACGGTGAATAATCCACGGCAACTCGACCAGACAGTTCACTGCAAACGACAGTCATGTCGTTGCGAACAATGCCTTCCATTCGCTGGAACCTGGAACGTCCGTGTCCGTCAATCTTTTCCGTCAGGCAACGACCATAAAGAGAATCTGATTCCTCCCTGACAACACCGATCATTCGTGTGACCGTCCCGTCAGTATTCAGTTCCATGCTTCTGACTGCGAACCAGCGGCCGATTCGACGATTCAGCTGCCCCCACACTGTCTCGCGGACGTCGTTCAGCAGTGGGTCTTCTGCGGCATGAGTCACTCCGCACCGACCTGAAAGCAGCAGGATCAGGAGAATCCCCGGCGCCAGGATGTGATGCAGGCGGTGAAGGCCCTTGCGAAGAGTTGCGACCATGGCTTTCATGAGCGACCGCTGCCGAATGTTACCACGGAGGAATAACTCGAACTACCTGAGTAAAAATGCCTGTCGGCTGTTCCGCCTCAAGGATTGCTTCCGAGTCCAACCTGTCAACCATGGGACCACAGAACGGGTCACGCCTGAGATGCCTGACCGTCAGGCCGAAACGGTGCCCACGAACGACAGAGGATCGAAACCCACGATTGTCCGGTGGGACGCTCCGGCTGCAGAGCTGGCAGTTCAGGAGAAACAGATCACTCGTTGGATAGAGGTGTTCCACCGCTTCGTTGAGGTGGGAAAATGCTTCCGGTGGTGTGGGCTGAGCATTCTGAATTGCCTGTTGGTGAAGGACTTCCGCGATATTCAGATGTGCTGCCCACAGCGTGGGCATTTTCTCGACGGCCAGCCGAAGTGACTGCAGAGCCTGGTCGAAGATCTGAGTGCCGGCGTAGGCCACCCCCAGATTGTTGCAGATGTCGGCGGATTGAGCTTCCTGTGGCAGAGACAGATAGGAATCGATGGCCTCATCGAACATCCCTCGCTTCAGGTGACAATAGGCGATTCGTGTCAGCAGCTCCGGAGTTTCGCGGACCTGCCGAGCTCGCTGAAACACCTCGGCGGCTTCATCGAACATGTCGAGCCGGAGACACAATTCGCCTCGCTGCAGAAGCAGGTCGTCTCGGTGTGGCTGCCGTTCAATGAGTT
Source organism: Planctomycetaceae bacterium (assembly GCA_041398865.1). Classification (GTDB taxonomy): domain Bacteria; phylum Planctomycetota; class Planctomycetia; order Planctomycetales; family Planctomycetaceae; genus Fuerstiella. Next base: position 131,774 of record JAWKTY010000001.1, read on the forward strand.
CATCGGAGGTAGAAATGGCCTCCGACCAGTCTTCTGCCTGTATCTGCTGCTGAACTCGTCGTTCCAGCACGTCGGTGACATCGGGACGGACGGTCCACCAGATTGGGACCAGCAGCGCGGCAACCAAAAGTGCCAGCTGACTTGTCCGGAACAACCCCGGACGAACCCGCGCAACCCTCTGCATCTGCCGTGGGATCGACCTGAGCTTCTCAAATTCCAGTTTCAGTTCCGCCGCAGACGCAGGCCGTTTGGATGGATCTGTTTCGAGACACTGCAGAAGCAGCCGGATCAGGGCCTGATCGACACGATCGGAAATTTCCGGTTGATATCGAGGTCCCAGCAGCTGCCGATGCTGAAGATAGTCGGCAACTTCCACATTTGTGGACACCGGAATCGGACCGAATGGATGCTGGCCGAAAAGCAGTTCGTAAAGACAGACGCCCAGAGAATAGATATCAGCTGCCGGCCCCGGTGGCGACAGCGGCATCGGGTTCCCGGAGTCTTCCTGAAGTGACTCCATGTATGCAGCGAGCAATTCGGGAGCCATATACGGCAGAGTGCCGCCGATGGGGCCGCTCTGCAGAATCTCCGTCGACAGGTTGAAGTCGATCAGAATCGGACAGCCATAGGCATCGACAACGATGTTCGATGGCTTCAGGTCTCCATGACGCAGTCCTTTCCCGTGAATGGCGGCCAGGGCATCCGCTGTCAGATAGCCGAAAACAGTCACCGCATCAGCAAATGTTCCCTGGCCGGTGTGCAGCCGGGGGCTCGGTCGATTATCCGGACGGTCATCTTCGTGGATGACTGAGCGAGCTGCCCGCGCCAGACAACTCCCGTCCATCATTCGATCGCGACTGGACCTCACGATGCCGATCACGTCCAGCAGAGTTGCCCGGCTGTGAAACGGCATGGAGATGACGGTCAGCCCCCATTCGGAATCACTGGCCGCGGTATACACGTCTGAAACACCGGGATGTGAAACCCGAACCTGCTTTTCGGCTTCCGTCCGGCCGTATTGCGTTACCTTTACGACAACCTGACGTTCGCTGAGATGCAGTTCCTGGGCAAGGAACGCCGTTCCGAAGCTACCCGAACCCAGTTTCTCCTGAAGAAGGAACCCCGCGACCAGATCACCCGGTTCCGGCCAGCCGGACAGGTCATCGCCATCCAGAAGATGACGCCGCTCAAGCTCCTCGTGAACAACGATCTGACGAACGAGCGATCCTTCAATCTGAGGAAACCGAGCAGCAAAACCCGCGGCATCCGGGCGTTCACCTCGCTCGCTGCGGACACAGTACTCTTCGAATGCCAGTGCGATGACAACCGAGCGATGGACGGTTTCTCCACCGAGCTTCCGGACAGCCTCGGCAGAATCCGGTTCGATGCCGGCTTCCCACAGTCGACGAAATCTCTCAACGGCCTGCTGCCGACTGAGAGCCAGCGTTGTCATGTGCGGATCGGGACGGACCATCATCAGTCCTCAAGTTTGGCCGCAAGCTGATGGATGACCCTTCTGACCGTGCGCTCCGTAACACCCACTTTTTTCCCAATCTCCTTCAGCGGCAGACCCTCACATCGCAGTTTGACAATTTCCTGATACTTCTGGGGCTCACCGTCCAGCATTCGCTCCAGTTGTTCAGCGGCGACGAGAAGCTGGCTGGGATGCTCAGCGGAGTGGTCCGGCAGCGGAAGTACGAAACTGTCATTGTCCAGCGACCGCTCCCGTCGGATGTTGTTTGCTGCGGTCTGGAAATTATGTCGGAATTCAGCACGAACTTTTCGGCCCGCGACCGTGGCCAGAAACCGAACGAGATTCTCTGGTGTCTCGCACTCCGCGATGCGATCACGGTGAGCATGCAGGGTCATCCAGACAGCCTGAGCGAAATCCTGAGAATCGAAACGGCCGCGCAGTCGCTGGTGCAGACGCCTGCGAATCGATCGAAGGACATACGGGCTATAGGTTTCCAGAAGCTCCTGAAATGCCTCATCCGACCCATCTTTCAGACGGGCCGTTAGAGCCTGGAAGCTGGCCTGACTTTCAGAAATTGTTGTTGCGAGTGACATTCTGCCTCCGGGAAACCGCTCAAATCGCAATAGTTTCAGGGAAAAGACGGGGAAAGCAATCAGGATCAGAATGTTTCATCTTTTTCGTGTCCGGTTTCCGAACGCGAGCGCCACAGATTCTCTCAGCCAGCACCACAGCTTGTCATGGAGAGTTCCTGCCTTGAAACTGATTATTCAAATCCCCTGCTTTAACGAAGAGCACACACTTCCGCAGACCTACCGGGATCTACCGCGGAAAATCGAAGGAATTGACGAAATCGAGGTGATGATCATCGACGACGGCAGTACCGATGACACCGTCCGGGTGGCTCGGGATCTGGGCGTGGACCACATTATTCGACACAGCGGGAACCGCGGACTGGCCGCGACCTTTGCGACAGGTGTCCGAGCCTGTCTTCAGCGAAACGCTGATATCATAGTCAACACCGATGGGGACAACCAGTACCGAGGGGAGGATATTCGAGTACTGGTTCAGCCGCTGTTAGCCGGTGAGGCGTCTGTCGTGGTCGGAGACCGCCGAACGGCTGCAATTCCTCATTTTTCCCCGCTGAAACGGCTGCTTCAGCGCTATGGCAGCCTGGTGGTTCGAAAGCTTTCCGGCGCTCCGCTGCAGGACGCTGTGAGTGGATTTCGGGCGTTCACTCGGGATGCGGCGATGCAGCTGAACATCGTCACCAGTTTCAGCTACACCATCGAAACGCTGATTCAGGCAGGAGCGAAAGGATTGCCGATCACCAGCGTTCCCGTGCGAGTCAATCCGAAAACCCGGGAGTCTCGGCTGTTCACCAGCATTCGACAGTTCATCTGTCGACAGCTGGTAACAATGTTTCGCAGCTATCTGATGTATCATCCCGCTCGTGTCTTTTTGGCATTGAGCGGTCTGCTGCTGTGTGGCGGGCTGGCATCTGTGGCCGGGCTGGCTCTGGGACTGCCTCAAACCTCCACATCACAGATGGCGACCATCGTTGCCAGCGCCGCGTTTTTCGCTCTGGCTCTCAACTGCGGCATGATGTTTCTGATGGCGGATCTCCAGCGAAACAATCGCCGCCTGATCGAGATGACTCTGGAAACCGTCCGCCAGCTTGAATGCGGTGACCTGCCTTCTCAGTTCCTTACAACACCCCCCGCCGTGTTCAATCGGCCGGATCACCGTCGTAACAAACGTCGTCCGGGCCACGGATCGGAAATCGTTGGCGCCTGAACAGCGAGAACCTCAATGATTCATTCGAAGCAGACCATCGACACCACCGGTTTCCGGTCAGGATTCACAGTTGTGGAACTGCTGGTCACCATCACCATCATCACGATTCTGCTGGCTCTGCTGATGCCGGCGGTGCAGACAACCCGTGAATCTGCTCGGCGGGTTCAGTGTTCGAATAATCTCCGACAGCTGAGTCTTGCCGCTATCCGGCATGAAGAAACATTCGGGTGGTATCCAACCGGCGGGTGGAGTCGTCGCTGGGCCGGGCTTCCGGACCGAGGAGCCGGAATTCATCAGCCGGGAGGATGGGTCTACAACGTGCTGCCGTTTCTGGAACAGCACAGCCTGCACCAGCTGGGTGGCTCTGACGATACCAGCACCACACAGGTGATGGAGAATTCTCAGCGGCTGACGATCACGCTTAGCCTGCTGAACTGTCCGACACGGCGCGGTCAGGATCTGTATCCCAATTTTCGAGGATACTTTCATACCGCACTGGTCGACCAGGTGGCTCGCAACGACTACGCATTCAACGGCGGTCATTTGTACACTGCTTATGGTAATGGTCCGGACAGTCTGGCCGATGAAGAAACATGGGCATGGCCTGACTTTTCGACGTCGTCCGGGCTGAGCTTTCAACGCAGCAAGATTCGGCAGCGGGATGTGACGGACGGGACATCCAACACCTATCTCATCGCGGAAAAGCACCTGCGCCGGGATCACTATGTGGACGGCATGGATCTGGGCGACAACGAATGCATGTATTCCGGCGACGATCGCGACCTGACTCGTTACACAGGAACGGAATTCGATACCACATTTCGACCGCTGCCCGACAGCAAAGCTTCGCCTCAGGAAGGTCTGGTCTTCGGCAGCGCTCATGATCAGGGCTTTCAGGCGGCTCTGAGCGACGGGTCGGTGCGGTTTGTGCAGTACGACATCAGCCAGCAGATTCACAGTCGTCTGGGAAACCGCCACGATGGCAAACCGGTGGAATTCTGATTCGAGGTTCTGATGTCGGAAGCCGGGAACGTACTGAATCCTGCCGATCAGCCGGACAGTGCCCTTCGAATCTCATCGCCTCTTCGAAGAACTGTCCTGATACTTCTGCTCAGCGTTCATTCGCTGCTGCTGGCGGTAAGTGCTCATCGCAACAGCTGGACATGGGACGAAGTCGCATTCCTGCCGGCCGGGATCAGCCACTGGAAGTGCGGACACTTTGATCTGTTCAACGTGAACCCGCCGCTGGTCCGAATGGTGGCTGCGATTCCGGTGCTGTTTGCCGACCCTCAGCTTGACTGGTCCCGGCACACCGACAATGTCACCGTTCGCCCGGAACGTCCGGTCGGCGAGCAGTTTCTGAAGATCAATGGTCAACGCTCATTTCTTCTGCTGACGCTGGCTCGGTGGGCCTGCATTCCGTTCAGTCTGCTGGCCGTGACTGTCACTTACCTGTGGGCTCGACAGCTGTTCGGTGACTGGGCTGCGTTACTGAGTGTGTTACTGTGGACGTTTTCTCCGACGGTGATCGGACACGGTCAGCTGATCACCGCCGATATGGGCGGCACAGCGTTTGGAGTCCTCGGTTCTTCGCGTTTCATCGATGGCTGAAACAACCTGGTTACCGATGCGCTCTGACAGTGGGCCTGGTGCTGGGGCTGATGCTTTTGTCCAAGGCGACGTGGATCATAGTCTTTGGAATCTGGCCGGCGATGTGGCTGGGCTGGCGACTGCTCGCCACCACGTCCCGGAATCACCGATGGTGGCTGAACGAGCCTGTTCAGATGGTGTCCGGAGTCTGTCTGGCTCTTTATGTGCTGAATCTGGGATATGGATTTGAAGGCAGCGGCACTCGGCTGAGAGATTACCAGTTCATCAGTACGGCCATCGGCGGTCCGCTTCCTGCAGGAGACGAAGGAAAAGGACAAATCCCCTACCCGCGGGACTTTTTTCTGGGGTCCGTGCGAAATCAGTTTACCAACAGAGCCATCGGAGCGATCCCCGTTCCCCTGCCGAGGAATTTTGTGCAGGGAATCGACCGTCAGAAGTTTCATTTCGAGAAGGAAAACTGGTCGTATCTGCGAGGCCAGTGGCGAAATCGGGGCTGGATTTACTATTACGTCTATGCTGCCGCCGTGAAGGTGCCGCTGGGAATCTGGCTGCTGGCCGGGTGTTCGCTGCTGCTGGCAGTCTGTCAGCCCGTTCATCGATGTGGTCTGTCAGACGAAATCTTTGTCCTGACGGCTGCATTTTCTTTGCTGCTGTTCGTCAGTCTGCAGACTGGTTTCAATCGACATCTGCGATATGTGCTTCCCTGCTTTCCGTTCGTCTTCATTCTGATCAGTCGGGTTGCGACGACGATTCCTCGAAAGCAATGGTTGGCAGCCGTACCGGCGATTCTGGCCTGCGTCTGGCTGGTGGCGTCCAGCCTGGCCACTTTTCCGCATCACCTGTCGTACTTCAACGAACTGGTTGGAGGTCCCACGAACGGATGGAAGCATCTCTCCAGCAGCAACACCGACTGGGGACAGGATCTGCTGCATCTGAAAACGTGGCTGGAAGAACATCCGGAAGCTGGTCACTCGTCTGTGGACGACGGCGACCTGAATTCCGAACACCAGAAACCGCTGGGTCTGGCATGGCATGTGCGCGTCGTCGAACCCGAACTGGCGGGAATCCAAAGTCGTCCGGTTCCAGAGATTCCTGAACCCGGCTGGTTTGCAGTCAGCGTTAATCGCCTGCATGATCGTTCGGGCGACTATGCCTACTTTCAGCAACTGAAACCAATTGCCTGGGCCGGTTACTCGATTCCCATTTATCATCTGACCACAGCCGACTGCAATCGTCTGCGGCAGCCAATGGGATTTCCCCCCGTGGAATTCGACGACCTGCTGACGGAATCAAACTGCCAGGTGACGTCTGATCAAGGTGCACTGAGATGTCTGGCGACATCCGGTGGGGATGATCGAATCTTCATGGGCGGGGACGCCGGCAGTGTCGATTTGTTTCATGTCCCAACAGGAGAACTTCGGATGATTGCGAAAGCCGGTTCGCAGGTGCGAAGTATCGCCGTGTCTGCCACCCATCACAGACTGCTGGCAGGTTGCGCGAATGGAAATCTGGTGGTGATCGATAATCTGACAAATGACTCACCGAACCTGCAGACGCTGGGGACCGGTCTGGATGCGGTGAATCAGATGGCACTGAATCTTCACGAAACACTTGTCGCGATCGGAGGAGACAGCGGGACGATTGAGATTCGATCCGTCGGGAAACCGGATCAGGTTCAGCAGACCATTCGCGTGTCCCTGCCGGTGCTGGCGCTCAGTCTGTCGCCGGACGGAAAGACTCTGGCTGTCGGTACCGGAGACTGGCGAACGGGACGCAATGGTGAGACGACATTGTGGGACACCGCCACAGGGCAGCTGACCTCCCGGGCACCTGATTCAGCGGCTCAGGCCAAATCACTGGCGTTCTCACCTGACGGCCGCCTTCTTGTTCTCCGAGACCATGATGGCACTCTGAAAATCTGTGACACGGAATCCTTCACCTCTGTCTGCCGGCTGGATCATTCCCGCAATCTGCTGCCGGTTTGCTGGTCAGCTGATGGACAGTTCCTGGCGGCAGGCGACCATGATGGTGCTCTGAAAATCTGGAATGCGTCCGATGGCCGGCTTTTGGTACGTACGAGTGTCCATGAGGGAATTGTGTATGATCTGAAGTGGTCGAATGACCTGACGACCATCGCCACGGTCGGTCGGGACGGCCGACTGAAAGTTCTGAATCTGTCGCCGGTCAGACTGCGATCAACCAGGTCACAGAGCAGCGTCACAGCCGAACAGTCAGGAGATTCTCCGCCTCTTCCCACTCGTGTCTCCCTTCGCTGAACTGGTTTCGTCGGAGATCTTCCGGGCGGCCTTCAGCCTGTCTGCCTGTTTGCGTTTCGTCCTTTGAGCCTATTCAGCATGATTATCATGAATCACTGGTTACTGCTGGTCGTCCTGATTTTCGGGACAGTTTCCGGCTGCGGCTCCTCCGTCGAAGAAGCATCGGAACGTTATGTTCACTGTCGAACTCTGGACGGAGACCGCACGGCCATTCGCATCTTCGAATGGGAATTCAATGCCGTTGCTGATGCCATTCGCAGTTCGTGTCCGGTCGATCGAGAACTCGCCGTGTCACAGATCGAAAAGCAGGTGACTCAGACGATGCCTCAGGAACTGCGGGAAAGCCTGGAGAGTCCGAGGGAAAGCGTGCGCCGCGTTCTTCTGGAACTGGAAGTCCGCGGTGAGTTCATTCGCAACCCGGAAGAAGCGTCTCCCGACGACCGAAAACTGAAACGAGTGGCCATGCCGAATGCGGAGTAACGGCTTATCCGGAATGCCGTCAGCTGGAAGTTTACGTCGCAGATCTCATAAGTGATCCGGAACCGAGCCTCTGTGACAGGCTGCAAAACTTCAGGACAGAATCTCGCGAATCACTTCTCCATGGACGTTGGTCAGACGCCGCTGAATGCCGTTGTGGTAGTACGTGAGCTGTTCGTGGTTGATACCAAACATGTGCAGCACGGTGGCGTGAAAATCGTGCCAGGGAATCGGCCGTTCCGCCACCTTCCAGCCGATCTCGTCGGTGCTTCCCACAGCGATCCCCGGCTTCAGTCCGGCTCCGGCCATCCAGCAGCTGAAAGCATAGCGGTTGTGATCGCGACCAGGCCCCACCTGATCCGCCGCTGACTGCGCAAACGGCGTCCGCCCGAACTCCGTCGTGAACAGAACCAGCGTGTCATCCAGCAGGCCTCTGCGCCGAAGGTCCTTCAGCAGTGCGGCGACCGGGCGGTCGATGCGAGCTGCTTCCAGTGAATGGTTTTCGAAAACGTTTTCATGAGCATCCCAGCTGGCTCGCGGACTGCCGGCAATCGGTCCACCGGAAAACAGCTGCACAAACCGCACTCCCTGTTCCAGCAGCCGTCTGCCCAACAGACAACGTTGTCCCATGTCCGACGTCACAGGATCATGAATGCCGTACAGGTCCTGAGTCTCCTGAGTCTCTTCGGCGATGCTGCTGACCTGCGGAATGGAGGTCTGCATGCGAGCTGCCAGTTCGTAGCTCTTCAGGCGCGCGGTCAGCAGGCGGTCATCATCCGTCTGCCGCAGATGATGCTGATTGATGGCCGCGATGAATTCCCGAGTTGCCGCATCGGCGGATGATGGAACCGGCTGAGCCGGAAACAGATCACGCACCGGCTGCGTCCCGCTGTTCAGGACCACACCCTGATGACTCGACGGCAGAAAGGCGCTGCTCCATGTCGATGCGCCGGTATTGGGAGCCCCGCGTTCATCATTCAGCACCACATACGCGGGCAGCGATTCGTTGTCGGTGCCCATGCCGTAGGAAATCCAGCTGCCCATCGACGGATAACCGTTGAATTCAAATCCGCTGTTGGCGAGGAACAGCCCTGGAGTGTGGTTGGCAGACTTCGATTCCATCGAGTTCAGAATGGTGAGCTCATCCGCCAGTTCGGCAATTTCAGGAAACATGTCCGAAATCATCAGGCCACTTTGACCTCGCCGCCGAAAGGTCCAGTCTTCCTTTCGTAACAGCCCGATCTGACCGAAGAAGATATCAGGCTGTTCAGTCGTTTGCAGAGACTTGCCGTGCAGACGAGTCAGTTCCGGTTTGTGGTCGAACGAATCGACATGGCTGAGCCCGCCGATCAGGCAGATATGGATGGCTCGCCGTGCTTTCACGGGCAGTTTCGGTGGACCTGAACGAGCGTCGGCCCCGTCTGCCTGCAGCATTGCCGTCAGCGCTGTGGCTCCCAGCCCGTTCAGCCCCCAGTGAAACAGGTCTCGTCGATTCAGCATCGCAGTTACTCCAGAATGATCAGTTCGCTGCTGTTAAAAAGTCCCCGGCACAGAGCTTCCAGACCATGCTGTCGAACCAGCTGTTCAGACAACTGCTGCTCCCTGGCATCCGGAATTCGAGCCATCGCAAGTCGCCATGCCAGCTGAATCTGATCTCCGGCATTCGAACCGGCTTCACGGCGCAGGCGGTCAGCAAATCGCTGAGACATCTGCAGCACGAATGAATTGTTCAGCAGACTGAGTGCCTGCAGTGGCGTTGTGGTCACGGAACGCCGAGGAGCTGTTGCCGCGGTGTCCGGACAGTCAAAGGTGTCCAGCAGAGCACTGCGGTCGCCTCGGGGACTGAAGCGATACACCGTCCGACGCAGGAAGGAACTGTCCAGCTCGTCAATGGGTTCGTAGTAAGTCGTGCCATTGTTCAACCTGACCGTCACGTCACGAAACCCGGCCCCGCCTTCAGATTCGTTCAGGCTTCCGGAAATCACCAGCATGGCATCCCGAACAGACTCGGCTTCCAGCCGTCGCAGGCTGCTGCGCCAAAGCAGTCGATTGTCCGCATCCTGCTGCATTGCCTCATGAAACTGAGCTGAATCCGTCATCGTTGATGCCTGCCGATAGGTTTTCGACGTGACAATCAGGCGGTGGATCGGTTTCAGTCGATACTGTTCGTCCTGCAGCGTCGTCGACAGGTATTCCAGCAGATCCGGGTGACTCGGACGACCTCCGTTGAAACCAAAGTCGCTGGGTGTTTCCACCAGCCCCACACCGAAGTGCAGGTGCCATAACCGGTTGACGATGACTCGAGCAAACAGAGCGTTGTCGCGATGAGTCACCCAGTCGGCCAGACAGCGTCGCCGATCGGCTTCTGTGGAATTCTCGGAAAGCGAAAAGTCAGCATCCAGCCCGGCAATCGCCGTGGTTCCTCCGGGGCTGACCGCTTCCCCGACAAGATCCGGATCACCTCGCAGCAGCACGTGGATGTCCTGAGCCTTCCCCGGAGTCAGGCAGTAGATTTTCTGCTGAGCAGCTTCCCGAATCTCGTCACACGCTGCGGTCAGTTCTGCCACCTGTCGGGAAAGCTCAGCTCGCTGGCGGCGCTGTTCGGGATTCAGCCATTCCACCACCTGTTCGTCCGGCACATAGGCGGACGGATCTCCGGCCGACGCCGCTACTTCGTCAGCGCTCAGAGCTCGACTGTAGAAGGCCGCTCGATGAATGTTCGCTTCCAGAAAGCGATTCCCACCGGGCGGCTTGTGACGAAGACCAAACAGGATTTCTGTTTCAGTCGCCTGATACGACTGCAGATCAGACTTTCTGACGGACTGCCCGTAAGCGACGCCGTCGCGATAAGCCGTGATCTTCCCATCTGCCGAATACACAATTGCGATGTGAACGATGCGCTGTACTGCGTCCTGTTCCGGTGTCCCGCGAAATGATTCGGTCCGCGCGAAATTGTTACTGCCGGGCATCCAGTGTCCAGGCTGCTGTTCGCCGAACACGATGGCGTCAAATGTCGCGCCGTTCCGAGTTTCCAGAGACATGACGGCTCCGCCGCGCTGGTTGAGATTCGCCAGCTGCACCCAGGCGGTCAGCGTCTTTTCAGAGATCTCTGTCTTCAGCGGAGCAGTTTCGACAAAAGACGACCCGTCCAGATGCAGTGCTCCATCCTGAATCGCTGCGTTGCCATGAGCTGTCCCGTGAAGCTGACCAATGCTGTCTTTCAGATCATGATCGAATTCCCAAAGAGCTGTGGCGGGGGGAGGCTCCGGAGTCGGAAGCGTTCCGGCTGCACGAGCCGCAAGAATCTCCTTCCGAGCTGTCTGATTGATCACCGCCAGTTGCTCGGTCACGGACATCAGCTCAGCTTCTGTGTCCTTCAGTCGCTGTTCGTCAACCGGGTTTCGTACCGTCCGTTCACCGAATCCCAGCCCGGAAATGGCCGACGCCAGCTGGTAGTATTCTCTTTGCGTGACCGGATCAAACTTGTGATCGTGGCAGCGCCCACAGTTGATCGTCAGCCCCAGAAACGTTTGCCCGACTGTCGCCAGGACTTCTTCAATTTCATCTTCTCTTGCCAGCTGCTTCATTCGCTGACTGCCGCCGACCACGGTGTTGTGAACTCCGGCAACCCAGAATCCGGTCGCCGCTGCGCCTTCCGGACCGGGGCTCAACAGATCGCCCATCAGCTGCATGCGCACAAAATCCGTGTACGGTATGTCGGCATTCAGGGCTCGAATCACCCAGTCGCGATAAGGCCATGCATTGTCTCGAGGATGGTTGCGTTCGAAGCCGTCGCTTTCTCCGAACCGCACAACGTCCAGCCAGTGCCGCCCCCAGCGCTCACCATAATGAGAAGACTCCAGAAGTTCGTCGACGATCTTCTGCCAAGCCTGATCCGCTGGATCTGCTTCAAAGGATGCCACCTGTTGCGGAGTCGGCGGCAGTCCGGTCAGATCAAAAAAGACACGGCGAACCTGCTGCCGAGGTGTCGCCGGGCCAGCCGATGGCAGACCCGCTTCCTGCAGTCGGACCTGGATGAACGCGTCAATCGGATTGGCGTGCGAGCGACCTGAGGCAGAAACCAATGCGGGAACCGTGACGCGGCGCAGAGGCTGCAGCGACCACCAGTCCCGTCCGGCTCGATGGTCCGTTGTCGCAGCCAGAAGATCCAGTTGCCCGCCGCCCCACGCCGCGCCCTGATGAATCCACTCGCGTATGACAGCTTTGTCCACGGCCGACAGCGGATGCTTCGGAGGCATTTCGTCCGCTTCGATTCGCTGCCACAGCAGACCGGATGTTGCGTCCGTGTCGCTTAGAACCGGTCCGCTGTCCCCGCCACGTTTCAGCATGTCGGAGGATTCCAGCGACAATCCACCTTTGGGAGAGTCACCCGAATGGCATTCCAGACAGTGACTCACCAGAATCGGAGCCACCTGGCGATCAAAATCAATCGGCGACTGCGCGACAGACTCCGCAGCAATCAGGATCAGCACCGCGAATGCCCAACAACTGCGTCGTCGGCTGAATTTTTCTGAAGCTGCCATCGCCCGCGCTAAGCCTTCGAAGTTGATGATCGACTGACGGTTTCCCGTCATCTGACCATAAACCTCGCCACCGGGCCAGTCAAGAACCGGTCATGATTCTCGTCCCGCTCGGCAGCACCCATCAGACCTGATCAGAATTCTGAAAAAACCGCCCAAGAGCTCCGACCAGAGTCCCCAGAGGCAGAATTTCCGTCAGTGGAACCGTGCAGTACACGGCTGCCGCGGCTGCGCAAACCAGCGACGCGTTTTTCTCCAGGCCCAGACTTCGCCCCAGCCAATAACCTGCAATGACGCCGACCGGAATGCCAAGCAGCAGTCCGACTGGTCCCAGAGTCAGTACGTCCAGCGCGTCGATGATCATTCCGGCTGCGACGGGTCCAATCGCCCTGTTGACTCGCTGAACGGTCGCCGTGACCGGCCCGGACGAATCCTGAGAAGTGATAGAAGATTCACCCATCTCGCGTCCCCCCCTTTCAAAACATCAGGTGTTTGCCTGACGGAGAACGAACTCCTGCTGAATCTGGATCACGAAGTCCTGACCGATTTCCGATTGGTGTGGCCCGGAGGGAGCGAAATCCCGTGAGGTGTATGGACAACTGAATTGCCCGCAGTCAGGCATAGATATCAGCGAGACGCAGTTGGGCGGTCAGCGGAGTCAGGTGAATGACGATTTCTACTCCGGACAGTGACCGCTCCTCGAATTCGCCATCACTGTTTCGGCTGAAGACTCTGACGGCCGGACGGTCCTGTTCGAACAGCAGGTAGTGCTGCAGTGAGGGGATCGTCAGATAGCTCAGACGCTTTTCACCTTCGTCCGTTCGCCGAGTGGATTCAGAGACGACCTCAACAATCACCACCGGCTGATCCTGAAAGTGGTCACTGTCGGGATTGGAATGACAGACAATCATCGCATCCGGGTAGTAAAAATAAGTCCGTGACTTGTGTGAGACCCGGACTTTGGCGTCGGAATTCAGCGCTTCGCAGGAAGAACCGGTCAGCTGTCCGAACAGGGAACCCAGAACCCGTGACGCGATCCGGTTGTGGGCATCCGTCGCTCCCGCCATGGCGTAGATCCGGCCATCAACGTACTCATGCTTACCGTCGGCGAATTCTTCTCCCCGCAGGAATTCTTCCGGGCTGACGTGTTCGAATCTCAAAGCTGATGACATCGATATCCCCATCGAGGGTCAACGGTCAAGGGAGAGATGTGAGACCTGCCGTTTCGGATCTCAGTCGAACTATAACATCCCGTTGAAGGAACTCCGAGCACATTTTCCCTCTGAGGCGAGAACGATCAATGTGCTCACCGCAGTCCGGGAGCGCCGCACTGAGCAGCGTTGTCTCAGTCTTTACCAGGCTTCTGCTTTTGTTTCTTCTGTCTGGTCTTCGGTTTGTCAGCCGGTGCGGATTTCCCTGCAGGAACTTCGGGGTGGTTGACTTTCGGGAAGGCGGCTGCGAGCTGCTGCTTCACATCCGCAAGTTCGGTTCTGCCAGCCAGATTGTCCCATTCATACGGATCAGCATCGTGGTCATAAAGTTCTTCGCTGCCGTCCTCGTAGCGAATATAGCGCCAGCGTTCGGACCGGACAGCATGACGGTTGTGGCCGTGAGTGGTGAGTGCCGGCTGATCCCATTCAGCCTGAGGATTGGCGAGCAATATTCGAATACTGCGACCATCCAGGTGAGTCGGCAGAGGAACTCCGGTCAGATCACACAGTGTCGGATAGATGGACAGGAAGTCGACAGTGCGTTCGCAGATTTGTCCGCGAGCTGTCACGCCCGGAGCAACCCAGATCAGCGGAGCTCGGGTGGCTTCTTCCCACAGAGCGAACTTCCTCCAGTGCTGCTTTTCGCCAAGATGCCAGCCATGGTCGCCCCACAGGACGATGATGGTATTGTCCTTCGCTGATGATTTGTCGAAGGCATCCAGCAGGCGACCCAGCTGAGCATCGGCGTACGAAATTGCTGCCAGATAAGCCTGAACGGCTTCCTTCCACGCACCTGCGTCAACAATCGCTTTGTGGTCTCCGGTGGGTTTGGCCGTTCGGATTCCGACTTCGGGAATATCATTCAGGTCGTCGTCCCGGTGCGGAGGCAGCTGAATGTCGGCCAGTGGATGCAGGTCAAAATATTTCTTCGGAACACTCCATGGCATGTGGGGTCGGTAGATTCCACAGGCCAGAAAAAACGGCTGTTCCCGCTTGGTCTTCTGCAGCTCTTCGATGCAGTAGCTGACTGTGAAGTAATCCGCAACGGCATCATCATCTCCCTTCAGAACTGACCACGTGATGCCGTGATGATCGCTGCTGCTGTAGGCTCCCTGATTCCTGACGGCCTGCTTCGGCTGATAGTCGTTCCAGTCTTCGAAGCGATCAAAACCCCCGTGATAAATCTTGCCCGCTCCGGTCACGCGGTAGCCATGATTTCGAAACCAGACATTCAGAGTCTGTTCCGGGGGAATGTGGGGACGATAGTCGTTTGGGTTGTGGTAGATGCCTGTCGTCGAAGGACGCATGCCGGACATCAACGCCGTTCGAGATGGGTTGCATGCCGGAGCAGCGCAGTACGCTCGACTGAAGCTGACTCCTCGACTGGCCAGCCGATCAAGGTTCGGAGTGATCGTTTGAGGATTGCGTTTGAGATGCCCGACCCAGTGATTCAGATCGTCAACGGCAATAAACAGCACGTTGGGCCGGTCGGCAGCTGAAAGGCGGGAAATGAAGACGAGGACCAAAAGATGAGCAGCAAAGGTCAGGCGAAACATCAGATGAACTCCACGGACAGACCAGCGAGGCAATGATGCCGAAAACGCCACGATATCGCTCGCACATCCGGACGTCCAGCAGCTCAGCAACCAGTGGAAGGTCAGGCTGCTTCCTGACAACCTGATCAGAGCTGTCAGGCTGGAACCCGACCTGCAGCGTTCCTGAACACTTCAAAGTGCTGCGCCGCGGAATGGCAGTCTTCTGACGATGTAGCGACGCCAGATCGCATTGACGGGACCGGCGAACGCGAACCAGCAGAAGATGACAGGAATCGCCATGCCTTTCACCTGGAAGACCAGGGCCAGAGTAAACACCAACTGCAGCAGCTGCAGTCGGCCCCGGTTGCCTCGCAGAATCTGATTGAAGACGTGCGGATAGCGAATTCGGCTGACCATCAGCACCGCGGTGGCCAGAGTAATGAACGGCAGCAGCACGGCCAGAGTCGGCAGAAGGATTTCCGCAAGCGGCTCTGCCCATGGAGTCCCGCGACTGACCTGCACAGCAGGATCAGCGGAAGGAGCGGTTCCGGTCACTTCGGCTACGACACCAGTGGCTGTGGACTGAGTGAGCAGCTTCTTCAGGGTCATCACGCCAATTGGAAAACCGGCAATCACACCGGCAGCCGCGGGCGACGGCAGTCCGCTGAATCCTTCGTGTGAGTCATCGTCGTCAGTTTCCACGTTGAACCTTGCCAGCCTGAGAATCGCACAGGCCATGTACAGAGTGGCGATGGTCCACAGAAAATCGATGGAATAATAAAACGGTGGCTGATAGGGCGTCTCCATCAGGTGATATTGCGGGTCCGTCAGTTTCAGCATCATGAAGGCCGGCGCGACTCCGAAACTGACGACGTCGCACAGACTGTCCAGCATCGCCCCGAATTCGCTGGACTGATTCGTCAGTCGAGCCGCACTGCCGTCCAGAGCATCGAACAGCATCGCCAGAAAGATCAGCAGGGCCGCTTTCACCATCTGTGATGCGGGGTCGATCTGGGAGGCCAGATCGCCGGGCAGCATGTCCAGGCTCGGCCCGACTCTTGCCAGAATCGTAATCGCACCGAACCCGCAGACGGCATTCCCCAGAGTCAGGAGCGTCGGGAGCAGCGCGAAGGCCATTTCACGAGGCGTTTTTTTTCGCGGTTTGTCTTCGACTGTGTCCACGGCGGCGGGTGCTGTTTCGAAAGTGGTCCGGGTTGATTGCCTTGGGCTTCGCGTTTCCGCCCGGCTTCAGTGTACCACCTGAATTCCGCCGACACACGATTCCTCACCAGGACGCCGACGCGATTTGACGACTCATGACCACACGAAACCCGCAATGTTGCCTTTCGCCCGGAACCTGCTGCCGCTGATGTCAGATCAGCGGGATCAGCGACGTGATGATGACATCGATTCTTCCGAATTTAACGAATATGCGAGACCCGCGGCACTGGTCCGACATCATTCACTGCGAGCAGTGATTTCCAGCAGGTGGTAACCGAACTGAGTCTTCACCGGGCCGTGAACGGTGTGCAGAGCGTCATTGAAGACGACTTTGTCGAATTCCGGGACCATCTGGCCCTGACGAAAGGTTCCCAGGTCGCCGCCGCGCGCCCCGGATGGGCACTGGCTGTGAGCCTTCGCGAGTTCAGCAAAACTTTCGCCGTTTTCGATCTGCTGTTTCAGTTCCAGGCATCGAGCTTCGTCCGGAACCAGAATGTGTCGAGCTGCCGCTGTGGCCATGACGTGACTTTCTTTGGTGTCGTTTCACAGCCCTCGGCACTCAGCCAAACCACCGGAAACACTGATTGGAAAAATCTCCGACGCGTCGCTGAATCAACTCGCCGGAGTCCGGGTAATCCCCGGTTCGGCACTGTAGCATCTGCCTTCCAGCCAATCGAGCAATACCGACGACGACGGCAGAAGACCAGTTCACTGCAGACCACGCATTCGCAGAAGGACTGGATTTCTGACCGTCGTTGCCGTGTTACAGCCGAAGGTTGCCTGTGCTTCAGGCCAACAAACGCCCGAGGAGACTGCCGATATCGGACATCACGACATCTGTTTCCCGAGACCGTGAATCGGCAGCCGCAACAACTGCGATCGGAGACAGCTTCGGTGCCGGAGTCGCAACGGTCCTGGTCTTCTGCTGGAGACCGGTCGCTGCAGCACGCTGAGAGACTGACATTGCTGTCTGAGGGATCACGGAGGCTGCTTGCTGCGAAGTCAGCGCCGTAGACGCGCCGGGCCGTGCCTTCGGAAAAGTATTCAGTCCGAACGCGGTTGTTGGTGAGATCGAAGCTGCGATTGACTGTGTCGTGGACTGTGGAGCAGTTGACATTCGAGAAGGAGCCAGCGAGCCGGATCCTGTCGGCCAGCCATACGTCGTCCGACGAACGTACACGGCCACCGGGACTCCGTAAGCAGGACCGTTGAGTGCCTGCGGAGTCTGATGTCGAATCAGTGATCCAATGCCCAGTTTGCTGGTCCAGGTGCCGTCTGCTTCCTGCAGAGCTCCGTGAGTGATCGAAATCTGTCCGCGTGCGTCGCGGTTGGCATAGACAGCAATCTTCTGGAAGCCCGACTGAAGCGAGTAATTGGGTGTGATGAGGCGCGTGTACCCTCGTGACGCATAAAGCGAATCCATTTTGGTGAGAATATTTGTCGTGGGTCCAGTTTCCGGATTAACCCACTTTGTGACGACGCCAAGCGTCCATGCGATGCAATTGAAGACTCCATATGTGCCTCCGGGAGCCGGTGACGTTCCATTTGCCGCGCCCAGTACTTCAAAATTCGCGCCCAGCTGAGGAAATGAAGTTCGCATCGAGCTGGTAAGATTCGCCAGTCTGTCAAGAGGTCGTCTGCCGGTATCAAAGTGGTGTGCCTTTGGCTATCCAGACTCAGGTTCAGGTAGTGCATTGTGTGAATCGCTGTGTGAGACGTGGGTTTCTGTGCGGCGATGATCCCGGTTGCGTTCGGCCCCGGTTGCGTTCCAGCAGTCAGTCAGCATCAACGACCGGTCGAGGCCCTGAATCAGCAACCGACTCAATCAAGAAAAAGACATTTTCCTGGAAATATGTACAACGGAGCTTGAGGCATTCCCAATCTTCAGGCATACTCGGATCGGCGTTGACGGGTTCTTTTTCTTCTTCACGAGAGACATTCAGCTATGAGACTTTGCAAACACACAGAACGTGGTTTCACACTCATCGAGCTTTTGGTGGTTATTGCGATCATCGCCATCCTGATCGCTCTGTTGCTGCCTGCGGTGCAACAGGCTCGTGAAGCGGCAAGACGGACTCAGTGTAAGAACAATCTCAAGCAGATTGGACTGGCACTTCATAACTATCACGACGTGTTCGGAACGTTTCCGATTGGAAACTCGCACTATCTGCCTGGTGAAGGTGCCGACTGGGGCCAGTCGTGGTGGGTTGGTGTTTTGCCGTATATGGATCAGGCTCCGCTCTACAATAAGATTGATCAGTCGCTGGCGAATTCCGGATTTAATGCGCAACCGGCAGTGCTGAGTGAGGGTCAGTTCAACGCAAGACTGTGTCCGTCGAGCCCGATGAGCCAGTACGAAACGACACCACACAACGGAGGTTCTGTGCCGGTCACCCACTACACGGGAATTGCCGGAGTGTATCCGGACCCGAAAGATCCGAGTCGCAACTGGACGACGACAGAGGGCGGCGGACAGGGATTTGGTAGTTCTGGGGGGATTCTGTACTACAAGAGCCGAATTCGAATTCGCGACATCACAGACGGTACCACGAATACGATCATCGTCGGCGAGCAATCTGACTGGTGTGTTGAAACAGCCACGGGCTTGAATCGGATCGCGATTCATTCGTGGCCACATGGGATGTTTATGGGTAGCCCGGGAAGAGGTTGGCGACAGTTCAATACTGCGACGATCTGGCACCGGCCGGGCTACAAACAGGCCGAAGGCGGCCATAACCACCATGGTTGTCCGACGACCGGTGTGTGTGGGAACGCTGGGGTGAACAATCCCATTCAGTCCGCTCACTCGGGCGGCGTACAAATTCTCCTGGCCGATGGTGCCGTCCGGTTCCTGAGTGAGAACCTCGACATGACGACCTGGCTGAATCTGGGCACCCGAGACGACGGGCAGCCGCTCGGCGAATTCTAAACTCGGAATTGGTTTACCTGTCCATTAAAAGACCAGCAGGCGGCCGCTTGACAGGGCCGCCTGTTCATCTTTTCGATCGCCCCGCATTCGCTTCAAAGGCCTCGTCGATGAGTATTCGTTTCTGCTCTCTGTTCTCCTTATTCTTGTGTGGCGGCCTGTTCGCTGGTTGCGGCCCCCGGAGTGGACTGGATCTCCCAACCGGGACGGTTTCCGGGACGGTGACATCCGCGGGCAAGCCTCTGACCGACGCAACAATTACTTTCTTTGGCGAAACCGTTGGTGATACAGCGATGTCGCCGCTTCAGGCAGATGGAAGTTACACGCTCAAATATGGAAAAGGGTTTAGCGTCCCGGTCGGCGATTATCGAGTGGCGATCACGTCAGGAAGTTCGGTAGTCAGCGGCAGTGCCCCGAATCCGGAAGACCTGATGAAAACAGTCAATGCCGGCTCACTTGCAGACAGCGCGATTCCGGCAAAATACACGAATCCGGAAACGAGCGGCCTGATTGCAATCGTGAAAGAAGGAACAAATTCCAGCGTCGACTTTGATCTGAAGTAAAGAGCGCTGCTCTCCCTGTGCTTCATTGCTCCGTATCCGGAATCCTCGACCGGAAAGACTGGGCGAGATCAGGTCTGCCCAGTCGCTCATACGCCGCTGCTAATTTCTCGAGCCGCTTTGCTTCTTCTCTACCCGTTAACGGCATTGATTCCAGTCGCAGTATCTGTGTCGATACTTCGTTGATTTCTCGATTCCTTGCGAAATGCCGTTCTGCTTCGTCATTTCGGCCCTGTCGAAGCAGACACTGGGCCAGCTTGTAGTGGGCCAGCTTGTTCCAGGATTCTTTCCGGACAATATCTCGAAAATCTGATTCGGCTTCCACCCACTCTCCACGCTCGAAAGCCAAGAGTGCTCGAAGCTGCACAGCCGCCGTCGCTTTGTACCCACTGGAGATGACCTCCCTGATGATTTCCGTGGCAGCCGTGGGCTCACCTTCCAGGCGCAATAGACTGGCCTCTGCCACGCGGTCGGCGGGGGTCAGCGCGGTCAGGGTTCGCAGCTTCTCAAACCAACTTCGAGACTGCCTTGTCTCGCCAAGTATCGCTGTCAGTCGCTGCAGTCCTCTGAGAGCCATTAACGATGTGTTGAGGTCCGGCGCGGCGCTGGGTTCCAGACAGCGCCCATAGAGTTCCAGAGAACGTTTGTAGTCCAGCAGCTGCTCGTAGCTGACGGCAATCATCAGGATTGCTTTGGCGCTCATCTGCGGGCGGAGCTGAACCAACTGCAGTCCAAGTTTGGCGACCGCTGACCATTGGCTTTTCTCGAACTGCAACTCCATCAACCTTTCGAGCGCTGAAGGGTAGACCGCGCTCTCGGCTGTGATCGATTCCCATACGTTATTCGCGAGCAATGGGACGTGTGCTGACCTGGCTTCGTCACCGAGTTGGAGCAACATTTCACCAGGGAGTTCTGCTGGATCTTTGATTAAGCTGAAGCAGCCAATTGCCTCCTGCCACTGGCCGGAGAGGAGCAGGGATCGAGCCCACAGAAGCTGCGCGGCGGGATAATTTCCGTCGGAAAGCCGCACGGCTTCCTCCAACACGATTGCCGCCTGAGCCGGATCATCGTTGATCAGTTGTCGCGCCGACACGTACATACGCCTCGGCCGATCAGCGTAGTACACCCCGCCTACGATGAAAAACAGGATCAGAGTGACTGCCAAACTGCGGGGCCTGTATGTAGATCGGCGTCGGCGCAGTTTGCGGACCGGTGCCGTGGTTGTTGTTTTTGTCGTGCCGGATGTGCCCGGCTTTGGTTTACCTGCGTTTTCCATGGCCTTCAATCATGACGTGATCTGTCCCGGCCTGCAAATCGGTGAACACCTCCTCAAGACCCGCGGGCCACACCACGCGCACGTCGACAACGCCGACGTGTTTCGGCAAGGCAAAAAACAGTCGGTCATCAGAGTGAGACAAATATCCGGCACCGCATTTGACGTTCTGAACGCAATCCCGCCCGAAGGCGTGGATGCTGACCCGTGTCCCGACTGCAGATCGAGCACTCGACGTCCCCGACGCCTTCAGCCGAATCCAGTTCTGTGACGGATGTCGATTTTTGAGCACGGCGACATTTTCATTAATGACGCTCACAATCAGATCAAGCCTACCGTCGTCATTGATATCGCCTGCGGCCGCTCCTCGAGCAGCATGCGGAACCTGAAACCATGGCCCGGCGTCTTCACTGACGTTTTCGAATTTTCTGCCGCCGATGTTTCGGAACAGAAGTGACATTTGTTGGAAAGGCTCTGTTCCGCCATGGTACAGAACGTGCCCGTTCAGTACATAGATGTCCGGCCAGCCATCCGCGTCGAAGTCATTCATTCCGGTTCCGAAACCTACTCTTGTTCGACCCTGACCGCCCAACCCAACCGCCGAAGTTGTGTGCACGAATGCGCAGCGTGCACCTGAATTCCGGTACAGGGAGTTGTCTTCCATTTCAAAGTTGCTCGTCCATAGATCAAGGTGACCGTCGCCATCAAAATCCCCCGCGTCAACTCCCATGCTGCCCTCCGGTGAGCCCGCTTCGTTTAATGCCACACCGGACAGCTCACCGATTTCCGCGAACCCGTCAGTATGGCGATTGTGGTAGAGATGATTCGGCAATGACGTCATTGGCAACGTAGAAATCGACGCGACAGTCCTGATCAAAATCTGTTGCGATCAGCCCATGCCCATTCCGTCACTCCGAATTCCGAAACGCTCTGTCTCGTTTCGAAATTCACCATCACTGGAGTTGATGAATAAATGGTCCGTAACAGGAGCGTAATTCTGCGGACTGCAGATGTCCTGCCGTTCAGATTTGCTCTGGCAGACTTTGTTCGGATCAGGCTTCCAGTCCAGATACCCCGCGACGTAAAGATCTGAGCAGCCGTCGCCGTCAACATCGCCAAAGGCGGCGGCTGTGTTCCACGTCTCCAAAACGAGCCCCATCGACCGGGTGGCATCGACAAAGGTGCCATCTCCATTATTTCTAAGCAGACGACTCTGACCATAGCACGTAACGAACAGGTCGGCGAACCCATCGTTATCGATATCGCAGGCCGTACAGCCATGTGAATAATCGATATCGGTCGGAATACCAGCAACAGACGTCACGGAATCGTAACGTTGTTGTGAACATCGGAACAACCCGCACGGCAAGCCAGTGGGGATCGCAGTCGCTGGATCAATCGTCCCCCCACCTGGGCAGAATGCGTCACAGTCACCATCCCCGTCAATGTCTGTAAGTCCGACGCCGCCACCAACACTCTCAAGAATTGTGAACTGGCCGCCCTCGATACCGTTTCGATAGATAAACACCAGACCAGACGCTTCTGTAGCGTCTTCGAACCCGCTGAAGTCAACAGCATCTGCCTGCAATGACCGGTGTCTCTCGACGAGCGACTCACTTTCGAGCGACACTGTGTTCGGAATTCGACTTTCGTTGGTCGAAGGATGTGAAATCTCTGAATTTGAGCAGCCTGAAATGAGCGTCAGAATGAAGACATACAGGACCAACTTCGCCAACACAGGTCGGCCCTGGCCAGAAGCCGCAATACAGCTCTGGTCGGTGGCTATGTAATCAGGCAAGCGGACGGCAAAAACCATTGTTACTACACTATCAGGCGGGACAGCCGTCACCGTTCAACTGCGGCAACTGAGACTTCACAGGCACCTGCTGCTCAATATCTCACTCGCTGATGTCCTCAAAATTGCAGACACTCCCAACGAGTGCGTCGCAAAAGAATCCGGAACGGCTTCTCGAAAAGACGTACCGTACCAGAGAACTGGTTTCCCGACCACGAACGCTGAATCCGTAATGCAAACCGAATTTGCGAATACAGCCGTCAAATGTGGGCCCGAAAAAGTCTCAGCCGCTCCTCAAGGAAGATCATCGTTTGCGACGAATCCCAGACGGCCTGCCGCTGGGACGCTGGAAGCTTGCGTCACGGTCTTTTCGTGTTGACCCGCTCACCGGATTTGCCAGCTCGGTGATTGCGGCGAGCAGGGGCCATGCGAGTCACTTCCACTTGCTGGAGGCAGTGACAGTCGGGGCATTTCGGCGGTTGTCAGCGACACGGGCTGCCAGACAACTCGAAACGATTGCCCGGCAGACCACGTTCCCGAATCCGGTTGTTCCGCTGACGGCCTTAACCCAGACTCGATAAACGCCGGGGGCAAGAGCGATCAGGGAGTGTAGTGTGTTCCGGTGCGATTGTTGCTTCGAATGATGGGATGGTTTTCACCGCTGCGAGACACGTAAACTTCATGGCGAGGCTCCAGTCACCGGCAGCCATGAGAATTCGGGACGACCTGAAACACTGCCGGTCGGGGTCAGCAGCGCCGTCATTCCACCGACCCATGTCTCTGATCGGGCACTCCAGCGACTGCGGTGCCCGCTGCTGTCTGATGCTCGCACCCACCAGTAGACGTGTCCGTCCGGCAGATCATCGTCTGCCACCCACGTGGAATCCGTGAGTTCGGTTTTCACAATATCACCAGCGCTGGTTCTCAGATACAGCTCGTAGGTCACGTCGGGAATGTCGGTCCAGCTGAACACCGGGCGAGCTTCAGCACTGAGCGGAGAATTCGTCAGCGCAATCGGAACTCGAAATGTGTCCGAATACGACCATGGGCCGGCATGACCGTCGGCATCGAACGGGCGAACCCAGTATCGAAACATCCCCGCTCCGGGATCGGCTGGCAAAGTCCAGCTGGTGGAAGTGACCTGCGTGTCATGGTGCAGTCGCGAGGGGTTGAGGTCCACTCGCGAAAACCAGACTTCATACCGAACAGCTCCTGGCGTGGCCTCCCATGACAGTGATTCCGGAGCAGCTTCCACCACGGCCCCGACCGGGTTGAGCGTCGCGTTGGGGGTAACGTTCACGACATAGTCTTCGACTTCCCCATCGGGCAACAGACCCACGGATGACGGTGAATCGACAGCTTCCGAAGTCAGCCGGTATCTCATCACCAGCCCGCCGGGCAGCAGATCGGCAGGAACATTCACGACAGCATCATTGAGTCCCTCGCTGACGGCCTGGTTGGAAAGAAACAGTTCACCCGCGTCGTCCCAGTCGCCGTCTCGATTGAAGTCTGCCCACGCACTGACGTAACCCGGGCCGGAAGAGGTGATTTGAAGGCGAACCGTCCGCCCGGCGGCCAGGAGTGCGGCCGGACGCACGCCGTCATCACCGGCGTCCTGATCGGAAGACTCAGCCGATATTCCATCTGGTTCCGCCGTGCGAGCAGTTCCCAGAAACGGGCCGGAGATCAGATGTCGAGCTCCATCATCGGCCAGCGTTGTTGGATACCCGGCCGGAGCGTCACCAAAATCAACCGGATACGTTTCCGCGAGAGGAATTCGGAAAAGTTCTTCGCCGTGTTGCTCGTCCGTCGCAGCGAAGTAAACCGTGTCGCCCACCAAAGTAAATTCCGATGGATTCGAACTACCGATCCCCGGAAACAGATCAGCCAGTCGCGCTGTGCCGTCTTCCGTTCCGTCGCTGACCCACATTTCGTAGCCGTGCGTACCGTCGTCGGCAGCAAAGAACACCCGTTCTCCAACAGAGTTGATAAAGGTTGACACAAGGGCAGGTTTCGGGCGAATTGCTTTAACCATACGTGTTCCGGCATAAGTTCCGTCACTGGTTAACAGTCCATCTCCTTGGGGCGAATTCCAACCTGAAAGGAACAGTCTGTCGCCCGCCACAACCAAGTCATAGACGGGAATGCCCCGACCGAATTCATCTGTGATTGGCATCGTTCCTGCGCTTGTGCCGTCACTGCTCCACAGACGCCAGTTGTAGCTGAAGAACAACCGGTTACCGAGCGTTGTGAGGTGCTGAATTCCGACATCCAGTTGTCCGGATTCGAGGGTCTTCACAAGTACTGTCCCATCAAAGCTCCCGTCGCTCTTCCACAGTCCTCTCCCGTGAACGCCGTCGTCAGCCTCGAAATAGAGTGTATCTCCCATCGCAACCAAATCACCCAGAGTGAAATGCTCATTTCCGGGGTCCAAATCACGTACGAGGGCTGCGTTGCCAACGTTGCCGTCCAACACCCACAACTGATCCCCATCGGTCGGGGTGTACACAATAAAGAACAGTTTGTTATCGACAGGAGTTAGCTCACGCAGTGGGAGGCTCGACCTGGATTCGAACACCGTAGAAATCGTCTGGTTAACGGGGTCGACATACGCGAGACCAGAAGGACTACGATCTGGGTCGAAAGAAAAATATATCCGTTCGCGAAAGGCCGTCACTTCATCGGTCGACCGAAACGAAATTCCAGCGGCCAATTCTGACACGACATCATTGCCCGTCGCATCAGGCTTCGTACTAAGCAGGTGGATTTCTGAGTCTGTTCCGTTTGCCAGAAAACTCACGGTGTCGCCAACGATGACGAAATCTCGAGGCATGGAACCACGATTGGCATGCACGAGGTCTGCAACAAGTCGGGTCCCGTCAGCTGTTCCGTCACTGGCCCAGAGTTCACGACCGTAAACTTCGTCCTCCACCGTAAAATACAGTTGCGAGCCAATCGAGAAAATGTCCGTCGTTGGGGGGCCGTAGAGTATGCCTGGAGTGACATCGATGACCTGTCCTGTTCCATCAGCGGTTCCGTCGCTGCGCCAGATTCTGCGCTCCGACGATGAATTGACGTTCGCAGAGAAATAGAGCACGCCATCCATTTCAACCAGACTGTCAGGTCCGGAAGGGCCGCCATCCAATGCAGATCGGACAACAGATGTGCCAGCCTGAGTTCCGTCGCTCACGAACAGTTGGCTGGCGACGCCGTCATAGGCGGAAAAATAGACTTTATCCCCAACTGGCGTGATGCGGCCTGGGCTTGAGCTACGCGATCCTGGGAGGATGTCGGCGACTCGAATCGTCCCTTCAACTGTTCCGTCGCTCTTCCACAGTTCGTAACCATGCTCTTCGTCGAATGCCTCGAAGTATACGGTTTCTCCAATAACCGGCAGTTGAGGGGATTCGCGCGGCCAAAGTACGTTGCTATGAACGACAAGCGTTCCACCGGGAGTTCCGTCACTCGTCCACAGTGCGGAGCTGGCGCTTGAAGTTGTGACCAGGAAATACAATCGCCCGCCTGCAGTTCCGGAGGCATACGTCAGGTCAGAATTACTCCCAACGACTTCTGTCCCTCCAGTAGTTCCGTCTGTTTTCCATAAATCCACACCGCCGGAGTTGTTATATGCTGTGAAGAACGCGTGATCTCCAACTGTTATTACATTGAATGGATCGCTAAACGGCGCTGTGCCTGGCTCGAAGACCTGAGTCGTCCCTTCTTCGGTTCCGTCGGATATCCACAGGTTCACCCGATTCCGCGCCGTGGTGCTGGTCCGGTCGCTGGCAGAAAAAAGCAGTGAACCGTTCAGATTCGTCATGCTGCTCGGAATCATGTCCGGGAGTCTCGTCGTACCATTCGGAGTTCCATCAGTACTCCACATGCCCGCCCCCGTACCGTCATACGCTGCAAACCAGGCACGTGTTCCAATGACTGTCGCTGGCCGGTAACCGACAATTCCGTCTCCGCTTCCGGGCAGAATGTCCTTCAGCAGCATCGTCCCGGCTTCCGTTCCGTCGGTGGTCCAGTATTCCCGACCCGTTCCGGGCGTCGACGCAGCGAAGACGACTCGGCCGTTGACTTCGAAGAAACCTGGCCATGACGAGTCGTCAAACGCTCCGGCCGGAGCGGTGTTAATGTCTTCCACCAGAGTGGCTGCCAGCAGACAGCGGCGCTCCAGAATGTCTGTCGCAAGCGGAACGGAAATGGATTGTCTGCGACGACGACCGCGAGTCCCGTTCGCGAACGGATTCCATTGCTGAAGGAGCCGAAGGATAAAAACGTGCATGGATGAATCTTCTCGGAATCGTCACTTGTTTAGGCCGACGAAACTCACACACCGACGCCTCATTGGAGCCGATGACATGGGCGAACCTAAAGTCACTTGCAGTGGCGATCTTATCGTTGTGTGTACAGATTTCCACGCTGCGATTCATTGAGTATGGAAACCATGCCGATTTTCGGGTCGATGATCCCGGTGATGCATGCGAGTGGAACAGCAGCCGAGCTACGGGATTCGCTGCTTAGTCTCAAGGGACACAACCGGGGACATACCACTTTTGCGCTGCAGCGTACCTGGAATCCGTCGCGAACGACTGCACTTCAGAGACTATTGTGGCGGGGTTCGCGTCGCACTGGCGTTCAGGTGGCTGGCAGAGCCGAAATGTTCTGCGATTTTCCGAATGCAATTGTGCCCCCCGGTGTGCGGGTCTTTTCCGGGTACGGTGCAGTGGATGCCATTCACAGTTAGAATTCTCTGTTCAACGCACTTCAATGGCTGTTCGCCTCTGATGCCGGTGTGCGGCTGCCTGAGATGGGCCATGCGTTGATGCTGTTGACAGGAGCTTTGACTTGAACCCAACCGAATCTGAGCAGGGCAGGTAAAGATGCTGAATGATGCGGAACCGTCGTCGCTTCGGACACCATCGGCGCGTCCTGCCGACACTCAACAGGCCACCGACAAAATCGGTGACTACCGAATCATCGGCGAAATCGGTCGCGGCGGAATGGGCGTTGTTTATCGAGCAGAGCAACAATCTTTGGGACGATGCGTCGCTCTGAAAGTGCTTCCTCGCAACGTTGCCGGCCGCAAAGACGCTCAGGATCGATTTCTGCGGGAAGCTCGCGCTGCGGCCAGGCTGCATCACACCAACATCATTCCTGTGTTCGAAGTTGGTATTGATTGCAACACATATTACTACGCCATGCAGTACATCGATGGTCGGCCGCTGGATGATGTCTTCCGCGAACTTCAGCGCATGAGGGCAGCAGCAGCCCGGACTGCAGAGCCCTCTGAAAACACTCGAACCAATGGGGCAGCGGTCCTGCCCACTCAACAGATGGCGAAACCTGCCGAGGACAGGCCGACGGGCAGTTCGCCGGAAGTGGCAACGGGCTACGACGACACACTGATTCAGAGTGATTCTCGTGATGCAGAGCCGGACGACGGCGAGCCGCAGCTTCAGTCGTCAGCCATTCCGCAGACTCCGGCAACCGCCGAAATGTCCCCCGCAACTGAACTTCGGAAGCAACTGCAGAACGCAGGAATGGAATCCGGTGCGTCACAGTCAGGCACCATCTCCGGCATATCATATGTCTCATCGACAGGTGCCGGACGTCGAGGCTATTTCAAAAACATCGCGAGACTTGGACTGCAGGTTTCCGAAGCTCTTCAGTACGCACACGAACGAGGCACGATTCATCGAGACATCAAGCCATCGAACCTGATTCTTGATGATTCAGCCATCGTCTGGGTGGCCGACTTCGGACTGGCGAAAACGGAAGATGAAACCCTGACGAACACCGGCGATGTGCTTGGCACGATCAGTTATATGTCGCCCGAACGATTTCAGGGCAAGTGTGATGAACGAGCTGACGTCTATGGCCTTGGAGTCACGTTGTACGAACTGATCACATTGAAAACAGCATTCAGCGGCGGCGACCGACTCAAGCTGATCGACCGAATCGTCAATGAAGATCCTGTCCGTCCTCGTTTGGTGAGTTCAGATATTCCTCGCGACCTTGAGACAATCGTTCTCAAAGCGATGAATCGCGACCCCGCCCGGCGATATACAACAGCCGGGGCGATGTCAGAAGATCTCCGTCGCTTTCTTGAAGATGAGCCCATTCACGCACGCCGCCCATCACTATCTGAACAGATTCTGCGATGGGCTCGTCGTAATCGAACGCTGGCTTCTGTCGTGAGCGTGTTCATGCTGGCTGCAATCGGCCTGCTTGCGGTGTGGGTCTATTTTACGGCAGAACTCAAGTGGCAGCGCGACGCGGCATACCAGGCTCAGGATGCAGCACGCCGCGCCGAAAGACAATCAACTCTCCGAGCCGACGAAGCCAGGGAGGTTTCCGACTTCCTGATCGGAATGTTCGAGGACGCGGACCTGATGGGACTGACGGGGCGCCGGTTCGGTGTGCTGGCCGTTCAGAATCCGCCCATCATGACGATCGTTGATCGTGGCGTTGAACGGCTGCGCCCCGATGGACCGCTTCGTGATCGTCCGCTGCTGCGAGCCACTCTGCTGGATCGAATTGCCAACGTGTACAGCGCTCTCGGTGATATTCAGAAAGCACGTCCGATGATTGAAGAATCGCTCGCCATTCGTCTGCGCGAGCTGGACGGCGAACTGCATTCCGAAATCGCTGACAGTTACTTCAGTCTTGGAATGGCAGAACTCGGCAACATCGACGTGCCGAAGTCGATCGAAGCGTTCGAAAAATCACTTCACATTCAGGAACAGATCACGGGGACTGATTCTATCGAAGCTGTTCGCGTGCGTGAATTTCTGGGAGCTGCCCATGTCTGCAGCTATCGGCCGGACAAAGGGATCGAACTGCTTGAGTCGGTCGTCAACGTTCGACGAAGTGAACTGGCGAGGGCGCGCGAGTCTTCACCAGGCGAAGTTCAGCATCGCGCGCGTGAGCTTGCTGTCACGCTGATGTTGCTGGCCGGCGGCTATGGAATCGTGCTTCGCGGAGACGACGCCATGGCGACCGCATCGGAATTCGCTTCGCTGGAACCGGAAACCGGTGAGGATCAGATGTTCGAACTCGGACGTCGCTTTATTCAGGTCCGGGTCGCGATGTCTCTTGGGCAGATCCGCATCGCAAAATTCGCAATGAATGGTCTGATGGTCGAAGCCAAAGAACGTCTGGGTGAGCGACATTTTGCGATGGTGCTTTTCTACCGTGAACAGCTTCACATTCATAACCAGTTGGGAGAATATGAAGACGCGGAAAAGACAGCTCGGCTTTGTCATGAACTGCTGTCTCAGCGGTACTCGTCCGATTCAAGACGCATTTGCGAAATCAGTTATCACATCGCACGCAACCTGACCTTTGGCCGATTGACCAAAGCCAGACAATCGGGGGACGTGGATACTCTTCAGCAGCTTCTGAGTGAAGCAGAAGACTTTGCAAAGACATCATGCCAGATACCTCGCAGAGCAGAAGATCTCGAAGCCATCGGCGTTCATGAATTCTTCTACAGCTATCTTCTGCAGCGACAGTTCAGTCCGCCACGCCTCGAGGAAGCTGCCGAACATGCCCGGCTTTCATGGGACGTGCGGCGAGAAGCTCTGGGGAATGATTCGCTTCTGGCTCACATCTCGCAGGCTCGACTTGTTGAAATCCTGGCACAGGATGGCAAACTGACCGAAGCCATCGACGTCTTTCACCAGTTTCCCACTCAAGCCAACGGAGGTCCCCGCAGATGGACACAAGATGAAACACGCGATCTTGTTTCCGCCGCCCTTGAATTTGCCCGCTCTGAACAACCCAAATACACCGAAGACGCATTTGTAATCCTGGAGGAACTGCTTGCAAGCGGTGTGCTCACTCGAGAAGCTCTGGCGAAAACCAATTTCATTCAACTGCAGCAAACTCACCCGGACGTCGCGCACAGGATCGAAGGCATGATCGATCAGGATTCATCGCGGTGATTCCGGCAAACTTAGCCCAGTGACCTTGCGAAGGAGATTGGCCGAACGCAAACGGGGCCCTCCACTCTACCGGGAGAACAACCGGGGCGGGGAATAATCGGGGCCGAGAAAACGGGGGCCGCCTTCGATTTTTTCCCCCGCTGCTGCATCAAGTTTCTGAGGATTCATTCGGACCAAGTCAGCTCAATTTCGCAGCTGACCAAATCGGGGGAGAACGGCTGTCAGAACGGGGGCGGGAAAGTGCAGGAAGCCTTTGATACCCTGCGCCGAGGAATCCCGGCGTGTAGCCTTGTCGGAATCAGACCGGGGCCATCCATTTTTTGAAGTCGCAGGGAACAGCACAGCAAAGCTCAGAACTTCCACACCAAAGACTCTGGCCAGAAATTCCAGCCGATTGCGAATCCACTGCCGCCGATGGTCGTAGTTCTTTCCGGTCAGAGGATCATCGCCACACAGAAACCCGCGTCGCACACAGCGATTCACACAATGCACCGCCTGACCTCATCCTCCGCCAAGACCTCCCGCCGATTCACCCGAGCCATCTCAATTCACTCCAAAGAAAACCCGAAAAACACCCAAACCCAAACTATTTAGCCGCCCGGATCGATCCATAAACTGGATGGCCCCGTTTGCGTTCATTGATGGCCCCGTTTGCGTTCACCGTTTGCGTTCAGACTGGAACTGGCTGCACGGGTAGCCCCGTGCAGCCCCACTTGTCACGACTGATCCGGGAAAATCGTTCTAATCCATTCCCGATCTTCGTCGGCAACTGTTCCAGACGGATGTAAAATGACGGGGACACCGGCAAGATACATCACGGCTTTAAAAAACAGACTCTGACGTTTGGCATCAGCATTCCGATGGAGCTGGTCAAGGAGGGTGCGAACAAGAGTGTGTTCTTCTGCTCCGAAAAAGTTCATGTGAAGGGCCGAAGCCATTCCGCCCAATGTTTCGGGGCTGTTGTCAGACGCCACAAAAGCCCTTGCAAAATCGTGTGAAAAATCAAAACCAGGAAAGATGACCGGGCCAGCCGTCATCGCGGCAATTCGCTCGTGTGGTTCGCTCGACAAGTACGCAAGGCGACAGTTTGCTGCGTCCTCGTTCCAGTTCAAGACATAGGACGAGAATTTTTCTCGAATTGTTGCCTCGCGCTGCTCAGCCAGAGCCACAGATCTTGCTCGTCGCGTCCTCAAGGATATATAACCGCTCGCTTCCGTAACGAGCTCTAGAAATGAATCAGCTGGTGAAGGTTCAATTGCACCAGCACGACTGGCCAGCACGACTGCCCAGGCTGCCGCCCGCCGTGGATCGTCGGCCCGCAGGATCTGCGCCGCAGCAGTGACGGCAATCGAATTATCAGCGGCAAGCGGCCACCACGAAGCAAGCAAAAAAGCGGCGCGTTCTGCAACCTCGATATCTGCGTGAAGAAGCATTTCGCCGCAGGCTGCCTGACGAACCCACTCTACCGGGATGTCTCGCCACGTCAAAGAACCGTTTGCTCGTGCCTTTCGCAATTTCTGAAACTGCATCCTCCACTCAATTGAGATACTGCGAAACCGAGATACCGTCCATGCAATTTGCGTCAGGAGGCCGCCAGGGTGAAGGCGTGCCACTTCTTCGGCCAGGGGCATGGGCACTGTGACACGGGAGCGTGGTGACATGTGACGTAATTCCTACCGACCAAGTGACGCGATATATCGGATGATTGAACCAAGATCTCGAACCACTTCGGCCAACGCGTCTTCAATCCCGGGCCGCAACGGACTGAATTCTGACATTTCATCGAGCATTTCCTGCAAGGAACGTTTCAATTCACGATGTTGGTCCGCCAGTTGGTTGGCTTCGAAGTTCGAAAACGGCTCACCGCTGTCGTGAAAGACCCCGTCGTCACCAATTCGCATGAACAGGGGAGCCCCCATCAACGCGGCTGCCCCGAGAGCTTGGCTGCCGGTGACGGTGATGGTGGCCGTGGATGTTGCTCCCCAGACAAGCGTTCCGTTCGACGTGAGGATCCAGCCGAAGCCGGTTGGAACTGAGACAACCGACTGACTCGCTCCGAACGCTGCAATCGCTGGAGCAGCCGCCACCGCGGCTGCTGCTCCGCCGGCGACAGTCGCGGTCGTCAACAACACTTTGAATCCGGTTTCAAGACCATCGTCCATCCGAGACGGATTCATCAGATAGTACAGGTAAGTGCCGGGTGTTGGATTGAATGGGTTGTACCATGATGTTGGAGCAGGAGCTGGAGGGATCGGCGCAGCAGGGGGCAGCGGTGTTCCCGTCATTGACGTGGCGCCCGTCACGATGTCTGTCGTGAAGGTGCGGTCGACGTGGGCTGGTTCACCAGGCATACCACCGTTGTCCATCTGGATGTTGACAGACGTGAAACCTGTGGTTGGGCCCCCGTCACGAGTGGTGGTCGAAGAGGTGTACAGATTGGCGATTCTGAAGCTGGTGGTGACGTCTCTGCCGTCGCTGAAAACGGCATGTTCCTGAGTCCAGGCAGAATCTCCCGTGGTCGCGGTGTCCGTGACCGAAGCCCAGTCGGTGATGCTGACGCCGCCGAGTCCGATACTGATGGTGGTATTGGCGTCGTCAGTAAGTGATCTGGATGAGGAGTTGATGTTCTCGTACTTGTACTCATACGAGTCCAGTGGATCGCTCAGGATAGTCAGCAGGTTGTTCGGGTCGGCCCCAACACTGCCCCACATTTTTCCACCCCAGACCTCTGTAGTGCTGGATTCTTCGCCAACGCTGTGCGTGGCCGTAAAGTTGATTGCAGGACGGCCATCGGCATCCGGGCCCAGATTGAAACGGTTCGAGAATGACGACACCGGTGATGTGTTGTAAGAGATCCGGTGATAATCCTGAATCTGATCGCCGGGTGGACGTGCCAGCAAGCCATAACCAATCGACTTATGATTTGTGCTGCTGTCGCCAGCACCGACCGCTAAATCCAGAGTTGCCTCGCGGGGAGGAAGAGCAGTTGGCGTTGATGTGGCCGACGCTGCCGCAATATCTGTCCCGAAGGGGACGAACGAATCGAACAAAAAGTTTGAATTCGTTCCTCCGCCACTGCCCGTGTTGTACGCGAGGAATTCATATTGATCGTCTTCATCGGCGGTGCTTCCACTCGATTCCTGAACCTGCAGGTCAACACTCTGGTTACTGCCGGAACCGGCATGGTTTGAGGTGTTGAATGAAACGTCGCCGATCACGGTTGGGTCCTGAGTGGCATCGTCAGGAATAGTCACTTCCAGATTGAAGCCGGAAGACACACTGGCTCCTGCGCCCACGCTGACGTCCGCGCTGAGATCAACGCTCGAACCATTCCCGGTCGTTCTGGGAGTTGCGGTCGTGCCAGATGCTCCCAATCCGCTGCCACCTGTTCCGGTTGGGCCTGTAGTCGACATTGGGGAAACAGGCAGGGACACACCACTTGCATCATGCTGTGTATGAAAAAGTGAAAGTCTTCGAACAGCGGTGCGAAGTGGTCCATGAAAAGGTGCTGGTGAAGTGGGAAACGGACGACAACATTGTCTGCAAATCCGTCGGATCCGGATGGGACGTTTCCCGGGCACAAGAGTTCGTGCTCCCCAATAATGCCGTGTCGCCGTCGTGATCCTGTCGAACAACCCTTGAAGACTGTCTGAACCCCTGGAGCGGCGGGCCATGTCACGCCGCCAATTTAACGACACAGGGGTGTGTGCCCATTCGAAACCAACTTGTCGACGCCTCGACGATGCTCATCGAGGCGCTCGAAGTCAATTCCGCTGTCGGTTAAGATCGCGGAAATCGTTGTTGCGCACCCTACGTTATTGCTGCGAATGACGGTTGACCCGTCATTTCGTTTCTTTCGCTTAACGTCTTTGTCTGTGGATGACCTACAAGGAAAACGCGGAACCCCAACGATACTTGGACGAACAGATTCCAAATCCCCGCAGCACTTTTCTGTAATCTGGGTGCAGCAAACTTGCGACGTGCTTAGCGCAAATGCTTTAATGGTTTCCGGACCGGGATGCCCATATCCGTTTCGCGTTCCGACCGAGACGATCGCGATGTCGGCCTTGATGGCAGACCCCGCAAACCAGCGAAGATCGGCGAGCGTCCCACTCATTAAACCGCCGTGATGTGGAATCGTGATGGCACGACAGTCTACCGGCCTATTGCTTCGAAGCCGCAGGACATCGCGCCACTGAGAATACTCAGAGTCAGCCGCAAACACGATCTTCTGGCCGCGGTGTCGGAGTTCCAGAATTGCGCTGCTTGCATTTGCGTTTTTTTTGACCAAAGCTGAGGCGGTGTTACCGCCCAAAGGAGAGATGACCGCAAGTTGCGTGACCTTATTCTCAGACTCCCAAAGTAATTTCGGCGTTGCCTGAACTTCGATCGTTACCAATTGTTCAGGTCGGATCTTGCCTTCATCTTCCAGCTGGACTAAGAACTTGCCGAAGCGACTTTTCGCAAATTTTGTATCCGGGACGAACGCGATCGTCTCGATTGCATCCTGGTAATGAGCCAAGATCCCCATCACAAGTGACGGTGGCTTCTTCCATTTGCTGTTCTTGCGACTGGAGCTTTTCGCAGTGCCACCAGCATGGTCTTCGTCGTTATGGGAGATGCACAGGAGTTCGATCGTCTCTACTCTGAATAGCCGAAGCACGCGCATCACTGTTCTGGGATGGCTACCTGTATCGATGACAATCGCGCGACGACGACCCGTCAGGATAACCTGACACGTGCCTTGCCCAACATCTACGAATAAGACTCTCATCGTAGTGCAAATTCAATCCCAGTCTAAGTCGGGCAGGTCCTTACTGGACGTCGCTCTTGACAGCAGATTGGTGACATCACGGTCAGAAACCTGCTTCCTGGCGGATTTGAATACCGAAACGATCTTCACAAGGTCGCCGGTTCGAGAATCCTGCTCAACAACAGCTTCAAACTCTTGTCCGACGGAAAACCTGACGAGCTCCGCAGGAACCTGATGTCGACTCAAATCGCTGCTCGTGCCATCGATCCATCGGACCTTCCATGGGCGTGGAAAAACGGAAACGAGTTTTCCGCAATTTCGTACTTGCAGTGGTAAGGCGTAGCGAATTTCAGTGAGATCGAAGCACTGTGACAGTTGCCTCATATTTTCCTGTTCGTCGGTCGATCTTTCAAAGTCCTGAGTTCCGAACAATCGTTGAATCATAGCGTCGACGCTCAGTTCCCAATCGGCGCGAGCCTCATTAATTGTCCTTCCTCGACCGACAAGCGAGGAAAGGCCGCTGACAGAAAATCTGCCAGATATGTCTGGAGTCGGCGGTTCGAAAAGTCCGATCAGCTGGCCCGTTGGGCGGTACAAAACTTCTCCAACCATAAAGGTTCCGATAAACTGGCGAGTTGCGTCGCAGTAGAACCAGTTCCAGTTGCGCACGTTGGGGGCATACCAGTCATCAGCGATGACCTGGGCAACAGTAGCTGTAGATGGGGCATCGACAAGCATAATGGGCATCAGTTGAGGGGCTCGAACGAATTCCAGACCGGCGGAAGGCACATCGCCGCAAAGCATTCCTTCAGGTAAGTATGAGCCAGAAGCAGTCTCACGGCAATCGATTCCGGATCATTTCCAACCTGGTAGCAAGATCGATGCCAGTCCAGCCGAAATGAGAGAAAGCCATCGTCGGGTTGGAGCGATTGCACCGAAAGTTCCGCCGTGTCCCCGCAGTCCGGTGTGCGAAACTTCAGGGACCATCCCGTCGAAAACGAATGACCATAAGGAGTCGACCTTGGTTCGGGTGCGCCATCGAAGTAATCCCTGAGATCGAATTTTCCTTTGATTTTTAAACGCACCATATCCACATAGTGAACTTCCAAGGTTGCGATGTCGCCGACAGGAATCGACTCTCGAAACCTGCCCGCGACCTCAGTAAAAAGGCTCCTCAGCGGTGTAAACCCAGCATAGTTTCCATTCTCGTCCCGCATTTGACTGACCACCAGGTCGTTCTCGCCTACCTGAACAACCTTGGTCTTTGCCTCATTACGTATTCGCTGATACTTCGGAACCTTTCGTAACCGCAACTCCGTTGGAAAACCCGAGCCATCGACTTTCTCGACGACGGGCTCCGGGATTTGCATTGCTTCCCGAATCGGCAGCTCAAACTCGTCTTTCAAGGCGTCCAGGAAAGCAGCTGTTTGCCCCCAGTCCCATTCCACGCTCTCAGCCTGAGAGGCAAAGGACACACGAATCCATCCCTCAACGATAGGTGGTTTTCGGAGTTCGAAACTCATTCTAATTCAAGACCGTGTCCAAGACAGCATCGCCCAATCGCGTGGGAAGGTAACAAAACTACTCAATCACCACCAGCAGGTCACCGGTTCCGACCTGGCTGCCGCTTTTACACGAGCACTACCGTCACAGTGCCGGTGATTTCGGAATTGATCACGAATCCCATGGGGACAGCATTATTTTTCGTCGTCGGCCATGCAACCCCGATGTCCATCGGAAAAGCTGCCCGACTGAAGTGTTTCTGCAAGGTACGCGTTCCCTGACCTCGACCAGAATGGATTGCCAGGCCGGACCACGCTAAGCTGCCTCGCGAATTGCTTCGCCCGACGCGATATCCCTGATCGTTGTCTGAGAGTCAGTCACATGCGGCGCGAAGACGGAACCGAGTACCGCTTTTCATGTCTGCTTATCCCAAGCTCACCGATCTCGGCCGGAGACGCCGTCTGCGTTCGCGAATTCTCGGCTGGTACGATCGCCACGGTCGCAAACTTCCGTGGCGAGAATCCGCTGATCCGTATCGCATCTGGATCAGTGAAATCATGCTGCAGCAAACCACGGTGGCTGCCGTGCTGCCCTACTTTGAACGCTTCATGGCTCAGTTTCCCGATGTGTATGCTCTGGCCGCCGCCGAACAGTCAGACGTGTTGCGAGCATGGGAGGGGCCGGGTTATTACAGTCGAGCTCGAAACCTGCACAAGGCGGCTCAAACGATCGTCAACGACTATGAAGGACGCTTCCCGGAAACATCGGAATCTGACCGGGGCCATCCGGAATCTGACCGGGGCCATCCATTTTTGAAGTCGCAGGGAACAGCTTTGCTGCCACATTCCGAAGTCCAGTCAGCTCAATAAGCCCAAGGCCATCTTCAGGCCGTTCGTGACCGCCTGCTGATTGATCGGCGTCACCGACTGTACGTGGCGGTGGCTGCCGAACTTTCGGACGAAGTGCATCCAGATGTCCGCCGAGCTGCCCAGACGTTCGATCACCGGCGGGACGTCTTTCGGAATCGCGCCTCGTTTGGCCGGATGCAGCTGGCGACCGGTCCAGTCGGTGACGCCGATCAATCAGCAGGCGGTCACGAACAGCCTCCAGACGGTCGCGGGCTCGTTGAGCTGACTGGACTGTCAGAAACGGGGCCGAGGGACACAGCGGCTGTCTATTTTGTTCCCGCTGCTGCATCAAGCTTCTGAGGATTCATTCGGACCGGGTGAGCTCAATTTCGCAGCTGACCCAATCGGGGGAGAACGGCTGTCAGAACGGGGGGCGGAAAGTGCGGGAAGCCTCTGATACCCTGCGCCGAGGAATCCCGCCGTGCAGCCTTGTCAGCGAATGGCGATGGCTCCAGAATGCGGGTGATTGCCTGTTTTCACATTCTGCTTGGGTTGAGGTCAAATATGAGAGTTCAGGTGCTGAGTTCGTGGCTGGTCGTGCTGACAGCGGCGCCGTTGATCGCTCAGGATGCGCCCGCTGCCCGAATTCCTTCTTCTGCCAGTCATCGATATCTGCCCGTGACACATTTCACCGCTGAGCTTGCCGCTGACAATCCGTTTTCATCACCCAGTGTTCTGCCACTGCAGGCTCCGCCGTTCGACAGGATTACCGTTGAACACTACCAGCCAGCGTTCATGGTTGGCATGCAGCAGCAGCTGGATGAAGTGAAAGCCATCGCCGACCAGGCCGATGAACCCACCTTCGAAAACACCATTGAAGCTTTCGAACGTTCCGGTGCTTTGCTGGGACGAGCTCAGGCCGTGTTTTTCAACATGACCAGTGCTCACACCAACAAGGACCTGCAGAACATTCAGACGGAACTGGCTCCTCTTCTGGCAGCTCATTCCGACAACATCCGCCTGAATCGCAGGATGTTTCAGCGCATTGAAACTCTTTACAACAGCCGCGATTCACTGAAGCTGAAGCCCGAGCAGAAACGGGTGCTGACGCGGCACTATGAAGACTTTGTTCGAGCCGGAGCGAAGCTGTCTGAAGATCGACAGAACCAGATTCAAGCACTGAATGAAAAGCTGTCCAGTTTGGAAACACTGTTTGAAGAAAACCTCCTGGCCGTGACCAAAGAGCGATCAGTGGTGGTTGACGATGTTGCCGAACTGGACGGAATGTCCGAAGGTGATATCGCAGCGGCCGCCGAAACTGCCAAAGAACGAGGCCTGGAAGGAAAGTATGTTCTGGAAATCGTCAACACGACTCGCGTTCCCATCCTGTCGTCACTGAACAATCGCGATCTGCGAAAGCGAGTCTGGCTGGCTTCCGCCAACCGAGCTCTGGGAGAAAACGGCGGGATCGACAACCGAGCTCTGATTCTGGAAATCGCTCAGCTGCGGGCCGAGCGAGCTGCTCTGCTGGGGTTCGCAAACCATGCGGCTTACAAACTGCAGGATCAGATGGCGAAAACCCCGGAGGCCGCTCGGAAGATGCTGACGGATCTCGTCCCGGGTGTGGTGGCTCGAGTTCGTCAGGAAGCTGCCGATCTGGAAGGCATGATGAAGGAACTGGGCGTTGATCACTCGCTGGAACCGTGGGACTGGGAATACTACGCCGAGAAACTTCGCAAGGCTCGATACGACATCGACGAGGCCGAAGTGAAGCCGTATTTCGAACTGAACAGCGTGCTGCAGAACGGGGTGTTCGCCACCATGAAGCAGCTGTTCGGTGTGACGTTTGAAGAACGAAAAGACCTGCCGGTCTATCACCCGGAAGTTCGTGTTTTCAACGTGATGGACGCCGACGGAACTCAGATTGGCCTGTTCTACATCGACTTTTTCAAACGGGATTCAAAACGGGGCGGGGCATGGATGAGTTCTTTCGTGGATCAGTCGGAGCTGCTGAATCTGAAGCCGGTCATTGTCAACGTGCTGAACAATCCTCGACCCGCTGAAGGGGAACCGGCTTTGCTGAGTTTCGACAATGTGACAACCATGTTCCACGAAATGGGCCATGCTGTTCACGGACTGTTTTCTGACGTGACATACCCGTCGGTTTCCGGAACGGCAACGCCTCGGGATTTCGTGGAATTCCCGTCGACTTTTGAAGAAGACTGGGCCATCCAGCCGGGCATTCTGAAGAACTACGCTCTGCACTATCAGACGGGAAAACAGATTCCTCAGGACCTGCTGGACAAAGCCATCAAGGCGTCAAAGTTCAACAAGGGATTTGACACTCTGGAGTACATGGCCGCCGCGATTCTGGATATGGAATGGCACACTCTTTCGGCCGACCAGATTCCGGACGACATCGTTGCGTTTGAAGCCGCGACGCTGAAGAAATACGGCATCGACATCGCTGCCGTCCCGCCGCGTTATCGCACCGCCTACTTTGCTCACATCTGGGGTGGTGGTTATGCGGCCAGCTACTATGCGTATCTGTGGAGCGAAGTGCTGGCGGCAGATGCCTTCGCCTTCATGATGAAATCCGGTGGCGCCACACGCGAAAACGGGACTCGCTTCCGTCAGGAAGTCCTGTCCCGAGGCAGCAGCCGGGATCCTATGGAATCGTATCAGGCCTTCCGAGGCCAGGAACCAACGGTGGACGCGCTGCTGATTCGGCGGGGTCTGAAGTAGAGGGCGTCTGTAACAATAACGGGCCCTCGGGCGACTCCACAGCGCGAGCCATGGCTGTTCTGGCGGCCTGCAGCATCTGAAGACCCGGCGTGAAACCGAACAATCTGCGGCGTTCCGCTTTGAATTCGAACGCGGAACGGCTTGGTCAGCGTCTCTCCGGAAACTCAGGCCACCTCAGTGATTCAGCAGAAATTCGCTGCTGTTCAGCAGAGCCCAGAACATGTCGGACAGTGCCTGTGACGAACCGGACGTTGCTTCTTCCAGCTGACTTCGATAGTCCGTATATGCAGACACTTCGGAAGGTTCCGGCAGGCGAGTGAGTGTGGCCAGGAACAGAGTGTTGAGTTTTTCGGTTTCGCTGATGGCCGGAAACTCAACGATGGCCCGCAGTGTTCGGCTTTCTGCAAGGCTGGTGGCATTGTCCACAAATTCACCGTTCATCATGGCCAGGGCCTGCAGAATGGTTGTTTCACGTTCCAGAGCGGATTCGGAATTGTCTCGAAACAGATCCAGAAACATGGCTCGCGGTGACTGTGTGTCGATGACAAACGGATTGTCGCTGCGATAGGGCTGATAGTACCCGACCGCTTCGGCCAGGCTGTCGAACAGCTGTTCGGGGGTGAGTCCTCGCAGGACGGCTCGAGCAAAATGAACGGAATCCGCCTGTGACGGATGACTCTGGCGACTGCTGAGCTGATAGGCACGCGTGGCTGTGATGATCTTCACGATCCTGCGCAGGTCAAAGTCGGCATGCACCAGTTCATCCGCCAGCAGCTGCAGCACTTCCGGATGGGACGGCGGATTGGCATCGGAAAAATCATCAATCGGATCCACCAGACCTCGACCGAAGAACTGAGCCCACAGGCGATTGACGGCCATCTTCGCAAACCACGGATTCCCGGGACTCACCACCCAGTCCGCCAGCTCCTGCCTCGCAGACACCTCTGCATCCGCCGGTTCGGTCGACGGAACATCAGGCAGGGATTCTGCATTCAGAAACGTGGCTTCGACGACCTGCTGAGTTCCCGGGATGGTGATTGATCGAGCGCTTCGGTCCTCACGACGCACCATCTGCATGGCCGGAGTGTCTTCGTCGTCGGCCGACCGGGAGAACCCGGAATAGAACGCGGCCAGTTGCCAGAACTGCTGCTGCTTCCAGCGATCGAATGGATGATCGTGGCATTCCGCACAATCGAGCCGCAGTCCGAGAAAAGCGCGGCTGGTTCCCGCTGCCAGGTTTTCCGGCTTCAGTTCGCGGACAACGAAGAAGGCGTCCGGACTGGTGGTCGTCGCCAGAGCCGCAGCGTTGCCATCATTCAGAGGCGCTGTGATCAGGTCGCGGACGATGTCGTCATAGGAGCGGTTGCGGGAAAACTGTTCCCACAGCCAGGCTTCGAAACCCGGAATGGTTGCACGGAACTCAGCCTGGGCAGACGCCTGAGGAATCAGAGCTGTGCGCCAGACCGTCGTGAAGTTGCGAACAAAGGCCGCACTGTCAATCAGTTCGCTGACCAGTTCCGCTCGGCGAGCAGCAAGATTTTCCGGCTTTAAAGCGTCGGACTCGGTGGGCTGCAGAAAGCTGCGAGCTTCCGCAACAGACGGAATGCGACCGGCCAGATCCAGGTAACAGCGACGCAGGAATTCGTCGTCACCCGCCAACTCAGCCGGAACGACCTGCTCGCGCTGCCATGCTTCGGCGAAAAGCCGGTCGATGCGAGCGACCGCAGCATTGATCTGCCGCCGGGATTGCACTTCAGAGTCATCCGCTGCCCCCGCCACCGAAACGGCAAGGCAGCACACGAACAGCAAAATCACTGGTCTCATCACACGTCTCCCCTGAACCATCGTATCCGGCTGAGACTCAGCCGTCACCTGCAGTTCAGGAGAGCCATCCGGCCACCAAATTTGTTCAATCGGCGACCTGGGCACCGCGGTTGAAAACGCGATTCAAATCAAGCGGGAGCACAGAGTGAGTCAATGGCCTCAGCCGGCGCAGCCCGAGGCAACATTCTGCGAGCTCCGGCATGCCTTCCATGTGGCACCGGCTTCGCTGGTGTTTTCCTAAGCGACGTCCACTGGCGAAGCGGGCAAAGCCGGTACCGCACAACTCATCCTTGCTGTGCGGCGTGCGGAATCGCGGCGGAGCAATCACAGTTCATCAGGAGCGCAGATCCAGCTGCCCAGAACGACGTCGTAGCGACAGATTTCGCTGTCACTGAAGTAGATGCTGATTTCGCGATTGGCTGATTCGACGCTGTCGCTGCCGTGAATCATATTCATCTGGCGGCTGCTGCCATAGTCGCCTCGAATCGTTCCCGGCGCGGCAGCTCGACCGTTGGTCGCGCCGATCAGAGTTCTCATGACAGACACGGCTTCCGGGCCTTCCACCACCAGTGCCACGACCGGTGCAGATGTGATGAAGCTTTCCAGATCGGGATAGAACGGCTTCGAAAGGTGTTCTGCGTAGTGCTGCCGACTTTGTTCGGCAGTCACCTTCAGCATCTTCATCGCGATGACGTTCAGGCCCTTGTTTTCGATGCGGGAAATGATTGTCCCGATCAGTCGTCGCTGGACACCGTCAGGTTTCACAAGAATCAGTGTTTGTTCGGAAGCCATGGTTCAGAAGTTTCAGTGAGAACAGAAAAAAATCAGGAAGTTGTGAGTGGATGTTCCGGAAATCAGCCGTGTCAGAACGCCGAATGCGGGACAGATGATCCGCAGATCGCCGGTAGACACGGCGGACTCTTCAA
Organism: Planctomycetaceae bacterium; assembly: GCA_041398865.1. Classification (GTDB taxonomy): domain Bacteria; phylum Planctomycetota; class Planctomycetia; order Planctomycetales; family Planctomycetaceae; genus Fuerstiella. Next base: position 175,019 of record JAWKTY010000001.1, read on the forward strand.
CAGCAGTTTCCAGGCGAAGGATCAGACGGTGACGCCCTTCATCAGCGAGACAAATTCGCGAAACAGGTAGTGACTGTCATGGGGACCGGCGGACGCTTCGGGATGGTACTGGACTCCGAAGGCCGGGTGAACTTTGTGGCGAATTCCTTCGACCGTGTTGTCGTTCAGGTTCAGGTGGGTCACTTCGACATCATCCGGCAGCGAATCTGTATCCAGAGCAAACCCGTGGTTCTGGGACGTGATTTCCACACGACCGGTGGCTTTGTTCAGCACCGGCTGATTGGCTCCGCGATGACCAAAGCGCAGCTTGTATGTTTTGCCTCCGCAGGCCAGCCCCAGCAGCTGCAGACCGAGACAGATGCCGAAGATCGGCTTCTGCCCGAGCAGTTCGCGGATGGTGGTGATGGCATAGGTCAGAGGTTCCGGGTCGCCGGGGCCATTCGACAGAAACACGCCGTCAGGATTCAGTTCCAGAATGTCCGCAGCAGTCGCTGTGCCCGGCACGATGGTGACTCGGCAGCCGGTATCTTTCAGATAGCGGGGAATGTTCCACTTCATTCCGTAGTCGATCGCGACAACATGCAGCCCGGAATCTGCTCCTGCCGTCTGGCCGAAGTCGACCGGCCGTCCCAAATCATCCAGTGGAGCGTCCCAGTTACAGCTGGCGGCGCTCATGACTTCCCGCACCAGATCCTGCCCCACAAGACTCGGGCCGCTCTTTGCCTTGGCAACCAGAGACGCATCATCTGAGTCAATTGTCGACAGAACACCGGGCATCGCTCCGTCAACTCGAATTGTTCGCACCAGCGACCGAGTATCGATGCCCTGAAGTCCGATGATCTGATTTCGCTTGAGATAACTGTCCAGAGTTTCGCTCGAACGATAGTTACTGGGGAACTCGCACAGTTCCCGCACAATGAAACCTCGCAGAAACAGACCGCGGCTTTCCACGTCGTCGGCATTGACTCCGTAATTGCCGATCAGCGGGTAGGTCATTGTCACAATCTGGCCGTTGTAGGACGGGTCCGTCAGGATTTCCTGATAACCCGTCATGCTGGTGTTGAAAACCACTTCGCCGTGGATTTCTCCTTCGGCTCCAAAACCTGTGCCGGCAAACACCATCCCATTGGCCAGAGCCAGTTTGGCGGGGCGACCTGTCATCTGAATTGCTCTTCCACGGTAAAAGGCGATCCGGGCTCAGTGTCTGCGCGTACCCGGAGCGCAGGAGAGTGAGCCGGATTTCGACGCTTTTACCAAAAGATTTCGGGTCGAAAAAGCGGTCCCCGTCCAACAGATTCAGTTTCGTCGAATTCGGAACACGGTCAGTGCGCAAAACCCAATTGAGCTAGAGCATCTTTCGAAATCGTTGACACACACTGCCTCGCGGGATTCAGCGTTTCTGCTATCGAAAGACGCCTGGCGCGGGCACATGGTAAAGCAAACTGCTTTAAGGCGGGGAAAGACTCCAGCGACTGAATTTCCCGGCGTTCAATCGAAGCGGACGACGTCGATCCGGTTTGAGGCCCGCACCGAGCAGCTTTTCCTGCCGCAATCCCGATTCGCGGATTTCCCGGAATCGTCCTGCACGATGAGGGAGACGCCACCCTCGGCCTGCCGCTGATGGCGGTCTCTGGCCGCAGGCTTCACCACGAACGCCCCGCCATGAACATCCGGAGACAAAACTCTACTTTTTCACGTTGTAAACCAGCAGCTTGTCCATATCCCTCAGGTACAGTCGGCCGTTGGCGATGACCGGATGCGACCATGCGGGTCGGTTGCTGCGGTCGGGCTGAGCAAACCGGCCCAGTTCCTGATAGCTGCTCGAATCAGCAGCCAGCAGTACCACGTCTCCGCCCTCATGGCGAAAGACGATTTTCTGATCTGCGTAAACAACAGATCCCTTCATGCCGCGTTCGCGCCACGTGGGCTGGCCGGTCTTCAGATTCACACACGACAGAATATCTCCATTCGAACCGAAGACATGCCCCTTCAGGAAAACCATGCCGCCATGATGATTCTTCATATCTTTGGTGTGGTAGACACCCTGCGCCTGAGTTGTGTTGCCTCGACTTGTGAGCGTCACCAGTTCCGCTCCGGTTCCATAGTCCGATGAACTGAAGACCTGGCTGCCGATAATCAGCGGAGTCGCACAGTTGGCTGTTCCGTTGGAAGACTTGTTCTGTCCCCACATCGGTTCTCCATCGTTCGCTCGCACACCCACGATGCCCTTGCTGGTAAAGACGACATACTGTTTGACTCGACCGACAACCGCCACCATCGGCGATGCGTATGATGCCTGAGGACCTTCCGGAACCTGCGACGCCCATTTGGTGGCGCCGGTCGCGGCATTCAGCGCAACCACCGTGCCGCGACTGCCGCCCGGCGAACAGATGACGTGACCGTCATCAATCAGCACCGATTCGCTGATGCCCCAGGTGATGTTCGATCCCCCGAATTCGCTCAGAATGTTTTTCTGCCAGATGACCTTCCCGTCATCAGCGCTGCAGCAGCACAGGTTTCCGCTGCCTCCCAGAGCGTACACCTTGCCATCAACAACCGTGGGTGTTCCCCGAGGCCCGTTACCCTGACCTTCGTGATATTCGTCTCCGTTGCGAAACTTCCAGACCGGTTGGCCGGAATTCCGATCGAAGGCCAGCAGATGTTCGCCGCCATCCACATTTCCCATGGTGTACAGCAGATCGCCGACAACAGCGACGGTTGAATAGCCTTCTCCCAGTCCGGTGATCGTTTGAACTCGTTCCGGTCCGCCTTCCGGCCATCTGTCCAGCAGCCCGGTTTCCTGACACAGATTGTCCCGCAGCGGTCCGCGAAACTGATTCCAGTCTTCCGCGATCAGGGACGAGCCGCAGACCACAGCAGCAATGCCAGCCACCGACAGAACCCACCGAACAGGAGATACGTTCAACATAATTGACTCACAGAATTCTCAGGTGACCAACAAAAAATCCCGTCATCGCCGAAAGCATTCGCCATCCAGCGCCAAATCGTTCCAAAGCTTCAAACGGACAGAAACCCGACATCGAGCTCGAACCGGTTCCGTTCACTCTCATCGGACATCATACCCAAAACCACTGGTCCAGCGAATCTTTCTCGATCGAGCGAACCGGACTGTTCAACATGAACGGACTGTTCAACATGAGGAAGCGGCCGCCGGCTCAGCTGAAGATCTTTCCGAACGCCGTCACCGCACCGTAGGTCCCGGCAATCAGCAGAGCCAGGCATGAAATCAACAGCAGCAGGTCCCACAACCGACCGGACATCAGCCGCTGGTCAGTGACGCGATAACGGAAATACAGCGAGCACAGCCCCAGAATGGGAAGCATCACGCACTGAGTAAACCCGGCGATGGCCACCAGATGCACAGGGCTGGGAAACAGAATAAACACAGCCACACAGGCCAGAGGCAGTCCGGCTGACAGCAGTCGCACCGTGCGACGACTGGTTTCTGATTCCGGGTCCCGCGACGTCAGCCCGATCACTCCCAGAAAGTCGGCCACCATGCGAGCATTGCTGGCGTTGGCGACCAGGTAAGTCGAATACAGTACAGCAATGGCACCAGCCAGAAACAGCCAGCGAGCATACGCGCCGAAGATCGGCACGTAGCTCTGAGCCAGTGTGCTCACCATTCGCATGCCTTCCGGATTGCGGCCGTCCGAATGCAGCACGGCCACTCCCATCAGATAGAACGCGGCCGTCGCAATGGTATAGATCACCATCGATGCAAAGGCGTCAAACTTCATGACTCGAAACCAGCCCTTCGCTCGCAGCAGCCATGCATCTGTCTGTTCCCGAGGCCCGGCGGAGCGAGCGTATCCTTTTTCCAGACACCAATACGGATAGCTGACCAGTTCTGTGGCTCCGACGCCGATGATGCCGAAGGTCGCCAGCGCCGTCGCGATACCTTTCTCGCCGGAAGGCAATTGAAAGCTCAGGCCGCTCATGATGGTGTCCAGCGACAGAGCGTAGTCGCCGGTCATCTGCAAAGCGATTACGTTGCCCATCGTGATCAGCGAAAAGGAAACGACCAGTCCCACGGAAAGCCGCTCAATCAGCCAGTAACGCCCGACGTACAGCAGACAGGACGTCAGGATTCCAATCAACGTCACCCAGATGCGGTCGTCCATCGTGTGAGTCGGAATCAGTGGCTCCCCATCGGCGGTTGTCAGAGCTTTTCCTTCCCGAGCCAGATTCAGCAGCTGAATTCCCAGTTCGCCGCGATCATTCAGATCCCGTTCAACCCATGCCATGCGGCGTTCGGTTCGAGCAATCAGTTCTGGGTCACCGTCGACGGGGTGTGGCAGCGGAGAATCGTTGACTGCCGCCAGCCCCTGCTTCAGCAGCTGCCAGTCTGCCAGAGCACAGATGTCGGCTTCCGGAGGAACGCTGACCGCCGTCTGCATGTCTCCGGTGATCGGCAGTGTCAATGCCAGCGCCTGGCCCACGCCTCCGACAATGCCTCCCAGCTGAGCGACCGTCGTGAACATCATAAACGCCCAGAACATCACAACCCAGTTCACTCCGGCAACTGACGGGCCGGGAACACGGTTCAGTGATGACAACGTGGTTTCGCCATGACTGATCGTGAAGCGTCCCAGTTCCAGCTGAACAAACACCTTCACGACGCAGCCCAGCAGAATCAGCCACAACAGCACGATCCCGGCTTCCGCTCCGGTCTTGGTGCTCATGATCAGTTCGCCCGACCCCACAATGTTGGCCGCGATGATCAGCCCAGGACCAATCTGCCGAATGATGGCTGCAAACGTTCGAGGAGGATCAACAATCGCAGCCGCGGTCCGACGGTCCAGAATCTGATGTGCATCCGTCGTCGATGGCAGCGGATTTGGGTCTGTCATAAGGAAAACGCCTTTCCGAATAAACGGCACAGAATCGCAGAGTGAGCACGATAAGCCCCCAACCCCGCAATCACCAGCCGCTCAGCCTGCGATTCATGAACGCATCGCGCCTTCAGGCATGTTTTCAAACCCCGAAAGTGCAGGATTCTCAGCTCGCACGCCCGGTCATCATCAGGCACCGCCCAATGACGCGACAGTGACACTGCCAGGCGGTTTCGGAGAATCAGCCGACGTCAGCCCATTTACTGAGCCTCAATGACGGACTTTCCTATGGGGGACTGGAATGCCATGTTGCCAGCGATATGATAAACGAGTTCGGCGGCGAGAGCCCGCCATTGCTCCTACGACATTCTGATCAGAATCGGAATCCCTGCGTCATGATTGTGACAGACGTCCTGACCCAATCCATTCCCTCAGTCCTCCGTCGATTCTGGTCCACTTTCCTCCGGCATCCGAACCGCCGAGCTCGGCGTCAATTCGAGCACTGTGTGACAATTGACGCGTTGGAAGTACGTCTCGTCCCCTCTGCTGCGACACTCGTCTCAGACTTCAATCCCGGTCCCGGCGGAATTGAACTGAGCCGCCCCGACAACGCGCAGATTTACGCAGAGGTGAACGGACTCGTGTATTTAAGTCTCGCGACTCCCGGGTTCGGTTCCGAATTGTGGAGAACCGATGGCACGAGTGAGGGAACTCAGATGGTCGTTGATCTGTACCCCGGGGCCACAGGATCAGAGCCCAATAACTTTCTGGTCGCAGATGATTTCCTGTACTTCACTGCCTGGGATGAACAGGGCCAGGCTGTGTTTCGGACGAATGGAACAGCTGCCGGGACTCAGCGACTTAAGGAAATCCCCGACAACCAGCATCAGGTTCCTGCAGCCGTTCTTCCCGATGGAAGCATCCTGTCATTGGGCGTCGACGTCACCAGATTCAGTCCGGATTTCTCGACCGAACTGGCAGTTCTGCCGCTTGGAGATTTCCTCCCTCACGACGTTGTTCTGCAGGGCGCTGACGCATACATCTCCGCCGGTCCTCAGATCTGGGTGACAGATGGGACAAGCGATGGCACTCGCCTGCTGTTCGAAGCTGAGGAGCGAATTGCGAGGATTGAGAAGATTGCCCCTGTTGGAGATGGACTGTTTTTTGTCAGCAGAGGATCGAATGGCGACGCAACAATCTGGTGGTCAGACGGCACTCCTGGAAACACCGTCGTCGTGGCGGCCGACTCGGCTTCATGGAAGATTTCGACAACCAGTTCTTTTCAGATTCTTAACGATCTTGCCTGGTTCACGGTCAAAGAATACGACGCAGACGGCCGAGTGACTTATGGTCTCTGGACAAGCGACGGAGACCCGCAACACACGTCGCGATTCAGTTCGCCAGCGCTGGGCGACTATACTCTTTTCAGGAGCACGTTGCTCTCAGCTGATGGGCAGCTGTACTTCCCCGCGTATACAACGTCAACGTCCGGGAGTCTCAGGGTGATCAACCTCTGGAAGACGGACGGAACGGTCGAAGGAACAGAAAGCCTGCGCAGACCGGTTCGTACGACCACGGTCAGATCGAATGGATCTCAGATCTATTTCGGCGAAGACGATTCGCTGAGTGTCTACGACGAAGACACGGGAAGCTTCACCTCCCTGCTTTCCGGATCGATGCCGCTGAGCGACCTGCAGAACTTCGAATTTACCGACACATGTGCTGTTTTCGCTTTCGACGATGGAATCCACGGAACAGAACTGTGGTGCAGTGACGGTACCCGCGAAGGCACCAGGATGATTCGTGACCTCGTCACGTCAACAGGGAACATCGACGCCACGATCTTCCCGTCAGTCGCCGAACCGGACGTATTTTATATCCTGTGGCGCGACGACAGTGTCCGAGGCATTACTTATCACCTCTCCGGCGCTGCCAGGAGTCATGTGTTTGAAATTGCGGAGACATCGACATTTGTGTCACCCATCATGAGTCGCAGTGATGGTTTGTACTTCCGAACCGGTGAGGGGCTTTGGAAGGTTCGTTCTTCATCGGAACAGCCGGAATTGGTCGGGGAATCCCGTTTCTTACAGGGACCGGCGATTGATGCCGGCGGGCGGATGCTGGTCATTGACGGAAACTTCATGAACGAGGTCTGGTGGCTTGATGAGTCTGTCAGTCCGGCCGTCTACCGCTCTCTTAAAGAATTGCCTGGAACAATATTACAGGCAGCATCCACGGGAAGTTATGCATACTGGTCGGTTCATGAATCGGAACTGTGGCCGCTGAAAGGAACACTCTGGAAGAGTGACGGGACAGAGGAAGGAACGATGCCCCTCGGAGGGCCTCTGTTGAGACAGATTGACACTTTTGCTCCGTTGATTCCATTTGGCGACAGTCTCATCGTCCACCTGAACCCGCGTTCCGACGAAACCGCGCAGTTGGTGATCACGGATGGAACAGAAGCCGGAACACGGCCAATTCCCGGCTTTCCGGATTCCACGTTCTGGTCCATCTCGGATGTCGTCGTGGCGGACACGCGAATGTTCTTCAAGGGCTACAGAACGTTCTCCGCTGGTGTTAACTCCACACCCGATGATGTCTGGTGTTTCGACTTTGACACTCATGAGCTCAACCGACTGGGCCTGGGTGACGTGTTGTGGTCTGTCGACTCGCTCGCTCCGGCCGGAGACAGACTCGTATTCCGTGCCCATGACCCGATTCACGGAGTCGAGTTGTGGATCAGCGACGGAACAACCGCAGGAACGAAGCTGCTGGCTGACGTTTTTCCTGGCACCGGAAGTTCGGACCCTGAGGACATTCACCTCACCGGAGATACGCTGGTGTTTGTCGCGACCGACGACCTGCACGGTCGGGAAGTGTTCACTCTGAACCTTGGCGCACCCCGTGTGACCGGAGTATCTCGCGAGCAGGGCGCCGAGCTTGTGACGACACCGCAGGAACTGACGTTTCGTGTGAATTTTTCTGAACCCGTCTCGGGCCTGAACAGTTCCACATTTCACGTCGACGGGAAGACAACAGCACAGATCACCGATGTTTCAATGCCGACAGATTCCGACGGGACGGTCTGGAGAATAACCGTTGCCGGAGGCAATCTGTCCACCTTCAACGGTACGGTCGGAATTCGGTTGGCAAATCCAAACGATGTCGTGGATGCGGACGGGACAGCTGCCCTTGATACTCCACCCACCTGGAATGAAACCTATCACGTTCGTTATTTCCCGTCAGCTCCGGTGGTTGTGACCTCTGAGCACACAGTTGCCGGGGCTCAGCCGCGAATGACGTGGAACGCTGAAAGTCAGGCTGTTTCGGCTGAGGTCTGGCTTTCGCGTGTGGACATCAACACTGCACGCGTCGGATACAGTGACCAAGTTGAGGGCTCGTCATGGACACCCGAACAGCCGCTGACAGCCGGGCGATACCGCTTTTGGGTTCGGACCAAAGATGCGGAAGGAAATCAGAGCGGGTGGTCTCAGGCAGTCGACTTTCACGTCCGGGTGTCACTCAGGGACGCTGCCGTTTCCAGCAATGGTCAGCTGAACTTCTCATGGGACCCCGTCCCTGACGCCACCTATGAACTCTTTGTCCGAACCTTGACGAAGGATCTCGTATTCGCAGGACTGCCCGACGCAGAGTTCTCTCTGACTGAAAACCCGGGCCCCGGGCCGGTCTATTGGTGGATCAGAGCTGCGGACGGTCGTGGTCGGCGGACGGTCTGGAGCCAGCGGCACGAAACCAGAGCCGACGGGATTGCAGTTGTTCAGAGCGTCACTGTATCGACGGAGCGTCTTCCCACAATCGTCTGGAGCCCTGTCAGCGGAGCCGTGCGTTACATCCTGTATCTTGCTGCAGACTCAGTGGCTGTTCCCGTCATTCGGGAAGACTTTCTCACAGATTCGCGGTTCACAGGTGATTCCGGTCTTGCCGCCGGTAGCTATCGTGTCTGGATCAAGGCGGTTCACGGAGATGACACGGTCACCGACCGGTGGTCGCGTGCATTCACTTTCCGTGTCGAATAGATCAGCCCATCGGCCTGAGGCTGCGAGACAGTCCACGCCTCTCACGCGGGTTTGGGGCGGGGCTGCATGGTTTCTGCGAGGCGGCGAAGGTCTTCTGAGTTTCCGAAGGCGAACAGGTTGTCTCCAGCCAGAATGCTGAGGTCGCCGGGGGGCGGGAAGAACTTTTCTCCCGATGCCCGGCTGACTCCCAGCAGCATGATTCCCGACTTCCGCAGGTTGGTCTCCTTCAGCCGACGACCGGCGATGTCGGATCCTTCCGGGACCAGAACTTCGGCAATCTCCCAGTCGACTCCCTGGCTTTCCGCAACCTCGACAAAGTTTTCAATGCTGGGTGAGAGCATGAACCGAGCCATTCGGATGGCCCCGGAAGACAGTGGATTGATGACTCGCGTCGCACCGGCCTGCATCATCTTCTGAGAAGCCCGGTCGTCACCGGCTCGGGCGACAATCTGCAGTCCGGATGACAGCAGTCGAGCGGACAGAACGACGTACAGGTTGTCGGCATCTGTCGGCAGTACGGATGTGAGAGCTCGAGCCTGCCGAACTCCGGCACGAATCAGCACGTCGTCCTGAGTTGCGTCGCCGCTCAGAAACAGCCAGCCGGCCTGACGCATTTCGGCGGTGAACAGTTCGTCATCCTCATCGATGATCACAAACTTCTGACCACGCTTGTGCAGATGAGCGGACAGTTCCTGCCCCATTCTTCCGAACCCGCAGATAATGAAGTGTCCGGACATTCGGCTGATTTTCTGTTCCATTCGTCGTCGCTCCAGAACCGTGCGCAGGTCGGCGTTCACAAGGATCTGACCAAACTGAAAAGCACTGTAGGCGAAAACTCCCAGACCGCAGGCGAGGTATGCGATGACGAAAATCATCGTGCCCGGTGTCAGCGGAGCCGGCTCCTGACAGCCCACTGTCGAAAGCAGCACAAACGCCAGATAGAAGCAGTGCAGCAGCGATTGCCCCGTCAGCAGGTGCAGCCCGATCGCTCCGGCAGCCAGCATGGCGAGAATCAGCATCGGGATCTGCATCAGTTTTCGCATGACACACAGTATACACGATGGATGAGCACGCCTGATCAGGCCGCCGCCACCACAATCGGCAACATCGCTACAGATTCCCGCAGAAACGCACGAGAGTGACGGTCGTTCGGCAGAATCGGACGCTGTCTGCGGCTGTCGGCACAATTTGCCGGAAACAGATTCCACAAGTCGCCGGCGATGGTTCGATGACATTTCCGAACAGTGGCAGAATCTGCCGCTGCTCTCACCGAACTTAATTCCCGCAGGACGCGGGAACCTTTCTGATGCTGAAACTCTTCAGCGAATGACCTGGCCCCTTCAGCGGACGGAGCCGCGCCTCAGGATGTCCACTCTTGAAAACGGAGAGTACGTTGATGGCGCGACGATCTAACACATTCTTGTTCGGCACCGGCATGCTGTCTCTTGGCCTGGCCCTCGGCGGTCACCTCAGTTCACTGAGGCTGACTCAACCGGCCGTCGCGACCTACCCGGAAGCGAATTCCGCTTACGCCGCCTCCGAGCCGCTCGTTCAGAGTGGTTTGCATATTTCCAGGATTTCAGCCACCGCCATGCCGGCCGCCGTTCACATTCAGGCGACTCGGCGCGAAAGCGACGGGCGGCGGGTTGAAGAAACGGGGTCCGGTGTTTTTGTTCGCAGCAGTACCGTGAAAGGACTGTTCATCGTGACCAACAATCATGTTGTTCGCGGAGCTGAACTGAGCACCATCGAACTGAAGACCAACGACGGCCGGGAAATGAATCCCATCCGAATCTATCGTGACCTGGAAACCGATCTTGCCGTGCTGCAGGTGACGGACTTCGCCGCTTCGACCGGAACATGGGGCGACAGCGACCAGGTCAGTATCGGGCATTTTGTACTCGCCGTGGGCAGCCCCTTCGGACTCAGCCAGTCCGTCACGATGGGCATTGTCAGTGCCAAAGGCCGCCGCGATCTGACTCTGACCGATGACCGATCCGTCACCAACCAGGATTTCATTCAGACCGACGCGGCCATCAATCCCGGCAACAGCGGCGGGCCGCTGATTGACATGTTCGGTCGGGTGATCGGCATCAATACGGCAATCGCCTCCAACAGTGGAGGCAACGAAGGCATCGGCTTTAGTATTCCCAGCAACCTGGCTCGACACGTCTTCGAACAGCTGGTGGCATACGGTCGGGTTCGCCGAGCCTATCTGGGAGTTGAACTGGACAACAGCTTCGACGTCGCAGCCGCTCGCCGACTGGGGCTGGATCGCCTGTATGGAGCTCGCGTCGTGAAGGTCTACAGCAGCCGCCAGCCGACGCCGGCAGCTCTGGCAGGAGTGCGACCGGACGACATTATCGTCGCCTTCAACGGAGTTCCCGTCACTGACGAGAACCACCTGATTAATCTGGTCAGCCTTGCCGAGATCGGCAAACCCATCAATGTCGAAGTGTTCCGAGCCGGACGACGTCAGGCTCTGCAGCTGCAACTCACCGACCGCGAAGCATACCGCACTGCGGAATCGGATACCGGAAGTCTTCTGACGCGGTAACACATCAATTTTCAGAAGACTTCCCCCGAAAGGTGGCTGCGGCACACGAACCCAGCCACCTTTCGCTGTTTCATTCGCCGGACATCACGAACCTCATCGTGCTGCGTAACCGGCAGTGTTCATTCAGCGAATTCGGACCTCGTCTGCAGCCGAAACTTCTGAAGCGGAATTCAACAATGCCGCGATCTGCGGATCTGTCAGCAGTGTTCGAGCCAGCTCGCGAGCGTACAGGGCCGCTCCGTAAGCCGACAGCTGGCAGCTTTCTGCCGCAAACAGCTTTTCCGGCTGACTGAATTCCCGGAACGCTGCCGTCGGATTACAGAACGGAATCAGAGAACGCTGACAGACGGCATCCAGAATGCGGAACGAATCGTCCGTTGTCACCGGCCATGCGGAATCCAGACGAATTTCGGATGCCAGACGCGGAAAGAACTCTGATCGAGCGACCTGCCATGCCGTGGGCGTGGTACTGACGACCAGACGAAAGCCGTCCTGCTGAGCCGCCTCGGCAAACCGCTGCACGGGCAGCATGGCGTGTTGAATTCGCAGTCTGAGATCTGTTCGAACGGCCGTCGTCCATTCATATCGAACGGACGGCTTCATTCCCGATGATTCGTCACCGGTCAGGTTCAGTTCGCGCTGCAGCAGCCGGCTGATGGCCGACTTCTGCAGCAGATGAATGACGGACGATTTTCCGGAATCGGTGTGAGCCAGTCGCGGATGGACACAGATCTGTCCGTTTCCGCTGTCCGTCAGAGTCCTTCGATAATAACTGTCATCAGTGACATCCGAAGGATCAAAATGCAGCAGAACCACATCCGGCTGCAACTGCCGCAGCTGATGCCGGTACTGCAGCCACGACAGCAGCGGACAATACCCGGGAACTCCTGCATTGATCACTTCAATTCGATCACTCCCGGCTTTCCTGAGAAACTGTTCCAGCCGAACGGAGATGCAGAATTCATCCGGCAGTTCCGGATTCAGAACGGTTTCGTCTCCCAGCAGCAGAATGCGAAGCGTTCCCGGTGGCCTGGGAATCTCCGGTTCCGCACCTCGCAGACCAAGGCTGTTGGTTGTGATCATCGCCGTGTGGAACTGCTGCTGATGCAGTCGGCGAAGTTCGTGGTGGACGGTCGCTGAAGGAGCCAGCAGCGACTGCAGGTTCGGGTCGGTCTGTGTTGACACGGGAGGCGCAAGTTCGGAATTCTGCACCTGCAGAATGACTTCCGTGACGGCAATGGCCAGCAACAGCAGGGCAACGGCTGTCAGGAACGCCCTGATTCTGCTGATGAGTGATTGAAACATGCCAGCGCAGCTGCCGATTGAAGAGCGGGCAGGGTCATTGCCTGCAGCACGCTCAGAAGTCCGTCCGTGACAACGGACCAGTTTAAGGAAAGGCCCGAAACGCAGAAAGGGCGAGTTTCCTTTCGAAAACTCGCCCTTCTGAATTCAGTGTGCGGTGCGTCGCACGAATCAGGCTGCTCGACGTTCTTCCATGGCGCCACCGGCCGCTGGAATGTGCAGCTTCAGGTTGGAACCCGGACCCCCACGAGGCGGGTAGCCGTATTCTCTGAGTTTTCCGGACAGAGTTCGCAGGCCGATTTTCAGGATCTGAGCCGTGCGTTCGCGGTTGCCGTTGCAGCGTGCGAAAGTGCTTTCGATGAGCTTGCGTTCCATTTCTCTGAGCGTCATGCCCACAGATTCCACGCCGGCTTCTTCCGGATCATCATTCTGCAGCCATGCCTTGATGCATTCGGCTGAAATGGTGCCACCCACTTCGATGGTGCAGGCTCGTTCAATAATGTTCTGCAGTTCGCGAACATTGCCTGGCCATGGATGGCTTTCCAGAAGATGAAGAGCATCCCTGCTCACCTCACGCGGAGGTCGCCCTTCCTTGAGCGAAATTTCACTGATGAAATGTTCCACCAGCAGCGGAATGTCATTCTGACGAACTCGCAGCGGCGGAGACTGCAGCGTGATTCCACTCAGGTGCTGCAGCAGATCGTCACGGAACCGACCTTCCATGGCCAGTCTGTTTAGATCGGAATGAGTGGCGGCGATAAAGCGGATATTCGGAGCATCCCGGGTTCCGTTCAGCAGCGAAGTGGCTCGACGCTCAAGCAGCTGAGCCAGACGTTTCTGGAACGGCAGAGCCACGCTTTCCACATTGTCCAGCAGAATGGATCCGCCTTCGGCCATCTTCAGATAGCCAGGGAAACCATCGGGAGTTTCATCTCCGAAAAGCTGGTGTTCCAGAGTTTCCACGGAATGCAGACTGCAGTCGATCCGCAGAAACGGCTTTTCAGCTCGACGACTGCAGCGATGCAGACCCTGAGCAATCAGAGTCGTCCCGCTGCCGGATTCACCTCGCACCAGAACCGTGCGATCATCGTCGGCAGCAATTCGAATACTTTCCCGCAGAGCCTGCATGGCCGGGGTACTGCCCACCAGATCCATCAGGTTGCGATTCAGCAGCTGTCGCTTCAGCTTTTCGTTTTCACGAATCAGTTCGCTCTTCTGCAGAGCAGTCAGCAGAGCAGCTCCGAAGCGAGTGGCACTGAAGGGGCGTTCAATGACTTCGCATTCGAAGGTGGGAACCGTTTCACGGCCCCAGCGGGAATCTTCAGAAACAATGCACAGCACCTGAGCGGCTTTGCTGTGATTGCGGATGGCGGCGTTCACTTCCTGCAGTCGCGACACCTGATCAGCGTCGTCAATGATGCAGATGCGAAATTCCTGACGGCTCAGATGAAACAGCATGGCATCCGGGCTGTCAGTTTCGCAAACCGTCATTCCGCGTTTGCGAACGTCGTCGGCCAGCAGCTGTCGAGCTCCCGGACGCGGCGAAAAGACAAGGACAGCCTGTGAAGCAACAGATGTCTCGGGCTGGGTTGTTTGAGCGGTTTGGTCAGGAGCCACATTTTGAGTCACAGGTGAAGGACCACCTGGAAATCGCAGAATGTGCGGCTCATGATGAGCGCCAGAGGGGTACTCGTTCATGATGTCCTCAACTAGCAGGTCGAAAGGAAGAGAGGCAGGACTTGAGAGGTGAACCGGATTGAACTGGTCGGTCTTCGTCCATGAAGACCGATTTCATTCTGACCCACAGAGAGGAAGGTCGTCCGTTTCAGCCGATTCCCCGACAGGGAACGATGGGGAGATGAGAGAGGAAACGTTTGAACTCGTGAGTGAGTTCGACTTGAGAGGCCGAGTGATAATGGCAATCGACTTTTTGTGTCAACACGGTTTCTTCGTAAAAGATGAGAATCCGATCGCCGTTCTTGAATCATTGCGATCGTTTTCACTCAAAACCCCGAAATCTGCTCGAAGAATTGAAGGCAATCGGCAGCATTGACCGGTTTACATGCTCCTGATGTACAGCTGAGAATCAGAAAAGCGGAACCGCTGGCATTGAATGCCGAACTTTCAGCGCAGGACACATGCGATCAAACCGTCATTGAACCGAATGGTTCATCCGGCTGGTGAACAATCAGTGTGGCGTTGGCAGTCAATCTCCTGAACGAAGTACCGCAACCAGCGCGAGGCTGCACTGCACAACACCGTGAAGACCAGCGCTGCTCAAAAGGAAAATTCATCGCGGCGGAAGGGTTGGGAGGACCGGTGTGATGGTTGGAGAATCCGCTGCGAGGTTGCTCCACCAGACCTGCTGTTCGCTGCCAACGATCCGGGGAAACTGCTGGTCGGTCAGCTGTTGATCCGCCAACCTCTGCAGACGCGATTTCATTGACGGTTGCTCGGTCGGTTCCTGGTCCGGCAGGTCCACGGATTTCAGCAGCAGTACCTTCGAAAATCCGTGCGCCCTTGCCAGCCAGGCGGCGATGGAATCGCTGGTGATATCCCAGCCGCAGGGAAGTTTTCCGGCAATCGGTTCGGCACGCCGAATTGCGGAAACGGGTTCCAGGACCGAAATCACGTCCGACGAATGCGAGGCGGATTCCGAACATGAATGCACGAGCTGAAACTGCGGCTGCAGAGCACACAAGAGTCCGGCATTCAATGACATCGCTGTGATGGCCAGGTCATGAGCCGACTGAACTGAAAGAGAAAATCTCTGATCCCAGCGGCGGACCAGATCTGCACACTCACCGCCTCCCACCAGCACCACTGCCGGCCGCAAATGAAAACGCAGCAGCAGGCTCTGCAGACGAGAAGCAACGTCGGGCAGCTGCAGCAGGCTGCCTCCGCATTTGATCATCCAGGCACTGTCGCCGGGAATCTGTGGTTTGGCATCTGAATCAGCTGGTTTCAAGAGCTCCGTGCTTTCGTTTCAGTTCGGCGACGTACCCGACGATCAGATCCGCCGCTCGATCGGAAAGCTTTGGAATCAGAGCTTCCAGCGGAGGCAAAGCAGCAGCGGGCAGGTCCGGAATCAATCGTCCCAGCCAATAGACGTAGTAATGTGAGTTCGTCTTTTTCAGCAGAAATCTTTCGACCGTCTTCATGTAACCAGGCACGATGTCCGGATGCTGAATACGATTCATTGTCTGCAGCACCTGAGCGACTTCCCAGTGCACATCGCGCTGCTGCAGCAGACGATTCAGCGTGGCAGACAGCCATGCCAGGACCGGTTTGTGTCCGGAAGCCGCCAGCAGATGAATCAGTTCCGAGCTTTCTGACTGCACCGCCGCATCCAGCCACTTCGGCGACAGCTGCACGCTGCGAATCACGTCTCCCATTTCCAGTTCTTCCACAAGAAACGTCTGCAGTCGGTGCCGCCGGCGGAGATAGCGATACGAATCGTCCGGATTTTCCTGAGCGGCCTGCAGCAGCGACCAGCGAACAGCTTCGCGTTTGTCTTCCACCGGGTCGTTGCGTTTGCGTTTTCCCTTCGCACCTTCAGCCAGAAGAAAGGGTGAAAACATCGCATATAAACGATCTGACGAACACGTTTTCGCAGCGGCAGCAAATGCATAAGTCAGCAGCGAAGCGTCCAGTTCCTGATAGACATCCGTCAGCGTTTGCAGAGCCGACTTCGCATCACTGGCCACCAGCAGCAGAGCGACCAGCCGATTCAGATCTTCACCGCCGCAGTCTGTATCGCGAGCCTTCGCCAGCTCTTCTCGCAGTCCGAATGTTTCGATCAGAAAATCAACCGACGCTCGATCGTCTCGCCCGATGAAGCAGCCCAGAAAACTGCGAAACGCGGCCAGCTTTCCTTTGCCTCGATTCTTCTCTGTCGTGCCGAGAATGGCGTCCCGCTGTTGCCGCGCGTGGTCCAGAACAAACTGCAGCAGCCGCGGAGACGTATTCTGACTGGCCGGCCCAACCGCGATGTCCAGGTCCTTCCCACTCAGCGCCGAGATCAGGACGTCCACAACATCGTCCGCCGGAAATGCCGCCATCGCCTGCAGCGCTGCGGACCGCACTTCCTTATTCTTTGATTTTGCCTGTTCCAGAACCAAAGGCAGTTCTTCCATCGAATGGTTCAGGCACGAAATCGCTGCGACGCGGACTTCCTTCGAACCGTTTTCCAGAGCGTCCCGAACAAGAGGCAGCGTGGCTTCCGGATCCAGCTGATGCAGCAGTCGCAGCCGCCGAACATCAGCTCCTTTGCCCTTCTGATCAAAGGCCGATTTCAGTTCGGGATAGATTGATCTGCCGAATGCGGGCAGAATTTCGTCGGCCACCAGATCAGCCAATTCGCCGTAGTTGTCGCCCAGAGCCTTCAGTGCCGGATTAACCAGACGAATATCCCGGAAGGCTCCGCGCTGAAACGCATCCCGCACAATTTCGAAACGTCCGGAACCCGTGGACGTCAGCGCTTCAATCAGCGGCTTGAGAACTCGAGCACTGGTTCCGGATGTGGGCAGATCGAGTTCCGCAGTCTGAATCGGCTGCAGCTTTCCGCTGATGCCGGTTTCTCCCTGAGTGTACAGGACGGCATTGACCAGCGTACTGAGTTCCAGCAGTGCCTGAGCCGAAGTCTGTTCCGTGGCTTCCACCAGCGACTGCACGGCCGCGGCAATGCGAGCGAACACGGGTGCCTTCTGACCGGACTGTTCCAGCGGGGCAATCAGTTTCTTCAGACGGAAGTCACCGATCGCCAGATTGCTTCCGGCAATCGCCAGTCTGCGAACTTCATCGTGCACCTGAACCAGCACTGGAATGCTCATTCCCCGACCTCGCTCTCTGACAGGAACTTCCGATACCATTCGAACAGAATTGTGCTGAACCCTGCTGCGCTTTTGAAGCGAATCAGCCGAGAGCACCCGAAACGCTTTCGGCATCGCAACCTGTCACTCGCAGAACGCCGCAACCGTAACGGGCGGTGTCTTCGCACATCGCCGCAGGCTCGAGGCATCCGGCAGGAATCGCCGGTTTAGGCAGAAAACGAAAATCTGTTCTGACGGCGTTGATGGATTGGCCGGTCGTGGCCGATCGAATTGATACTCCGCCGGCATAAACTCCGGATTGCGTTCAGTGACCATTTCCGAGTGGAACACGCTCACGTGACGATGAACCTTCATCTGCCTGGCGGGCCGCCGGCGAAGACATTCGGTCAGAGGGTGAGGATCTGCTTCCCCATTCTGCTGCTTACGCTGGTGTTCACACACAGTGCCGCAGCGGAACGCGCTGTCCCGCTGATTCTGCAGACCGACGGTGAGGTCCTTGATGGCTTCGATCTGGCTGAACCGCTGATTCTGCGTGACACCGGCGCTGGTGAATTCGCTGCAGACAGCATTCTGACACCTCAGCCCCAGGGCCAGGGCACCGAAGGCGAACCACGGGAGCTCGGCAGCGGGCATTCCGACATCGCACCGGATCCGGCCGACATCCGTCGGGAACCGGCTGATCCGCTGGACATCTTTGACGAACCTGACCATCCGGCCTTCGCCGGTCCGGACGTAGGTCCGGGTTCCGGCGTGCAGACTCAATGCATCGCCGAAGTTCCTGTCCGCAGATACAAGAACCAGGCGATTCAAAAAATCGCATTCTCCGGTGGATGGCTGCAGGCATTCGGTTCGGGAGGAGTCAGTCAGGGATTTCTGAAAGCATCGATGACCTTCGCTGTGCCTCTCAGCAACCCCGACGATGTGTTTGCCATCACACCGTCATTTCGAGCTGACCGGTTTCAGGCTCCGTCAGGTTTCGACCTTCCCGAGAACGTCTATGACACCGGCGTCGAACTGTTCTATCAGAAGGTCTTCAATCCGCGGCTGTCGTTCATCGGAATCTTTCAGCCGGCCATTCGCAGCGACTTCACCACCAGCGATGACGCTCTGCGGCTGTTCGGCGTGGCCATGCTGATGTGGGACTGTCGACCTGAAACCCTGACCATGTCGCTGGGTGCCATTTACCTGGGGCGAGCCGACATCGGTGTGCTGCCCATCGCCGGACTCACATGGACTCCACACAGCCGATTTCGGATGGACCTGAAGTTTCCCGAATCCCGACTGTCATGGCGCATCGCCAAAGATGGTTCCGCCAGTGAAACATGGTCGTATCTGTCTGCCGGATTCGGAGGCAATACCTGGGCAGTCACTCGGCAGTCCGGCCAGACCGACCTGCTGTCAACTCGTGACCTTCGCTGTATGATCGGAGTTCAGCAGATTGTCGAGGGTGGTGGAGGCTGGTTCGCCGAAACCGGGATCGCCTTCGCTCGCTCCATTGAATACCAGAACACCGGCAGCGACCAGTCACTCGATCCCGGCGTCCTGCTGCAGGCCGGCTGGGCATACTGAGCTGTCGGCCTTGTTGAAGACCGAACGCCAGCCTCGCCGAAATCGGAAATCTCTACCAGCCCATCGCCATATTGGTTTCGATGGCTCGCTGAGCTTCATGCAGGTCGGCACCGGTATCCAGCATGTACAGGCGAATGGCGTGCAGCTTGTCGCCGGAAGCCCGAGCCAGGCAGTCGCGAGCGACGTCGCACGGTTCCGTCCCGCCTTTCAGGCCCAGCAGACGTTTGCTGATCACCCACAGGTCCCGTGGCCGTTTAGTAATTCGCAGAATTCGCTCTTCGGGGTAATGCTGCTGAGCAATATGTTCGGCCTGCTCAGTGCTCGACGCCCAGCCCACCATAATGTGGGATTCCGTTTCAATTTCGTACAGCGCCATGCATCTACCCGTGTTTTTGTGAAGCCGATTTTCCCGGAGCTTACTTTCCTGAAGCACTCATCGACAAGTCCCGGCTCAGGGTTCCTGGTTCGATACTGGAACAGATGCGCGCACTGCGCGAACATCATTCCTGAGCGACGCTGTCGCATTTCCGATCCTCGGGTCGAATGGAGTGTGGGCACTGCACAAGGCCGTGAAGAGCCTTAATTCCTCATTCCTGAAGGAAGAAAGATCGCGATTTCAAACTCAGCAGTGTCTGCCGCGAAGCGGTGAAAGAACGCAGCCGCTGCGTTTGCGTTCAGCCCGGGACGGATCAGTCCAGTTCCGGGATGGGGTCGTCGGGGTGGACTTCTTCTCCTTCCCAGTTCACGCTTCCGTCAGCTCGGTAAAGCAGAATGCGGTGAGCGCTGCCAGGAACAGGCTGACGACTTTTCGGGATCCATCGGCGGTGCTGTTTCAGAACGGCGGAGTGCTGTTCATCGCCCGCGACGTTGTGCCATTCGTTGGGATCAGCTTTCATGTCGTACAGTTCTTCGCTGCCGTCGGCATAGTGAATGTAACGCCAGTGCTTTGAGCGGATGCCGTGGTTATCGTGATTATGAGTCGTGATGGCGGGCCATTCGCGTTCGGCGGACGCATCTTTCAGCTGAGGCAGCAGGCTGTGTCCCTCCAGACCTTCAGGCTGAGGCAGACCGCAGAGGTCGTTGAGCGTGGGGAAAATGTCCAGCAGTTCGGCGGGCTGTTCGCAGCGTCCTCCTGATGCCACTCCCGGACCGGCAAAGATCAGCGGAACTCGGGTTGATCGGTCCCACAGAGTATTCTTGCCGGTGATTTCCTTTTCGCCCAGATGCCACCCGTGGTCTGACCACAGCACGATGATCGTATTGTCAGCGTACGGACTGGCCTTCAGAGCTTCCATGATGCGGCCGATCTGACTGTCAACAAAACTGGTGCAGGCGAGATACGACCTGACCAGATTCTTCCACTGATTGGCTTCAACCAGAAAGCGGTGTCGAGGTTCAGGAAGCTTCCAGTGCAGGTACCAGCTGAAGCGAGGTGTGTCGCTGCGATCATGTTCCAGAAACGGCGGCAACTGCAGGCTGTCTTCCGGATACAGGTCGAACCATTTCTGAGTAGCATAGCACGGAACGTGAGGCAGAAAGAAACCCGCTGACAGGAAAAACGGCTGCTGCTGTTCCCTCTTCAGTTCATCGACGGCCCATGACGCCACCTGCCAGTCGCCCTTGTCTTCGTCGCGATGAGGAAACACGCCCCAGTCGACCAGCGGATGTTTGGCGGGTGTTTCCACAAGCTTCTGAGGCGGCCGGACTCCGACCGATGATGCCGGCCCCAGCTCATCAAATTCGTCATCCTTTTTTGGCCGTCGACCGTAGCCTCCATGGTAGATCTTTCCGCCCGTCAGAGCTCGATAACCATGCTGGCGAAGATGACGCGGCAGGCTGACGATGTCCTTTAGTTCATCCACGTCCCGAAACCACGGAGCCAGCCCGTAGACTCCGGTGGATGATGGTCTTCGTCCGGTCATCAGACTGGTGCGGGAAGGGTTGCACAGCGGTGACTGGCAGTGTGCATTCAGAAACAGAGTTCCCTGCGCCGCCAGAGCATCAATGTTAGGTGTCTGAATCTGAGGATGTCCGTTCAGACAGCCGATCCAGTCGTTCTGGTCATCGATGGCAATAAACAGAATGTTCGGTTTGGCGTTGTCGGCATTCGCACAGCAGCACAGGAGCAACGGCAGCAACAGATGCAGCACGGCTTTCATCATTCGTGTTCTCCGAGAATCAGCAGTCACAGGTCAGATGGGCTTCGTTCCGGAACCGGCTGCGGCCGAACGAAGCGGGCAACGATGATAACCCGCTGCACCCGCCAGGAGAATTCAGGAGGCGACGAATACGGAAGGTCACGTGAGATCTGCACCTCGGCCGAGTAGCATGAGCAGAGATCGGGGCCGATTCGGTCCATAACCCCTGCAAAAAAGGTGATCACCATGAGTTCCGTTCACAGCTCCATTGCCTGTTCCATTGCATTCGTCGGGTCCCTGATCTCAACGATTCTGGCTTCGGAGACGCAGGAGCCGGCCCTGTTGACGTTTCTCAGCTTCCTGGGAACTGTCATGTTTGGCCTGCTGCTGGTTCGCCTGATCGTGGGCAGCATTCATTACGCAGCCGTTGTGGGATTCCTGCTGCCGCCTCCGTCAAAGCGTTCCGGTTCATAAGGCGGCATTCGAGCGGCGACGGCAGTTCTTATTACCGGGCGTGGCCACTTGCACGGACATAGGTGTGCCAACTCCCTGGCCAGTGCCTGAGAGCTCACAAAAAAGGCAAACAGAGCCAATGCCGCACATTTGACGTTGATCGCTGCTTATTGTTCAACAGACAGATAAACGGGGTGTCCTTCTTTTCCGTCCGTTGCCAGGTCTGCCGGGAGTGAGCCGATCGTGCTGTGTTCGGCGGTGGCGACCGGGTAGAACCTGGCGGCGTCATCCGCTCCAAGTCGGCCGACGGCCAGCAGAGTCGTCGGTTTTCGAACGTTCAGTTCCGTTCGCAGTGCCACCACCCACTGACCGTCCAGGTTGCGATGCAGCCAGCCAACGCCTTCCATTTCCGGCCCGATGGCACCGAAACCCGGCTGGGCCGTTTGCTCAACAGCCATCTGCAGACCTGCAAGTATCGCTGGCCCGTGCTGCTGAAAAAACTGATCCGCCTTGCGACGTTCATCCTTCGCACGAGTATCTCCCGGAACGGCCCAGTTGGTGAGTTTTGAGACGCCGGTCTCGGCAATCTTTTCCAGCGATGGTTCAATGTTTCGCCGCACAAAGACGCTTCCGTCCGCTCCGATTCTCAGCAGTCGCTCCAACAGCTGAATCTTCAGAATCGAGTCGACCGCTCCGTCCTTCAGCACAACATCCGCTCCGAACAGAATTCCGTCTTCAAAGTTTTGGGAGACGCGCTTCAAGAGCTCGTTTTTCAGTCGTTCAGTGAGCTGCATCTGAGGCGACTTCCACTGTTCTTCGGTTCGCTGAGGCGCAAAGGGAACCTTGCCCAGTGCCAGCACTTTCGTATCAGTCTGAGTTCCGGTGGTCGTGGTGTAGAAACTGAATCGAACGCTGGAACCTTCCACCTGGGGAGCTCGAGTGGCGTAGTAGCGATCACCGTCCGCGGTTTCCACCAGCCACGCATCCGACACCGTTCGCGGTGCAAACATGCGTTCAATCTGCTCGCTGCTGCTGTCACTGTCTTCGTCGCCGCCGCGGGCTGCGATGGCAGTCAGAGCCATAACCCGGTCGTCGACGCCCGTGGGGCCGGGGTATGGGCCGGACGTCTTCTGAAACTGATCATAGTCAGCGATCAAAGAGGCGGCGTCCTGAGGTGAGATGGTTTGGACAGAAGCCGCCTGAAACCGACGGCGCAGCGAATTCCAGCGACCAATGCCTTCCCAGATCGGCAGATCGGAAGCGATCACAGCCAGCATGTCTTCTGAACGTTTGGACCCTGGATGATTCTGCGTGAATTCCAGCAGCTGCTGACGATATTTCACGGGCAGACCGACCGCCTGAGTAATCTTCTGCAGACTGGCTGCCATTTTCATATTGGCGTCCACCATCACCTGCTGCTGAGAAACACGCGCCTTCAGCGGGGCCAGTGCAGTCTTCAGTTCTGCGGAAACGTGGCTGCGAGTCTCCATTTCGGCCAGCTGCTTCAGCACTTCGGGATAGCCGGTCAGACTGTCCTTCGGAAGCGTGTCGATCTGTTCGACCAGCAGAGCCTGGTCAGTTTCAAACGCTTCATCGACCTTTCGCTGCAGAGAAAGTCTGGCCTGCTGCACCTGGCCCTGAGTGTGCAGAATCCGCGCTTCTTCAGCTTCATTGCGAGCCAGCGACTGAGCATCCTTCAGCAGAGTTTCTGCAGGCGAAAGATTCTCCCAGCGAACAGGGTCGGAGATCAGGTTCAGAGCATTGCCGATCAGCTGATCCAGCTGCGAGTGACGTCCGGATTCACTGCTGCGCAATGCTTCCAGCTGTTCCTTCAGGCCCAGCAGTTCCGGCTGTTCCATATAGCGGGGATCTTCGGCCGTGATGGCGGCGAAGTAATCATCCAGCGGCTGCAGGTCGCCTGTGGACTTCGCCGTCGTCAGCATCTGAGTCGCCTGGTCGGCATGCCCTGCGACTGCTCTTTGGAACGTCACCAGCTGAACCAGAAAGACGACGGCGACCGTGCCGGCAAGACAGACGGAAACAATCGACGCCAGCTGCAGCATTCGCTTTCGTGACGCGGCCGACTTCAGCGATTCAATGCGGTCCGCAAGACGATTCTCCAGCAGTGTGGGCAGTGAATGCCCGTGGCGAACGGTCATCGCGTACAGACGTTCCAGCTCTTCGATCGTCGTTTCGCGATCCAGAGCGGATTCAATCTGAGCTTTCCCGCTGACGAAGTCCGCTTCGGCGGCTTCTTTTGTCTGCTCTTCGTTCAGCCAGTCGAGCGCCGGGCCGGCAATATCATAGATGGCATCCGTAGCGTCCGGTTCCGCGATCTCAGCCAATGCCAGGAAACGCTGCTGCAGTCGGGTGGCGACCGGGCGATCAAAATCGGCATAGGCGTCAGACAGCTGATGGCTGAGCGTCTGCAGTTCCTGACGAGCACTGGCCTGACGCAGCTGAACATGAGCATCGCGAGCCATCTTTTTGACGGACGGCGGAACATTCACCGACCAGCCGACGGCATTCAGTTCCTGATCCAGAACCGCGACCGCCGACAGGTCACGACCTTTGATGGCCACCTGCAGTTCCTTCTTCAGCTGCTCAAGTCGATGAGCTTCGAACTTCTGCAGATCATTTTTCCAGCCCGGGTTGGCCGTGTCTTCGACGACCAGCTGTCGCAGCGTATCAATTCGGTCCGGCAGAGGAGCTCGGGCAAGGGACTGAGTTCGATAGCGCTGCAGCAGACGTTCGAGCGGAGCGGAAATGCTGTACGCATCATTCAGTTCCGCAGCAATATCAACCGGCAGTTCGCGAATGGGCTGAATGCCGAACTGCAGCAGAAAGTCATTCCAGATTTCGAACTCGGGGAAGTCCAGAGCTGTGGCCAGATCGTTCAGATTGGGAGCCTGTTCAGCCAGAGCAATCGCTTCAGAACGCAGGCCTTTGTTCAGCAGCTTCTCCACTTCGCGCAGCCGCGCAGCCGTGGCTTCCACAACGTCCTCGTGACGAGCGGCCAGATCGATCAATTCCTCCTCAGTGGGCTCGGTCGTCGCCGCCAGAGCTCGCTGAATTTCATCGATCAGCTGATTGACATCATCAGTCGTCACCAATGGCCTCGGAGGTTTCAGGGTTTAAGGTATCGGGGTTTCAGGAAAACAGGTTATCTGGACTTCACAACAAAAAGTCGAATTTCTGTTCCGTCGTCATCGGTCAGTTTCAGAAAGATGTCAACTCCGCCGTGCAGTTCGGAAAGCTGTTCTCGCAGCTGCTGAATCGTCTGTTTGTCCTGATCTCGCTGTTCATCGGAATATCGCTGTTCCAGACGCGTCAAAGCGTCTTTCTGTTCCTGAAAACTTTTCATCACGTCGGGATGACTGCGAACTTTCTTCACCGCCTGGATGATCTCTTTGGTGAACGCCAGATGTCCCGACAGTCGGGCCTCATCGGCTTCGTGAGCCAGTTCCAGACGGTTCAGCAGTGACAGCAGATGTCGGTCGACCCTGCTGCTGTCGTCCTGAACATCGCCGAAGCGTTTCAGCTGTTCCAGCTTCAGGCGGTGTTCGTCAGCGACCACGCCGGTAAACTCATCATTCAGCCGTTTGACCAGTTTGTCGGCGGCATCGCGGTACTTTCCGGGCATAAACTGAGGCTCTTTGTCGTCTTTTTCCTGCTTCCAGAATGGCTCGCCCAAAGGATCGGGCAGAACCAGTTCGGTTACGGAAAACTTCTGAGCCAGATTGAAGCTGGCAACCGCGACCAGCTCAACAGCTTCCGGAACCATCTTCTGTCCGCGATCCTTATCGAAGGGGCGAACTTTCAGCAGAACCGTTCCCAGTCCGTCCTTCTTCAGCTTGTCCGTTTCCTGCTGCAGCTTCAGAGGACTTACCAGTTCAAACCCACCAACGGTTTCAAAGTTTGTTTTGTCGGCGATGGCCTGAAATTCTTTTGTGATCGTCTGCTGTTCTGAACTGACGGAAACCCGAAACCATACTGAGGCATCCTGCAGGTTCAGCTCGAACGGCAGGATTTGAAACTTCAGCTGAGGAAAGACTGCTCGGTCCGCCTGGCCAAGTTCAATCAGTGATTCCGGATCGCGGAATTCCGGGCCTCGCGGAAATACGGTCACCCGTTGATCACCAACTCGCACAACAAGCGGACTCCACTGCAGCGGCTGAGCGTCCTCCGGGTGGACATTGCTGCGCCACTTGAAACTCAGAGCCTGTAGGCCGGGCGATTTTTCAACCACCTGATACAGGCCGAAAGAGTCGCCGGCGGCGGACGGGTCTTCACCTTTCTGCACCAGACCCAGGTCCCACTGTCCCGATGCCTGCGACTTCTGCCGCAGGTAGGCTTCATTTGTGGGCAGCAGTCGATTGAAATCTTTCAACAGAGACAGCTGCACATCGGCTGGTGCTGGGGCTTCGATCAGAAGTTCATCGGATGTCAGTCGAGGTCGACCGGTGTCATCTGTATCGCCGGGGATCGGGACATTCAGTGTATCACTGATGTTGCTGTTGGCCAGTTTCAGCCAGCGGAACGGTGAGCGCACCGCATTTGCGATGTGAATGTTCAGGCTGTCGCGACGGTCATAGTTGCCGTCTTGATCGACCTTCAGTTTCAGAACAATCCCGTTGACCGCGCGGACAGCTCGAGCTTCAGCGCTGAGCGCGTCTGTGGTGTCGGCGGCGGTTTTGTTCCATGACCACGACAGGCGGCCGGGAGTTTCTGACTGCGAACATTTCAACTCGAGATTTCCCACCGCAGTTCCGTCGACCTGCAGTTCCCAGCGGCACTGTGAAGGCGTGACTTCCGTCTGACGCAGATTCACCGACCCGCTGCCGGCATCGATCTGCAGAGACCTGGCGTCCAGCAGGAACACGGAGTACTGTTCCGGGGAACCCTGACGATCGGAAGGCGGAAGTTCCCAGACGCATCGTTCCGCACCGACCTTCATCGCCGATCGCAGATCGTCAAACGCCTTTCGCTCAGCGAACGGATCAGGCTTGCGAACAACTTCCGGCACCATTTCCGGCTTTGCCGTTTCCGCGGTTGTCTTCGACGGCTTTTCGGACGCCGGATCCGTTCCTGCGTCCTGATCAGAACCCTGCTCAGGCGATCCGTCATCGGTCAATGGCTTTGACCTGTCTCCTTCGCGATCTGTCCTGATATTTGCTGCCGTAACCTTTGCGGCGACGACTTCCGGATCCTGAGGCGCGTTTCGGAAAACGAACCAGGTGCCGACTACGATCAGAATCAGCACCATGAACATGCCTGCAATCAGCATCGCGGAACTCTGTCGAGACGAACGCTGCAGCGCGCCTTCGACTCGGGAACTGCGGCGCACCTGAATCACCGGGATGCCGTCATCACCCGGCAGCTGCGGGACTGCAGACCCTGCCAGAGCTCGATCGACCGCATCGTCCTCCAGCATGTTCTCAAGCTCGCGGTCGGAAACTCCGGCACGCACCGGATCGGCAGCTTTCGAAGCAACTTCACGCTGCGCGGTCTCTTCGGGTTTGACGATTCCCGTCCGAGCCATCGCTACAAGCGCACCTCCGGTGGCGGCTGGCGGCGGTGCAGCGCAAAGGTCGATTCGGAAAGCGCGCGCATCATTGCGAAGGGCCGTGGCTTCTGCCGTGCCGTCCAGAACGAATCTCAGCTGGCATTCGGTCCCGGGAAGCAGCCGGGTAAAATACGTGCTGAACGTGATGTTCCACCGCTGACTCACGGGAATCAGGTCGAGCACTTCGATCAGCAGTGGTTGAGTATCGACGCCTGGCGGATAGATGATGTGAATCGGAGCTTTGCTGCTGAGCAGCTGTTCGGCCACGGATCCCGCCCAGCCGCCGTCTCCGGTGACTTTCTTCCAGGCACTCAGCCGCACAGGCGTCGGCGCTGTGGGATTCTGCAGAGTTCTGGGGGCGATGGTGGCAACCTGACCATCCCATGTCGACACCATGACCGATGGATCCGCCAGAACTCGAGCCGGTCCGGCGGGCAGAGTCTGTGGACGATCGATCACCAGATGATGCGCCAGCTTGTTGGTGCGGCCGGTGTAGTCCTGCCCCGCGTTGCAGATCCGGGAAATCACATGCAGTTTTTCGCCGGCCATCCGCGTTGTGACGTGAGCATAATTCACGGGGTTCAGCGAAGCCTGAGGATCGTGCAGCGGAAAATGGTGCCGATAGCCGCTCATGGACTCGAGGCGTTCTGCCAGGTTCGCTCCCATCCCGGCCGTACTGACCACGGTGCAAAAGCCGCGACTTCCCTGCTTCAGCCCTTTCGGCGCAGACGTATAAATGATTTCTTCAATCATCCGTTCAATCGCAGATTGTGATGGACAATCTCCACACCCAAAACAGGCTGTCGCTCAGAAACGTTTTCCACTGACCCGATTGCAGCGGACCGATGCCGACCGGCGGGCCTCATCACCGCAGCACCGGACAGCGACATGCGGAGAATTCTGATCTTCGTATTTAACCGCAACCGGGCTCAATTGGCCAACGATTCCGCCTGCGGGACTCCGTCTGAACGGAAAGCCGTTCAGGAATGTTTTCCGACTCACCCGCCCGACGACTATGATGCCTCGCGCCGCAGCCGCGTTTCCGGTTGACAGTTCGAAACGGCTGAGAATTCTGCCCTCGGCAGGCTGAACAACATCATCGGGACAGAGCGCGTGATCGCAGGCCATCGGACGACAACCATCGTGAATCTGCTGCTGATTGTTTTCGGCGCTGTTGGCGGCCTCCGAGCTCAGGGCGGCGGACGCGATATTCATGTCGGCAAGGATGTTCCGGGCATCGCACATGCGATCAAGGTTGCTCAGCCCGGTGATACCATCCACCTGCAGTCTCAGGTGTATCACGACTACGCGGGTTTCTACGGAAAACAGGGCGAGCCGGGCAGGCCCATCACGCTCGATGGTCATGGAGCCGTTCTGGAAGGCAGTGACCGGATTGATCCGAAAGACTGGGAAGAAGTCTCACCGGGATTATTCGCCAACCGACATCTGCTGCCTCGGATGGATGAAGCCATTCTGGCTCGCTGGTTCTTCCTGTTTGACGGCCGAATGAATCGGATGGGCCGAACATCCAAAGGTCGAAAAGCGCCGCTGAAGGCCGTGGAAGAACTGCAGCCAGGGGAATGGACGTTCGTCAAAGATGAAGCCGATTCCGATCGCTCGTCAAGTGAGTTCACGGGAACGTTTTACGTGAAGCCTGCGGACGGGAAGACTCTGGCCGACGCCGCCATCCGAGCCCCCGTGCGAAGCGCTGGTGTTCAGATGAGCGGTCTGAATGCTCATCTGATCATTCGCAACATCACGGCCACTCATCCGTACAACGATGGTTTCAATATTCACGGTGACTGTCGCGATGTGAGATTTGAGAACATTCAGGCCATTGAATGCGGCGACGACGGAATCAGCGCACATGAGACGGCTGAGTATCACGTTGAAGGACTGATCAGTCGCGGAAACAGCACCGGCATCTGCGACACAGTGGCGGCTCGAACCAGCTATCACAATGTGTACATCGCCGACTGTCAGGCGTATGACCTGTTCTTTCTGGACAACGGCCGATATCGCATCAGCAACGCTGTGGTGGATTCGTCGGCTCAGAATCCCTTTGTTGTCACCGGACGACAGGATCAGCACTGCGAACTGAAACTGGACAACGTCCTGTTTCGCAGAATCGGAGAACCACGGCCGGCTGTCATCACATCCACAGCAACCATCCGGGCACGCCGATTCACCATGGAAAACATTTCCTTTCAGGTCGCCGGTGAACTCATTCAGGAAGAACCTCCCCAGCCCGCAGACCTGACATCCCTGCTGCCCCTCATTCCAGACGACCGCCGCTGATTTCGCAGTGACAGATGAAGTCCGTGAAAACTCTGCTTCCGAACCGTTTCCGGGACGGATGATGGTTTAACGGAGATTTTGCACATCAGACCAAGACCATGGTGAGTCGCGAAGGTGAACGAAGTTCTCATGCTTGCCCTGCTGCGCGATGCAAGCATGGCACCCAAGTTCCGCCTTCTTCGAAAATGCCACCCTGTCGCCCTGCGGGGCTGCTGCCTGAAAGTTGGGCGGTCGTGCGAATTGAGTACGCGAATGTGCCGGGCGCTGTCGAGGCTGTTCGAGGGGCTCTGGCAGCCACCGTGGTAACTTTGCCTACGGAAAATGCGTGTTTCCCCACGCAGACGGCTCGGTCGGCACGCGATTTGCCAAGCGTGGTCAAGGCCCGCCGAGAATACGGAAAACGCTGAGGTGTTCCCCAGCGTCTTCTCATTGATCTGAGTCATTCGACGAACTGCGGGTGAACATCGACGCGGGCAATTGTGACGGAATGCAGGTCCTCGTCAGACGCTGGTGGGCCGACCAGGGTGTTTTCAGGTCCCGCAGTTCGTCGTTTTTTATGTTGTGGGCTTCATGAGTGTGACAGAAGAATCAGGGTCCTCAATCTCTCCCGTTGTTCATTGCGTGGGGCTGACTGCCGATGCAGCGGCCCATGTTCTGGATGCTGCCCAGGGCAGCGGGCTGAATTTCCAGCAGCACCCCACTTCGGATGCTTTGCTGAAGAATGTCGGGCCGTCTGCAACCGGGTGTGTCCTGCTGGCCTGTGACGAGGCATCGTCAACCAGCCTGTCTGCGGTCAGTCGGCTGCGGTGTCATTTCTTTTCGATGCCGGTGATTGCCGTCGTGGAAAACGGTTCGATGTCACACGCTGTGGAACTGATGCATTCCGGCGTGTATTCCGTGCTGACTCAGCCGCTTGAGTACCGGCGTCTGACCGGCACGGTGACTGTGGCTGTGGAAAACAGCGTTCGGGAACGTGCCGGATTCGATCAGTGTCGGGAAGCCGCATTTCGCATGAAGGCGGCAACGGCGAAAGAGCTGGAGGTTCTTCAGCTGATCATGCGCGGCTTGAAGAACAAGGAGATTGCCGCCGAACTGAACCTGACGATTCGCGCTGTGGAAGATCGTCGGTTCCGCCTGATGAAGAAAATCGGAGTCGAATCCGTTGCCGAACTGGTTGCTTTGGCAGTGACAGCCCGTTACCACGAGCAGGGGCTGACTCCGGGATCCGGTCGTTCTGCGAGCGAAGCAGGGACCAGTCGCTGCGTTCGCGGAGTTGAAATCTGGGTTCCGGATGAATCTGAATCCCGACTGGTTCTGGAACACGGCTGCTATCGTAACGCGGCTCAGTTTCGTGAAGCCAGCACATCAATGTCGTTCCAGCGAGGTCAGGGGTTGCCGGGCAGGGTCTGGGAACAGCGAACCCCGGTCTTTCTGCGGGAACTGATTTCGACGGAATTCCTGCGCAGCCATGAAGCCGGCGCAGCGGGTATGACGACAGCGGTCGGATTTCCCGTCTTTCGTGAAGGGGAAGTTCGTGCTGTTGTGCTGCTGCTGCTGGATGGTCGCGAACATGTCCGCGCAGCTCTGGAGTGCTGGAGGCTGCACCCGGCCACATCCATGCTGACCCTCTTTTCCGGAACCTTCATCAACTGCGAACGACTGCGGCGGCTGAGCGAATTCGTGCATCTGCCGCGCGGAGCAGGATTGTCCGGATCCGCTGCCGAACAGGGACGACCTCAGATCTTTACTCGCCTTGCCGATGATCCCACGGCGGTTCGCGGTGGAGCTTTCGCTGCCGAACAGCTGGTCTCTGCGGTCGCGCTGCCGCTGATGGATTCCGGGATGTCGGCGCCTGATGTGCTGCTGCTGCTGAATTCTGAATCTGGCCCGATGTTTTCTCTCATGCAGGTCTGGCGGCGGGAACCAGGAGGTCAGCAACTGCAGCTGGTTCAGGAAGCGTGCGGTGGCGTGTCGTCGCTGATGTCACAGATTTCAGAAGTTGGTCAATCCGGTGACGGATGCATCGTGGATCAGTGTCAGCGACGACGCCTGCCGGTCCTGATGGAAAACGGGACGGCTTCAGAAGGTGTCCGAAGAACACCCGGAACGGCGGCTCCTTCGTTTGCCATTGCCATTCCGACCATGAACGAAGGTCAAGTCGACGCCGTCACGGTGCTTGGAAGCCATTCGCCGTAGTCCCCCGTCTGCCGGAGGAACCTGTGAATCCGCTTCCTTCAGCGAGTTCGTTTGCTGCGGCCTTTGACCATCACCTTTCGGCTGCTCTTTTTCCTGCCCGTTCGCGGTTGTGGTCCGGGAGCCGGCTTATCGTGTCGGGACGCTCCGCGCCGACCTTTGCCATCCGGTGCGACAGCTTCTGAACGCTTCGTGGTTTCGTTTCGGCTGGCGGAACTGCGAGCTCGACGTTTTGCCGCCGGTTTGCGACGAGTGCTCGAGCGTTCCCGTTTCTCCGGTCCCCCGGTCACAAAGGCGTACAGTTCCTTAACCTCGTCCAGATGCAGTTCGCGGCATCGGCCGACTTCCAGAGGCCCCAGCCGGACTGGACCGAATGCAATTCGCTGCAGATCGATCACCTTGTGACCGGCACGAGCCAGCAGACGTCGAATTTCGCGGTTCTTACCTTCACGAAGTTCCAGTTCCAGAAACGTACTTTTGCCCTGCCGCTTCAGAATCTTCACACTGTGGAATCGGAAGAATCCTTCTGAAAAATGCATCCCCTGTTTCAGCTCGTTCAGCGTGGACGGTTCGGGCACGCCTGCCACCTGGACCCTGTACCGTCTCACCACTTCGTAACGGGGATGAGCCAGATGTTCTGCCAGCGCACCGTCGTTGGTGATCAGCAGCAGGCCGTGAGTGTTTTCGTCCAGACGCCCCACAGTGAACAGTCGCTGGCTGCTGTTCGGAACAAGATCAACAGCACGAGGTCGGCCCGCGGGATCGCGGTTGGTGCAGACAACGCCCTTCGGCTTGTTAACGATGAAATATCGATAGCGAGGCATTCGCAGACGTTCACCGTCCAGTCGAACGTCCTGCTGTTCGGGATGGACCAGCTGAGCCGGGTTGGTGACCACATGCCCATCCACGGTGACTCGACCATTCACAATGAAGTCTTCGCAGTTGCGGCGTGAATCGACTCCGGCCGTGGCCAGAAACTTCTGCAGCCGGGAACCCGTGTCTTCGTCGGTCAGAAATGCCGGGCGCAGCAGCGCACCTCGCTTTGCTGCTTTACGCCGCGAGCCTTTGGCGGGACGTGATCCGGCAGCGGGACGTGATCCGGGTCCAGGCGGGCGAGTGTCAGAATGGTCAGAACGACGGGGCATGGGAGGTGAACAGACGAAAATGCGGAAACCGTAACACCGGAACACGACGTTCGGCACCGGCCAGTCGCCATTCTATCGACGAGCTGCCGGTTCCGTGTGGAATTGCTGCAGATTCCGGCGGAATCCCGGGATCGCCATTGCCCGTCGCGGATTGATTTCGGAAAACTCACCGCAATCCGAACCGCTTCTGTGAATTGCAGGATCAGACTGAGACAGACAACTGTCGAAAGCCGCAGTGTCTGCGTTATGATGTTCCGGATGCACCGGATTCAACACGATCGCCCGCAAACCTGGGTCTCCAGTCAGAACGGTTGTCAGGTTTCATTCGGATGTTCGACCTGAACCTACGATAGTCATTCTGGCGAAGAATCATGCCGCAACGCCGATCTCGCGGCACATCTCTGACTGAATCCCGGGGATCCGTCTCCGCCGAAACAGGGGTCATTCCATGAAACGTCTTTCCTTGCTGTGTGCTGTGGCTGTCTTCGTGCTGATGTCTGAAACCTCATTCGCCCAGCTCAGTCAGCTGGGCGGTGGAACGGGAACGACGTCCGGTCGAACAACCGGCGGTGGAACGACAGGAACCGGCGGCGTCAGCGCTGCGGCCGGTGGTGGAGGCGCTGGGGCGACGAATCCGAATGGTGCCGCCGGAAGCGGAGGCGGAGGTCAGGCCGGAGCGACAACGCAGGGACTCAGCGGCACGACAACTCAGGGCATCGGCGCTTCCGGTGCGGGTGGTCAGGGAGTCGCGGGAGCCAACGCGACATCATCGTTCATTGGCGGCAACAGTACTCAGGGCTTCGTCGGCGGCAACGTCCAGACTCAGCAGAACGCCAATCGCCAGTTTCGAGCTCTGCAGAATACCAACGTGCCCACCGGGAACGCTCAGCAGGCCACCGGAACACCTCGTCGAGTTCCCACGTCACTGCGGATTGGATTTGCATTCCCACAGCCTGATTCGATGACACGACTGGTGGAAACCGGCCTGCCGCCGGTGCAGCGAGTTTCCGTGATCCGCCCGGAATTTCAGGGAGTGGACGTTGAACTGTCCGCGGAGGGAATTGCCGTCCTGACCGGCCGTGTGCCGGATTCCGCCACCAAACGCATTGCCGGAATTCTGGTCCGTCAGCAGTCAGGTGTCCGTCGGGTCGACAACCGACTATTGGTTGCTGCACCACAGTAGCAGACATCGCCGACAGATCGCCTTTTCGAAAACAGCCTTCGCGGGACAGTCCGCCAGTCTCAGGCCGAGCGGCGGTTGGGAGCGCTGGCCTCCAGCATCCGGGACGCTTCCAGCAGTGCTTCAATATCTGCCTGCAGAGTTCGAGACAGGCTGAGCGCAAACGCGAATCCGAAGATCCCCAGCACGCTGAGAACCAGCAGAGCGCTGCTGCTGTGAGACGTGGTGGTGTTCTGAGTCAGCAGCAGCACCAGCGTTCCGGCAGCCGGAACGCCGCCCGCCAGATACAGCGACCAGGCTGACTGAACTGACAGGCGGTGCAGCTGCCGGCGATCGGCACCCGTGATCGGATGGCCTCGAAGCAGCACGGGCACAAACGCACGGACAGCCAGAGTGGCCGTCAGAAAGAACGGATACGCGGCGGCGATCAGGCCGCAGATGATCAGAGAAATCAGAAAGTGCCCATACCACCACGTCTGCAGATCTTTCGTCAGCCGCTGCAGAGCGATCGGGTAGACCAGCCCCGCGATCATCCATTCGATAATCCCCAGCACGGTGACAAACCGGCTGAGCCTGAGTGCTCGCAACCGCGCCACAGACGTTGCCGTCCATTCGTCGCCAGCAGGATTCACGTCCAACGGCGGAACATTTCCTGACCGAGGAACGAACGGACTCGGACGCATCAGCTGGCGGATTCGCTGAGACACCGGCTGGCAGTAACGGATACACAGTGCAAATCCAATGCTGAAGGCCACCAGGTTGACTGTGACCGCAATCTTTTCGAACGTCTGCACGGCATCTGCCAGCTGAATTCGAATCTCGCGATCGTTGAACTGAAAGTTGAACAGCGACGGAGGAATGTGCGGGCAGACGGACGCCAGCAGAAAGGCTCCCAGCGGGTGCTGAATCGCCCATCGCCGCCAGCCGGATGTCGTTCCCTGCAAAAGCGCGGCTACTCGCGGCTGCAGACACAGAGCGAGGTCCTGAGCCAGTTCGGCGGCCGACTGATAACGTTCAGCCAGCTCCGGCTGAAGACATCGCTTCAGGATACTCAGCAGCTGCCGGTCGACATCGCCCTGCATGCGTCCCGGTGGCGGGTTCGGTCCCCGGCGACGAAGTTCCGCCATCGCGGCCAGAGTTTCGTTCCAGTTTCCCGTCACGCTTTCATCGGAAAACGGTCGCACCCCAAATCGCAGTTCCCACAACAGAATCCCCAAAGAAAAGACATCACTGCGTCCGTCCAGGTCAGTTGGCAGCACACCGCTTTGCGAGTTGCAGGCGTCCAGCTGTTCCGGCGACATGTAGGCCAGACTTCCTCCGAAATAGGCCGCCGGAGCTGTGTCGTCGAGTTCGGAACAGAAGCTGATGTTGAAGTCGGCCAGTCGAGCTGTTCCGTTGGCATCCAGCAGAACATTGGCCGGCTTGACATCGCGATGCAGCACGCCCTGCTGATGAGCGTAAGCCAGGGCCAGAGCCAGTTCTCGGCCAAGCTGACAGGTGACTTCCGGCCATGTTCGTCCGGACAGTTCCGGCTTCAGCGATACACTGTCCGACGAAAGAACTCCGGTGTGCTGCAGAGCATCGGCAATGCACTGTTCCAGAATCCCGCTGTCCTTCACGCCAGCCGTCTGAGACCGACGAATGACGGACTGCAGAGTTCCTCCCGCGGCGAACTGCATGTAGAGCAGCCGCAGATTCTGTTCGGGCAGTCGGGTCTGATCGAAGACACGCACGATGTTGGGATGGTCGAGCTGAGCGAGTGTCTGTGCTTCCTGACCCCGGTCACTCGACACCTTCAGCGCGACCATTCGCTGCATGGATTCCTGTCGCGCCAGAAAGACGCTGCCGAAAGCTCCGGTCCCCAGCGAAGACATCAGATAAAAGTCTCCCAGCCGATCGCCAGGCTGCCAGGTTTGCCTGAGCTGCTCGCCGGTCAGCTGGTCAGATCCGGATCCTTCCAGCTGAAAGTGCTGGCGGATGGCTGCTGCCTGTTCCGGAAACCGCTGAAGGCAGTCGTTCACATCCACACAATCGCCGGCTGACTTTCGCAGGTGGAATTCTTCGTAGATCAGTTCGGCCGGCATGCCATCCGGCAGCACGATTTCAGGGTACTCGTCCTGATAATCTTCGAGCTTCAAAACCGGACCGGCGTCGCTGTGACGCATCTCCAGATCGATCTTGATCAGTTCGATCAGAATCTGACGCCGCTGCAGGCCGGGCTCGCCGGGCAGGTAATCGGCCAGTCGAGGGCCGAAGCCCTGAACATCCCACGCTTCCAGAAACGATTCCATCGCCCGAGCCACCGTGTCCCAGCAGATGTCGGCGGAACTGACTTCAGAGGACGCAGGCAGATCTGATCCATTGGAACGGCGACCAGTGTGACGAGGCTCATTCATGCAGACAACTGACGGTGTCAGACCCTGAAAACAGCTTCCGGGAATCGTATCCGGATGAATGATACCAGGAATCTTCAGCGGACAAACTCTCCGCAAATCCAGCCAGCCTGTGCCCGATTCTACTGCAGTCCTGGACGCACTGATCAATCGGAGTACGGAACGCTGCGGGGTGATGCGTTTCACGCGAGTTCACACGGAACCTGACGTGAAACGCAGTGACACGCGAAGCTCAGGCGGTGCCTCGCGGCGTCTGAGCCGAATCACACCTCAAACTGCCCTCATCACGACAGCAGGCCGGGGATTGGCTGGCCGCCGTCGACGATTTTCATGGGGCGGCCCTGGGGGCTGAGGTTTTCGTGGCTGGCGTTGACTTTCAGGGATCCGCAGATGGTCTGGAACAGGTCCTGAACGGTCACCGGGTTTTCGGCAACAGCGGTGCCGTCGGGAGTGGATGAACCGTAAACCTGGCCACCGATGATTCCGCCTCCGGCCATGGCGATGCTGAAGACTCGAGGATAGTGATCACGGCCGGTTCGGGGATTGATTTTCGGAGTTCGGCCGAATTCGCCCATCCACACAACCAGAGTTGTTTCCAGCAGCCCGCGTTCCTGAAGATCCTGAATCAGCGCGGCCATGGCCGGATCGACTTCCGCCGCATTGTTGGCACACTGTTCGAAGTTGTTCTGATGAGAATCCCAGTTTCCTGAACGCACTTCGACAAAGGTGGTCCCCTGCTCGACCAGACGTCGGGCCAGCAGGCAGCCCTTTCCGAAGTTGCTGTCGCCGTAACGGTCTCGAACCTGCTGAGGTTCTGACGACGTGTTGAATACCGATACGTCCGGGCTGAGCACCAGGCGGGAGGTTTTTCGATAAAGCGACTGATGTGTGTCCACCAGCTGCTGAGCTCCGGCGGCTGCGTATTCCTGTTCCAGCTTTCCGAGCAGACCCAGCCGACTGCTGAAGCGGTTCTTTGGAACCGGCAGTCCGACGTTGGCAGGAATGCTTCCGGGGTTGTTCACGATAAACGGTTCGTAATCCATTCCCAGAAAACCAGCGCCTGCGGTCTGGCCGATAGAAACGAACGACGGCAGTTCACTGTCGCGGTCCGCGATCTGCTGAGCGATACACGATGCCAGCGACGGGTGCTTGACGCTTCCGGACGGCACATAGCCGGTGTGCATCTGATAGGTGGCTCGGGGGTGACTGCCTTCCCTGTTGGTCATGGATCGCACCAGCGCGATGTGATCCATCAACTGAGCCACCTTCGGAAAATTGTCGGCGATCTGAATGCCGCTGACGCTGGTCTGAATGGCCTGAGTCGGTCCGCCGTTTTCCGTATCAGGCTTGGGGTCGAAGGTTTCGAACTGGCTGGGACCGCCCTGCATCCACAGCAGAATCATGGCGCGGCCCTGTTTCTTCAGGTTTTCAGCTTCCGCAGCCATCAGGTCCCGAAAGCTGAAGCCGCCGGACGCGGCCAGCCCGGCGGCGGCTGTCTGCAGAAAGCGGCGACGTGAACAGCCGTGCTGACTGATGCGGATGTCTTCCAGCAGGTAGTTTTTCATGACGGAAGCCTTTTCCATTATCCGGACAATCGATGTATAACGGGTAACCGAGACTGCACTTCGAATGCATGCTGGCTGGGATTGTGCGGGTCGCACGCCCGAAGCCTGCAAGTAACGGACATTTGATTCCGCACAACCCCGACCAGCCTGCATCCTGAGTCCGTCAGTCGGTCATGTCAGCGTCTTTCCGAAATGTCCTGGGGGGCGTCGCAGTTCTCATTGGCGACTCTGATATTCGCTGCTGTTCAACAGAGACCACAGCAGGTCTTCAAAACCTTCACTCCGACTGGCCGCACCTTTGACGTGGTCCAGACAGATGGTGACTTCGCTGTCCCAAGGTTCACGACTGACGGTGGCCAGGTAAAGCTCGCGGACGACATCTTCATCGGTAATCACCTGCTGCGAAATTCGGGCAATCGTGCTGTTGGCACTGTCGGCTCGAACAAAGCTGTGAATCTGTGGCGAGTTCATCAGGAAGAGAGCTTCGGGAATGCTTCCCGTCAGTTCACTCTTCGGAGTCGACGGATCAAATTCGAATGTGGACGCGAATTCCTTTCTCCCCGGATCGGCCCCTCGCATGTAGGGACCTCGACGGCCAGTGAACGGAATGGGCAGAGCGGTGACGTTCAGCGTCTGGCACAAAGCGTTGTAGAACTGATCGGATCGCAGTCGAGTGGGTTCGAGTCTTGCGAATCCTTCGGCCTTCGTATCAACCGGACGCTGATAGAACTGAGTGGACGTGATCGCCGTGATCAGCCACTTCAGATCGTAGCCGTTTTGAGTAAACCCATTGCTGAGCACCTCCAGCACTTCGTGGTGTTCGGCAGGTCGGTCGGGGCCCAGGTCGTCGATGGGCGCATAGAACGCCGCAGATGTCAGTTCGCTCCACAGACGATTCACGACCGCCCGGGCGAACCAGGGGTTGGTTTCAGACGTGATCAGGTCTGCGGCGGTACGACGTCGGCTGACATCGTCCAGTCGCTTCGGAACTTCGGCGTCTCCCACAAAGAAGGCCGGGTGAATCAGATCACCATCGGAACCTGGATCCGCCAGGTTCGGCATGTGGTGTTCGACGGCACCCTGCCCGGGTCGGTTGGCATCGGGTGGTCGAGCCGTCAGGATTTCCTGAATGGATAGCTTCTGGTCGCCGTTCACATCAATGGTGTCTTTGATCTGACCACTGAAGATGCGGGCCAGCTGAGTGTTCTTCGCTTCCGATTCAGAAATGATCTGATCCCGATTACGGTCGATACGAGTCAGCAGGAACTGAGACACTCCATTGTTCCGAGATCGATCCACATTCACGGACGCAATTTCGTAGTCCTGCATGTTGTCGGAACTGCGATCGCGCCGCACGCTGACTCGGGGAAAGAACGCAACGAACTCGTGAAACTGTTCCCGCTTCCATTTGTCCCACGGATGATTGTGGCAGTTGGCACACTGAATCTGAATCCCCAAAAACAGCCGGGAAGCTTCGGCGGCAATTTCTTCGGGCTGGCCTTCATGAGCAAAGATCAGAGCTGTGGCTCCGTTGTCATTGACGGGCCCGGTCGCCGTCAGCAGATCCGTCACGACGGAATCCCATGACCGATTTTCAGCAAGGTTCTCTGCCATCCACTCTTCAAACGCCGTCCGGACAAGTGGAGCTCGCATGTTGGTGGCTCGCAGAAAAATCGCGTCACGCCAATAGCGGCTCCAGTTCGTCGCATATTCCGGGTGATTCAGCAGTTCCTGAACCTTTTGAACTCGTTTGTCCGGATCCGGGTCCAGACCAAACGCAGTGATCTCAGCCACACCCGGAGGCCGTCCCACCAGATCCAGACACGCTCGCCGCAGCCAGGCAGAATCATCCACCGGCGAGAATTCCGCAGCCGTGCTGTCCAGCAACAGACGGTCAACAGTCTGAGCGGCTTCCTGAGCGGAAGGGGCATCCGCACCGGCAGCCAGCGACAGATTCAGGGTGACGCTGACAACCAGAGAAAGAATTCCGCACCGGCACAATTGTCGCATCGCGTGACCTTTCTCCGAAAAAACGGACCATATGGCAGTCGTTAAGCCCGCCGGAATGAACCGCCCCGGCCCCCGGGAAGTGTCGCGGAATTCAACCATTTTGGCACCGACGCCCCAAAAATGACGGGGTCGATAACCACCCAATCTCTCATTTCGCCATTTCGCATGAATGCCTCGCATGCTGGCTCTCGTCAAAATCACGCCGCCAATTGGTTCAACGCCTGTGACATAGGTCAGAGGATGATCGCCTAACAGAAACCCTCGTCTCTCCCGGCGATTCACACAATTCAACACCTGAACCTCATTCTCCGACAAACCCTCCCGCCGTTTCGCTCCGGGGCATTTCAATTCATCCCTGAAAAAGCGGTAAACGTCGGCGCCGACGATTCTGATCTGCAAAGTGGATGGCCGCGTCGGCAGGTTCGCGGCAGGATGGTCTGTCGCTCGTTCCCGTCAGAGCTTGCCGCCTTGCCAGCCACTTGTCTCGCCTTGCATCTTTCCCAAACAAACAGGTCGCGCATCCGCGAACAACGAATGCTCGTCGGTATCGTGTCTCGCTCAGCATAACTATACTCCTGCCGATTGAGCAGTTGCCGCGACCACCGAGTTCGAGCGCGGCGTCCGTCTGGAGGCAGAGTACACGGAAATGAAAGCGAAGACTGAGACACAGGTTTCGGAATCGCAGCGGGGCGGAAGCGGAAAGTCCGGCGGCAGATCATCCGGCTCAAAATCGTCCGGTGACAAGAAGCCATCGCAGAAGCGCAATCGGTTTCATGATTGCCTTGGATCGCTGACGTATTACCAGGCGTGTGAGATGCTCGGTGATGATGGTCAGAAGCTGATTCGCGGCGGTGCGGCGAAGTTTGATGTGCAGTCAGACCGTGACGTGTTTCTCGGCGGCGATCTGCTCCGGGTTCGAGTCGAAGATGAAGAGCTGGACAGCGGCGTTGCCATCGCCACGCTGACGCTGCATTCGGGCCGCAAGAAGCAGATTCACTCCAACTGCGACCAGTGCGACGCTTTCTGTGAACACATTGGCGCCGCGTTGGACTTTCTGTTGTCCGCCAAGTCGGAACTCGGACTGGCGATGCCGCCGGATGAATCCGTGCCGCTGGAGAAGCTCACCGAAACCGAACTGCTGGAACGAGCCATCGCGGAACGCCGCAACCGCGCCGAGAACGAAGCGATGACGGTGCGGTCGATGGATCGGGAAACGCCGTGGACTGATTACATCGTCACCAGTCGAAGTTCCGGTCGCAGTTATCGCGTCGCGTTGCGCAGCATGGAAGCTCGGGATTCTTACTGTACCTGCCCCGACTTCCGCAACAATCATCTGGGAACCTGCAAACACATCCTTCGAGTACAAACGGGTGTCGGGAAGAAGTTCAGTGCGAAGCAGTTGAAGAAGCCGTATCGGCGGCGGCGGATTTCCGTGCGAGTCGACTACGGACCGCAGCGAGGTGTGCTGTTCAATCTGCCTCACAAAGCCGATGACAAGGTTCTGGAAATCGTCGGCACCGCCAGCCACACGGCGCTGACGTCGCCCGGCGAGGTGCTCAGTCGCATTCAGGCTCTGGAAGAAGCCGGTTATCGAGTCACCGTGTTTCCGGATGCGGAACAGTTCGTTCAGCGGCGACTGGTGCAGGAACGCATTCGCAGTGAATGTGACGCAATTCGAGTCGATCCGGAGAATCATCCGCTCAGAAAGAATCTGCTGCACGCGGAACTGCTGCCCTATCAGCTTGACGGCATCGCCTTTGCCGCGGGTGCCGGGCGAGCCATCCTGGCGGACGACATGGGCCTGGGCAAAACGATTCAGGCCATCGGAACGGCGGAACTGCTGAGTCAACTGGCCGAAATTCGTCGAGTGCTGATTGTGTGTCCGGCGTCTCTCAAAAGTCAGTGGCGCGGTGAAATCGCGAAGTTCAGCGGTCGGTCGACTCAGATTGTTTTCGGCGGCGGCAACGAACGGCAGGAACAGTACAACAGCGACACCTTCTTCACCATCTGCAACTACGAGCAGGTTCTCCGCGACATCACCGCCGTGGAAAGCGTACCGTGGGACCTGATCGTTCTGGATGAAGGTCAGCGCATCAAGAACTGGGAATCCAAAACCAGCAACGTCATCCGCCAGCTCGACAGCCCGTTCCGTTTGGTGCTCTCGGGTACCCCGCTGGAAAACCGTCTGGGCGAACTCTACACCGTCACCAAATTCGTCGACGACGAACTGCTGGGCCCGGCCTACCAGTTCTTCAATCGGCATCACGTCGTCGACGACCGCGGCAAGACTCAGGGCTACCAGCGACTGGACGAACTGCGAGTCAAACTGTCCAACATTCTGCTCCGCCGCACGCGCAGTGAGATCGCTCATCAGCTTCCCGATCGAACGGACGAAGTCATCCGCATCGAGGGAACTCAGGAACAGCTCGACATCCAGAATACCAACTGCGCGCGGGCCGCACAGATTGCTGCGAAGAAGTTCATGACTGAAATGGATCGGCTGGTCATGATGAGCTGTCTGGCAAATGCGCGGATGGCCTGTGACAGCACGTGGTTGCTGGATCAGGAGTCGCCGGAATACAGCAGCAAGCTGGAACGTCTGGCAGAACTGCTGGAGGGACTGATCGAAGATCCCACGCGAAAGATTGTTATCTTCAGCGAATGGCGGCGAATGCTGGATCGCATTGAGCAGCGTTTGGATCAGCTTGGGGCGGACCATGTTCGTCTGGACGGTGAAGTTCCGCAGAAGAAACGACCGGCTCTGGTGGCGCGGTTTCAGAAGGACCCGCAGTGTCGAGTCATCCTGATGACCAATGCCGGTTCCACGGGACTCAACCTGCAGTCGGCCAACACCGTCATCAACGTGGACCTGCCGTGGAATCCCGCCGTGCTGGAACAACGCATCGCTCGAGCCCACCGCATGGGACAGAAGAATCCGGTGCACGTTTACAAGCTGGTGACGGTCGGCCCGGACGTCCATAATCCAACCATCGAAGAACGACTGCTGGATACTCTGGCCTCAAAGCAGGATCTCGCCGACGCCTCACTGAACATGGACAGCGACGTCAGCGAAGTGTCCATGATCGGCGGTATGGAAGATCTGAAACGCCGACTGGAAGTCATTCTGACACCGAAAACAGCATCCGTTGATCAAAGCCAGCAGCGGCGAGTGGAAGAGGAAGCTCGACAACTGGCCGAAAAGAAAGAGAAGATCTCCGAAGCCGGCGGATCACTGATTTCTGCCGCACTATCACTCGCCGGAGAACTCATCGGCCAGACCAGTTCGACTCCTGCCGACGAAACCACCGTCGACAAACTCACCGAACAACTCAGCCAGTGCGTCGACCGGGATGAACAGGGCCGCCCCCAACTGAAGATCAGCCTTCCCGGCGAAGACGCCCTGCGCAGCATGGCAAGAACGCTGGCGAAATTGCTCGGGCGGTAAGGGCCGACCTGGTGTGTCAATAATTTGGTATTGCAGCGGGATTCCGTGGGACAATTTTTGTTGT
Source organism: Planctomycetaceae bacterium (assembly GCA_041398865.1). Lineage (GTDB taxonomy): Bacteria > Planctomycetota > Planctomycetia > Planctomycetales > Planctomycetaceae > Fuerstiella. The sequence goes on from JAWKTY010000001.1 coordinate 218,622, forward strand.
GATTTCGCCCCGTAGAGGCGGCAGCACGTAGCCCCAGGCTTCAGCCTGGGGAAAGATGTTCGAATGGAATGTGAAGCCGTGAAACGGCGACAGCAATGCGCGATATCGTAAAAAACGTCGCTGTCGCCGTTTCACGGCTGATGGATCATGTTCTCGGCTTCACCCCAGGCTGAAGCCTGGTGCTAAATGCTGCCGCAGCTCCGCTGCGAAACACAGCTCCACACAACGGACCAAAACCTGTGCAATCCCAGGCTATGTCAACTCCGGATTCCTGCCACGCCAGGGTCAACCACACAAAGATCCCGTCACCCTTCGACTCATGAGCCGTACCATTTGTCATGAATCGTCATCCCGCATCCCGTCGCTGAACTCCGGTTGCCCGCCAGGGTGCGTCTCTATCCTGGGGCGGGGCCTTTGTTATGTTCGGCGTCACATCCTGGGCCATCTGCGAATGCCGGGGCGGCCGATTCAGCAGACGCACGATAGATCGTCTGCCCCGTCATTCGATCAATGTATAATGTGTACAAATGACCCCGAATCCAGACACCGGCGCGTACGACCGGCTGATCAACATAAGGTGACATGATGGCAATTGCTGCGGTCAGCCGTTCCACAGCAAATGCACGATTCATACCTTTGCGTTCGGATTCGACCAGCAACACCCAGGCATCGATCTCCCGCTGTGAAAACAGTTCAGAGACGATGTAGTGAACGACAGCGTCTGCGGTGGGGCCCAATTTGACAATTTGTGATTCAACAAGTGTGACGAATTCCTGATCTACAAATTCGAAATTGTGTATCCTCATAAACTCGCCTCCGCTCCCTTGCGCCTGACCCTTCCTGTGTGCTCTTCGTGTCCTTCGTGGTGAAAGCAACCCGAGCAATGGCCCCCGGTGTACCAGGGGGGTCCGGGTGGATCGCAGAAAACGCACGGTGCTTCCTGAGAAAACTGGCGAACGACGCGAGGCAGCATCAATGACCTGGAAGACCTGCAAGACTGCTTCTTGCGATTCGGCATCGCTGACGTTACCCTCAAGGGGTCCTGTCGACGGCTTCCGAGTCACCAGGCTGCACCTCCCCCATCTGAAATCATCAGGAGCAGAAACATGCGAGCTGTGTGTCGAATTGTGGTTCTGACGACTGTGTGTGCTGTCCTGATGTCGTGTTGTTCGCCGGAAGGCCTTGCCGGTGGGAAGGGGAAGAAGAAAAAGAAGCGTGCTGCCCAGACCGAGACTTCTCAGCAGACAACACTTCACGATCAGTCGACTGCAGCCGGCAGAATTCTTTCGATGAAGGATGTTCGGGATGCTCTGCAGTTGCCGTGTCCGGAAGTGAAAATGACCGCGCCTCAACCACTTCCTGAACTGCTGAAAACGATCGATGACCACTGGAAAGCGCAGGGTGTGCACATCCCGATCTTTCCGGATTCTGCTGAACTGGCACTGGAAAACATCACTTCGCTGAACGAAATCGCTGTGCCGGAAACCAACCTTGCTGCGGGAGCTCATACCTGCGAAACCGCCCTGAAACTTTTCCTTCGCGGCACAAACGATCCTGAGCTTTGGTATCTGGTGGGCCCCGGCTACCTGCAGATTTCAACTCGCGCGAAAGTTGAAAGTGACGAGAGTCACACGACCGAAGTCTACGACATCAGTGGCCTGGCAGTGCAGGTCCCGGCCATGAAGCCTGTTCCAGCTGAGCCGACGCTTCAGTCGCCCGCGGCAGGTCAGTCTGACGCTTCTCCGACGACTTCAGGACCTGCGTCTCAGTCGGGTGGTGCTGAGACGAGCACGGAAGTGCTGAAGCAGTTTGGGGGAGGGATGGGCGGATTCGGTGGCGGTGGCATGGGCGGCGTCCCGGTTTCACCAACCGAAACTTACCAGGAAGACGGATATGAGCCGATTTTGACATTGATTCAGCAACAGACATCGCCGGAAGCCAAATGGTACCACATCGACGGGGAAGGCGGGCAGTTGAGTCTGGTCGGGCAGTATCTGTTTGTGAGGCAGACTCAGACGGGGCAGGAAGCGGTTCGGGACCTGCTGGAGATGCTGCGACAAAGTATTCGGGAAGGCGGACCTCCGCGGGCATCTGCTGCATCGCCGCCGCCCGTCTGGGGCCACATGCCCTACGTTCCCGCGACTCCCGGAACGACTGCTGGGGCATCCGGGCCGGCTCAGCAGGGGCAGCCCGGCGTGGGATTTTTCTGAACGGCAAGAAGCCGAATCCTTCCGAGTCCATCTGACCGTACTGAGTTCCTGTCTGTGCCGGGAAAACTGGTTGAAAGTTGGCGATTCCATGCGGTTGGCGAGTCCGATTCCCCGTTTCCATGGGAATGCACGCGACCCGGATGCCGTTGCGCGATATGCTGCGGGCCGGTGAGTGACTGATTCCGTCATTCTGCGTGCGTTTTGCCTCTCGATTTCTGAGCGACAGCATCAGTCGCAGGCGCTGCCTTGAATGGGGTGTGGAGTCTGTCCACCAGGTTTCCGAACGGAAGGATGTTTCACGATGAGATTTTCAGGCCCCGCGCGTCGACGCAGAGCGTTTACGCTGATTGAACTGCTGGTGGTGATTGCCATCATTGCCATTCTGGTGTCGCTGCTGCTGCCAGCCGTCCAGCAGGCTCGCGAGGCGGCTCGCAGAACTCAGTGCAAGAACAACCTGAAACAATTCGGGCTGGCTCTGCACAATTACCACGATACTCACAACACCTTTCCGCCCGGCTGGGTGGATCAGAATGGCAGCGCGTCGTCCAACTGGGGATGGGCCTGTTACATTCTGCCGATGATGGAACAGGGGAACCTGTATCGGCAGCTGGCCGTCGGCAGCACGGATCTGGGAACGGCGTTGGATGACGTTCAGAAGATTCGTCTGATGACCACACCTCAGCCCGGTTTCCGCTGTCCGTCAGATTCTTCTCCGGACATGAATAATCAGCATACGCTGGTATCGACCAGCGGAAGTCAGCTGGCGACAGCCCTGTCCAATTATGTGGCCACGAACGGGGGAGGTGACTGGAGTTATGATCCCAATCTGACGGGGTCGTTCGGTCGCAACAGCCGAGTCAACTTTCGAGACTATCAGGACGGAACCAGCAACACGATCATGATTGGTGAACGAGCATGGGAACTGCAGCTCCCGGCCGGCGGGAAAGACAGCTGCAAAGCCGGCGTGATTTTCGGCGTCAGCACCAACGGCGGGATTCACATCCAGCGAACAACGATGGCCAAGGGATTGTTTGGAATCAATCAAACGGGTAACGACACGACGGTATCGCCAACCATTCCGATCTGTGCCCGGTCCTACTCCAGCCGCCACGACGGGGGAGCTCAGTTTCTGCTGGCGGACGGCTCCGTGCGGTTTATCAGTGAAAACATCCAGCGAGACCAGGTGGGCGGCAACGGCAACTTTCTGTGGCAGAACCTGTTGAACAAGGCCGACGGCAACATCATTGGAGAATACTGAGCAATGACGCAGAAGCGTGTCCTGCTGCTGGCAGGCGACTTTGTCGAAGACTACGAAGTGATGGTTCCCTTTCAGACACTGCTGACGGTCGGCGTGCAGGTCGATGCCGTTTGTCCCGGTAAAGCAGCCGGAGATGCGGTTCGCACGGCGATTCACGATTTCGAAGGTGATCAGACCTACAGCGAAAAGCCCGGCCACAATTTTGCTCTGAACGCATCTTTCGACAGCGTCAAATCTGCGGACTACGACGGCCTGCTGATTCCTGGTGGTCGAGCTCCCGAATACCTGCGACTGAATTCGCGCGTTCTGGAAATCGTGCGTGAATTCCACGATGCGGACAAGCCAATCGCGGCAATCTGTCACGGGCTGCAGATCCTTTCCGCCGCCGGAATTCTGAAGGGTCGCTCGTGCACGGCCTATCCCGCCTGCGGTCCGGAAATCACACTGGCCGGAGGCAATTACATCCAGACGGCCATCGATGCCGCTCATGTTGAAGGTCAGCTGGTCACGGCCCCCGCTTGGCCGGCTCACCCCGCCTTCTGCCGCGAATTCCTGAAGCTGCTGCAGGTGCTGTGAGGGTTTAAAGCAAACCGAACTCCGGATTCGAGTGACGATCAAAACAGGCTCTCATTTCGCGCCTCTGTTTTCAGGGCGGTCTGAAATCTGCCGCTACTTTGGACAGACGGCTCGATTGCGGACGGTCGCTCCGCCCGGAAGGTTTCGGACATTGCGGAAGCCGTGCTGCATGAGGATGCGAATGGCGACATGAGCTCGCACGCCGACTCCACAGCTGACCACGGTTTCCGCATTCGGATCCAGTTCGTGAAGGCGTGATCTGAGTTCATCGACGGGAATGTTGATGGCATGAGCTCCGCCGGCCAGCGGAGCGTGCTGCACTTCCGCTGGTGTGCGAACATCCACCAGCTGAACACCGGACAGATCGGCGTCGACGGTTGTGAAGATGTCGATTTCGTCCAGATGATTGCAGGCCGCAAATGCCGCCTGATGGACGGGATCCTTGGCCGATCCGAACGGAGGGGCGTAGCACAGGTCGACGCCTGCCAGGTCGCGCACCGTGGCATTCATCTGCATGGCGGTGGCGATCACGTCGATGCGTTTGTCGACACCGTCTTTGCCCACGGCCTGAGCTCCCAGAATTCGTCCCGTCTGTGGATCAAAAACCAGTTTCAGAGTCACCGGCGTGGCTCCGGGAAAATAGCCCGCGTGCTGTCCGGCCACAACGGTCACACTGGTGGCCTGAAGGCCACAGCGCGGAGCCATGCTGACGGTGATCCCCGTCATCGCCGCGGTTTGCTCGAAGACGCGTACAATCGCGGTGCCCTGAACGTTCGGCATGGGCTGGCAGTGTCCGGTGGCGGCATGTTCACCGGCCAGCCGCCCGGCTCGATTCGCCGGCCCGGCCAGAGCAACTCGCATGGACTGCCCTGACGGACCGAACACATATTCAGCCGCATCACCCACAGCATAGATGTCCGGATCGCTGGTCTGCAGAAACCGGTTGGTCAGAATTCCTCCTGTGCTGCCAATGGTCAGACCGGCGGCCTGAGCCAGCTGAGTATTCGGACGCACTCCCATTCCCAGAATCACCAGATCACCGGCCAGTTCTCGGTCATCGGCCAGCCGAATCCCGGTCGCCTGGTTCTGCTCATTCATCAGAATTTCCTGCAGCCCGGAACCTCCGCAGAATTCGATGCCATGGTCCTGCAGACATGCATGCAGCGGCTGAACCATTTCGGCATCAAACATCGGCAGTACATGTGGCTGCAGTTCGGCAAGGCTGACTTTCAGACTGCGATGGACCAGCTGTTCGGCCATTTCCAGACCAATAAATCCACCTCCAACAACAACGGCCGTGCGATGAGTTGAAGCGTCAATCGCCGCCAGAATGCGGTCCATGTCGGCAATGTTTCTCAGTGTAAACACGCCGGAAGCGGAGGCTCCTGTCACCGGCGGCACAAACGGCGAGGCTCCGGGCGAAAGAATCAGTCGATCGTAAGGCAGCGAAAACTCTTCGTCGGCCTGCTGGTTGCGGACCTGCAGGGTCTTCGAACTTCGGTCAATTGACAGGGCTTCGTGATGAGTTCGGACGTCCAGGCGAAAGCGATTCTGCAGCAGCTCTCTGGTCGCGACCAGCAGCTTTCTGCGGTCAGCAATCTCGCCGCCGATGTGATAAGGCAGCCCGCAGTTGGCGAACGAAACGTGTTCGTCTTTCTCCAGCAGGATGATGTCCGCATGTTCGTTCATCCGTCGAGCTCGGGTCGCCGCCGAAGCGCCTCCGGCTACGCCGCCAACAATCACAATCCGCAAAGGGGCAGATCCAGTCACCGATCAATCCTTCATTCGTGAACTCAGTTTTCCGCGGCAGGAATTTCCACTGGCCATGTGCCGCGCGGGCGAATGATAGCACGAATCCGCCAGGTACCCCAAGGTCGCAATGTGGACCGTGAGACTGTCTCGGACGCGGGCACGGTCGATGTCAGCTGCCTTCCCTGACCGGTTCCTTCACGACAATGGTGAAGGGCTGGCTGGGCAGCGAGACCAGTGTTTTGGGGCGATCGGCTGCAGCGGAATCCTTGTTGAAGGGAACCTGAGCCTGCCCGAGCAATGCCAGTGTGTAGCGGCCGGGGCGAGTTCCGTTCTGCACGGAGAGCGGGATGATCAGTTCCGTCTGATCACCGCTGAATTTTGTGCTGGTCATGGAAAAGTTTCCGGGAAATGCCAGTGCCTGAACGGTGACGTCGTCGGTCCAGTTCTGTTCACGTCGCAGCAGTTTCAGTTTCAGGTCCACAGCCTTCCCGGGTTCGCATTCCGCATCGGAATGATTCCACATCAGACGATACGGAGCTGATTCGCGAACCGCCACCAGCAACTGCCGAGTCGGCTGGCTGGTTCCATTCTGTGAATCGACTCGGGAATACGACCTCACCTCACGTCGTATGATTTCGCCGTCGTCACGCTGGCCGGTCGCCATCAGATGAATCGGTCCTGTGAATTCGGGAGCGTCGTCGTCAGCCCACAGCACAAAGGTGCCGCGGGAATTGTTGTTGATCACCGTCGGAACGCTGTGAACTCCCTGCGGAAGGCCGTTTGCCGTGATTGTGATTTCGCCATTGAAACCATCCTTCTGGTGAATCACGACATCCAGATAGACCGTTCCGCCGCGCCACAGGTTGGTTCCACCCGGACCGGGGTTCTGACTGTGAATGACGGCGGGGTAGAAATCCGGACGAGGCTTGTGGATGGTCAGAACATACTGATATCGAACGCCTCCTCGCTGATAACGATCCTGAACCAGAACAAAGTAGCGGCGTTTTTCGTTCAGATGAATCATTCCGGACGGATCGCGCAGATGTCCGTCGAAAGCATTGATGCGGTGTCCGAAGTCGTCCAGTTCGGTGACTCGGTTTCCCTGATCATCCACCACAACCAGATAAGGATCGGCGCATCCGTTGATGCGTTCGCAGTACACATCGAAGGCATACTGTCCGGAGGCGTCGACTTCGACCGCGTACCAGTCCGCATCGCGGTCCCTGTCGAACCGTCCGCTGAGCGTCACGGGCAGCGTGAGCGCCTGAGGCTGATCCCGCAGATCATTTGGTTCACTTTCCAGCGTGACCGGTGAATCGGTCAGCAGAATTGTCTGAGGCTGAAAGGCAGGATCAGCACCGGGCAGAGGCTGCACTTGAAACCCGGTCAGAGTACAGGTGGCGGCTGTTGGCAGAACCGTATGAGCACTCGGGTGATCAAAGAACCGATAGCGCCCTTCAGTCAGCAGGTCGCCGGGAGCGGATGCTGTGAATCTCAGCTGCTGCAGTGACTGGTCGGCCAGAGTCCACGATGACGGCTGAGCTCCTTCCGGAAAGTTTCGCCCCAGAGCCGTGAATTCGGCTGTCTGCCCCGCCTGAAGTGCTCGGGGAAAAACATTTTCAACATAGGGTCGGTCAGTCACCAGCAGTCGATACGGCAGACCTCCGCGATACGACAGATCATGCACCAGCACTTCGAAAACACCATCCTGCGGCGCGGTGAAATCGATGAACGGGTCCCGACCGTGATAGTCACTGCTGCTTGCCAGCAGACGACCGTCACAAGACAGGGTCATCGTGGCGTCCATGGGTGAATCCAGAATGCCCGCCTGGCAGTCGATGACAATTCGCTGGCCGACTGAGGCTTCAAACTGAAACAGATCCTGTCCGTTTCCGTCAGACATTCCGCCGACCGCGGAATTCAGGTCGATCTTCTGAATCGTCGTCCTGTCGTTATTGGGTTCCGCTTCGGGCACATTGCGAATTCCGTGACTCACGGCAAACAGTCGCGGATTGCTGATGCCCCAGCGGCCGGACAGTCGCACGTCATAGGTTCCCTGAGGCACATCTGCCGCGATGGTGACGCTGAACCAGCGTTCGCGGTCCGGAATCGGTTCGGCGGTCAGTCCCGGATGATCAAACCACAGCGAGCGGACGTCTTCAATGTCGGCTCCGACGATTTCAACTTCCACTGTTGTTCCGGCTTCGGCTCCCAGCGGTGTGAGCCGGTCGAAGCGGACAGAGGGAAGTTCAGCAGGCAGGGACTTCAGCGGTGCTGTCAGCAGAACCATGCCCGCGACGGCGGCGAACAGTCGGAGTTTCATCGTCGGTCCTGTTGTTTCAGATCAGTTCTTCAATCGGACTGCCTTCGTTCAGAATCGGCAGTGGTCGCTGAGCCTGATCGTAGAAGACCTGGCGATGGTCGATTCCCAGAACGTGATACATGGTCGACAGCACACATCCCGGTGAATAGGCTTTGGTGGTCGGGTATTCGGCCTTGTCGCTGGTCGAACCGACGACCTGTCCCATCTTCAGCCCGCCGCCGGCATACAGAACGCTCATCGCGCCCGGCCAGTGATCCCGACCGGCTCCGGAATTGATCTTCGGAGTTCGTCCGAATTCTCCGAACGAAATCACCAGAACATCGTCCTGCAGTCCTCGATCCGCCAGATCACTCACCAGACCCGCGATGGCTTGATCATAATTCGGCAGCAGCTTGTCCTTCAGCTGTTTGAAGTTATCGCCGTGAGTATCCCAGCCGCCACCGGCCTGAATGGCGACGAAGGTGACCCCGGCTTCGACCAGTCGCCGAGCCAGCAGGCAGCTCTGCCCGAGATCATTTCGGCCATACGAGTCGCGGACGGCGGCGTCTTCCTGTTTGATGTCAAAGGCTTTGACGGCAGTATCATTGGTGACCATCTGAAAGGCATCGCGGTAGAAAGTATCCAGACCGTCGATGTCACCTTCCAGGTCGATATCGCGACGAATCTGATCCAGCGAGCTCAACAGATCCCGCCGACGATCCAGCCGATTCCCGTCAACTCGCCCCGGAAGCTTCAGATTTCTGACCTGAAACCCGTCCGCGTTCGGATCGCTTTCGGGCGAAAACGGATTGAATGATGCTCCCAGATAGGCCGCTTTGCCGAATGAGAGAGCTCGGGGAAGATTCACGTAGGCGGGCAGAGCCGGATCATTCGCGCCTCGGGTTCGCGCGACGACGGAACCAATGGCCGGGTAGATGTTGTTGTTGACTTCCAGAGTCGGCTGGTAACCGGTGAGCATCCATTGTGAGCCCATTCCGTGGCCCGCGTTTGTATGAAACGCTGACCGCACGATCGCCATTTTGTCCATCACGGCCGCCTGTCGCGGCAGATGTTCGCTGATGTCGATGCCCGGAACATTGGTCGGAATCGGACGAAATTCGCCGCGAATATCCAGCGGTGCCAGTGGCTTCAGGTCATACATGTCCAGATGGCTGGGCCCCCCGGCCAGCCAGACCAGGATGACCGACTTTTTGCGAACCGGCTGGCCACCTTCATCGGCCGCCGCGCGCTGACGCAGCAAAGAAGGCAGAGTCAGTCCCCCGATTCCCAGCGAACCGACGTTCATGAAACTACGCCGGGAGAACAGTCCGGAAATGTTCAGCATTGGTGAATCTCAACCATGAGGGAAAATGTTGTGCTCTGTGCCACGGCCATCGCATCGCCGTCGGCTCATGTATTCAGATCGCCTGTTAATGATTGAACATGAATTCCTTCGAATTCAGAATTGTCCACAGCACGTCTTCCAGTGCCTTTCGGCGGTCCTCCTGCTGTTCGACAAAGTGGGTGGTTCGTTCGAGTTCTGAAGTTGTGGGATGTCGTGAATAGCCGGCCAGATACAGCTGATCAATGGCGTCTGCGATCGGAGTTTCCGCGGCGACCATCGCAGCGATTCGGCCTTTGTCGCTGGCAAGTTTGTTTTCGATTTCATCGGAATTGGCCAGCAGCAGAACCTGAGCCAGGGTGGCTCCGCTGGACCGTTCACATTCACACCCGGTCACTCGCTGAGGCCGGTCGAAGGTATCCAGGAAGTACGACCCGAAACCTTCGTGCGGCAGGTCGACGGCTCGAGCATTGTCGCTGATGCCGCCGAAATGAGTTTCTGTGCCGCAGGCCTGGTCCACCGCGTCGTGGAAGACTTCTGCAATCAGTCGGCGAGCGTAGAACCGAGCAAAGCTCTGCCGGTCATCAGCATTCGCATCGGTCGGTTCGCTGCTGAGCTGATAGATTCGACTGCTGACGATGCTGCGAATGATGTGCTGCATATCGAACTGATGAGCAACGAAGTCTTTGGCCAGAGCCTCCAGAAGTTCCTCGTTCACCGCCGGATTGCTGGCGCGCAGATCATCTACTTCATTCACCAGCCCGCGCCCCATGAAGTGTCCCCACAGCCGATTCACGAGAACCCGGGAAAAGAACGGATTGTCCGGCTGAACCATCCAGTCAACCAGAGCGTGGCGGGGATCCTGTTCGGCTGTGAAGGTGACGGTTTCGCCGTCCGGATACTTCGGTTCGGGAACTTTGCCCGTCAGCGGATTTTTTTCTCCCGTGGTCGGACTGGCAGACGAAAAATACGGCGGAGGCTGACCGAAACTCTTGCGACCCAGTCGAGTAAAAAAGCCAGCCAGTCCGTAGTAGTCGTCCTGACTCCAGCGTTCATAAGGATGATGATGGCAGCGAGCACACTGAAGTCGGATGCCCAGAAAGACCTGAGCCGTATCAGCCGTAACCTGATGCAGCTGATCATCCCGCATCTGCCAGTACCAGTTGATGGCCGGAGCGTCCTGCCATTCGCCCGCCGCCGCCACCACACCTCGAACAAGTTCGTCGTACGGCCGATTACGGGCAATCAGATCGCGAATCCAGTTGTGAAAGGCAAACGCCGCCTGTTCAGCTCCGGCCAGTCGCGAGTTTCTCAGGATGGAACTCCATCTCAGAGCAAAGTAGGCCGGGTAGTCCGGCGATGCCAGCAGTCGTTCAATGGTGGCTTCACGTTTGGTGGAGGATGAATCATCCAGAAACTGCCGAGCTTCGTCCGCAGTCGGCAGTCGTCCGCACAGATCGATGGTGACTCGCCGAAGGAACGTGGCATCGTCACACGGCGGGGATGGATTCAGCCCCAGTTTCTTCCACCGAGCTGCCGTCAGTTCGTCGATCATGCCGACCGGATGGAAATCGGGAATGCTTTCCAGAGTCGGACCGTGCGGCACAATTGCGCGAAACACGGCCACATGATTCATATAGCGAGCCATCACGGCGGCTTCACCGCTCTGCCCGTTTGCCGTGACCAGTCCCGCGTCACTGACACCGGCCACAGGACCGCGATTACTGCTGTAGTCGGCCTGTTGAGTCACATCGCGGGAGGTGTCGTTGCTGTAGTGCGCTGTGAGAATCAGGTTCTGAGTCTGACCAATGGCGAAAGTGGTTTCTGCCGGGCTGACTTCCAGACGAACAATCCGAGGCGCATCGGGCGAAGCCGCCGGAGCTCCGGATGCAATCCAGTTTCGCAGCATCTGATACGCATCGCTGTTGCGGACAAACCGAACACCGCCCCCATGCGGCACGGCTCCGATGGACTTTTTCAGCAGCAGACTGCTGTCCGGAGCCGCCGGAAAAATTCTGCGTCCTCGACCATCCACGGCAATTGCCTGATGATCGAATTCCGCATCAAAGCCGAACAGCGACAGTCGAAAACCATTCTGTCCGCTGGCCTTCCCGTGACAGCCCCCGGAATTGCACCCATAACGACTCAGCAGCGGCTGGATGTCATTGGCAAAGTCGACCACAACGGGAACATCAGCCGTGGCATCGGACGCCCGGGCAGTGACCGGAAAAACCGCCAGCAGCCCCAGGCTGAACAGCAGCGGGAAACCAATGCCCGAATCAATACGGTTCGCCATGCGGGAAGGTCAATCTGGAAGGCGAAAAAGGCGGGATGAGGCAGAACGCCCGCCGTTGACTTTATCACTTCCGGCAGCGGAATCAATTGCATTCGGCAGAATTGGCACGGCTGGCGAATTTGTTCAGTTGCGGCGAACGTAGGTTGCTGACAAGCGAAGCGCAGGCACACCAAACAGCATCCAATGCCGGAGTTCCCTGCAGCCTTTCTGCGCGGAGTTCGTTACGGCGGAGCGTGATGGCAACTTTGGCTGCAAACTTCCTATCTGAACGACGCAGTCGCGTTTCCAGGCGGTAGCTCGGACCGGGTCAAGGGCGAAGTCCTTGTTAATCGAGATAGACGAACTCGTTGGAATTCAGCAGGACATGGCAGACATCGGCGACGGCTTCTTCCAGCGGATTGACCTTTGGTGACTGCTGAACCGTGAGCTCATGCTGCTGCGATGAAAGATCGCGGGCCGAGGATTCGACGTTTTCAAAATCCCATGCCGCGGTGGGATTCATCTTCATCAGATGCGAAGTCGCCAGAGTTGCTGCGAACAGCTGGTCTGCGGTTTCGGCATTGACTGTTTGCGGGAACAGTGCGATCTGATCGAGAGCTCCGTCCCAGCGGTGCTGAGCCTGCTGGTGTCGGCCTCCGATGGCCAGCGGAAACGACGATTCAAGCCCCTTGACGGACTTGATGGCCACTTCGGCCGTTTCGGTCTTTGAGTCTCCGGAACGTCGCAGGCGGAAGGTGGCTCTGCCCTTGCCGTCGTCCGTCGCTTCAACACTGACGCAGACCAGATAAGTCTGATTCAGTTCAGGCCTCAGATTCGAGGCGACCACTTCGTAACCGGTGTCGGTGACAACCTGCAGGATCAGGTTCCGAGGTTTGTAGGCAGATTTTTCACTGGTGACGCCCAGAGCCCAGCCGCGTTCGCTGTTGTTGTTATTCCATTGCGAGGCAATTGTTCGGACGGTTGCATCCGGGTACAGCGACTTCAGATGAATCATGGCCACAACTGTGAACGGTGCTGTCATTTGAGGAAACGACTTTTCGGACTGAAGTCGCTGAGTTCCGTTCCGGCTGAATGACATGGCCGATCCGGTGGCTTCGGACAGTGAGATGGTTGCCGGAGGTTCCGGCTGAGACCGCCCGTCCAGAACCTGCTGCATCAGGTCCGTCATCACGGGAATTTCTTCTGAAGATGCGTGACGTCCCAGAGCCAGCACGAACGCACTGTCGATGACGTCTGCCGGATTGGACCCTTCGCATTCATCCAGAACTCGTTTAGCCATGGCCACCGATCGCTTCCGCACCCATGATCCGTTCATCAGATTCAGGGCCTGCGTCGGAGTTGTGGTTGTGCTGCGTTTGGGAATGCTGTTCAGCCCGTCAACTCCGTCCAGTGACTTCATCAGCGGTTCCGGAGTATTTCTCATCACCTTGAGATAGATGGATCGTCGGAGACTGTCGTGACTGACCGAAGGCGTGCCCTGTTCGGACTGCAGTTCGCCGGACACCGTCAGCATCGCATCGCGAATCTGTTCTGCATTCTGGCGACGAATCGGGAACCGCCACCGCAGTTCGTTGCGACCATCAATCTGTTCGGCAGCGGCAGCATCGGGATGGAAGGCTGACATCTGCCACGTCGCGGAATTCAGAATCTGGCGATGGAGCCATTTAATGCTCCAGCCGTGGCGAATGAATTCCGTCGCCAGCCAGTCGAGCAGCTCGGGATGAGTCGGGCGACCGCCGAGCGAACCGAAGTCGCTGGCCGTGTCCACCAGTCCTGTGCCGAAGTGGTGCTGCCAGACTCGGTTCACGATGACTCGAGCGGTCAGCGGGTTGTCTTCACTGGCGATCCATTTGGCCAGTGAGGTTCGCAGGCCTGTGGATGTGGCCGTCGGAACCGCATCGAAGGCCGCGGGATTCAGAATGGTCAGTCCACCGGCTTCGACGGTCTTTCGCTTTCGATTGGCTCCCACATGAACGAGCTGAGCTTCAGAGCCTGTGTCAGCCACGGTCATGGCCAGCGGAAGCCTTGCCGGCGGGTGGCCTGAGATTTCCGCAATCTGTTTTTCCAGTTCGTCCAGCCGCTTCTGATCTTCTTCCTTAATCTTCATTCGTTCCTGGTCGAAAACAATCTGTCGGTCGACCAGATCCGCCAGCTGCTGATCCAGCGGTGTTCGTTCGTTTGCCGGCTTTGCCATCACGGCCTGCACGTCTTCCGGAAACCGTTCGATCGCACTTTTGGCTGCACGCTGCAGATACGGTTCGCGGATCTTCGCCACTTCGCTGCGCAGCTGAGCGGCTTTGGCGGTCCATGCTTCGTATTCCGCCTCGTATCGCTGCCGGTCAGCCAGATCAGCCGCGGGAATGTCATCGCGAGGTATCATGGTCGCAAAGCATGACTGCAACCGGTAATAGTCTTCCTGTAGAATGGGGTCGAACTTGTGGTCGTGGCAGCGAGCACACCCGACGCTCATTCCCAGAAAGGCTTCCCCGGTGACATCGGTGGTCTGGTCGAGAATGTCCTGCCACTGAGTTCTCGCATCCCGCTGGTTGTATTCGTACAGCCAGGTGCGAAGAAACCCTGTAGCGACCAGAGCTTCAGCTCGTTCCGGAGCGATTTCATCTCCGGCCAGCTGTTCCATCACAAACTGGTCATACGGCTTGTCACTGTTGAAAGCATTCACGACATAGTCGCGGTAACGCCACGCATCAGGTCGATAACTGTCGGCTCGAAACCCATCCGATTCCGCATATCGCACAACATCCAGCCAGTACCGTCCCCAGTGTTCGCCATATCGGGAATCGTCCAGCAGGCGTTCGATGGCTTCTGAAACCACAGATTCCGAAGTACCGCCTTCCGAATTCGTTGCCTTTGTCACGGCGTCATGAAATTCGCGGAAATCTTCCGGAGACGGTGGCAGCCCGATCAGTCCGAAGGTCAGCCGACGCAGCAGCACACCGTCATCGGCTTTGGGAGCCGGCTGCAGCCCCTTTTCTGCCAGGCGAGCGGCAATAAACCGATCAATGGCGTTGTGCCCCCACGCCAGCGTCGCCGGAGGAACCGGTGGATGAGTGAGCGGCTGGAGACTCCAGAACGCGCGTTCCTCTGTTGTGAAATCCGCTCCCGACAGCCGAACGGATTTTCCATCCACCACGGGCCAGGCGGCGCCATCGCTGATCCATTTTTCCAGTGCTGCAATCTGGTGATCCGGCAGCGGCTGATCCGGTGGCATCTCAAACGACTGATATCGAACAGCATCCAGCAGCAGACTGTCTTTGGGAGATTCGGGAACCAGAGCAGGTCCCGATTCACCGCCTTTCAGCATGGCTTCCAGGGAATCCAGCCGAAGCCCTCCCTTCTGCTGGTTCTCACCGTGACACTTCACGCATTTCGTGTGCAGCAGCGGCCGAATCTGATTCTCGAACCACGTCAACTGCTCAGCCTTCGTCGAAACGGCCGCTTCCGATCCCTCATCGGCAACAACCCGCAGGTCGGCCAATGCGAGTAGAGCGGTGACCAGGAAGGCAGCCGGAATCATCTTCCGATGGCACAGGGCAGAGATCATGGCGGGACCTGAAATCAGGTGAAGAACGGGAAAGGAAGGCAGAACCGGCGGTCTCATCTGTCCAACGAAACCCAGCGAACTCCCGCTTCAGTCTACCCTCAATCAGCCACGGCGGAAAGTAAAACCCGGAACAGCGATCGACTCTGAGTCGATCCCTGGCGTGCGACATTCTCCCAGCCGGGAGAATGCTCATGTCGGCTCCAGTCGACCGAAATTGAGCCACCGATTTTAACCGGACAGACGCCGGTTCGGGGATTTCCGAACGAAGAATCCGGCGAACCGACGCTCGCCCCTTTGGCCTGCCCACCGTAGAGCTGTTCAGCCGATCCGGTGGTCAGTTTTGGTTACTCCCGTTGCCCATCTTCATTCAGCCGCCGGATGATTTCTCTCGCAATCGGACCTGCGGCACGGCTGCCGGAACCTCCGTGTTCCAGAACCACAACAACGGCGTAGCGCGGGGCGGTTGCCGGGACGTAGCCGGCAAACCATGCGTGGTCGGGGCGATTGGATCCGGTTTCGGCTGTGCCCGTTTTTCCGGCGATGGGGATTCCGGGAATTCGAACATGTCGGTATCCCGTTCCTCCAGGATCTTCCACAACGGCAAGCAATGCAGCCTGAACGGGTTTCAGGTTGTCCGCATCCAGATTACGAACTCGCCGACGAATGACTTCCCTCGGACGATCATCCACGTCCTGAGCCATGCGAGCTGTCCCGTCGGCGCTGACAACATGAGGCGTCACCAGCCAGCCGCCGTTGGCAATGGCGGCCATGACTCGAGCCACCTGCAGAGGCGTTACTGTGAGACTGGACTGACCAATGGACAGGCCGAGCAGCTCGCGATTCCAGCGAGCCGGATTCTCCACAGCCGCGGCGACTGAACCGGGCACATTTCCTTTGCGTTCGAACGGCAGATCGACCCCGGTGGGTCGTCCCAGTTCAAAGGCATCACACCATTCTCGCAACGCCGGAAAGCCGGTGTGCTGAGCGGCTTCGAAGAAATACACATTGCATGATTCCGCCATTGCTCGACGCAGATTCACGTCACCATGTCCGCTGCCGTACAGACGAAAAATCAGACACCGATGCTGATCCGGTGTCTTCAGGTATCCCTGACAATGCAGCACAGCCGCCGGATCCAGCTGCCCGGATTCCAGAGCCGCCACCGCCGTCACAGCCTTCATGACCGAACCGGGCGGAAGCGTCATCGAGGTCGCTCGGGACAGAAACGGATGCCGCTGGTCCTGAGCAGCCTGATCCCACGCTTCCGAAGACGCTCCATTGAACAGATTCAGGCTGAAACGCGGCGCACTGGCAGCCGTCAGCAGGCGACCGGACACGACGTCCATGACGATAATACAGCCGCCGGAAGGGATCGCTCGAGGAGCTGCCGGAGCTTCATCCGCTCCGTTGTCTTCTTCCAGATTCAGAATCGTCGCCGGTTGATCCAGCAGCGCTTCGGACAGCAGCTGTTCCGCGAACTGCTGCAGACCGGCATCCAGAGTCAGCACTACATCCCGGCCGCTGACAGGCTCGCGTTCAATCGAAGTTTCCACGATCTGCTGACGGCGATTCCTCACAATGCGACGCAGGCCGGGCACACTGTGCAGCTGCTGATGATAACACAGTTCGACTCCGAAACGCCCGGTCCGCTGAACCCAGCCGCTGGTCGACGCTCCGCGTTCATTCAGGCTGACATCCGATTCCCGCAGAGCTGTGCGAGCTCCGACCAGATGCGGCGCGACCGTCGGCATCGGATAGACTCGCTGATTGCCGGCAATGACACGCACGCCGGGATAGTTCTGCGGCTGTTCGCGAATTGCCGCGGCGATTTCCAGCGAAACATCTGCGAACACTTCGTGCCACGATTCTTCCTCGCGCACGACGATGCGATCACCGGCCGACCGCGACGGCGCTGTTGTGAGAGCTCGACGAAGGCTTCCCGCAACGGACATCAGCAGACTGTCGTTCGAACCGGTTGTCTGTTCTGACAGCTCGTCGCGTTCCTGACGACGACGGTTCACTGAATCGGCAATCCGAGTGACCTTCTGCTGAATCGCCTCCATGCGCTGAACCAGATCTTCGTGGCGAGTCCCGGTCAGTTCGCACAACTGTCTGTGCATCATCTGACGGCGCTGAAGAAGGTTTGATCTGAACGCTTCCGTGCGCTGCGAATCCCGTCGCTCGGTTCGGCTCAGATGTCGGTTGACTTCCGTATTCAGCCATTCGTCAGCTGCAGGTTCCTGCAGCCAGCGGTAATGAATTTGAACCGAGTATTGATCCACATCCGTGGCGAAGACATCCGACGTTTCGCTCAAAATACGGCCGTCCCGAGCGGGAATCAGTTCATACTCAACCGTGGTCGCCTGCAGAGCTTCCAGATATCGCTGCTGCAGATGTCCCTGAACCCAGGCTGTTCGAACCAGAACAACGACCGCCGCGACAGTAAACATCAGACCCAAACTGCGCAGCCGCAGTTCCGCCGGCGGATCAATCAGAAGATCACCGCGGTCGGGACGATAATCGAACGCAGAATTCAGAGGCTGGTTTCTCATGCACTGTCTGATGCAGGCAGGTCAGCAGAGCGAACGCTGTGAGGAGTTTTGACTCGGAATGACATTCGGAACAGTCAACGCTTCTGCGATTCATTCCTGGCAGGACGTTTGGAGTGCTGCTGGAGGCATCGCCGGACATTGAGTCCAAAACCTGAAGCAGCGTCAAAACGTTCTTGTGAAGCCGAAGTCTAATCCAGTCGGTCATTCCTACCAATACCGCGCTTGCCTCGCCTCACGCGGCGACCTGCTTCGGGTCAGCGAGTCCCCGGCTTTCCAATGTTGGAAACGTCGCGAATTCTGCACAGCACCGTCAAATTGCAGAAGTGCCAGATTCCCAGAACCGTGATCGAACGTCCAATCTTCAGACTCAGAAGTTCAATGGCCTCTTTTGTTTCGGAAACAGACACTCCTTCCCGCAGCGTGATGCCGATCAGTCCGCGTTGACCAGATAGAAGCCCGTGACCAGCAGCTGGTTGACGGCATCCGCAAGGTCAGAACAGCCATGAAAACATCGAATCAGGAACGGGCGGCCAGACCGGAACAGAGTTCCGGCCACCCAGACCGTGACACCCGCGCTGATCAGCAGGTACAGACTGTAAACGGTCGTCATCATGGCAGGTTAAGCCTGAGGCCGAACACGGTTGAGCAGTTCTGATGTTGTGGGAGTTGCCTGCGCAGGTCGAGTCTGATCAGAAGGCTCCGCGGACGAATGTCGACGGCCCATGGAGGCAAAGACCGCCAGCATCGAAAAATGCATGACTCCGATCAGCATGATGACCCAACCCAGTTTGCTGCTTAATGATTCGATACACTGCTGCGCGGTTTCAATTCTGCTGCCATTGCCAAGTGCCAGACTGACGATGCCCAGAGAAACCAGTGAGAAGCCAACCACCAGCAGATGTGACATCGCCGGGCCCGATTCGGCATCGTATCGGTCGCCTGATCTGGCGAATGTGACACCGTGACGATCAAGCTTGCCTGCGACCCAGATTGTCACGCCGACTCCGGCCACAGCGTAAAGAGAATAGGTCACCAGAATCATCGTGTTCATCATCCACCTCACCTTTTGCTGGGGGTGTGCCGAAGTGACTCGGTGGACTGCGGAACAGGTTTCGGAACTGCATCGAGCCTTTCCGGCATGGATTGCAGTTCAGCCGCGAACATTGACACCATCACGAGTTGTTCGCCAGTCGGCACTGGTCTGCAAACCGAGACACTCGGAGGGATTTAACACGAGAAACTCAGAAAATCAGCGATACGCTTATTCCTGCCGCCGGCACACCGGAGCGATCCGCATTTAGGCAGTCGCCTTCTCCCAGACCTGATCGGTGGCCACTTCGTATCCTGGTCGCATGGCGATGTTCATCAGCAGGCCGATGGAAACACACGTCGACAGCAGGCTTGACCCACCGTAACTGCACATGGGCAGAGTGATTCCCGTGATGGGCATCAGGCCGACAATCATTCCGGAATTGATCAGTGTCTGAGTTCCCACCATGGTGACAATTCCCACGGCCGCCAGACGACCGAAGGGTTCCCGAGTCACCGCCGCAATATTCAGACCTTTCCAGACGATGATCCCGTACAGTGACAGCAGCACGACACAGCCGACCAGACCGTAACGTTCCGCGATCAGGCACAGTATGAAGTCGGTTCGAGATGCGGGCAGAGTATAAGCGGCGGGGTCATCAATGATCGGTTCCGCTCGGCGAAAGCTTCCCTGAAGACCTCCCAGAGCAATCACCTGCTTCGACTGATGCAGATGAAATCCATCGCCGGTCGGAGCCACTCCCCCGTCGCGCTGGCTGAATACCGTGACGACTCGGGATTTCTGTTCAGCACTCATCTGAGTCCACAGCACGGGCAGCAGCAGAAGTCCTCCGGCCACGGCAGCCAGCAGATGAGTCGTGCGAGCTCCGGCAGCAAACAGCATGGCCATCAGGATCGGCAGGAACAGCATGGCAGTGCCCAGATCGGGCTCCTTCAGAATCAGCAGCAGAGGCAGAACGGTCATCACAAACGGGATGATCAACCCCTTCACCGTTCTCTGAGTTTCGCGATACATCAGATGATGGGCCAGTGCCAGAATGAAGGCCAGACGAGCCGGTTCGCTGGGTTGAAAATCCAGCAGCCCCAGCGGAATCCAGCGACGGGACCCATTCACGGCCGGCATGAACAGCACAACAACCAGCAGTGCCAGACACACGACATAGAACAGCGGACTGAAATGACGGAGACGGCGATAGGACGGGACAGTCGACAGCAGCATCACCGGCCAGGCCAGAGCAATCCAGATCAGCTGCTTCTCGAACAGCCGAGACGCACCGTACAACTGGTCAGCTCGCTGCAGCCCGCACAGTCCCGCGACAGAAATCAGGCCGCAGGCCAGCAGCAGGCTGTAGGGCAATCTGCGAAGCCATTCAAATCCGGACAACGAACAGTCTCATCTCTCTGTTGAAACGCCTGACTCAATGAACAGCCGCCGAGTAAATCAGCAGCCACAGCATCCGGCTTTCGGCGCCAATCAGCTGGCGGAAAGAAGTCTGTGCGTCAAATGCGTCGTGGAAGAGTATCAGCATTGCTGAATCTGTCCACGTGCTGTTGACTTCAGACAGACATCCCGCCTGCTCCCGGCAATGATTCCGGGGAACAGCCGAGATTTTTCGAAGGACATTGTAAGGCCAGGCCGAAAAATGCGGTCATCTCCGCTCGCATTGTTTTTTTCCGGTGGATGAGCCGGACAAACGGGGATTTGAGCGTAGAATTCCCGGCAGTCGGCGTGAGCTCACCGGAGCCACCTCGGAAAGTGGTGGCTCTTCACCGCTTCGGATTCCGTCGGGTATTCGCACTGTTTTGCTGGACCTGAAATCTATGACCAATCGAATTCTGACAGCTCTGCCCGTTTACAACGAAGCAAAACATGTGCACGAGGTGCTCGAACAGGTCCTGCAGCATTCCGGTGATGTTCTGGTCGTCAATGACGGTTCAACTGATGGAACCGTGAAGGCTCTGGCAGACTTCGAAGATCGCATCATGGTGGCTCATCATGATGTGAACCTCGGCTACGGAGCTGCACTCGCCACCGCCTTTCAGTCGGCCGTTCGCTACGGCTATGACATTCTGGTCACCATTGATTGTGACGGACAGCATCAGCCGGGCCTGATTCAGGCGATCGCCGATCAGGTCGACAACCCTGGTCATCCGGTCGACATGGTTTCCGGCAGCCGCTATCTGGAGATTCAGCCGGGAAACAGTCTGCCGCCGGAAGATCGCCGTCGCATTAACATGCAGATCACGGCCTGCCTGAATCAGAAGCTGGGACTGAACATCACCGATGCCTTCTGCGGATTTAAGGCGTACCGAGTCTCCTCACTGCCGGATTTGGACATCACCGATCCGGGATACGCCATGCCGCTGCAACTGTGGATTCAGGCGGCCGACCTGAAATGGCGTATCAGCGAATTCGCCGTACCTCTGATCTATCTGGATGAAGAACGCTCATTCGGAGGCTCACTGGACGACGCCGCCGTCCGCCTGCAGCATTATCGCGACGTTCTGAACAAGGAACTCAGCCGCCGAGGCATGACTCAGCGCTTCACCGCCGACTGCGGTCAGCACTGATCGGCGAATGCTGTCAGTCAGAATGCTGTGTTTCGACACGTTCGTCGTGGGGGAAAGAATCGGTTATCGGGGGTGATCCTTTAAAGCGGTAAAGTTCCGCGTAGCAGGCCCACGGGTCATCGCGAACACCGCGGGTTTCGGTCAGCTGCACATTCAGCGATTCCGCAATGCGGTTGTCCAGGCCATAACGGCTCACAATCAGCGTATCGAATTCAGTGTCCTGAAGTCGAAAATACTGCGGCGCCGTACACGCCAGCAGCGTTGGGCGCCCGGCGACGACGAAATCAAGGACCAGCTGAGTATCCACGGCGCAGACATCGTCCTTCGGAATGATCTCCCTCAGCTCGCGGGCAAATCGAGGCGAATTGTAGTTGGCGTCGTTCCAGTGCATCAGGTGGACGGCCAGGGTTCGCAGACCGCAGCCTGGAAGAAAGAAAACGGCACCCGCGCAGGTGACCAGTCCAAAGGTGATCACTCCCTGAGACTCCGACGATCTCTTCCACCATTGAACGGCCTTCTCGGCCAGCAAACCCACGCCCGGAAAAGCGAGGCGGCAAAGTAGATCCAGTAACCAAGCGTCGGATGATGAGTTCCCACCGAGATGCTCAGCAGATAGATAGACGACCACGCACACAGGCACACGGGCAGCAGTCGGCGATGTGCGGCGCGACAGGCGCATAAGCTGGCCGTAACCAGACCGACGACCGTCACCAGCCACTGCAGAGCCCCAGCATGAGGCCACAGGTGACCGGCGTGAAAACGCAGGGAATCCAGCGGAAACGCAGCGCGCCACCAGATCGGCGGACCCGGATCGCTCAGAAACTGATTGACGAACTGCACTCGAAAGGTTTCAGGATAAAGCCGGATCAGCGGCAGCCACAGACCGCACGTCAACACGGACACGCTCGCCAGCAGCATCGGGTTGCCAATACGCTTCCAGCCGCGCGAACAGACCATCACCCACACCGCTGCCTGAACGGCATAGACGACAGCAAAGGGATGAGTGAGCCCTCCCAGGCCGATGGCGATTCCGGAGGCGACCAGAATTCGCAACCGACCTGTGTCCTGCCATCGCAGAATCAGAACAACAACGGCGATTCCGATTGCCGCACACAGGATGTCAGGTCGAGCAGCCGTGGCGGGAAAATAAAACCACCGTGAAAACGACAGAAAAGCGACAGACCATAAAGACGCCTCCGTCGAACACCCACACCTTCGACACAGTCGGTAGACAAGCACCAGGAGGGCAACGCCAACAAATGCTGATGCCAGTCGAGCCGTGCCGTAGAGCGCCGGAAGGATCAGGTAAAAGATCGCCTGATAATAGAAGTAGACAGGCGGCTCAGAATATAAAGCTTCATCAGCACGGTAATACACAGACTCTGCGTTTCGTGCGGGCACATGCGGCAGCTGGGGAATTCCGGTTTGAAGAATGGTGAAACCGGGAACGGCGTAACAGTCTTCGTCCTGACCTCCCGGCTGCAGATACATCACCGGAGCGCGCACGACCAAAAAGCAAAGACAGACAACCGCGAGAAGCCATCCGGCAAAACGGGAGTTCACAAACTGCTCCGGAATCCACAAACCGCCGTATATTTCGGCCACCTGCGGTACCCTGGACAAGGGAACCATGTTTTGCCGGGTGAGTTCACCTGCTGCTTTGTTTCGTAAGAAACAGGTTTAAAATACCCTCATTTCAGCCCCGCGCATTTCTGATTTGTTTGGAATTCTCAGAAAAGCAGATCTTTTCGGCGTTGATCCGTGTACGAGATCCGTGCAGACGCGTGAGCTGCGGCCGCAATCAGAAATGATGTCACTCAGGAAACTGCTGACGGATGACTTACTCACGTGATGGGAAAGTTCAGGCCGATGCTCCATTGTCCGTCGGTGAATATTCCTGTGCTGCCGATGGCTTTCACCCAGACTCGATAGTTCCCGGAAGCCAGTGCTGCGGCTGGAGTAAAGCTGGTCCCGGTGAGACTGTCTTCCCGAATGGCAATGCCTCCGGTTGTCAAATTCCGGACGTGGAGGATATACCGGCTGGAATACATACTACGCTTCCAGGCGTCGTCTGCGGTTGATTCAAAAATCAGACTGTTTTCTTCCGACAACGGTCCGGTCGCGCCAATCTCTGCATCCATGAAGATACTGGCTGTCACCTGAGGGAATCCCCGATCCGCAAGACATCTGTACGTCACCACCGCGTTTCCGTTTGACAGTACAGTGGTAAACCAGGGAATCGAGCACGCTGGTGATCGCATTGCCCGTGCGATAAATGTTCAGGATCGCATCAAGAAACGTTTTGTACTTCGGGCGGTCCGGCTTCAGCAGCGTCAGACGAATGGCCTTGCGAAGCTCCGCAAAAAGTTGGGTTAATCGACCGCAATCAGACACGATTGCAACAATGATGGTGTGCTCTCAGTGGTCTCGCACACAGCGGTTTCTGAATGTTATGCGAAGAGCTCGCGAACCGGAGTACCACCGCTAATCAAAGGGACGGGACGACTGTCTGGCATGGTCAATTGCAGTTCATGGGAGATTCCAAGGGCATAGTAGATCGAGGCGGCCAAATCTTCTGGTGAAGTCGCTTTCTCAATGGGATAGGCACCATCTTTGTCAGACGCTCCCCAGGTTGTGCCTCCCGGAATTCCGGCTCCAGCAATGACTGCCGGGAACAGAGTGCTCCAGTGACCACGTCCCCAGCGTGAGGTCGGTTTTGGCGTGCCCCATTTCACCGATCGCGACGACCAGAGTTTCAGAAAGCAGGCCACGCTCATCCAGATCAGTCAGAAGCGCAGCCAGGGCATCATCGAAGGTGGGGAGCAAATGCTGACGGACGTCATCGCTGTGGACGTGTGAGTCCCAACTGTAACCGTCGCAGCAGTCATAATGAACGGTCACAAAACGCGTGCCTGCTTCGACCAATCGTCGAGCCATCAGCGATGCCTGTCCGAAAAGGTGTCGACCGTAGCGGTCACGAACTTCGGCTGGTTCACGTTCCAGATCCAGTGCCTCACGAGTTCTGGAAGACGAAACCAGCCCCATCGCCCGCTGTCGCAGCAGATCCATTTCATTCGCAAGAGATTCTTCGACAATTCGTCGCTGCTGGTCCATCTGTTCAAGCAAACTGACTCGACGGTTCAGTCGATCAAGCTGCAGGGTGGTTGGCGGGTCGAGTCCCTGAATTCTGCATTGAAGTTCCGTATTCGAGCAATTGCGCCAATACGGATTATCCTCTTCATCTCGTCGATCGACCTGTGTCGTCAGGGGGTTATACGACTGCCCAAGCCACCCAGCGTACTCGCCCGGTCGAACATATTGGCCCTGGGCCTGAAGACGTCCGAGCCGATTCGGAACGACCGCATATCCAGGAACATCACGGGGCTTTGTGTCGGCAGCCTGCGAACCGATGAACTCCACAACGCTGCCCATCGATGGCCAGTCAAATGGCGTTGCCGAGAATCCCGCGCCAACGGGAATATGCCAGCGATGCCCTGTTTGAATGTAATGCCCCGCTCCGCTGTGATCGTTGAAGTCGTGCGTCATCGAACGAATCACGCAGAACTTGTCCGACACGTTGGCCAAACGTGGTAAATGCTCGCAAATCCTGAGGCCAGGTGTTCTGCAGTCAATGGGCTGAAACGGGCCACGAACATCCGGCACTCCGTCGGGCTTCATGTCAAACGTTTCAAACTGACTCGGACCACCAAACAGCATCATGAAGATCACAGATTTGGCTCGAACTGGAAGCCCGCCTGCTGTCTGCTCCGCCGCCAGGACCCTGGGGAGGCTGAGACCGAGAAGTCCCGCCCCCGAAGCCTGTAACATGGCTCGCCGAGACAGGCCGGAACAAGTACGACTAACATGTCCATTGATGGTCAGCATGGCACATCACCTTTGGTGGGCTGGAAAGCAGGCTGGCAGTCAGTAATGTAGCCAACTCATTCCGCGTTGTCATCGCGATTCCCCGGATCTGAACTTTTATGGCGTTTGCCCGTCTGAAAATAGAAGGGAAGGCGGGAGAGCCGGCATTAATGAGTTGCGTCCTCTGGTACGTGGCCCATTGCTTG
This sequence comes from Planctomycetaceae bacterium, assembly GCA_041398865.1. Lineage (GTDB taxonomy): Bacteria > Planctomycetota > Planctomycetia > Planctomycetales > Planctomycetaceae > Fuerstiella. The sequence goes on from JAWKTY010000001.1 coordinate 244,163, forward strand.
GTATGATCGCTCGCCAGCGCGGAATGCGGACGGACTTGTGCTCCGACGCGACAAGGGTTCATGAGAGACTCGAGTCAGGTTCGGGGTTCCTGTTGTCAGAGCGTGATGAACGCGGGGGTGCCTTTCAGCATGTCAGCCACTTCACAGGATTTCGAAGTCGATTGCTGAGCTCCATGCGCCGGGTGTGCCTCGCAGGCTGATGGCCTGGACCCAGGCTCGGTAGTGGCCTGGTTCGAGGCTTTGGGGCGGCTGGTAGGTGGTGTCGGTCAGGTGGTTTTCTCGAATGACAGTGGAGATGGAACTTCCTGTGGATGTGACCTGATCGACCTGCAACTGGTAGTGGTCTGCGTCGGTGACAGCGGCCCAGCGGAATTCCGGTGTCTGTGTTGACACCACCGATGGGGGAGCTGTCAGCTGAGTGCCTCCGTCGACTCGAAAGATTGCGGGGTTGCTCCATGCCGCTGTCGGAGCGTCGGGACCAATCTTGCCGACCCACCAGGTCCACTGACCGGGAGCCAAAGGAAACGATACAGAAAAGGTCCCGGAAGAGTCCGTCACGAATGTATGAGACAGAGATCCGTTGATCAGTCTGAGAATTGTGTACCGGGATGCACCGTTGGGATCCCACTGCAGCTGGGGCTGAGTATTGAAACCGGACTGCGTGGGGCCGATCGGAATCGGTGCGGGAAGCGTTTCCGATCCGTTTGTGCTGGCTGTGAACGACTGAGGAGGACTCCAGATGCCGCGACCATCCGGCAGTATGGTGCGGACCAGGCTCGATAGTTCCCTGATTCCAGTGGTGGCAGGCCGTAGCCGTTGACTGTAATTCCCTCCTGGCGAAAGACCGGAGCCGAGCTGCCTTCTCTGGCCACAAAGACTTCGTAGGAGGTGGCCGAAGTTACCGGTGGCCAGACGATGTCCAGCGAATATGGATTGATTGGAGCCAGAATCCACGTCTGTCCGCCAATGGAAAACTCAGCGACGCTGCTCCACGGGCCCGTCTTTGGTTCGCCATCCGTTTCATATCGGCTGCGGACCCACCACCGATATCGGCCGGACGGTAAATCCGCTGTCGGAGTGAATGTTGGTTCCTGAAGTCCGGTTTCGCTGATCACTCCGCCAGGTCCGGCGATATAAATATCATACGAGACAGCTCCGCGCGAAGCGGTCCAGCTGAAGACGGGGCGTTCGTCGAGTACCGGATTGAGCGGGCTGAGGGGTTCCGTCGTGATATCCTGAACTGACTTTGACCACTGAGTGCGGAATCCGTCAGCGGCAATCGACTGGATCCAGATCACATAGCGTCCGCCGGACAGGTTGAGACCGGCCACATCCAGTGATTCACTCTGCACCTGTGTGTCGACAACTCCGACCTGCCCGGTTGTGATATTCGTCAGAAAGACCCGATAGGATTCGGCGCCGGGAACGGCCTGCCATTGCAGCTCCTGAGGTGTCACTGGCGCCATCGACGGGCCCGAATCGTTGAACGGAATTCAGGAGATAGGGGCGAGGCCAGCCGTTGAGAATTCCAACTCCTGAAGCCCAGGAGACGGAGCAGCGGTCCCGCCAGTCGCTCGGACCCACAATCGATAACGGCCAATCTGAAAGTCAAACGGCAGGCTGTAGATCGGGTCCGACACTGTCAGTTGTGCAACGGTTTCGGACGAGGCTCCTGTTCTGACCAGCCACAGGTCGTATCCGGTCGCTCCTTCGACAGGCTCCCAGAAGAAAGTGGTGTATTGCCCTTCAGTTGTACTGGCCACAGACTGCGGTGCTGCCAGCTGAGCATCCACGGCCGCCGAGACGGCTGGCATCTGCTGGACAGCGACTCGACCTTCATCCACACCCGCAACGGTGACGGACGACAACAGGCTGCGAACTTCCAGGACTTCTGCGGACAGCAGACGAAACGCGTGTGCGGAACCGCGGCGTCGCCGAGTGCAGAGCAAGCGGCGCGACAGAAATTGCCGAACGGTCGAGACATTCACGAGGGAGATCTCCGAGGAGCTTTCTGAAGAATACGAACGGAACCGTCAGGCAGGAGCCTGATCGACACAGCTGTTGAACTCCTGGCGGCGTTGTGCACCGTCAACGCTTCTGAATGTGGCGAAGGCGATTCATCACCGGACATCGGAAGTGCCACGGAATGGCAGAAAACCGGAAAAACCTGCGGCTCGGCGGTTTTTCCACGTCATTCCGGCAGGCTGCGGTTTTTGAAGGCGGGGTGGTTTGGGGGGTAGCGGGTGGCTCGGAACATAGCGGCTCCGGCCAGCGATCCGCCGGGGCCGGGGCGATTTTCGCTGGACGGTTCTGTCCCCAGCTGGTTGCGATAATCCCACACGGTGCGACCTTCCCGAGTGACTTCGAAGACGTGTCCGGTTTCGCCCGAGCAGATCAGGGTGTTTCCGTTGGGAAGCCGCTGAGCTCCGGACACTCGGGGCGAATACAGACGCGCTTCGTCCTTATATCGCCAGGTCAGCTGATTCGGACCATAGGGCTGGTCTTTGGGCAGAACATAGTTTCCGTCGTCAGTGACAGGCGGAGTCAGTTCGTCCACCGACGACCAGGCTCGCTGATCGCGTTCGCTCCCGTTGTTGAAGATCAGAATGTTTCCCGCGCCGGGAAGTCCTTCCGGAATCCAGTGAGGGTCATGCTGACCGAACAGAACCTGATCAAACGGACTGCCTGCGAAATACGCAAACGGATTGCCCCAGCGATACAGCAGATCTCCGCCTTTGTGACAGCGACCTCCGGAATGACCGGCGGCTTCTTCGGAAGTGGTGCCGTGATCGATGATCCAGATTTCGTCAAAGGTCCGCCCACACAGCAGAATCTGATCCAGCTGAGGGTTGTAGTCGACTGAGTTCATATGAATCCAGTCGGCATGAGGCCGTTCGATGTAGTTCAGGTCGACTCGTTCCGGATGCTGAGCCGGCTGGCCGTAGCGGGGTTTGGATTCATCGGTGTCCTGAATCACGTGATCCCAGAGATGCCATTCCCAGACCACCTCACCTCCGTTCAGTCCCCGAGGCCGGATCTCCAGTACCATTTCCGACCACACGTCATCGCCATCGATCGTGTCGGGGCGGCGTCCGGCGGCCAGAGCCTGTTCGCGAGTCTTCCGTTCCCATGCGACCACCAGCACGTTGCCGTTGGGCAGAGGTTCGATGTCGTGATGAGCCAGCCGGTTGTCGTCGGCGACGATGTAGTCCCACAGAAGTTCGCCGTCCCAGCTGAATTTCTGAATGCCGCCCGCCGGTCCGCCGGGAATATCAAAGGTGCGATTGGGAATGCGCGCCGTCCGCAGCAGACAGCCATCGTCCAGCAGGTAAGCGGCCTGGCTGGGTTTGCGATCTGTGGTCCACCGATGGACCACGTTCCCGTCCAGATCAATCAGAAACGTCTGCTGACCGCCAAACGGAGCAATCAGGGTGTATCCGGGGCTGGCTGCATCGGTCTTCAGCAGAACACCGTTTCGGGAATCGTCAGCTCGCAGCGCCGCGGACGAAATGGCTGACAGTGAAATCACAGTTGCGATAGTCAGCAGGTTCAGGACAGGAGTGAGATGCATCGCTGATTCCGAAAAAGTTGCATCGGGAACGAATCGATGCCGTCACTGTTAGCCATCGGCCGCGACGCTGACGAGTGTCCTGCGAATGTCCGGCTCGGGACCAGAACGCGGACAGTGCCCGACGCCGTGAAGATTGTCCAGCACAGCTTCAAACTTTCGCCGCACATGCGCGGTGCAGGCGGCGTGTAGAATCGAACCGAATGAACACATCGGCATCGAACCGGACGACGGCCGACTGCTTGTGACCCTTTTGAAGAAGAAGACAGCCAGCCTCTATTCGCTGGCCATGCTGACTCATCGCGACCTGCCGGTCCTGATGGGATTCTGCCGGTATGAACCACATGTCTTCGAACGGCTGGTCTACGAACTTCCGATTCCTGTCAACTACCTGACATTCTCACGTCGGGACTGGATTTTTCGGGGACCGGACAGCTCTCCCGAATCACATGCCCAGGTCAGTTCTGTCAAATAGCCCAGTGCTATGACTTCTTCTTTCGTCCTGGTTTCTTCGGATTGTTTTCAGGCAGCAGCGGAGCATTCGGGTCCCAGTTGGGGTTGGGCTGCGGCATTTTGGCGTGCATGTCGGTCTGCCACTTCAGCAGCTGAGCTTTCATCGCGGCGGTTCGGTCCGGGAACTGAGCACTCAGATCCTGAGTTTCGCCGATGTCTTCGGCCACATTGTACAGTTCCGTCTGGCCGAATTCGTAGAACTCGATCAGCTTCCAGTCTCCGTCCCGCAGAGCTGCTCCCGGAGTAAATGTGGAACCGTGATAGTGAGGATAGTGCCAGACCAGCGGAGCATGTTGCATGGAAGGAGCTCCCTTCAGCAGAGGAACCAGACTGGTGCCGTCGGCGTGATTCGTCGGCTGAGCCGGCAGACCGGCCAGCTCAAGAATGGTCGGATAAAAGTCCATGCTGATCACCGGCTGATCACAGGTGCTGCCAGGCTTCGTCATGCCGGGAACACGCACGATCATCGGTTCCCGAATTCCGCCTTCGTACAGCCAGCCTTTCCCGGATCGCAGCGGCAGGTTGCAGGTGGACCCCGGCTGTCTCAGAGTACACAGGCCACCGTTGTCAGAAAAGAACATCACCACGGTGTTGTCGGACAGTTTCAGTTCGTCCAAAGCAGCCGTGATGGCTCCCACGCTGTCGTCCACCGCGGCGACCATCGACGCGTATTCGACGTTGTCCTGCCGAGCTCGTGACAGACCTCGGCGTTCAGCAATCGGTTCAGGGGCCGGATCCGTGAAAGTCTTCGTCGCCTTATCGCGATAATGGTCGACTCGCTTGTGATACGGCTGAATCGGAGTGTGCACGTTGTAAAACGAAAGATACAGCAGAAAGGGCTGCTGCCGGTTTCGAGCCTTCAGGAAGCTGACGGATTCCTTTGTCAGACGCTCCGTCAGGTACTCGCCGGGTTCATGATCGGGCAGCTGAGGATTCTTAAACGGAGCGTAATAGCCTCCGGGAGGCGAACCCTTGTCGTGTCCGCCCAGATTGAAGTCGAAGCCCTGATCCGTCGGCAGAAAACCGTTGCTTCCCAGATGCCACTTTCCGGCAAAGAAGGTCTGATAGTCGGCGGCGTGCAGAGCTTCAGCGATCGTGGTTTCTTCCAGAGCCAGATTGTCGCGATCTTCGATCTGCTGAAAGCGAGCATTGTAGGCTCGATCGGCCGTTGAGCCGGGAATCCAGTCGGTGATGTCGACTCGAACCGGATGCCGCCCCGTCATGATGCTGGCTCGCGTCGGCGAACACACCGGACAGGCCGCATAAGCACTCGTGAACCTCATCCCGGATGCCGCCAGAGCATCGATGTTGGGAGTCTCGTGGAAGCTGCTTCCGAAACAGCTCAGGTCCGCCCAGCCCAGGTCGTCGACCAGAAAGAACACAAAGTTCGGTCGGCGGCCGTCGGCAGAATCCTGAGCGGCCGCCGCCGAGTGCTCAGTCAAAAAGACCAGAGCCAACAGCGGCACAACAACCATGCGAAACGTGCGAATGAAAAGCATGAAGATCCCCGAATGATTCGCAGAAAGAAACAACAACTCGCCGCCTCCCGCCACATGCAGTAAAATCCGGGGAGTCAGTGAGAGACAGTACATCATTCCCCGGATCGGTCATCAACCCAAAGCCGCAGAATTCACAGGCCGGGACGGACAAGTCGGCAAACAGACGGCTGGCCGACTTGCGAGTCTGCAGACATTCAGGCCGGGCTTCTCGATGCTGTGGTGTCCATGGCCACACTGTTATCCATTCGGAGTGTGACAACCAGCGCAGAACACAGGAATTCGGAAAACGGTGTGCCTGTCAGACCCTCAACTGGAGCTTTCAGCCCTGGAGCGATTTGATTTTCGATGTCGGGATGCTGGTCTGCAGGCAGATTTACTCCTGCTCGGCCTGTTGAGCATCTCCATTTTATTCCCGGGCCTGCTCGGGCCACTGTCTCTTCCGGGACTGACAGCTCTATTCGTTGCCGTCTCTTTCGGGTTCAGGTCAGTCATCGAAGTCACAGACGACAGCGTGGCAATTACGAAGCAGTTTCCGGGACTGACGCTTCGAGTGTACCGAGGAAAGTGGATTGACGATGTCTCCTTTAACGGCAATTACGGATTTCCAGACGATGCGTCGGGCATCGCCATCACGCTCGATACGGGGCAGGAGGTTGACGTCGGGTCGCCAAAGACCATGCTGTGGATTTACAGCGCCCTGAAGTCATAGGAACGCAAAAACCAATCTTCCGCGACGGAAGATTGCTGTGACCTTCAGTGAAAGAATCAACCTCCGAAAATGGCCGACGGAAGGCAGCTGGCGCGACTGCCAGCCGAGGATTACATTTGGAGGACCGGTCCCGTCGCCGCGGTTCGAGCCTTTAGTTCTGGAGGAGCACCGGGACTCGACTTTCTCGAGCTGACTGTTTACTCAGCGGATCCGGATTTCAGCAACCCCATCCTGCGATGTAAATCATGGCGACGACAGCAGAAGCAGCGGCAGGACTTCCGCGACCCACCGCCCGGGGCGACCCGAGTTTCAGCAGGTCCGCTCATCGGAGCGACTGTCCGGTCGTCGGTCAGGATCCCGAGAACCCGGCGGTAGCCGAAAGGAAACCGTGTTCGGCGAACACAGCCGCTGTTTCTCGCCTGTCCACGGGCCTTCTCCGACGCAGGCCATGAAAATCAGTGGTCGGGATCCGCCTTCTGTCTAGAACGTTCGTGCAGTCATCATCCGCAAACGGGCAGAACATGCGAATTGCCATTATCGGGTCCGGAATTTCAGGTCTTGTTGCCGCTTACCGTCTGCACCGAGGACACGAAATCACGGTCTTCGAAGCAAACGACTACATCGGTGGCCACACGAACACGGTCAACATCGAACTTGACGGAGAACACCATGCCATCGACACGGGGTTCATCGTCCACAATGACAGGACGTACCCGAACTTTTGCGCACTGCTGAACGAACTGCAGGTCAAATCCGAAGCGACGCCCATGAGTTTCAGTGTGCGGTGTGATCGGTCGAGTCTGGAATACAACGGATCGTCGTTGAACGGACTGTTCAGTCAGCGACGAAACCTGCTGAGTGCGCGTTTCCATCGAATGATTCGCGACATTCTGCGATTCAATCGCGAAGCACCGAATCACTTACCGGATCTTCCTGACGACGAAACAGTGGACCGGTATCTTGTCCGCAACAACTTCTCACAGCAGTTCGCAGACCTCTATCTGCTGCCCATGGGCTCGGCCATCTGGTCCTGCCCGACGTCAAAATTCGGTCAGTTTCCGATCCGGTTCATTATCGAATTCTACCACAACCATGGTCTGCTCAGCCTGCGTGACAGACCTGTCTGGAAGGTCATCCGCGGCGGTTCAGCACAGTACGTCCGGCAGCTGACCGCCGGGTTCCGCAACCGCATCCAGCTCAGCACGCCCGTGACTGCCGTCAAACGATCCGGCGACTGTGTTGCAGTGACATCACGCGACAGGGGCATCGAATTCTTCGACGAGGTGATCTTTGCCTGCCACAGTGATCAGGCCCTGCATATTCTCGGCAGCGATGCGACGGCAACTGAACGAGAAGTGCTGTCCGCCATTCCCTACGAACCCAACACAGCCGTGCTGCACACCGATCATTCTCTGCTGCCGCGACAGCGACGAGCATGGGCCAGCTGGAACTATCACATTCCACCTCAACAGTCAGAACATGCAACTCTGACGTATAACATGAACATCCTGCAGCACATCAGGTCACGCCATACGTTCTGCGTGACGTTGAACGAAGACAGTCTGATTGATGAATCAAAAGTCCTGAGACGCTTCCAGTACAGCCATCCGGTATTCACTGTCGAACGCAGCCGCGCTCAGAAAAGACACCCCGAACTGATCCGGTCGGTGCGCACATCTTTCTGCGGAGCGTACTGGGGAAACGGGTTCCACGAAGATGGAGTCAACAGCGCTTTGGCGGTGGTTCAGGCATTTGACAGGATCCCTGTGTCACTGCAGTCGGAGCCGCTGCATGCATAGCTGCATCTATGAAGGAACGGTCCGTCATCGCCGATTCGCCGAAGCGGAACACGGTTTTCGCCGCTCACTGTTCCTGATGTATCTGGACCTGTCTGAACTGGACGAAGTGTTCAGCAGATACTGGCTGTGGTCATCACGTCGCCCTGCCGTCGGCTGGTTTCGGCGTGAAGATTACTCCGGTGACCGGCAGGAGCCGCTGGATGAGTCGATCCGAAAGCTGGTTCAGGCACAAACCGGCCACCGACCTTCCGGAGCGATCCGGCTGCTCACGCACCTGAGATACTTCGGTTACATCATCAATCCCGTTAGTTTTTATTACTGCTTCGCTCCTGGAAACGGCACCGCTGTCGAATGGATCGTCGCCGAAGTCACAAATACACCGTGGGGTGAACGTCACCATTACATCATTGACGCCAGGCAGCACGACTCCGACGGCAACCTGGGCGATAAGCAACTGATTACGGCGGACCATAACAAATCATTTCACGTCTCGCCATTTCTGCCGATGGACATGCAGTACCACTGGCGAATCTCAGTGCCTGGTGAGCGACTGGCCGTCAGCATTCAAAATCTTCAGGGTGGCCAAAAACAATTCGATGCAACAATGGTCCTGCAGCGCCTGCCGATCAATCGGTTCCAACTGGGCCGAGTTCTGCTGAAACACCCGTGGATGACCGCGGAAGTTGCGACATCGATCTACTGGCAGGCACTGAGACTCTGGTGGAAGAAGGTGACCTTCTTTCCTCATCCGAACAATCGTCCGGAAGCCAGCCCACGGTCGGGAACTCAAACTGTTGATGGCCCTGCTGTCTGAACACGTTTTGCTGAATTACCTGAACAGATGCACAAATCACAGTGACTTCAAGTGGGCATTGCCCGTACCAAAGCCGATCTGTCGCCCCGAAATATGAACATGTCGCTCAGAACAGTGGTTCAATCCTGCGGGCATCTCGAGAGTCGGAAACTCACGCTTCATCCTCCGGGAACATCACTCATGAGCATCGCCCCTGCGATCGACAACCTCTCTGCACCAACGGCACCTGCCTCTGACGAATCATCTGCAGACCGATTCGCCTGCAACCGAACCACGGGACTGATTGATCGCCTTACACGACGGACGGTTCTCGATCGGCTGTCCTGTATGTGCAACGGTCGAATTATTCTGCGAGACGGATGCGACGACTTCATCTGCGGTTCCACGTCCCCGGACGGGCTCTCAAGCGACTTAACCGTTCACTCTGCATCCTTCTATCGGCGGCTCGTGACCGGCGGCAGTCTGGGTTTTGCAGAATCCTATCTGCAGGGTGAATGGGACAGTGAAGATCTTCCCGCTCTGCTGCGAATCTTCTGCCGCAACCTGAACCGCGTTCATTCCGTGAGTGGAGGATTCGCATCCTTTGCGAAAGCTCTGGCGAGAGCCGGACACTGGCTGTCCCGCAACACTCGTTCGGGAAGCCGACGCAACATCGAAGCCCATTACGATCTCGGCAATGACTTCTTTGAGCTGTTCCTTGACCCCACGATGATGTATTCGTCTGCCATCTTCGACGATCCGACCATGACGCTGGAAGATGCTCAAACTGCGAGACTGGATCGTATCTGTCAGCGATTGGATCTGAAGCCAACAGACCACCTGATGGAAATCGGCACCGGTTGGGGAGGACTGGCCATCCATGCAGCCCGAAACTACGGCTGCCGTGTGACAACAACCACGATATCCGAACAACAGTATCAGTATGCAGAACGACAGGTCCGGGAACTGGGTCTCCGGAATCAGATCACCCTGCGACGACAGGATTACCGTGACCTTGAGGGACAATTTGACAAGCTGGTTTCCATTGAAATGATCGAAGCCGTGGGGCCTCAGTACTACGACACTTTTTTCCGCAAATGCGCCAGTCTGCTGAAACCCAATGGTTGCATGCTGGTTCAGGCGATCGTGATGCCCGAGCAGCGATATGCGACTTATTTGAAATCGGTCGACTTCATCCAGAAGTACATTTTTCCGGGAGGCTCATTGCCTTCCATTTCGGTGATGCAGCAGGCCGCCAGCCGTACATCTTCGTTGCGACTGGTTGAGCTGAACGATTTTGCCGCTGGTTACGCTCAGACACTTCGAGCGTGGCGAGCAGAATTCCGGAACCGACTGGACGAAGTCCGGGCGCTCGGTTACCCGGAACGCTTCATCCGGATGTGGGACTATTACCTTTGTTACTGCGAAGCAGCGTTCGAAGAGCGAGCCGTGGGCGTCGTTCACGCCGTGTGGAACAGGCAGCTGCTTTCAAGCGACGGTCATTGAAACTAAGGACACAATCAGAAGGCAAACTTATATGCTGTTTCAACTCTTCAGTTCTGCCATGCACGCCGCGGAAACCGGTCGGCTGCCGGATCATGTGGTGCGCTACGGCATCCGCCGCCTTCTGGCCGGCAGGCTGTCTCAGGTCACTCAGGGGGACGTTGAGGTTCGCAGCGACCGACTGAGAAAGTTTCTGCAGGACTGCCGAAGCAGCCCGGTCGCAGTGGTCCCTGAGCTCGCCAATGAACAGCACTACGAAGTCCCTGCCGAGTTTTTCCGCAGGGTGCTCGGTGAACGGCTGAAGTACAGTTGCTGCTGTTTCGATCATCCCGAAGCCACACTGGACGCGGCCGAAGAGCGGGCATTGTCCGTGACCTGCGAACGAGCCGGGCTTTGTGACGGGATGAGTATTCTGGAACTGGGCTGCGGCTGGGGATCGCTTTCACTGTGGATGGCTGAGAAGTTTCCAAACAGCCGGATTCACGCGGTGTCCAATTCGCGATCGCAGCGGCAGTTCATCGAAGAGCGGGCACAGCGGAACGGATTGAAGAATCTGAAAGTCACGACTGCTGATATGAATTCATTTTCCGCGACGGAACAGCATGATCGAGTCGTATCCGTCGAAATGTTTGAACACATGCGAAATCACGAAGAGCTGCTTCGGCGAGTTTCTGAGTGGCTGAAACCCGGTGGCCAACTGTTTGTCCATATCTTCTGCCACTGCAGCACCCCGTATCTGTTTGAAGGCAGCGGACCTCAGGACTGGATGGCACAGCAGCACTTCTTCAGCGGCGGTATGATGCCCAGTGAAGAACTGCTGCTGCACTGTCAGAAACACCTGCAACTGGTCGATCGCTGGCGATGGAACGGCAGCCACTACGCTCGAACCTGTCACGAGTGGCTAAAGCGACAGGACCAGCATCGGGAAGAAATCCTGAAACTGTTTCACGAGACCTACCCACCGCAACTGGCAGAACTCTGGTTTCAGCGATGGAGAATCTTCTTCATGTCCTGCGGCGCTGAGCTGTTTGATTATCGCGGCGGCAATGAGTGGTTTGTTTCGCACTCACTGTTTCGGAAACCGGCGTGATCGGCCATGGATGACATTCTGCTGAATAACGCTGCCGTCGTTGCCGCGATCATGCTTGCAATGTGGCTCATCAGCATTCCGCTACGCAACGTGAGTGTCATCGATCCTGTCTGGGGACCTGGCTTCGTCGCGATCGCGTGGTCAACTTACGCAGGTCAGTTGCCGGAAGATCGCCATGTGATGCTGCCGGTTCTGGTCACCATCTGGGGAATGCGGCTGGGATGTTATCTTGCCTGGCGAAATCATGGGAACCCGGAAGATTTTCGCTATCGGGCCATGCGTGAAAGGCACGGCCACCGATTCGTGTTTGTCAGCCTGTTCACGGTCTTCGCCCTTCAGGGAGTCGTGATGTGGCTTGTGTCTCTGCCCATTCAGACAACCGGGAGGGCGCCGGGCAGCTGGACGCCGTTCCTGATTGTCGGTGTGATTGTGTGGCTGATCGGTTTCGTGTTTGAATCTGTCGGCGACTGGCAACTGGCAGGGTTTCGTGCAGATCCTGCCAACTCAGGAAAAGTGTTCAACAGGGGTCTCTGGCGTTACACACGGCACCCGAACTATTTCGGCGACTTCTGTGTCTGGTGGGGCTTTTTTCTGATTGCCAGTGCTGACGGAGCCGTCTGGTGGTCGGCTGTCGGTCCATTGCTGATGTCCGTCTTCCTGATGAAATTCTCCGGCGTTGAGCTCCTGGAAAAGTCTCTGAAGTCAACCAAGCCCGACTATACGGAATACGCGAACAGCACCAGCGCCTTCTTTCCCTGGCGGCCGCGGCCCCCGAAGATTAACACTTCAGCCTGACCGATGTTGCGTCCCCGACGATCATCGTTGACAGCAATCCTTGCCGCCTGCCAGTCGACCACGCTCTCACCTCACGCCGAGCGTTTCAGGATCATGGATTGTTCCATTTGGTTCAGGATTGTGGCGAAACGGCGCTGGACGAAGCGGTTTCGTTTTCCGGTTCGGACGTCCTGCATCAGAATGTTTCCGGCTGCTTTCGCTTCATCGGCCGTGAACTTTCGGAACTGTGGTGTCGCTGCGTGCAGCCTCTTCAGCACATCGACCTGCTGGTCGGGCGGAAGCCGAGCAATCTCGGCCGCGTTGAGCTGAGTGACTGTTGCTTCCAGGCCGCATTTTTGTTCCGGAGTTCCCCGCATCCCGGGATACAGCAGAGTTTTTGCGACTGCCGTACACCCGGAGATTCGACAGGGCAGGTATCCAATCAGTCGCCACAATTCAAATGTTGGCGGCCGCCGCGGGTCAACAAACGGAAGTGATTCGTCAATGTCTCGGGGCTGGATCGCGAAGTCGGCCCGCGGGTCACCGGGCGTTGCGTCCCAGAGCGTAAAGCCTATCAGCTGTCCGTTCCGCTCCCATGGAACCAGAGCTCCGGTCTGCAGATGAATTCTCATGAACGTCCGATCGTGAGCGTGCCAGCTGAGCGGGTCGATGTGGCATCGCTCGCGAATACGATCGATTGCGTGTCTCGTGAACTGAGCCTCGAATCCGATTCCACGATACATCACCGGCAGCACGGCTTCTTTCGTGCTGGGCAGAAACACGCGGCCTCGGTCTGTCATGGCGGTTCGCATTCCGCTCCAGGTAATCACCAGCCCCTCACGGCGAACTTCTGCAAGAGGGAAGACATGGGGAAAGAACTTCCACAGCGGACGCCCCAGAAATGTAAACAGCTCGCAGGCGTACAGATTCTCAAACGCGTACCGCAGATTTGAATTCTTCTGCAGCAGCAACAGGAGCCCGTCCGGAAGCCCTCGAGTAATTCCCATCAAAACACTCATCGCCTGGCGACGGCAGAGTTTCGCGCCGACGGAATCGTTCATACCTTCGTGCCGGATGGGTATTTTCCGCAGAGTCTCCTGTCGGGCAGCATAGCGACGATCTGATTCAGAGCAGGGCTTCTTCTTTTTATTTTTACGACGATTTGTGCGGCGACTCATGGCAGGCTTCCTCTCCCGAACTGATGTGGCCCTCTATGGATTCTTCGGCTCGTCCGCAGGGTGATCTTTTCCTGAGATCCGATGCCGTCCGATATCTGCAAAAGAGTGCCTCCAACTCGGATAACCCTTCACGTCAGCTCAGTTCCCGAAATTGCTGCAACCGCCAGAGTCTCCGTGTCGCCGAACCCGCCAAACTTCCGCCGTGGACAGCGAACGGCCTTGATAAACACCAGTTTTCCCGGAATGATGAAACCGCGATCGGCTCGGGCACGGCGTCTTCGTGCTCAGCCCCGTTCTGAGCAGCCAGCCGGAGAATTTCCGGATGGGGGGCTCGATTCCGGTTGAGAGGATTGCTCAGATCGAGCCGATTTCCCTGCGTCCTGTTTGCTGAAGGTTTGACATGTTCTGCAGAATCTCTCGATTTCTGGTGGCCGTTCTGGTGGCTTCTTCTGCTGCCTCTGCGGACGACATTCCCGGCGTCGGTCCGGTTGGCAAGGCTCAGCGACTGCATACAGACTTCGCCTTTACCGAAGGTCCGGCAGTCGATGCTGACGGGAACCTGTATTTCACAGACATCCCCGGCAATCGCATTCATAAGAGAGACGGCAGGGGAACGCTGACGGTCTTCGCAGAACCATCCGGCCACTGCAACGGTTTGATGGCCGTCGGCGATCGGTTGCTGGCATGTGAAATGGACGGGCAGCTGAAACAGTTCAGCCTGAAAACCGGAGAACAGACGTCGCTCGCAGCAACTTACGAAGGTCAGCGGTTCAACGCTCCGAATGATCTGGTGATCGACCGCAGTGGCGGGATCTATTTTTCTGATCCTCGTTTTCGTGCTCCGGAACCCTGGCCGCAGGGCAGGGAAGCTGTCTACTATCGAGCCGCCGATGGTCAGGTGACTCGGCTGATTGACGATCGCATTGCTCCCAACGGAGTGATTCTGTCTCCTGACGAAAAAACCTTCTACGTCATCCCCAGCATGGAGCAGCAGATGTGGGCATATCCGGTAGTGGCTCCGGGAAAACTGGGGCAGGGCAGGGTCTTCTGTGAGCTGGCTCAGCCGGACGGCAAAGAGAATTCCGGCGGCGACGGGCTGACAATCGACACGGCTGGCAATCTGTACATCACGACAGCTCTGGGTCTGCAGATTTTTGATTCTTCCGGCAAGGCTCTGGGCATCATCAGTCTGCCGGAACAGCCAGCCAATGTCACATTTGGTGGACCCGGACATCACACGCTGTTCGTCACCGCCAGGACCTCGCTGTATTCCATCGAAACTCAGGCCACCGGTCACGTCTTCCCCGGAAAGCAATAGACACAGATGCCAACCGAAACCGTTCAGACCGGAATCTGTCGATTTGACATCGAAGAACACGGAACTCACGGCTACATGATGCGCATTCATCGAGCCGGCCGAGGATACTGCGAATTCTTTTCAGACAGAAAATATGGCGGCAAGCGCAAAGCCAAAGCGGCCGCTGTTGCGGAACGCCGACGACTGGAACAGGAACTTCCGGACCCTGCCACTTCCAAAAACAGAAAGCTGCGACGCAACAGCAGCGGCAAAGTGGGAGTTCATCTGGCTCACGATGTTGATAAGCGGCTGGAAAACTGCGAGTACTGGTCGTATGTCGCGTCGTGGCTGTCGCCGGATCGCAAACGCATCAATGTGAAGTTCTCGTGGAAGCGATACGGTGAGGAGGCCGCATGGGCCATGGCCTGCATCGCTCGGGACAACGAAATTCGAGACCGGGAAGAAGTCGTTCGGCTGTACGAAAAAGGCCAGGCATGGAGGCGCAGGAAGGCTGTTTCGGAATCTCCTGAAATCATCAGAGTTCGAAAGACTCGGATCCGTGAGGCTGAAAGACGTCAGTCGGAAATTCGCCGTGAGCGACGACGCCTGAAGCAGGAAGCTCAGCAGGCCGAATCTGCACCGGTTGTCCGAAAAATCGCCGTAAAAAAGTCAGCTGTCGGTCGGCCTTCGGCAAAAAAAAGGGCCGCTCGGAAGACCGAACCCGTGCGATCAAAGAAGGCCGCTTTGACTCGAACAAAAGTGCGTCCCGTTCGCAAAAAGAAATAGTAACGAACAAAGACGGTCAATCAGCTCGCTGATTGCCGAGGCGACTGGAGACCGGCGTCCCCGATGTGAAGGCACTGGCGACGTTTCATTCCTCCGTGCGCAGGATGTGAAGTCGCGGCTCACAGTCACACCTGGTTTCAGATCAGAGTTTCAACTGCTGCAGAATCGTCGGGTCTCTGATCTTATCATCCTGCGCGAGCAGGAATGCTTTGCTGAGAATGATGGAGAGAATTGTGTCGCCTTCGAAGGGCAGATACGTCTGGTCTTTCTTTGTGCTCTTTTGATCGGGAACGATGCACAGATACTGGTCGTTGGGTTCCATCCGGATGTTGCCGCTGCCCAGGTGAATTTTGTACGTTCGCAGCTTTCCTTCAACGACCAGAAAACGATCTTCCAGTCGGCACTGACCGGCGATTTTCAGCCGCGGCAGGATGCCCTGCAGGACATCGTGGCGAGTTTTTCCGGATGCAGTCAGATCGCCGAATGCGTAGCTGGTCCAGTATTCCTGATAGCCGCGACCTTCGTCACCGCGGTCGTACCAGTTGGGATCGTTGCCCACGCTGGCAACGCTGACGAACAGATCCACGTCTCGCATGATTTCGCTGAAGACCATGGGAGGCACATCGATCAGCAGCATCGAATCCCGATCATCGTCGCGATAAAAGCGGACCTGATCGGTGACCACATGAGTGACTTCCTGAAACTGTTCAAGCTCCGCTGCTGCATTCACCCAAAATTCTGAACGCAGATTCCAGGCAGTCAGCGAACGCCGAGCGATCCCGCAGTCGCCGCCGTCCCAGGCTCCCAGAAAGTTGACGTTCCATGATCGAGCCTGCGCCAGTGCGCGGTACTGGCTCTGGCGCAGGATGTGCGCGGCGAATCGATTGGAATACGTTTCGGTCGTGATTTCCGCCGGAGTCAGGATGTAGATTTCGCGATGCGCCTGCTTGAAGGGCTGGCACACCTGATGATCCACCAGCCACTGTCGCCAGGAGACAACCGGTTCAACGTCGTCGTTCAGAGGATGCCATAGTCGCACTGTCGCCGAATCGATTCCGGACAGAGGCTGATCGTTCAGGTCCCGCAGCGTCCCTTCGTGATGAATGCCCAGAGCGCGAATTCCGTCGGTCGTGAATTCCCAGATCAGTCGACGAGCAAACACACCGACCAGAGGATGATCCAGATACCGTGACCGCCAGACTTCAAACGGCCAGGAACGATTCAGCAGGTACAGTCCTTCCAGTCGATCGCGCTGAGCTGCCAGCATTTTTTCAGCATCTTTGATGTCCGCCTTCAGCTCTTTGACGTCATCCGCGTGGGACGTCTTCACTGCGGCGGGGACGGACTTCTGAATCTTTCCGTCGGCGTTCCGCCAGACCAGGGTCACTCCGCTGCCCGTCACCGTCACTTCTGCTTCGAAGTCTCCCATCGGTTCACGGCGATGACCGACTTCTTCCATGCCGTAGGTGGGAACAGACATTTCTTCCAGATCATCTCGCGACACATTCAGGCGATCGGCCGTCTTCTGCAGTTGTTTATCGATATACCGCAGCGCTGTTCCGTTCTTGACTTTGATCTTCAGCAGTGCGAGCTGAGCCACACATTCCTGAGTTCCGATCGAAGTCAGCGCCATGACGCACGCGTTCCCCACACGCACCGCTCGCGAACCGACTCGCGGAATCTTCAGAAACGCACTGATGGCCAGAGCCGCCAGCAGACGCGGACTGTGGTCGCAGGGAGTCAGTGAAACGCACCAGGCCAGGCCACGCAGAACGTCCTGATGAGCTTCATCGATCGACAACGGCGGCGGCCAACCGTAATGGTTCGGCGGCTCCAGTCGAGGCAGCTTCAGGGCCGGCAGCCAGCCGAACAGATGCTGATGCAGTGATTCACTGCCGATGTCTTTCAGAATCTCAGTCGCGCGGTTGCTCCACGCCTTGTCATACGATGCTTTGGTCGCTGCAACACAGTGGTTGAACAACAGGACCCATGCCGCCTGTTCGTCTTCGGGCAGCTTTGCCAGATCTGTCGCCACCGCCTGGACCCATGCTTCGCCGCGGCGCATCGGCAGACTGACCTTGTCATCGCCCAGAATTGCTCTGATCCCGGCTCGCTCTTTCGAATAGTTGCTGTACGGAGCATCGCTCAGGGCATTCCCAATCTTCCACAGACGATCGATGACGGATTCGGGCAGGGCCGAGTTCTTCTGAAAGCGTTCGACGGCTCCCAGAAACGGCGGCAGCAGCCCCCGAGCTTCCTCGTCCAGAGCCAGTTGCAGCATGAAAGCGGCCAGACAGTCCAGATCTGTCGGCTGCAGCGGAAGGTCTCGTTTCAGCAGCGTGACGCGGAGACTTTCCAGCAGGTCATAACGGAACATTTCAATCACGCAGGACTGCATGCGAAAGGCCGAGATCAGAATCTCAATCGCATCCGCGGGACCGGCTGCCAGTAAAGCCTTCCCGGTGGTTGTGGCACGGATACCTTTGCTCTCGTGGAACGCTCGGGTCCGGATAAACTCACGAGCAAATTCGAAAACCCGATGTTCGATTTCGATCGGCGGAGGCTGCCGGATGGAATCGCATTCGATGATGGCATTCCGCCACATCATGCTGAGCTGAAAGCTCTTCGTGAACGTCTCCACAAACGACTGCGGCGTGTGCTGTGCTTCGGCAGACACAACAGCGGATTCGTCCGCCAATTCCAGCAGCGCTGCCAGGTCAGCGTCCGGCTGATGAGTCAGGCGAGCCCACGGAGGCTGTTTTCCGTCGGTGGTCGGGACATTCGACCAGGTCCATGAAATCTCGGCCTGATCTTTCAGCGTGACATCAGCCCAGGAATGTTCGCCCAGGTAACTGATCACGATCAGGCGATTCGCGGTGTCTCGATACACGTGCATTCCCACCGGAAACTCTTCGGCCAGAAAGTCTCCAAGGTGGGTGGCATTCCGGGCGTCCAGAAATTCGATCCACGGTCGAGTACGATCATTGGCCGCGACCGACCCTGCCTGAGCTGCCCGAATGGAAATGCGTTCCGGATTCGGACCAGCGGGTTTCTCATCGGCAAGCTGCCGAGCGATGTCCCGAAGTTCTTCCGGCAGTTCGGCGAACAGGTCGCCCAGGATGTCGTCGTCTGTCATTTCGCAGGGCTGTCCGGTCGTTTCAGGAAATGCGAGCCATGGCAACTCAGCCGAGAGTTATGTCACCGTCAGCCACATCTGTTGTCAAGGCAGAGCATTCATGTGACTCCCCTGAAAATCACACATGTCTTCCGTCAATCTAAACAGGCTTCCGCCTGACAGACAGTCATTTTGTGCGGCGGGAGCCTGACAACGTTCGAACGCGGACAGCCGGGCAGTCAGCTGCCGTGCAATCGCCTCAGCAGTCACAGGCGGATCAATCCACATGAGCGACTCAACTGCTGTGGTGCGGTCTTCCGGAAAGACGGTGCTGAGCCCGTTGTTTTACCGGGTCACCGGCGATTTTTGCGTGAACCCGTTCTGCCGGCCATCCGATATTCACCTCGGAACATCTCCTTCGGAATTCAACCCCGGTTCCCGAACTGGAAGTTCTCTGTCGTTTTCTGATCCGGCCGTGTGCTGAACCAGACAATGCGGCAGCTGCGGCGAACCTGCCGATCTGTTTTTCAGGAAATCCTCTGTCAGCGCCACGGACTGGAATCGAAACGCGAGCGTGTTTCGATCTTGCTGCAAACTGATTCATTTCTCTAACCGTTGGCGTCAGGCATGTCCATTGAAGAACTGCTTCAGCAGATGGAGGATTTTCGAAGCCGCAGGGAGCAGCGCGATCATCGACCGGAGTGGCTGAAGACTTTTATTCGCCACGCCGCCGATGTCTTCGAACCCCTCTCCAGCGTGGGCCGCGTCGGTTTTGAATGCCAGGCAGATGAACGCGGCTGGCATGTCTGCCTGTATCTGGGGACGACGGAAATCATCGGCGGACCTCGGGACGGCCAGATCGATCATGCCGGCTTCGTGGTGGATATGCGGCACGTCATGGGACTGTTTCAGTCCATCCAGCGTTTCGAATGGTATTCCGTCAGCAACCAGCTGGACGATCGGTTTCAGGAACCCATTCGCAGCGTCCTTCTGGTTCATGGCACGACTGATGATAATCAATCGGTCCAGCTGGAACTGCTTGCCAGCCCCCCAACAAAAGCCGGCCCCGGAATCCGCAGGCCCGCCTGACGCGGCATGGGCTCGACAGCTCAGCAAGACGCACATCGGAATTGTCCGAATGGAAGGTCTCTCTGTTCAGACGTCGTCAGCGCTGCTGATCACGGTGAAGCGAATCGGACACGTGTGACGAAGTCCGTTCTGCTGAAAGTCGGGGCAGAAAGATGATCGCACCGATCAGGGCTGCGGTGATTGCCGCCAGCAGTACAGCGGCTGCAGCGGCATCTTTGGCCTGAGCGGCCAGTGGATGCCGGTCGGGGCTGGCCAGATCGACTGCACTTTCAATGGCAGTGTTCATGGCTTCCGTCGCCCACACCAGTCCGATGACCAGAATCACCAGCATCCATTCGGACCGACTGATCTGAAGTTCCCATCCGGCCGCGGTGACAAGAAGAGTGGCCAGCAGATGGATCCATGCGTGGACCTGAGTTCTGAACAGGACCACCACGCCTCGACCGGCCCACCGGAACGCCAGCAGCCGACGTTTCAGAAACTGCATCATGGACGATCTGCCGTCGAAGCAGCAGCAGGCGGCGATTCGGGCACTGGCGGATTGCCCACCGGAACCCCGGGAACACTTGCGTCCCTGCCCAGCAGGCGCTGGCGAGCATACTCAACGTATTCCCGGAACAGATCAACCTCAGAGAAATTCTGATAGGCGTAGTTCCAAATGTCCTGAGCGGCAGCGGTTTCGCCTTTGTTCAGCATCTCTTCCGCATCCAGCATCCGACTGCGAAAAAAATCCGCGGCTCGCGGCGATTCAATCAGTCGCTGTCGAAAGTAGTCATGGTGATTGTGACACAGCTGAATCAGCCATGCCGTTTCGTCCGCTGACCCGGACTCGGAAGAATCGGCGGCACCTTCGTCACCGGCATCGGCGGGCGGATCCATGACGGCAACCGGCTGAGTGTCCGCGGCGGGCGCCTGCTGAATCAGCCGATGCCAGCGTTCCAGAACGGGCAGAGGATTTGCCGGCAAAGGTTTTTCGCTGGCCTGCTCCCACGATGTCAGGTAGAACAGCCCGGCTTCATCTTCCAGCTTCGCGACCGCCACACAGCGAGCTTTGAAGGGGTCGTCAACGGGCCTGTTCCGTTTGGCGAGATTCCGCAGCTGAGGTTCCAGAATGTTGGCATGCAGTTCCGCGGACAGATCCTGAGCTTCATGAGCATAGGTTCCTTCGGGAAAGCGCTGCAGATACGGGTCGATGAAGTCTTCCAGTGCTTCGCGCTGTTCGTACTGGTCGCCGCGCATCGCTGTCCGCCAGCGATCGGGATACCAGTCTTCTCCCGGCGGCAGAAGCATCCACACCGTTGCGCTCAGCAGAGCCACCAGACAGGTGACGAGGAACCATGTGCGCTCATGGAAGGGCAGATCCTTCTGAGCTTTGTTCTTCTTCTTTTTCTTCTTCTCAACAGGAGCTTCGGGAGCCGGAGCGGGGCCGGCTGCCGTCGTGGATTTTTTGCGGCGAGGCGGCAGACCTCCGACTCCGGCGGCCGACACCACGGCTGACCCGGCGTTCACGGAATCACGAATTTCGCCCAGCCGTGTATGAACGGCCAGAGCATCATAGGGGCGGTCATCCGGATTCTTGGCCAGCAGCTGTTCAATCAGTTCATCCAGAGCCGCCGGACAGTCGGGAACTTTTTCACAGACGTTGTACGGATCGTCGTTGAGATGCTGCATCAGCATGTCCATCGGATTGTCCGACTGGAACGGCGTCTGTCCGACGATCACTTCATACAGAACACATCCCAAAGCATACAGGTCGGTCTTCCTGGAGATGGGCGGTCCGGCCTGGATCTGTTCCGGCGCCATGTAGGCGTACGTTCCGACAGTCTTCCCGGCCGCGGTCAGAGCCGTCGCTTCGGTATCGCGGGCAATGCCAAAGTCACCCAGCTTCAGCCGACCCTTCGACGTCAGAAACAGATTCGCCGGCTTCAGGTCCCGATGAATGATGCCGGCGTTATGAGCGTGCTCAAGCGCGGACGCGACCTGCCTCCCGACATGAATCGCCTGTTCCCACGACAGCCGGGTCCGCTTCTTCAGAACTTCCTGCAGCGAGCCTCCGTCGATGTATTCCATCGCGTAGTACCGCTGCCCGTTTTCCGTGCCGCCACCGTAATACTTGACGATGTTCGGATGATTCAGGCGTTTCAGAATCTCAATTTCACGTTCGAATCGTTTGACCAGTTTCGGGTCGGCCATCAGCCCGGGAGACAGCACTTTCACGGCAACCGTGCGACCCGTTTCCGGATAGACAGCCGAATAGACGATCCCCATCCCGCCGATTCCGATCTGGCGGTCGAGTACGAAGGGGCCTATCGTCCGAGCTGACATGAAAGGAAGATCCGGCGGAAAACCAATGCGGCGCAATATGCTCTCAGGAAACTGACGCCCGAAAATGCTCGCTGGTTGCTTCGAGACACCTTCCCTACGCCAAATTCGACACAAAACAATGACCGGAAACCGAGCGGCTGCCCGAGAATCCGACGAAGCAGCGCCTCGGAGACAGCAAGGCGACCCGGCGACCTGAACCGACAGCCCCTGGCAGGCCATAACTGCCCGGTCCCGGCTCACAGAACTCCCCAATCAGTGCCCTCGGTTCACGTACGACCATTGTGACGCTCGAAGGGGCCGGACACAACGATGCAGGCACTCATGCATGAGGGATGGGCTGAACTTTGAGCACGACCACCGAAACCCAGGCATCCCGGCGCGGCGGCATTCAGTCTTTCAGCCGCAGTTCGGGGACGGCCGATTTGATCAGCACGGCGAGCGATTTGTCCGGAGCCAGCCGGAAGATGGTCCGAATGTGCGGATCGGCGATCAGCAGGTTTTCGCCTTCGCGACACAGGCCCACGGGACGATCCAGAGGGTCGCCGACAACCCAGCGTTCTTTTTCCGCGTCCGGCGTGACCTTCCAGACGCAGTGATCGTAGTTGTCTGTCACGAAGAAGCTGCCATCATCCATTCGAACAATGTTGTGCGGCAGATTGAACGGATGCCCTTTGACGAAGGGTTCGATCTTTCCGTCCGGTGTGACTTTCTGAATCTGTCCGTCTTTACTGGAGGTCGACAGCACCCACAGGTTTCCGTCCGGATCCAGTGTCAGGCCTCGCGGCGAATTGATGACGGCAAATTCGGTGGGCTCTTTGGCACCTTCTTTCGGCATCTTCCAGATGCGATGCAGTTCCAGATCGGCCGTATAGATGGTGCCGTCCGGCGCGACGGCCATGGCCATCGGTATCCCGATCCAGCCATCAGTCAACGGCACCGGAACTCCCTGATCGTCAAACCGATAGACTTCGCGAGTGGACGAATCACCGGCCAGAAGTCGGCCCTCGTGATCAAGCGCCAGGCAGCGAACAGCATTCAGCGGTGTTCGAAATCGTTTCGAGCCCTGAAAGTAGATACTCTTTTCACCGTTCTGAATCTTCCAGATGCCAGGCAGATTGCGATCAGCCACGTAGACGATGCCGTCCTTCGTCGCAATCACCGCCAGCGGATAATCAAACTCGGTGGGTGGCTTGTTGTCGGGTTCGACAGCCGGCTTTGTTTCCGGAGCCGGTTTCGTGTCCGGTGCAGCGGCATCCTGAGCCTTCAGGCCGCCGTTCAGCAACAGACACCACAGGACACACATCGTTTTCAGAACACAGCTTCGCATCGAAAGCACCAGCGCGGCCAGGCCGCAATAAGAACCATGGGCGGAATGCAGGCAGGTCTGTTGAAACCAGCCATTGGTCTGATTATCGCCGATATTCCCGAGTCTGCCAGGTGTCGAGATATTCCTGATACTCAGGCAAATCCGGAGGCGATTCGTCGGCTGCAAAAGGATAACGACTCATCGAACGAAATGGGAATGGTTCCGATGACTGTCCGTAGATTGTGTTCAGATCGGCATCCTTGTCATAGCCGACGTTCATCAGCACAAAGTCACGCTTCCAGCCACCCGGCACCGCCGTTGACGGAACATCGAACTGCACGGACAGTTCGTCCCCCGGACCCATTACCACCATGCGATCATCGTGGCCGGTCAACAGTTCTGATGCTTCTCCGTACCTCGTAAATCGCCCCAGAATCGGTGACCAGCGAGCTTCGGTGCTCAGCGACGAATAGTCATAGCTTTCCGGAGCGTGACCGTTTCGAAACAGTGAGTGATCGGCATGGATGCGATGACTGAAACCTCGATAGTGCAGGTCAGCCGCCGTCAGCGGACACCGGTGGATTCGAGTTTCCTCGTCCGTTTCATTCAATGTGAAGAAGGCCTGATCCCAATACAGTTCCATTGTTGATCGCAGCCGAAAACGAAACGAACCCGCCTGTCCTGATGCTTCGGCGGCTCGATGCACATCCATCAGATCAACGACCATGGCCTTGGTCTTTCCGCTGGGGAAGCCAATGAATGGTGTCACACAGGTCCAGCCGCCCTGACCATCAGGAATGTCGATTGCCGGAGCGGCCGGCGGAGCAAGCTGCGGGTTCTGTTCGATGTGCAGGTTCAGAGAAGTATCCGTCGGAAAGACCCAGCCGGTCAGAAACAGTCGAAGACTGCTGACATCCTTCAGTTCTCCCAGATCAAATTCCATCACCCATTCATCCGTCAGACCCTGCAGCCGACGACCTCGAAACGCCTGGACATAGTCGCCATCCGCTGCAGCCAGACCCGCCTTCAGATCGCGTCCCCGGCCATCCGTGACACTGACGGGAACTCGCGCATTGCGAACTGTGTAAATGCGGTGTTCCGCCAGCGATGGTGGTCCCACCTTTTCGTTGGTAAAGATGCTGACATCTTCCGGATGGTCAATCGCTGTCAGCTGCACCTGGTCAAAATAGGCCACTTCCCACAGTTCTTCCGTCAGCTGCAGACGATAGCTGCCGTTGTGGTCCGCCAGAGCTTCACCTGGTATCAGCAGGTGCTCCCATTC
Source organism: Planctomycetaceae bacterium (assembly GCA_041398865.1). GTDB lineage: Bacteria > Planctomycetota > Planctomycetia > Planctomycetales > Planctomycetaceae > Fuerstiella. The sequence continues at coordinate 268,789 of JAWKTY010000001.1, forward strand.
CCGAGTCGGAGCGATCTCTCCGGTCGCCTGAACCAGTCCCAAAGGCGCAGCCCACAGACAGTCGCTGAAGAATTCGAACCGTTCGCCCGTCCATGTATAGATGTACGGACAGGATCCTTTCAGGATCTGAGGTGCCAGAATGCCGATCCTGGATTTCAGCAGTTCGGGGACCGTGACGTTCTGAGGAATGCCGTCCGTCCACAGAATGCGGATCGCATCCAGCCGGGTTTTGTCTCCAAGACCAAGGTGCATCCGAGGCTGGTTGATGATCTGAGTCTGATGGAATCCGTCAGAACGAACTTCCAGCACGCTGCCGATCGCATGCATGTTGACTCGGTTGGAAGGAAACTGAGGATCATCGGGGACGGCCCGAGCTACCACATCAATCCATTGACTGGTATTGCCGCCCTCGTTTCTGAAGGCTGCCAGCGAACCGCTGGATTCGCCCACAGACACCAGGTCCAGGTCGCCGTCGTCATCAAGGTCTGTCGCCCTGACCAGTGTGGCCGCCTTCGCCGCGGATGTTTTTGTTTCTTCCGTCTTAAACAGTGAGCTTCCCGGCTGGCCGGTATTCCACGCGATCTGAAGCCCGCTGGTTCCGGCTGCCACCAGATCCGGCCAGCCATTGTGATCCAGATCCGCCAGCTGCAGATCACGAATCGACTGACCATCGGCAACGATCTGCTGACTTCCCGAACCCGTCGGCGAGTCAGAAGCGGACGTCCACTGCGCGCCGGCGTCATGAATCGTCACTGCCTGCCAGCTGGAGTTGCCTCGCAGGTCAGCGATGATCAGCGACGAGGACGGAGGAACGTCCGTCAGATTCATCCAGCGAAAGCGGCCGTGCAGCATGTTGTCCAGCACGCCCAGCTGTCCGTCACTTGTGACACCCAGCACGTCCATGGCCAGGTCGCCGTTCCAGTCGCCAATGGCCAGCGACAGAATTCCGGATGTCGGCAGTGTGGCCGTGGAATTCATGCTGGTGAAATGAGTTCCATCCGTGTTCTGCCACAGCGACATGCCGGTTTGGGTACCGATGATCAGATCCAGATCGCCGTCCGCTTCCAGATCGGCAACGACAGCGGTCACAACACGCTCGACGCTTTCCTGCTGAACGACCTCTTCCAGACGCCGCTTTCCGGATTCATCGGTATTGTTCTGAAGAATCACGATGCCCTGATCGCTCCAGCCGACAACATCCAGATCGGCATCAAACCACCGATGCTTCCCGGCCGGATCAGTCACGATCTTTCGATCACCGTCGCGATCGAGCAGCAGCGACGGGTTCTTGATGTCGGAGATGACTCGATCAAAGTCACGGTCCAGATCGGCCAGCAGGAAGTGTTCGATGGCGGCAGAATTCTCCGGCGACGACATCAGCAGTTCCCACGAACCGTCGACCCCGCCGCGGGAATACACGTGAAGTCGACCATCAGCCGCAATCACCAGATCATCGAAGCCATCCTGATTCAGATCCTGGAACTCAAAGTCAGTCACGCCGGTAACATCCGGCAGTCCCTCAGCCACAGAAAAACCCTGAACGACATTCGGCACAGCGTCCGGAAATGCGCCGGCAGTTCGAGCAGCTTCCAGCCACGGGCTGTCGAATTCCAGCACCAGATATTCAAGCAGGTTTTTGCTGAGCCGTCGCTGGTCCAGCTGAGTTGCCAGTTCAGGCAGCAGCAGATTGCCCGTCATCATGGCCGGTCCCATCAGCGTGGCGGGGTTGCTGCCATCGAATCCCGCCAGCGCCTTCGTGATTGTATCGGTCAGATCGAGACGTCTCTGTTTTTTGATGGATTCATTCAGCGGAACCAGCAGGCGCACGGCAGCATTCAGGGTGTCGGTGATCTTCAGAGCCTGCTCCCGGGTTTCCGGAACAGGCGAATTCAGAAACAAAGCCTGTCGCTGCATCAGCTTTTGCAGAGCAAACAGGTTTTCCGGAGCCAGGTCGAATGACTTCTGCAGCGATCGGAGAAGCGAAGCGGATTTGGGCGATGCCGCGTCCGCATAGTCGCGATGTCCGTCCATTGCCATCGCCACGGCGAACTGCAGATCGGCGGCTTCGGGCTTCAGATCAGCCGCGGCGTGCAATGCCTCCAGCCCGACTTCGGTCGTGGACTTCTGCGGATCATCCTGATGAATCAGCAGCCGTCCTCGCAGCAGTTTCGCCACGGCCTGGTCGTCCGTTTCCGAGCACTGCAGTTCGAGGGCATCCACGGCCTGGGCTGCTCGATCCACAGCGTCTGCAAACGCCTGCACATCCGCCGCGCTGCCTGTGCGTTTGTATGGAGACTCGCGATCGACTAAGGCCAGAACTCGGGCAACTGCCAGGTTTCTGAGCGCCAGTCGATGATTCGGCAGCAGATCGGCCAATTCCGTCAGCACTCGTTCGGCATCCGCCCATTCCTTGTTTTCCAGATGAGCAATCCCGCGACTGCGAGCTGACATGGCCTGCTGATATTGCTCGGCCGTGAACGCTTGATCCGGCGAATCAGGTTTGTCCGGCCCCTTCACCGTTTCATCGTGACGACAGCCAGCCATTGCCAACAGACACAGACTGAAAGCAGCTGCCGACAGGTACCGGAACACGAGCCTGAAAGGTTCAATTCTCCACATCAAATCAATCTCCTGCGTGGACAACGCCTGCCCAATTCCCAGAGGAAGAGAACAGACGCTGGGTCAAACGCGAGTCCCCGACGATTTCACGACCGTGACTTCAGACGGCATAACCGGTCGGCGATCAGTTTGCTGAGCCGCCGCTCAGGTCCTTCAGCTTCAGGTTTTTCCAGCGCACCTCGAACGGTCCCTGACCGGCACCGATTCCGTGAACCTGCAGTCCGATGAAGCCATTCGGATGTGACTTGTAGCGTTCTTCGTGGGTGAGATCCGAAATCCGGTGGCCGTTGATCCATGTCTGAATGTGATCGCCTTTGGCGACGATTCGGTAGGCGTTCCATTCACCGTCTTCGAAATGCTGATGAGCTTTGCGATCAGCATCCGGAGTCATCCACCCGCCGGCAGATTCCCCGTAAACGTAGCCCGCCATGCCGTCCAGCGAAATCTCAACCTGCGGACCGTTGACTCGACCTTCCGGAGTATCCCCAACGCTCTGGGAACGAATCTGGACCCCCGAATTCAGAGCCGTATCCACCTTCACGTCAAACGTCAGTTCAAAATCACCGTAACGTTTGTCACTGCACAGAAAGGAGTTCGGACTGCCTTCTGAAGTCTTCCCTACAATCGCTCCATCCTCAACCCGATACGTCGCCGTCCCGTTTCGCTGATGCCAGCCGTTGAGATCACGCCCGTTAAACAGATTCACAAATCCCGCATCATCAGCCACGGAAACCGAAGACGAAACCAGCAGAACAGCAACCAGAATACTTCTCATCAAAACTTCCTTCAGCAACGAAAGAGACATCAGGAACAGGTCACGAAATGACGTTTCCGGCTTCGTTGGTCACGAAGCCAGCCTCGCGGAATTGTAATTCGCAATGGTTCAGGGCTTCTACACTGGCGATCCCGAAGCTTCGACTTTCGAAGACGTGGAATCAAACAACGCGTGAAAATTCACTGCGATTCTCTTCTGAGCTCATGAAGCACTGCCGTTCGGTGAGATGCCGGATCATCTGAGTTCCATCATCTGAGCAAAACCGGATTATCGCTGTCAAAGTTTCAGAAAAACGGGAACAATCTTCGGAACTCGCGCCCGATTCGGGGTTGTCCGGCGATTGCTGTGGTGGTGGCGAACAAATTTCTGAAATGCAACACTTGAGATTGCCCCGACAGTCGCCAATGGGGCGTCCTCGACAGCCAAACACATCAATGACTTCAAGCGACGATTGTCGGAAACAGCTCCTTGCTGAAGCTCGCGGAGGCGACGACGATGCCCTGGGCGAACTGATCGAGCATTTTCGGCCGATGCTGCGAGCCGATGCAGCTCGTTCGCTCGGCGAGGTGCAGGGACGAATTGATGCCTCTGATGTGGTGCAGCTGACGTGGTGGTCGGCGTTCCGAGCATTTCCAAAATTTGAAGGCGATGTCACCGCCTTTATTGGCTGGTTGAAGCACATTCACGATCGCAACCTTCGTGATGTTCTGCGAGCCCAGCATGCGGGGAGACGCAACATCCGGTTTGAAGTGTCAGCCGGTGCGGCAGTTCTCTCAGAATCGCCCGGACAGACGTCGTCGCCCAGTCAGAAGATGATTCGCGCAGAACAGCGCGATCACCTCAGCCACTGTCTCTCTCGGCTGCCTCCGGCTCAGCGACAGGTGCTTCAGCTGCGATTTCAGGAGGGGCTGACGGTCAGCGAGATCGTTCAAAAAATGGGGCGCAGCGAGACCGCGATTGCCGGTTTACTGAAACGCGGCCTGAGCGGAATTCGAGCGATGATCAATCATGAGCAGGTTTAAAGACTGAGCGTAAAACGGGCCACCCAATGAACCAACCTTCTTCCAGTGACCCAGAAAAGGAGCGACGCCTGAACGCCGTGATCGCTGCCTACCTCAAAGGCAAAGATGCGGGCAAACCCGTCAGTCAAGCGGCGCTGATCAGGGCCTATCCCGACCTGAGCGACAGCCTGCGATCTTACTTCGAAGGAGAGGCGCTGATGGGCGAAGTTGCAATTGTGACACCCGGCTACTCACCTTCTGAATTGCAGGAAACCATTCGCCCCGGAGTTCAGGAATCCGACACGGCATCCGAATTCTCACCTCGCATGTTTGGTCGATATCAGTTGCTTCGACCTCTGGGGGAAGGCGCTATGGGCAGCGTTTATCTGGCGAAAGACACAACTCTGGACCGCCAGGTTGCCCTGAAAATCCCCAAGCAGGACGGGAATCACCTGGCGGAATTCAAGGTTCGCTTTGCCAGAGAAGCCCGAGCAGCAGCAGCTTTGCGACATCCGAACATCTGCAGCGTGTTCGACGCGGGAGAAATTGACGGAACCTCTTACATCACCATGGAATTTATCGACGGCGTACCGCTGTCGCGATTTATTGGCGGCGACAAACTGCGGTCACTTTCCGATGTTCTGGGAATTCTCAGGACAATCGCTCAGGCCATCGAACATGCTCACAGCAAAGGCGTCATTCATCGGGATCTGAAGCCGGGAAACATCCTGGTGACTTCGGAATTCGTTCCTCTGGTCACGGATTTCGGACTGGCTCGCCTGACCAACTCCAGTGAAGACTCACGAATCACAGAAGAAGGACTCCTGATTGGAACACCCGCCTACATGGCTCCTGAACAGGTCAAAGGTGAACAGGCGACAGTCGGCAGAACCAGCGACATTTATTCGCTGGGAGTGATCTTTTTTGAGATGCTGACATGTCGACTTCCCTTCGAAGGCAGAATGCCGGAACTGCTGGCAAAAGTCCTTCGCGACCCTCCCGTCGCCCCCGGCAGACTTCGGAATGACCTTCCGGAAGATGTTGACGACGTCTGTCTGAAGATGCTCAACAAGCTGCCGAAGCATCGCTATCAGTCAATGTCTGAAGTCATTCAGGCCATTGACCATATTCAGCAAAAACTCAGCCGCAACCCACCCATTGATCGGCCGCCAACTCAGCAGAGTTCACCGTTTGACATTCAGAAAGCACACATTGAGGTGATGCTGAAGCAAGGACAGTACGCTGCGGCAATTCAGGAACTGGAAAAACTCGCCACGGAATCCGCTCCTGCGGCGACAGCAGTGTGCAACTGGGCAAAGGCAAAGTTACCGGAAGTCAAAGCCGAATCGAAGGCGCTCAGTCCTGCAGGAATCCGGGCCTTGCTGCAAACGGGCGAACAAATGTATCGCAGGGCAGACTACCTGGGTTGCGTACAGCTGCTTGAAGAAGTCCCGGCACTTCGACGAACAGAAGAAATTGAAGACCTGATTCGCAGGGCCACCAAGCGTGAAGCAGACTCGGAAAAACTGCTGACCGAAATCAAAGACCGCGAAGGGCGACAGGCTCTGGACGGGCTGGAAAACCTGGTGCAGCGATTTCTGAAGCTCAAGCCGGGCAGCAACTACGCTCGGCGGCTGCTGGTGGCCCTGCAGTCGTACAGCAAACTGCCTCTGTCCAGAAGAAAGTACCGCTGGGAAAACGGTCGCCTGCAGGCGATGCCCGAACCAGGCTTTGTGAAGCAATGGGCAATTCCGGCGGCGGTGACTTTTTTCGCCGTGTTTGCTTCCGTGTCGTCATATGTTTACTTCTACCTGAAGAATGGAACTCAACAGATCGCAGTCCATGTCGATGATGAGTGGCTGAAAGAACAGGGGGGAGAGCTGACTCTGCTGGTCGATGGGACCACGCACACACTGACCGCTCGTTCCGGCACCGAAGAAAAACTAACGCTCAGCGTCACACTCGGAGCACATACCTTTTCCGTGCGTCACGGCGATGCTGTTGTCCATGATCCTCGAACATTTCAAATCGAACAGGGTGGCCGAAACGTCGTCACCATCACGGCAACGGATCTGCGTCTGACAAATGGCACGCATTCCGCTCCCGCAGACAAAGCGGAGCAATCGGATGCCGTTGTGATGGCTCATGAAGCCAACGAAACAGCCGTGGCAACATCGGTCGGTGCGAGTCCGCCTGAGGGCGGAGATTCGCAGCAGGCACGAGGCTCCATCAGCTGTACGTTCAGCAATTTCAGCGAAATTCATGGAGCCACCTGGGATCAGCTGCAGCAATGGTCCGCCTCGCTGAAGCAACAGGAGTTCCGGTGGATCAGTGTTCAGGCCAATCGACTGCCGGTGGTCTATGACGCCGTTGCATGCAGGACATCCCAAACAGATGCATGGAAAATTGAGAAGTACAGATACGATGACGAGAGCGGCGTGGCCGGCGGAATTCATGGCTACCGACCGGCTGGCATGTGCGTCTACCCAAACGATCTGGCGATTGAAAAACTGCTGTACCTGATCGCTGACGGCGGTCAGTGGGGGTACTGGGTCGGTGAACGCGACTTCATCTCTTCAAGAATCACCGAAGGGCTGACGGCTTCGGAACGTGTTCAGGGCCATCCAGTCAAATGGCTGCCCACAACATTGCTGGCAAACTACGTCGATGGACGGATTGATTACGAATTGCTGGAAGGCTGGTTGCCCTTTGAAAAATGCGAATGGGCTTCTGAACTCAGTGCGGACAATCTGCAGTCACAGCTGACAGACTTTCGTTCGAAGAACATGCGGCCTCACATCGTCAACGCAATCAATTTCAGCCCTGCACCGCAGTACTTCGCGGTGGCGGTTGACAATCCCCGGAATGAACCATGGGCCTATTCGCCCCGGTTGACGACATTTCAGTACGAACAACTGCTGCCGAAAGTGAATGACAGGGGAGGAATTCCCCGCTGTGTTGTCTCCTCTGTTGAAGGTTACCAGGTTGTCTACCGAGTGATCTGGGATCACATCACTGAATCCGAACTGGCAACTCTGGCGGAACAAATTCCGGCGGATCAGCCTGCGATGGCTCAATCGAACAAGCCCGATTTGGTTGCGGTGAACCCGCTCCCCACCGTCTCGGCCGAATTGGCGAACGGCATCAGGGCCATGAAGTATTCGTCGCAGATTGATGGAGCTTCCAAATCACAGTTGAGCGCATGGGCGAACGCACTGCCGGAACAGATGCGGCCTCACTGGATCTCAGTTCGCCCATCAGGCAGCGACGTCGTCTTTGATGCGGTTGCCAGTGTTTCTCCTGACGCCGGCGACTGGAGCCTGGAATTCTATGACACAACAGATCCAGCTCACGAAACGAAATTCGGCGATGATCGCTTCGAACGCACACTGAGTGTGTACAACGTTTACCGAATCTCAGGCGAGTATGAAAGACTGGCCGTATGGACGAATGGTGAGTCACTGGAATGGTGGCACGGCAATGAGGGATTCGTCAGAGACAGGATTGCAGACAGGGCCAAATCTCCGGCGGGGACGTCCGCAGAACCGACGCTGCAGATTCCACGTTCATTGCGAGGTTATGGGCAGACTTTCGCCGTTGTCTTCAGTTGGGAACCATGGCGGGATTCGGCGACGTTCCTGAGACTCAATGACGATGAACTCGCACAGAAAGTCAATGAGTATCAGGCGAAAGGCTGGCGACTGCATCTGGTGGATTCGGTCCGAGACAGTTCGTCTCCAGCATCAATGGCCGTTTTTACTGACGCAGAACACGTGGGCCGGTGGGAATTCTCTCAACTGATGACCGCCGAGGAATATCATCAAAAACTTCTGGATGTTGACGCTCAGGGTGGGCAGGCTCGCTGCGTCTATTCTCGGGAGGAGGCCGGAAAAATCTTCTACACCGCAGTCTGGGACTTCCCGACACGACCAAAGGCCATCCCCGCGGCAATCGCTGACGATGATTTTCAGGCAGTGGCGCCCTTCAATTCCATCCGAGCCCGAAAATATCAGCAGGCCTGTGCAGCACATCTGAAGCTGCCCGTCGATTTTACCAACTCAATTGGTATGACGTTTCGATTGATCCCGCCAGGGAAGTTTACGATCGGCTGTTCTGCGAAGGAAATTGCCGCAGCGCGGCCCTATCTGCATACCGCATACGAATCAGATCGTCCTGCTCGCTGTGATTCCGAGGGACCTCAACAGGTCGTCACCATTACAAAGCCATTTTATCTGGGAACCACCGAAGTCACTCAACAGCAGTTTCAGACAGTCGTCGGCAGAAATCCGTCATCGTATTCAAAGAACGGTTCCGGCAGTGACATGGTGAAAGGAGAAGACCGTTCACAAAGTCCGGTCGAGAACGTGACGTGGATAGATACCGGTGAGTTCTGTAATCGGTTGAGCGAACATGAAAAACTGGAATGGGCCTACCGGATTACTCCACAACTGATTACTCAGACCGGCACCGGAGGTTACCGCTTGCCCACGGAAGCAGAATGGGAGTTTGCATGTCGAGCCGGCACGACAACTCGCTTTTCATGCGGAACAACAAATCTGCTGCTGAAAAAATCAGCATGGTTCGCTGATAACAATTCGTCCGGTCTGCCTTCCAATGTCGGCTTGCTGTCTCCGAATCCCTTCGGTCTTTACGACATGCACGGGAATGTCTGGGAATGGGTTCACGACTGCTGGCGACCGGATACTTATCAATCATGGACCGGAGCAGCAGCAGTCGACCCTCGAACCGATACATCATCCGTGGATCGGCGAGTCATCCGGGGTGGTGACTTCTTTCTGTCGGCCGAGGAAGCCCGATCCGGATGTCGTGACTGCTATTCACACGATTCCTCGTTCCATGATCTGGGTTTCCGAGTCGCATTGTCTGTCGATGCTGTTCGGCAAACCCTGACCAGTCAAAAATAGATCAGAGGACTGGAGTTTTCGAGGTGTCAGATGCTCCGATTTCAAATTGAACCGGCGCTGGAAACATCCCTGCTGCTGCTGACCGATTCCGTGGTGACAATCGGTCGCTCGCCGTTGTGTCACGTGACCGTTCCGGATCCGTCGGCATCCCGAGTTCACTGTCGAGTGATCATTGAAGACGGCCGTGCAACTCTGTACGACGCCGGCAGCCGCTGGGGAACTTTCGTCAACGGGCATCGCGTCACCACGGGCCGACAACTCTTTCCCGATGATCAGATTCGAATCGGAAGGACCAGTCTGAAGCTGATCGAATGCCGCGACACTCCGGAATCACAATGAGATCGGATGACGATGTCCGATCGTTTCGGCTGAAAACACCGCCCGTCAACTTTCCTGAAGCGCCGATTCGCACGTTCGAACGTCAAAAGTCCGGGATCAAACTGCGTCGTGCAGAGCCCCACACTCGAACGATTCCGGGAGCCACCAGACCGGTGGCGTGGTCGTGATGGCTATGCGTCAGGATACTTTCCGAAATCAGGTTACTGCACACCCTTCACGGTCAGGTTCCACGTGACGGGCTGGACGGTGGCTTTGACTTTGCTGTGAGCTTCATCGTTGACGGCGGTCATCTTCCTGCGGATGACGTCCACAGCCGCTCGCAGTTCTGAGTCCGAATTCAGGCTGTCACCGAAGGAACGAAAGTTGGTCAGCATGTTTTTGATCATAAACGTTTCATAGTTCTGCTTGTGACCTACCTCATTCAGCACACGCTGAAACGGTTCTGAAAACGGGTTGTGCTGAAATTCGGCCGCAAGGTTGATGCCGGAAGTCAGCTGGTCGGCGGTGAAGGTCCGGGTCTCGGTGCCAAACGTCACTTCCGCCGAAGGGGTTTTCAGATGGCTGACTTTCAGAATCAGTCGATTCAGATCCTGATTGAACGGAAGAAACGGCAGAATGCTGGCGGTCTGGTTGGCGTCTTTGTCGTCGCCAGTGAAACAGAACGGGTAGCGGACACTTTCGATCTGCACAGCCCCGTCTTTTGACTCAATGACTCGATGTCCTTCCGTCGCCTGAGCCTGTCCGTCCGCCAGATCAAGGCTGATGGTTCCAATGGCCCCGTCCAGACCCATGGCCCTCAGAAAGGCATAGGCCATAATCAGATGGCCGTTGGCGCCGGGATGAACACCGTCACCTCCGGCCACAGCGTACTCATCACCCAGCTTCGCTTTGGCGGCCACCATTGACTTCATCATGGTGCCGAACACATCAGCATGAGGCAACTGATTTTCCCGAGCAAGATCTGCGGCGATCTGTCCGAGATGCCGGAGGTTGTCGTTATAGACCTGGTCGAAGTCCGGGTTGCCTCGATTCCACGTCTGGCTGTCGACAACTCCCGGAGACCCTACAACGACTGTCGCTCCTGCCGTCTTCATGCGATTGACGATCTGCTTCATGCCTTCCGCGTAAGCAGCGCCGATATTGTCGTCATAAGCTCGGTACGATCCGTCATTCATCCCATAGCAGGTGGTCACCACCGTCGGATGCCAGGGGATCAGATCGTTTTCCATCCGGCTGGCAAACCCCGGAGCTCGTTCGCCACCCCATCCGTATTGAAAGCACTGAACTTCCAGCTGCGGATAACAGGCCTGCAGGTAAGTTTCGATGAATTTGCTGTACAGTTTCTGTTCCGTGATTGAGTCGCCGACGATGGCCAGCCGGTCACCCTTCTTCAGCACCGGCTGTTCAGCAAATCCGGGAGCGGCCAGCAGGAACAGACACATGAAACCGCACAGAACGTTTCTCATCGGAATTCAGCTCACTTGAATATCGGAAAGTCACTGCTGCTCAGAACCAGGCAGGCACCGTGCGAGCTCTGTTCCTCGAGCAATTCGGGGAGAATGTTGTCGAGCGGTTGCTCGAACGGAAGGGGAAGCCTCACGAAAGAAACCGGAAACGGGGCGAGCCGCTTCCGGTTTCAAAATCAGAGGACCGACTGCACGGAGCAGCTGATGGCAGGTCGGTCTCAGTCTGCAAGCGGCAGAACTTCTACCTTGCGAATGTTGACTTTGCTGCCGGGGTCGTGCTGCTGGAAGGCGAAGTGTCCGGCACCGAATGTCTTTGCGAAATCCAGGTACTCGTACAGTTCGTTTCCGTTGACGGTGATCTTAATCCGAGTCATGTCACGACCTCGCCACACGTCATCCCGGACTTCCAGTTCATAGGTGAACCATTCGCCCGGCTTGACGTGCTGGTGATAGACATGGCACATTCCGTACAGTGAACCGGTCAGAATCGGGTCAGTGTGGCTGCTGTTGATCTGAGCTTCGTAGCCATCCAGAAAACCTGGTCGGCGAGTTGTGCGGAAATACAGGCCGGAGTTCCCGTGATCATTGATCTTCACTTCGGCACGATAGCGGAAGTTTTTGTACGGCCCTTTGGTGCAGACCAGCATGGACGGCGGACCAGAGCCATTGATGGTCCCGTCACTGACTTCCCAGACGCTGGCATCGTTGCCGATCTTTTCCCAGCCGTCCATGGACTTTCCGTCAAACAACGTGATCCATTCGCCGTCGGCTCCTTCGGCAGCAACAGCACTCAACATGACACCCAGAACTGCCAGAACCAGACTCGGAACCCGACGACGATCAGACATGTGGACAACTTTCTTCTTTGATAGACTGGAACACAAACAGGGTCAGACCCAAACAATCTTTTCAGGCGGCAAACATTTCCGCTTCCGACGGATTGTTTCCGGTGTACCGCAGGAGAATTCGAAAATCAATCGACCGTCGTAGGTGCCTGAAAAGGGCTGTGCAGCAAACATTCGCTCAGCCCGCACGACCGGAATTTCGACTCAGTTGCGAATTCTTCATGAATGATCCGATCAGGGTGACGTCGCGTTGCGGGTTCACTGCGCGTCGCATTCCGGACGCCGTGACCGGGATTTTTGTTCTCTGCTTGGAACATCACAGCCCCTGCCGTATGCTGTTCTCAAGGGGAAGAGTGTTGACACGCCGCCCGGCGGTCGATACTTTCTTTACAAACACAAGAAACTCCCTTCTCCGCTGTTTCCCGCCTCATCTGAGATTTCCCGCCATGCTGTTTCGAGTCGGTTTTTTGCTGGTTTTCGTGATTCTGGCGGCCACCGACACGGGGCTGGCCGAGGATCCGGTCGCTGCGACAGACGAGCAGGTTCAGTTCTTCAACGAACAGGTCGTTGGAATTCTGAAGGACAACTGTCTGAAGTGTCATTCCGGTGAGAGTCCCAAAGGCAGCCTGAATCTCACAACGCGCGCCGGCATTCTGAAGGGCGGAGATTCCGGACCAGCCGTTGACCTGAAAGCTCATCGCGACAGTGTTTTGCTTCAGGCCATCAATTTTGAGGGCTACGAGATGCCGCCCACCGGGCGAATGTCGCCTCAGCAGGTGGCCAGTCTGACTCGGTGGGTGGAAGAGGGCCTGCCCTGGCCCGCAGATCTTGCGGAAATCAAATTCGAGCACGCTCCGGGACCTCCGGAAGTCAACGACGAAACCAAACAGTTCTGGTCGTTTCAGTCGATCAAAGCTCCTTCCGTGCCGGTCATCGCAGGCCAGGATCTGCATCCGATTGATGCCTTCATTCAGGCCAAACTGACAGAAGCGGGGATCACACCCAACGGCCCGGCCAAGGCAGAAGGTCTCATCCGTCGCATGCACTACGACCTGCTGGGCCTGCCTCCGGAACTCGATCTGGTCAGGCACTGGACTCAGCGGATTTCGCAGCCTGACGGGACATTGAATCAGTCAGCCATCACTGAACTGGCCGATCTTCTGCTGGATTCGCCGCACTATGGCGAACAGTGGGGCCGACACTGGCTGGATCTGGTGCGGTACGCCGAAACCAACAGCTACGAACGCGACGGTGCCAAGCCGCATGTCTGGCGCTACCGCGATTACGTCATCCAGTCGTTTAACGATGACAAGCCGTACGACGTGTTCGTCAAAGAGCAGCTGGCCGGTGATGAAATGACGGACGCCACAGGGGATGCCATTGTTGCCACCGGCTTCTATCGACTTGGCCGCTGGGATGACGAACCGGCTGACCCCAAGCTGGCGTTTTACGACGAACTTGATGACGTTGTCACCACCACCAGCCAGACGTTTCTCGGACTGACGGTCAACTGTGCTCGCTGTCATGACCACAAGATCGATCCGATTCCACAGAAGGACTACTACCGACTGATTGCTTTCTTCCGCAACGTCCGTCGTTATGGAAATCGCAGCGACGAATCGGTTCTGGAAGCGTCAGTCCGGGAAATCAATCGCCCCGCCGATTCGAATGCCTATCAGCAGGCAGTTCAGCGCTATGAAAACGAACTGCGTGACGTTGAACGGCAGCTGACGGATATCGAGAAGCTGATTCAGAGTGATCTGCAGGACGTCGAACGGCAGGAGATGCAGCACGACATGAATCGCGTGCCGATTGTTTCCAAACGCAAAGGCACGCTTCTGACCGACGCTCAGGTTCGCCATTATCGCAGGCAGTTTCAGAGACTCCAGCGACTGAAAACGAGTGCTCCCAGCGACATGGCATCCGCCCTGTGCGTGAAGGAAGATCTCCGCAGTCCGCAGCCGACATTCGTGCTGGCTCGAGGCAATCCGCACGCTGAAGCTCAAGAAGTCACACCCGGCTTTCCGGAAGTGCTGTCGCCCCCTGAACCGGAAATGCCCGCGGTGCCGGAAGGTGCCATCAGCAGCGGTCGGCGAACCGTTCTGGCCAACTGGGTCGCCAGTGCCGACAACCCGCTGACGGCTCGAGTCATGGCAAATCGCATCTGGCAGTATCATTTCGGCCGAGGCATTGTGCGAACATCCAGCGACTTCGGCTTTCAGGGAACTCGTCCGACTCATCCCGAACTGCTGGACTGGCTGGCCGCTCGGTTCATCAGCAGCGGGTGGTCCATGAAGGCCATGCACCGACTGATCATCACATCGGCGGCCTACCAGAGATCGTCCGGTCCGAACGAGGCTGCGTCGACTGCTGATCCGAACAATGATCTGTTCTGGCGATTTGATATGCGTCGGCTTTCGGCCGAGGAGGTCCGTGATTCGATTCTGTGGGCCAACGGCAGCCTGAATCGTGACAGGATGTTCGGTCCGTCGATCTACACGGACATTCCGGACGCTGTTAAAGCCGGACAGTCGCGCCCCGGAGCCGGCTGGGGGAATTCCGGCCCGGAAGACAAGGTCCGCCGCAGTATCTACATCCACGTCAAACGATCGCTGCTGGATCCGCTGCTGGAAAGTTTCGACGCGGCCGATACCGATATCACCTGTCCGGTGCGATTCGTAACAACTCAGCCCACTCAGGCACTGGGAATGCTGAACAGCGAGTTTGCTCGAAAGCAGGCAGGAGTATTTGCAGACTTCCTGAATCGATCAGGCGGATCGCTTGAGGATCAGGTCGGTCAGGCAATTTCCCGAGTCACTCAGCGAACGGCAACCGCGGATGAAATTCAGCGAGGTCTGCGGCTGATGGACGAACTGAAAAAACACGACGGACTCAGTGATCAGCAGGCGAAGGTGTACTTCTGTCTGGTGGCTCTGAATCTGAACGAATTTCTGTATCTGGACTGACCGAATCCGACTCAGAACGCTCATCTTATATTCCCGAACAAAGCGCACATCATGAAAAACTTCTGCGGACGAACTCGACGCGAATTTCTTTGGCAGGCCGGAGCCGGATTTACCGGAGTCGCCCTGACCGCGATGATGGCTCAGGACGGTTTTCTGAACAGCCAGGCCGTCGCGGCAGACGGTGTCACCGAATGGACCAATCCGCTGGCTCCCAAAACCCCGGACTTTGCTCCCAAAGCGAAGAACATCATCTTCTTCTACTGCTACGGCGGTCCCAGTCATATTGACACCTTCGACTACAAGCCCGGCATGATCGGGATGGACGGCAAGACCATCGAAGTCAAAACCTTCGGTCGCGGCGGACATAAGAACCAGGGGCGAATCGTTGAGCCTCGGTGGAAGTTCAGTCAGTACGGCGAATGCGGAAAGTGGGTCAGCACTCTGTTCCCGAACATTGCCACCTGCGTCGATGACATTGCCTTTCTGCATTCCATGACGGCAGATTCGCCCATTCATGGTTCGGCCATGCTGATGATGAATTCCGGCCGGATTCTCAGCGGACATCCGTGTCTGGGGTCATGGGTGAATTATGGTCTGGGCAGCGAAAACCAGGATCTGCCCGGGTTTGTGGTGATGCTGGATCCCCGCGGCGGTCCGATCAGCGGAGCCAAAAACTGGAGCAGCGGCTACATGCCGGCGACCTATCAGGCCACGGTGATGCGATCTCAGGGAGATCCGATTCTGGATCTGTCTCCTCCGGAAGATCTGGCTCACGGAGGTCAGCGGCGTCTGCTGGACACGCTGCGAAAGTACAACGAAGCTCACCAGTCAACCCGTCACGACAACACCAACCTTGCGGCTCGAATTGCATCGTATGAACTCGCCTATCGCATGCAGGCCGAAGCTCCGGAAGCGGTGGATCTGAGCCAGGAGACTCAGGCCACTCAGGATGCCTACGGTCTGAACGATCCTCGCTGCGGCACGGTTGGTCGTCAGTGCCTGCTGGCTCGCCGACTGGTGGAACGCGGAGTTCGCATGGTGCAGATTTATTCCGGCGGAGCTCACAACGATGACAACTGGGACGCCCACGGTGATCTGGAAAACAACCACAACCTGCATGCCGGAGAAACCGACAAACCACTGGCTGCTCTGCTGAAGGATCTGAAGCAGCGAGACATGCTGAAGGACACGCTGGTCGTCTGGGGCGGAGAATTCGGCCGACAGCCAACAGCGGAATACGAAAAAGGCAGCGGACGCGACCATAACAGCTATGGCTTTACCATGTGGATGGCCGGCGGCGGTATCAAAGGCGGAGTCAGCGTGGGAACGACCGACGAACTGGGCAGCCGAGCCGTCGATGATGTGCTGCACGTGAAACACCTGCATGCCACGATTCTGCATCTGCTGGGACTGGATCCGAACAAACTGAGCTACTTCTTTGGCGGACTGGACAACAAACTGGTCGGCGTTGAAGGAGCTCAGCCGGTCTGGCAGGCCATCGCCTGACATTGGCAGGGTGGAAGGGGCTAACCTGAAGTGGCAGGAATCCGGAGTTGACATCGCCTGGGCTTGCACAGGTTTTGTGTGGAGCGGTGTTAGCAGCGGAGCTGCGGCAGCATATAGCCCCAGGCTTCAGCCTGGGGTTGGAGCCGAAAACATGATCCATCAGCCGTGAAACGGCGACAGTGATGTTTTTTTAACGATATCAGCTCATCGCTGTCACTGTTTCACGGCTTCACATTCAATTCAAACATCTTCCCACCAGGCCGGAGACCGACCTTCTTCAGACTGGTGTTCAGAAGTGGCTGACAATTCCGTATATCATTTCCGGCAGCTCACAAACTCCGGCTTCGCAGGAATCCCGAACGTCCCATGAAAATTACTCGAGCTGTCATTACCGCCGCGGGCGAACAGCATTCCAACCTGCCGCTGCAGAGCGTCGTGGATCGACATGGCAACCAGCTGACGGCTCTGCGCTGCACGCTGAATGAAATTGTCGACGCGGGAATTCAGGAAGTCGCCATCATTGTTCGCCCAGGCGAGTCCGACCCTTATCTGTCGGCGGCCGGTTCCCATGCGTCACGGCTGACATTTTTCGAACAGCACAACCCTCGCGGCTACGGAGATGCCATTCTGCGAGCTCGGGATTTCGTCGGTCATCAGCACTTTCTGCATCTGGTGTCCGATCATCTGTATGTCAGTTCTGCGGCTCGCACCTGCGCGGCTCAGTTGTGCGAAGTGGCCTCACGACATCAGTGTTCCGTTTCGGCCATTCAGGCGACTCGTGAAAACGAAATCATTCACTACGGAACCGTGGGAGGAACGCCGGTGCCTCAGCAGCCCGGCCTGTATGACATTTCAACGGTGATTGAGAAACCGACGCCAACCATCGCCGAACAACAACTGGTTGTGGCGGGACAGCGAGCCGGCTACTACCTGTGTCTGTTTGGCATGCACGTTCTGACGCCGGCCGTTTTCGATCTGCTGCAGCAGCATCTCGACCGGCAGCCCGCAGGCAACATCGATCTGACCACGTCACTGGCCCGATTGGCTCAGCAGGAACGTTACCTTGCGCACGAAGTCAGCGGAGCCCGCTACAACATCAGCGACCGCTACGGACTTCTGTACGCTCAGCTGGCCATCTCGCTCAGCGGCGACCACCGCGACCAGGTGCTCACAGAACTCGTCAGCCTGCTGGCTCAGAAGCACGAGACACCCGCGGGATAGTCCCGCATCACCGGTGCAGCCGAGTGGCCAGCCCATCAATGTGCAGCTGTATCGGCCCTATCGATTGAACGCGAATTCCGTCGAATTCAGCAGGCCCCAGAAGATGTCTTCGTAGACGGCGGGGTCTTTTTCGTGGCTGCCGATCAGAGCTCGCAGCAGGCTGAGTTCTTCGTCGGTGGGCTGACGGGTGAGAGCCATCACGAACATCGTTTTCAGGACGTCCTCGGGCGATTCCTCAGACTCCACCAGCTGTTTCAGGCGGCCTCCGGCGGCCAGGCGAGGTTTCAGGGTATCGCCGACGGCCATATGCAGCGTCTGCGACAGCGTGGCTTCCTTTTTTGTTTCGCAGGCACAGACGGTGTTGCGGCTGCTGCGACCGAAGGTTTCAAAAAACTGGTCGCCGAAATGAGGCCCGCTGGTGTCGCCGGCAACCCGAGGATACACGTTGATGGCTCGAGTTCCCGCCGGAAACCCACTGAAGCCGCGATCCACGCCCGTGACCGTCACCACAGAATCCATCAGCACGTCCGCTCGCAGACGACGAAGGCGAGCGTGTGAAAACTGACGACTGTCCTGACGGTTGGAATCATTCGGCTCGGAACTCAACTGATAGGTTCGAGACCGGCAGATGTCGCGAACCAGGCTTTTCAGGCTGAAGTCGGAAGCCACCAGCCGCTTTGCCAGAGCGTCCAGCAGCGGACCGTTGACCGGCGGATTGCTGACTCGCACATCATCGACAGGCTCAACAATCCCGCGGCCCATCAGCTGAGCCCAGATGCGGTTGGCAAGGTTGCGGCTGAACAGGTCGTTGTCCGGCGACGTCAGCCATTCCGCAAGAGCTCGCCGAGGATCGCCATCGTGCGCCACGGGTTCAACTGAACCCAGTGTGCGAGCCGGCATGGGACGCTGATCGATCAGGTGTCGAGCCGGTGCGACGGCCGGGTCGTAGTAGATCCTCTGTTCCCGAGGTTCCACGCCGGGCTTGCGTTTCATTCCGGTGAAGAAACTCACAAAGCTGTAGTAGTCATCCATCGTCCAGCGATCGAACGGATGGTTGTGACATTCCGCGCACTGAATCTGCACGCCGGTGAACAGCTGAGAAAAATCGGCCGCAAAGGCTTTGGGTTCGAAGCGAGGCCCATGAACCAGCATCGTGTACAGGTTGGCCGGGCCATTGATGAGATTGCTGCCGGATGCAGACACCATCTCGGCCACAAAATCGTTCAGAGGCCGATCATTTCTGAGCTGCTGACGAATCCATTCGTAGAACGCATCGGCGGCTTTGATATGAGTTCCCACCGGAGCATAGTTCCCGCCCATGACTCGCAGCTGTTCGGCCCACAATGTGGTCCACAGGTCGGCAAATGCATCATCGTTCAACAGCTGCTCGATCTTCCGGCTGCGTTTGTCCGTGGCAGTATCCGCCAGAAACGCCTCGTATTCGCCCACCGTGGGGACTCGACCTGCCAGATCCAGAGTGACTCGGCGCAGAAACGTTTCGTCATCACAAAGTTCTGAAGGAGCAATTCGCAGTTTGTGCAGTCGATCGAACACGTGTTCGTCAATGAAGTTCACCGGTTCCGGATCGGGCCAGACGAAGCCTTCCGCCGACGGCAGGACAATCACTTCCGCACCGACGGTGAAACGATTGAACCGAGCGAACACGTAGGTGTCTCCGGCTCCTCGGCTGATCACATGGCCGTCCATCGAAATGTCGGCCACACTGGAATTGTTGCTGTGGAACCGAGCCAGGCTGGTGACATCCCGTCGGCTGCCGTCACCGGACACCGCGGTGACTCGAAGATCTGCCGATGCCACGGCTCCATCAAAGGTGAAGTTCTCGTGTGACAGTTCCAGCCCGGTCACTTCCGGAATCGCTTCGCTGTCGTTCGGAGCCCCTGCAGCGATCCAGTTTCGAATGGTCCTGTAGTACTCGCTGTCCTGCTCAAACAGACGCCCGCCCGTATGCGGCACGGCCCCGATGGACTTCTTCAGCAGCAGACTCTGATCCGGCGCCGCCACGTTGATTCGCCGTCCGATCATCTCTTCGGTCATGCGGAAATAATCTCCCGCCGGATCATACCCGAACAGCGACAGATGAAATCCGTCTTTTCCCCGAGCTGCACCGTGACAGGTGCCGCTGTTGCAGCCCGCTCGGAACAGCACCGGCATCACATCGCGGCGAAAGCTGGTTTCGTGATCGTTTGCGGAACAGTTCGTCAGCGTCGGAGCAATCAGCGGCAGGTGGACGCAGATCAGCCATGACATCACTGCTCGTCGACGGAACTTTGAACAGACAGACGTCAGGAGTCGGCAGACAGAGGAAAGCATGAAACAGTTCGCGACGGTGAACAGGGAGCGATCAGGTCCGAAACATCATAGCCACCACCACCCCGCTTCGCGAATCTTTCGACACAGCGCGGCCCCGGGTCGCTGAGCTTCGGAAACTCGCGGACTTTTCGATTGTTCGGATGGGCATTCGAAATCGATGCAGCCTGTCGCTACACTGAAAAGTCCGCGATTGCCTGATGTCCTGCCCGGCGAGAATAACGATGCCTCTGCGAATTGCTGCTGCTGTTCTGTTGTTTGCTTCCGTGATCCATGCCGAAGAAATTCGGCTGCTGCCGGCAACGCTGCAGCTGGATGGTCGGGAAGCCCGACATCGACTCCTGCCCGAACGCTTCAATGCCGAAACCGCCATCGGTACAGCGGGTTCGGACGTGGCGCTCAAGAGTGACGATGAAAGCGTCTGCCGCGTGGAGGGTCGAAAGATTCATCCGGTTGGAAACGGGACCACCACCGTTCGCGCCTTTCGCGGCGACCAGGAACTGAGCGCGTGCAGCGTTACGGTCAGCGGAACCGACAAGCCCGTCGAATGGTCATTTCGAAACCATGTTCAGTCTGTGCTGGCACGGCAGGGATGCAACAGCGGAGCCTGTCATGGAGCTCTGGCGGGCAAGGGCGGTTTCAAGCTTTCACTGCGAGGCTACGACACTCAGCGGGACTTTTTCAATATTACGACTCAGCAGCTGGGACGGCGGATTGACCTGAACCACCCGGAACTCAGTCTGCTGCTCACCAAACCCACGACCGCTGTTCCTCACCGAGGCGGACTGAAGCTGGCCGCGGATTCAGACGATTATCGCCTGATTGCCGAATGGATCGCAGCCGGAGCCACGCCTCCGTCCGACAGTGATGCCAGCCTGCAGCAGCTGCAGATTCTTCCCGAAGCCGCAACTCTGAAGAATCGCGAACAGCAGCCACTGGTGGTGCGGGCGACGTATTCTGATGGCCGCACGGAAGACGTGACTCAGTGGGCCAAATTCACTTCGGCGAATGAAGCCGTCGCGACCGTGGATGCGGACGGAATCGTGAATATTGTCGGACCCGGCGAAGGGGCCGTCACGGCGTGGTTCGGCAGTCAGATCGTGATTGCCCGGATCACGTCACCGTTTGAACAGGACATTGTTCCGGATGCCTATCTGCTGGCCGGCCGGAGAAACTTCATCGACGATCTGACTCTGAAACAGCTGAGACGGCTGAATCTGAATCCGTCTCCCGTGTGCAGCGATGAAGTCTTTGTGCGGCGATGTTTTCTGGACACGATCGGCACGCTGCCGACGGCTCTGGAAGTCCGTTCGTTTCTGTCAGACGGTTCTCCCACCAAACGCGACGATCTGATTGATTCGCTGTTGCAGCGTCCGGAATTTGCGGATTACTGGACCTATCACTGGTCCGATCTGCTGATGCTGAACGGCACGCTGCTGAGGCCCGACGCCATCAAATCTTACTATCAGTGGATCCACGGACACGTCGCGGCCAACACTCCGTGGGACGACTTTGTGCGACAGATCATCACGGCCAGGGGTTCCAGTTTCGATAACGGAGCCACCAATTTCTACGCTCTGCATCAGACTCCGGAAGACATGGCTGAAAATGTCAGCCAGGCATTTCTGGGGCTGTCTATCGGCTGCGCGAAGTGCCACAACCATCCGCTGGAAAAATGGACCAATGATCAGTACTACGGCTTCGCGAATCTGTTTTCACGAGTTCGGGCGAAGGGGTGGGGCGGTGATTCCCGCAACGGAGACGGCCTGAGAACGCTGGTCACGACGGATTCCGGAGAACTGATTCAGCCTCGCACCGGCAAACCTCAGCCACCATCTGCGCTGGATGCCGACCCGCTGCCCTTTGAAAGCAATCAGGACCGTCGCGACTATCTGGCTGACTGGCTGGTTTCTCCCGAAAACAGACTGTTCGGGCGGTCGATTACCAATCGCGTCTGGCGGAACTTCATGGGAGTCGGCCTTGTCGAGCAGGTCGATGACATGCGGACATCCAACCCGGCATCGAATGAGGAACTGCTGGCCGCGCTGACTGACTTTCTGGTCGATCACCACTACGACCTGAAGGCATTGATGCGCCAGATTCTGCAGTCCGAAACCTACCAGCGCGAAAGTGCTCCGCTGTCCGACAACAGCGGCGACCATCGCTACTACTCCCGTTATTTTCCTCGACGGCTGATGGCCGAAGTTCTGCTGGATGCGGCGTCCCAGGTAACGGGCGTCGCGGGAAGTTTCAATAAGATCGAGTTTCCCGGATCAGACGTGAAAGACACCGATTTCTATCCGGCGGGCACCCGAGCGATCCAGTTGTACGACAGCGCTGTGCAGTCGTATTTTCTGCAGACCTTCGGTCGCAATCAGCGACGGATTACCTGCGAATGTGAACGCAGTGACGAACCCAGCATGGTTCAGGTGCTGCACATTTCCAACGGCGACACGCTCAATAAGAAACTCAGTCAGCCGGACAATCGACTGAAGAACCTGTTGACGGAATTTGCCGGCAACGACGCCGGACTGCTGGATGAACTGTTCCTGTCGGCTCTGGCTCGTTACCCCGCAGAACACGAAAAAACGGCGATGCTGAAACTGCTGGCCGAAGCGGACGATTCTGAACGCCGAACAATTCTGGAAGACATTGCGTGGAGCATCTTCAGCAGCCGCGAGTTTCTGTTCAACCACTGATGCCGGGACTCATGGGTTCCGGCCGGAAGACGATGGCCTGCGAATTGAGCAGATCATCAGACGAAGAGGAGACCTCATGCCGCACTGTTCTGCGTTCCCTCGAAACTTCACCGGCATCGCCGTGGCTGTTCTGCTGACAGGGCAGATGTCGGGCGTTGCTGCGGATGACGCGAAATGGCAATCGCTGATTCCCGTCATCGATCCGGCCATTCAGGCGGTGGCCGGAGAATGGAAGCAGTCTGAAGATTCGGTTTCCGTCGCCGCGGCCAATGGTGCTCGCCTGGCGCTGCCGGTCACGCCGACCGGCGACTACGATCTGCGTGTCAGCTTCACGCGGCAGTCGGGGCAGAATTCCGTCGGTGTGATTGTCGTTCACGGTGGACGGCAGGTGGCTGTGGAAGTGGATGCATGGGGGATGAATCTTTCCGGCCTGCAGAATCTGAGTGGTCGCACGATTCGCGACAACGAAACTCGTCGTCCGGACATGCGGCTGGAAAACGGTCGCCGGTATACACTGACGGTCGAAGTTCGTCGACAGCGCATTCGAGCTCTGTTGGACGACACCGAAATCGCAGCTCACACCACCGATGGCAGTGACCTGTCGCTGCCGGACCTGTGGGCGATGCCTGACTCCGCTCGTCCAGGCCTGATCGCATGGAACAGCGCGACAGTCTTTCACGCCGTCGACGTCCGCTCGGCCGATGCCGGTTCCATCGCCATCGCCTCAGCGAATTCGAAGCCGGCCATGCGGAACGGAGCGAATCCGGGGACTGCGGCGGGATCGTCGTCCACAGCGGCGACTGCGCCATCGGTTGCGATGAAGTCACCGGCCGCCAATCGGAATGACGCGTCCGCCCGACCCGGTCCATCAGGAAAGCATG
The DNA here is from genome assembly GCA_041398865.1 of Planctomycetaceae bacterium. Classification (GTDB taxonomy): domain Bacteria; phylum Planctomycetota; class Planctomycetia; order Planctomycetales; family Planctomycetaceae; genus Fuerstiella. The sequence goes on from JAWKTY010000001.1 coordinate 292,360, forward strand.
TCCTGATCGTGATTGCGAATGACGACTTTTTTTACCGCGAATACGCTGATCCTCGGGCAGAACTGGAACAGGCCGGGATTCGTGTCACTGTGGCGGCTGGCCGGAAGTCTCCCAGCCGACCTCACAGGAATTCCGGCGAAGGAGCCGATGGCGGAGTGGTCACGCCTGATGTTCCGCTTCGCGAAGTTCGAGCCCGCGACTACGACGCCATTCTGTTTTCCGGCGGCTGGGGAGCTTCAATGTATCAGTATGCCTTCACGGGCCGTTACAACAATCCGTCCTACAATGGTGATCGCTCCACAAAAGCCGAAGTCAATCGGATCATCGGAGAGTTTCTGCAGCAGGACAAATACGTTTGCGCGCTGTGCAATGCGGTGTCCGTGCTGGCCTGGGCTCGGATCAACGGTCAAAGTCCGCTGGCCGGAAAACGAGTCTGTGCTCCAACTCGCGAAGCCGCAGCAGGAGTCTACAACGGCCGCCAGGCACAGCCTTCCTGCCGGTGGCACCCGGAACAGAACGGAGCCATCATGTCACCGCCGGGAGCCGTCGGTCGCCCGGACACCAATCGGGATGACGTGATTGTGGACGGAAAGATCATCACCGGCGAAGACGATCCGTCAGCTCGGGAAATGGGCCGACGGATCGTCGAAGTTCTGACGAAGTCCGGGTCTGCAACTCAGTCGAACTGATGACGGCAGGTGCAAACGCCTTGTCAGCACGATGCAGGCTTGCGGAAACTGCTGACGATGACAGTCACACTTAACAGGACCGCGGCGATGATGGTGACCGCTGTCGCTGCTGCCGTCCAGGCCGACGGCAGGCAGACCGCGGCAACAGCCCCCAGGATGACCGTCAGCAAGCTGATTCGCACGATCAGCGTGCCTGGGCAGCGAGAGACAGCCTTCAGCAGGATCAGAGCCATCACGCCGCAGACGGCCGCCCAAAGCCAGCCGATTCCACCACTGACAGCGGCTCGGTCACGGATTTTCAGCGTCAGTTCTGCGTTGCCCCCGGTGCGAACAAAGTTCAGCCGGTGGCCATCCTGAGGAATCGCGAAATTCAGCGACAGTTTTCCTTCGGATTTCGGAGCAGCAATCTCCGCCAGTGCATCCGGCAACGATCCACCGTTGGAAATCAGGCCCCTCGCAGACGCTCGACTCTGAGGTTCCATCTGCTGGAATTCTGATTCGTTCAGCCTGCGACTTCGATCCGATCCAGACGCCGGAGCCTGTTCTCCGGCTTTCTCGTCCCGAGTCTGACGCTTCATAAAGGACTTGTCGGACTGTTCCTGAACATTCTGTTCCCGGCGTTCCAGCAGCCGCGACCGGACCGCCCCGGATTTGGCAGCATCGACACCGTCATCACTCTTTTTTTCCAGCTCGTCAACAACCGCTTTCCTCTTCTGCTGCTTTGCCGCAGGCTTCCCGGGGGCCGGTTGATCAGCAGGCGGATCTGCTGGCTGTTCCGGAACAGAAAATCGAAAGTTCAGGGAACCGCTGATACCGTCGCCGTCCTGATCAATCGCAGGCCGACCGGAATTGGAAGACAACAGACTGGCCGCGTTATCGCTGTTGAACCCGTTGGTGTTCAGATCGGACCGATTCAGGAAATCGTTTTCCACCTGCACAGCATTGTACATCGACTGATTATCAAAATACTGCACCTGATCGCCCAGATACATATCCAGTTCCTTCAACGCTTCCTGTCGCTGATTCTCAGCCGCCTCCGATTTTCCGGCCTGACTTCGAAGGAGGTTCTGCTGTTCAAGCAGATACCTCTGAACGCTGCCGCGGGACAGGCGGTCACGATTGTCGGCCAGTGATTTGACCACTGACTGAACATTGTCCGAGGCGCACATCAGCGACAGGTCCTGAAACATCACCACATCGGCCGCGATGACGTTGGATTTGCGAGGATCATCCAGCAGCTGAGCCTGCCATTCTTCCGGAGTCAGGACGGCCCATGTGTTGCGGGCCACGGTGATGCCATAGTCCGGGAAGTCGCGATATTCCGGAAACTCGGGGACCGGAATCCGCACAGGCGTTGCTGCCAGCGAATAGTTTTCAGACGGCAGAATTCCCGCAATGGCGAACTGCACTTCGAAGGGCTCGGCCACTTCTCCTGACTGAGGAATGGGAATCAGATGCAGCAGCCGGTCGTCGATGGTTCGGGAGACAACTCGAGTCGGCTGGTTCTTCACCAGGCAGAACATAATGCGACTTTCGTCCGGCAGCGTCACTGGCAGAAACTGACGCGACTCATTGCGAACCTGCAGTGTGTGTCGCGACCGCCATGTGCCGTCGGCCGCGATGATGGTTTCATGAGCGGCCAGGGCAACCACGGCCGGAGCGACCTGCTGACGTTCGGGATATCTGACCTGCCACGCCGAATTCGGCCGATCGGATTTCAGTCGGCGAATCGCAACTGACTGCTGCAGAAAACCTTCCGGAATCGTTGTCGTGATTTCCGTCGCAGCCACGTCGCTGCCGTCTGTGGACGGATCAACAGCTTCCAGCAGGCCCTGAGACTGATTCACGATGACCCAGAAATGGGACTGGCTGGCCACACTGGCTTTGGAACCGGCGGAATCCGTAAACAGCGGCGACGCAGGGTGCACCCGACGGTCATCCGGAAGCGGCAGCGTCCCTGTCCCGACAATGAAAAAGCGTTCGCTGACCGGTTGCTGCAGATGCAGAATCATGCGAACCCGATCACCGTCAGGCTGCTTTTCCAGTTGCCTGAGTCCCGGGATCTGAAAGTCATAGACATCAGCCAGTGCCGTCGGAATGCTGAAGGAAAGTTCCCGCGTGGCAGCTCGGGAAATCTGCCAGTTCAGGCCCAGCGTCAGTTCCAGCGAGGTGTCGGTGACGTTGGTCACACTGACCGATTCCGCCAGCAGAGACGCAGCCGCCTGCCGCAGCCGAACAGTCACACTGCCGGGCGCCACGACAGAACTGGCAAATGAAATGTCAGGCGTGTCGGACTGCAGTTGCAGAATGCGAGGATCAATCGCCACGTCGCCGCCCGCTCGTTTCCAGTCGCCCGCTTCGGAACTCACAATTTCCGAAGCAGCATCCAGCCACAGACTGACCTGACTGTTCACGGAATCCGCACCGCGAACGATCGGAACCTGCAGCGAGGCCACAGACTGAAGGTCATCCGCCGCCAGCTGCCCCTGAATGACGATGGCGGCCAGACCTGTCCTGGCGGATTCGAACTGAACATTCAGAATTCGAGTCTTCGCTTCTTCTCCTGAGGCTTCAGAATAGTACCAGTCCGCCAGATCCGCCGCCGTGACGCTCAGCGCCAGAAAGTCGGACGGGATTTCGATTTCCAGACGCCGTCGCGGAGCTCCTTCGATGGAGGCATTGATCAGAGTCGTCCACAGCTGTCGCTGACTTTCCAGCTGAACTCCGTTCAGCGCGGTCACGTTCAGACGATCAGACGTCCGAAACACTCGCACGGAAATCGCGACGGGATGACGAGTATACCGCCATGCGAGAAGACGTCTCAGGATTGTGCGACTGTCATCGGTTTCATTCAGCCGCTGTTCGGCCGACCTGGGCACAATCGCTTCTGACGCATTCACCTGGCTGACGCCCGACAGCGAATCAACTCGAACTTCCACTTCGCGACCGGCAAGAACGGTGACGTTGCCCGAATCGCGGGACGCTCCCACAACCGACAGCACCGGCACGCTGACCTGAGTTCTTTCCGTACTGAAGACAGCTCGGCGAAAGAACGTCAGCTGAAGATCAGTCTTCTGATCCACGGCCTGACGGAACAGAATCTTCAGACGGTCACCGGATTCAGAAGAATTCCAGCCGGCGATGTCCGCGCCGGTCACCTGCTGAACGGCATAATCAGCAGGAACCGTCAGCTCCACTTCCGGCAGCTGCCCCTGCCTCACGACCAGATCGACAGCAGCTTCCAGAGTCAGACCGGCATCCGTGATGCTCAGCGACGAGCTGACCGCTGCATGCACGATCGTGTCGGAAGATGTCTGAGCCGACTGCGGACGCCAGTCGATTCTCAGCCCCGTTTCCTTCGACAGCGGGACTGTCATCGTCCGACCATCGCGACGATACACATTGCTGCGGCCATTGATTCTGACATCCAGGTCTGCTTCCGGAAGCTCAAAACTGAGTGACCCGGCGGGAACCGGAAGCACAGGAAGCACCAGACGACCGACAGAATTCTCAATCGTCATCGGAACTTCAAAGACAATGTCCAGCAGATGCAGCCCCTTCTGCGGAACCTGCACACTGTAAACCGGCGCCACCGGCGGCGGCACGACGGCTCGCTGCTGCTGCTGAACCATGGCCTGCTGATTGGGCGCGAGTTCCTGCTGAGGCTGCTGTCCCTGCTGCGACACCATCGGCACGGCCTGAGGCGAAGCCGCCAGCAGAATGGCTGTCGTTCCGTTCAGCCTTGCGGACTGCACGGCCACCTGATTCAACGGCAGACTGACGGACGTGTTGTCCTGAAATGTGCGAATCACGAAGCGCGCGGTGAAGGTCTGACTCCAGCTGGCATCCTTCACCTGACGACGTTCGGAACTTTTGTAAAACGCCGCGGTGACGGAACCTGACGTGGGCGGCTGCTCGGGAACCAGTTCATCCGGATAGGCCGCCCGATACAGTCGGATGAATTCTTCTTCAGACAGAAAGATGCGATCGGCCAGCAATTCGGGACGGCCGGGCGTGTAGGGCAAAACGACTTCCGGTCGAGTCACCTGTTCGGGAGGGCTTGTTTCTGTTTCCTGAGCGTTTGCCGAAGAAACCGCCGCACTGGTCAGCACAGCGGCCATCAGAAGAGTGGCGGCAGCGGGAGACCGGGAAAACCAGCGACAGCAGGTTCCACAGCAGCGACCACACAACCACTTCAGACCGCGAATGATCGCGCAGACTGTCCAGATGGTGATGCCGATGGCGGTTCCCAGAGCTGCTCCGTCAACGGCTGTTTGCCAGGTATTCGGGACCAGCGGAACAGCGGCCGCGGTCAGCAGAATCAGCAATAACCCCACGGAAATTCGACTGGCCAGTGGCTGAGTCCGACACCAGAGACACAGCAATACCACCAGCATCGTCACGATCAGCCGAACAGCCAGTTGCTGGCTGCGAGGCTGGACAACAATGTTCAGAGTTCCGGCATCTGATGAGCCACCAATCGACCGGAATGTCAGCGATCGATAGTCATCCGGCTGAGCAACAGAGGCTCGAACCGACAACCGTGCCGCGCCTTTACGCTCGGCGCGCAGATTGTTTTTCAGCGGCCCGGCATTTCGGCCGGCATCGAACAAAAGATCTGTCCCGCCGGAAAGAGGCGGTTCTGCGGGTTCAGATGCCGGGACCGGTAGGGCCGTCTGAGACTGAGGAGCCGGCGCCGCATCCGGGCGTGCAAACAGATCCTCGATCATCTGCGGATCAACTTCCGGCTGGCCCTGCTGCAATGCAATTGGCGGGACCGGGCCGGAATTTTCCTGAGCATATCCTGATTGTTGACCAGCCGATCCCGCGAGAGCTCCAAGACCTCCGGGAAAAGCTCCGCCGCCACCGAAACCACCACCGCTGCCGGTACCAAACCCGCCCATGCCTCCGGCCATCCCGCCGTATTGTTCCGTTTTCACTCCGGAACGTCGTCCAAAACGGGATTCGGGAGCTCGCTGCCGAACGAGCGATTCTTCGACTGTCATGGGCTGATCGGTGGATTCGGTCGCTGCGTCAAACGTCACAACACCGTTGCTACTGAAATCCATTTCGGCGTCTGACAATTCCAGCCCGACCTGGCCGGATTCAAAGTTCCAGTGCTGAGCCCGATCGAAGCTCGTCACCACTCGGCTCGCTTCACGAGACCCCAGCAGCATGAAAGGCACAACCACCGCAACGCCTCCCAGAACGCACAGCGCTGCCAGAGATTTCCAGCGACGACGCACGATCAGCACCGTCACGACAAACAGCGCCAGCAGGATCAAGCCCACCGGCAGCAGTCGCTGCGCGGCCACGGACCATGTGGGCGCGGACAGCATTCCGGGCAGTTTCTGAAGCCACCCCGGCTGGTCAACTCCTGGAGCCGACAGCATCATCCACGCCGGAACAGCACCGGCTGCATGGAAGCCGCCGTCGTAATCAACCAGCAGTGAGGACCCGGGATAACGCACCAGCCAGGTCTGGTCCAGAACATCAATCGGCGTCGAACTGCCCGAATCGGTGTCGATGGAAAGCTGCAGCGATCGCTGCGATGTGGTTCCCAGCAGCGAAGCATTCTGTCCCGTCGATTCAAACAGAATGTCCAATACGTGCTGTTCCTGCCCGGTCGGAATGGCAACCAGATAATCGTGTCCCGCCGAACGCACTTCGACCGCTTCACCATTCAGCACGGTCGACCACAGAAACGACCGTTCCGCGTCAGGCAGTTGAAATTTCAGAGTCTGCACGCCGGACGAACGAAACGTCACCCGGCATGACCGCTGAATCGTTCCGGTGTCGCTCAGCACACTTACGTTGTCAATCCGTTCGACCACAGCAGACGGGACAGCTGTCGTTTCGAACCGAGTCTCCTGAAGTGTCAGCTGGTAGTCGGGCTGAACGTAGCGATACACCAAGGCAACCCGGCGACCGGAACCTTCGGCAGCCGGTTCGACCAGTCCGGCATCGGCAATCGTCAGGCCGCTGTCGGCTGGCTGGTCCGCCGCGACATCCAGCTGCTGTTCGGGATACGCTTCAAACGTAATCAGACCGTGCTGACGAACGGCATCATCCACTCTGATAAACGGCGCCGTCAGGACGGTGTCCGGTGTTCGCGCCTGCTGCACATCGGCCGTCAGAGTAACCGCTCCATGAAAGCGTTTGTCGAACGTCAGCAGAAACGGACGTTCCGAATCAGTGACTTCTCCAGGCGACTGCTCGATCAGTTCCAGACTATCCGGAATGTCCGCCTGACTGACCCCGGGAACTTCTCCGATCGAAACCAACTGAAATCGGACATCAGGCCCCAGATCTTCCGGCAGCCGAATCGACAGCGTGCGCGTGGTTCCATTCAAAACGTCCACCGTCAGAACACAGCGGACGGTTTTCTGCCGAGTATCCATCCAGGACGTCAGAACAGCTCGACTGGCCAGTCGAACGGCCTTTCGCACGATGGAAATCTGACCGGAAAACTCGACGCCCTGAGTTTCAAACAGCAGCGTTCCGCCGTCGTCTCCAATCGGTGACAGTCCGCTCATTTCAAGTGGGGACACGGTCAGATCTCCGGCCGCGGAAATCTGATAGGTGCCTCCCACCAGCAGCGTGTCCGGTGCGGTCAGAACGGGCAGAGCCAGCGTCTGCAGCGTCGCCGGATCGGGGTAGGTGGTTTGCAGTTTTGCCGTGAAGCCCAACAGAGAACCCGCGGCCACGGGCTGAGCCGGTTCAATCACAATCGTGTCCGCTTCATCTGTGGAACGCCATTTCATCGCGTTGCCGTCTTCGCCGGAAATGCCGATCAGCTGCCAGTGGCCAGGCAGTTTCACCGTCAGTTCGAACAGGGGCGCATTGAGCGTTTCGATCGTCATGCTGCAGCTGAATTCTGCCGTGGAATCCTTCAGCACCAGCTGAGAATTCTGTTCGGCAAACAACTCGCGATCTCGAGGCCGGACGCTGACCGACAGTTCATGATTCTGCAGCCAGAAGTCGAAAACTTCTCCGCCCGTCGCCGCCGCCGTACCGCTCAGCTGACGAACTCCGCTGCCCACCACCGCCAGCAGACGCAGCTGCTGTTCGTGGTCAACGTACAGACGGCCGGTATGAGCCGTGACGTCAGCGAATTCAAGAGTCGGCAGAACGGCGGGTTCCTGAGTTTCAGACTTCAAAGACGAAACAGCGCTGATCCTCACTTCACGATCATTCGTAAACGGCTGACGGTAGTTCAGAATGACTCGGGTGACTCCGGCCTGGTTGGGATCGTCTTCCAGTTTCCATGATTCCAGTCCCGTGGAATCGACCGCGGTGATTTCAAGACGCGAGGGAACTCGACCCACCACCTGATTGATGGCGTTCCCGAAGACGGACAGCCGTGTCTGCGACTGCCAGCGCAAAGTGTCGCTGCTGAGCTGAATGCGGACATCGCTGACGGCAAAGACAAGCTGCTGAGTCTCCGTCGTCTGCTGCGGTGGACTCCATTTCAGTCGCACCTGTTCCTGACTGCCGACGGGAATATCGTAGTCTGTCGCTTCATTCAGAGCCGCCGGGCGTTTCAGCTTCAGATCGTTGAATTCCAGCAGACGATCGGCCGGACAGCGAACCTTCAGCTGAGTCGGCACCTGCGGCACAACGCGAAACGCGGCGACGCGATCGCTCCCGACACTGGCCAGCGGAGTTGACAGTTTCAGCTGCAGTTTCAGACGACCGGAATTGTGATGAAACAGAAATACGCTGTCCGGACGTTCCGCGTTTCGCCCGATGGTGGCCGGACTGCCGCCGATGGTTGCTTCTTCCACCGACAGGTTGCCGATGGGAATCTCAACGGTTTGCCAGGCGTCAATGAACTGTTCGACGTCGATCTCCAAAGCGACAACCGCGTGCTGACCTGACTGCTGAACCGAATACGCAGCAGACCGGATCATGATGGGGGCCGGAGCCGACTGATCGGCAGTCTGAGCCTGCTGAGCCTTCTGCAGCAGATCCTGAAATTCTGCTCGCGGCAGCATCACGCCTTTGGGAGTGCGTTCGAAAATCGCATCCAGCTGATCGGCCGGTACAAAGTGCTGTCGCTTTGGACCGGGTTCCTGAGCCCGCACGACAGAGCACAACAGAAGCAGAGCTGCCAGCTGCGCAGTCGCGAATTGAATGATGGCGTTCCGCTTCATCACTTGCCTCCTGACAGACTGTTCATCCAGTTGACGACATCCGGAGACGGACTGACCGCTCCCGGCGGCAGCGCCGGCGCTGCCGGTCCGGAACGGACCGGCGCAGAAGACTGAGTCGGCGACTTCGGCGCGTCCGACGGTGGGTCAGCGCCTGGCGGTGAATCCGGTGAGGAGCCTGTCGAAGAACGACGAGTTCCCAGAAACATGCCAAGCAGCCAGATTCCAGCGACGGCTGCAATTCCCGGTGACCCGGCGGTCACAAACTGCAGCGTTTCGGAACTGTCCTTCAGCGACCACAGGGCAATTCCCAGCACGGCCACGATTGTCAGAGTCAGTCGGTTTTCCCAGGGTGTTCGTCGCAGAATCAGCCCGATGACCAGCAGAGCCACGCTGATGACAGCCACCAGAAACGGACGATTCCACCAGACGATATTGACCTGACCGTTCTGACCCAGCGAACGATAGACACTGACATTGCCCTGACGAGCAAACTCGGATCCGCCTCCGGCTTCCCCGATCCAGCGATTCAGTGATTCCGCTTCCTGAGGCGCTGTCGGTGACAGCAGTGGATTCAAAAGATTCCAGGTCTGCCGACCGGACAGAGTCCAGTTGGTCGGTTCTCCAACAAACGCGATATCCTTCGGACCCCAGACGGCCAGTCGGGTTTCCTGAGTCACCGTTCCGCCGCTGCCGGACCCGATCAGTGGCAGTCGAATGATCTGTTTGCTGCCCTGGCCTTCGTAAGGAAACTCGTTCCCGCCGGCAATTGGACAGCGAAACTGAAACGACAGCAGAAACTCCTGATCCGACGTTCCTTCCCGGCTGATGTTCACATAGTAGGCTTCCCAGCCGTCAGTGGCAGTCACGTCTTTGGCCGCTTCGAACGTCGTGCGGCGGGAATCCAGCAGCGGAGCCTGCAGTTCTGCTCCGGTTGGCAGATCGATTCGAAGGCGCTGCCGTTCGCTGCTGGTGATCCTCAGCCGACACCGGAAACTGGCCAGAGGCTGCTTGTCGGTCACCACTTCAACGGCAGCTCGGGAAACAACCGTCGCCACGACGTCATGAACTTCGTGTCGCCGGATGCTGATATCAACAGACACCGGCTGAGCAAAATATCGGAAGGCCAGGTAGCCGTCCCGCGGCATCAGAATCAGTTCGCGAACGTCGACCTTCTCCATGGTCTCACCACCGCCATCCGCGTTGATGGACAGACTTTCATGCCGCAGAAGACGCAGCTCGCCGGTCGTTTGTGACAGCGTGGCTTTGCGTTTGTCGGCCTGTTCGTCCGTGAATGGCGGCAGCACGCGGACCGGCTCCAACACCAGTTTCTGAGCTTCCGTGCTGGCTTCCATTTCTTCCAGAGGTACTTCCCATTCGGCCATCAGCTGAACCGTTCCGACCACTTCATCCTGCAGCACCAGCGTCCATGTCGTCCAGCCATCCACCGCTTCGGTTGCCCGGTCACGCTGCTGGATGGTATGATTGCTGTTCGGCGATCGAAAACGGACCTTGTCAGCGATTGCTTCCGGCACACTCACGCGGTACGTATCAATGCCGGCGTTCTGCACAATAAACTGCAGCACACTGCTGACCTTCATCACGTTGGGTTCAATCGTTGCCGTTGTGGCCACACTGGCGGTCAGCTGAGCCGGACGGGGAGTGGTGCGAACCGTCAGTGAAATCGGTCTCTGAGTATACTTCCAGGAAGAAACCCGAACCGCACGACCGATGTTCCCGGTCTCAGCTTCTTCAGCCGGAAACAGTCCGCTGAGTTTTGAGTCAACCGTCACGACATCCAGAAACTGCGGCGCGAACAGAGCAATTCGGCCTTCTTCGCGTTTCACATCCAGCGGCGTGATGGTGGGAATCTCTGTTTCAATGCCTTCCGCCGCAGCATCAAAACTGCGATGCGCGGTGATGTCGACGTTGATGGCTCCCATGCGTTTCTGAGTCAGCGACAGGGTCAGCCGGCCCTCAGCCTTATCCACATGGAATTCGCTCATCCCGTCCGCTCGGACCGTATCGATGGTCAGACCTTCCGGATAGGACAGGTTCAGAGCAAACACGCCCGCTCGTTCCACCGTGTAGGTCAGACGAGTTGTCAAACGCAGTTCGTCGTCATCGAAGACAATCCGCGATCCCTGATTCACCAGAAGACGAGGCTCAACCGGTTTCACCTGCAGCACCAGAATTCCCGATGTGCCGCTGAATTCCCACGCCTGCCGACCATCAGCCGCTGGCGCCTTGCCTGCCGGTCCGGCATCGATTCGCTTGACGCCTGACTGAGTCTTCACAACGGTGGTCAGCGACGAATCGGTCATCACGCTGATCTGTCCGGATTCCCGAACAACGCCGTCGGCATGAATACTGTGCAGCTTGCCGTCGTCAGATTTGCCCAGCAGCTGAAACGTGTCTCCCTCCGGAGTGGCTTCCGTTTGAACCTCCACCTGAAATCGATCGGTGACCGGTGTCAGCAGCTCGATGCGAATCTGCTGATGAGTCTCGCCGACCGCTTCAGCCTTCCAGCTGCGAATGCGCCCGGCGGACGAGACCACATCGATGATCCGCACCTGCTGAGGACACAGCAGAGTCACCTCAGTCAGTTCACCTCGCAGCACTTCGTAGTTCAGCACAGCCGTCGACTGAATCAGCCCGGTTTCAATCCGGGTTGTCATGCGATTGGTCACACTCGTCAGCAGATCCATCACAGGCTTCGACCCGGCTTCCGGATTCCAGCGAACCTCGAAATGATCCGTCGCCCCCAGACTTGCCCGCACCACAGTCTGCTGATTGTCACTGCCTTCGACGGGAAGCAGCACCTGCAGCGGAGCCACTTCAATCGACTGATCCGGCTCGGGAATGGTCAGCTTCAGGTCGCTGATACCGACTGACGGACAATTCACCCGAAACGATCGATTCTCAGGTGACGTCTTCACCGTGGCCAGCAGATCAATTGTGACCTTGTGTTTGCCTTCTCCCTTCAGCAGCAGTTCGTACTGTCCCTGAGCAACACCTTTCAACAGAACGTTTTCGTCATTGTCGGAAGTCACTTTTCCAACGGACACATCTCCGAAATTCAGAGGCAGGCGAGCCCACCCCTGTGACTTCAGAACGCTGATCGAAAACTCGGCCTGCAGCTGAACGATGTCTTTCTGCACCGAACCCGTAAAATGAGATTCTGCAATCACGGCTTCCGGAGCACTGGTCACGCCGTCCGCCGCCCGGACAGCCGCCTTGATCAGTCGCAGGTAGTCAGCATACGGCATCACCGCAGAAGCGTCCTGATTGTCAAAGACCTTCTGCAGCTCCCTGAAGGGAACGTAAATCAGCCGATCCCAGTCGCTGGCAGCGTCTGTTTCCGACCTCGATCTGTCAGCAGCAGGCGAATCTTCCTGAGCCGCCGCAGGAAGGCAGAGACCAGCGACAGACGCCGATAGACCCAGAAAACACAGAAAAAAGCGGGCAGCTGTCAGCATACCTTGGCCCTCAGCGAAGTCATTTTGCGGTGCAGAAGTGTCTCAAAGCCACATTTTGGGCAATTCGCCCACACTGTTTCGATACCGAAATTCTACCAATTGCGCCGAATTTACATATTCAGCAGCGTTAAGAGTTCAGCAGCACTGAGAGTGTGGCTGGAGTGACTCGGTGGATTTGAGTCGCCCGACTGACGAAAAGGTTCCAGCGAATTGCGAAAACGTTGTCTGATCCGTCGAAATCAGACGTCGGGAACGGTCTGCACGCATCCCGCGGAAATGTTTCCTGTCCGCGACATCATGTTGCCGACAGACTTTCAGACCATTGTCTGTCCCTGCTATCTTTGTCGCTGTGTTGTTTTGCTCTGAGATGTGCCTCGGGCGCGTCCGATCGAAAAACACCGGCCGTACCAGTGCCGCACTGGTCATGAGCGAAAATGCGGGAAATCATTTCGCCGAAGCCGAGAGGCTTCTCTTCAGGATGTCTCCAGCCGTTAGACTCAACCCGGAAGCAGGGATGCATGGGACCTCTGGTATTTGAACCGTTGCTGTATCAGATTCGGTGGGGTGGCCGAAAGCTGGGAACTCTGCTGAACAAACCCATCGGAGCTGCTCAGGACTATGCCGAAAGCTGGGAACTGGCCGACCATGCGAATGGTCAAAGCGTTGTGGCTCGTGGGCCGCTGACCGGGATCACTCTTTCGGAACTTGTCCGCCACCAGGGTCCGGAACTGCTGGGAGTTCACTCAGAACAGAACCAGTTTCCCCTGCTGATCAAGTTTCTGGATGCCAACGACTGGCTGTCACTGCAGGTGCATCCGAATGACCGGCAGGCCGTCAGCTACAACCCGTCAGAGAACGGAAAGACCGAAGCGTGGGTCATTCTGGACGCTGAGCCAGGCAGTGAAATCATCTGCGGGCTGAAGCCCGGAGTCACGCGTGAACAACTGGCCGAACACCTCCATGCAGGGACCGTCAGCGAAATCGTGCATCGGATTCCGGCAGCCGCAGGAGACTGCTTCTACGTTCCGGCAGGCACTGTTCACGCGCTGGGCCCGGGAATTGTGCTGGCCGAAGTGCAGCAACAGAGCAACCTGACGTTCCGACTGCACGACTGGGGACGTCTGGGTTCCGACGGAAAGCCTCGACCAATCCACGTTCAGGAATCGCTCGACTGCACCGACTATGCCGCGGGTCCCGTTGATCCAGTCACACCTCGCGAACTCGGCGACGGCGAGCACTGTTTCGAAGAACTGGTCCGCTGTCAGCACTTCGTGATTCGTCGCCATCAGGGAATCAACCCGTTCCACCTGAAACTTGGCAACCGCTTCCGCATCCTGATGCTGCTGGAAGGATCCGCCACCCTCTCCACCAACGATTCCACTTCGCCGACGGAAACACTGAAAAAAGGCGAAACAACACTCCTCCCCGCCTGCCTCCACGAAGCCCACATCCACCCCGAATCTGCCATCACCCTGCTGGAAATCCTGCTTCCGTGAGGTAAGAAGTCGAGGATGCTTCTGCCGGATACTCAGTTCGATTCGCTTCGGAACGAGGTCGAGCCAACCAGCTGGTGCGAAGAAAGGATGGCACATCTGTTCCGGCCACGGTGTTTCCTCATCGGGGACGAGATTGAAACAGCCACCAGCCGCAAACAAAGCATATCACGCCTCTGCCGCGTCAGGGCACCAAACAGCCTCCGGAAGAAACCGTTCTTAGTTAGAATCCTGCCCCCGACGCCCAATCAAGAATCGCTCGGCGAATCGCGTCGTCGATTGTCGCGCGGGACATGAAGGTGAGAAATTCCGTCAACACCTTCCGAAACATGTCCATGAGTTTTTCGCGCTCAAACACCTCCGAACTGTTCACTGGACTCCATTCGAGAAAGCAGACGCATTCAACAACGTAACCCGCGCCCTGTCGTTTGAAATGCAGCGTTCGCTCGATCCCCTGTTCGTAGAAGTCGATGAAAAAATGTCCATGTCCGTCCCCAAAGCCCTGATTGCTCCCGGCAGCTGCTCCGGAAACACCGGAAGATCGGTTGCCAGGTCGACGGGCCACAAATCATCCCCAAATCCGGACACCCGAAAGACGCCCTGTCCCGTGCCATCGATTTGCTCGCAGGCGTCTGAGAACACCGTGCGCACGTCCTCGAACTTCCGGACGATTTTCAAGCCGGAAATCACCAGCGGCGACACGTTACGTAAGTTCAATTCGATTTGCATTGAAACGAGATGATGTCCGGATGCCACGTCCTCGCTTGCGTGGGCATGCGTTCCGACGACTGCGACTCGGCCTGCCCTCGAACTGGGCCAGGGCCTCAACTCAAGTCTGCGCGCCTGATCTCAAAACATGCCGTGGCCAGCAATGATAAATTCGTCAATTAATCAGACTCGACAGGAATCTTCTGAATCGGACTATGTTGTCCGGATGCATCAAACTGGGCAATCAGGTACGAAAGATCCTCTCAAGATGTTTCCCGTAGGCTTTGACGCATGAACGACACGCAGCTCTGCGAGCGTATTTTCAGAATCCTTCTACGAGAATCCAGCACAGAGGCAGCGACCAGATTCTCAAAACGGTCCTCGGCGGCAGTGCGTCGACACAGATCTTCTCCACTGCCTCGGCGAGACTCAACCGTGCGGCATTCATCGGCTTTTTCGCTGGCGATAGACGTTGGGGCCATTGAACTCTGGCGACGACACTCAAAAACCGCCCGGCGGAAAGCGATCTGGAAAATCTCGCTGCGGCGACTCCAGCCGTTCCGGCATAAATCAACAGGCACACCGCCCCGAAGCACGCGACAGCCGCGATGAAGTAACGTGTGAAACTCATATTGAAAACATTCATTGAACTTGCCACTGAGCCCCCGGCTATGGCGTCTCTTTTTCGGCGGCTTCGACTGATCCCGGGACCAGCATTCTTCGCAGCAGTTCGGGAATGCCAATGTCGCTGATTCGCCCGACCCGGCCGCGGACGGTGATGTAATGGCCTCCATCAGAGTGCGGTCCACCCAAAACCTTCGCGGCATATTCCGGATCCGCAATCAGATCGGCGTATTTCAGGTCAACAGGAGACATCCAGTGGATGTCGTTCAGTCGAGTTTCCACGACCATGATAATCTCGTCAGACAGAATTTCATCCAAAGGCCGCCCCTGGCTGCCATCGTCGCGAAAGACACAGTTTGGGCCGGTGACAGCCACATAGCCGTCGAATAGTCTTCGCCGTGCTCGTCTCGTGACGGACAGTGATATGGCGTCGTTTTGCTCTGTAGTTTCAGGTTGACCGGATTGTCCCATGCCTTGTTAAAGTCGTACGTCCGACGATCGATGTCTTCAAGTACAAGAATTCTCCAGCTGTGGCTGGATCCGCCTTGTTCCAACGTTGCCGGCGGGAACCTGCCATGCCGGCCGAGGTACCTGTGCAGGCTGTAGGCAACCAAAGCCTTCCTCGGCAGACGGTATCGTTCACCTTCGCGATCTGTTCAGCGCACTCCCGGAAACCGAGCTTCAGCCCACCGATCCGACGAATGCCGCCACAAGGCACCAAAACACGGCCTTGGCCGCCGCTCTGTACGTCATGGAAACTCCCTTTCAGACTTCGACTGATCCGCCACTCACCGACCGCCAAATAATGGGCAGGCCTACACCCGACTTCCGAAGCATCGCGACAAGTTCGTCAAAATCCCGGGCGATTGGGATCCTGTCATTTGCGGCTCGCCTTCAGGCGTGTCCCGAGTAATTTCCCGGCACATCACAGGGCACCATTTATGGCACCCTGCCGAACTTCAGTATGGACGATAGATTTTCCAGATCACAGCTCCTTTCCCGCGTTTTGGTTCTTTGGGAACTCCGTAATCGATCAGCTGAATGAAGCCTTCAAAGTCATCCCGCCACTTGTTGCGTTTGCGAGCAGCGCTGGGACTGGAGGCTCCGAATCGTTCGTAGATCTCTCGCAACAAATCAGCAGACGGCTCGGTCGTCGCGACAAGCTTTCTGATGTCGTCCTTCATCTCTTTCAGCTGAGGCAGAGAAGCATCATCGACCGTGACGCAAATGTTCCAGTAAGCGATTTCCGTACGCCCAATCGCCGCCGACCATCGCTGCTGTTCACAGTCCGCAGGGCAGTGGGATTGAAGGTCAAACAGAATCTGCACAATTGCAGACCTCTCATTGCGCCAGAGTTGTCGTTCCCAGGCTGATTTAACAGGAAATGCAACTGCAAGTCCGAACAGGCCGAGAATGAGGACGATTTGCCATCGCATTGAACTCTTTCCCTCCAGTCAATTTGTCAATTCTTGTAAACGCGCACTGCGGCACCATTTGTGTAGTAGTTGCCAGCGTTGTCAACATAGATTGCTGCAGTATCGGCAAGCCCATCGACGACCAGATCCGGACGCTTGTTCTTCAGAAACGAGGAAATCAAAGATAGTTTCGAATTTGAGGGGCCGCTGTTATCCCCTGCTCCGAGAAGGACGTGTGCGCCCTGCGAAAAGAGTTTCTCATCGCGCATCAACGTTGTGTGAGGATTATGTTCATCGGGATTAAAGTGATATGATATCACTGAGTCGCTTGAAACGACGATCATTAGTATGCATGGCTGAGCTCCCCCAGCACCAACGATTGTTCCGTTGGGGGATGTTCAAATAATGCGTGTGAGGACAAGATTGATTGGTAGTGGAAAGCGGTAACTTCGGAAGTATTGTCAACGATTTTGGGGTTGCTCCCACTGCTTCTGAAGAGCATCTCGGAGATTCGCTGGTGTCCACAGTACTTTGGGCAAGGTGGACGTCAATATTGGAGGAAGTGTCGTTACAGTTGCCTGCGGGCCACCTTCCGGCCATGTTGCCGGCCACACCACAGTTCCGTTGACCACCAATCCATATAACTTTCCACTAGCATCATAAACCCATTGGTCACCGTTTACCTGTATATCAATGGTTCCCCTCCGGCATCCCTGTCACGGTTGGAGGAATCGTGATCAGAGAAGCAGCTGCGGTTGCGACACTCGTCGGTGATGGGGACTCATATTTGAATTCCACGCAGCAATCTCCGCCGTGTTCCAATCCGCTTCTGCATCAGCCAAATCGGACTGCAGGTCGCTCCATGCAGTTGCTTCTGCGGTGGTCCAGACTCCGGTGGCGGTGGTGAGGTCGGCCTGGTAGTCAGTCCAGGCGGCGGATTCGGCGTTGGTCCACGTGGTTTCGGCGAGGGTCATTGCGTCGTCGTATTTGATCCAGGCGGCGTTGGCAGCTGTGTTCCAGGTCGATTCGGCGCTGGCCGCATCGATGACGTAGCCCATCCAGGCCAGAGCTTCGTCAGTATCCCAGTCGGCATCCGCGGCGGCCATCGCGATGTCGTAATCATGGCGAGCGTCCGCTTCCTCTGTTTCCCAGATGGATGTTTCCAGTGCATCCGTGAACTGATACAGATTCCAGGCATTGGTCTGCTTGAAATTCCAGTCATCTTCCGCCGTGGTCATCGCGTCGTAGATGACGAAGGCGTCGTGTTCCGAATTCGTCCAGACCGTGTCTGCATCACTCAGATCCAGAAGATACCCCGCCAGGCCACGTTTTCCGCCAGAACCCACGCCGCGTCGGCGGCAGCAACGGCGATGTCATAACCTGACTGAGCGGCGGCGGCTCGGCGATCCCCCAGTTGTCGTCGGCGTCCTGCAGATCGCTGTCATACTGCGAAGACGCATCCGCTTCCGCCAGAAACCACGCATCGTTGGCATCGTTGTATTTGTCCCACCAGTCATCGGCGGCCGTCGTGCATATCTGACTGATAACCGGCGATTGCTGTGGTCAGAATTCCTTCGAAGGTCCCCCAGGCCGCGTTCTCCGTCACGTACCACTGAGCGTCCGCATCGGCCATGGCCGTTTCGTACTGACTCTGAGCCACCGCCAAATCGACTCCACTGGAGGGCATGCCCATCATGACGTTCATCATGTCCATCATGGCATCGTTCTGAGCAGTCATCCACGCGTTTTCAGCGTTGGAAGTTGCCGTCGACCACTGAGCATCCGCGGCCTGCACAAGAATGACATAATTCTGCCATGCGGGATTGACCAGGGCGTCATAGGCGTCCTCGGCATCCTGAGCGGCAGTTTCATAGTCCGCATCAGCGGTGTTCATAGCCGTGGTCCAGATGCCGTCTTCAGAGCCATGGTGGCGTTGTAGGAGTCTGCGGCCGCAGTGGCTGCCGTCAGCCACGACGAATCGGCCGTGGCCATCAGGCCGTCATAGACTCGTCGGTGATGGGGGACTCATATTTGAATTCCACGCAGCAATCTCCGCCGTGTTCCAATCCGCTTCTGCATCAGCCAAATCGGACTGCAGGTCGCTCCATGCAGTTGCTTCTGCGGTGGTCCAGACTCCGGTGGCGGTGGTGAGGTCGGCCTGGTAGTCAGTCCAGGCGGCGGATTCGGCGTTGGTCCACGTGGTTTCGGCGAGGGTCATTGCGTCGTCGTATTTGATCCAGGCGGCGTTGGCAGCTGTGTTCCAGGTCGATTCGGCGCTGGCCGCATCGATGACGTAGCCCATCCAGGCCAGAGCTTCGTCAGTATCCCAGTCGGCATCCGCGGCGGCCATCGCGATGGCGTAATCATGGCGAGCGTCCGCTTCCTCTGTTTCCCAGATGGATGTTTCCAGTGCATCCGTGAACTGATACAGATTCCAGGCATTGGTCTGCTTGAAATTCCAGTCATCTTCCGCCGTGGTCATCGCGCCGTCGTAGATGACGAAGGCGTCGTGTTCCGAATTCGTCCAGACCGTGTCTGCATCACTCAGATCCAGAAGATACCCCGCCCAGGCCACGTTTTCCGCCAGAACCCACGCCGCGTCGGCGGCGGCAACGGCGATGTCATAACCTGACTGAGCGGCGGCGGCAGCGATCCCCCAGTTGTCGTCGGCGTCCTGCAGATCGCTGTCATACTGCGAAGACGCATCCGCTTCCGCCAGAGACCACGCATCGTTGGCATCGTTGTATTTGTCCCACCAGTCATCGGCGGCCGTCTGCATATCTGACTGATAACCGGCGATTGCTGTGGTCAGAATTCCTTCACCGCAGACACATCGCCCGCGAAATCAGCGTCCCTGCCAACCTGTGGCAAACAACACGCAGCACCGGAGATGAAATTTCCCGGAATCTTCCGGCGAGTCAGGAAATCTCAAAAACGACTGTATTTCTGTCGTTCGCAGACACAGGCATGGCCCGCTGGCGATGGTCAGACTCCTGGCTATGAGCCTGATGTCGAGCGGATGAATGAGAAGATGATGAAACCGATCACCGCGGCTGACAGCCCGATCCAGATGCATTGAGAGATTCGGTGTGCCCATGTGAACGATCCGGTTTCGGGACGCCTGAATGCCCATTGGCCCCATGCGAGCAGACTTCCTTCACCAAGAATGCTGAGCGCAATCAGGGCGATCAGGCCGAGCGGTAGCAGGATCCGGATCACAGCGTTCCTCCCGGACGAATACAACGACAACTCTTCAGAACAGCAATTCGACTTCGTGAAGCTGGTACCGAGTGAACGGGATGGTGATACCTGTGTCGGTGATGTCGAGGGGCTGAAGCGTTTTTCCGGTGGCGGTTTTCAGTCGGGCGGCGATGGGGGTTCGAGCTGTCATGAGACGACAGTCAGCCGCGCGGCCTTCTGTTTCCTGCAGCAGCAGGCTGACGGCGACGCTGGCGGACGAGTCGCTGGTCGGGCAGACGCGAGAACGGGCAACGACGATATTCTTTGCCGACAGTGCGACTCCCCAAGCGCTGTCCGCATGCGACGGAACGGCGTCCGATGTTTCCAGCAGCAATGGGGGCTGCTGTTGTTCCATTGCGGCCCGCATCGGGAAGGGCTGGTCGAAGTCCAGCGTGAAGCGGAAGCTGCGAGCTGTCTCGGCCTCGACCATCAGCAGGCTGTCGAGCATGCGACCGGAAGTTCTGCGGTGATACGGGCGACCATGGGGCAGAATCAGCAGTCGTCCGTCGCTGTCGGACACTTCGATATAGTCCGGAGCTTCAAAACGTTCCATCCGGAAACCAGCCGGCTGGCCCAGAACACTGCGCACGATAGCCGCGGATTCGTTATCCCATGCAAATCGGCAGCCGTAGTAGGTCATCCACGGATTGCCCTTCGCAGCGTCGGCAACGTCATCGAATTCGATATGGATTTTCAGTTTGGCTGAGTCTCGCTGAACACTGACGGTCTGACGGAACTTTGCCTTCACGTGTCCATCGACGACGTCGACGATTTCGCTGGTTGTCTGAATGCTTCCGGTGAACGGTCCGCTGCTGATCACCTTTGATGACACCATCCGCGCGGTGGCATAAGCCGTCTGATGTTCTCCATGTTGGTCGCTGACGGTTTTTGAATTCTCGTACCGAAACGCCACCTGCTGACTGACTCGGTTGTTCCGACTGTTGTGAAACGTGACGGACATGATGCCGCCGGAACGTTCGCTGAGCTGAACTTCGTAGAACTGGTTTCTGAGCAGCAGGCCTTCGGCCAAAGGCTTTCCTCCCGGGCGTTGAAGTGACACGGGTTTGTGGTCCGATCCGGCTTCATGCAGCCATGCAAACCCACCGGCCGGCAGATTCACCGACAGATGAATGTCCCGGCCCTGACCCCATGCGGATTCGATGCAGGAACTCTGCGCTGGTGGCTGCAGTCCTTCGATCCATTTCAGTGACGCTCGACGATTCCAGGGCAGAGGATTCAGAATGAACACGCCCCTGGCATCGGCCGCGCGAGCCGGGACCAGAGCCTGAACCTGTGCAGCTGCCGTCTGGCCAACCTGCTGAATGGTGCGGGTGATGGCCGCCAGTCGTGCCTGTTGTGTTGCGGCAGAGTCTCGGGAATCACTCAGAGCCAGCCGTGAAGCTTCTTCGGCGGCCAGCTGAGTTTCCGGTTCTTCGACGGCAGAAACATTCGCCTGAGACGGCTTCAGCACGGCAGCAATGGACGTGGCCATCGCAGCAGATTCCAGAACGGACCAGGCCGCGTGAAGTTCTGCAGGAGATGAAATGGGGGCTTCAGTCTTCAGGACAGACGACTGAATCAGATGAGGACTCAGGTATTCACTTTCGTCGTGTCGAATGGACGATGAATGTGACCGGGTAAGCGAAACGAACTCGGTCAGCGTCACAAAGCGGCCGAGAATCGGAGCGTAACGGGACGCGATCTGCAGGTCTGACAGCCACGGAGTCACCAGCTGAGGAAGGCGAGCCAGCAGCAGCACGGCAGAGGAATCTTCCTGCATACTTTCCGCGCAGCGATCGACGAATCTCAGGAACGACGACCCGGAATCAATGGCGATGGGAATGCGGGAGACAGCGGGAACCCGACTTCCATCCGGAGCTTCCCAGTTCATCTGCCCGTATTCGCGATCGGGATAAACTCCGTCATCCAGAACAACGTGCAGAGCCGATTCGAACTCGAAGTGTTTCAGCAGCGTCGGCAGAGACGAATTCAGACCGAAACGTCGACGAGCCCAGCTGAGTGGTGCAGACGATTCAAACGACCGCACCTCCTGAACAGAGGCCGCGATGTCCGCATAAGTGCTGCTGACTGATCCGGAGGTTGTTCGCAGTTCGTGGTAGTGTCCGGTCAGAAGTGCCAGCCGCTGTTCCGACAGCGCGGCCTGAACGGCTTCACGGAAGGAACCATCCTGAGAATCAAACCGCCGCAGATCGGCACCGCTGCAGAGGATACTGAGCGCCGGTGACTGTCGAATCAGATCCACCAGTTCCGTGGCCGTCGTCTGTTCCGACGGCAGGCACAGGTCGACCAGAAAGCAGTCCGTTGGGTGCACCTGTTCCCGACAGTCCAGCAACGCTTCAAAGGCATGGCGAAGGTGTTCTCGGGCGATTTCCGGCTGGCCGTTCATTGCTCCCTTCACGGCATCGGCCACGGCGGATTCCAGCCGATAACGGTCGGGATCGGTGAAGTGGTGCAGCCGACGGCTCAGCAGTCTGACCTGCAGATAACAGGTTCCAAAAGCAAAGAACTCAGCCAGCAGGTCGGCATCGATTTCCGGCAGAGAAGCCTGGTCACCTGAGTTGTTCGGGGCGCTCGTCGGTTCGCCTGGAGCTTCATGTGTCTTTTCGGGAAGCAGTTGGGTGCGAATTGTCTCCAGCCACTGGGCGCGGTCACTGCAGTGGCTCAGCACCAGGTTGCCAACTTCCGTGAACCGTTGTTTCCAGTCGTGTTCGAGCCAGTCAATGCTGCAGTCCGGAACCAGCAGGATGTGCGGCCCGGTTGGCATTTCCAGCGATTCCGCTCGATGAACTTCCGGCAAAGTCCGAGCCTGCTGCAGCAGCCAGGGATGCCATGCGACAGCAAAGGCATTCAGCAGTGAATTGGCGCTGGCTTCGGGCAGTTCCGTCGGCAGGTCCTCGATGGAATAGCCGGGAATCAAAATACGAACATCCTGATATGGTCGAAACGTGGTCATAGATGCTGTGTTTTTGGTGGAAAGCCCACGTTGGTAAAGCCGCCGCAGAAGCCCGAACTCCGGTCTCCGACTGGCCGGTTTTGCCTGAAGAATTCAAAAAATGCGACTTCCCTGGAACTCCCGCCCCGGCATGGACGTCAAAACCGAGCGGAAACGCGGCAACTCGGGGAACCGGGTTCACTGACGCGAACCAGGCCCCGAGAGCTGAAAAGTGAGTCGCTTCAACAGGTTACAGTGCTTTTCAGGACCGCAAAGGGCGGACCGTGGTTTTCGTTGGGGAAAACGTGCTGATGGGTGACGTTTTCTTCAGGACCCGGAAAACAGCCGGGCTGGTTTCATGGTCGCCTTTGAGTTTGTCGACGGAGATTTCCGGTGGAAAGAATCGAAACTTGCATAAAGTGCGGGTTTCGCTGACGATACCAGACTTCGTTGGGGATGCCACTGGACACCTGGTGAGCATCTCCGAACTGAACTTCGCAGAAACAGGATCACAGCATGGCGGAAGCTCGCAGCGCATGGGGAATTGACATCGGTCAGGCCGGACTGAAGGCGATGAAGCTTCGTCTGGAAGACGAGGGCAAGGTTCGAGCCGTCGCGTTTGACTATATTCCTCACCCCAAAATTCTCAGCCAGCCGGATGCCATTCCTGACGAACTGATTCGTCAGGCGGTGGACACCTTTGTGGGACGAAACAAGGTCGGCCGCGATCTGATCGGGATCAGTGTACCGGGCCAGACTTCGCTGACCAAGTTCATCAAGCTGCCTCCGGTTGAGCCCGCACGCGTCGCGGATATCGTCAAGTACGAAGCCAAGCAGCAGATACCCTTTGATCTGAAGGACGTCATCTGGGACTACCAGGCGATTGGCGGTGGCGTTGAAGAAAGCGGCTTCATGCTGGATGCGGAAGTCGGCCTGTTCGCGATGAAACGCGATCTTGTGTATGCCGCCATGCAGCCACTGACGGCTCATAAGCTTGAGATTGAGTTGGTCCAGGTCGCTCCTCTGGCTCTGTACAATTATCTGTCCTATGACGTTCTGGGCTTCCGTCTGGAGGACGGAGCAACACCGCCGGATGCCGAAGACTATTACATCCTGCTGGACATGGGAGCGGACAACACCACGCTGATGGTGTCGAATGGCCGCAATATCTGGATTCGAAACGTCCCCATCGGCGGCAACCACTTCACTCGAGCTCTGACTCGGGAAATGAAGCTCACGTTCGCCAAGGCCGAACACCTGAAGTGCAACGCGACCAGAGCGCCCGATCCCAAGGCTGTGTTCCAGGCGATGCGGCCGGTGTTCAACGATTATGTCACGGAAATTCAGCGGTCGATCGGCTATTTCGGCAGCGTGAACCGGACAGCAAAGATTAAGCAGGTCATCGGAGTCGGCAACGGTTTCCGCATGGCCGGTCTGCAGAAATTCCTGCAGCAGAACCTGCAGTACGACGTGATCAAGCTGGAAGATTTTCGAGGCGTCACCGGCGACAGTGTGCTGAGCGATCCGCTGTTCATTGACAACGCAATGACCTTTGCCGTGCCATACGGCCTCGCACTGCAGACATTGAAACAGACTCGTATCCACACGACACTGCTGCCTCCGGAAGTTGTGCGGCAGCGGATCATTCGCCGCAAGAAACCGTGGGCTGTGGGAATGGCCGCCGGACTACTGCTGACGATGGGTCTGGGAACATTCGCCAGTGCCCGAGTTCTGAATTCGGTCAGCGAGGATCGCTGGAAGCCGGGTCACGACGCCGTCACGGCACTCAGTGGAAAAGTCTCCAGCAACAAGTCTGCTTACGACGCTCAGGTCGCGACTCACACGGCCAACATCGCCAAGATTGACGAACTGACTGCTCCGCTGCAGAAACGAGAACTGTGGATGGAAGTCATCAAAGCTGTGAATGAGTGTCTGCCCAGGGTCGAGGGCAATGACAACGATGAAACGGATGTCACTCTGCGAAAACAGCTGCACATTGAAAGTTTCGTCCAGAAGAAGCTGGCAGACGTTGGCGAATGGCACACGGCGCTGAGCGGTGATGAGCAGCTGAAGGAAATGTTCTCGGAAGCGGACCGCGAAAAGCCTCCGACAGGAAAAGGTTACATCGTGACGCTGACCGGACATCATTTCTTCAACAACGAAGAGATGGCAAGGGAACGTTATCGCGAGATTGGCAGAAACTTCGTGAACAACACACTCGTCAGCAATCTGAGACAGTGGAAGCTGGGAGGCTCGACCGGAGATAAGGGAGTGCCCATCGGTCAGATGGGAATTTCGCATCCGATCATGGTGTACTCGAAGGACTTTGATAATCACCTTTATGATCCTGACGCTCGGCTGACGGCCAAATCCGGCATGGGCGGACCAGGCGGAAGCCCATATTCGGGGATGGAAGCCGGCATGGAAATGTCTCCGCCGACCAGCAACTACGAAAGCGGGAGTCCGTATAGTCCAGGCGGCGAGTCGTCGTATGCGGGCGGCGGATCGCCCTATCCCGGTGGTCCGGGAGGAGGAGTGGCCAAAAAGAATCTGGGACCGCTCGAAGGTGCCATCGACGAAAAGACCAGTCGAGCTCAATACATCACCAGAACGGACTTTGTGGTGCAGTTTGTCTGGGTTCCGATTCCGGAAGCTGACCGAAAGCCGTTTCCTGAAGGCCAGGAGCCGGCAGCAGATGGCGGCAGTGAATCCACTAACTGATGTTCGTCGGAAGCTGATCATCAGTCCAAATCGAAGACCTTTCTGTCCCAATCGGGAATTAGTGACATGGAAAAGCTGCAACCTGTTCTTCGTCAGATGTTCTGGATCGTGTTTGGGTTATTCCTGATGCTGGTTCTTTGGGGCTGGTACTCAGTCAGTGGAACGCTGGCAGCAGCAATCACTGACCGTGAATCCAAGGTCAAACAGGCCCAGAATGATGCAAAGCAGAGTGTGTCCGATGTTCCCAATGATCGTTGGACTCAGGCAGCAGCCAAAGAAAACGAAGAACACGAAAAGGCATTTAAGGAGTCGGCTCACCAGCTGTGGCAACAGCAGTTGGGAGCTCGTGTTTATCCGGCTCGAATCAGCAACGAGCTTAGCAAGCTGAAGTTTCAGGCACCCATCAAGGACAGTGCAGTTCGCGAGCAGTTCAAGAAGCTGTACGTGAAGTATTTTGAAGAACAGCTGAAGCGGGTCAATCCGTTCATCAACGGCGAAGGTCTGGTGCAGGTGAACAGGCAGAAAATCACGCACGAAGATGTGCACAAGTGGGAGACGGTGCCGCCCACATCCACGGAAATCTGGAATGCTCAGGAAGATATCTGGCTGCTTGGCTCCATTTACGATGCGATTGCCGCCGTCAACGCCGGAGCGGACCGAATCGATAAAGCGCCCATTCCGATGCTGCTTCAGCTGGAACTTCGAGGCGGAGACCCGGCAGCCGAACCCGGCAGCGGCGGAAGTGAAGGTGGATTCGGCGGATATATGGGCGATAGCGGCGGCGGTGGCTATGAGTCCGCCGGATTTTCGGGCCCCGGCGGCCCCGGTGGTGGTGGTGCTGGCGCAAACCTCCCCTGGAAGCCATTCGTTGGCTCTGCGACATCTGACCTCCTGGTCGAAGAATACGGACCTTCGGCCGCAGGAAAATCTGCGTCGGTTGGCTTCCAGGGTTCAAGCTACATGGGAGACAGTGTGGACATGAGTGGCGGCGGGTTCGGCGGTGGTGGGGAAGAATCAGAAGACAAACGATATGTCCATGAAGGTGAAAATCTGCCCTACAAGACACGTGGCTTCATTCTGAAAGTCCGGATGTGGCAGCAGGAAATTCCCGCTCTGCTGGCCTCACTGACCAACAGCCGGTTTCCCGTTGAGATTGTTCGGGTTGACGCAGACTTCGGAACGAAGGTTTCAGCATCTCCCGGAGGCGGAATGGGCATGGGAATGAGCGGCTATCCTGGAGGGCCAGGAGGCTACGAGGGCGGCAGTGGCTCTTATGAAAACGCCGGAACCAGCAGCTACGAAAGCAGCGGGGGCGGTTTTGGTGGCGGCGGGTTCGGGGCATCTCCAGGCTTTGGCGGCGGCGGGTTCGGCGGCCCGGCATTTGGTGGTCCCGGCGGTGGATTTGGATCGCCCACACCAGGAATGACTCCTGGAGGTCGTCCCAGCCCGGCTCAGAAGCCTCTCAGTCGAGCCGAAATGAAGAAGATTCAGGATGGTCAGGGACTGCTGGCGAATGCCATGATCAATCCCAACCTGTCGACCGTGAGAGTCGCCGGACTGATGACGCTGTATGTTTCTCCTGAAGAACAGAAGGCCGGGGAAGAAGCGGAGCAGGCCGCTGAATCAGAAGCGGGTGAAACAAACACCTCGGCACCGGGTGATGATTCCGCTGACGATCCAGCCATGACGGAAGAAACAGCCCCGGCAACAGATCCGTCAGCTACGGCTGATCCGGATATGCAACCGGCCGATCCAAATGCGGTCGACCCAGCAGCTGCACCGAACGCCGATCCGGCAGCACCATCTAACCCGGCGACATCGCAGCCGCCGGCAGCAACCTCAGAAACGCCTCCTGCCGGTGAAACCCCGGCAGCGGCTCCGGGCGCACCTGCTGCTGACGGAAGTGAATCCGCAACTCCCGGCGAACCACCCGCAGGAAGCGATCCTTCGGAAAAACAACCCGATGCCACGGCGGATTCTGCACCTCCGGCACCGTAACGTTGTTGCAGAGCCCACAACAACAGTGGTCGCTCTAAAGACCTGACTCAGTCACAAACAGTTTCGACAATTTCAAATCGCTCGGACAGCCCGAGATCAAAGGCTCCCTTCAGGAGATCGACCATGGATAAGATCAAGACACTGCTGCTGAACCACGGTGAGAAGCTGGTCGCCGGCGTGTGTGCGTTGTTTGGATTTCTGGCCCTGTCGTCTGCTCACTGGAGCCCCAATACAGACAGTCCACTGGACGTGGTGAAAACTGCCAATGACGGCCAGGCAAAGATCGAACTGAATGAATGGCCGGAAGAACAGCAGCAGCTGTTTGCGGACATCAAGGACGTCCGTAAGCTGACGGCCACGGAAGACAACTACAAAACAGACCCGGCCGACTACGCGATCAGCAGTATGAACCCCTCACTGATCCGCAGCCGTGAAAAACGGACTCGGGTCGTCGTTGTCAGCCCCACGGATCCGATCGCGGATAAAGTAGTGTTTGCATTGTCCATGCCGCCCAAACAGGAAGAGGCGAAGACTGAAGATCCTTCTGCCGAAAAGACGGACGATAAAAAAGAGACTCCGGAAAGCGAAGAAGATGCTCTGGAGAAACGACTGGCGGAACGTTTTGGCCTGGTGCAGTCATCGCCAACGGGACCGGGGGGTTATTCAGGCATGGAAAGTTCGCCCGATCTGGCCTCCGCATATCCCGGAAGTCCGGGCGGTGGATCTTATCCTGGTGGTCCCGGCGGTGGATATCCCGGCGGACCGGGTGGTCCCGGCGGTCCTGGCGGCGGATCCTATCCTGGCGGACCCGGCGGCCCCGGCGGAAGTAATTACGAAGGCGGCAGCTATGAAGGCTACGATCTGATGGGCATGTACGGCGGATCTGCCCTGATGAGTGCCAAGAAGGAAATCCGCGTCAGTGCCGGAATTTCTGTGCGCATGATCCTGAATCTGCAGGATCAGAGAAGCCTGATTCGAAAAGCCCTGCACCTCACCGGAGGCTACGAAGAAGCTCAGCGATACATTCTGTTCACAGATCTGGACGTCGAGCGTCGTCACAAGGGAGAAAACGACAAAACCTGGACCGAATGGGAACCTGTGTCGTCCGAAGACCTGGGAGAGATTCTGAAGGAATCGTTCGGCATTGACCGCGACATCGTCAGTCCGGCGGTGACTCGAAATTCAATCACCATGCCATTACCGCGTCGAGCCACCGGAACATGGTCGCTCAGCGAAGCTTCGCATCCGCGCGTTGACGAGTTCAAACTCAGCCCGGAAGAACAGGCATTGATTGACGAACTGAATTCGAAAATCGCAGAACGTGTTGAAGAAGAAAAAGCCAACTCGCCGGCTGAAATTGAAGTCGGAGGCTTTTCGCAGTTCTCGCAGAGTGCCAGCGATATGACCAGCATGTACGGCTATGGCGGCGGCGGCGGCAACTATGAAAGCGGTGAAAGCAGCTCCAGCATGTACAGCGATATGTACAGCCAGATGGGTGAAAGCCAGAGCAGCGGGAAGCTGAGTGCTTCTCAGAAGACGCTGCTGGATGCCACACTGGCAACGGCTGAACATCGCCTGCTGCTGGTAAGGTTCATGGACTTCACGGTTGAACGAGGAATGAGCTACCAGTATCGCGTTCGAGTTCAGATGAAGAACCCCAACTACAACCATGCTCTGGATGAACTGGAAGATCCGGGGCTGGGGACTGAACCAACTGTTTACTCAGACTGGAGCCCGGAAACACCGGCCGTGTTCCTGCCGCTGGCACATCGGCTGTATCTGACGGAAGTCAAGTCCCGCCGAGGTCAGCATGAATCGGCAAAGCTGACGGTTTATACCGATACGACGGAAACAGGTCTTCCGGTTTTGGGAGACGTCGAAGTCTCCATGGGCATGCCGATCGCCGGTGTGCGAGGTCAGGAAGTTGTGGACCTTCGAGAAAACAAACTCGAACATCGTGAGATCACACTCAAGACGAACGCGGTCCTGATCGGAGCGGATCCGACGCTCAGCCGTTTGTCAACCACCGATCATCCGGAACTCGCTCCGTTCCTCAGCCAGGTGGCTCGCGGAGACAAACCAATTCAGGATCAGATCTGTCTGCTGGACGGCGACGGCGAACTGCTGCTGAGAACAATAGGCGATCGCTCAGAACAGGAAAAAATGGACGCGACCGAAGCAGCCTTCATCCTCAAACAGTACGACTCATGGCGTCCAAAGGCTGCAGCAACCGGGCCGGGAGGCTTCTTCGGAGAAAGCAGCTCGTATGAGGGCAGCGGTATGGAAGGCAGCGGCTATGGAATGGGAATGAGCACCGGCAGCTCCGCGATGGGCAGCTATTACGGTGGTGGCGGAGCCGCAGCAAGCGACGGAAAGAGACTGTCAGCCCGCGAAAAAGCCAAACAAAAACAGGCAGCCGGAGCGATGAACGGATACGGCCCTGGCGGGCCGTAATTTCCTCAGCCGAGCAAAACACAAAAGCAACGAGTGGCTGCCACGCAGTCGCTCGTTGTTTTTTTGGCAAACCCGGCAATCGAGAAATGGACCGCAATCTGCCCACGTTTGACAAGCCGAAGCCCGATCTTTACCGTTTCGGCGTGTTTTGGGCTGGCTTGACGGCATCCTGGCCCGGTTTTCGTGTCTGATGTTTCTGGAGAATCGCTGAGATGGCTCGTTCCGTTACCCTGTTCACCGGTCAATGGGCGGATTTGCCGCTGGAAGAACTCTGCCGCAAGGCAAAGGAGTTCGGATATGACGGGCTGGAACTCGCGTGCTGGGGCGATCACTTTGAAGTTGATAAAGCCCTGTCAGACGACGCCTACTGCCGAAAAAAACGCGATCTGCTGGACAAATACGACCTGAAGCTGTTCGCAATCAGTAATCATCTGGTGGGTCAGGGGGTTCTCGATCACATCGACCAGCGGCACAAAACGATTCTGCCCGAATATGTCTGGGGCGACGGTAACCCGGCAGGAGTCAACGACCGCTGCATCGAAGAGATGAAGAACACTGCTCGAGCAGCTCAGAAGCTGGGTGTGAGCGTTGTCAACGGCTTCACAGGTTCAAGCATCTGGCATTTGCTGTACGATTTTCCACCGACACCTGCCAGCATGATTGATGCCGGCTACAGCCTTCTGGCAGAACGATGGAATCCCATTCTCGACGTCTTCCAGGAATGCGGAATCAAATTCGCTCTGGAAGTTCATCCGACGGAAATTGCCTTCGACATCTATTCAGCAGAACGAGCTCTGAAGGCACTGAATGGTCGCGAGGAATTCGGGTTCAATTTTGACCCCAGCCATCTGATCTGGCAGGGAGTCGATCCGGTGGAATTCATCCGCTACTTCCCGGACCGCATTTACCACGTCCACATGAAAGACGCTTCCGTCACGCTGAATGGCCGCACCGGCATCCTCACCAGTCATCTGCCATGGGGCGATGGACGCCGAGGCTGGGACTTCCGCAGTGTCGGTCGCGGTGGTGTTCGGTTTGAAGAAATCATCCGAGCTCTGAATGCTGTTGGCTATGACGGTCCGCTGTCTGTCGAGTGGGAAGACATCGGAATGAATCGTGAAGTCGGTGCTGCTGAAGCGGCTCAGTTCTGCAAAAACGTCGACTTTGCTCCATCCGGCCATCGATTCGACGCAGCCTTCGGCGATTGACGTGAACTCGGACCCGGTTGCCATCGACTGCATTCAGTGGAAGAAAATCTTCCCGGGACTGCATCTGTGGTCAGCGATCCGGCTTTCTTTCCGGCTGCGAGTCCTGCTTCCAGCGTGGCTCATGGTGTTTGTCTCAACCTCGCTGCGGCGATGGGACATCTCCGTGACCATGCTGGATCGCGATTTCCCTCAGGCGCTCCATTGGCTCTTCGACTCCGGGCTGCCGAGTTCCCGTTTCCTTGGCAGCCCGCTTTCAGATGCAGTCTTCTCTCTGACCGGGGTGCTGCAGCACTCGACGAATGACCTCGCCGGACTGTTGCTGCTTCTGCTGTGTCAGGTTCTGCTGCTGGCAGTCGGAGGCGTCGCGATCGCTCGATCCACATCCGCCGAATTCTGTTCACAGCAGCGGATCGGCGGGCCCGCTGCCCTTCGATTCAGCCTCAGCCACGTTCTCAGGCCATTGCTGTCGCTGGCAATTGTTGTGATCATCTTGGTTCTGCTGATCAGCCCGCTGGCGGTCATCACCTGGCTGTCCCCGGCGCTGAACCAGCCGACACTGTCGGGATCGGCCACGATGTTCTGGCTGCTGATTGCGATTCCGATTGCCGTTGTCTGCTGGATCGGCTGGCTGTTGTCCATCGCTGCCATCGGCACTGACATCTGTGATGGAGCTGATGGATTGAGTCGGGGCATCAACTATGTTCTGTCCCGGCCGACACAGGTAGCAGGGTATCTGCTGATTGTCCTGGTGGTCGGCAAGGTCGCTTCGTCGATTGCATCGTTCTTGGTCACAGCGGCCTTTGAGGCCGCATCAGGCTGGATGCCGGAACTCGTCATCGCAAACATACAGCGATTCAGATTGACCTCGATCGACGAGCGACTGGCAGCATCGGAAGTTCCGTTCATCCTGCAGTTCCCGGCTGCCGTCCAGCTGGGAGCTTTCCTGAGCGGAATCACGCTGACGTATCTCGTCCTGCGGCAGCAGGAAGACGGCACTGAACTTCGCGAACGAGCTCCGTAGATGCGCCGCAGGCGCGCCGACCAATTCATAGCCGGATCTTTTTCGGAGAAACCAGCCTGTGTCAGGAGGAAAACGGTTCTTTCAATACAGCAGAATTGCTGCGTCGCTGGCGAGGAGAGTGGCGGCGAGCTGGGTCCAGGCGGCGGTTTCAGCCGGGGTCAGGGCGGGATCGCGGGGGGTTTCGCCAATCGACGTGAGGGCCTGTGCATCGTCTGCTGATGACCGATAGCGGCTGCGAAGGTCGGCCAGCAGCTGACGACAGACCTGCTGCTCATGCTGGGACGGCGGACGACAGGTCAGCATCAGGAACACGTCCTTCACGCGAGCATCGTCGTCCGCATGATGCTTGAGCAGTCGTTCCGCGAGAGCTCGGGACATTTCCAGTCGCTGAGTTTCATTCAGCAGACCCAGTGACTGCAGCGAAGTGTTACTGCGCGAGCGACGGACGCAGCTCGATTCACGGTCCGGAGCGTCAAACAGCGTCATCATGGGATGCGGGCTGGTACGTTTCCAGTAAACGTACAGGCCGCGTCGATATAGCCGGCGACCGTGATCGGCTTCATAAGATTTTGTGTTGCTGGCGGGATGAGCCATCGCTTCCCACATGCCGGATGGCTGATAAGGCTTGACACCTTCTCCGCCCATGGCGGGATCCAGCAGACCCGATGACCACAGCCCGACATCACGCAGGACTTCGGCATCGAGTCGATACGTGGACGCTCGAGCAAACAGGCGATTTTCCGGGTCATCAACATCGGTGCGCCACGCGGAACTCTGCTGAAACGTCCTGCTGTGAACCATCAGCCGCAGCAGATGCTTCAGGTTCCAGTGCTGGTCCTGCAGCTCCACGGCCAGCCAGTCGAGCAGTTCCGGGTGTGTGGGCTGCTGGCCCTGAACCCCAAAGTCTTCCGGAGTTCGCACAAGGCCATAACCGAATACCTGCTGCCACAGCCGATTCACAAGAACTCGGGACACCAGTGGCTGCTGCGGCGATGTCAGCCACTGTGCAAGGCCCAGACGATTGTGGGGAACGTCAGACGGAAGGCGTCCAATCACGGCCAGCGTGTCCGGCTGAAGAGCGTCCCCGGTCGGCAGGTTGTATTCACCTCGACGCAGCAGATGAGTTGGCCGAGGCTGCGGGAGTTCTTCCGCAACAAGCGTTGTGGTGAATGTCGAACGCGCCTGTTCGATCTGCTGTGTGAGCTGTCCTGCATTTGCCTGCAGGGGCGAATCCTGAAAACTTCCCGCTCCTGCAGCAATCATCGACAGCCGCTGATCGGCGTCGGCCGTGTTCCATTGCTGCTGCTGTTCCTTTGAGCTTCGGGGAATGCCGTCGGCTGCGACCTGAATCAGTTCGCGCTGGGCCTCCTGCAGCTGCTGCCAGGTCTGCCACGACTGCTGATCGCCGGGCACCTGAAGCACGGGACCATATTCGTATTTGTTCCCGTCCATCGGAGATTCGGACGTGCTGTTGAAGAAAGCCAGCAGCTGGTAGTACTCGGTCTGAGTCACCGGGTCGTATTTGTGAGTATGGCAGCGAGCACAGGTCAGCGATAAGCCCAGCAGGACGGTTCCCAGCGTTTCTGTACGATCGAAGTTGTTTTTCGCCTGAAACTCTTCCGGAATTGCTCCGCCTTCAGCCGTGGAGGGGTTCATTCGCACAAAACCGGTGGCGATTTTCTGATCGAGCGTCGGATTGGGAAGCAGGTCTCCGGCCAGCTGCCAGGTGATGAATTCATCCAGCGGAAGATTCTGATTGAAGGCTCGTACCACCCAGTCACGGTACGGATAGATGCCTCGGCGATTGTCCAGATGCAGACCATGTGTGTCTCCGTAACGGACGGCATCCAGCCAGTACCGGGCCTGATGCTCTCCGAATCGAGGGCTGGCCAGCAGCTCTTCGATCAGATTCCGGTAGCCAGCGGGGGACGAATCCGCCAGATAGCGTTCCAGCTGATCCCTTTCCGGGGGCAGTCCTGTCAGGACGTAGGCGGCTCGTCGAGCCAGCACATGGCGGTCGGCCGGAGGCGAGAAGTCGATGCCTCGGTCGGACAGTTTCCCGGCAATCAAAGCATCAATGATGTCAGACGGTGATGTCGACCGGGTTTCAGTCGTCCAGCCTCGGGGAAGGTGACGTTCCGGAGGCACAAAGGCCCAGTGTCGGTGATATTTTCCACCCTGCTGAACCCAGCGAGTCAGCACATCACGTTCGTGCTCAGACAGCTGCTTTTCAGCGTCCGCCGGAGGCATGGGGTTGTCACGCGAATGAATACGTTTCAGCAGCAGACTGTCCGCCGGTGAATCGGGGTTAATGGCCTGCCCGGCATCACGCCGAGATACTGCTGCTTCAAACGAATCCAGTCGCAGCATGTCGGCGTCCGCTTCGGTGGCATCCGGTCCATGACACACGAAACAGCGATCAGAAAGAATGGGCAGAACGTCACGGGAGAAATCAACAGCCTTTTCACCGGCACTCGCTGTCGAAGTCGTCGACATGAATGGCAGGCAGACCAGCATCGTCATCAGGTTGCGGAAGCTCAGCATCATTGATTGCCTGGGAAACGTCGTTTCAAAAGTGGAACCTGTGAACACGGCCTCACAGTCTAACGGAGCCAGTGCCACACTTCCTGTTCAGATGGCCTTTACGCGCCTTCGCCGTGTGATTCCCGAGTGGCCTGACTTTCGCCTTCCGCTGAAGCCTGAGCCTGGCCGGAGGCTTCTTCCCGCTCAACGATCACGGAACCGACTTCGGCAGCTTTCAGCAAACCTCCTTCGATCAGTCGGTCCACCAGAGCTCGGTGCTGCTGTTCGTGTTCGTGAGGCAGCAGGTCTTCGTCGGAGCTCAGGCTCACGATGATGTTTTTCCGGCCGGACACCGGGTCGGTCTGCAGTCGAATGGTCATTTCCGCCATGGCGAACCTCCCGGGCAGTTGAAAATAAAAAACAGGAATTCAGGTGAGCCTTCGTGACCACATTCAGCCCCTGGCGCTGATGAACTGCGAAATGGCTTTGGCATCCAGAGTCTTGTGAATCAGCAGTTCGTCGCGAAGCAATTCCACGACGGACTGGTTCTGAACCAGAATCTCAGCCGCTCGGCGCTGAGCTTCCGTCAGTAGCTGCCGGATGGCGGTGTCGATGGCTTCCAGCTGAGCCGCCGACAGCTGAACTCGCCGACCATCGCTGCCCGGTTCGGAACTGGCAAAGCAGCACAGACCCACAGCATCGCCTCCCATCCCGAAATCTTCAACCAAAGCTCGGGCGATCCCTGTCGCTCGATCCAGATCACCTGCCGACCCGATGGAGAGATCGTCCAGCAGCAGCTGTTCGGCTTCCCGACCGCCCATCAGAATGCACATGTCGTCCAGCAGCTGCCCGCGAGTCACCACGTAACGATGCGCGGGATCCTGATACTGGACGAACCCCAGAGCTCCGGCCGCATCACCGCGGATGGAAATCCGCTCAATCGGCTTGGCGTGTTTGCAGAACAGGCTCACCACTGCATGTCCGGCTTCATGAGTCGCCACGACGCGTTCTTCCGCGGAGGTCATTTTCGGACGGTCAACCCATTCCGTGAGAGCTCGGTCGAGATCCTGTTCCGTGGTCTCATCGGATCGATCGTCACGCAGCCGAATTCTCGCCAGAGCTCGGCACAATGCATTCAGATGGTCGCCGCTGAAGCGAGTTCCCGTGGCAGCTCCTTCCACAAAGTCACCGGTGCGTTTGACGGCAAATTCAAGAACGTCGTCGGACATCTGCAGGTTCATCAAGCGATTGTAGATTTCCAGAATAGCGCGGCGATCATCCCGATCCGGATACGGAATGTGCAGATGGAATTCGAACCGACCCGGACGCAGCAGCGCAGGGTCCAGAGCTTCGACAAAGTTGGTCGTCCCGACGACAAACACCAGTTCATCGCTGTTGAATCCGTCCATTTCGGTCAGCATCTGATTGACCATGGAATGTTCGACGCCGGACCCCGTGTAGGTTCCTCGAGCTGACGCGAAGGAATCCAGTTCATCAAACACGATGATCGCCGGAGCAGACTGGCGGGCCCTGTGGAAAATGCGGCGGAGATTTTCTTCGCTTTCGCCCACCCAGCGACTTTTCAGTTCCGGCCCCGAGACCACCGTAATGGCGGCACCGATGGCCGTTGCCATGGCTTTGGCGAAGAGCGTTTTCCCGGTGCCGGGGGGTCCCCAGAAAATCATGCCGCGGGGGATCAGCCCTTCCAGCCGCTGGATGTCGTCCGGGTTCGTGCAGCCGTCCTTTCGAGTCAGCACATCCAGAATTTCACTGCGCAGCCGCTGCTTGACCTTGCTGTAGCCGCCGATCTGAGTTTCCAGATCAACCGACGGCACTTCCAGTTTTCCGCCACACGTGGCCTGACGGATCTGAGCATACGCGCGTTTGGGATCGTCCGGGTAGTCTTCTCCTTCCAGTGTGGTGAGCAGCTTTCGCAGGCGAGCTGCATTCATTCCGGACACGTACTTGTACAGAGCCCACGGATTGAAACTGCGACCAAACTTTCGCGATTCCTTCTGCGTGATCAGATGAGTCAGTCGGTCACGAGCGATGCCCAGCAGACTGTGCCGATGAGGAAACAGGTTTTCAATGACGCTGGGCAGCGGGAAGGAGGGATCCCGGAATCCCAGCCACACCAGTTCAGGGTTTTCGTACAGAAGGGCGACAACTTCCTTCGCTTCCGTCGTGAGTCCGCCCTGACTGGTGGCCAGCAGATCCAGATGCGGCAGCACCACAACCCGGCGTTCTACGGATCCTCGCACCGCATCGCGCAGCTGTGAAATCATCGTCCCGATCAGACCCTGTGGCATCATGCTGTTCTGCTCTTCAGCCCGAGGGCGTCCATCCAGAAACAGACATCTCAGGTCGTGCTGTCTGAGCCGGTTGCGAACGTTCATGAACAGAAACGGCATCAGGTCCTTGTCACATTCGATCAGCACCGGCAGCCCGCGCTGCAGGTCGGATGCTGTTTCGGCCAGTGTCCCGGAATAAGCGTGCTCGACAGCCTGCTCGACCGACAGTTCCAGCGGCAGATTCGATTCGGCAACGGTCACAGTCATTGATTTCAGCCATTGATCGCAGAATGAAAAACAGGAGTTGCCGGTTCATCCGGTCAGCGAAGGATCTTCCGACCGTACACGCTACAGGTTTCCAAACGACTTGCCAAATCGGGTTTGGATGTCTCGGATCTGCCGAGCGTTCAACGGAGAATTCCAGCGATTGCCTCCCAGAAAAAACCGAGCACCTTTGGTTCGATACTGAGATTCTCCCAGTGCAACCAGCGACTCATAAGACAGCGGATGCTCCTGCATCACCAATTGCCGCAGATTCGCAAGCTGTGGACTGTGAGCCAGGTCGATCAGGCCTGACCCGCGGACTCCCTCTCCGACACTTGTATTGTTGGCTCGCAGAATCGACAGATTCTTCAGCTGAGACCCGCTCGCCAGCAGACTCAGATCGCTGTCCTGCAGACACATCTGATGCACATTCAGTTCCTGCAGACCATGAGCAAACGTGGCATTGGCGAACAGAGGAAAGACAGACTCAGTCAGCGTTCCGGGAATGATCAGCCGCTGCAGTCCGGCAAGGCCTGGCGACTTTGTGATGGCTTCGATGGCGTCCCGCTGAAACCGGCAGTATGGAAACTCCAGCTCTGTCAGCGTTGTCGTGTATGGCGAAGCGGCAAGAGCCAGCAAGCCTTCACTGGTCCACTGACTGTTGTTGATCTTCTTCAGTCCGTGCAGGTACGGTGACCGGGCGAATTCAACGATGCCGTGGTGACGGTCCTGCTTCTTGAATTCCACACTCTCCAGCTTTGCCAGCCCCGGAATTTCTGCCAGCAGAGGAAGCTGATCCTTTACCATCGTAAACGTGACGTGTCTGAGCGGTGTGAGCCTCAGCAGCTTCTCCCAGTTGCGCAGAAAGTAGCTCACCGCGACGGCACACTCTTCCACAAAGCCTCGACGAAAAACGTGACGGCGAACAGACAGCGGAAACGCCGACAGCCATTCTGCCTGATGCCGAAACAGCAGCATCTGCTCGCGCTTCACCAGTTCCCTGTAGCGAACCTGAGTTTTCTTCAGGGTCGCCATCTCGCACTGCACGCGAATGAATTCTCCGCGAGCGTTGCCCTGTTCTTCCAGCCAGTCGGCATAGATCAGCCGAGGCGTATCGTCATCCGGATGACTGCAGATTTCATCAAGAAAAGATTGTTCGTCCATGTCGGCCATCGTGGTGGAATGAATTCACAGGCGGAAAACGTCAGATCAGCGCCCGCAGATTTGCTGCACAGCATAGCGACCGTTCGGCGTGCTTCCGAGCGGCAGGGCAGCACATGCAAATCAGGTCAGCCTCGCGGTCGGGTATGAGATCAATGCGGATTGAATCGAAAAAGTTCAGCCACGGAAGAGATCACACGAAAGGCACAGGAAAATCCAACAACAGGGCCGGGACTGGCCATATGAAATCATCCTTCTACGATTCGGATTCAGGAGATTGCTGTGTCAGCAGGACTTTGCGTTTGATTGCCGGTTGTCTGGAAAAGTCTGGTCGTTATGGATTCCGAATCAATTCTCATTTCGCTGACCTGCATTTTTGTTCTGGGAATCGGGAGTCAGTGGGTGGCTTCCCGGCTGAAGATTCCTTCCATCATTCTGCTCCTGACGGCCGGGATCTGCGCCGGGCCGGTGCTGCAGCTGATTCGGCCGGACGAACTACTGGGCGAACTGCTGCTGCCCGTGGTTTCGCTGTGCATCAGTGTCGTTCTGTTTGAAGGCGGACTGAGTCTGCGTCTTGAAGATCTGCGGCTGATCGGCCGGCCTCTGATGATGCTGCTGACGGCTGGTGTGCTGATCACCTGGATTCTGTGCGGCCTTGCTGCATGCTGGATTCTGCAGTTCGATATCGGCCAGTCGCTGCTGATGGGGTCCATTCTGACGGTCACCGGACCGACCGTCGTCGGGCCGATGCTGCAGCATATTCGTCCTGTGGGAAAAGCCGGCCCGATCGCCCGCTGGGAAGGAATTGTGGTGGATCCCATCGGAGCCGTGCTGGCCGTGCTGGTGTTCGGAGCTCTGAGTGCATTGGAGTCATCAGAATACACCAGCGCCCGTCATGATTGCCGGGTCCGGATTTCTGAAGACGATGATCATTGGCAGCCTGGCTGGTGTTGTCGCTGCCGTGTTTTTTCTGGAGCTGCTGAAGCGACACTGGATTGCCGATCATCTGCAGAGCCCGTTTGCCCTGATGCTGGTCGTGACCTCCTTCACCATCTCCAACCTGTACGCTCATGAATCCGGCCTCGTGGCGGTGACTCTGATGGGGGTCATCCTGGCGAATCAGCACCGGGTTACCATTCACCATATCGTTGAATTCAAGGAGAACCTCACCGTTCTGCTGATCTCCGGATTGTTCATTCTGCTGGCTGCTCGGCTGAACGTTCAGAATTTTCAGGATCTCGGCTGGCGCGGTGCTGCCTTTGTGCTGTTTGTCATCACCGTTGCGCGACCCATCAGCGTCGGCGTGTCGACGATCGGCAGCGACCTGAATACAGCGGAACGCGTCTTCCTGGCATGGCTGGCTCCAAGGGGCATCGTCGCGGCAGCAGTGGCATCGGTCTTTGCTCTGGAACTGGGTCGAGGCGACGACTTTGTCGCAGCCACTTTCATGGTGATCATTGGTACGGTAGGTGTGTATGGACTGACGACCGGCTGGGTCGCCCGCCGGCTGGGACTCAGTATCCCCGACCCTCAGGGGATTCTGTTCGCCAGTGCCCATCCGGGTGCTCGAGCAATCGCGAAAGCTCTGCAGGACGCCGGAGTCGCCGTTCGGCTGATCGATCGCAATCCGGAGAACCTGCGAGTTGCTCGGATGGAAGGACTGCCGACCTTCTACGCGGACATCCTGTCTGATGCGGTCCAGGAAGAACTGGAT
Source organism: Planctomycetaceae bacterium (assembly GCA_041398865.1). Lineage (GTDB taxonomy): Bacteria > Planctomycetota > Planctomycetia > Planctomycetales > Planctomycetaceae > Fuerstiella. The sequence continues at coordinate 332,469 of JAWKTY010000001.1, forward strand.
CTGGGCGGCATGGGACGCTTTCTGGCGCTGACATCCAATGACGAAGTCAACAGTCTTGCAGCAAGTCACTTCGCAGAAATCTTCGGACGCAGCGAGGTGTATCGGCTGAGTGCACCGCCGGAACGATCGCGACGGCGGGAGAAATCTGCAGAAGTTCTGCACGGACGCGTCCTGTTCGACAACACCGCGACCTACGATTTTCTGGACAAGCGTTTTGAATCCGGCGCCGTCATCCGTCGAACTCGGCTGACCGATGAATTCACGTTCGACGATTTTCGGAACGAATTCAGAGATTCCGCTCTCCTGCTGTTCGCCATCGACGAACACGGCCACGTCCATGTCTGCACTCCGGACCACCCCCCAAATCTGCGAGCCGGATTGACTCTGCTTTCACTGGTGAACGCCGAGCCGTCTGCGGCCGCCTGAACCAGCTCCAGCGCTGACCAGGAGGGGCTACTTCGCGCGGTTCAGCATCGTCTGTGCCTGCATGCGAATGTCCGGAGCAGGGTTGGATTCCGCGATGTTCTGCACAAGGGGCTGAAGGGCAGACGTCTGGGCCTCGGTGAGACGGCCGTGCAGACTGTTGAGTGCTCGAAGAGCATTGCTCAGGATCATCGGCTCTTCAAACTGCCGTCGCTTCAGTTCTGTCTGCTGCTGTTCAGGGGTCAGTTTCTGAAACTCTTCCCGAACCATTTCGCTGCCTGCGGATTTCAGCAGATCAATCAGAGTGTCGGCTCCGTCGGTCAGACCGTTTCGAGTTAATGCTACCGCAGCGTTGGCTCGAGCCATATCGTCGCGATCCAGAAGCATCAGCTTCAGCTGATCGATCGCTTCCGGTCCGCTGACCAGGCCCAGCACGAATGCGGCCAGATGGCGAATCGACGGGTCTTCATCCTGAGCACACAGCAACAGCTGCTTTGTCACGTCGGCATTGTCAATCAGTGCCTGCTCTGCAGGCGCTGACAGCGATTCCGCATCACCTGGCGACTTTTCATCGGCGGCCGCTGAATCACGGCCTCCGGCGGCCGCTTTGAAGTGTCGCCCGGCAATCATGGCCAGCGACATCAGGCTGCTCTTGCGAACTTCGATGTTCCTCTCAGGATCGAGCGCCGTGGCCAGCGTCGGCAGAACGACATCATCCACGCTCAGCGACCCCAGCGTTCGAGCCAGAAACTCCTGATGGCGAATGTCGTCGTCCAGCGTCGAGTTCGATGCCAGCGATTCTCTGAGCAGCGCAGCAAGCGCCTCAGCCACTTCCGGCTGTTCGGCCAGAATGACGCCGTCCTGAGTTTCGGCGATCTGCTGATTCCGCAGCACCTGAGCCAGCCCAAGAGCGGCTCGCCAGCGGCGGTGCTCGTTGCTGCTGCCAAGGTCGGCGGTGAGCTGCTTCCAGTCGGTTTCAGAATCGGCCAGCCGACCAAAAAACGCCCACACGCCAATGACCGCAGCGACAATCAGGGCGGGAATCAGAAACAGCTGAACGATGAATCCCGCCGATGGAGGTTCAACCGGCGGCAGATCTTCCGGCCTCGCAGCGGGGACAGAGACTTCAGGCGGCAGTTGAGATTCAGGCTGGTCGGCAGTTGCGTTCATGACTGGCTGGCGGTCCGGAAAAATGACCTCGAAAATCCACGCCCGAGTCTATCCGGACGGTGTCAGTCCGGCACAGAACGAAGGGGCCAGGGGCCGGAATTCTCGCAATCGCGGATGATTCTCTCGATTGCTTCAGCACTCCCGAACCGCGAGACGGCATCGCCTCGTCCATCGCCTTGTTCGAGGATTTCCCGGATTCCCGCTCGCTTGCGTAACGGTGTTCAGGCCACCAGGATGACCAGCGTTGGCGGCAGTCCGTTCCTTCAATCTATTGAGAAACACGATGAAAATGCTTTTCAGTTTCTGCAGCCTGCTGATGTGCTCAGTCTGCGCAGTTGCGGACGATAACCAGACTCAGCAGACGCTTGAGGTCCAGATTCCCGTCAAAGTCAACTACCTTCTGTCGCTTCCGAAAAACTACGACTCGCAGGAAAAATGGCCGCTGATGCTGTTTCTGCATGGTGCCGGAGAACGGGGGACTGATCTGCAGCTGGTCAAAAAGCACGGGCCGCCGCGGCTGATCGCAGAAGGAAAAGAATTCCCCATGATCGTCGTGTCGCCTCAGTGTGCCCCGAACGTCTGGTGGGAACCCATTGAACTGACAGCGCTGCTGGACGATCTGGAAAGCAGATACAAGATTGATCCGAACCGCATTTACGTGACCGGACTCAGTATGGGCGGGTTCGGAACATGGCGACTGGCCGCTCACACACCGGATCGCTTTGCTGCCATCGCTCCGATTTGCGGAGGCGGCGAACCAAACTGGGCGCGACGCATTTCGAAAATCCCAACCTGGGTTTTTCATGGAGCCAAAGATCGGGCGGTCCCGCTGGAACGATCTCAGCAAATGGTGGATGCGCTGAAACGAGCCGGGGCAGAACCGCGGTTGACCATCTATCCGGAAGCCGAACACGATTCCTGGACGGAAACCTACAACAACTCCGAATTCTACGAGTGGCTGCTGAGTCACTCGAAAAGCAGCGCCAACTGACATCCTTGGGCTGCAGACAGTGCAGACACCAGCTTCGCTTCCCAGGAGACCCCGTCGGGTGCTAACCTACGGCCCGGCGAATGCAGCTTGACAGAAATGCCCGAACTGCCGATCCTGCTGATTCTTACTGAAGCCGCCAAACTGCAGCGATCGGACAAAGTGGCGTCAACATCCACCTTTCAGCCACAGTGAACTGCAGGCACATCGCCAGTGATTTCCAGGACGGTCCTTACGAGTCGCGGAACCGAATGAGCTCAACGGGACTCGATATCAATCAGGAGTAATTTCATGGCTCGAGCCAAATCCAAGTCCAGCCTGCCCGCCGCCCCGATTTCCGGAGACGGCAAAGCGATGCTGGAAAACGCCGTCGGACAGATCGAGAAGCTGTTCGGTCAGGGTTCCATCATGAAGCTGAATTCCGAGGCGGATACCGCCGGAATTCCCGGGATCTCCACCGGAGCACTTTCACTGGACCTGGCACTGGGAGGACGAGGATTTCCTCGCGGACGCATCATCGAACTGTTCGGGCCGGAATCCAGCGGAAAGACCACGCTGGCTCTGCATGCCATCGCCAGTGCTCAGCAGGCCGGAGGCATCGCCGCGTTTATCGACGCGGAACACGCTCTGGATCCGTCATGGGCCAGACGAATTGGCGTCAATCTGGATGAGTTGCTGGTCAGCCAGCCGTCTTACGGTGAGGAAGGTCTGCAGATCGCTGAGATGCTGGTGAAGTCGAACGCCGTCGACATCATCGTCGTGGATTCAGTGGCCGCTCTGGTCCCCAAGTCAGAACTGGACGGAGAGATCGGAGACACCCACGTCGGCCTGCAGGCTCGAATGATGAGCCAGGCGATGCGAAAGCTGACCGGGATCATTTCGAAGGCCAAGACGACTGTGATCTTCATCAACCAGATTCGTGAGAAGATCGGAGTCATGTTCGGAAGCCCCGAAACCACGCCTGGCGGTCGAGCTCTGAAATTCTACAGCTCGGCCCGAGTTGATGTGCGGCGAGCCAGTTCCATCACGGAAGGCGACGTGCAGATCGGCATTCGGATGCGAGCCAAGATCGTGAAGAATAAAGTCGCTCCGCCGTTTCGGGTGGCCGAGTTTGACATGTACAGCAGTGGAGGCATCAGCATGGAGGCCGACCTGCTGGATATGGCGGTGGAAGACAAAATCATCGAACGCAGCGGAAGCTGGTTCAGCTACGGCAAGAACAAGCTGGGGCAGGGCCGCGATCGAGCTCGGGGATTCCTGGAAGAGAACCCGGACATCGTCGCTGAGGTCCGCAACAAGGTTCTGGCAGCCCGAGGATTCCCTCCAACTGCCGGAACAACAGCTCCAACCGCGGAAGCCACGGCCGAATAGTCGCGATTCCGGCAGCCTCGAAGCAGAATGCGATCTCGGCCCGATTAGAGTTGCCGAATGGGCTTGTGAGGCGTATCGTGATTCTGCTGACATGATTCCAGCGTGAACGATGCGCTCTTTCGGAGGCCTGCTGATGCTTCACCCAATCAATCGACGTCTGTTTGCAGTTCAAAGTGCTTCACTGGCAGGAAGCCTGCTTCTTCCGAACATCTCGCCGGTTCCGGCCGACGAACCGGCGATCACGGAAAAGCGGCTGGTGCTGCTGGGTCTGAACGCTTTAGCGCGGGCTCCTGACCTGAGCTACTTTGCTGACGGGCATCGGGGAGCGGCCATGGTGTCGGCTCATCTGATGTGCGTCAACAACCACATGGATGATGCCGCCGCGGCTCGCATTGTTCAGCTGTTCGATCTGAACTGGGCCAAAACAAAACTGTGCGAACCCTTTCCAGAGGGAGATCGAGTCGAAGATGCGGCCGAACAGGTCGGAAAGGCACTGGCCGAAAACAGCGGGACTCTGCGCGAAGTCGGACACGACGCCATCTTTGCGATGCATGCCATCAAGGGATTTCGCCTGCTGCCGGAACTCGCCACCAGAGAACGGGTGGAAGGTGTGTGTCGTCTGATTCGAGCAATCAAGCCGTGGAGAGACGTTGAGCCGGATGCAGACATCGATCCGCCGCCGCTGACTGACCTGGCGGCGGCATCACGCTTCATTCTGAAGGAAGCCAGTGATGCCATTGACCGGTTTATCGGATTCGGGCAGGGCTTCTCAGGACACATGCTGACCTTCGGACAGGCTCTGGTGGAACTGGCGGCAATGGGCGATGTGGAATGGGCCGAAAGCTGTCGCACGGCGTTTCGGAAATACGTCACCGTGACCCGGAAAGGTCCCGAACCCACGGATCGAAAATACACGGATCACGCGTTCAGCAAACTGCGGCCGACGGACACGGAATACTGGCAGAAACGCGGCGAGAAAACTCTGGGGATCGGACACGTCTTCAAGTACCCGTATGCGTACTATGAACTGCTGGCCAAAGCCAACGATCCGGAAATCCACAACGAGTTCGAGTCCAAAGCCTGGCACGTGTTCTGACACGGCCGAACGCGAAACGTCCGCCATCGGATTTTGCGGCTGCAGCTATTGCCCGAGTTCTTTGAATCGCTCGTAGGTCTGCTGCAGGGGATGAGCATCGCGGCGGCCATCGATCAGGCACGCCGTCCATTCGGCCAGACGCCGTCCCAGTCGGCGGCAGGCTTCCTGCTCCCGTTCCTGAACAGGCGGCCCGGCGCAGACGGCTCCATAGTGAGCCGAAAACTTCACACCGGTATAGTCCGTCAAACCGAAGACCAGAAAACCGTAGTTGATCAGAATGGACATCAGCGTCTGACAGGTCCATTCCTGCCCGCCGCCCCATGCTCCGGCCGAGGAAAACACGCAGCCGATTTTTCCGTCTCGTTTGCCCCAGTTTTCTATGGGCTGCTCATCCCACCATTTCTTCATCTGCCAGCTGACAGTGCCGTAGTTTGTTGGCGACCCCACTGCAATCCCGTCGCACCAGTCCAGGTCCGTGTGATCCGCTTCCGAGATACTTTTGAGCCGAACCTCTGTTCCGGCCAGCTGTTCGGCTCCCTCAGCGACCAGAGCCGCCATCAGGCAGGTGTTCTGTGTGTTCGAATGATACAGAACGAGGACCTTTGACACCGTTGATCTCCTGACTTTTGGATGGCTGTGGCTCAGGCACAAACGACTGTACTGTGCCGGAATCACGAGGCCGGACGGCTCACACTGTTCAGTCCCGTCACTTGCCTTTGGGGGCATCTTCCTCCGGCAAAGATCGAATCCATTCGCGAATCAGAGCGTTGGATTCGATGTGATTCATCCCGCGGGCGAGGCTGGGCATTCGAGCTCCGGGTTCGTCGGTTTCCAGTCGATACATCAGGATGGATTCCTCCGGCTTACCTGGAACAATATCGTAGGTACGGCCTCCGCTGCCTTTGCCCGCAGCAACCGGTGATTTGAAAACACCATAGCGAGCAGGCTCCTGCTGCACAGTGCGAAGATCGAGCCCCGACGTGCGGGCAGAACCCAGTGGGTTATGGCAGTGAGCACAATTGACTTCCAGCCACGCGCGAGCTCGCTGATCCAACGACCCCGAATGAACATCATCAAAAACCGCCAGCCGAGGCCGTGATTCCGGAGCACCTTTCAGTCGGCCGCCCTCAATCCAGGCCGTCAGCTGATTTCGGGAATCGTGTTCGGAACAGGAACGGTTCAGATTTCGAGCCGTCGGTCCCAGAGGCACAAAGACTTCGTTCTGGCTGTGACAGCTCACACACTGATTGGCATTGGGAATCTGATAGCGGTTTTGATGATGTTTCCCGGCGGAATCCGTCCACTCCACATCCATCACACCGCCACCCAGCTGCAGAGTTGCGTCGGTCTGTTCATCGTTCCAGATATACGAGTACCCATACCATCCGGTGGTCTCACGATGTTCGATGCGGGTTTCCAGAAAGCGTTCACCGGCCGATGCGTCCGCCGTGTCATCCGGATACGAGAAAGTCTTGGCGATCACCGTTCCCACCGGAAAATCGAAGACGTCAGTTTCATTCCACTGCATGGACTGCCCTTCCGGAAGCCGGATGCTTCTGTGTTTGAGAGTGTAGTCCGAAAACAGCGGGGTATTCAGTTCATACGTCAGTAAATCGGCGGCGGGTTGCCAGTGGCCGTCGGTCAGTGTGAGCAGTTTCCAGCCTGAAAGCAGCTGCGGAGCTGATCGGTAAACCTTCACGGCTTCACTGCCTGTCCGCGATTCCTTTGAGTGCGGAGTCAGCTGAACTTCCGGCAGAGACCTGCGCTGATGCCGGAACGATGCGGAATCACGATCGAATCGATACTTCCCTGTCAGGACATTTTCAGGAGTCAGGTCATTCAGCCGAACATTGACAAAAGTTGCATCGGCGTTGTCGAGAACACTCAACTGCTGGTCAGCGGGCAGCTGCCCATCCACCAGTTTTGACGGGTTCAGAATACCGTCGTAAAAGATATCGGGCATCGTTCCTCCCAAAACCGGCCCCACAAGTGTTCCCAGCTGTCCCTGAGGATGATGACCGGAACGGGAGATCCGGTTGTTGTGAATGGAGACGGCTTCCGGGAATGCGTCGTAGTTCGGGTCCTTGAATTTTCGCTGAGTCACCAGAAAGCTCACGACGAGGATTCCCGATGTCTGATTGTTCTCGATGTCGTTATCAAAGATTTCCACGTTGTCAGTAGCCATCAGCATCAAACCCGTTCCGGATGGAACATCGGCGACCATTGTGCCTTTGGGTGCAAAGTTCTCATGATTGTTGTTCTCAATCTGATTTCTGAAGACTCGAACCTGTCCACCATTCACGACATTCAGCCCCGGAAGGTCGAAAACCAGAATGCCCCCGGTATTGTTGACCGCTGTATTGTCGTACACGTCGGCTCGGACCGTGTTTTCGATTTCAATACCTGCGACATTCCGTTCGGCTCGACAGTTGCGAACCACGACGTCATGTGACTGCCCGACATAAATCCCCGCATCAGATGCTGCAATCGACGTGCAGTTCTCGATCAATACGTTCTGACACTCGACCGGATAAATTCCATAGGCTCCGTTGCTGGACTTCGGCCCGTCCGTCCATTCCACTGTGAGATTGCGAAAGGTCACGTCTTTGGCGCTCAGCACCTTCACTGCGTTTCCTGCGGTATCCTGAACAGACAGGTCCTCAATTACAAAGCCGTTTCCAGTCGCGACAATTCCGCTGCTTCCGGCCTGCTGATTGCGGAAGGACAGAATTGTCTTGTCCTGTCCCGCTCCGCGAATCGTCAGACGATCACTCGCCACATTCAGCTCAGATTCAAACCGATACGTTCCTTCGGCAAGAACAATGACGTCTCCGGGAACAGCATTGATCAGCGCTGACTGCAGACGGAACTGAACATCTTCCGACGGTTTCAGGACAATCTCAGACGGTGCAAATGCCTCGTCCTTCGAACCTCCGGCAAGATCAGCAGCCGACACAGCTCGGAAACCCATCACGGCGAACAGGGCCAGCGACAGTGCGGCCCGGGCAGTGCGAGTGCCGAAATTGCAACACAGATTGTGAAACGTGATCAGTGATGTTGTGGGGAATCGATGAGTCATTTGAAGCGTGAAGAGAATGAAGTCTGGTCAGAATTGATGCACACGCGGTGCGAGCATTGGATCCGAAAAACGATGACGTTGGGGGCATCTGTTGAATACGGGAACTCGACTCTTCAGCGCGGCTATCCGCGGAGCGCTGCGGCAAAAAGTCCAGGCAGCCTGAAGGCGGAAGGGTGATGATACAGATCAACCAATCCCCTGGCGACGCTGACGGCGTTGCAATGAGTCGGAAACCACACGGGTTTTGGAAAATTGATCAGCGGACCGTCGAGAACAGTCTTTTCAACGGGCCCCAGCAGATAGGTGTTGTGGACGTTGCCGATCCCGCTCTGCGGATCCCCGATCGTTGCTCCCGGATATGCTCCCCAGGGCGGACTGGTCAGCCCGTAGGCCAGGCCCGACCACTGATTCACGCAGACAGATCCATAACGCAGACGACGAATGCAGTCTTCCAGCGCTGCAGACTTCTGAGTTCGAAACGGATCGGGCACCGTCACTGAGGCACACAGCGTCCCGGACAGACGATCATTCACAAAGTCAGCTGCCGCCAGCAGAAAGCTTTCCGGGCTTTCGGCGTTCAGCTGAGTTTCGGCACAAACGCAGACAAACGATTCCTCGGCGAACAGATCGGGACGTTCATCCGGACTCTGGTTTTCCAAAACCGTCCATGGCAGGACAACATCCGTTCCGCTGCCTGCATCAATGCCCGTATACCGCCGATATCGTTCCGTGGCTCCGGGATAGTAGGCCGGTCTGGCGGGGCATTCGCGAAGAATCTGCTGCAGAAGCTGCAGAAACGTCTGTCGCTGTTCCCAGCGGCTCCAGGTGACGATGACTTTCGTGGCGAGACAGTTAAACGAAGCGTTGTTGGTGATGGATGCGGCGATGTGCAGAGCCTGAGACGTCAGCTGACGGTCGGAATACCTTCCCGGGACGATGATCCAGGGTGTCACGTTGCCCAGCTCACTGGTCACAGGTTTCGTCAGCAGCGGTGAATTCTGCCTTCTGCGTTCGTCCCGCTCGTCCGGAGACCCCCAGACAATCTGTTCGTGGGTGGCCGCTGATCCGGTGATGTGGACATCGGTGACTGCCGGATGATGAATTGCTGCAACCCCGGCTTCTCCATCGCCGTTGATGATGTCCAGCAGGCCGGCTCGAATCAGTGGCTCGAAGGCTCGCTGAAAGATCGGAGTCAGGTAGTCATTGACCGGATTCATCTTCAGCAGCACCTGTCGACCTCCGAACAGAATTCTGTCCAGACTGTCTGTCGCAGGGATTGAAGACACATTGCCGGCACCCAGCACCACGGTAATCCCGGACACCTGTCCGCCGAGAACGCGGTTCAACAGGTCGCCGTGGAGGCCGTCGGCCGGGGTGTCCGGCTGCAGACGGACATGAGCACGAAGTCCCATGAACGTCAGCCTGTCGAAAAATCCGGTTGTGGGAAAAACGGGCACCGCCAGCTGACCACCGGGCAATGTTTTCAGTCGGCCCGGAAAGCGGATGGTTTCTGAGTGCCGAAGTCGGCGGAATGTCTGCATCATCAGCTGCAGCTGTCGAGCCACGACCGCAGGACCGGAAAGAAGGTCTTCACTCCTCAGCGGAGAATCGGCCGGGAGCCCTTTCCCCGCAACCGCAGCCGACGCCCACTCATCGGAGAGCGTGCAGACTCTTGCGAGGCATTCCCGGCACAGCTGAATTCGGTGGTCAAGCGCGAGTCTTTGAGGGGCCAAGGTCGACAGCCGGGCCACGGCAGCTGAGACATCACTGGATCCGTTCATGTGTCCTGTTCCGGCTGATTAAGCGCAGAAAAACGGCCAGTTCCGACGAACTGGCCGTTGACATTTTTTCAGCAAGTCAGGCAGCAGAGCTGCGCTGCTTACCACTCGCCGACAACTTCTCCTTTGCCACGAGTCCCGACCGCGTTGAAGACGCCCTGGTCAATGTTTTCGGACACGAACCGAGTTGACCCGTCACCCAGCAGGAACTGCCCTCCACCTTCGTGATTGCTTCGGAAGTTGGTGGTGCTATCAGTCACGGAATTGCAGTTGGCAAGATCTGCGTCGTCATACACGGTTTCGACGACGGGATTCTGATTCAGCTTCCAGATCGTCGTTCCGTAGTTACTGATCGTGGTGAAAATTGCTCCTGCGGCGACGGACGACGGCACTGGCTGAGGAATAATCCAAGCGCCACCAACGATCTGAATACCCGCTGCGGTTCCCAGAGTACCGGTGCCCGTCTTATCGGCGACGCCAATGAACGGGTTGCCGATAGCACCTTCTCCTACGCATAGAGTGTTGCTGGAACCGTCTGTCAGGTCCCGAAAGCTTGTCTTCAGATTGATTCCGAACATTCCGATATTCGGGTCGCTGGCGGGATTCAGACACCACCCGTCGGTTGCACCTTTGCACAAGAGGTACTCAGCTGTCGCAACGCCGTTTACACCGACGGGATAACTCGCCAGCACTGGGTGAGACAGAACTTCGGGACCTGTGTCAGACGGGCACAGATACGCTTCGATGACAGTCAGCGGCATCTGTGGATTGAGCGTGATGTTCTGCTGTTCCCAGGGAGTCTTGTCGTCGTACAGGTTCTTCAGATTCGCTTCTTCGATGTACGGAAGGATCGATGCAAACGCGCCGATGGTCACATCCATTCCGAGACCGCCGGGTCGGGCACATGAACCAACGGGGAACATGTTGTAGACGTCATGATAGTTGTGCATCGCCAGCCCGATCTGCTTCAGGTTATTTTTGCACTGAGTCCTGCGGGCGGCTTCTCGTGCCTGCTGAACGGCGGGCAGCAGCAGGGCGATCAGAATGGCAATGATCGCAATCACCACCAAAAGTTCGATCAGTGTAAAACCCTGGTGCCTCGACTTTGTTGTTTTCACTCGTGTACTCCTCTGTTTGTGTTCACTCTTGAAAAGGATCAGAAACCAAGACCAGCCCGCCGGGACCATTTTAACGGGAACTTCACAAAAACATCAGTTAAAAAGATCCGAAAAATGGTGGAAACCCGAAGCGATTGGTGAAAATTCGCCAACCACGGCGACTTTCGGCAACGATTTAACCATTCAGCTTCGCTGAAGGCGTCAACGAATTCCGGGATTTGGTCCTTTCAGGCCGACCGACGGTCTCCCACTCTGTCGCTGGAGATACTCAGATCCTGCAACCAAAGAGGCGATCTTCGACCCTGGTTTTACGGAATCCTGAGAACGTGCAGGAAATCGGGGGCGGAGGAAAACGGGTGTGTCGGGAAGTCGCTAATTTGCAACACGGAGGAATTCGTTCGTGGAGAGAATCGCGATTACAGGAAGTTCCGGGTACATCGGGACTCGATTGACTGAAGCATTTCAACAGCGAGGTTGCCGGGTTCTTGGGATCGATGTTCGGCCGTCTACAGCAGCGACCGTTCCCGATGAGTTCATACAGGCGGATATCCGGGACGGAAGCCTGCATGATGCGATCGGCCAATTTCGGCCGGACACAATCATCCACAGCGCATTTGTTGTGAAGCCGATTCGCGATGTGACGGACATGGCAGACATCAATCGCCGAGGCACCGAAAACATTCTGTCGATCGTTGAGCAACTGCAGCCTCGACGATTTCTGTTTCTGTCCAGCGCCACCGCCTATGGAGCCTGGCCCGATAATCCGGTCCCGATGTCAGAAACGTGGCCTCTGCGAGCTCGCAGCGAATACCAATATGCTGCGGACAAAACCGAACTGGACAAGTCCGTTGCTGAATTTGCCGTCCGCAATCCTGATGTCTGCGTGAGCTGGGTGCGTCCTGCGATTGTGGGAGGACCGGGAATGGACAATTATCTGTACCGATTCATCTTCACGATGCCGATGCTTGCACGACTGGACGGATTCGACAACCCACTGCAGTTCGTTCATGAAGATGACGTCATTTCCGCCATGCTGAAGATTCTGGAAGCCGGTGGCCGCGGTGCGTACAACCTTGGTCCGCCGAACTGGACTTTAACCAGCGAAATCGCTTCGCTGAGCGGAAGGCGAACGATTTCAATGCCGTTTCGGCTGGCATGGCTGGGGTCGTGGCTGGCATGGAAGATCCGCTTCCGGCTGCATGAATCACCGCCAGGCCTTCTGTATTTCGCTCGCTATCCATGGACAGTCAATCCGAACCGTCTGCAGAATGAGCTGGGATTTCAGTTTCAGTTCACCAGCACCCAGACCGTGCATCAGATCATCGCGAGACCCAAAACGGTAAGGCCGCCCGCGTCCAGGTCCTGAACCAGCCTCAGCTGAGCATCCACATCGAAAGCCATCCATGGAAAACCCCGTTATCGAAAACACATCCCGCGATCCGCGAGTTTCAGGCCGGGTGGTCGTCGCCGGCATGTTTGTTCTTGGCTTTCTGGCGACAGGAATTCTGATGGTTTACTGGAATCTGCACCTGGCTCCCTTTATGCCGCTGCAAAAGGCGCTGGTGGATCAGTTTGAGAACTCCAGCCCGCGGGTCGATGGGGGGCAGCGAAAGATTCACAAGGGAACTCCGAAGATTCTGCGAGTTGTCATGCGGGTGCCGTTTGATCCCGACAGTTCTGCAGTCGAAGTGCTCGGGCTGATTGAAGATCGCATCGAACAGACTCGACAGCAGGCTCTGCGCCTGACACCGCCATCCGCCTTCGAAGTTCTGGAGATCCATCTGTATCAGGAGCAGAAAGAACAGGCCCTGTCTCAGAAGACATTTCTGCGGGACCTGAGGTCAGGCAGCATCATCGCCGATGAAGGACCGAGCACTCCGGCGGCGAAACCACAGGCAACCACTGAATAGAACAACCACGGCCCACCACCATCCAGGTCCAAAGATGGCAGTCGCGTTGAACATCATGAACGCCGCGACCGCCTGCATTGTCACGGGAGAATGCGTCCGAATTCCGATCAGCTGGCTTATACAGTCGCAGCCCCACATCACCAGGAACAGATAGTTGATGTACAGCCCGCCGGACCAGTGCAGTCCGACAACTCGCTCCGTCATTTCCGCCGTGTGGAGCAGTGCTGCGTCGTGATCCCAGTGATGCTGAAAATGAAACGCACACAGGACATGGACCACGCACATCAGCCACGAGGAACTCCACAGCCACGCTCGAACGCGATCAGCGCCGAAAGCACCGTTGCGCCGGTTGACGGATTTCCAGACAGACGCTGCATACAGCGCGACACTGAGTCGGACTGTCCAGACGATGCAGTTGTAGCCCGGAACCGTATCCATATTGCCTCATGCAGAGCCCGAGGCCGCAAAGGATTCAGGAACGCAAAAATCAACCGGCCCGATCATACGGTCTGCGTTGTTGTTACCGGCGACCCACGACGAATCCGCAGCATCAACGAACGCTGTCCCGCAACGCAGATCCGGCCGCTTTAGACACCGATCACCACGGCGCCACACTGTCCCATGCGGGTGACGCTGGTTTTCAGGAAGACCCTGTTGTCAGTGGGAAGGTGTTCCCCCGAAACCACATTCAGCGAAGCGTCTTCGTCGCTGGATTCAAAGTTCAGTGTTTTCGGAATCACACCGTGCTGCAGCCCCAGCAGTGAGACCGCAATCTCGGTCAGCGACGAGCCACTCCCGGCACTGCCCAGATAGCTTTTCGGTGCCGTGACGGGAACATGAGCATCGCCCAGCAGCGACCGGAAGGCTCGGGCTTCGTAACTGTCTCGCACCGGATTGCCGGAAGCACATGCGTTGATGTGCCCCAATTCGGCAACGGAGATGCCGGCCTGTCGCAAAGCATTCCGACACGCCAGCTCAATCGCAGGTTGTTCCCCCAGCTGACTGTCCAGACAACAGCTGGCTCCGGTCCCCAGAATGCTGCCGTAGATCTTCGCTCCCCGAGCTTCCGCGTGTGCTCGGGATTCAAGAATCAGGCTGCAGGCGGCCTCGGCCATCACTTCACCGCGACGATTTTTATCCAGTGGCCGACAGCGTTCTTCGGCAGGACCATCGGCCAGAACATCCCAGTGGTCATGCTGAGGCGTCTTCACCGCAGTGAGTTTGGTTCCGGTGGTTCCCGTGACCATCACGTCCGCCCGACCTCGTCGAATGGCATTCACGGCTTCGGCAATCGCCAGCAGACCGGAGGCTTCGTCCTGAACCAGTGAGTTATTCGGACCACGCGCATCAATCGCAATCCCGATATGACAGCCCGGCATATTGGGAAGGTACTTCAGCAGCCAGAGCGGTTCCATTCCCGGAAAACGACGTCCGTCCCGCACACCCCAATGGTCGTATTGAAAAGTTCCGCCTTCTGAACTGGCGACCACGGCGTCGAGCAGCTGCTCCGGCGGGCTGGACATCAGATTGGCGCCGAATTCCACACCGATACGTTCCGGCGGGATGGCTCCGGGACCCAATCCGGCGTCCTTCAAAGCGCTGAGTGCCGAAGCAACGCCGAGCTGAATTTCACGGCACATCACCTTGATCTGCTTGCGAACAGATTTCAGGTGTTCTTTCTTCGCGCTCTCTTCCGTGAAGTCGCTGACTTCCCCCCCAATGTTGTCAGGGCTGCCCACGGAGCTCAACAATTCCGAACGGCGAAAACCGCAGCGTCCGGCTTCGATGCTGGACCAGAATGTCTCAAGGCTGGTGCCGATCGGAGAAATCACTCCGATACCGGTGATGACGACGTCGCCGGAAGACTTGGATGAGGACATGCCTGAGGGAACTCGCTGATTGACTGTGTGTCTAAACCGAACCGGCATTCTTCCCGCAGTTCACAACCGGGAAACGACGCCCTTCTGCCGATATCGCCAATGTGCCTGAAAATCGCACCTGGGGGCGAAATTCTACTCAGTTCCCGACGCGAAACAGGCGGGAAGGCTTACATTTTTTCCGGTCAACGAAAATTGGGGACCGCGGAAACCCGAAGATCGCCGTGTTCCGGGGCTGTTCCCAACAAAAAAGGCGGCAGCCGATGACCGGCTGCCGCCTTCGGGATGTCAGAATCCGCTTCCGAAAAATCAGAGGACCTTTGTGATGCCGGGCATCGGAATGTTGTAGGACATGTCCTCGTTCGGCAGCACCGGCGGCGTGTCCTGCATGCTGGTAAACTGATCGATGGGTGAGATCACCAGTTCGGATGCAAGTGCGTCGGCCATTTTGATCTCCTGGCCGCTGTAACTGCACATGCGTCCCAGAATCGACGTCATGGTGCTCATCGCGCCGTATTCACCTTCATTCGGTCGCTTGCCGGATCGGAAATCCGCGAACAGGTCGTGGTGTTCCTGCTGGTGCCCGTTGCGGCCACGACCCGGAGTATCGGCTGTCGGCTTGAACTCCCATGTCAGGTTACCTTTGGGATCGAAAATCTTTGCGGCACCGATGTGGCAGGATCCTTTCGAACCGTGGCAGAATTCGTCCACCTTGTTCCAGGTGTTCGGAATGTGCCGACACTGGCTCAGCATGACCGTATCTTTGCCATACGGAGTATCACCGTAGGTGAATTCGATCATGTGATGGTCGTAAATCTCTCCGTGCTCTTTGCCGGTTCGCACCTGTCGGCCGCCCTGGCCCTGAGCTTTCACCGGAGCACCGCCCATCAGCCAGTTGATGACGTCCAGGTTGTGAATGTGCTGTTCACAGATATGGTCGCCGCACAGCCAGTTAAAGTAGTACCAGTTTCGCATCTGGTATTCCATTTCCGTCTGACCTTCCTGTCGATTTCGAGTCCACACGCCCGCACCGTTCCAGTAAGCTCGAGCCGCAACGATGTCACCAATCGCACCATCCTGCAGGCGCTGAATGGTTTCCATGTAGGCTCGTTCATGTCGACGCTGAAGACCGATCTGCAGCAGCAGGTCCTTAGCCTTCGCTTCTTTGACGGCTTCCAGAAATCGACGAACGCCGGCTGCGTCGACGGCCACGGGTTTCTCTGCGAAGATATGCTTTCCGGCCTTGACTGCAGCTTCAACGTGAACCGGCCGAAATCCCGGAGGTGTGGCAATCAGTACCAGATCAATGTCCGTTTCCAGCAGCTTCTTATATCCATCGAAGCCCACAAACTGACGTTCTTCCGGGACATCAACTTTGTCTTTGTGCTGCCGCTGCAGAGTCTTCAGGCTGCCCTGAAGTCGGTCTTCAAACGCATCGCACATGGCGATCAGTTTGGTAGGACCTTCCGTGTTCATCGCCTGGTCGGCCGCACCGGTGCAGCGTCCTCCGCAGCCGATCATTCCCAGTCGAATGGTTTCATCGTAGCTGGTATGAGCTGCCTGAACAGCACTCAGACTGCTCAGCAGCGAACCACCGACGGCAGCAGCAGTGGTGGACGTCTTCAGAAAGTCACGGCGCGAGGGGGATGCGGAATCATTCTTCGGCATGAGTTGTCATTCTCCGGTTGAATCTGACGGAATCGATGATGGCACGACGTGCCCCAAATGTCCGACTGACGAGTTCGCGTCTTCACATGGCGTGTCGAAAAACGGGAGCGGCGGCGGTCGGGAGGAACAATAAGGAAACAGGAACCCAGGAGGCGGGAGATTTTTCAGCAGAACCTGCCCCGCAGATGGAGCAGCGGGCACCGCTGAATTTGACGGCCGTTCAGGCTGACCAGCAACGGACCGACTCCGATTCTACGGCTCAGGTCCGGCCACCGCAAACGAATCCCGGGCCGGGCAAAAAAGCACACTTTCAGCTCAGGGCCAATGGGGACAGGGCAGCGTTTCCGAGCATCTCAGCCGGGTTTTGCAAGGGTCAGATCGAACTGGCCGCCACCGTTGTCTGAGCTATGCCGCGGTTCGCAGGCTGGTTTCGGCGGCGGCCAGATTGGCAAGAAGTCCGGCAACCTGCTCCATTCGAGTCGCTCGGGAGCCCTTGATCAGCACCAGATCACCGGGGCTCAGCAGGCAATCGAGCATGCTGGCCATCAGATGCAGATCACGGAATCCCGAAATCCGGTTGATGGATCCGCCGGCAGCAAGGAAGCCGTCGATCACGTCATTGCTGAATTCTCCCAGCACTGCGACATGATCAACCGTCGACGCTGCCAGCGCGGCTCCAATCCCGAAATGCAGATCACTGCTCTGATCACCCAGATCCAGCATGTCGTTCAGGACCACAATGCGACGGTGACAGTTGTGGTAGTCATCCACAAACCTGATCGCCGCCGACACGCTGGCCGGGCTGGCATTGTAAGTGTCATCCACCACAGTCCAGGGGCCAACTGCTGAAACACAGCAGCGCCCTGGTGCCGCTTCGAAACGCTGCAGCCCGGCTGCAATCTGCTGTTCATCCAGACCCACTTCCAGACCGACGGCAATCGCCGCCAGAACATTGGTCAGGTTATGAAGTCCACAGATCGGCACATCATATCCGAAGCCGTTGACACGAAACTGCAACTGAGAATCGGTCACCACAACATCAGTGGCTCGGACATCTGCCGTTTCTGATTCACCAAAAGTGACAACTCGAGCACGCGTGGCCGCTGCCATTTTCAGGACCTGAGGATCGTCGGCATTCAGAAAGGCAACGCCGCTTTGGGGCAATCCTTTCACGAGTTCCTGTTTCGCCTGCTGAACGGCCTGCAGTGTGCCAAAGCCCGCCAGATGAGCCGGGGCAACTCGGGTCACGACCGCCATTTCCGGTTCCGCAATTGCCGAAAGAACGGCGACTTCTCCCGGACCTGACGCTGCGATTTCGATCACGGCAAACTCGTCACCAGGCTGCAGTTCCAGGAGACTCAGCGGGACGCCCAGGTGATTGTTGAAGTTTCGAGGGCTCTGAATGCCGGTATGAGTCGTCTCCATCACGCACGTAATGAGCTTCCGGGTGGTCGTTTTCCCGACACTGCCCGTGACCGCGATGACCAGAGCGTCACTGGAGCGACGATTGTGCTGAGCGATCTGGGCCAGAGCGATTTCTGCATCCGGGACAACCACACAGGGCGTCGTCACGCCGGCCTGCCTGCCTTCGAAGGCCGAGGGGTCGGTCACAATCACAGCCGCTCCGTCGCGCAGTGCAGCGGTGGCGAACTGCATGCCGTGCTGTCGGTGCCCCTGCAGAGCAAAAAACGCGTCGCCGCGGCGAGCATCCCGGCTGTCAATGACGACGCCATCGATCTGAACTGCGGTGCTGACCGGGCCCTGAATGGTTCCGTCCGTCAGGTCGCACAACGTCTCAACACTGATTGGATACATCTGATCATCAGCCTTCTCTTCGCACAGCCGGCTTCGCAGCATAGCCGAGGAAGATAATTGAAGCGGCAGAATCTGCCGCAAACAGGGCGTCCATGCTGTTCAGATGATCGTCGTTCACGGAATAGTCGGATAAGTTCATCTTCACCAAATCCGCTGACATTCTGTGGCCCGGAACAGGTTGATCGTCACGGTTTAACTTTGCGTTTCCCGGACCGGAAAAAGGTTGAGTATTCGTTCGGCCGACCGATTTTCGGCGTGGCGTGGAATCGCGGAAAACCGACGCTTCAGTATTCGGATTCTTCCCAATCAGATCACGAAATGTCTCTGAGCCCGGTCCGTGTCACGAGGCCGAACGCTGCAGGTGGAAGGCCGGTCGCAGAGGAAGAGTGTGCTGATTGATTTCCAGAAACCGGAGCAGCTCGCGAGCAACCAGCCGGTCGTCGAAAGCCAGCTGCTGAGTTCCGATTTCCTGAAGTCCTTCATGACCTTTTCCAGCCAGCAGTACAACATCACCAGGCTCGGCCAGTTCGAAGGCTCGCAGGATGGCCGATCGTCGATCGGGCTCAACTTCAAATTCCGTCCCGGCCGGAAAGCCGGCCACAATCTGCCGAGCGATCTGCAGTGGATCTTCCGACCGGGGATTATCACTCGTCACAATGCAGTAGTCCGCTTCAGAAGCCGCCTGCCCCATCAGTGGACGTTTCGAGACATCCCGATCGCCACCGGCTCCGAACACGCACAGCAGTCGTCCGGGAACAAACCGGCGAATGGTCTCAAGGCAGTGAACAAGTGCATCCGGGGTATGAGCATAGTCAACCAGAACCTGAAACGGCTGACCTTCATCAACTCGTTCCAGACGACCCGGCACACAGGACAGTAACTCCAGGCCCTCGACAATCGCCGACAGGCGAATGCCCAGCTGTTCAGCCAGGCCCGCGGCAATCAGACAATTGGAAACATTGTGCCGACCAATCAGTCGCAAGCGCAGATCAGCGTCTCCCTGTGCCAGTCTCAGACGAATGCGCTGCGATCGGTGGCTGTGGTGAAGCACTTCCGCCGTCAGATCCGCATCCGGATGATTCAGAGCAATCGGGATGAGCCGAACGCTGCCAGCCAGTTGATCGTGCAGCTTCCGGCAGCCAGGGTCATCCAGATTCAGCAGCAGCGGAGCATCCGGATGCAGCAGACCGGCAATCCGGCCCTTGGCCGTCAGATAACGATCTTCGTTTCCGTGGTAATCGAAATGATCCTGTGTGACGTTCGTGACGGCGGCCGCGGAAAGCTTCACCGCGCTGCACCGCTGCTGAACCAGAGCATGGCTGCTGACTTCCATGACATGATGAGTCGCCTGCTGCTGCATCAGCTGACTCATGTGCTGAGCCAGGTCGTTGGCCGGAGGTGTTGTCATTCGGGACGGCTGGCTGCGAACGCCGTCTGATGTTTCGATGGTCCCCGTCAGCCCGCAACGAAGGCCGGCCGCCTGAAGAATGGATCTCAGCATCCACGTGGAAGTCGTCTTACCGTTGGTTCCCGTGATGCCTGCCGTGACGATCGGACAGCGACTTCCCACCTGCCGAGCCATACACAGCGCCGCGAAGGCGTGTGAGGAATCGGGAACGATGATCTGGGGAACAGGGCAGAAATCCTGCGGCTGTTCAACGACGACAGCCGCAGCGCCCGCCAGCACTGCTGATTCGAGAAACCGATGGCCGTCGTGACGTGCTCCCCGAACGGCAACAAACAGACTCCCGCATCTGACCGTCCGATGGTCGGCCGTGACGCAACCCACCTGGACTTCGGCAAGGTTCTGTGATGAGTGAACAACCCGCCACTCGCCGGACGCTGCGGCACAGGCCAGCAGCTGCTGCAGATTCATCGAATTCAACGACATGCCTGGCATCCTGCCGGGACAAAGATTCACCCCTGAAACCGCAGGGGGGCAGCGAGGAACTCCTGAACCAGTTTTTTGCAAAAGCCCGTTCTTTTCAGGCAGAAGCAAGCTTTGCGTTTGGGCACTGCCATGGTCAGGATTTCCGGTGAACCAGCGGTTTCCCGCTTTCGATTCTGACGGCATTTCCAAAGCTCGTCAACAGCGACATTCTGTGGAAAGTCCTGCTCCGACAATCAAAATCGCAGGGAAAATCCTCTAAACTTCCGACACGGAGGCCCCGCGATGATTAGCCCGAAACTCTACAAAAGCAGCAGCACCTACGACTTCTTTATGAAGCTGCTGGGATACGAACGCGGTATCGATCGGTTTCTGCAGACGGTGCCTCTGGAAGTGCCTGCGCAGTGCAGAATTCTCGATGTCGGTTGTGGAACCGGTCTGCTGGGTCTGCATTTTCTGGACCGATTTTCGGATGCTCGGCTGCACGCCACAGACCTGGAACCGAATTTTCTGCGAGCAACGCTGGCCAATGCGGAAAAACGAGACATTGACAGAGCTCGCATCGACGTCGCCGTTTCCAACGTTTCAGATCCCGCTCAGGTGACGACTCTGGACGGAATGGTTCATTCCCTGCCGCAGAATTCCTTCCACATCGTCTGTCTGGGTGCTGTCGTCGGTTATGCCGATAACATCGAACACAGCCTCAGGAATCTGGTCGCGCTTCTGGCTCCCGGCGGTTATCTGATCAACATCGAAATGAACGAAAGCCCGACGGGCCGGTTTGTGTCGCATCGATATCACTACCGCAACATTCCACTGCACCGCATGCACGAAGTCATCCGATCGGAAGGCTGTGACGTGTCAACTCGAAAACTCAGCGTGACCCACCTGCCCGCCAAGCTGACCCGCACCGCCATTATCGCTCGAAAGACTCGGCCGTTAACATCAGCGTCCGATTCCTCTCCGCCTGAGCAGAACAACTCCGGCAGCGGAAATTCCGGCGGTCCAGGAAACTGATGTTGATTCCTTCTCGCAGCGATACGGGCGGCTAACGTCCGGTCTCATCGTCTGAAAGCGCAGCTCATGACTCGAACACAACCTTCCGTCAGCACCGTCGTCGCGCTTCTGTTCGTCACGTTTGGCTCAATGGTCTCACGTGGTGATGATGTCGATGTTTATCTGCTCTCCGGCCAGTCGAACATGCAGGGCTCGGGACGCGTCGACGATCTGGACGCTTCGTTCCGCAAGCCGGTCGAAAACACGTTTTACTGGAACGGGACAACGTTCGAATTGTTCCATCCGGGAAAAACGAAACTTTCGGGTCGCGACGGCAACTTCGGCCCGGAGATCGGCTTCGTAGAATCACTGCGTGATGCAAAGCAGACGCAGCCCATCTACATCATCAAGTTCTATCGCAGCGGTCAGCCACTGGATGCCGGCTGGAACGGCGGCCAATGGATCGGCGATCCGCCGGGCCCTCATCGAGCGACCTTTTACCCTGGTACGACTCAGGACGATCCAAATCGCGGCAGGCATTATCAGGACTGGATGCGCATGTGTGAAGCGGCGATGGAAGTGTTGCGCGGTGGTGGGCACATGCCGGTTGTTCGAGGTGTGCTGTGGATGCAGGGCGAACAGGATTCAAAGAACGAAGTCTCGGCCGGCCGTTATGCAGCCAGCCTGCGAGACCTGCGCCGACGAGTCAGCGACGATCTGAAGATTGACCTGGTTCCGTGGGTCTTTGGACAGGTCCTGCCTCATGAACCGGCGCTGGACCGATTTACTCACCGTCCACAGATCCGCGAACAAATGTGGCGACTGGATGAACGTTCGAACTGCGATGAAGCCACGGACGGCATGCGCATGGTTTCGACCGACCACCTGCCGCTGCTTGACGATACCGTCCATTACGCTTCGGCCGGCCAGATCGAACTCGGCAGACGATTCGCCTCAGCAATGGCAGCAATGCAGCACGAACCCCGGCGCGCGACTGAATTCGCTCAGCAGGCCGCCGCGGCAAATCTGAAAATCGAAAAAGGTGACTTCCATGGTTTTCTGATGTATCAGTTTGCACTGAACAATGTTCCCTGCCGCGTGGCCTGTCCGAAAGAAGTCGCTCCCGGAACTCCGTGGGTCTGGAGAGCTCGATTCTGGGGCCACCGACCTGAATTCGACGTCAGAATGCTGCAGCAGGGATGGCACGTTGTCTATTGCGATGTTGCGGACCTGTATGGTTCCGATCAGGCCATCGAACGCTGGAACGCTTTCTACGCTCAGCTGCAGACCTTTGGTTTTCACAAAGCTCCCGTGCTGGAAGGCATGAGCCGCGGCGGGTTGATCGTCATGCGCTGGGCATCGGCACATCCCGATCAGGTTGCCGGGATTTATGTCGATAACGCCGTCATGAATATGCGCTCGTGGCCTGGGGGAACTTTGCCTGGCGGACTCACATCCGGCAAAGGTTCAAAAGGCGACTGGGAAAAGTGCCTGAAAGCCTATGGTCTGACAACGGAATCTGTTGCCGGGTTTCACGACGGTCCGCTCGATCGATTGACTCCTCTCGCAAACGCCGGTGTCCCCATCTACGCGCTGATCAACCAGGCCGATGGAGTTGTCCCACCGGAAGACAACGGCAACCTTCTCGCCGCAAAGTATCGGGAACTGGGCGGCTCGATCATCGAACATCGCCGCCCCGATCTGGACCATCATCCCCATGGCCTGGATGATCCAGCGCCGATCGTCAGCTTCGCCATCGAATCGATGATCAAGGCGCAGTGAATCGATGTGTTCTCTGCCCGGGTCAGTGACGCTGGACAGAATCAGGAATCATCCGATGAAAGCCTCATTCCGGCTCATGTTCGCTGTCGGTTTCTCATCGCTGTTCGCTGGTTGGCTGCCTTCTGCGCTGCTGGCAGCTGAGGAAACTCGTCCCAACGTCCTGTTGATCTGTATTGACGATCTGAATGACTGGATCGGCTGCATGGGCGGGCATCCGCAGACACTCACGCCTCATCTGGATCGACTCGCGGCATCCGGAGTTCTGTTCACGAATGCTCATTGCGCGGCTCCGGCCTGCAATCCGTCACGAACCGCCATCTTCACCGGCAGGTCGCCGCATCGATCGGGTTTGTACGACAACGGACAGCGGATGCGAGATGTTCTGCCGGACGCGGAACTGATCCCGAAGACGTTTTCCCGACACGGCTATCAGTCAACCGGATCAGGCAAGCTGCTGCATTACTTCATCGACGCAGATTCCTGGGACCACTACTTCCCCGAAGCGAAGTCAGAAAATCCGTTTCCACGAACGTTGTCCCCCGAAAAACGCCCGGTCAGCCTGCCTCGCGGAGGTCCCTGGCAATACGTTGAAACCGACTGGGCCGCCCTGGATGCGACTGATGAAAAATTCGGAGGCGATTACCTTGTGTCGCAGTTCGTTGGTGAGCAGCTGCGGACGAAACACACCCAACCGTTCTTTCTGGCGTGCGGCATCTATCGTCCGCATGAACCGTGGTTCGTTCCGAAAACCTATTTCGAACCGTTTCCGCTGGAATCGATTCAATTGCCGCCAGGCTATCGAGCCGACGACCTGGACGACCTGCCGCCGGAAGGCAAACGTCGCGGACCCAATCGATACTTCGAACACATTCAGAAACACGGCCAGTGGAAGCAGGCTGTCCAGAGTTACCTTGCCTCAATTCACTTCGCCGATGCGATGCTGGGGCGAGTTCTCCAGGCACTGGAAGCAGGACCGAATGCGGGCAACACGATCGTCCTGCTGACATCTGATCACGGCTGGCATCTGGGCGAAAAGGAACACTGGCAAAAGTTTACGGCCTGGCGCTGCTGTTCGCGAGTTCCGCTGATCGTTCGAGTTCCATCCGGCTGCATCGGTCTGAAGAACGGAACACGGCCGACGACGTGTGATCGCTCTGTCAGCCTGGTCAGCATCTTTCCGACGCTCCTGGAACTGTGCGGCCTGCCGGCAGAACCGCATCATGATGGTGCAAGCCTGCTGCCGCTGCTGGCTGATCCGGCCGCAGAATGGCCTCACGCGGCAGTCACCTTTCTGGCTGATCCGGGCTCCTTCGGCCTAAGCTCCAACGGCTGGCGATATCTCCGATACGCCAACGGCGACGAAGAACTGTACGACATTCAGAATGATCCATTCGAGTGGACCAACCTGGCAGGCAGGGTGCAACACGCTGATCGGCTGTCGCAACTCAGAGCAATGGCGCCCGCAACATTCGCGAACAAGCCTGCTCCCCTTGTCGCATCGCTCCCGAAACTGTCATGGCATCCCGCCGATGCAACATCAGCCCCGCCTTCAAAGCCGGATGGAAGCCCGTTCGATGTCTTTTTTATCAATCATTCAGAACAAAGCGTGAAGCTGTTCTGGATGAATCGATCAGGCGAACCGATCCACTACGCCGACATCGCACCCGGCAGTCAACAGAGCCAGCAAACGCGCCCGGGAGCCGTGTGGATGATCAGCAACCCCGACAACCACCCACTCGGCCACTTCATCATCGAAGACCGTTCCGCACAGGCGATTGTGCCGTGACGAAGATCTGCGTGCGCGGCCAGCGTGAGACAAAGGCAGCGGGTCTGGTGACATCCAGCCTGTTCATGATCCGCATCGTGTCACGAAGCCGGAACCCTTTTTGAGCAGCGCTGCTGTCTTTCCGAGCTCAGACCGAACCGGGTATGGGCACGATCCCCGCTGGACTCGTCGATAGAACAGATGCGCACACACCGTGCGCATCTGTTCTCTCAGACAGAGTTGCGTTTCCGAGCGCCGGCTCGAAGGGGTACGAACACACGCCACGTCAGGTGAGCAGCACATCCATCAGTTCCGCCTGCTCCATGAGTCGGTCAATTTCTGCATCCGACAGCGTCTCTGCCGACTTGTGGACGGCGGAAACGTCGTCTGCCGATGCAACCGGCCGTACGGTCCGGACCTCAACCTCAGACTGCGAAACAACACCCGGTGACGGTGTGGCTTCCGCGGCCTTCTCAGGCGTCAACAGTTCTTCGCCCAGCCTGACCAGGAACGAATCTGGTATCGCGGATTCTTCGGAATTCTGAAGGTCGGCCACGACGAACTGAACGTTCAGGCTCCAGGGACCCGGCTGACTGGTATCAGCATTGACAGCTCGAACCCATGCTCGGTAAGTGCCCGTGGCCAGAGTTGTCGTTGTGAAGCTGTTGCCGGAAACGTTGTCATCCCGGATGATCGATTCCTGTCCGGTCGTCAGGTTATCCAGGACAAAGCTGTAACGGCTGGCACCAGTAACGGCTGTCCAGGTGATTGTCGGAGTCGTGTCGGTCGTGGACCCGGTTGGTCCCAAAATGACCGGACGTCCGGAAACGTCGACGGTTTGGCGAGCCGACCACCGGCCTGCGGTTCCACTGCTGTCTTTTGCCTGAACCCACCATGACCAGATTCCCTCCGTCAACGGAGTTGCTGGAGTCCATGACGTAGTCGTCACCGTTTCTGTGCGTTCTTCTGTGCCGTTGGTCAGGTAGAGCTCGAAGCTGGATGCTCCTGTCGCGGTCCACGACAGAGTCGGCGTCGTGTCGAATGTCGACCTGTCACCGACAACAGATGTAATGGCTGGACCGGTGTTCGCGGCATTGACGACAAAGTTAAAGGGGCGACTCCAGAAGCCCGGAGTTCCATCGCTCTTCCATGCCTTGGTCCACACACGGTAGTTTCCGTTGGGAACGGGAACTGACATCAGGCTGGTACCGGTCACTCCGGCAATTCGCTGCTGCAGTCCCGCCCCATCTGTGTTCAGCAGATAGACCTCGTATGTGCCCGCTCCTTCCACAGGATTCCATGTGATGGAAGGGCGGGATTCCGTTGTTGTTCCGGTCGGCCCCGTCACGGTGGGACGCCCATAGCTGAAATATGTTCCCGACAGGCTCCATGCACCGGTGCGGCCACTTGTGTGAGTCGGCTGGATCCACCAGCGAACATTTCCAACCGGAAGATCCGCTGTCGGAGTAAACGACGTCCCCGTGATCCCCGGTTCGTCAATCACAACCGTGCTGCCAACTCTCACAAACAGGCGATAACTGTCGATGTCGGGCATTGATGTCCAGGAGAACGTCGGGCGACGGTCAAACGTGTCCACTGTCTGAGTCAGCAGCGATGGCCCGATGTAGTATTTCTCAACCAAAGACCACTGAGCCGGATAGTTCTTCGGCCCGATCGGCTGCACCCAGATCTGGTGAACGCCGAATTCAAGGTCACTGGTCGGAGTGAAACTTGTTCCTGAGACAGCTTCGCTGACGACCGCCGTACCGGCTGTTGAGTTTCGCAGGTGCACTCGGTATCCGGTTGCTCCCGGAACCTGCGTCCATGTGATCTCGGGAGTTCGGTCTGATCCACGGAACGGCAGGCCGGTGACAGCCGTGGCAAGACTGACGTCAAACCTGGTGGTTCCCCATGCCGTTGTTCCGGCCGGTACGGTCGCACGCACGCTTGCTCGGTACCGCCCAATTCCCAGGTCCGCGACGCCTGCTGGCAGAGCAAAACTGGTACTGGTCGTGGTGTCGGTGAAGATCACTGTGTCTGAATCGGTTTCCAGAAGTTCCAGCTTCACTTCGTAGGAAGTTGCATCGGCATAGGCGTCCCACGTGATGGTCGGGCGACGCTCGGACGAACTGCCGGTCGGACTGGTAACATTGGGCGGAGTAATCTCATCATTCTGAATCGTGCCACTCGCTTCAGCCGTGGTAATCGTTGCTCCACCCGTTGGGTTTGACAGCGTCACCACGAACCCTTCGTTTGCTTCGAAGTCGATGTCGCCGTTGACGTTCACCGTGATCACCTTCGTGGCCCCGTCCGTCGCGGAAAAGGCGACCGTTCCCGTGGCGAACACTCCGCCTTCAAAATCTTCAGCATTGGCCGGGTCGGATGCCGCTGCAGAGACGGCGTAGTCCACTGAAGTGACATCTGATCCCGTCCTTGTGACCGTGAACGTAAAGGCTGTCAGGCCACTGTCACCTTCGACCTTATCTGCGTCCGTCGCTGCAATCGCCAGCGACGTCTCATCATTCTGAATGGTGCCGGTGCCTCGGGCCGTGGTGGCGGCTGCCGGGAACTGCACGCTGAGTCCGCCGGCATTCAGGTTGGACAGATCCACAAAGAACTGTTCGTCCAGCTCGACCGTTGTGTCGCCGGTGACATCCACCGTGATCGTGGTGCTGGTGGAACCGGCCGTGATTGTGCCGCTGCCGGTGGCTGCAGTGAAGTCGCTGCCCTCAGTCGCGGTATCGGCCACCGTGGCGAAATCAAACGTCACGTCATTCGCCGCCGCGGCATCCAGAGTCACGTCAAACGTAAACGTCGTGATGCCCGAATTGCCTTCCGGCATCGACACATTGGAGATGCTCAGCGTGGCGGAATCATCATTCTGAATCGTGCCGGTGGCTCGACTGGTGAAATTCACGTCCAGCACACGCAGACCGCTCACACCATCGGCGACATTGGCCGTGCTGCCGATCACCTGAACACTTAAGGCGTTGCACGCAAATTAGTTGTCCAAACAGCGGTTATCTTTGTGGTTGGATTTCATAGTTCCATTCACCATGGAACTTATTCCGGACGATCTGTACTTCCGCAAGTTGGTCATCAGTGACCTTCAGTCTATCCGAGTAGTCTTTTTCGTCCAGATAGGCGTGAACTTCGAGGCCCGTTTCGGTGCGTGTGCTGGCGATCAGGTTAATCACAATCTCCAGCGTTTCCAACGGGACGCCCTGCCAGTTGCGAGTGATGTGGCAAAACAGCCGATGTTCGATCTTGTTCCATTTGCTCGTGCCGGGTGGGAAGTGACACACTTCAATGATCAGGCCCGTAGCGTTGGCCAGTCGCTGCAACTCCAGTCGCCAGAGTCGAGTGCGTGGACTATTGCTGCCTCCACAGTCTGCAGTGACCAGCAGACGAGTGGCATTTGGAAAGCGCTTGCGGCCAAGTTTTTTCCACCAGCGTTCGATCGCAGCAACCGCGAACTGGGCTGTGTCATGGCTGATGCCGACACAGACAAATCCTTCATTGTTCTGCAGGTCATAAACGCCATAGGGAACTGCCTTGCCCAATTCCTTCTTTGGAAAGTCATGAGTCTCAACGCGAACGGGGTTCTTCGCGTGACGCAGGACTCGGCCAGGATTCTTCAAGTTTCCCAGCACTTCCTTCTTTTTCGTATCAACAGAGATGGATGGTTCTGACTTTTTCGCCTGCTGTCGAACACGTTTGGCAATGAACTCAAATTGTGCGTTGCGATCGGGATGTTGTTTGCCTTCAATTGTTTTCCGATTGGCCTGCAGGCTGTACCCACGTGCCTTCAGTAGTTCGCCAACCTTCGTACTACCTACGGAGAATTTCTGCCGTCGAAGCTCTCTGGTGATTGCACGAGTGCTCTTGATGGTCCACTTGAGTGGTGACTCCGGATCGCCCCGTGTCCCGGAATCAACCAATTTTTCCAGTGCCGCGATCAGGCCCGGCTGCTCTGACTCTCTGGCTTTTCTGCCCGCCCCCGGTCGCCGCTGCCGATCAGACGACACGGGTTCAGAAGACAACTCGGCGATCCCCTTGCGGATTGTGACGCGAGAGAGACCGGTGGCCTTCGCAACAGCCGAGATTCCGCCCCGTCCGATCGCCATCGCCTCCGCCGCCGCCCAGCGACGAGTCCCTCGCTCATTCAGCTCTGTGAGAACCGCGATAAACTTGGTATGAATCGTCTTGATTAATTCTGCGTCCGGCATCTGGAGAAATATCGCGTAAACCGGCTTACCAACGCAAGATCAGATTGAACAGTTTATTGTCGTGCAATACCTTACGACGTTGAATGTCGACGTCGGAAATCCTGTAAGGCGACAGGTTTCTCCGGTGATGGTGGCCGGGTCGCTCATCCAGCACCCGCAGACCTTCGGAACCATCTGCGACATAGGCCGTGCTGTCGATCACCTGAACATCATAGGCGAAGCCCGGCGTGTCGAAGAAACCCAGCTCGGTGATGCTGGCCGGGGCGCCCACGTCCAGCACCCGCAGACCGCTCGCAAGATCTGCGACATAGGCCGTGCCGCCGATCACCTGAACACTTAAGGCGAAGCCCGGCGTGTCGAAGAAACCCAGTTCGGTGATGTTCGCCGGGTCGCTCACGTCCAGCACCCGCAGACCGGAATAATCTGCGACATAGGCCGTGCCGCCGATCACCTCAACACCATAGGCGATGCCCGGCGTGGCGAAGAAACCCAGCTCGATGGACGCCGGTCGCTGACGTCCAGCACCCGCAGACCGCTGACACCATCTGCGACATAGGCCGTGCTGCCGATCACCTGAACGCCTTGGGCGAAGCCCGGCGTGTCGAAGAAACCCAGCCGGTGATGCTGGCCAGCGCTCACGTTCAGCACCCGCAGACCGCTCCCACCATCGGCGACATAGGCCGTGCTGCCGATCACCTGAACACTCAAGGCATTCTCCGGCGTGTCGAAGAAACCCAGCTCGGTGATGCCGCCGGGTCGCTGACGTCCAGCACCCGCAGACCTTCCAAACGATCTGCGACATAGGCCGTGCTGCCGATCACCTGAACACTAAGGGCCTGGACCGGCGTGTCGAAGAATCCCAGTTCGGTGATGGACGCCAGACTCACATCCAGCCCGCCCGCATTCACATTCGACAGATCCACAAAGAACTGTTCGTCCGTTTCGACGGTTGTGTCCCCGGTGACATCCACGGTGATGGTGGTGCTGGTGGAACCTGCCGTGATTGTGCCGCTGCTGTTGGCTGCGGTGAAGTCACTGCCCGCAGTTGCGGTATCGGCCACCGTAGCGAAATCAAACGTCACGTCATTCGCCACCGCAGCATCCAGAGTCACGTCAAACGTAAACGTCGTCGTGCCCGCATTGCCTTCCGGCATCGATACGTTGCTGATGCTCAGCGTGGCGGAATCGTCATTCTGAATCGTGCCCGTGGCTTGCGCTGTGGCAGCCGCTCCGGGAACTGCACGCTCAATCCGCCCGCATTCAGGTTGGACAGACCCACAAAGAAATGTTCGTCCGCTTCGACGGTTGTGTCGCCGGTGACATCCACGGTGATGGTGGTGCTGGTGGAACCGGCCGTGATTGAGCCGCTGCTGTTGGCTGCAAAGAAATCGCTGCCCTCGGTCGCGGTGTCGGCCACGGTGGCAAAATCAAACGTCACGTCATTCGCCACCGCAGCATCCAGAGTCACGTCAAACGTGAACGTCGTCGTGCCCGAATTGCCTTCCGGCATCGTCACGTTCGAGATGCTCAGCGTGGCGGAATCGTCATTCTGAATCGTGCCGGTGCCTCGATTGTTGAGATTCACGTCCAGCACCCGCAGACCGCTGAAACCATCGGCGACATAGGCCGTGCTGCCGATCACCTGAACACTGAAGGCGATGTCCGGCGTGTCGAAGAAACTCAGTTCGGTGATGGTGGCCGGGTTGCTGACGTCCAGCACCCGCAGACCGCTGAAACCATCTGCGACATAGGCCGTGCTGCCGATCACCTGAACACTATTGGCTGAGTCCGGCGTGGCAAAGAAACCCAGCTCGGTGATGCTGGCCGGATTACTGACGTCCAGCACCCGCAGACCGCTGCCAGAATCTGCGACATAGGCCGTGCTGCCGATTACCTGAACACTGTAGGCAAAGCTCGGCGTGTCGAAGAAACCCAGTTCGGTCATGCTGGCCGGGTTGCTGACGTTCAGCACCCGCAGACCGCTCGCACGATCTGCGACATAGGCCGTGCTGCCGATCACCTGAACACTCCGGGCATCGCCCGGAGTGTCAAAGAAACCCATTTCCGTGATGGACGCCAGACTCACATCCAGTCCGCCCGCATTCACGTTCGACAGATCCACAAAGAACTGTTCGTCCGTTTCGACGGTTGTGTCCCCGGTGACATCAACCGTGATCGTGGTGCTGGTGGAACCTGCCGTGATTGTGCCGCTAGCCATCACTGCGGTGAAGTCGCTGCCTTCGGTTGCGGTGTCGGCCACCGTGGCAAAATCAAGGTCACGTCATTCGCCACTGGTGCATCCAGAGTCACGTCAAACGTGAACGTCGTCGTGCCCGAACTGCCTTCCGGCATCGATACGTTGCCAATGCTCAGCGTGGCGGAATCGTCATTCTGAATCGTGCCGGTGGCTCGGCTGGTGAAATTCACGTCCAGCACCCGCAGACCGCTGTTTCCATCTGCGACATAGGCCGTGCTGCCGATCACCTGAACACCATAGGCTTGGCCCGGCGTGTCGAAGATACCCAGCTCGGTGATGCTGGCCGGGTCGCTCACGTCCAGCACCCGCAAACCGCTCAAACCATCTGCGACATAGGCCGTGCTGCCGATCACCTGAACACCATAGGCCAAGCCCGACGTGTCTAAGAAACCCACTTCGGTGATGGACGCCAGACTCACATCCAGCCCGCCCGCATTCACATTCGACAGATCCACAAAGAACTGTTCGTCCGCTTCAACGGTCGTGTCGCCGGTGACATCAACGGTAATCGTGGTGCTGGTGGAACCGGCGGTAATCGTGCCGGAACCGGACGTTGCGGTGAAGTCGCTGCCAGCGGTTGCCGTGTCGTCCACGGTGGAGAAATCGAAGGTGACATCGTTGCCGAGAGCTGTGTCCAGCGTGACATCAAAGGTAAACGACGTGGTGCCGGAACTGCCTTCCAGCATCGACACATTGGCGATGCTGAGTCTGGCAGGATCGTAAATCGCTGCCAGCCCGTCGACCTGGGCACCCAGAAAAGCGTTAGTACCCGAAACGATGGACAGGAAGAACGTTTCGTCGCCTTCTACCAGGAATCGACGATGGTTGGGACGGACACCTGCTTGGTGGTTTCTCCCGGATTGAAAGTCAGCGACTGGCTGGTAATTCCGGTGTAGTCGTCCGGATCGGTGGCCGTACCTGCCATGAAGGTCGTATTCAGTCCGGACAGTCACCACTCGGCCCGATGCGGCACTCAACGAGACCGTGAACACAGCGTCCTGACCTTCCGTGACATTTCCGGCGTGGGAAACATTGACCTCCGGAGCCGGGTCGTTGTCGTTAATTGTCGCTTGCCCCTGATCGGCTCCCACTGCCAGCACCACATTGGCGGGGTTGCTCAGGGTGACCGTGAATGTTTCATCGTTCTCATTGAGTGCGTCGTCGACAGTCTGAACGGTAATCTGCTGAGTCAGCGGGCCAGTCGGTGTGAATGTCAGTGTGCCGGTGGTGATGTCAAAGTCGTCGGTCAAAGCGGCCGTTCCGGCGGCGGCTGCGTAATCAACCGTCACATCCGAAGTCGGTGCGTGGCTGAGCGTGACAGTAAACGTCGCCATACCACCTTCGGTCACATTCGGTGCATCAGCGATGCTGACACTCAGCAAGTCTATGTTCTCAATGGAAGCGTAGGTGATCGGCTGGGTAGCTGTCCATTTCCGCGCAGAACTTCAGTGCGGGTGGTTGATCAGGCGGGGATTGGGAGTGGGACGAGTTTGTCGAGTCGGGAATCTGTGGGCGGGTCGAGTCCGTTTTGACGGGCCATGCGGCGGAAGAGGCTTTCGCCGTCATGCCACCATGACTGAACTTCCGCAAGGACTGCGCCCAGATGGAAGTCCGCAAGATGCAGTTTGAGTGATTCCAGCACGCTGATCAGGATCGTTCGCCGTCGAGCACCGCTGAGTGTTTTACTTGTGCGGCCGGTTCGGCGGTCTGTGAGCCGCGAAGGCTGCGTTCTGCTTCGTTGTTCGTGGCATCAGCTTCCGGATGAAGGACGAATGTCAACAGCTCTTCGTCGCACGCAAGCCGTGCGACTTCATGCACAAGGTTATGGAATTCGCGATCCGTTTCGTCGTCGGGTTTCGGCTGGCAGTTCTCATCGCCGCAGCGGTCAAAGCAAAGTTCGCAGACAGCATCAAACAGTTCCGAGACTCGGGCTCGGCGACCGGCTTCTTTCAGACGCTGATCGGCGGCAGCTCGTTTGGCTCGGGTGAAGACTTCCATCAGGCCGTCCAGAAACTGCCGGTACTCAACATTGTCGGGCTGCAGCAGAGTGAAGCGAATGGCTTTGCGAATCAGATGAGCCCAGCATTTCTGAGCCAGCGTGAATCCCTGATACACCGCCGCATCATCGCTCAGCAGGATCCCCGCGAAGCTGTCCTTCGGAAACAGGTGAGCCAGTGTGTCGCCGTCTTTGCGGCAGCCAAACAC
This sequence comes from Planctomycetaceae bacterium, assembly GCA_041398865.1. Classification (GTDB taxonomy): domain Bacteria; phylum Planctomycetota; class Planctomycetia; order Planctomycetales; family Planctomycetaceae; genus Fuerstiella. Next base: position 365,884 of record JAWKTY010000001.1, read on the forward strand.
CAGCACGCGAGCCTTCTCGGACAGAAACGCCCAGACAGAATTCAGGCTCCAGCTCGTTTCGTCAGCATGAACCACGGCACTGACGGCGATCAGCTGGCACAAGGATTCAAATTCTTTCTCCCACTGCCGCGACAGCTGATTCAACAAGGCATCGGCCTGTGACTTCGAAAGATCCAGTTGCCAGAAGAACTTCAGCAGGCTGCAGACTTTGTCCATCGACAGCCCGACCATGGACACCATGAAGGCGACCGTGACATGAATCTCAAATCCGAATTCAGACAGCGGAAGCACGCCATCGATTTCTCCGACTTCGCCGTTCGGTCCCCGCCAGATTTCATAAACGACGAGCGTCGCCTTCCCATCGCGAATCCTCCAGACCGGACGTTCGATGCCCGGATGACACTGATGCTGCTCGAATCCGACCGGAAGAATAATTTCGTAATGGTCAGCTCTGTCGATCTTGTCCTGATTCGAAATTCGGCCCCGTCGTTCGGAGGCCTGCTGGTCGCCACTGGCTCCATGCGTTTTCGGCTTGCCGGAATTCTCCGCATCCTTCCGTCGCTTTTCCTCAGCTCTTGCGGAATACGACTCTTTGAGCCGCCGCGTCGGATTCTTCTTTTCCAGCTCCTCACGCTTCTTCAGCTGCAGGTTTTCCGCCCGCAATGCAGCCAGCTCAATCTGCAACAACCGGACAGGCAGCCAAATCTGAGTAACTCGGTTGTTCTGTAGCTCCATCCATGAAACCATATCTACCAAACCTCCAGATCCACCAAAACCCCAGTTTCCTCGTGGAAATGGACAGCCACTCGGCTGGTGAGCAGACGTAAAGGTCAATTGTCCGCTATCGGTGCCCGTCGGCGTGTTCGTCCCACCAGTGGTTCCGGTCGGGTCAATGATCAGAGTATCACCGGAGCAACGGTCGGATCGCCTCCATCCACGTTGATGTCCAGATTCGTCGACGGCTGAACCCGGATCCGGTCATCGCCGGCCAGGGTATTGATCCGGACAACTTCGATCCCAGCACCTTCGATGGTGAAGGCCGTGGGCGTGAACCGTTCCAGATTGAATTCAGCACCGACCAGAGAACCGTCGCCAGGACCTGCGACCAACTGCAGATCGTCATCTGCTCCATCGGCACCGTTGAAGATGAAGGTGTCCGTGCCGATTCCGCCGGTGTTGTCGTCTGGCCCGTCGCCGTTATTCCAGATAAACGTGTCGTCGCCGTCGTCACCGAACTGCAGGTCCGCTCCCGGGCCGCCGTTGATCGTGTCGGCGTCATCGCCACCGTTAATGGTGTCGTTCCCGATCCCACCCAGAATTGTGTCCATTCCGGCGTCGCCGTTCAGAATGTCATTGCCGCCGCCGCCGTTGAGCGTGTCATCCCCTTCTTCACCATTGATCAGATCAGCGTCGTCTTCACCGTTCAGAGTGTCGTTACCAATCCCGCCAAAGAGAAAGTCAACACCTGATCCGCCGTTGATCGTGTCGTCGCCACCATTGCCGAGCAGGTCGTCGTCGCCAGTGCCGCCGTTGAGCGTGTCGTCGAATTCGCTGCCATGGACGATATCCCTGTCGCTTCCGCCATTGATGGTGACACCGGTCGAGGACAGCCTTGCATCAATGGTATCAATGCCGTCACCGCCGTTGAGTTGCAGTGAGGCGGCAAATCCTGTGTCCAGTGCAGTCACGGTCAGCGTGTCGTTCCCATCGCCGAGGTTGACGGTGAGGCTGCTGGTCGGGTTTGGAATGACGGTGTTCTCAAAGGTCGCGCCGTTGTCGATGATTTCAATTTCACCCGCGTTGGTGCTGTTCTGCAGTGTGGCGTTGTTGTCGACGCCGGTTGGCAGATTCAGAATGGTGTCGGCTGAGTCACCAGCGATGATGGGCTCCAGTCCGGTATAGGTAATTGTGGTTCCATCGAGATCAATGTCACCATTGTTTCCGTCTGCTCCCGGTGGTGTGTAGTTCAGTGTCTGTGTTGTGAACGTACTTCCGGTGATTGTCAATGAGTCTCCGTTCGCTGTCGCCTGCCCGCCTCCATTGAACACAAATGAACTGCCCGCAGGATTGCCGCTCGCAAAGTCAACGATCAGCTGGTCGTCGCCATCGCCGCCGTTGAAGATCAACCCACCGGGAAGTGCAAATCCCGCAGGGTCAACGCGAAGGACCTGATCTCCGGCCCCGCCGTCAATGATCAGTCGCTCGATGGAAAAAAAAGAGATGGTGTCTGTGCCGTCGGAATAGGTTCCGCTGTCCGGACCCGTCAGCGTCACATTGATCGTGGCATCACCTGGCGGCGTACTGATGGTTAATTCTTCAAAAATCCGCTCGATGCGAATGGCATCGGCCAGAACATGGTCATTGGCATCATCGCTCAATTCCACCACGAGCTGGTTGCTCGAAATGGAAAACGTTCCCATGGTTTCCCAATCCGAGCCCGCATCATTGAAGTCATCAGGAGTGAGAGTCTGATTGAGATCCACAGTCAACAGAGGAGTAGAACCATCAAGAATCTTAAACGGACTGTCGGTGGCCTCAGGGAAGTTGGAATCGGCAAACCATGTGGCTGATACGGTGTATGTCCCGGGGGCCACGTCAAACGTCCAGCGGGCAGTGTCACCAATGCTCATCGACGTGTTGATCGTTTGGTCACCGTCAAACCCGGCGCTGTCCACGAACCAATTGGCCCCGTCCCTCGAAAATCCAGAGTCGCCGTCGTCAATGATCGAGACACCGGACAGCAGTGCCTTGTTCTCCAGCCGCTCAACGCCCGAGTGACTCCGGATGCGACGCTGCTCAGACTGGCGAGAACGGCGATTTGATCTTCGTTGACGAGAGACGGGGCAAAACAGATTCTTCAGGAAGGATGTTCGCAGCAAAGGATTAGCCTCAGGCGAGTCATGGCGGAGTGGAAAAAATCAGAAATATTGCTATCCACAGTGTGATGACCAAAAGCAACCTTTCTCCGACAAAATCGGGCACTAAAACTCCGCAAAATCCGAAAATTGGACCGATCAGCATCACCTGAGATACGCGTCTTCGACCGAACTTGCGTCCATTTCCCGAGCTGAATGCCGGCAACAGCAGTATGCAGTATGTCGTGGTCAAAACCTAAGAATCGTCACACCAGGATTCGCCAACACAGGCACCTCCAGATCAGCGGGCACCTCTGACAAGGACTGAACGTCGTCACAGAACCAAATCCCGTTGGCTTAGCGCCGAGCGGACACGACTCCGACACCGAATTCGGCCGCGTCCAGAAAGTTGCCTTCGGTGTTGTCGGGGCCTCGTCCGCCGGTGGCGTGAACGGCGGTGAAGGCGAACCGCACTTTGTTGCCTAACGCTTTGATCGGGGCTTCGGCTGAGCTGTCATAGACAGACCACGCCTCCTTGCCGGTCGTGTAGTCTTTGGAAAACAACTCGGTATCGTCGCCGCCGCCTTCCGCGTTGTCAGCACCCAGATCGGTGATGGTCAGTTTCAGTGTGTCGTCGCCGTTGCGGCCGCGATGAGCGAACGAGAATTCGATGGCCGCGTCGTGTTCAACCGTCGTCAACTCCCGATACAGAGTTCCTTCATCCCTTGCGTTCAGTTCGATGAATTGATCGCCCTCGTACGCTTCGATGTCGAGGAAACCGCTGGACCAGATTTCGAACAGATCACACGTGGACTTCCAGCCCGGAATCGTCGAACGGAATTCAAACCCGCGTGTCCGAATTCGTGGTCGTTCAAAGCCCGAGTTGGCTCGTTCGTCAACCGGCAAGACCGCGACAGCTTCTTTGATAGACGTCGCCAAATGAAGTCCGATGTCGCGTCCTTCCTGTTCGAACTGCGATTGAAGTTCGTGAAACGCCCTTTGCAGACCATCGTGATACGACAGTTGTTCGGGATCGTGCTGCAAAAGCAGAGCGAAATGGAACGTCGCCGCGTACCAGTTTTTTGCGGCATCGGCGGCGCGTGCCTGTTCCTGATGCCACGTCGGATCGAAGCGAGCTTTCAACGCACGAAAACGCTTCTCCGACGGCGTGTTTTTGAATTCGCGATCGACCAGAATCAGGTTGTTGCCGTTGCGGTCGATCAGCCAGCGTCCGTCGGGAGAAACGTGCCTCTGCGTGTCTGGCGGATTCCATTCGGTGTGCGGAATAACTTTCCGAGTGACCAGATCCCAGCACAGTTTTTCATTTTCGGACGTGGTATAGATTCGCAGACCATCGGTGCTGAAAGTTCCTGTTGTGACCGAGTCGGTATGGCCTCGCAGGGTGAACACTTCCTGCTCGGTGGGTGCATCCAGAAACCTGATGATGCCGTTGTCCATGCCCGCGGCGATTCGACGACCATCCGGACTGAAGGCGACACCGCAAAAGTTGTGGACCTGACCGCCGGCGACATTCATTTCTCCCTGGTTTCTCGTCGGGACGGAGATCAGCTCCTGCTTCGACTGCGCGTCCCAGATTTTCAGGGTATTGTCATACCCGCTCGACGCTATTCGCTTTCCGTCCGGACTGAACACAACGCCCATCACTCCCGAGGCATGCCCGCTTAGCTCCGCGACCAGTCTGCCGGATTCAACGTCCCACAGCCGAACGATCTGATCATCACTGGCCGATGCGATCTGCTTGCCATTGGGGCTGAATCCAACATCAAACACGTGGACCCCATTCGGATCCCGAGACCAGATTTCCTGCCCCGATTCGGCATCCCATAGTTTGATGGTTCCATCCTGACTGCCGGAAACAATGTGCGTGCCTTCGGGATTGAACGAGACGCTGTTCACTCGCCCCGTGTGTCCGATCAATGTCGCGATCTCTTCACCGGATTCGATGTCCCACAACCTAACCGATTGGTCCTCGCCTGCCGACACCAGACGTTGGTTGTCCGGGGCGAAAGCGATTCCGCAGATCCAGCTTTCATGCCCGGGAAACGATCGCAGTTCCGCGCCCGTTTTTCCTTCCAGCAGTTTCACGCAGTGGTCGGCACCGCCGAAAGCAACGTACGCATCGTTCGGACTGAAGGCCACACAACGAGCTTCCTGCGGCCGATGGTCGGTTCCATTGACGACAGCAATTTCCGTCAGTGTGTCGACGTTCCACAACTTGAACATTCCATCCTGACTGGCCGACGCGAGACGTTCGCCATCGTAGCTGAACGCCAGACTGTAAACCTTTCCGCCGTGTGCCTGAATCGAAATCGCTTTTTGTCCGGTGCGAGCGTCCCACAGCCGGAGTGTCCTGTCGGCGGCGACAGATGCAAGACGCGAGCCGTCCGGACTGAAGGCAACTCCGGCCACATTGTAGTCATGTCCCACCAACGCCATGACTTCCGCTCCCGAACGAGCGTCCCAGATTTGAATCAGCCCGTCAATTTCGCCCGCCGATGCAATTCGAGCACCATCCGGGCTGAAGCTCAGGTCGCGAATCCAGCCTACTTTGCCGTTGCCGCTCCCGAGTTGCCGCGTGAGTCCGTCGTTCCAAAGTGTGACCACACCGTAACCTGCCGCCGCGATCCGCGAACCATCGGGGCTGAAGGCAACGCTTCGTGCCCACGGCAGAGCATAGTCACGATGTGCGAGTTGCTCTCCCGTGTTCGCGCTCCAAACACTGATGCCTGAGTTCACACAGGAGACAATGCGTTTTACGTCGGGACTGAACGCAACGTTCTCGATCGATTCCCCGATTCTGAACGTCGCGACCTCCGTCCCCGAGTCCGCGTCCCACCGTCGGACAACGGCGGCGAGATCCACGGAAATCAGTTGTCGACCGTCGGGCGTAAACGCGACCGCGACAACGTAATTCTCGTGACCTTCCAGCGTTGCAATCACTTGCCCCGCCTGCGCGTCCAGAATTCTGATCGTCCTGTCGCGGCCCGCGGATGCGATGCGAGTTCCATCCGAACTGAACACAACAGCATTCACGCGGCCCTGATTCGGCGACAGCGTCGCGAGTTCCTGTCCCGTGGCGGCATCCCAAAGCCTGATCGTTCCATCATCACTGCCCGTCGCGATTCGTGCGCCGTCCGGGCTGAAGGTCACGCTTCCTACCCGCATCGTGTGGCCGTAACAGGTGAAGTCACTCCCCTCAAACTCTCGGTTGCAAAAATGCCATTCGAAGTTGTCGCGATACTCCGGCGGGATCTCACTCAGCAAATCGCGGGCATTCCAAACGCGTCTGGCATCCCAGCGAGCGTTCGCTAACTGGAACTTCGCCGCCGCCTCGGAATCGCGAGCCCGCCGTGCCTCCCGTTCGGCCAGTTGTTCCGCGTCAAGTGCTCGCTCTTCGTTGCGTTGAGCTTTGCGTTGTTCATCCTGAGCCAGTTCCGTTTTCTCGTTCGCCTGAATCAGTCCGTACGTCGTGCCGATGATACCGCCAACCAACGCGAGACCGATCAGGATCGTGGCGGCAACCAGCCCGCGATTGCGACGTGCAAATTTCTGAAGTTGATACCAAGTCGATGGTGGTCGAGCAGTGACGGCTTCGCCCGTCAGATAATTCGTCAGATCCTGAGCCAAATCGCTGGCAGTCTGATACCGGCGGCTGCGGTCCTTCTCCAGCGACTTCATCACGACCCAGTCCAGTTCGCCGCGCAGCAGTTGCCGCAGGCGTCCGGGATGCAGTCGCCGCAAATCGCTGACGGCCGTATTCACATCGTGCGATGAGGAACTCAAGCGGTTGCTGGGCCGCGGCGGATCCTGTTCGCGAATGATCTGCAGAACTTTCAGCAGCGCGTTCTGCGCCAGTGTCTCTTCATCTAGGGGCGTCGAACCCGTCAGCAGTTCGTATAACATGACGCCCAGCGAATAGACGTCGGTGCGAGTGTCGATGTCTTCCGCGTTCGGGCCTTTCAATTCCGCCTGCTCGGGCGACATGTACTGCACCGTGCCGACGATCTTGCCGAACTCCGTCTGCATCGTGACGTTGGAAAGCTGCAGATCCTGTGCGACGGCTTTTGCCAAACCGAAGTCGATAACTTTCGGAACCGCTTCGCCATCAATCACCGTGACCATCACGTTCGATGGCTTCAGATCGCGATGCACGATGCCCTTCTGATGAGCGTGCTGCACAGCTTTGCAAACCGACACAAACAGCTTCAGCCGCTCGTCCACACTCAGCTTGTTCTCATCGCAATACTGCGTGATCGGGACGCCATCGACCAGCTCCATCACAAAGTACGGTCGGCCGTCGTCGGTCGTGCCGGCATCCAGCACGCGAGCGATGTTGGGATGATCCATCATCGCCAACGCCTGCTTTTCGGCCTCGAACCGGGCGAGCACATCGTTCGCCGGCAGCTCCGATCGAATCAGCTTCAGAGCCACCCGACGCTTAACCGGCTCATCCTGCTCGGCCAGCCAAACGACCCCCATGCCCCCGCGGCCGATCTCTTTGATCAGCCTGAAGTTCGCCACCTCCGGCGCCATGCCAGCCTGAATCGCGACCGTGGCCTCACTCGAAAACAGCGTCTTGGCATCTCGAGCAAACACGCCGACGATGACGCCTGGCTGTTCCGGAAATCGCCGTAGGTATTCGTCTTTCCGAGGCGCTTCGCCCTGCTGAGCCCGATACTCAACCTCCATCGCCAGCATTTCCGCCAGCAGCCCATCCCGAGCCGCCTGCGGAGCATCCGCCAGAAACTCCTCAATCCGCGGACCATCGCCGTTCATCAACTCTCGATCGAACCGATCACACAGCTCGTCCATTTCGGCGAGTTGCTGATCCGTGAGCGGCTGGTATTCCGGATTCCTGATCGAGGGGTCATTCATGAGATTCACATCGAATTGAGTTCTTTCATTCCGTTAATGTTCAATCAGCGGAAAACTCCGACAGTTATTGCCTCAGAATTGCGTCTCTTCACCCGGAACCGACAGATCCTGACGCTCCCGCGGCTCATTCGACACAGCGTGGCCTGTGGGTCTCGGGTTCAACGAGGTCGATCGATGTTGGCCGTGTTCACCGTGTCTACAACTCACCGTCATGCAATCCCGCTTCGACCCAGATGCGGCGGATGCGTTCCAGTTTTCGTTCGATGGTCCGGCGAGTGCAGTTCATCGCTTCTGCTGCGTCGCCATTGGTGGCGCCGTCAAATTTCAGCAGCACGATTTGTTTCATGATGTCATCCGGGAGCGTATTGAGCAGCTGGGCGCAGCTTTCGGAAACTTCAGCCAACATATCCGGCGTGGGCTGGCCATCGCTGATGGCATTGATTCCCGCGTCACCGAAGTCTGCGAAGACAGATTCTCCCCGCTCAGCCCCGCCCCCACGCTTCCGGCGATTCAGATATCGCCGCTGGGCTGAGATCTTTCGCGAGGTAATCACGGCCAGCAGGCCCCACAACGCGTCGCGATTTTCGGCTTCGATACGGCCCTCTGTCAGGCCCCGACACAGACTGTGGAATGCACTGTTGGCGGCATCGTTTTCGTCATAGCGACGACGAGTTTTGGCATCGAGCTTCTGCCGAGCGAACTCCTGCAGTCGCAGGCAGACGTGTTGCCAAAGCTCTTCAGCTGCCTGCTGATTTCCATCGGAAAGCTGATCGATCCAGCCTGTGACGGACTTTCTGTTCACTACTCAAGGCCCACTGAGTGTCGCGAATGGAACCAAAAGTCTGACCAGTTCATCAATGTCAAACTACCAATCGGACGTGAAAACGGCACTTTTGCAGCAAATTACAGAGATTCGAGCAGAAGCCGTCGACCTGTCTGGCCGTCGGAACGTCCTTCGTTTTGAAGCTGCGGGAACGGGATTCCAACGTCTCTTCAAAGTAATTCGCAAAATCTTCGCCAAGCACCTGATGCTCGTCCTATTTCGGATCGCGCTCCGGAGGAAAACACCAATGACAATACATCCTTCGTCATAACTGGTGGGCAAGAAGACAAGTGAGTTCCGGAAAATCGACGGAATTTTCAGCGCAACCTGTCGGGGTTCCGTTTTTTTTGACCATTGAACTGTTAGAGACGACCCCTGGCTGCGAACCGCCGTCGCATCGGTGAGTTCGTTTCAGCGTGAGGTGACGCACTTGGAAAGACAACGGAATGGCGTCCGCCGAATTTCACGGTTCCCATCGCTGACGTGATTCGACACTGGCTCAGCCAACAAACAAAGGAATCGGGCAGTGTTGTCTCTAATCCACTTCTGAAAGATTAACCGGGCATAACCATGAATCTGAAATCCCTGACTCTTGTTTTGTTGTTGGCATTCACGGTGGCTTTGCCGGCTGCGAAGGCTCAACCCCCTGGAAAACTGCCCCTGGCTGCCGGCGAGCTGGCTCCGGGCACTGTCTATTACACGCCCGACGGCAGCAAGTTTCTGGTCTTCCTGCCTGACGACCCGGTTGGCGACAAGCTTTGGGTCTCGACAAAGGGTGGCAAACGGTTGTGGGGGCTCGGCGACAGGCCCGGGGTCAATCACAAAGAAGCGGCTCGCGCTCGCGTCACGGAAGCAGGTCGGTTCGAAGTACTGAACGCCGCCGGAAAGGTCATTTGGAGCATTCAGGCCACAGGACCCGAAAACGATGACGGATTGTGCGATCCGATTGAAGGCCAGGTGCTTACTCTTACGCCTTACGGCGTACCCATGATGACGTTTGAAGGCTTAGGCGAACTTCCTGAGGGCGTTTCGGAATACAATCTTCCTCTGGTATCAGGCATAACATTGCAGCAAGGCGTCGAGTATCGTTCACCGGGATTTACGTTTTATCTCATCCACCAGGCCGACAACAATCTGTGTGTTTATCGCGCGAGCGACAAGCGATTCGTCTGGGGCCTGAATGAACAACGCGGTGTGAATTACGAGCAGGCTGCCAGGGTGCGCATAGCTCCAGGTGGTGTGGCAGAGGTTGACGGAGTATTCACTCCGATCTCGCCGCGTCTGGAAGTCCTGGATGGCACGGGCAAAGTGATTTACAAGGTGGAAGGGCCCGGTGGCGAGTTCGGGCTGGATCCCGAAGGTAGGCCAGTCATGAAACCGGAGCGCATCCTTGAATAACAATTTCTGATCCGTGAAAGGTCAGGCTCAGGCCGCAGAGGAAGTTCAAAATCACTCGTGTGGCGGAACAGCAGGACCAGGGCGAAGCCTTGTAATCATTTCAGTCTCGTCAACTCCGGTTCTTCCTCCTTGTGGAGCGTGGTTTCAGACGTTAATCCTGTCGGGGCATTTCTCGCCGGTTTCGAGGTGCGCATCAGCACGTTGAGACAAGTGGAAGGAAAAGCATGTTGGATCACTTTGCAAAAATGATAACCAGTGTGAGGTTCAGTACGGTGAGGCAAATTCTCGTGGCTCCCTGGCTGGCTCTTGGAATCGTCATAGCGTCCGGGCAGGTTTCCGCACAGACAGGTTCAAAGCTCACGGAAAACGAAAAGACCGAGTTCTTGAAGGTGCACAACGACGCTCGGCGCGAGGTGGGTTCAGCACGTGTGGAATGGGACATCGATCTTGCAAAGGAAGCCCAGCTCTACGCGAACAAGCTTGCTTCCAACGGATTGTTTGAGCACGCCCCGAAGAATTCTGTGTGGAGACGAGAGAAAACTGGAGAAAACCTGGGGGCGTCCAAAGGCCCCACTGCTGAAACGACAGCAGTAAAAAAAGCTCTAACCGGATGGTTCGGAGAGAAGGCTGACTTCGTCGCTCTCGGGACGAACGGTCAGGTGCTTAGTTCGCATTTCAGCGGCACAAAACAAATTGGTCACTACACGCAAATGGTCTGGCAGGATACGACGAAGGTCGGTGCCGGGAAGGCCATGTATACGAAGGGACCTTACAAAGGAGGGTGGGTCGTTGTCGGAAGATATTCACCAGGGGGTAATATTATCCGCCGATTTGCTTACGGTACCCCGAATGCGGGATCACAAGTCAATACGGTGGGCGCAGGTAGCGGTTCGAATTCTCAGATGGCACCGGGCCAAAAACCGGACCGATCGACATTCACCCAAGGTGACGACATGGTTCAGGTCAAGGTCGCCAACAACACAGGGCAAACGGTTTTTTATGACTGGATTGACTATGATGGAAAATCGCAAAGTCAATCTCCAATTTCGTCGCTGGGGGTTGTCCTGAAGTGCTATCCCGGAAACCTTTATCGATTCCGGGTTGATGGCAACAGTGTGGATTTCATAGCCGGGAAGGATCCCGTGCAAAGCTACTCAATTGGTTTGCCATCCGCCACCGTCGAACCTGCCGCAAAGCCAATGGCACCTCATGGATCGTCTGGTGCTGAGCCAACTGTGAAACCTGTTGTCAGGTCAGTTGCCGACCTGAAACAGCAGGGCGGGGTCCTACACTATGCCGGCGTTTGGGACTGGCAACACGAGAACACTTCCAGCTTTGAGCTCGACCCTGCCAAAAAGGAGATCAAGTACGTTTACAACGGCGCACCTTATGCCCTTCCGTACACGCTGGCTGATAACGCTGCCGGAAACGCCGTACTTGAATTCTATCTGCCCGATGGAAATCACGCTCAATTTGAATGGACGAATGGAGATGCCGTCCACGGAAAATTCTGGTTGGGAAAGGATCAAACACCGGTGACTCAGACAAAGATGCATCGTGTGAAATCCCGGGGAGCTTCCAGCGGTGACAATCCGGGGCACGCTTCGAAGTACTCGATCGAAATCGTTTCCCAAATTGAACGTCACTACACCGGTGGCGGAATGGGCCAGCCGTTTTCCTTCAGAATCAAGAATGAGTCCGGTCAGTATGTGACTGACCTGGAGAAGGCTGGCCTGACGATTGACGTCACGTCCAACAACAAGTTCGGAAAGCTCGATGGCAATATCACAAACCGGTCTTCCCTGAACAAAGATGTGACTCAGTTTCAGGTCTACTACTACATCCCTGACGACAAGGTCGAACGCCCGTCCAAACTTCGCATTGATGTCGCCGTGAAAAAGGCGGACGTCGTTGTAGCGACCGGTGTGTTCGAGCACGACATCAAGTAGAAGCCAAACGCGTACAATCTTTCACGCAACTTCCACCTCATTAGTTCACAACAGCGGGTGAGACTCTGCGTGTCCTACACAATTACTAGCCACAGCAATCCAGCGAGCACAGCAATGAACTGGAATTTTTCCTGCCTTTCGGCGTGTCTGACAATCCTGACCGCGTTACCTGTTGCGAACGCTCAGGAAACGATCTGGATTCCAACCAGAAGCGTAACCGACGACGGGGCAACATATACCTACAACACCAAAGCTCCGGACTACCTTGCCACCTGGCTGACAACAAAAACAAAACTGGGAGGTGGTGCCATCGTTAACAAGACGATTGATGGCAAACAATACCGATTCGTCAAGCAAACGTTGTCCTGGTCCAGGCCACTGAAGACTCAGGTCAACATTGAAGAATCCGAAACGGGCTATGGCGGCGGAGCGTGGGTCAACAATCCCGATCTCGCGACCCAGACTGCAGTGCTTGCAGCGTTGCGGACGAACGTCGTTGCTTCCACGCCCAATCACGAAAAGGCAGAAATTCTCGCCCTGATTCATGACGGGGATCAACCGCCCGGTTTGACGTACAGCGAATCTGCTTACTCGAAGTACTGGCTGCCAACTGTCGTAAAGACTTCCACAGGGACCACCTATACCTTCGACACCAGAGTTCCCAAATACTTTGGTCCCTGGCTGGAAGCCAGGACGCCGATCGGCGGTGGCGAAATCGTGACGAAAACCATCAATGGAAAACAGTACCATTTCCTCAAACAAACACTGTCGTGGTCAACGCCGCTCAAAGACTCGGTCAACATCGAAGCATCCAAGACCGGATACGGAGGCGGCACGTGGGTGAACAATGCTGATCTCGCGACTCGCAACGCAGTTCGTGCGGCTTTGCAGACGAACGTCGTTGCTTCCACCCCCACACACGCCAGGGCCGAAATTCTGGCCCTGATCCATGACGAGGATCAGCCACCAGGCCTCGCGTACGTTGAAGATGCTTCCGGTACAATAAAGACCATGGCTCAGACTGATTCGTCCGGAAAAACAACCGGCGGAGTATCGGTTGCCGACCTGAAAAAGCAGGGTGGTGTGCTGGAATATGCTGGTATCTGGGACTGGCAGAACAAGAATACGTCCAGCATATCGTTCGATCCAAATGGTGGTCAGCTCACGTACAAGTACAATGATGCTGTCTATCCGTTCCCATACACACTCAAAGATGACGCCGACGGAAATGCGGTGCTTGAGTTCTTTTTTCAGAGTGGCGAACACGCGCAGTTCCAGTGGACGAATCTGGATACCGCGAAGGGAAAGTTTTTCCAAAGCGGCACGCCAAGCACAGGAACGCCCGTCACCCAGACGACGATGACTCGAACGGGGTCACCCGACCCCAAACCCGGCGGAATTTCGGTCGCCGATCTCAAACGCCACGGCGGAGTGCTGAAGTTTCAGGGGAGCTGGGACTGGAAGGACAAGAACACATCCAGCTTCGAACTCGACACCACGAAGAACGAACTCAAATACGTTTACAACGACATCGTCGTGACGAGCCCATACCGACTGTTCGACAATGCCATGGGCATTGCGGTTCTTGAGTTAGAACTTCCCGATGGACCTCAAGTACAATTTGAATGGCTGGACGATCGTTCGGTCAAAGGCAGGTTCTGGTACAAAGGGATTGCAAAGACCGCGCAGCCGAATACTCAGACAACCATGCAAATCGTGGGTGCACCGATCAAGAAATCAGGTGGTGCTCCTGTCGATCCGACGATGGCCGTCGCTGGTCAGTCGTACTGGCTGGGACGCGAAGTCGGTGGCGAATATGTCTTCGATCAGCAGCTACCTCAGAGTCTGGGTGATGCGATCTTCAAGGCGGATTCCTCCAAGTTTCAGGTCGTGCGAAACCCGGATAACTTCGCTCCCAAGACAGTGAATGGAACAACCTATTCGTTCCTGAAAGCGACAGTGTCTTCAGACTATGCGATGTTCGATGGTCGACTTCCCGCGAGTCGTTCCCTGGCGATGAGAAACATCGGTGGCGGCGTGGGTGGGGATGCCGCGGCATGGATTCACATGCAGACCAGTGAGCCTCATGTGAACACTCTGGCCAGCGTGCTGCCGGCTCGACAGCGAGGACAATGGTTCAATTCAAACCTGGTCGTTCTTGTCGCGCCGGATCAGAATCAGCCTGATGTTCGAATTTCCGTCTTCGGTGAAGGCACAAAGTACTGGCTGGGCCGCGAAGTTGGCGATGGCTACACTTTTGATGTTCCGATTCCGACGGATACGGGTAAGGTCCTGGCAGAATCTGATCCGTATGGTCACCTGACTCGCGATCCTTCGATTGAGTTTCCTGCCAGATCGGTTGACGGCACCGAATGCCGAATTTCGCGAGCCAGCGTGTCGTATGACCACGTGATGTTCGTCGATCGCGGTAAAATCTCGGTCAATCAGGCGGGGGGAAAGAACTCATGGATTGGCATTCACCGCGGTGAACCCGTTGGTCAGCGATTTACCAGCGCGCTGGAAGCATTGGGAATGCCCGGTGGTTCGTGGAAGAACGCAGACCTGCTGATCCTGGCGACCACTTCGCCTAAGACATCGTTCCAGCTACCCGCGACGCCGTACTGCGAATCGGCTTCTTCAGACCCCTGGGGACGCGGTGGCGAAAACAGTGCTCTGGCGACCTGGGGTGAGCCACCTCAGATTCTGGGTCATTACCAGAACAACAGACTGACCATCGCATGGCAAAATCAAAGCGAACGAAAATCGGTCAAGATGACGTCCTATCTAAATGGTGGCGCCGGCTTTGCGAAAGAATGGACAAAGGACGTTCCGCGAGGCATCGAACGACTGGCGGGGTTCACCGGCGACGGTTCCAATCTGTACTGCATGACATCCAACAGTGAACGTCTGGAGTGGGATCCATCCATCAAGAAAACGGCCCGAAGCCGAGTCCTGAATCTTCTCAAACTGGACGCGTCCGGCAACATGGTCTGGGAGAAAGACCTTGGCGCAGATTCGTCGTATCACAACAACTACTTCGTTTACAGCCCGATGGTCGCTGGAACAGGTGTTCTGGCCTATGGCGATGGCAAAGTGGCCGTGATGTGCGCGGTCAACACCGAACCGGATCCGAAAATCAAGGGTCGTCGTCATCAGTCGGCATTCCGATTGACGGTCAACGCCAGCGATGGAACTCCGGCGACAGTCGGTCAAGGCTACGGATGGGCGCATTCGTTTGACCAGCGAGTCGTGTTTGACGGAACCGACTTCGTCTGTCTCGACCTGCCGGATCAGGGTTGGTACATGGCTGGCGGTGGTCTGGAACTGGCCAAAATGATAAATGCGACAAATACGCATGTGGGAGGAGCTAAAGGCTGGTACGCGTACATTCGAAACGGTGACAACAACTACAGCTCACTGATCATGGCGGACTTCGCGGCCGGTCCAAACGGTTACGTCATTCCGTTTCTGGCTCAGAAGAATTCAACATTCAAGTCCGACATGGATTCTCGCAATGTCGGCATGGTGCATGTGGTCAAGAACTTCGACAAGCTGCCGATGGACAACTGGTTCGACCAGAATGAACGGATGACCATCACTGTCGATAACACTCTGGTGGACACAAAATCCCGAAACGGCACCGCCGAAGGTGATGTGCCAGGACCGAGTCAGGTGTATGGCACATCGAACAACGGAAAATTCCGTTATACGGGTGTCGCCTGGCTGACAAATTACAGCGTGCAGAGCGGAATCACTGCTGCGTGCCCCAAGATCTTTAAGTTCTCCGACAGCAGATACCTTGTGCTGTATGAAGAATGGGGCATCACACGAGACTCGAAAGGAAATCTTTCGGCCAGAAACAGTTACAAGGCGACAAAGGGACTGGTGATTGATGAATACGGCAATGTCGTAAGACCTGTCGCTGACATGGGCACGATGCCGCTTCGTTTCCGAGACAGCCTGTTCAATGTCGACGGGAAAGCGGCCTGGGTGTACTTCGACGTTGCCGCCTATCAGTTCGTGCTGTGCACGATTGACGAAAACCTTAGGGTCTCCACCACTTCTCTGGGCTTTACCGAGTGATTATGAAGGTCCGCGTGAATATGTCCGTCCGTGCTAAAGAGGACTTGCTCACGCAATGAAAGTTCTTCGACCGCTGTATGAAACAAACCGACCTCGGTTGGTCGTATCTTGTTGACGGTCTTTCTGAATCGCATCCAACTACTAAACCTCACCTGAGGATCATGAAATGAAGAATCAGTTTTGCACCGCAGTTTTGCTGTTATTCACCGCCTCATTGACGTTTGGCTCAGCCTTCGGGCAGGAGAAAAACCCCACCGAACCTCAATTTGGAGGTCCGGTCGATCCCCCGCCCGAAATTGCCACACCCGCTCAAAGCGAGGTTACATTCAGGAATGAGCTTGGCACTCCGGTCAGTTTGTATGGAGTGAACAGAAGCCAGGAAACGGAAGTCCTTTTCCCTGAATTCTTAGTTGCGTCAATCCCGGCTGGTCAGGCTCATTCTACGAAGGCGTACGAAGGAGAGGTATATCTGGCCAGGGCAGATGTGCAGCGCAAAGTAAAAGTAGGGGACGATCTCCTTGACGTGTTTGAGCAGGGTCCCACCATCTGCGAATACAAGGTCACAAGTGAGTCAAGACAGGTCTTCTCAATCAATCAGCCGATGACGATCGGGAACATCGTCACGCTGGCATCAGCCAACTTTCCAAACAGAGAATTGATGCCACTCCAGATTATCTGGTCAGATACCACCAGTCGGACCATCGAAGAAGCAAAAGCGGCCCCGGGAAACTTCGAGCCCAAAGATGCTTTGCTTGCCTGGGACAATCCTGCCACGGAGGCTGCGGACCCGGTGTACTTCACCTTCCAAAACGGGACCTGGGTCCCGGCTGAACTGAGAATCGTCCTCCGAGATCCCGCCATGCTCGGGTATTCCGAACCGATCAATCGATTCAAAGTGGTGAAGGCACTGAACGGGAAGGAGGGCTTTGTTTCCTTTGAATCCGTAACCCGTCCCAATCACTTCATCAGGCACCAAGGAATGGTTCTGAAACTTCATCCACATCAAACGTCAAATCTCTTCAACGAAGATGCCAGTTTCAAACCAGTGGCTCCACTCGTGTCAGGGCAGCCAGGCACCTACAGCTTTGCCAGTTCCAACGTCCCCGATGCACATCTTCGGCAGACAGATTTCAATGGCCATATTGGCTACAAGCTGGAAAAGGAAGACGAAGACACGTTCAAAGCCAATGCGACCTGGAGTGTCACCGTTGTAGGAAACTCTGCACCGAGCAGCTCAAGGGACGAAACGCCCGGCAAAGGCGACGTCTGGACCAAGCTGGATGCAGCCATTGCCGAAGTCGCAACCGGAAAAAGCAATTTTGGAAAGGTGATGCAGCAACTTGAGGCTGCTGTCCGGGCTGGCGACATTCCTGAGGACGCGGCTGAAGAACTGGCCAGCGCCATGCAGGACTTAAGCGGCCTTCAAGGAGAAGAGCTAAACGTCGTCTGGAAACAACTGCAACGCGAATTCCGGGAATACCTCGAGAACCGCAACTAACGACCTGAACGCCAGCCTCACTTCCCTCGACATCCCATCAGCGGCCTGTTGAAAACATGGCGGAACGACGCGAGCTGTACGGTGTCTGTGAGTTTTGCCGCAAGAGTCGGTCGGCTCGCGCCGTTCAGTTCGTGCCTTTGCTGTTTCGCAACACGCTGTCAGCCTTGCCTTTCTGGATATTTATTTTTTTTCCGTGAATCTTTTGCACTGTGACCCGGGCAGCGACTCGAACGAAATTACAGAACTACAAGGACTCAACATATGAACATCAAACCTGCTACAACTATTGCTTGACTCTCAGCCATACTCGAGCCTTGCGAATCTGCATCGACTGCACTTGCGGAAAAATAGAAGCTGCAACAAGACCTCAGACAGCCAGGTTTCGTGATGGCGTCGGCTCCCGGCGAAGCAACATTCACTCCAGCTGAAGCCCAGGAACTGAAGATTGGGAAATGGCAGATCGACTTGGACGCAACGCGTACCGTAAACGTGAACAACGATATGTTTGCATTATTGTTAAGGGACGAAAGAGGTTCCCGGACACTCTCCGGTTTGACTCTGGAATCCGCAGGAAGGCAGGAACGGCATTTTATTTGTGTTGACGGAAATTGAAGAGGGTGAAGAAATGCTGTCCGCCAACCAGTGCCCTGTGGCCAGCCCTGACGTTTCGAAACAAAAGGTTACTTCAAGAATTGAGCAAGGATCGATAGTCTGCGCATTATGAGGAATTGCCATTCCCATCGGTATATGATCGGATTCCAGTACCATCGGGGGAGGAATTAGAGTGAGATACCTTGGTTGCGACTGCCATCTGTTTCCATGTCACGTGCTTCATGCTGCCTGTTTTGAGGGCTTTCTGTCATGTCGATCATGACTCGCCTGACACATTTTGTGCGAGATGCCACAGCGTCTGGGCTGCGTTTCACAGGAAGAGTTGTCTGGCTTGGTTATGGACTGCTGCTGGTTGCGGCGATCTTCTTCGCAATTAGCTGGAGGACGCCCGATGGTTCGTTCAGCATATCGCTGAATCGGATACCACAGGAGGATGCGGCTGGCCTTGCGAAGGATATGACTCTGGAGCAAGCCCTGATCGACAGCTTCGTGGCGAAGGAGTCGCCTCAGTTAGAGCTGACAGCAAGCGGATATCCGGTTCTGTATGCGTATGCCGTGGCTCCTCTCTACAAGTCCTGGGGGAACCGCGGGCTGGCTCTGTTCAATGTCGTGTGCCTGCTGGCCACGATGCTGGTGGTTCAGCGAATGGGTCTCTTGATCTGGTCATTGCGTGCAAGCGTTTCCAATGTTCTGCCTTCGCAGGACGGAGATCCCAATGAAGCGATGATTGCGCCGGCAGTCGGTGACTCAGCACGACATTCAGCCAGTGGGTCGCCGAATTCAGTCAATGGCATCCTGTTTGGCGTAGTCGCCATGATGATTTTTGCGTGCAATCCGATTGTGTTCGGCGAAGCCACTCGCCCCAGCCCGCGACCCCTCGCATATTTGTTCAGTACGCTGGCCCTGTTTCTTTCACTCCGAGTGCTGAAAGGCCGGAGGCCGCCCAAGCTGAGGTGTGGAGCGCTTGTCGCTGCGGCCGCACTGGTCCATCTTCCAGCGATGATCATTGCGGTGCCGATTCTGCTCGTCTGGACATACTGTGGCGTCGTCAATTCCGTAGAACAGAAGAAACGGGCGTGGCAACTGGGAAGGAACGCACGGACTTTGATGTGGAGTGCCATCGGCGCCCTCCTGCCGTTCACAGGGCACGTGTTGGCCGGTTTTGATGCGATTCGCGAGCCGGTGAACAGCTTCATTGAAAACTATGTACCGAATTTCGTTCAGACAGCCGGGGCCAACCTGTTGCAGTACGTGGAAGTCGTTTGGGCGAATATCGGTGAATTTTTGAAGTCTCACGCACCATTGCTCGCGCTGACCTCGACGGTCCCATTTCCGAATGTCAAAGGAGTTGTCGAACGTACCCTGCTGGCCTATGGAGCCGGGCTTTTGGCCTTCTTCATCTTTGTCGTGCCCTCGCCGGATACCGCCCGACTTTATCCGGTCATTCTGCCATTTGCCATTTTTGGTGCGATTGCTGTCGTCAACATTGTTGATCTGTACGTAAACAACGCAGTAACCGCCATCACCAACCTGTGGCTGAAGTTCTTTGGAACCCTGACCGCCATGCCACTGATCGGCACTGCCATGACCTGGTTCAGTTCGGTTCAGGTACAGGACCTCTACCAAAAATGGAACACCGGTTTCGGCTCTCAGATTTCACCTCGCACGGCCGTGATCACCGTTGTGGCTCTGGCCGGACTCTTGTGGCACCTGTCCAAACGCCGACGGAACAACCGGCGGACCAGGGTGCAGTGAATCCACGGCAACCGGCGGTATGTCACAATATGAGTCACGCCGTCCTGCGGACTCCTTGCACAACCAAGAATGGAGCCCCGTGCAGACCCTGCTGCTGTGGAGTACCGCAGCCACAGCCCTGCCGCCTTTAGAATTAAGGTGATGGGCCTCCGGGTTAATGCGGGCACCAACAGTGTCAGGCGATTGTGGTCTCGATGAACCGGATCAGACGAGCGGCGATGTCGGTTTTCAGGCCGTGAAATTCGGCCATGGTTTCTGCAGCAGGGGAGAGAACTTCGACGTGGTTTTCCAGCGACGAGATCGCGGAGGTATCGTTCAGGACGATGCAGTCACAGTGCTTCATCCGCAGTTTTCGCATGGCGTTGTTGCGGGGATCCTGTGACTCCAGAGCGAAACCAACCACCCAGCGGTGCTCTTTGTGTTCGCCCAGTTCCGCCAGAACGTCGGATGTTTCCATCAGTTCCAGCACAATCGGAGCACCCGTTTTGGTGATCTTTCCGGAGATGCGCTGCCGAGGCCGATAATCGCAGACGGCCGCGGTGGCGATGACTCCGTCACACGCCGGGAAAAGTTCCAGACAGGACCGTCGCAACTCATCTGTGGTCTCAATCTGAGTGACTCGGGCACCCATCGGCACCGGAAGATCAACCGGACCGGTGACCAGAATAACATCATGTCCGGCATCCAGCGCCGCCTGAGCCAGCGAATATCCCATCCGGCCGCTGCTGGCATTCGACAGAAAGCGGACGTCATCAATGTATTCACGAGTCGGACCGGCGGTGATCAGGATCTGCATGGGAGGTCCTCCGGCAGGAGTGGTCTTTGAATCCTGGAACAGTCGTGGAAATCACGACGGAACGAATTCTTCAGCGTTCATCTTTCTGAGTGACAACGGCACCTCTTCGAGCGGCAGCCAGGACGGATCGAGCACAACGAGCATCAGGAACGAAAATGCTGTTCCAGAGTGTTCAGAATGCTGATGGGAGCCGCCATTCGGCCGGCACCGATCCGGCCGCAGCTCAGCCAGCCTTCTTCCGGGTCGATCACTCGGATGCCATCCTCCATCAGCTGTCTGACATTTCGCTGCACGGCGGGCTTGGCCCACATCTCACAGTTCATCGCCGGAGCAACGTACACGGGAGCCGTTGTTGCCAGCAGCGTTGTGCTGAGCAGATCGTCGGACAGTCCCAGAGCCATTCGAGCCAGAGCCGCCGCGGTTGCGGGAGCCACAATCACCAGCTCAGCTCGTCCTGCCAGACCGATGTGTTCTCCCTGAAAATGTTCCTGCGGCTGAAAGGACGCCGTATTGACGGGACGACCTGTCAGAGCTTCGAAGGTTGTCCGGCCGATAAACTGATGAGCGGCTTCCGTCATGATGACGGAGACTCGAGCTCCTTTCTGCACCAACTGACTGCACAGGTCTGCGGATTTGTAGGCCGCGATCCCGCCGGTGACACCCAGCAGGATCTCGCGTGAGTTCAGTGGTGATCGTTGAGTCGACATTCCGGTCTTCCGGCCTGACGCCTGGGAGCTGCTTGCCGGGCGGTGATTGCGGTGACCCGGCACACAGAGTTGTTGACTGGGATCTCGCCACGTCAGCTGAGACGGACGCGTTGGGCAGCCCTTCTCGTGGACACTTCACGTTTGCGAAGGTTCGTCCCTGGCGCTGCCTGACCCGATCGGGAACAGACGTGAACTGTCAGTTCAGATCGTCAATTCCAGGGCCCCCATCTTCGGCCAGAAGTGCTTCCAGAGCATCGATGGTTTCCGATTCGTCGGCCACCACTTTGACTCGTCCGCTGGTGTCCAGGTAGATCTTGTCCTGCATGATTTCCGCAACCACGATTTCCATCAGGTCTTTGGTCTGCAGATCCACCAGAGCTCGTGCGCCGCGGTTCAGCGCGACCATGCGCTTCTGGACCAGAGTGGACAGTTTGAACCGTCCGCCGACTTTACGCACGATCTTGTCTTCACGAAATTCGTCAAGCATTCGCCTTCGTCTCCTCAGACTTTAGGATGTCACAGATTTCCTGGATGGCTCGGTCCAGCTGGTCATTCACAACGACGTACCGGTACCGATCCGTAAACTGCAGTTCTTTGGCAGCGGTCGCCAGCCGCCGACGGATGACTTCTTCCGTTTCCGTTCCGCGAGCCCTCAGACGCCGCTCAAACTCCTCCGGAGACGGAGTCTTCAGGAAAATCGTAACCGCGTCCGGGTACTGCTGCATTACGCTGAGCGCCCCTTCGACGTCGATTTCCAGAAATGCCCACGCCTGCTCCTTCCATGCCGCATCGAGCTCGGTCTTCAGCGTGCCGTACAGAAACCCGGAACCAAACACTTCGGCATGTTCCAGAAATTCCCCGGCCGCCAGTCGACGTCGAAAATCTTCGTTGTTCAGAAAGTGGTAATCCTCGCCGTCGGTTTCCTGAGGTCGAGGTTTTCTTGTCGTTGCGGACACGGATTTTCTGAGTTTCACCGGCGATTCGGCAATCAGGCGATTCACGATCGTGGTTTTTCCGCTACCACTGGGACCGGACAGAACGACGATGCGGTGCGGCGCGGCAAAGGATGACGGCGACATGCTGCAGTCTCCTATTCCACGTTCTGCAGAACTTCGCGGATCCGTTCGATGGCCGCTTTCATGTCAACCACGCAATGAGCGATGGCGACATTGTTGGCCTTGGAACCGATGGTATTGATCTCCCGAAACATCTCCTGCCCCAGGAATTCCAGCTTCCGTCCCATGGAGCGATCGCTGTTCAAAAAACAGTCGAACTGTTCCAGATGCGATCTCAGTCGGGTGATTTCCTCGTTGATATCACAGCGATCAGCGAACATCGCCACTTCCCGAATGACATCTTTGTCCTCGACCCGAACACCGGCTTCACCGATCGCAGTTCTCAGCCGATCCAGCAGTTTTTCGCGATACTCCGAAACAACGGTCGGGGCGTGCTCAGCCACCCGATCGACCTGCCGCCGAATGGTGTCGCACTGCAGTTTCAGGTCCTGTCGCATCGATTCGCCTTCCGTCCGGCGAAATTCATCGAAGTGCTTCAGAGCTTCTTCCAGAGTACTTTCCAGAATCGGCCACAGCGAATCCGTGACATCGGCTGTGAAGTCTGCTTCAGAAATCACTCCCGGCAGCATCAGCAGCTGATCAAGCTGCAGCGGCTGGACGGTGTGCTGCCCCAGCTGAGTTCTGACAGATTCCAGCTGGCTGACATATTCGTTCAGCACATCCGGATTGATGCTGTAGCCTCCGCCACCGGAATTCAGCCGAATCCGCACACTTAACTGGACGGAACCGCGACCAATCGCTTCACGAATGATACGCTCAAGATCCGCCTCAAAACGAGCAACCGCGTCCGGCAGGCGCATTGACAGCTTCAGATACCGATTGTTGACGGCCTTCAGCTCAACACTGGCATACGCGAGCTCAGAATTCTGAGCCGCGTTGCCAAAACCTGTCATGCTCAATAACAAAGAACTACATTTCCTGAAGGATGTTTGATCGGGTGGTCAGAACGACGGACATCCGTTCCGGACATCTCCATCTGACACCCGGACAATCCGCCGAACAGGCAGACACGACCAACTGACGCACCGAGCACAGGAACCATCGAGACAGGACGGGAAAATCGTCCCCCCGGGGCCGTGCTGTCCAACCGTGCCCCGGTGCTGGTGACCAGTCTTCGATCCTGACTACTCCGCAGCCGGCTTTTCTTCGCTCGCGGGTTTCGCTTCGTCCGCCGGCTTCTCTTCTGCGACGGGCTTCTCTTCCGGCTTCTTGTCGGCTGGCTTGTCTTCTTCAGCAGCGGATTTCTCAGGTTCCGTCGGCTTCTCTTCTTTTTCTACTGACTTTTCTTCAGCAGCAGGCTTCTCCGCAGGCTTTTCTTCTGTGCCGGGCTTCGAATCAGCGGCAGACTTTTCGGACTCAGATGCTTCCGCATTCTTCTCATCAACGGCCGGAGCCTTTTCATCACCGGATTCCGGCGCTTCAGCTTCAGCAGGTTTTTCTGCAGCGGCGTCTTCTGTGGACATCGTTTCGGCGGCGCCGTCTGCCGGAGCTCCGTCTTCCTTCACTTCCTCTTTGCTGACGAGTCCCATCCCGGGATCGGATGAGTTCTTTCGAGCATCCGCTTCGGCTCGAATCGAAATTCCCAGAATGCCGGCAACGACAACCCACACGACGGCGACACCGATGGTAATCTTGGTGAAGATGTCACCGGCTCGGACACCCAAGGCGCTCTGACCACCCATGCCTCCGAACGCACCAGCCAGACCACCGCCTCGGCCTCGCTGGATGAGTACCAGCAGGATCATCAGAATGCTGGCGAAGGTCAGCACTGCCGTCAGAATATAGATCAACCAGATGGAACCCATGATTCCAAACACTCCCGTCTGCGGCGCAGAACCGTCGATGTATCACCCGTGAGTCAGCTACAGGCACTATGCCTGAGCCAGTTTTCTTGCAGCTTCAATGATCGGCACAAACTGGTCCGGTTTCAGGCTGGCTCCGCCAACGAGAGCACCGTCCACATTGGGCTGTCCCATCAGAATTTCGGCGTTGTCAGGTTTGACGCTGCCACCGTAGAGAATTTGAACCTGCTCGGAAAACGCAGCACTGTAACGTCCTGCCAGCCATTTGCGAAGATGTTCATGGGCAGATTCTGCCTGTTCCGGGCTGGCGGTGACTCCGGTGCCAATCGCCCACACCGGTTCGTAAGCAATCACAACGTTTTTCGCGTCAGCCTCTGAAACATCAGCCAATCCGCCGGCCATTTGAGTATCCAGAACTGATTCTGTCTTCCCGGCTTCCCGTTCTGACAGCAATTCGCCGACGCACAGCACTACCCGCAACCCCCCGGCCAGCGCGGCCTTCACCTTTTTATTGATGATTTCGTCGGTCTCTCCCAACACATGGCGACGTTCGCTGTGGCCCAGAATCACCGAACCGCAGCCAACATCGGTCAGCATTCCCACGGCGACTTCACCGGTAAAAGCCCCGGGGCCTTCGAAATAGACGTTCTGAGCTCCCACCTGAACGGCGCTGCCGGAAACCGCATCCGAAATCGCTGAAAGGTAAGGAAATGGGGGGCAAACCAGAACTTCAACGCCGGGCTCTGCCTGCGGAGCCACAGCCGCCAGAGCCCTGGCCAGCGCTTCGCCGGTGGCTCGAGTTGTGTTCATTTTCCAGTTGCCGGCGACGAGAAACCGTCTCATTCAGAAGCTCCGTATCAAATTGATCTTCAGCCCGGACAATCTGTCATCGAATCGAAGGAGGACTCTTCGACGGTTCAGCCAGATCATCCGAGCGAAAAACGGAAAAGTGTTTGTGTTAAAGAATTTCCGGGTGAAAATCGCCATTCAGGGAAGCGAAATCGTACTGCTGAGTCTCTGCAGTTCAACCGCGTGCCGAGCGAAAAAGCCGGTTCCCGACAAACGAGACTCGGTGAGCACCGACGAAACTGTCCGACAATTGTGGCAATTGTTGGATCGTCCGGAACGGAACCACAACGACATTTGAACTACAATCCGCCCCGCTCGCTCGGCAGGGAACGCGGCTCTTCCAGAATTCTGCTTCGGAAAAATTCCCTGAGAATCCCCGGTCCGTCGTCAACGTGCCCGTCCAGGCCGATCAGAGTCCCGCCCGCAGTCCTGCATTTTCCCCTGCTTTCTCACGCTTCAGTGAAATCGGTCCTGTGAATCCACTGATTGAACTCAACCAACTGTGTTCTCTGTTTCCCGAACCCGAGGGACAGCCGCTGTATCTCAAAGCCGAACATATTGCTCGGGAAGCCACACCGGAACCCTACCATCGAATGCTGGTTCACGAACACCACATGACGGTGACGATGGAAAGTTACCACGATTGCTCGGTTGACGTCGAGGTTGTGGATTCGCGGTTTGAAGGTGCTCTGTACTGCCGAAAAATCCTGCTGAAAAAGCACGGCACGGACAAATGTGTGCAGTTTGGCATCGTGCGTTTCAACTTCGATTTCGTCACGCCGTCGGTTCGGGAACAGATCGAATCTGAATCGATTCCATTGGGACGAGTGTTAATTCAGCACAACGTTTTGCGGCATATTGATCTGGGAGCCATTCTGAAGTTTGAAGCCGGTCCCGGGCTGAGTCGTTATCTGCAGATGGATATCGGCCAGACAACATTCGGCCGAATGGCAACCATCTTCTGTAATGGAGCTCCTGCTGTGGATTTGCTGGAAATCAGTGCCCCACTGGCCTAAAACGTGGGCAGTGCCCACGACAGGTTGATTCAATCATGAACGACCTGTTCCTCAGAGTTCGCCCGCCGTTTCTTCAGCCCGAAAATTCCATGATTCAGCCTTCTCCAGAGCAGCAGACGAACCACCTTCCGGAACTGGACAGCCAATACGACGTGATCGTCGTTGGCGGGGGCCCCGCCGGAACCACAACAGCGGCTCTGGTGGCCGAGCATGGATATCGCGTTCTGCTGCTGGAACGATCTCCCGTCCCGCGATTTCACATCGGCGAATCACTGATTCCGGAAACCTACTGGCCACTGAAGCGCCTCGGGCTGCTCGATCGCCTGAAGCAGTCCGCGTTCCCCCGCAAGTTCAGCGTGCAGTTTGTCAGCGACGGAGTGAAGGAATCGGCTCCGTTCTACTTCGACATGTACAATGCTCACGAAAGCAGTGTGACCTGGCAGGTCGTTCGCAGTGACTTCGATCAGATGCTGCTGGATCGAGCTCTTGAACTGGGCGCCGTTGTTCACACGTCGGCCCATGTGACGTACTGCGTCTTCGAAAACCATCAGGCAGTCGGCGTTCGCTGTCGCCTGCTCAACGCCGACGGTGAGCGAACGGAACAGGAGATTCGAGCAAAGGTCATTGTGGACGCCACCGGACAAACCGCTTTTATCAGCAGCCGAAAAGGTCAGCGGGATCCTGATCCTCGACTGAAAAAGGGTACGGTCTGGACGTACTGGAAGGGAGCTCGACGCGACTCGGGGAAAGATGAAGGCGCGACGCTGATCATGCAGACTCCCGAGAAGAAGTCGTGGTTTTGGTACATCCCACTTCCGGATGACGTCGTGAGCGTTGGCTGTACGGGAAGCCTTCCGTACATGTTCGGCAAGGAACATGGATCGGCTGAAACCGTCTACAACCGCGAGCTCGAACGCTGTCCGGCAATGCAGGAACGACTGCAGAACGCAGAACGCTGCACAGAGTACTTCACCACGAAAGACTTTTCATATTACTCGCGCGATGGCGCAGGTCCCGGCTGGGTTCTGGTCGGCGATGCGTTCGGGTTCATTGATCCGGTCTACTCCAGCGGAGTGTTCCTGGCACTGAAAAGCGGCGAATTCGCGGCGGACGCCATCGACGATGCTCTGCAGCGCGGCGACTTCAGCGCAGCTCGACTGGGACAGTGGCAGCCTCAGTACAAAAAGGGACTCGAAAACTTCCGCCGACTGGTTTACGCCTTCTATGCGGAAGATTTCAGCTTTGGCACCTTCCTGAAGGACCATCCGGAGTACAAGTCGAATATGGTCGACATTCTGGTGGGGGATGTGTTCAAACCGGGCGTCGATGAGATCTTCACGGCCATGGGACCAGTCCTGCCACCGCTGGATGTCCCGGCTGCCGCCGCAATGTAGCCGCCCCGTTGCGAGGTCGCTTCTTACAGAAAAGCCAGCCGCAGCAGGTGCGCAGTATCGCAATAGAAAATGGCCGGAACTCAGTGAGTCCCGGCCATGCATTTGTTGTCAGTCTGACTGTGCCAACGGCTGCTGTTTCAACAACGATCAGTTCACTCTCTGCAGTCCCGTTCCCTGCTTCGCACTAAAGCG
Source organism: Planctomycetaceae bacterium (assembly GCA_041398865.1). Classification (GTDB taxonomy): domain Bacteria; phylum Planctomycetota; class Planctomycetia; order Planctomycetales; family Planctomycetaceae; genus Fuerstiella. Next base: position 393,585 of record JAWKTY010000001.1, read on the forward strand.
GAAGAAGGATTCCCCTTCGGCGTTCAGAGCGTGCAGTGAAAACAGGTCGGCGGTTTCATAAAGCCGGAAGGCCGTGTTGTCACCACGCTCGGACCGAACAACGTTCCCATTCGCGTCAACGGTATCAATGGCTCCGCCACCCTGCAGCGAGTAATCAAAGTTGTCTTTGAAGAAGTCGCCGGTGCGAGCTTCCGTGTCGCCGTCAACAGTCTGTCCCCACAGGCCGTGTGCCGCAACATTGTCACTGAACGGGTCGATCGCCTGAAGCCGCAGGTCCATCCATCCGTCCCGCTTGTGGAACACGAGGTTGTAGGAATCGGTGGTCAGAGTCGTGTACTCACCGTCAAAGGAAACCGTGCCTCCGTCGATGGCCGCTGTTTCACCAGCCAGCAGAGCAACTCCGTTGACCTGAGTCCCGGTCAGGTCGGCCAGAATCTGATCCGCTCCGACAGTGGCTCCGATGGCTCCCACCATCGTGGATCCTTCGTGAGTTTCAAACGGAATGAACAGGGCATTCACCTGAAGGTTCTTATCGCTCAGAATGCTGTAAACATGACCGGCTTCGCCCTGAACGTCGTACAGACCGCCGTCATCACCTTCGAAGTGAGGATCGCCCCAGATTCGTCCGTTCCCCGCACTTTCGTAGGTGGTGTCCCACTGAACATCAGCAACGACCAGTCGGGCTTCACCGGACTGAGTTGCTCCGCAGGGCTGCACAATCACGTAGCTGAAGCTGTCATCACCGCTGAATCCATCGTTGGGCTCGTAGCAGAATGTGCCGTCCTGATTCAGAATCAGGGTCCCGTTGGTTGGCCCGTGTTCGACGATGACCGTTCCCGTCGTGGAAGCGGCTGTGACGTCGCCTTTGATCTGAGTTCCTTCATCACCTCCGAAACCGGTCTCGACATATTCGCTGACGTGAATGTCCACCGTCGCGGACGCTGTTCCGCCGTGTCCGTCGGTCAGTGTATAGGTAAAGCTGTCAACACCATGGAAGCCATCGGCCGGGTGGTAGACGAATGATCCGTCTTCATGCAGCGTCACGATGCCGCCTTCCGTTGTCTGCACATCCGCCAGCGGTGAAACGGTCAGGCTGTCTCCATCGGAATCAGAATCGTTGACCAGCACGTTGCCGCTGACATCTTCGCCTTCACCGGTGGCCACGCAGTCGTCCACAGCAACAGGAGCTTCATTCGAAGCATCAGCAACATCAATCGTGACGGTTGCCGAATCAGATGCACCCTGGCTGTCGATGATTTCATAGGTAAAGGAATCCTGTCCGCTGAAACCGTCGTTTGGCGTGTAGGTGTACTGACCATCAGTTGTCAAAGTCACATTGCCATTCGCCGTGGGACTCAGCAGAGCAACCGTCAGGCCGTCACCATTGGCGTCGGAATCGTTTTCCAGCACCTGACCGGAAACCGCTGTTTCAAAAGCCGTGCTGTTGACGTCATCAACCGCATCCGGCGCCACATTGGGCTGCTCACCAACCGTGATGGTTACCGTCGCCGTGTCAGATGAACCGTGGCTGTCAATGATTTCATAGGTGAAGGAATCCTGTCCGCTGAATCCCTCGTTCGGCGTATAGCGGAATTCACCGTTGACGGTCAGTGTCAGATTGCCGTTGGCGGTCGGGCTGACCAGAGCCGCCTTCAATCCCTGCCCGACACCGTCTGTATCGTTGGACAACACCTGGCCGATGACCGTTGTTTCGAAGTCAGTTGTCACGGAATCATTGACAGCATCCGGGACCTGGCTGCCAGGCGTTCCAGGATTGCCGGGCGTGTCACAGTGGTCGTCGCTGACATCGTGATGACCGCGATGTTCCTGCCCTGAATGTTCATGTCGATCGCCGTGCCCACGGTTGCCGGAATCCCGGTGCTCTTCCGAATGGCCATGGTCGCCGGAACGTCGGTGCTCATCTGAGTGCTGATGATCGCCGGAATGCCCGGGCTGATGATGGTCTCCCGAATGGCCGTGATGTTCCGACTGATTGCTTTCACCACGATGACCCGTGAGTGAATGTTCGGTCACGACACTGTGTTCGTGATAACCCGAGCTATGGATGTGGCCGAAGCCTGTCTGGTGAGAGTGGCTCGAATGTGACGAATGGTCGTTGTGTCCGTGGCTGCCGGAACCGTCGTCGGAATGTGAACCGCCGAAGCCATCACAGACGTTCAGGCGGAAATTGCTGTTGACGTGAGTCCCGTGACTGTCATGAGCCGTAAAGCTGAAAGGCACATGAGTCTGATGGCCGTTCCCAAACACTCCGCTGCCGCTCCAGCTGCTGTTGTGGCTGGTGAAGACCTGCAGAACGAGTCGACCATGGTGCTCATCGAAACTCTTGACCGACCAGCCGTGATGCTGCCCGTTGCCGCCGTCAACATGACAGACCGGCTGGAAATTCAGCTGGTAGCGATGTTCGGCGTGCCCGGAATGCCGGATACCGTCGGCCAGGTTGATGGCCACTTCGCAACCTTGTCCGTCACGATGTCCGTGTTCAACCGTGAGCCGCTGTTCCCGGACACAGGTCGTGTGAACATTCGATTCCCCGTCGACTCGAACGACGACCTTCGCGACGTCCGTGCGTCCCTGACCATCGGTGATCTGGTATTCAATTTCGGTCTGTGCAGATTCGCCTGAATTCAAACTGTCGAAGTCACCTTCAGCACTGAAGTTCCAGGTGCCGTCAGCATTGATCAGGAATGCTCCTCCTGCAGATCCCGGGACCCACTGGCCGACACTGCCGCTGTCATTTCCCACAGCAACGATGGAAATCCCGTTGCCCAGGACGTCTGTATCGTTTGCCAGCAGATTCAGACTGAACACATCATCATTTCGCCCGTCATTTTCCGTCGTTGTGATGGCATCATCAGCCGCCTGCGGACCTTCGTACTCGGGCAAGGTGTTGTCCGGGGTCGAGTTGTCATCCGGGGTCGAGTCGTCATCCGGGGTCGAGTCGTCATCCGGGGTCGAGTCGTCATCCGGGGTCGAGTCGTCATCCGGGGTCGAGTCGTCATCCGGTGTTGAGTCGTCATCCGGTGTTGAGTCGTCATCCGGTGTGGAGTCGTCATACGGTGTGGAGTTGTCACCCGGAGGTGAGTTGTCGTCCGGGGTCGAGCTGTCATCCGGGGTCGAGTCGTCATACGGTGTGGAGTTGTCACCCGGAGGTGAGTTGTCGTCCGGGGTCGAGCTGTGATCCGGGGTCGAGTCGTCACCCGGAGGTGAGCTGTCATCCGGTGTGGAGCTGTCATCCGGTGTGGAGTCGTCATCCGGTGTGGAGTCGTCATCCGGTGTGGAGTCGTCATCCGGTGTGGAGTCGTCATCCGGTGTGGAGTCGTCATCCGGTGTGGAGTCGTCATCCGGTGTGGAGTCGTCATCCGGTGTGGAGTCGTCATCCGGTGTGGAGTTGTCATCCGGTGTGGAGTTGTCATCCGGTGTGGAGTTGTCATCCGGGGTTGAGTTGTCATCCGGGGTCGAGTTGTCATCCGGGGTCGAGTTGTCATCCGGGGTCGAGTTGTCATCCGGGGTCGAGTTGTCGCCCGGAGGTGAGTTGTCATCCGATCCGTGGTCGCCGGAATGTCCGGAGGTGGGCGAGTCACAATGGTCATCACGGCCCGCGGATTCTTCGTGGTCAGACGTGTCCCGATTCCCTGAGTCGGATTCGTGGTCGCGCTGAGGTGAATCAGATCGATGTGTGCGAGAGCCCGAATCGCGGTCCGAGCCGTCGTTGTTGTGACCGAATGAATGTGATCCGTCGCCGGATGTCGGTGTGGATTGAGTCGGTGTCGACGGGAACCAGACATCTTCCGTCAGATGCTGATGTTCCTGGCCGGTTGATTGCGAATCATCATCTCCGTGCTCACTCAAACCAAACGTCTCGAAAGCGTGATCATGGCTTCCGCCGTCCTCGAAGTGTCCGTGATCCGGAAGCAGGACTTCCGGAAGCCCCTCATCGTAGGTGGGAACATCGTTGTTTGAAGTCGTCCGGACCCAGTCGGCATCGTGGCCGGAATCCGGAACAGACTGAGTTCCGGTGTGATCCCCGTCGGAATACTGCACGGGATCGCCAATGCTGACGATGCCTGTTTCGCCGTCGTAAGAATCGTCTCCGTCAGGAGTGACATCAGCATCGCTGTTGTGATCGTTCAGACTGCCCTCGTACACAGGAACCGGATCGACAGCAACCGGAGCCGGTTCATCAACCAGACACTCAGCAACGCCATCTTCAGAGGTCGAGCTGTCATCAGGCGGGTTGCCACCGGAATCCGGTCCAGGATTCGATCCGAAGTCATCGTCCGTGGACGAGTGTTCTGTTTCATGTTCCGCTGATTCATGATCCTCAGAATGATCTGAGGATGTCGAATCACCTGAATCATGCCGGCTGTCGTCATTTGAATCGTTTGACTCATCGCCTTCGGAAGCATCGTGCGAATAAGCACTGCTTTGATGACCATCATCTGCGGTGGAGTCATCACCGAAGTGATCATCGGGTGTTGCGCCGGACCAGCCATCTGCGTCCCCGGAAAACTCGGGCGGACCATTCAGCAGATCGCAGACTCGAAACTCTCCGTCACGGAAATGGATCTCTTCAACGTCAGAAATATAGTCAACGGAATGTCCCTGCCTGACGGCGTAAACGCCAAAGCCATGATCCTCAACGGAATAGTCGCAGCGGTTTCCACTGTAGACGGCGGCATTGTGTCCGTCGCTGGTTTCAATGACCTGACAGGCCGGTGCAAAGTTTTCTGAGTGATCCCGCAGACCGCTCCAGAAACTTCCGGACGCGTGGTCGCCGTTCCAGTCATCAGTGCCCCCGGAATGATCGGAGGAATCAGCATCGGCCGAACCGAAGCATCCGGGGGATCCACCATCGTCGCTGCCGGAATCGCAGCCACCCGAATGCAGAAAGTCGAACGAATCACCGCATTCCACTGGCGCCTCGCCGCATTCCATGGGCGATGCAGACATCAGCAGCAGAGGTTCGAGAACTTCAATACTGAATCGAATGTTGGAAGTGGCGTTCACGGGATAGCTTTCAGTGATCTGGAGACGTTAACGACCGAAGTCGGTCGATGGGTGTTGGAGAAAGAAGTGCCGGGAAGCAGCGGTTCCGGCAGAAATCCGGCGCGCAACGGGTGCTCAAATGCGCGACGAGCCGGAGAACGGAAACCGCAATCAGTTGATCTGCTGGAATCCGATTTCGCCGATAATTTCCAGAACCGTTCGACAGGTCAGGAATTCCGTGTCCGGTGCAGCAGACAACGTCCGTTCGACAGCGTTCGTGAAGGCCATCTGAGTTCGACAGCGCTGATCGTGGTCCAGCCACAGAGCCGGCAGACCGGATTCGGACATTGGACGGTACCCAAGGTCCCACAGGATGCTGAGGATTTCTTCAGAGGAAGCGAAGTCTCGACCCCGAGTGACTCGAAGTTCCTTCAAAGCATCCAGAAACTGGTGTTCTTCGTCGGTCAGGTCAAGCTGTTCCTGAGCACTGAGTTCAAGAGAGGCCCGCCGTTCAATTCGCTCGCGACGTTCGTCTTCTTCCCGTCGTCGTCGGTCGATGGCAACGCCGTCATGAACGGTGAGTGACTGATCGGCTTCCCGGTGATAACCCAGACCGGACAACACAGTCAGAAGGTCCTCACATGTCGGATAAGGACGTGAGAATTCTTTCTGGAAGGCAGACATCGCCATGCCGAACCGGCGAACTTCGTCCACTCGTGAAAGTTCCCGGCCCTCGGGCTGCAGATATCCCATGTTTCGGATGACTTCCAGAACCTGGACGGGAGTCGACGTCGGCTGGCCGGATTCCTTGCGCTGAGCGCTCAGCGCTCGCATCAGCTCAACAACCTCCGGTGAGTAGGTTTTCAGGTTTCGAAAAGGATTCTTCGGTTCACCGGTCAGTGTGTCCGTTGCCATCGTTTCTGCCTTGGGTAATAAGAGAGACGCTGATGCGGGCGTGCTGAACACGTGAGCCGCACATTGCTGTTGTGAACGGAGTGAAACGCGGTTTGCCAGGTGATTGGCCGGAAATTCCACCGCCGTGCCTGATTCAGAGCCTAGGTCAGAAAAACAACAGGTGTTCCTGGAACTCCACCGCTGATGATTCCAGACAGCGAATCTCTACCGGTCATACCGGTCGGTCCCGAAATGCAGGATCAAACGCCGACAGCAGGCAGGGTCGTGCCGGATCGAACGCAACAGATTCGGCTGTACCAGGCATTCTCACGGGGAAACATCTGCGGGATTCAGGGGTTGGCAGGCTGAAATCAGTCGGGAGACTGCTTTCAGGTCCAAACGCTTCCACAGGACTTCAGTCCCTGGATGCCGGAATGCGATCATCGAAGCATGACGACAACGTTCGTCGAATGAGGTCGGGTTTGCGCCGTTCCGGTGTGAGCGATATGAGCTGACAGCCTCCAACTCGTTTGCCGAACGGCCGATGACGACCCAGGAAACTCAGGGAGGAGTTCCATGACTAGAAGAATGCTGATACTGCCGCTGGTGATCCTGCTTGCGGCCGTTTCCGGATGTCACTGCTGCCCGGTGACGGAACACTATTGCGACTGTGTGGACCGAATCGCCGACCACGAAGGCTGTCTCGCTCCCAACCGCCCGCTGCTGGATGTCACTCGCTGGGGCACATGGAACGGCCCGGCCTGTTGCCGACCCAACTGCTGCCGATAGAGCGGGCAGACTGCCGAAGACGATGCCGAACTCGACTTTACGACAGGAAAATTCTGCATTGTCGCCCGGACCAGAGCGGGAATTGGCTGCCCGAGACTCAGCAGAATCGCAGGAAAATCCCTTCTCGGCACTGATTCGCCCCGCGATTTTTCAGTTTTTTGTTCATTTCGAATCCAGCGGACAAGCCTGGCGGGTTGTCAGTATTCGAATGAGTGACTGTAGGATGGCCTTTTTAGGCCGTCTTAATGAGCCGACGGCCTGGAAAGGCCGTCCTACTCATCAAATCATGGCTGACACTGCACTGGCGTGCTTTGATTCCGGAATTTTGACTTTTCAGGATTTGAGTGCCCTGAATTCCTGTGTCGCTCGTTATGCTCCGCGATTCGGTGCTTGACAGGCAACGGGAGTTCCGCCAGTATTCGCGGGTTTTCCGGCTGAAGTGGCGTCCTGGTTTGACTTTGCGTCGAATTTACGCTTCTACAGGACCGAAAGAAGCTCCAGGAAATGGCAGTGCCGTCGCGCTGACTGACCTCAGAAAACGTTTGTTCCGGATCTGATCACCATGGCTGTCCCCAAGAGAAGACAATCAAAATCGCGTTCCCGCAAGCGACGCAGTCATATGGCAGTGAAGCCTCTTCAGCTGGCTCGCTGTTCACAGTGCGGCACCTCTTTGCCGACTCATGTCGTTTGCCCGACCTGCGGCTACTATCAGGGCCGCTCAATGAACGTTGACGACGAGGGTTAACGGACATGCGAGTCGCGCTTGACGCGATGGGTGGGGACTTTGCTCCTGAACCCAACGTGCATGGTGCCGTGGAAGCGATTGCTCAGACGAACGACCTGCACGTCGTTCTTGTTGGCGATCCTTCGTTGTTACAGCCTCTGCTCGATCAGGCGCTGAAAACCAGTCCCGCCGTTGATTCCGGTCGACTTTCGATCGTTGAATCTGACGGCGTGGTGGGCATGGACGAAAAGCCGACAGTGGCTCTTCGAGCCAAGCCGAACAGTTCAATTGCTCGCTGCTGGCAGCTGATGGCCGCCAAAGAAGTTGACGCTCTGGTCAGCGCCGGAAATACCGGTGCCGTGGTCGCCGCCGGACTCAGAACACGTCTGTTTCTCAAAGGCGTGAAACGACCGGGCATTGCCGTCACGCTTCCGAATCTTCGCGGCAGCAGTGTGATGATTGACGTGGGAGCCAACCCCGCGTGTCGTCCGGAACACCTGTTCCAGTATGCCGTGATGGGCAGCATTTATGCCCGAGAAATGCTGGGAATTGCCAGCCCGCGAATCGGTCTGTTGAATATCGGCAGCGAAGAAGGCAAAGGCAACGATCTGTATCGTGAGTCGCACCAGCTGCTGGCGTCTTCGGTCCTGAAGGATCGCTACATCGGCAACGTCGAAGGTCGTGGCGTGTATCACGGCGAAGCAGATGTTCTGATCTGTGAAGGATTTACCGGAAATGTCGTCCTGAAAGTCAGTGAAGGCATGGCGGAATTCATGATGAAGACCGTCAGCGGTGCTCTGATGAAGGCACTCGATGTCGAACGGGAAAAGGGCGGGCAGGTCCTGCACCAGCTAGCTCAGAAGTATCGCTATCAGGAGTCAGGCGGAGCTCCTCTGCTGGGAATTGATGGCAGCTGCATCATCTGCCACGGCAGCAGTGATTCCGATTCCATCCGCAATGCCCTGAAGATGGCTCTGCAGCTGCAGGCTCATCACATCAACGCTCAGATCGTCGAGCAGCTGTCAGTCATTCCGGCCGCTGCTGAGTAAACGTTATTGTTCCGGCGGCCCGCGGCTCAGGCCATCTGTTGATGAATCGCCCGGTGCGGTGTCTTCAGAAAACGCGTCAGCCGGACGCGATCGCGAATTCACCACAGGGGTTTCGTTATGTCCAAAATCGCCATGTTGTTTCCAGGCCAGGGCGCTCAGCATGTTGGCATGGGAAAACGCCTTTTTGCAGGCTCGCCCCGGCAAAGGAACTGTTTCTGCAGGCCAATGAGATCCTGGGCTACGATCTTGCCCGCTTGTGTTTTGAAGGGCCCAGTGAAGATCTGGATTCGACCATCTACAGTCAGCCAGCGCTGTTCGTCTGCAGCCTTGCCGCGCTGGAAAAACTTCGAGCTGAACTGCCGGATGCAGTGCTGGGGTGCGAGATGGCGGCCGGTCTGAGCCTGGGGAATACACAGCTCTGGTGTTCGCCGGAGCGATGTCGTTTGAAGACGGACTGCGAGTCGTCCAGCGGCGCGGTCAGGCGATGCAGGCAGCCGCGGATGCCACACCGTCAGGCATGGTCAGCGTCCTGCTGCTGGACCGCGACAAAGTTCAGGCGATCTGCGAAGAAGCTTCCGCACACGGTCCCATTCAGATCGCCAATCTGCTGTGCCCCGGAAATACCGTGATCAGCGGTGTCAATTCTGCGTGCGAACGAGCAGCTGAGCTGGCCGAGGCCGCTGGCGGACGAGCCATCCCGCTGGCCGTGGCCGGAGCGTTTCATACTCCGATCATGAAGCCCGCGGACGACCAGCTGGCGGAAGTGCTCAGCCAGGTGGAACTGAAGAGTCCGGAGATCCCGGTCGTTTCGAATGTCGATGCTCAGGTCCACACAGATCCGGAAGAGATCCGGCAAATTCTTGTCCGGCAGGTTCTTCAGCCGGTTCGCTGGGAAGATTCCATCCGCCACATGATCGATTCCGGCTGTACGGAATTCTATGAAGTCGGCCCCGGCAAAGTGCTGAAGGGACTGATGAAACGCATCGACCGAAAGATGCCCATCACCACGGTCAACGATTCGTTCGACGAGTAGCGGTGATCTGCGAAAGTCATGGACGACCGGAAAATCAGTGTCAGGTCTCTTGTTTGCCAGGCCATTGCCACGCGGTCAGCTCCCAAACGCCACACGTCACCAATCCCTTCCGGTGATTGACTGACCTGCCGCTTCACAGGCCAGCGGGGCAAGCGTGGCTGCAGCTCACTTGCCGACGCCTCGGTTTGTGGTTTTCGAAAGGATGAAGCTGCATGACAGGGTCGACCAGACGAGTCACGCTCAGGATGTCCCAGCCAGACGGTTAGACGCTCGATTGTTCTCCGTGGGGCTGGCCGACGTTCGGTGACGAATTGGCTGGTGTGTCGTCGCGTCCACTCTTCTGGTGAGTTCCGCCTTTGCGGGCCATGTTGAGAGAGTCCTGTCGACGAAATTTCGGCTGACCCTGTCGCCGTTGTTTTTGGTTGCCGTTGTTCTGGTTCCGAGGCACAGCATAGCGGCCCGCAGTGCGGAATTCTTCGCCACACACGAGCAAAGTGCAGACGCCGCATCTGTGGCCCCAAAAGGGCCGAAAGCAGGCTTTGTATGGGAGGTGCTGGTGGATGTTCGCACCATCCTGCTCAACGTACGCCGTCTTTTTCAGGGACGTGATAAACCCGCATGGAATAGGCAATGTTGCCGACGGCTTCCCGATCAAGGAAGTCATGGACGTCCTGCCCCGGATCAACCAGGTTCGTGACGCTGATGATGTACCAGCCAGGCGGCCATGTTTTTGTGTTCGGTTCGTCATGCGACCCGGAGCGTTCTGAGGTACGGATGGGAGCCGGGCGGGCCGATGGAATTCCAAACGATTCGGGAGAAACCATGCCGTAGCTGGAGACGAAAAGCGGACGCCGTTCCGGATATCGGCCTGCCCATTCCTTCACGAGCGGCAGATCCTGGCCCCAGTCCGTGTTGCTCTTGTCCAGATGTCGCCACCCGTTGATCGAACCTCCTGACAATTCATTGAAGTAGGACAGCCCGTGAGGATAGACAATCAGGCTGCTGACAACCGTCGCCGCCACTGCCAGCAGTGGAATAACCCGAACAGGGCGATATGAAGACTTCAGCAGGCAGGCAGTCCGCCCTGCAAAGATGAACAAAAACGGAAACGCCGGCAGCACATATCGCAGGTGATGGTTGAAACCTGTCTGAGAACTGACCAGAGCCAGAATCACCACAGCGGGAGTCAACAGGTAGAGTTCGTCCCAACTTGAGGCCGAATGAGACGGCTCGGCCCGATCGTCAACCGTTCCTTCCGAAGGCTGATGAAGCTGCTTCAGGCGGCGAACTGTTTGCGGCAGCGATCGCCCGACGTGAATCGAAAACAGTCCCGCAGAGATCCCAATCAGCAATAACGTTCCCACCGGCATCTTCACCAGCATCGCGTACAGATAGTAGTACCACCAGCCGCCTCGCTTTGTCTCACCCCGAAGATAGGACCGGTACCCGTGTTCGTACTCCCACTTCAGGTGATCAATGCCCTGCAGCACGTTTCGGGGCACCGGGACGGGCAGATGCTCCAGCGGTGTTCCCCGAAAACGGTTGCCACCTCGCTGCCGATTCTCAGCTGCGGCCTCTCCGGACAGGGCAGAGCTCGAAAAGTGGAACTCTCCCAGTGGCACGAAGACGTTCTCCATGAGGTATCCATTACACAACACCCACCACCCGATCACGTAAATCGCGGCCAGCTGAGTCCATGGTGGCGATCCTTGCTGAGCCACCTCACAGCCCGTCGTGGGGGATTGGGTGTCTTCGGAAGAAGCCGGGGCTGCGTCTGTGCAGATTTTGGATTCAGCATACCAGTTGAGCTTCCACAATGCCCACCAGCCAAACCATACCGGAATCAGCACAATCCAGGTAAACTTTGTCAGGAATGTCAGCCCCAGCAGAACTCCGCACAGGCAGGCTGACCACAGGCCGGGCCTGCGCAGCCACTTCCAAAACAGGTAACAGGCCGTGACCCCGACTGCGGCCGCACCGGCATCCGGAGTGATCAATGATGCGTGGCCCAGAATCGTTGGACTGAAGCACCAGAGGAACAGCGAGATAAATCCTGCTGCCTGTCCATAAAGATCACGAGCCCACACAAAGCAGGTCAAAGCTCCCAGAACAGAAAACGGTAAACAGGCCCAGCGAGCCACCCAGTAGACGGGCATGATGCGGTCCGGATGATCCTCCATCCATCGGCTTCCAATCCTGAACTCCGATCGGTCTCGAGGCAGCACCTGGTACCCAGTCAGGTCCAGCGATTCACCGGACAACACCACTGGGAGCGTCGCCACACACCGGATGAGCGGCGGGTTGACGTTGTACAGGTCAAATCGATTGACCCTCCTGTGGCTGACGCCAGCTGGCAAATGCCCGGTTTCATCAATGACAGGAGTGTGCCGAGTTGCTGAATACCCCAGCAGTAGAACGTGCACCAGTATTACCACGGCAATGAGCCCTCTTTTTGCAGCAAAATGCAGTCGAGTCGCCACAGCAGATCTCATTTCAAGCTCCATTGGCTCCCCCGAAGACACTCCTGGCTTCATCGAACTTGAGATGCAGGCAGAGGTCCTGCACAATAACCCCAAGGCCACAGGCGACTTGCGTTAACTGATGCAATTTCACCAGATGGCGTATTGACAATCCATCCCAGAACTACACACTACACACTACACACTACACACTACACACTACACACTACACGTAACGTTGGTCGAGCGAGATCTTTTTTGTCGCTGAAATGACGAGGCAAAATATGGCAATCGGCTGTAGTGAGCTTCTCAACGTATCCGGCGAAGACGCGAGGGCAGATGTTTTAGATTCGCTGGCTGTCATTGTGCCTCTTTACAATGAAGCGACGACGGTTACTGAGTTGTTAAGTCGCTTGGTGCTGCAGCCTTCAGTTTCTGAGGTTATCGTCGTTGATGATGGATCCACGGACGATTCGGTCGTGCGAGTGAGGGATTGGCTGGCAGTCTTCCAGCGGTCGTGCGTTGTGAACGTTTCTCTCATACTCCACGAGAAAAATCGAGGCAAAGGCCGCGCGATTCGCACCGGTTTGGAGCATGTGACCCGCAGTCACGTAGTTATTCAGGATGCTGACCTTGAGTACGATCCTGCGGATATCAATAAACTGTGGGGCTTGATGCAGTCCGGGCAGGTCGACGTGGTCTATGGCAGTCGGTATCTACACAACTCGGCGATCCAGAAAGGCCGATTTGTGATGCAGTTCGGAGTTCGGCTGCTGAACCTGGTCGTGCGTGTATTGTACGGTGTGAGGCTCACGGATGAGGCGTGCTGCTACAAGATGTTCCGCACCGCTGACTTGCGGGCGATGCACTTACAGTGCGATCGGTTTGAATTCTGCGCAGAAGTAACGGCCCGGTCGCTGATGTCGGAGTTGCGGCTTCAGGAGACCAATGTTTCATACGAATCGCGGCGGATCGGTAAGAAGATAAGCTGGCGTGACGGGTGGCCAGCGCTCGCAACTTTGGTTGGAATTCGGCTCTCTCGTAAACGATTTGTCACTGGCAGTAATTGCCGTGGCCCAAACCCTGAGTGCGCGCAGGAATGATGTGAAGTTGTCGTGCCGCCCGGTGCTTTTCCGAGACGGCCTGTGTCCCCTATTTGTGAAGGAAATTGAAGATGAGATTTTTGCTAAGTGCAGGCCTGGGAATTGCCGCAATGGTGACCGTTTGTTCAGTTCACGCGAGTGGCGAATTTGCCGGGGCTGAGATGTCGCGACTGGATCTGAAAGATGTCTGTGGTATGGCTTGTGGTGAGTTTGCAGCCGCATCGGGCAACTGCACGAACGGCGCAAGCGGCTGTGCAACAGTTCCAACGACGAGAAAAGGTATCGGCGTTGATTGTGCGACCGTTGGGGCGGCGTGTGTCACATGTACCGCCACCAATATTACATGTCAAGGCGGCTATAGTCCGACAACAACACATAGATGTTCCTTAACAACACCGGCCTGCTGCGCTCCATCCAGTACGTGCATTAACGGTGCCACTCCCTTCTCTTGGACCTGTGATTGTTCGGGGGCGGCCGCGGGGATGGGTGGAATGAGAATGGTGGCAAACGTCACGTACAACCTAAAACCGGGATGTCCGTAATATTAAGTCGCACAACTTTTGATGCAACATCCTCGGTATGTCACTATCCAGCGGGGAGGCGCCAGTGGCGTTAACCGCTGGAGGTTTTTTGCTCAGAATAGGACACCCTTTTTCATGAAGACAACCTCGGTTGTGCTTGTCGCGATTTTCTTAATCTCATGGGTGCCTTTGGCGTCAGGGGACGACCGCGTACTGGAAGAACTCCTGCTTACATTGGACTCACATGCGGCCCTTGCCGGTGACACGACGTTTGAGTGGGTCTATGACTACAAACGGTTTTCCATCCCGGACCCGATGAAAGTTAAGTCGGAATCGAGTTTTCAGGAACGCTTGCAACAAAGGGCGCGGGCGCCTCTGAAAGAGGCGTCCATTGATCCTAAATTCAAATTTCATGGGGCAGCACGCTGGGATCACGCGACAGGACGGTTCTGGATAAAGAGTGCAGTTGTGGATCAGTGGGCGCAAGGGAAAGTGGAATATATCGGGTTTCGAGACGAGATCGGCTTTGATGGTGAAGTATTCTGGAGTGTCGAGACAACAAGGCCGGGGTCCGAACTTCCCCTGACCGATTTCACTGGTGACCGCGACCCGGAAGCAGACTGGCTTCCGGAAGGCCTGATAGATTCCAAGGCGCCCGAAGGTGGTCGGCTGGAGGCTTTGATCGTCGCCAGCGGATATGCGTTTCGACCAGGATACATGGCATTTCCGGAGGGTTCTCCTCTGCACGAAAGTGTCAGCATCGTGGGCTTTTTGCGAGAACTTAAGCAACGCGGCGTGGACCTGAAGGTTGAACGCACGGAAGACGAGATCGTGGTCCGGTACGACATGCCCGACAGCTCCGATGCCTCGGTGGTTCGTGGATGGGCGATCCTGAGATTTGACATGCAGAAACTGGGGGCATTGACTCAGGTTTCGTTTGAAGGAGCCTCCCCTGCTGGAAGAATTCGGGTGGCCGATTTTTACGTGACTTACGCGAAGTTGTCCACTGGTGTTTGGTTTCCGGAGGAAGTGATATGGGGGAACTGGCTGAATACCCGGGTCGATCAGATTAAGATCACCGACTCAAAGATTCAGGATAATGTAAAGCGTGAGGCGTTTCAGGTCAATTTTCCTGTCGGCACACGTGTCACAGATCATCGCGCGAAGCTGACTTACGTCGCTTCACCGGGAATGGTGGATGAAGATCGAGCGGTTCGGGAGTTTGCCGCACTGCATCTCGGTGATTTCGAGCCGTTGCGGAAATTGACCGACTCTCCAAGGCGTTCACCGTGGCGCACTGTCGTCAGCGTCGGCACAATCCTGCTGATGATCGCGGCGCTGTGTCTGTGGTATTATCAATCGCGCCGGGGCACAGCGTCGATGATTCTGCTTGTGATCCTCGGGGGCTCGGTGGCCCGGGCCCAGGAAGGCGTGTCCACGCCAAACCTGCTGAGGTGGTCAGATTCTGCGGGGTGGGTGGTCGGCGACGACGGCAATACGACTGTGGCCGTGACATCGTGCGGTCTTCGTGTCGCATCACTGGCATTGTGTGCGTTTGAACGGCCATATTCAGTCAAAACATTGAGCAGACATTTGCAGCCAAATTCACGCGGTATCAGCTTACTTGCTCTGACTGAAACGATGGAAGCGTTTGGGCTTGTCACAGTTAGACGTAAAGATGTTTCCTGGAGCGACTTGAACGTCATGATGGCTCCGGGAGCGATTGCAATCGCAGCGATTCCACCCCACAGAATTCCTGGTGGGCATTACGTGATTGTCCGAAAGACACGCGACAACGAATTAATGGTGCTTGACCCACCGCATACCAGTCATCAGCTCCAGGTTTCGAAGGAAGAATCGTACACGTCGCGTGAGCTTGCCGTCGTATTGCTGCTGGAAGGTCAATCCACCGCGGTGGACGTGAGTGTTCCTGAATTGGTTGTGCTCGAACCTGCGGCGGATAGCAGTTGGCGGACGCCGATCGAATTGTCAATCCCCCTTCGTAACACGGGTGAAAACCCGATCTGGCTCTCGGAAATTTCTCCACCGTGTGGCTGTTTGAAGGTGATTCGCCAGCCGAACTTCATCGCTGTCAATTCCACGGAAACAATCGATGTCCGCGTCGACCCGGTTGCATTTGGATTCGGCATGCGTCGAAAGCCGTTGCGGCTGGACTTCCCCGGCCACGAATCGGCCCAGATTGTGCTTGAGGGACAATTCACCCTTCCAGAAGCGGAGACAGGGGCCTTCCAGCGAGCACCCACTCAAATCCACGTTCCGGTCGATCTGGACACCGGCTCTGCATTTCGTGCAAAGATAGCTTTGGATGAGGCGGAAACTGTTGAATCGCTTCTTGAAGTACTGCCGGGAGCTTCATGGTGCCGGATTGACTCGTCGGACGCCGGGGACAGACGCAGTGTGGATGTCATTCTTGACGGAGAGTACCTGAAACGGGTCAGGTCGGGTGAATCGTTGGTGGCACAGATTGAAATCAGCCGTGCTGGCCAGCTGATCGGACGTCACCCCGTCATCGTCTCAATGGGCGAGGACGCTTTACGGGTGGACACAAAACGTGTGACGGGAGATGAAGGATATCTGATTAGCGGGGGCCTACGTACAGATTTGGAAACCGAATGGCGCGTTGTAGCTTTCTCGACGCATCTCAGCGCTGTTGACGTCAGGGGATGGAAAATCGATCGCAGCGGACACTGGAACCTTGAAGTTGTCACAGGCGAAGAGATTACTAAACCGACTCCGCTGCGATTAACCTTTGAGAACGCGGGGTGCCATCCGGTTTCTACAACATGCATTCTCATGCCTCTTTCCCTGGACTAGTTGGACTGCTTTATGCCCCATGAATCCATCTGCCTGCGAACTGATGGATTCGTTATCCACTCGCGAAAGAAATCTTTTTGCTCAAGAACGCGTACAGCAAATCAATCCTGGTCGTCTTCAGCATGGCGCTGATCTGGTCAGCGACGGTGCATTCTCCGACGATTGACGAATCGGGTCATTTGCCCTCAGGTATTTCGCACTGGCACTTGGGTCGCTTTGAGGGATACGCGGTCAATCCGCCGCTGGTGCGAATGATTGCGGCCGCACCGGTTGTCCTGATGAATCCTCAAACTGACTGGACGCCGTTTCGGCGGCTGGACTTAAAGGTGTCAGACCGAGTGGAATGGGAACTGGCTCGCCGATTTATCGAGCTCAATGGGGCGCGGTCCCTGACGATGTGGACCGTCGCGAGACTCACGCTCATTCCAATTCTGCTGATGGGGGCGTTCGCGGTTTGGAGTCTTGGGAAAACACACGGTCAGCCTTCCGCGATCCTTGCGCTATTTCTGTTCTGCTCATCGCCGGATATTCTGGGACATGGCAGCCTCATGACACCGGATGCGTGCGCGCATCATTCATCACCCTTACCATACACGCTCTTTTGAATTGGATTGGCAATCCGACATGGCACTCGGCTTTGATCCTGGCTCTGGCATCTACGGCGACAATGATGACCAAAGCGACTTTTATCCCATTGATTCCGATAATCATTCCGGCGTCCGTCCTGCTGCACCAACTCAGGAGGAATCCTGAGCCGTCGACCGCGCGGCTGCTCTTCATGTGTGTTCCGATGGCACTCACCTCTTTATTGTTGATTAATGCCCTTTATGGTTTCGAGGGCTTCGGGACACGCTTGGGCGAGCTTCCGTTCAAGAGTCGGTCGTTTGCCCGAAATGACATGCCGGGAATTACCTGGCCCATAAATAAGTTCTCCGGAAGCGCCCTCGGAGATCTTCCGGTTCCGCTTCCCTCATCGTTGTTGCAGGGCATTGACGTTCAGCGGGGCGACTTTGAGCAGGGCTATCGGTCCTACCTTATGGGTGAATGGAAGCATGGCGGCTGGTATTATTACTACTTTGTTGGATTTCTTGTCAAACAGCCCATTGGGTTTCAGGTGTTGCTTTTTGCCAGCATCCTGCATTCGATATTTCACTGGCGGCGCTGGACTGCCAGCGGGATTGCCTGGTGGGGAACGATCCTGCTGACTCCATTGCTGGTTTTTGGGCTCGTATCATCGCAGACTGGTTTTAATCATCATATGCGATATGTCCTTCCGGGGCTGCCATGTCTGTTCGTTATCGCCGCCAGGACGGTGACATTCGGACCGATGGGGCGCCGATTGGCAATTCTCTGCGCAGTGGTGCAGTTCGGATCGGTTGCCTCCGTTTCGCCCTCGTGGTTGTCATATTTCAATGAGCTTGCAGGAGGGCCGATGCGGGGCCACAACTGGCTGCTGGACAGTAACATCGACTGGGGACAGGATGTCGGGAGGCTTCTTACATGGGTGGATGCACACCCAGATCGAGACCTGCAGGCGGCGGTGAATGCGGCATACGATCTGTCCGACCTTGGAATCGATTTTCAACTTCCACCACCATTCGTTCCGGGGCACCCTGAAATTGTTGACGCACATGGCCGTCGAGGACCGGTCCCGGGGTGGTTTGCAATCAGTATCTGCCAGTTGAAGGGGCACCAGTTTTTGGTCCAGAATCATTCCGGGAGGCTCGATTGGACAGACGGGCAGTTTGCCTATTTCATGGACAACTTCGAACCTGACGAGACCGTTGGGTATTCGATTTACATCTATCACATCACAGAAGTCGAGGCAGACGAGCTTCGCCGGAAGCTGCTTCGTGAAGAGGCGTTGCTGATGGGCGAGAGGAAGATAGATGATGAACGTCCAGAGTAAGTCCTGCCAGCATGTCAAACCAGATCAGGTGACCTGCCTTGAAGGAGTTGCCGTCGGATATTCGACTACGCTGATCGTGGTTGCGGCCGTGGAATTCAGTCTGCAGTTCATGGTGCTGTGCCAGGTCCATCCCGGTTCAGCAACGCGAACAGACCTTCTGAGTTGCTTTGCCGCGTGGGATGGTGAGCATTACGTTCGGATTGCGTCGGAAGGCTACAGCTGGCATCCCGACCGAATGTCCAATGTGGCATTTTTCCCGGCTTATCCTGTTCTGGGAGCGATGGTTTGCCGCCTGACCGGATTTCGGACGGAAGCCGGTCTGCTGGTAGTGAACTACGCGGCTCTGGCAGGGTGTTTTGTCCTGTTCGGCAACTATGTCAGAAGCCGAAGCGCACAGGATCCGACGTCGACAGCCAGCTACGCCCTGTTGTCCCTCGGCTTATGGCCGACGACCTTCTGGATGAGGATGTGTTACACGGAGTCACTGTTTCTGTTCGTGACTCTGGCGGCGATGCTTTCTATGCAACACCACCGGCATCCGCTGATTGTTGCGTTAATAATTGGGTTTGCAACGGCCACACGATCAACGGGAGTGGCACTCATTCCCGTCTTTTGTCTGTGGCTGTGGCGAGGAAACCTCAACAGTCTCCGATCACAGCCTGAGCCGGATTCAAATCGCCGCACCCTGATTCGAGCGGGCCTGCTGGCGACGGCTTATCTGCCGGTGATGGTCTGGGGACTGATTGGTTATATGACGTGGCTGAACCATCTGTTCGGGGACCCGTTTGTCTTCATGCAGACACAGATTCACTGGACGGAACGCCCCGTGGACGGGCCTTTAGACAATTTGTTCCGCCTGGTGACGCTCGAACCATTTCGAGCCGTTTACGACGCGGCGGATCCCGGGTATTGGGGACGCGTGCCGCCAAACCAGGTTGCTTTGTTAAATCTGAAGTTTACAAATCCCATCTTCGTGGCC
The DNA here is from genome assembly GCA_041398865.1 of Planctomycetaceae bacterium. Lineage (GTDB taxonomy): Bacteria > Planctomycetota > Planctomycetia > Planctomycetales > Planctomycetaceae > Fuerstiella. The sequence continues at coordinate 412,887 of JAWKTY010000001.1, forward strand.
ATTACGGTGTTGCTGCTGATTGTTGGCATTCGGAGAGGCTGGATCAACGCCGGCGAATGGATCCTGGCGGCCGGACTGCTGGGAATTGCGTTGTGGTTTCAGGGTGTTCGTACGACGATGATGTCACAGGCACGCTATGCAAGTGTCGTTTATCCGGTGTACATCATCCTGGGCCAGATTCTGAGTCGGATACCGTCACCTATTGCAGCGATGTTGTGTGCCTGCAGTGCTGTCGTGCTGGCCGCCTATTCCGCGATGTTCTGTTCGTGGTATTTTTTCTATTGATGTCAACAACCATTTTGGAGAGCCGCCATGGATGCAAAAGTCACCTCGCAGCACGCTGAGGCAGGTCCAGGCCATTGGTGGTTCAGCGCAAGACGGGAAATCCTCCATGCCGTTGCTGCGGAATGTTTGGCGGGGCGATCTTCACCGGAAATCGTCGATGTTGGTTGCTCAGTCGGTCACAACTCGCTGGTGGCCACGGATGATTGGCAGTATTGTGGGGTCGACCCGGCCGAGCATGCTATTGCAATCGCACGATCCGCGTACCCGGATCATGAATTTCTTGTTGGATCGGTGGGTTGTCCGGAAGTCAATAAGAGACTGGCAAAGGCGGATTTGGTCCTGTTAACGGATGTTCTGGAGCACGTTGAAAATGACCACAGTTTCTTGTTGGAGGTGTTGGAACAGCTAAAGCCGGGCACACAGGTCATCGTTACTGTCCCAGCCGACATGCGGTTGTGGAGTCCGCATGACGAAGCACTTGGGCATTTCCGTCGCTATGACCGTGACGGTCTTACGCGACTCCTGAACCAGCCTGGTGTGGACATCCGGTTGTTGACACCGATGAACACTCGCCTTTTCCTGCCAATTCGCCTGGTCCGCTGGTGGCGCCTGCGCAGGATGTCCTCGCCTGAAATGCCGGAAACGGACCTCAGTTCACCGGGCTTGCTGATGAACAGGATTTTGCGAGCGATTTTCGCCGGAGAGCGGCACCGAATTCTCCGTGGTCTTGGAAAAAGAACAAGCGATCGCCGCTGCGGAGTCAGTCTGATTTCAGTCCTGCAGAAGCATCATTTCCCTCACGGTCCGATGCATCCAGCTTTGGTGTTGGAGGAGTCATCGAACGCGGGTGCTCATCGGCAGACTGGTCCGAAATGTGAGTCCAGCGACGTCCTCCAGCAATTGTGCGTTGTCGTGATTCCCTGTTTCAACGAAGCCAGTCGACTGAACGTCAATGAATTCGTCCGTTTTGCGAGCGAGAATCCTCAGATTCGATTTCTCTTCGTTGACGATGGCAGCAAAGACCAGACACCTTCCGTACTTTCCTCTCTGGTCGGTCGTCTGGGGATTCAGGGTGACGTGCTGACCTTAAAGGAAAACGGTGGAAAGGCGGAAGCTGTCCGCCAGGGAATGCTGCGGGCTGCTGAGTCAGGCGTCAGTTATGCGGGCTATTGGGATGCTGACCTTGCCACGCCACTCGAGACCATTGTTGAGTTTATGGACATTCTGCGACTGCGAGGCTCAACCCAGCTCGTGATGGGCTCGCGTGTCCGTCTCCTTGGCCGTGAAGTGAAGAGGCGAGGCATTCGACATTACCTGGGCCGATGCTTCGCGACGGCCGCGTCGTTATGTTTAAAATTGCCCGTTTACGATACTCAGTGTGGAGCAAAACTGTTTCGGATGAATGCTCAAACGTCTGCCCTCTTTGCGATCCCATTTTGTTCACGGTGGATCTTTGATGTCGAATTACTGGCTCGTTTTCGAAAGCCAGCGGTGCCCGGGTTACTGCCAACGTCATCAAGTTCCGGGGGTGAGATTGTGGAATTTCCGCTTCGGTCCTGGCAGGACGTCGCTGGGTCAAAACTTCACTTTCGAAGTTTCGTTCGCGCGGCGTTTGAACTTTGCGTCATCAGCTGGAAGTATCGAGCCAACGCGGCCCCGTGGAAATCATCGCCCTCCGAACCTCAAGCGTCCGTGGTTCCTTCGACCGACGCAGGCGAAGTGGACCTTCAGTACTTTCGTTTAACGTCTTCGGCAGCGATGCAGGTGAAACCGGAAGCAAGGTTGCCGCGGCGCCATCGGAATGGATTTACGCTGATTGAACTTCTGGTCTGTATTGCCGTGGTCGCGATTCTGATCGCTCTGCTGCTGCCGGCGGTCCAGAGCGCTCGAGAAGCCGCTCGGCGAATGCAATGTCGGAACAATCTCAAACAGCTGGCCTTGGGAATTCACAACTATCATGACACATACCAGTGTTTTCCCGTGAACATGGGGCCCTGGTCAATTCCAGCAACCCCCTGGACACCGATGAATGGCAAGGGCTGGATTGTGAGCGTACTGCCCTATCTCGATCAACAACCGCTTTATGACGCATTTACGCCATACTTCGCTGGAGATTTCTTTGCTGGTGGCGGACTCAAAACGCCTTCCTGCGAGCCTCTCATGCAGACACAACTTTCGCTTTTGAAGTGTCCATCTGATGGCTCTGTTGATGGTTTGCACAGTACGTTCTTTCAGTGGGAGGGAACTGAGGTTGCTGCGACCAGCTATAAAGGCGTCCTGGGGGACACTCAGGTTGGGGGGCTGGCTTCGATTCACAGCGGATCACTTCCTGATTGTCACGACTCGGGACGCTGCAACGGGCTTTTTTATCGATCGTCCTGGCGAAGTGCGGAACGATTTCGGAATATTACTGATGGCTCCAGTCAAACGCTGCTGGTCGGTGAGGACGTTCCCGAACAGAACGATCACTCGGCCGCATTTTATTCCAATGGTGATTGGGCCAGCTGCCACGTCCCTTTGAATTGGTTTCCGGGAACGCCGCAGGACTGGCCCAACGTGGTTTCTTTCCGCAGTAGGCATCCGGGCGGAGCTCAATTTGCACTTGCGGATGGTTCGGTGCATTTCGTTTCAGAGAATATCGACCACCAGCTGTATCGCGCTCTCAGCACGAAAAACGGGGGCGAGGTTGCTGTTCTTCCGTGAGGGCAGATCGCGCGGGACCCTGCTGCGTCCCGGAATTCTCTCAGCTGACGTTATGTCCGTAGCTGCTGACTGAGCGAATTCTCCTCGGCAGATCCGGATTCGCTGCTGGCCGCTCTGGATGAGGCAATTCGCTACACCCAGCAGGCAAATGCTGTCTCGACTGCTCAGCGCTATGCACAACATTCACTGCCGGTCGACCGTCTGCTTTCCGCACTGCTGAAATATGCCGTCAGTGATGAAGGAGCTCTGAATACCGAAAAGTGTTTCCACACTGTCCATGACGACTTCCCAATGACTCGGCCCTCCCTTCACTGGCACAATGTCGCCGCCCTGGCTCGAGCGACCGCCAGTGAATACGGTCGCCCCCCTCCCGGTCACGCCGAAGCCCGGAAAACTGCCCTGAGAGAGAACCACCTGCCGAGAGAACCACCGGGGAAACACCCCTTCCGCGCGGTAACGTACCGACTCCGGACTGAAATCCGGCACATCAAAAAGCGCCTGCGAGGCGCGTGTGGCTGGAGATTCCTCGCTGACGCTTCGGGCTGGGATTTTCTGCAGATGTGCAATATCAAGACTGACGCCACGTGATTTTTGTGCGGCGCTCAGTTGGTTCCTCCGACGGTCGTTTCGTATTTCACTCCGTCCGGAACCGGGACCGGGACGGCGACAGTTGTTCCGAATTCGCCCTGTGTTTTGGTCATGGAATCCACAGCCACAAACGACGTGAAGCTGCTCATCAGGTTGTAGCTCAGCGCCGTGGCAGTCACGGATTGCCGGATGTCTTCGGCGGAATCCGGAGCGACCGCCAGCGTGTTCATCAGGTCGCTGATTTTCAGCCGAGCCCACACGGACGCGATTCCGGCGTGACTTTTTGAAGCCGCTTCGTCTTCGTTCACCGCGACATCGAACGATGTGGCATTCATGTCAACTCGGCCGTTCACTTTCACCGTTGAGGCTTCACCCGTGAAGCGGCCGGTCAGAATGACGGGGCGACCGACGATGAGATCCGGCAGTCGAGTCGGATAAACATCACTGACCTGCATACTGCCCCAGTCAATCGAAAGATCCGTCATCGCCGGATGGCTGATTCGCTGATTGAAGCGGTCCATGATCTCGGTGGCGTTATCGCTCAGGCTCAGGTAAGCCACCGCGCCCCGACCCAGAACGGCCATGCGGTCCATCAGAAACCGATTCGGACTGCTGCCGACTCCGAAGCTGAAAATCCGCGAGGCTCCCAGTTTGTCATGGATCGTCCCCAGGATCTGCTGTTCGTTTCCGATGCAGCCGTCCGTCATGAACGAGACCAGACGAAAACGGCCTTCGTCATGAGGAAAGTCCAGAGCCGCTTTGATGCCTTCAATCATCTGTGTGCCGCCGCTGCCTTCGAGTGTTTCCAGATACTTCAGTCCCTGCGCGATGTTCTCAGTCGTGGCCTGCAGAGGATCCGGTCCCAGCTGCGAAGCATTGTTGGAAAAACGAATGATCTGGAAGCTGTCGCGAGGCGTCAGCTGCTGAACAGCGTGCCGGATGGCGGCTTTGGCCTGAGCAATCGGTTGACCGTACATGCTGCCGGAACAGTCCAGAACGAACACCATTTCCATGGGACTGCGCTGAATCTGTCCCAGATCCGCAGGAGGATACAGCATCATGGTGAAATACTGTCCCCGGTCATCCTGATGAGTCATCAGAGCGGTTTTGATTCGGTCACCGGCGACTCGGTATCGCACCACAAAGTCCTTGTTGGGAATTGAGTCCTTTTCAGACAGCGTCACGGTCCGCTGCGATTCGCAGATGTTTTTCACATCCACGGCATGGTTCACACTGTTGATGTCTTCGATGTCGACTCCGGCACTGATCTTCAGGCTGACGGAGACATCGTGACCACTGCGTTCGTTCGGCGCCAGATAGGAAACTTCCGTGCTCTGGCCGCTGTGACCGTTCGCCTGACCTCGGGGAACAGCAGCGATCCCGTCGGTTGTTCCCGCCGGGTTGAAGCGAGGTCCAACCACCATCGGGAACACGAATTCATAATACCCGTCGTCGTACTGCAGTGTATTGAAGTAGCGGATGTTGATGTCGATCTGTTTGCCGGGTTCGATGTTGGCGACCTTCTGAGTGAAGATGTTGGGGCGTTCCTGAGTCATCAGAGCAGCCACATGTCCCTGAGCTCGTGCCTGGCTGTAAATTTTTTCTGCCTGTTCACGTTCTCGAATGATGCCGCGGATTTTTCGTTCGCCCACGGTCATCACGAATTCGCTGACAGCGGCGTTCTGCGGAAGCGGAAACACATAGACGGCTTCAATCTTTGAATCGTAGGGGTTGTAGAACTGCTGAGTCACATCAACAGTTGCGATGTAGGCATCAATGCTGCCCTGAACGGCGGTATGCTTCAGCGGGACGGCCACCTGAGTTGTCTCGCCAGGCCTCACTGCCATCAGTGAACCACAGCCGGGAACGTCCGGATCAGGCTGGCCCTGAGAATCCACAGCCTTCGCAATCACCCACAACTCTTCCCCTGGCTGCAGGTTGATCTGCAGAGTTTTCTGCTGTTCGGAACTGAGGCCTAAATCGAGACCCAGGGCGAATCGTGGTCTTTCCGGAGACGTGGAGAAAATCATCGGGTTCAAATCCCCTCTGCTCGCGGCAGGTCCGGAGCCTGCACCGCTGCCGGAAAATGCCTCATTGATTCGGAAGAATGAAGAGCTGTTTGCCTCTTGCGGCATATTCACAGCTTCAATCTCGAAGGAAAGCACCGGAGAGTCTGCGGGCGCGACCAAATCCGGGCGAATCATTTTTTCCTCAATTTGCGAACGCTGCATTGGGCTGCCGCTCTTGCGCGATTCCGCGGCGAAACCATCCGCTGGTTCGCCGAATCTGCTTTCCCGAGCTGCCTCGGCGGCAGGTGCCGATGCCTCTGAAGACCTCACGGCCTGTTTCTGAAGTAAGGACGGGCGTGTTCCTTCATCGGACTGCCTCAGCGCATCAACCTCGCTGATTGAGTCTTTCTGCTCGCTCTCTTCCACCAGCTGGACGGCGTCATCGCTCATTGCCACCGAGACATCACTGAGCTCAGGAGCGGAAGACGCGGTGGGCTGAGCCGAGTCCGGAGCACCACAGCCACTGATCACCATCGTACATCCGGCCAGAAGTATCAGCCCGGCAACAAAACTGCTGCGATTCCAAAACACGTTCATCATCGTATCCTCAGGAAGTTGGTTTGTGTTTTCTGATTGGTTCAATGAAGCGTCAGCTTCCGACCAGCGGTTGAGAACCGGTCCGCACCGGCAGGGCCAGTGACACACAGTTTGTGAACCGGGGCAGAATGCACCGGCCACTCATTTCAACGTCAACTTTCATTTGGCAGCCACTGCAATCGAATGCGTGGCAGCGATCTTTCGGCCATCTGCTGTTGCACAGGTGGTCAATTGAGTCTCACAGGATTTTGACCCAGGACCTGTCAGCTGCAGATGAATGCGAGCCACTCGGCTGCGGCCGGTCGGCAGTTTCTCCGCCGTGCTGAACGCTGCCAGAATGACGCGATTGTGCATCATGGCCTTCGGGTCATAGAACGGCGGAGCTGCGAAAGCCGGATGGTCTCCACCTTCAATCCCGACAATTTCCACACCTTCCGTGCGGCTCTGAAATTCGAACTGCCATGCCGCCAGCGACTCCTGTCCGGCATCCACAAACACATCGACCGCATCAAACCGGACCGCGTCATCCGCGACCTGTTCGGGACCGGGGATGTCTGTGGTCATGGCACCAGGCGGCTGTGAAACCGTCTCGGCCTCCTGCTGAGCTCTCACCGAAAGGCTCAGCACACACAGCAGGCTTGCCGCAAAGAGTGTTCGAATGATGGGGAACTGACGGGCACGTTTCATAGCATCACCGCTCTCATTGCAACCAGCTGGACGTCACTGTCATCAACCTGTCCGTCGCCGTTCTGGTCCCAGCGAACATCGTGATCCGGGCGGGACAGTGATCGAGCCAGAACGAAGGCATCCAGAATGTCCACCGTTCCGCTGCCATCAATGTCAGCACCGAATCCACCTGCATCCGCGATGTCGGCTGTCACAGAAAGACCTGCAACGACGGGTGATGCGGAGATATCAGCGGACGATTTCCGTGCCATCGAACGGTTGGTCTCCATGTCCGGCGATCGAGGCAACAGGGTCACCAGCAGCATGGCTGCAGCCACTGTCCCGACCGAAAGAACGGCCCAGCGCAGTCGGTGCCGACCGGCCGGACGTGCCACGGTGACGGTTGATAAATGTCGACCCGCAGAATTCAGAACCGCAGCATCGATGTCGGGGGGAACGGAAATGGCGGGTGGCTGACCGGCACGAATCGCGGCCACAAGTTCTTGCGGCAGCTCATCTTCCGGAAGATCCGGTGGGGGGAATTGGTTCATTTGTGGGTACCTCCGACAGGGTGAAGTGTTTCCGGCGGACAGTTGGTTCACAGCTTCTCAGAAAATTGTCAGAAACTGCGATCGGGAGAGTTCGCGAGGCAGTTCGGCCGAACTTTTCGGACTGCAAAGGGGCACGGTTGGTGGACCAGCGATGGCGATCCGACACTGCAAATCCTGCAGCTGAACAAATTTGGCGGCGATACACATTCGCTGCCGGGAAATTGTCATCTGCCGATCGCCTCAGCTAAGCTAAGAGCTCGTTCGGAAATCACTTCCCGATTTTCGGACAGCGAAAACTCTGTTGAACAACTCTGAAGCTCAGATCGCTTCCCTCGAAATGACACATTGCCCAGGACAGGTCCCTGATGGAGCGGTGCAGATGCGTATCGGTATGATGCAGCCGTACTTCTTCCCCTACCTGGGTTACTTCGGACTGATTCACGCGACTGATCGCTGGATTGTCTTCGATACGGCTCAGTACATTCGCCGAGGCTGGGTGAACCGCAATCGGGTTCTCAGCACGAATGCCGATGGCTGGAACTATGTTCGGGTTCCCATCGCCAACTGCGATCGGAACACCGCCATTCGTGACGTTCGGATTGATCACCGACAGAACTGGCGAGCTGATCTGATGAACGGTCTGGACACGTACCGACTTCGCAAAGCTCCCTGTTTTGATGCCACCGCGGAATTCCTCGAACAGACTCTGGCCGTGGACACCGATTGTCTGAACGACCTGCTGGTGCATTGTTTGAAGTGTTGCTGCGAATATCTCGAACTGCCGCTGCGATGCGAATTATTTTCTGAGCTGAACCTGGATTTCAGCGACCGCGACTGTGCTCCAGGCGACTGGGCTCTGGAAACCAGTCGAGCTCTGGGTGCGACCGTCTACATCAATCCGCCGGGCGGACGTTCGTTGTTCGACGTTCGCCGATTTGAAGACAGCCACATTCGGCTGCAGTTTCTTCAACCTGCTTTGTCGCCCTATCCGCAGGGAAGTTCGGACTTTCTGCCGGGACTGTCGATCATTGATGCCATGATGTGGAACCGGCCCGCTGACGTTCGGCGGCTGATCGGCGAATATCAGCTGGAGGATGCCCGAGATGACTGAGCCTGAAACCGAAACGTCGCACGAGAACCGCCACAGGAAATTGCCACCGGCGCGGAGAGAACCGGATGTGTTCTGCTGGCTGAAACAGACGCTCAGACCACCATTTCGAGCCGTCGCTGTTCCGATCGCAGATGAACACCTGCCATGGCAGTTTCACTATCGAGTTCTTCAGGGCAACGAAGTGTGTCAGGAATTTTGCGGCGACTTTCGTCAAACATCGCCGGCAGAGCTGATGCAGCAGGTCCGGAGCACCGTCGGTCGACTGCAGCCAGAGTGTCTCGGGACGAACGCCTATCGACCCGCTGACACGATCATGTCACACACAAAACCGCTGCCCATCGCCAGTCGACTGTTGCCGAAGACTGATCGGCGGACGTGGTTCAGTTCCGGTCGAGCGGCATTCGCATGGCTGCTGCAGCATGTTGTTCGGCCGACCCGAATCTGGCTGCCCACCTATGTCAGCCCGTCACTGATCGACACGCTGGAATCCGGATTTTCGGGGCTGTCACTGGAGTTTTATCCGGTCGATATGTGCGAAGAACGAAGCGATGATCCGAACGGCCAGGCTCCCCGCCCGAAGTCTCTTCATGTTTGTCTGCCGGATGTGGTCGAAACAGACGCTGTTGTTCAGGTTCATTACTTCGGACATCGTTTTCCGCAGATTGATTGTTCACCGGCAGTCCTGCTGGATGATTTTTCGCACAGCCCGCTTCCGGAATGGCTCGAATCCCAGGATCTTCCGAATGACCAGTCACCGGTTCGTCGCTGGTGTTATGGCAGTCTCAGGAAGGCTTACCGAGTCGCGGATGGCGGCTGTGTGTCCGGCTGTTTTTGTCCGTTGTATGAAGCAGATGCTCATGAAGCGGCATGGCTGAGACTGCATGCCGACGACTGGACGGATCTGCGTGAAGCAGAGAGCTGCATGGAGCGAACGTGGAAGATTTCTGATATCTCCAGTCAGTCCCTGGCCGTCATTCTGCAGACAGACGAACAGCGAAAACAACAGGCACGAAGGCAGCAGCAGCACTTCCTGCAGACAGAGTTTCCGGTTGGTGAATGTGTTGTGGACTTTGGCCCTCATGAAACTCCGCTTCTGCATCTGCGTTTGATGAGTTCGCGGGATGAACGCGACGACCTGAAGTCATTTCTGGCAAACGACCAGGTCTTCACGTCCATCCACTGGCCTCTGCATCGACGTTTGCGAAATCAGGACCGCTGGGATGTTCGCGGAGCTGAGCGACTGGCTGACTGTTCGCTGGCTGTTCCGATCTGCGAAGACTTCACAGAAGAGCAGCTCCACCGGATCTGTGAGTCCGCAGATCGCTGGAAGCGCGCCGGGGCTTCTCGTTTTCCCGACCTTTGAGCTCTTCGGTGATGCTCCGTAATGGGTGAAAGCCCGTAGGTACCAAGAATCCCGAAACTCAGGGAACCGCTCCGCCGATAAACAACGAGAATCGGCCGGATCTCCGTTAGTGTTCGACTCTCCAGGCTTCGCATTGTGATCGCTTCATGACCCGGCGACCACCGGAAGCGGATGAGAACCTCAGTTTGAACCGGCCGTGAAGCCCGCCTCTCGGTACAGCGATCCGGCTTGCCGTCCTTCACGAACAGGGAGTGCCCCCAGTGACGTCAACGTCTCGCAACCTCAGAACGGCCGTGCAGCGACACCGATCGGGTGACATCGACAGCGCACTGCGGCTGTATGCCAGCGTGCTGAAAGCCGATCCTCGCAACGCCGACGCCTGGCATCTGTCCGGACTGGCGGCTGAATCCACCGGCGATGTCGAGGGTGCCGAATCGATGATTCGCCGGGCCATCGAACTGAATCCACAGGAACCCGTTTTCCAGACCAACCTGGCGGCAGTTCTGGTCAATCAGCGACGCAGTGAAGAAGCAGAAACCCTCTGCCGTCAGGTTCTTCGGATTGATGAGCGCCACCCAGAGGCGCTCTCTCATCTGGGCACGGCTCTGAAACAGCAGAACCGACTCGACGAAGCTCTGGATGTCTACCAGGCGGCCGTCAGGCAGAACCCGGATGTCGCTTCTCAGTGCAATCTGGCCGCAATTCTGATTGATCTGGGACAGTACCGGGACGCGCGAAATATGCTCACGGCGGCTCTGCAGATCAGCCCCGATCAGCCTCAGCTGCTGTTGAATCTCGCCACAGCGCAGCGGCATCTGGGTGAAACCGAGGCGGCCGTGCGGACGCTCAGCATCGCGGAACTGCTGCTCCCGAATTCATGGGAACTGTTCGTCAACAAAGGCAATCTGCTGATGGCAAACGGAGACGTTCCGGAAGCCGTGGAAGCGTTTCAGCAGGCGATTGCTCTGAATTCGTCATCACCGGCTGCGGTCAGCGGTTTTGGAAATGCGCTGCGGCAGCTGGGCTTCTGGGAAGAGTCACTCGAAGCCAATCAGCTGGCTGCTGAGCTGGCACCGGAAGATCACCGGTATCAGAGCAACCTGTTGTACGGAGCTGCTCTGAGTCCCATTCTGTCGCACGGCTGTATTGTCCAGGAACACTTTCGCTGGGCGGAAGAACTGGAAGCTGCGACTCCTGTGATGCCCGCAAGGCCGCTTGACCGCAGCGTGCGACCGCTGCGCATTGGCTATGTGTCGCCGGACTTCCGCAACCATGCCACGATGCGGTTTCTGGAACCGGTGCTGGAAGCTCACGATCACCAGGCTTTCCGGATTTTTCTGTACTCCGAAACCTGCTGTGAAGATGCAGTGACGGAGCGAGCAAAGGCGTTCGGCGATGGCTGGTGCCGGACCGTCGGAATGTCTGATCACCGAATGGCTCAGCGAATCGCAGAAGACCGAATTGACATCCTGGTCGACCTTGCCGGCCACACAGATGGCAATCGCCTGCCGGTGTTCGCTCGACGCCCCGCTCCGGTTCAGGTGTCGTTTCTTGGATATCCGGAAACAACCGGCCTGACTCGGATCGACTATTTTCTCAGCGATGTCATTCGCACCCCCGATGGTGCGCCGGGCTGTTTTTCAGAAAGAATCGTGCATCTGCCGCATGGAGCCTGCTGTGTCCGGCCCGAACAGCCCGTTGATATCGGACCACCACCGTGCCTGACATCGGGAAAGGTAACGCTCGGATCGACTCATCGCCCCGAAAAGATCTCCCCTCAAACGCTGATTCAGTGGGGGCGCATTCTGGATGCCGTTCCGAATTCCGAATTGTTTCTGTTTCGTGATACCTATCGCAGTGTTTCGCTGCGAACTCAGTTGACTCAGCTGCTCGAACATTCCGGCATTCGCCGTTCACAGCTGCGGTTCGGCTGGGAAATGCCGTCGTGCTACTGGGACATCTATCAGGACATCGACATCCTGATGGAAGTCTTTCCCTGGGGCAGCGGCACGATCGCTGTGGACAGCATGTGGATGGGCGTTCCCGTGCCGACTCTGGCCGGTGACCGCCATGGTTCGCGAACAACGGCATCGGTGAATCACTATTGCGGCTTTCCGGAACTGACAGCAGCCACTGCGGACGAATACGTTCAGCTGGTCAGTGAGCTGGCAACGCAGCCCCGGCGACTGGCCGAGTATCGTCAGCAGCTCCGGCCCGCAATGTTGAAGTCTGTGTGTGACGGCCGCCAGTTTACTCGTGACCTTGAAGCGGCTTACACAGCGATGTGGCAGATCTGTCTGGACAATGAGGCCCCTCAGAGCGACGGAGCACACTGAGTGACAACGCCAGCATCTACACAGAACGCAGCCCCCCAGGTCAGCGCCGACGAAGCCGCTCGGTCGCGTCAGGCTCTGGCAGGCCTGCCGCCGCATTTGGAAACACTGAATCGAACCTACCTCGAAAACCTTAGTCGGCGAGCTCTCTGGTCGGCGACCGAATGCAGCGTGTGGCTCGATCAGAAGGTCTCAGTGTTTCTCAGACACGATCGCGTGCGCGTCTTTGCGGTCGTGAAGGGCGATCATGTCGGGATGGCCGACTTTGTGTCGCTGTCGGATGCCCGCTTTCACGTTGACGACTTCGGCCGTGAACAATCGAACTCCGAACAGGGACCGCTGCCAAACCGAAGAACTGTCCACGCATGGCTGACGGGACGTCTGACATGGATCGCCGACCACGGGACGCTGCCCGATTCCGAGAGCTGGGTTCCCGTGATGTATCGCCCTGATCTGTATCGGACATTCGTCACAGCTGACAGTCGGTACCGCGTTGCAGGCGCGAATGCCGTGCGCATGGTGCCTGGGCACCTGAAGGTCTGGTGCAGCAGCGAGTCTGCAGATCTCATGTTGAAAGAAGGCGAAGCCTGATGAAGACGTGTCTCTCAGATTTCGCCATCGCGGGCGGACGGCCGGTGTTCTGCGAGCCCCTGCTGGTGGGCCGCCCCGGCATTCCGGACCGACAGGCATTCCTTCGAAGAGTCTCCGGAATTCTGGACAGCGGACACCTGACCAACGGCGGGCCGCTGGTCGGCGAGTTTGAACAGCGACTTCAGGATTATCTGGGTGTTCGGCACGCAATTGCCGTCTGCAACGGCACGGCCGCTCTTCAGGTCATGGCCATGGCGGCAGAACTGTCCGGTGAAGTGATCGTGCCGTCAATGACATTCATCGCCACTGCACACGCACTGCAGTGGATGGGACTGACTCCGATCTTTGCTGACATCGACGAACACACTCATACCCTGAACCCGGTCTCCGTTGAACAGTGTGTGACGTCCCGAACCTCGGCGATTCTGGCCGTCCACCTGTGGGGCAATCCGTGCGATGCGCGGTCGCTTCAGATGATCGCGGACCGTCATCACCTGAAACTTTTGTTCGATGCCAGCCACGCCTTTGGTTGCCGAACAGCGAATTCCCGAATCGGGAACTTCGGACATGCGGAAGCCTTCAGCTTTCACGCAACCAAAGTCATGCATGCCTTCGAAGGCGGCGCGGTGGTAACCAATCACGCCGAAATCGCGGAACGCTGCCGCCTGATGAGAAACTTCGGTATTACAGGACTGTGTCAGATCGACAGCCTGGGCATCAACGCCAAGATGAACGAACTTTCTGCAGCCGCCGGACTGACTTCTCTTGAAAACCTTCCTGAGGTCATCCGCCACAACCAGCGAAACCTGAGTGAATATCGCAGAGAATTTCAGGACCTTCCCGGACTGACCATCACCATACCCGAAACCGAAGAAGACCGGAATGCTCAGTATGTGGTCGCCCGAGTCGCTGAGGGGCAGTTCGGACTGAATCGGGACCAGCTGCTGACCGTTCTGCGAGCTGAAGGAGTTCTGGCTCGTGCCTACTTTGTGCCCGGTTGCCACCACGCCCCGCCATACGCCGGAAATCCGAAACACACGCCTGTCCCTCTGCCCGTCACAGATTCACTGCTGCACGATGTGATCCAGTTCCCCTCCGGTGTGTCAGTTGACGACTCGCGAATCCGCAGGATCGGCGCGCTCCTGAGTTCCATCCGCCTGCACGCGGAAGAGCTCCGCGAAGTCGCAGGCAGTTCAACCACATCAGTCCCGCAAACCATTCGTCGCGGTGCGGCGTAAAAGCGATCGTTCCACTGACCAGCATTCCGGAAGGATTTCAGAATGTCGAATGTGATTCCCCTGGAAAGAGATGTTTCCTACCGTCAGCTGTCCGCCTGCATCGAAACATGGTTTGACCGAGCCGGCGACTGCCCCCTTGGGATGGCCTGGCCCAACGATGCGGACGCCATTGCTCGCTACGACGTGATGCTGAATCTGATTCCGCCTGCCGCCGGACCGGTACGACTGCTTGACCTGGGCTGCGGAACCGGACACCTGTATCAGCACTTGCGGACTCGGCCGGATCTGCAGGTTGACTATCACGGAGTCGACCTGTCATCGCGGTTCATCGACATCGCACAGGAAAAATTTCCTGAAGCACAGTTCAGCTGCGGTGACATTCTGCAGTCCCCGAACCTGCTGCAAACCTACGACTACGCCGTCATGAACGGGCTGTTCACCATGAAATGCGGGCTGCAGCACGACCAGATGTGGAGTTTCGTACAGCGCATGCTGATCATGGTCTTCTCCCGAGTTCGCTGCGGGATGGCATTCAACGCCATGAGCAAACATGTGGACTGGGAACGCGATGACCTGTTCCATCTGCCCCTGGATACGCTCGCCGGTTTCCTGTGTCGAAAACTGACCCGACACTTCGTGCTCAGAAACGACTATCGACTCTACGAATTCACGACCTACGTCTATCACAGGTCGTCACGTTCCTGACGAAATCAGCGCCTGCACCGGATTCCACGCCGACTGATCTTTGACTGAAGACACCTGGGCACGAGAACTCCTGCCAAACAGCATTCAGCAGCTGCGGATTCTGGGAGCCTTGCCCGTCGCGCGACGGACCGACTTCTGGATGTAGGCGGCAATTTTCGGTGTGGTGCAGCTGGTTTCTCCATGGTCGACATCCACATCGCCAATTCGTTCACCGGCTTCAATTGCTTCCGCACACAGTTCCGGCTTGTAGACTCCAATTGAGATCACCGCCATGACCATGGCGTGCCGGGCTCGGTTTGCGGAACGATGGATCTCCGACTCGATCTCTTTCAGGACTCGGCGACATTCGCTTTCGTCAACGGATTCCGGGTCGTCCTTCAGCATGTGCGACAGAATGGAATAGCCTGTTGACCGGGCGAACTCGGACTTCTGTTTTCGCCACTGCCTCATCTTCGCCGGACCGCAGGGACTCTTCGCAACTACGCCTGCCACTTCACCCGCGTGCAGGTAGTAGCTGACATCCTTCATCCACTGTGTCGCCACGGTGGGCGAAACCTTCTGCGGATCGGCAATCATCATGGCCAGGGACCGAGCGTCGCTGTTGCCCGAATTCCACAGACCGATCGCCAGAGAATGATTCGTCCCGATCTGCTTTTTCAGTTTCTTCAGATCCGCAAAACTGACTCCGAAGACATTGTCTCCTGCTCCATGCCGCTTGTAGATCTTGATGGCCTGTTCCGTTCCCAGCATCTTCAGTTTTGACAAAACATCGGACAGTTCCATAAGACGGCTTCCTGAAGATGAAAGGCCAGCCAGGGCCGCTTCGAACCGGGCACCGGACCTGAATGAATCCGCCGCTTAAATTTTCAGCCCTGACGACGATCCCATCAGGATACCCGTCACCGTTCTGAAAGTCAGTGTTTTTCCATCCGGAAGACCGGATCGGTTGCCAACGACCGCTGGCCGAATCCTCATATTTTGACAGAAGATGCCATATTGGCACCAATTGCCCAAAGCCAGAAAATGCCACAATGGCATTTCCCGCAATCACTAGCTGCCGCTCACATTCTCCATAAGTCTTTATCTCAAAACATATTACAACCAACCAACACGAAATGGCATGAAATTTGTAATCGTGGTTGGCTGTCTGAGTGAGTCCGGACCGCGGCGGTTTCGGAGCGAGGACAAGTCAACACGTTGATTTCAACAGGGAGTTAAGCCATGCGTTGCAATGTCAACAGTTATCCTGTCAGCGATCCGTTTCAGGTCATCCGACGGGAATTCGAACGAAGAGTCGGCCTGCCCAGTGGCCGGACCGAGGGTCTGAGAGTTGTCGAGGTCGATTCGCAGATTCACGTCATTCTGGACCTGCCGGGAGTCGCTGAGTCGGACGTCGACATCACCGTTCACGACGGAGTCCTGAACATCAGTGCGGAACGAAAGAGCAATCTGCCCGAACAGGCCAAAGTGCTGATCACCGACGAACCGTTCGGAACCATTCAGCGGACTCTGAAACTGCACGATGCGATCGACCCGAACACGATGGACGCCGTTCTGGAAAATGGAGTTCTGACGGTGACAATGAGCCGTCGACCGGAACTGCAGCCTCGAAAAGTCACTGTGCGGCCAGCCAGTCAGCCAACTCCTGCTCAGGAGTAATCCAGAGTCCGGAGACTGACTGGATTCAGTTCCGTTCGTACATCACAATTCTTCAAAGGCCTGTCGTTCACCCCGGACGACAGGCCTTTTCTTTCGGATCGCAAGTCGCTCCGAACGACAGCCATGACGTTTTTTGAGCGGCCCTTTTCATGAGCCCAGTTCTCTACGCAATCGAACCGGACCTTGCCGCGGAAGAATTTGTTGATGTGCTGAAGCGGTCGACACTGGCAGCACGTCGACCTGTGGATGACGGTCCCCGAATCGCCTCGATGCTGAAGCACGCAGACCTGATTCTCGCAGCTCGAATCAATGGTCAACTGGTTGGAGTTGCCCGAGCGATCACAGATTATTCCTACTGCACCTACCTGTCCGACCTTGCCGTCGACGCTGCGTATCAAAAACAGGGCATCGGACGGGGACTCATTCGCCGGACTCACTCTGCCGCCGGAGAGCACACAACACTGATCCTGCTGTCAGCTCCGGCTGCCGTGACCTACTATCCTCACATCGGGATGACACAACATCCGTCGTGCTGGATTCGAAGAGTGTGACACCCGTTCGTAGCCGGACCGTGCGAGAGAAACGACTTTCTCAGCGCTCTGTGGCGTAAACTTACCGCCCTTGGATCCCACCTTCCGCCGACAAGTGCTGACACCACGCTCATCCTGCGCGGGCTATCTGAATTCGGTGAGCACCTTTCTTGTGCGAACGTGCCACCAACCATCCAGTTTTTCGGCAAGGCGGCGAACGACGTCGGGGTGGTCAGCGGCCAGGTTCCGTTCTTCATGAGGATCGGCCAGCAGATCAAACAACTGAGGTCGCTTTTCTGAGTTCTCGTGGACCGCCTTGTACCGGTTAGTGGCGCCGTCGTAGGTCAGCAGCAGTTTCCAGCGGTCCTGAATCACCCACCGGTACAACAGCGATGCTTCCGGATCACTGATATCTGCCACATCATGAGCAAAGCTTTCGCCGAAAATGCAGTCTCGCTGCAGCGGTTTGCTGCCGTCGATCACCGGAACAAGGTCCACCCCGGGAAGATTGTCCGGAACATCCGCGCCAGCCGCTGCCAGCATTGTCGGCACCAGATCGATGCTGCTGACAACTTCACTGCGTTCACCGGCTTTCACATGCCCTGGCCAGCTAACCAGAATGGGCGTTCGTGTCCCGCCTTCGTTGGGCGACTGCTTTGACTTCGGCGCGAAGCCGTTCTTCCATCCGGCCGGAACGGCGGTGTCCGGTGTGGTCTGAATCCAGCCGTTATCCGTGACATAAACAACGAGTGTGTTTTCTGTGACGCCGGCACTGTCAAGCTTCTCCAGCAGCTGCCCACAGGTCTCGTCGAACCATTCACACATGGCGTAGTATTTGGCAAGACTGTCATGTCGGCCCGGCTGTTGATACTTCTTCAGCAGTCGTTCGGGCGGATTGTGGGGCGTGTGTGGCAGAAAGGGTGCATACCACAGAAAGAACGGCTTCTGCTGTTTCACGGCCAGATCAATGAAGTCGTTCACCGGCTGCATTCCCTTCCGCCCAATGTCCAGCCCGTCATCGCCGTGACGACCACCCTTCTGAGGAAAGCCTCGCGTCATGCCCTGAGTAAATCCACCTCGGCTGAAGTTGCCTTCCCACCACTTGCCGCTCTGAAAACTGAGATATCCCTGATCAGCCAGAATACGGGGAACCTGAGGACAGGAATCGAGTTTGGAAATCAGCTGTTCGCGCTGAGCATCGGCCTGAGCGGGTGTCAGCGATCGATCCGGTGACGGATCATTTCCTGTGATGCCGTGCTGATGGGGGTAGAGCCCGGTGATCATCGTCGCCAGCGAGGGTCGACACAAAGCCACCGGCACGTAACCTCGGCGAAACACCGCGCTGCGAGCTGCCAGCCGATCGAGGTGCGGGGTCTGAATGTCCGGATGCCCCATGAAACTGTAGTCCGTCCACGCCTGATCATCGCTGATGATCATCACGATATTCGGCTTCGAGTCGGCCGCCGACACACTTTCCGAAACGAGGACCAGGCACACAAAAAACAGGCAGATCAGACGACGTGTCATGATGACTCCGAATCAAGAAGGCGGACAGAACAGGGGGAATCCAGTGTATGGACTGCAGCGCCGCGCGGGCAAACCTGTATTCATATCATTGTGCACCTTCGCCACGATTCAGTCCGCGTCGGACTGCCGATGGCGGAAAATCGCCCGGCGCAGGTTTCCGTTCGCGAAAAGTCGCCTGAAGTTGCTGGTTCTGCTATCGTTCGTCCGCCATGAACCGACTCTGGCAGGGGCGAGGATGCGTCTGATTTTTTTGGGAACGGGTGGATATCACCCCAACGAACGACGGCACACAGCGAGTCTGCTGCTGCCGGACATCGGTCTTGCGCTGGATGCAGGAAGCGGTTTTTTCCGAGTTCAATCGCGACTGGCGAGTGACTCGCTGGACGTCTTTCTGACCCATGCTCATCTGGATCACATCTGCGGCCTGACATACTTTCTGGTCCCGGTCCTGACCGGAACCGTGAAGTCTGTTCGAATTCACGGCACGGCTCGCACATTGAAAGCCGCGCGACGGCATCTGTTTGCAGCCGAACTGTTTCCTGTTGATCCGCCTTACGAATGGATCCCGCTGCCGGAAAACGGAATCGTTCCGATTCACGACGCCGTTGTGACCTGGATCGGGCTGGAGCATCCCGGCGGCTGCATCGGGTATCGGATTGACTGGCCTGACCGTTCCATGGCCTACATCACAGATACCACCGCGCCAGGCGAATACGGAACATTCATCCAGAACGTTGACGTCCTGGTTCACGAATGTTACTTCCCCGACGAACAACAGGACTGGGCTGTTCGAACCGGCCACAGCTCAGCAACCGCCGTCGCGGAAGTGGCTCGAACCGCCAATGCCGGACGACTGTACCTGGTACACACCGATCCGCAGCAGTCGGGCGATGATCCTGTCGGACTGGAAAAAATCCAGGCCATCTTCCCAAACGCGCAGCTCGCGGAAGACCTTCAGGAAATTGAATTCTGACTGATCTCTCAGTTTTCGTCACCGGCCGCATCATCGGGAATTCGTTCGACTTCATACTGACGGTGCTTCTCTGACGCTGTTGGTTTTCGAATTCGAAACCCAGGTCTTGCTCGAAAATCTGCGTGAACGGATTCTGAGGCAGTCGCGTTGTAGGGACCGGAATGAGCCCACAGCAGATAACGGAGTGTCAGTGGTTCCGCTTCGGTGACGATCTGATCAGCGTGCATTCCGTAGGACGCTCCCATCCAGCCGTCCTCGCGAACATGCCAGAACGTGGGGTATCGAGGATTGTCGGGGTGATCGAAATACGTGATACCTTCAGTCACAACCGTGCGCTGCGGTCCGGTCCCCACGGCCAGGGGGCCGCTGTAGTCCATCCACTTTGCCTGCTGCCCAAAAATCGCCGGCTCACCAACTCGCCCTTCGCTGTCGGACAGCTGTCCGCCTCCGAAGTATCCGGAGATCGAACCCGCCACACGAACGGCCAGCACGCCGAAGTTCGTCTTCTGCAGAGTGACCGGTGGACCGCCGGACGGAGGTCGCAGAGTCAGCTGGATTTCCAGAGCGTGCTGATCGTTCGCCAGCGGAATGAGTGCCGCCACCAGATCCTGTTCCAGAAGTTCCTTCCCTTCTTCGTCGAACCAGCCCAGACAGCTGGCCATGACGGCCTCGCTGTCTCCGTCTCGATAGCGATACCAGTACTTCTGCCGAATGGAGGCTCGGGACGCGTCGGCCCAGAAACTGGTTCCGTTCACAGCGTGATGAGCAAACCAGATGGATCGATGATGATCATGGTTCTGAGCTCCAGGATGGCCCATTCGAGTCAGAGGTTCCCCGGACGGTCCGTTCAACGGATAGAAAAACGGACGAGGGTACTGGCTGCCGAAGTGCCACCGCAGCTTCTCAACGCCGTCAATGCGAAATGAAACCTGATCATTCGGCAGCGGCAGAATCTCACACTTCGGCGGTCGATATTCGTGATCGTCCGCCTGTCCGCAGACATCAGCGCCACCAATTGCCAGCAGCGTCAGCAACGCAAGAGACTGCTTGCCGAAAAGGAAACGCGGAACAGAGGGACGAAATTGAGAACAGAGCATGACATTCTCTCTCTGAAATCGAGACGACAACGCTGGAAGTCCCGGGAAGACAACTGTCCAGCATAGGCCGCCGGACTCAGGATTGCACGGAACACTCCCGCAACTTTTCTCGGAGACCGTCCAGAACATGGCTGATCAAAAAATGATCGCTCTGTGCTCAGATTCGGAAGCACCATCCTGCAATGTGGC
Organism: Planctomycetaceae bacterium; assembly: GCA_041398865.1. GTDB lineage: Bacteria > Planctomycetota > Planctomycetia > Planctomycetales > Planctomycetaceae > Fuerstiella. The sequence continues at coordinate 433,602 of JAWKTY010000001.1, forward strand.
GCTCAGCAGCGTGAGTCGCTAAACTGCCGATCACGCTCATCCGGAAACCAGACGCCTTTCCCTGCACGGAGGTGCTCCGAGAATGACAGCCGCCAGCAACAGCCGCAGAGAAAGGTGGCAGGTTCCAGGATAGCTCTGACCACATCGACCTGAAGCCAGAAAGACAACGCCGACCATGACAGCTGTTTCCATTGACGCCGTCATCTTTGACTGTGACGGAACGCTGGTTGACAGCGAAACGTTAAGCCTGTCCGTGCTGATTGATTATGTCTCCGAATTCGGGCTGGAAATCACTCCGGAAGAGGCTCATGACCGCTTCGCCGGAAATGAACTCAGCGTCGTGTTTCGAGACATCGAATCGCGGCTGGGACATGCTCTGCCCGACCATTTCCTCGACACCTTTCGCCAGCGGCAGATCAGTCTGCTGGAACGTCAGCTGACAGCCATTGACGGAGCTCATGATTTGCTCGACGGCATGGACCTCCCCTTCTGCGTGGCCTCGAACGCGCCGTTCAGCAAGATCCACGTGTGCCTGAGAACCACCGGACTGGATGTGCATTTTTCTGAAGATCGCATCTTCAGTGCGTACCAGATTGAAGTCTGGAAACCGGCACCGGACCTGTTCCTGAAAGCCGCCCGCGACATGGGAGTTGCTCCGGAACGCTGTGCTGTGGTCGAAGACAGCGGATTTGGAATTCGGGCCGGACTGGCGGCGGGAATGCAGGTTTTCGCTTTCGACCCGGACAACCGACACACCGAGTATTCCGGAATTCGTCGGGTGACGCATCTGAATCAGCTGGCAGCCTGCTTCCGCTGACAGCCCCGGTTCACTCAGCCGGTGTGGCGTGAAGTTCGTCCGCATCCGTCCGCTTCCACCACACGGCAACGATACCCCCGATGACGTTCTGGATCACACCACTGAACACGGCAGCCGCGGCGGCCAGAGGCATTGCGGCGAAGTGTTCGCGAGCCAGAGAAGCTGCCAGACCCCCGTTCTGCATACCGACTTCAATGCTCACCGTGCGCGCCAGCGACTCGGGATACTTCAAAAGCCTTGCCAGCCCGTATCCAACTCCAAACCCAATCAGATGCAGTAAAACGGCCGCTGTCAGCAATCGACCAAACCCGGACGCAATTTCTGAAGCGCTGGCTGCCACGATCCCCGCCGTCACGCACGTGAAGGCCAGCACGGCGATGGAAGGTCCCCAGCTTCCAATCGTGTCTGCAGTGCGCGGCAGCTTCCAGCGAATCAGGACGCCCAGCACAACCGGAGCCACCGTGAGCTGCAGAGCAGACAGACACATTCCGATGACATCCACCGGCACAATCTTTCCTGCCAGGACGCTGGTCCACAGTGGCGTCATGACGAATGCCATCACAGTGGATGCCAGAGTCAGGACAACGGAAGCCGCGACGTTGGCCTTCGCCAGATAGCAGATCATGTTGGACGCCATTCCGCCGGGACAGCTGGCAACCAGAATGATGCCCACCGCCAAACCAGGCTCCAGACGCAGAGTCGTCGCCACCAGCCAGCCGCACAGCGGCATCACCGAATACTGCAGAGCGAAGCCGGTGACAATGCTGCCGGGCATTCCGGCCACCTGCCGAAAGTCTTCCATGCGAATGGTCAGTCCCATGCCCAGCATCGATGCCGCCAGAGACCAGAAGATCCAGGGTTTATCAAACCACAGCATCGTCGGCGGCCAGACAAACGCCACCGCCGAAAGGCTGACCAGCCACACCAGATAAAACTGATTAAACCGCTGAAGCCAGGACTGCATAGAAAACGACCACCGTTGACGAATCAGGTGAAACCAAACGAAGCGAGATCGTAGAACGAAGTCCCCCCTCGAACAACGGCCATCGGCATTGATCCCGAGAGCAGAAATCGCTGCAATGCCTCGCCCCTGACTTCGATTCTGACTCCGTCAGCTCAGAGCACTGTGCGTTCACACCAATCAGCTTTCAGGCAGCCATCTTCGTGACCGATCCGAATTCGTCTCAACCGTCGCCGCTGACCGAGAACCAGATTCACAGCCTGATCGGTTCCGAGGGCATCACTCGCATGGTGGCTGCCTTTTATCGGCAGATTCCACAGGATGACATTCTCGGGCCAATGTATCCGTCAGAAGACCTGCAGGGAGCAGAAGAACGTCTGCGACTGTTTCTGATCTTCCGCTTCGGTGGTCCTGAGAACTATCTGCAGCTGCGAGGTCATCCAAGACTGCGGCTTCGCCATGCTCCGTTCGTCGTCAACCAGGCAGCCCGAGACCGCTGGATGCTGCTTATGAACAACGCCATCAGCGAATGCGGTTTCAGCGACGACATTGCCACAGTTCTGAAAAATTTTCTGGGCAGCGTTGCCACATTTCTGATCAATCGATGACGCCGAGTCCGGCAGCAAGGCTCGGCCCGGACGCTCGAAGGAATCACATCTACGCAGGCTTCGCTCCGGGTCTGCCGTTTTCGATCACAAAGGAGGCTTTCGTTTCGATGGGTGAACCCGGTCGGTCAACATACGGCGTGGTGCGAAAATGACTGGTCCATGACTGCGGCGTCAGTTCGCACGACACATATCCTCGGTTGGAATTGTACCAGCGAACGAAGTCATTCTGAACGGCTGCTCGTTCGTATTCGGGAATCAAATTGCCTCCGTTCCCGCCGGATGTCATCGATGTGCCGACGAGTTCTGTTCCCACCAGCGGTGAAGCAGGATCCTCGAAATTCAACTGCAGATCGTTGACCCAGTTCAGATGGATGTCGCCTGTCAGCACCACCGGATTGGGAATCTTTCGGTCGTGGAAGAAGTTCAGCAGCCGCCGACGGCTGACTTCATAACCCGGCCACTGATCCATGCTGTATCGTTTATCATCGCCTTCACCTCGATTCAGCGGAGCCATCATCACCTGCTGAGCCAGCACGTTCCAGGTGGATGTCGATTTCAGCAGGCCCGACATCAGCCAGCGTTCCTGCTGAGCTCCCAGCATGGTCGCCTGCGGATCAAAGACCTTCCCTTCCATCGGTTTCTGATGATCACCGTTTGCCTGGTCGGTGCGGTACTGACGAGTATCCAGAACATGGAAATTCGCCAGTCTGCCGAACTCACAGCCACGATACAGCTTCATGTTTGGCCCCTGTGGAAAGGAGCGACGTCGCAGGGGCATGAATTCGTAGTACGCCTGATACGCATTCATCCGGCGAACGAGGAATTCCTCCGGAGAAATTCCGTCCTCTTCCGACACCAGATTCGCGTAGTTGTTGTCGAATTCGTGATCGTCCCAGGTCACGATCCATGGAAACAGCCGATGCGTGTCCTGCAGTGTCATGTCGAGACGATACTGTGAATACCGAGTCCGATAGTCATCCAGCGTGACGATCTCGCGACCAAGATGCTTCCGAGGCTTCCTGTCAGCACCGGCGTATTCGTAGATGTAGTCTCCCAGATGGATCACCAGATCCAGGTCTTCCTGCTGCATGTGCGGATACCCGTTGAAGTATCCGTATTCATAATGCTGGCACGACGTGAATGCGAACTTCAGTGAATCGACCAGCGCGTCATCGGCCGGAGCTGTTCGAGTTCGTCCGACAGGGCTGACTTCCGCTCCGGCATGAAAGCGATAAAAGTACCAGCGATGAGGCTGAAGGCCGTCGACTTCGACATGAACCGAATGCCCCAGCTGAGGCATCGCCAGCGCCGTCCCTTTCCGGACAACACGACTGAACGCTTCATCATCAGCCACTTCCCATGCCACCTGCACCGGCTCATTCAGCATGCCGCCGCCATCCAGCGGCTGCGGCGCCAATCGAGTCCAGATCACAACGCCATCCGCTTCCGGATCCCCCGAAGCCACTCCCAGCTGAAACGGATTGTCACTGAACCGCACTGCCCCGCCTGGAGCCCCTTCAACTCGCAGAGCAATCGAAGGAATCGCAGAAACCGCCGCCACATAGCGCAGGAACTCCCGACGCTCAATTCCGTAGCATCGTTTCGGAAATGAAGAAGTTCGCATCGAAGAATCTCCAGTCAAGAGGCACGAGTCTGCACTGAAAACATTCTGTTCAGCAGAAGTCCGTCTGTCGAACCCTCGGACGGGACTTTCCCGCGCAAATCAAATTTCCCGTGACCGAAAGGGACGCTCGGGACGCTCAATCGCACATCAACTCACCGAGCTATGGCTGCGGGTACTGTCCAGGCACGATGCATGGAACAACGAGACATCAGGTACTCAGATCCGTTTCATCCCAGCTGACACCGTCGGAAATCGCCCATGTTAATGAGTGTCGACGTTCGTGAATGGCGCCGCCGTCGTGGATCGGATGGAAGTCGGCGGGCACTGATATTTTGGAACCCGTTTGCGCAGACCGCACGGCGTTGTGCGAGCAGTAGAAAGTGTCTTCCAGTTGCAGAACTTCATTCAAAGGTCTGAGCTTCGCTTTTGCGATCAAATCATTGAGCGACGAATCCATGTTCGGCAGGAAGTCGAACATGATGCCTTTGGTCACGTCTTCCGGAAGCTGCCCCAGTGTCGGGTCCGGCGGCGTTTCGTATCCGAGCAGCCAGCACAAAGCCCACATGTTCTCCAGACGCCATCCAACCGTTCCGGCGTGTTCGCCCAGCGCCTTTTGACGGGGCAATGACAGGATGCTTCGTTCATCCGCGGTGAGATACTTCGTCAGGTCACTTCGCCGAACATACTTCTGCACACGATCCGAATCGATCGCAGACTCAGGCGCCGAAGCCCAGACAAACAATGCTTTCAAAGCCATCGCTCGCCCGGCGATCTCCTGCACTGATCGCAGCTTCGCAGGTACACCGGCTCGATGATGCAGCGTCGGAAGCGACCCCGCCGCATGAAACCCGGCAGCCTCCAGCTTCGCCACCGACCGTTTGCGAATCTGCTCACCCTCCGCATCGGCACTGCCCGCGTTCTTCATGGTCGGATCATCATTGGGGGAATCCAGATTGATTGTCAACGCGGGTTCAATCGGTTCGAAGTCGTCGGTCATCGCTTGCTCATCCTTTTGACACCCCACCACCAGGAACACGGAACTTGCCAGCAAAACTCCGATTGATCGTAATGTAGAAGAGGGCATGATTGACGTCCTTTTTGAAGTGGCGATCAACTTGCGAAATGAATGTCGTGCGAGAAAACTCTTATACGATGAGTCGTGATTGGTAGACCGCCGGGTCCTGATGATACTCCGGATTTCTCCTCAATTTACCTTGAGGAATTCTGCGAGGAGTCCGCGTCTTGGGCATTTTCTAATTGACAAACATGCAATTATTAGCTACTTTTCAATCAATTCGTCAACTCGCGCAAGGCGATATCAACTTCAGGCAAATTGATGACAAAACGAACAATGACACTCAATCTGACAGAGCAGGAGATGACTCTGATTGAGGACCTTTGCGAAAAAAAAGGTCTCAGCAAAACGGCATTGCTTCGGCAGGCAATTCGCTTGTATCAGGTCATTGATGAGAGGATTGAGCGTGGCGACAAAGTGCTGATTGAAAACGAGACAACCAAGGATAAAGCAGAGTTGATGGTGCTTTGATGGCAATGATTGCTGCGTTCGAACTGCCGGATGCTCGAAGTAATTCACGTCAGTCAGCAGAACTCTGGGACACGATTGAGCCGAGGCATCGGGAACATCTCGAAATCCAGTGGGCACAGGCACTGACTGAACTGCTTGCGCAGATGCCAGCTGATCATCGTGAAGAGAGTGCACATTGGAACTGGCCCGACAAGCTTGATCGATCAGACGGGATCATTGGACGCCAGGCATACATCATCGAATGCGGAGGGATGACACAGGCAGTGATGCTCGTGGATCTCAACAAGACATCAAGATTTCCGGCCACTCGCGGCGAATCAATTGTCTACGTGGATTACCTGCAGACTGCTCCCTGGAACTGGAAACGAGACTGCCAGCCTCACCCTCAGTTCCGGGGGTTAGGAACCATGATGTTGCAGGTCGCAATTCAACTGAGTCTCGAACTGGATTTCGATGGAAGAGTCGGCCTGCATTCACTGCCACAGTCGGAGGACTTCTACAGAGCCCGAGGGATGAAGGATTTCTGGCGAGATCCGGATTACGATTGTCTGGTGTATTTTGAAATGACCGCAATTCAGGCTACAAGCTTGCCGAATAGAGGTGATCTATGAAACTCAACTTTTCACGGGATTGGCTGAAATGGGCGGCCGAAACTGAAGATGGCTGTGACGTGAGTGCCGGAGTCAAAGCACTGCCTCGTCACTGTGGAGAGAACCATGATCAGGTTGCAGGTGAGTCCAGTGATGTGGAACGTCAGAGGCTGGAGCGAAACCGGCTTCGATATTACATTCGTTTGCTCATTGGTGACTGGGGAAAAGTAGTCACCCGTAGTGCTCTCGACGGCGGTTTGATTCTGATGCTGGATGACAACCTTCGAGCGGCATTGCTGGAACAAAGTCTATTCCGTCAGAAAACGGATTACGATGGCTCGACTCTGGAAGGTCTGAACTACGTTCTCCAGGAACTTGAGATCGCAGGGCAAATTGAAATCGACAATGGCCACATTCAGCAGAGACTGAAATTGAAGATGCCATTTCAGGATGCCGTTTCACAGGCTGACAGGCAGCGACTGCAGGAAGTAAAACAAGTGTTTGAAGCTCAGCGGCAACTGGGAAAGGTTGTCGAAACCGAGGAAGTCCTGGATGCCCACCTTGAACTTGTTTCCGCGTGAAGAAGACGTAATTGTTCCATCTGCTGAACGTAAGGAGCCAGTTCTCTGGATTCGGCGGCTTGTCATATTGCCGTCGCTGGACGCCAGCGCCGTGCCAATTCGTGACATCGAGTTTCGCCGAGGACTGAACATTGTTCAAACCAGCCCGCGTCTGGCGACTGATCTTGGAGTCATCGGGCACAGCGTCGGCACGACATTGCTCACGCGGCTTATTCGGTATTCCCTCGGCGAGCCAACATTCGCAACGAAATCCGAACGAAGTCGAATCATTGTGCATTTCCCCGACGCTTATGTGATTGCACACTGGCGAGTCGCGGATGTGGACTGGTGCGTAGCACGCCCGTTTGCTGCTGACCGCCGTAATCAACCTTTTGCAATTCAAGCTGATCGGTGGCCAGAGCTACTTGATAACAACGTTGCTCGCCGTGGATTTGAGGAATTCACAATGGCGATTCAAGCCGCCTGCTGGAACGGATTGCCAGAATTACCAAATACCAACATGGACCAGAACCACTGGTTGAAAGTCCTTGGGTTTCTTACGCGAGATTGGCAGTGTGGCTATCGTCAATTCAATGACTGGCGAAATGCCGATTCTGAATCGGGAGTAGTAGTGGAGCGAGCCGAAGCATCCCGCATACTCCGATGGCTCATGAATTTGATTGACATCGAAGAACTGCCACTTTGGAAAAAACATCAGGGCTTGCTGGATAACCAGCGTCGTGTCAACGACGATCGAAAAGCTCAGCAACAGTTCCTGAATGCAGTTGATTCAGAATTAAGACTAAAACTTGGCTTTGATGCTGAATCAGATTTGATGGGCGGACTCTTTGCGTCTCAACTGACATCCAAAGTTGAGACTCAGCTTCAGCAATTGCAGGCTCTTGGTGAAAACACCATTAACGATTCTGTCATCGTCAGCCTGGAAAACGAAGATGAATTGAGTCGAGCAACACTCGAGGAACTCAGCCGTGGGCTCGGCCAACTTGAAGCTGGAATCGAGTTTCTTCGTGAGCAGTTGGCGGCGAAGCGACAAGCTGACGAGACCCATGCATATGCGACAGAGTCACCATACGAGATTTGCGGTCTTGCCGTATGCCCGTTGAAACTGGCAAATCGAACGACTCCAGAATGCGATCCCGCCCGGCAAGAGATTATTGAGTCACTGCGCTACGAGATTCAGGAACGGTTGAACGTACTCGCCAACCGCATTCATGAGCGCGATCAACTGCAGGCAGCGAGAGAGGACTTACGGAAAAGATTGCGTGCTGAACGACGGCGAGTTGAAAAAGAACTGGCCGGGATCGAGCGATCGATCGGTCGGTGGGAAAGCTACAGCGACGATGTGAAGCATTGGCAGGCAGCTTCAAAAAAAATTGAATGGTGCGACGGAGAGTTAAAGCAACTGGGAACGGCGATCAAAGAATCCGGAAAGGTTCAGGAAACCGTGCGACGCGATCAGCGTCGTCGGTTGAATTCGATGTCGAACCTGTTTGCAAGGGTCCTTGGCGAGATCTTCGGTGTTCCTTCGGCCGGAAAATTGAAATTGACAGCCTTTGGTCTGGAGCCGGAGGTAGACGAAAGACTTGCTCCCAGTGGAGCTGCTTTGTCAGCAATGGCTCAAGTGCTGTCTTTTGACCTTGCATGTATGATTTCCAGTGTTGTGGGACTGGGAAATCATCCAAGGTTTGTTGTCCATGACAGCCCAAGAAGCAATGACATTGAAGAGCAACTCTTTCATCAAATGCTCAGAGTGATTCACGACTGGGAGTCGCTTTTCGCCGCTGAAGAGGCTTCCTTCCAGTATATCATCACATCCACAACATCTGCTCCGATTGATTTATGTCAGCCCGAATTGGGGCTTGTCCGACTGACGTTGTCCAGCCGAACTGATAATGATTCTCTTTTGCGTGTTCACTACTAAAAATCTGCTACGGTTTCACCACCGTCAGCTTTCGTGAATAGATCGCTTTGCCGTGCGCGATGTACAGTGTGGAATGATCCTTGCCGGCCAGCATGCAGGTGACCAGTGGCTGGTCTTTGTCGACTTTGGGGAGAACTCCGCACGGGCGGCCGGTGGGGTCGAAGATCTGGATGCCGACGTCGCTGGTGACGTAATAGCGCCCCGCTTTGTCGACGGCCATGCCATCGCCTTTGGCCACCTGAACATACGGCGGAGCTTCGCCGAATTTGAAGTCGCCTTTCTGGTCGATTGGCAGTCGCATGGGCATGGTCGGCATTTTGGCGTCGAGCACACCGCCGGGGTTGACTCGGAACGTCCATGTGTGAGTGCCGCCGTAATCGGACACGGCCAGCGTGCCGCCGTCGTTGGACAGAGCGATGCCGTTGGGTTTGGTGATACCCGTGTCGACCGGCGTGACTTCGCCGTCGGCCGGATTGATGCGCACCACCTGCGATGTGCCGGTCTGAGTGAACAGGATGAAGCCGTCTTTGGTGACGGCCAGATCGTTGGGCTTGACGCCTTCGGCCACAACTTTCACTTCGCCGCTCGACGGGTTGATGCTGATGACTCGGCTTTTGGAACCCTGGCACGCATACAGCAGCGATCCGTCCGGGGTGAATTCCAGACCGCTCACGCTTTCTTCGCAGATCTTTGTCTTTGAACCATCGGCCGCGTTGATCCGGAAGACGGCGGGGGCGCGCATATCGCAGAAGTACAGATTGCCGTCGCCATCAGCACACAGAGCATCTGCGAAACCGAAGTCGTTGGCAACAAGCTGCCAGTCTTCGCCGGGGACCAGCAGGTTCAGCAGCGTGAGATCGCCGCCGAGATCACCTTTGGTGTCGATTGCGGGCGTGTGTTTTTCGTTTCGCCACAGCCACTTCATCGCTTCGGGGAATTTCGAACCGCCAAAGTCTGCATTGTGAGCGTACCCTTCGGCCTGATCGAATCGCACATCGTAGCCCATGTACTGCAGAGCCGACGCCATTCGCTGATTGGCCCACCACCAACTGCCGAACGCATTATCGACGTCGCCGCTGGTGTCGGCCATGTACATGCGAATGGGCTTCGGTTCGGTCTTGCGAACCAGAGCCGGATACACGTTGCCGCCTCGCAGATTGGTGAAGCTGCCAACGCTGCTGAACACTTTCTGAAAGACGTCCGGTCGTTCCCATGCGGCCGTGAACGCACAGATGGCTCCGCTGCTGGAACCGCCGATCGCGTGCATTTCCGGGTCATCCGATATGTTGTACGACTTGCGCACTTCGGGAATGATTTCTTCCGTCAGAAATCGCACGTAGCGATCGCCGAGACTGTCGTATTCGAAACTGCGATTGGAATGCTTTCCGTTCTGACGCGGCTTCGATTTGTCGTGGCCCGGGTTAAGGAACACAGCGATCGTGGGCGGCATGTCTCCGCGAGCGATCAGGTTGTCGAAAACGATGGGAACTCGCCATCGACCTTTCTCGTTCATCATGCCGATGCCGTCCTGAAACACCATCAGAGCGGCCGGTTCGTCGGCCTTGTACTGAGCCGGAACGTAAACGGCCCAGTCGCGAATTGTGTTTTCGAAGACCTTCGATTCCCACGGTTCCTGTTTGTGAACGATGCCTTTGGGAACTCCGTCCTGAGGCACCGCGTCCGGATGCGGCTGCCACTCGGGTTTGGTTTCGACGACCGGACGATCGTCGGAAGCCGCGGTGTCGTCCCACAGCCAGCGCAGAGCGTTCGGCAGTTCTTCGCCCGCCCATTTGCCACTGTGGCCGCCATCGGTCATGACCAGCTTGTAGGTGTAACCGGCGAACTGCAGTGCCTGAGCCAGATCTTTATTGCCCAGCGGCCAGTTGCCGTGCAGGTTGCTGAGATCATCAACGCCTTCCTGCAGATACACCTTGATATCCTTCGGCTTGTCCGTCGTTTTGCGAACGAGCCCCGGATACGCCCAGCCGCCGCGAATGTTGGTGAAGCTGCCGATGTGACTGACTACTTTGCCGAACTGATCGGGTCGTTCCCACGCGACGGTGAACGCACAGATGCCGCTGGAAGAAATCCCCACGACGGCTCGCTGATGCGGGTCGGTCGAAACATTCAGCCCCTTCAATGCAACGGGCAGAAATTCATCGATCAGGAACTTTGAATACGTGTCACCCAGCGAATCGTATTCCAACGAACGATTGCTGCGATCTTTCGCACCTTCCATTGTGGCCTTGATGGTGCCGGGATTGACGAAGACCGCAATCGTGGTCGGCATCGCCTTCTGATGAATCAGATTGTCCAGCACAATGGGAGCTCGAAACGCACCTTTCGGATTGGCATATCCACTTCCATCCATGAACACCATCAGCGCTGCAGGTTCATCAGTTTTATATTGTGCCGGAACGTACACGCTGTAGTTGCGAGTCGTTCCGGGAAAGACCTGGCTGCCTTCAAACACTCCTTCGGTGATCATTCCCTGAGGCACGCCGTCGTGAGCAACGCGGTCCGGATGTTCCTGGGCCTCAGCGAACAGCGGAATCAGAATCGGCAGGGCAACGGCAAGGATTCGAACAGGGACAGATGGTTTCATTCCGGAACTCCAGGAGATCGATCAGATCAGAAGCAGTGATGACGGGCAGGGCGTGGATTCTTGCATTCCCCGGCGTCGAATTCACCTGACTCGCCCCGGAGTCCCCGGACACTTGTGAAGTGGCCGGGCTTTCGCCACGATTTGCTGCAGAATCCGCCTGATTTTGCCCACCACAATCCGCTGTTTCATGAGAGAACTCCGATGCCCGCCATTCGACTGCTTCTGCTGACACCCGTTGTCCTTCTGAATTTGTGCCTGACAGTTCATGCCGACAATTGGGGCTCATGGCGCGGTCCAACTCAGAACGGCGTCTGCTCAGAAACCAGCGTTCCCCGCGAATGGTCGAAGGATGTGAACGTGGCGTGGCGAACAGCTCTGCCTGGACCCGCCGGAGCGACTCCGGTCGTGTGGGGCGAGCGTATTTTTCTGACGTCGGTTGATGGCGAGAAGCTGCTGCTGATGTGTTTCGACACCAGCGGCAAACAGCTGTGGCAGCATCAGGTTGGAACGGGAAACAGGGACGTCCGCGGCGACGAAGGCAATTCTGCATCTCCGTCGCCGATCACCGACGGTCAGCATGTCTGGGTGCTGATGGGCACGGGCGATCTGGCGTGTCTGACCGTGGAAGGTCAGCCGGTGTGGCAGTTTAATGTTCAGGATCGCTATGGGAAGCTGGACATCGCCTTCGGACTGTCATCGACGCCCGTGCTGCACGACGGCCGCCTGCTGCTGCAGCTGATTCATGGTGATGGAAAGGCGGCGACTCAGGAAGCACTGGTCGCGGCCGTCGATGCAAAGACCGGAGACGCGCTGTGGAAGACGGACCGAATCACGGGAGCCGAGAACGAAAACGAGCATTCCTACAGTTCGCCGATTCTGTATGACTTCGGCGGACTGACGCTGCTGATCACTCACGGAGCCGACTACACCATCGCGTATGACACAGCCGACGGCCATGAAGTGTGGCGACTGGGCGGACTGAATCCGCATGATGATCCGGCGCGAGCCTACCATCCGACTCTGAGGTTTGTCGCTTCGCCGTCTGCTGCCGAAGGCATTGTTGTCATCCCGACCGCCAAAGGAGGACCGGTGTTTGCTGTGCGTCCGGACCGGACCGGAGACATCACCGGAACAGATGCGGTCCTATGGACTCGAGACAAGCATACCCCGGACGTGCCTTCGCCGGTGATCTTCGAAGACCTGGTGTATCTGTGTCGGGAAAACGGCATGCTGCTGGTTCTGGACCGAGCGACCGGTGAAGAAGTTTACATGGAACGGACTCACAACGACCGCCACCGAGCATCTCCGCTGCTGGCGGACGGGCATCTGTACCTGACAGCTCGGGACGGCAAGGTCACCGTCGTGCGGCTGGGTCGAAAATTCGAAATCGTCTCTCAGAATGAAGTCGGAGAAGCCTGTTCTGCATCGCCGGTGATCGCCAACGGCACTCTGTACCTGAGAACCTTCGACGCTCTGTGGGCGATTCGAGAAGCTCGTCAGTGACGCAGAACGTGCCCGGGCCACGTCAGGCGAACTCCCTTGCAATTGTCCCGTAGTGGACGACGCAGGGAGCTCCAAACACCAGAGACTCGCGGTCTTGTCCTTGATGGCTCCCAAGAACGGCGCGACGGGCTTGTCAGCGCTATGAAGCAGATAAAACAATCAAGTGGTGTCTTCAGTTGCAAACGTGTTGGTGACTGATTCCAATGGCCCCCACGACCATTTCAAAGACCTTTTTCGGAGTGCCTGGACCATGGCGGAACCTGTTGCTCGTCGTGATTTTCTGACTTCTTCACTCGCAGCCGGTGCGGCTCTGGCAGCTCCGACCATCATTCCCGCGACGGCTTTGGGGCGGGACGGAGCCGTCGCTCCTGGTGAGCGTGTGACTCTGGGAGTCATCGGCATCGGTCCGCGGTGCACGTATGACCTGAAGGCCATGCTGCAGCTGGCCGATGTTCAGTGCGTGGCGATCGCCGACGTTCAGGCCAGCCGTCGCGATGCCGGGAAGAAACTGGTTGATGGGCATTATCAGAATCAGAGCTGTCAGCTGTACCGGGACTTCCGTGAACTGCTCGACCGCAAAGACATCGACACAGTCATCGTGGCCACGGGTGATCGCTGGCATGCTCCGGCGTCGATGATGGCAGCTGAAGCCGGTAAGGATGTGTATAGCGAAAAGCCCTGCGGCATCACGATTGAAAAATGTCAGCAGCTGTCGGACACCATCAAACGCACAAAGCGAGTCTTCCAGGCGGGAACTCAGCGTCGCAGCGTGCCCAACTTTCAGCAGGCAGTCGATCTGGCTCACAACGGTCGACTCGGAAAGATTCACACGCTGTATGCTTCGGTGTACACCCCGGCGATGGAATCGACATGGCTTCCCGGCGAACCAACTCCGGCTCGTGACGTCTGTGACTGGAACCTGTGGCTGGGCCCGGCACCGTGGCGACCGTACAACGAAAAATATGTTCAGGGTCGCTGGCGAGGTTACTACGACTTCGATTCCGGAGCCAAGCTGCTCGACTGGGGAGCTCATACCGTTGACCTGTGCCAGTGGGCCAATCAGGCCGATGATACTCTGCCTCTGGAATATCAGCCCAATGCCAAAAACGTTACGGCCACGTACGCCAATGGCGTCAAACTGGTGCTGGACTTTCTGGACACCCCTTTCGCCGAACGTCCGGGCTGGGTCCAGCATCTGGGAACATGTCCGGTTCGCTTCGAAGGGGATGCGGGAAGCGTGGAAACCGGCGACAGCGGCGACATTGTGGTGAAGCCCGAATCGCTGGAAAAGACCATTCCGCCCGCGCAGAAGAAGGTCGTCGGCCTGGACGTGGGGGCTCATGCCAGAAACTTCTTCGACTGTGTCAAAAACCGCGGCCGGACGGCAGCAAATGAAGACGTCATGCGGAATTCTCACATCGCCTGTCATGCCGCCGCCCTGGCGTGGATGCTGCAGCGGACATTGAGGATCGACCCGAAGACCCACACCTTCATCGACGATCCGGAAGCAAACAGCCTGAGGACTCGTCCGGAACGCGATCCCTGGAAATTTGTCTGATACCATGGGGCCGGTTGAAAACCTGACCTGACGAAACACAAAACCACGAGCAAAAGGCAAGACCAGGTGCTGATTCTGCGGAACGGCCCTGTCGGGATCTGAATATGTCTGCTGACGTTTTTACCGGTTGCATTCCGGCCCTGATGACTCCCTGCCGTCCGGACCGGACGCCCAACTATGACGCCCTGGTCCGGAAGGCTCGGCAGCTGATGGATGCCGGCATGCATGCGGTCGTTTACTGCGGCTCGATGGGCGACTGGCCGCTGCTGACGGATGCTCAGCGACAGGAAGGAGTGGCTCGGCTGGTGGCGGCGGGGATTCCCGTGATCGTCGGCACGGGAGCTCAGAACACCTCGATCGCAGCAGCTCATGCCGCTCATGCCCAACAGGTGGGAGCTCACGGACTGATGGTCATTCCTCGAGTTCTGTCGCGAGGCACATCCCCGACGGCTCAGCGACATCACTTCGCAGCCATTCTGAGTGCTGCTCCGAAACTGCCAGCCGTGATTTACAACAGCCCGTACTATGGATTCGAAACGAAAGCCGATTTGTTTTTTGATCTGCGTCGTGAATTTCCTTCGCTGGTCGGGTTCAAGGAATTCGGCGGAGCGGCCTCACTGAGCTACGCGGCCGAACACATCACATCCGCTGATGATGACGTCGTGCTGATGGCGGGCGTGGACACTCAGGTGTTCCACGGTTTTGTCCATTGCGGAGCGGTGGGGGCCATCACGGGAATTGGAAACTGTCTGCCGGTGCAGGTGCTGCGACTGATTCAGCTGTGTCAGGAAGCGGCTGCGGGAAATGCCGTCAGTCGGCGGCGAGCGAAGGAACTGAACGACGCTTTGTTTGTGCTTTCAAAATATGATGAAGGCCCGGATCTTGTTCTGTTTTACAAGTATCTGCTGGTGCTGCAGGGCGATGACGACTTCCGACTGCACTTCAACGAAACGGATGCGCTGAGTGCCAGCCAGGCAGGTTTCGCGGAAACTCAGCTGAAGCAGTTTCTGACATGGTGGGATCAGTGGGCTGAACCCGCCGATCGAATGGTCGGCTGATCTGATGTGGACTCAGCTTCTTTCGTGTCAGAGAATCGGGAGCAGCCGTCCGGCTGTCGAGCGTTCGGCGTCGTCGCGATCGGAATTCCACAAAGACTACGACCGGATCATCTTCAGCAGCGCCTTCCGAAGGCTCAGCGACAAGACTCAGGTCGTCCCCTTTCCGGAATCCGACTACACTCGTCAGCGGCTGACTCACAGCCTTGAAGTGTCGTGTGTCGGTCGTTCGCTGGCGACCAGCGTTTATGATCTGGTTCAGCACGATGTCGCCGGTCTGGTGACTCAGGGCGATTTCGAAGCGATTGTCGCCGCCGCCTGTCTGGCTCATGATATCGGCAATCCTCCGTTCGGTCACTTCGGGGAACGAGCCATTCAGGACTGGGCGAAGTCGTGGCTGGCGGATTCATCAGCAACAGAACTGAGTCCCGCCGAACGAGCCGATCTGGAACAATTCGAAGGGAACGCTCAGAGTTTCCGGGTGCTCACTCGCCTGCAGATGAGCAACCGTCAGGGCGGCATGCGGCTCACGGCAGCCACACTGGGCGCGCTGGTGAAGTATCCTCGTCCCAGCATCGTTGCCGGTCAGCCGCGGTATCGAAAGCACGGCTGCGTTCAGGACGACCGGGAACTGTTTCAGGAAGTCTTTCTCCATTCCGGACGACAGCCTGACGACAGCGGCCAGTACGCTCGTCACCCGCTGGCTCTGCTGTCGGAAGCGGCCGATGACATCTGTTATGCGATTATCGACCTGGAAGACGGCTGTCGGGCCGGTCTGATTCCGATCGATGCAGCGCTGCAGATTCTGGAGGATCTTCGCACGGGAAGTACCGGATCTGCGGCGATGCCCGATGTTGAGCGTTTATCGATGGGGCGAGCGATGGTGATCGATTCGCTGGTGGGACAATGTACGGACGTCTTTCGCGAACACCTGGACGCGATTCTGGCCGGCAGTTTTCAGGGCTCGCTGGTTGGTCGAACGGTCTCGAAGCCGGCCTATGATCTGGCCAAACAAACGGCGCTGGAACGAGTCTTCAACAGTGAACGCGTTCTGGAACTGGAGGCCGGGGGTTATCGAGCCATTCAGGGACTGCTGACCATTCTGACCACCGCCGTGATGTCGGATTCGCCCAGCGGATTTGATCAGCATGTGCTGAAGCTGACACACCCGGCCGTCCACGAACAGATGTCACTGTATCAGCGACTGCTGGCGTGTACGGACGTGGTCAGCGGGATGACGGACCGTCATTGTGTGGATCTGTATCGAAAGCTGTCAGGACACGCGGTGTGACCCAGCGTTCCAGAACGGATCGATCCAGAAAGCGACGCAACAGCCAGCACAGAACTTCCGCCGATCGCCAGGTGCCGCTCGTACACGCGGGCAGGTCCGCTCCTTCCGAGCAATCGGTCGACGCTGTCACAGGCAGAAATCCGTCCAGTGTGAGACGAACGGACCAGTGTTCCCGTTCCGCAAAGACGTTGACTCGGTCCATCACTCGCTTAGCCCAGACGATTCCAAACAGATCCCGAAACATGATCCACAGCGGCAATACTCCTGCGATCGACTGTTCATCGCCGTCAGGCTGATCGGCTTTCCGAAGTCTGTCTGAAACAATCGGAGCAAACGGCTGTGACCATGATCCGGGCAACAGCACGGCGCTGAGTGTCATCAGCAGACATCCGGCAAAAAACATTCCCTGTCGACTGAACTCTGCCCATTCGGTTTCCGGCAGAGCAATCAGAAGGGTGGCGACGGCTGTCAGCATGGCGGCTCCGGTATTGATGGTTCCGAAAAAATTGCCGCTGCCCATGATCAGGACCAGGACAAAGCCCGCGAACGTCGGAGTGGGGACTTCGACCGGAAAGTCAGCCTTTGACCCCGCCAGTTGCGTCAGCGATGGCCACTGCAGCACAACGATCATGGGCACGATGACAAACCACGGCCATGCTCGGTTTCCTGGTCGTCGAGCTCCCAGAACTGCAATCCACGGTGTGAGCAGCATGACGGCGGACAGGTACTGCAAAGCGGAATCTGTTCGAGCAGACAGACTCGTCGGAAGAACTCGGGTGACGGCGGTCAGCAAACAGACGCCGCAGGCGGCCAGAGCCCAGCGACGAGCGGCTTCCGCCGATGTGCCGGCGGTGAGCCGGCGGAGGGATCGGATACGGTTCAGCAGAAACAGCAGGAGAATCAGTGAGACGAGTTGCATCAGACATGCCTGGGAACGGAAGCCGCGCCGGGACCGAACTTGAATCCATTTGGGAAAATGGCGGGAAGAAAGGTCCTGGCCTCAGTCGATTCTGACGGTCAATCCGAAAATTTACATTTCAACGCATATTCTCAACGTGACTCTACCGATGATTATGACGGAAGCTCGTCTTTCTCGGATTACAGCGGTTCCTGCCCGGGGGGGCAACGTGAGTAAGCGACGATGGGAGACTTCTTTGACGAATCTCAATCTCTGCGATTGGTTGCTGAAAGGCTGCTGAGAGCTGTCTGCGAGTCATCGACGGCAGGTTCGGAAGTTGTCAGCGACAATTCGACAGGCTGTCCTGGGGGGAATCGGGAAATGCACTGGAAACGTTTCGCACATGCGTTTCTGCTGGGGAGCGGTGTCAGTCTGGCCAGCGTCGGCTGTTCGGCGGTGGACGCACTGGTCAGCTCGCCCGCGGGATATTCAGCGCAGCAGGGTTCGCCGGAGCGGCTTGTCGCGATTGGCCGGGTCTTTGAGAATCAGGGCCGCCTGGCTCAGGCCGAAGAGCTCTATCGCAAGTCACTGAAGCAGGATCCAAACAACGCTCTGGCACGCGAACGCCTGGCGGCGATCGAATCCGGTCGTCTCCCGCGCCGCTTCGACGGTACGCTGAAGGAGACTCAGTCGGCTCTGGCACTGGCGGACGGCCTGAATTCCGGGCGAAGGCTTCAGAAAAGCCAGATTGAGCGTGCCGCCGAGACAACAGCATCTGACGCTGCTGCCACTTTGAAGCATGAACACGACGCAGTCCTTGCATCGCTGACACCAGCCACGGCAAGAGCTCAGAAGACTTCAGTCAGCAGCAGTGAAACTCAGGTTTCTCACACAGCAGCAGGTTCCGCAGCTGAGGAAGTTGTGGCTCAGGCGGCTGTGCTGATTGATTCCTTCGCACAACCAAACGCCGACGGCCATGAACAGCAGGACGATGACTGGTCAATCAGCGTCGTTCCGCTGGAGGTTCCGGAGACGCGACTTTCGTTCGCTCCTGCTCGATCAGAGACAGCTGAGGTCCCGGAAGCCTTTGCGTCCGAAGGAGGCTGGAAGGCGTCATCACGCGTCGTAACACTGGAGGAAGTTCTGGAGTGGAGCGACGTTCCGGGCGACCACGTTGACGAGCTGACACTGGCTTTGACCAACGGTGCGGACGATGGTGTGAAGTCCCTGGCAGCGGCTCTACTGGCCGAAGCACCCACAGAAAATCAGGACATCGATGCCTGTCTTCTGGCAGCCTGTGATGGCGGATCATCACTGCTGCGAGTCACGGCTCGGGACACACTCATTCAGCGAGGACAGATGACGGAGGAAACCGTCTGTGACCTGTTGACTCTGCTGACAGATTCAAATGCGGATATTCAGGGTCAGGCTGCGGCGGCCCTGAGATACTTTGTCGACACGGAATGGTCAGAACGCTGCGTCTCCGGACTGGGAACGCTGTTGACTTCTGACGATCCAGGAGTGGTTGCGATTGCCGCAGCGACTCTGGGGGATTTCGGGCACGCAGCCGTCTCGGAACGCAGTCGGCTGATGCAGCTGGTTGGGTCCGAAGAGAACGATCTTGTTCTGGAAGCTGCCAGTCTGGCACTGCTCAGAATTCCGCCACAGGATGTCACTCTGGCTCCTGTTGACGGTGTTCTGCGACAGGTCGGACATGATGCCGATGGTCAGCACCTGAACCATGCGGCCGGCGAAGGCAGTTACCTGCCGGCAGCGGAATAGTCAAACCGATAATGCCCCGGGGGCAGTCGGTAGACAAGCTCGAAAGAAACTGTGTTGAACTGAACGAACAGACACGATGTCTGTGACGGGAGTCAGGGAAGATGAAGCGATCCACGATGAACGTGCTGCTGCTGGCAGCCATGGTCAGCCTCACCGGGTGTGCGTCGATGTACGACGGCATGATCGGCTGCGAGACCGGCATGAGAAACCATGTTCTGGCATCCAAAGCATGGGGCCACTGGTCATGGTGTTACGAGCATCTCGACCATCCTCGCGACTTCGCGAAGGGCTTCAAAGCCGGCTACCAGGATGTTCTTGCCGGCGGCAACGGCTGCCAGCCGACTCTGCCGCCTCAGTGCTACTGGAAACCGTTCTATCAGACACCCAAAGGTGTCTGCCGAATCCATGCATGGTTCGACGGTTACTCGCACGGAGCTCTTGCCGCCAAACAGGACGGCTATGGAGCTCTAAGTGAAATTCCAATTTCTCCGACCGCTCGAGCCAACATCGAAACGTCACGACGCAAACCCGATCCGAACTTCTATCGGTCGGGCGTAGACTACGGTCCTCCGCTGATGATGCCCGGAACCGAAATTCCGGTGGCTCCGCCTGTGCCGGCCACACCGGATCACTCGACCGGCCAGCCGATCCCCGTTCCCCCAACGCCAAAAACTCCGGACGTTCGACCCTACGAATAAACCGACTTCTGACCGGCAGTATCGATTCGCCTGGTGAGCGTTCCAGGGCAGTTTTTTCGAATGCAGAACATCTTCAGGTTCGAAGATGGAGGAAATCACATGACCCATCATTCCACATCCCGCTTCGTCGGAAACAGCAGGGCTGGTCGAGTTCTGACTCTGACGGCCACGGCCATGATGCTGCTGACCTCACCAGGCTGCACATCGTTTCTGGGCAGCTATTACGTCACCGGAGTTCCGGTTTCGCGAGTTCCCCGAATGCTGCTCGACGCCGAACGCAAGGACGACTTCGAAGACATTTCCATGCTGCGACTGCGCCAGGACGCTCCGGATTTCTATGCACTGGGCCCCGGCGATGTGCTGGGGTTCTATGCTCCGAACCTGTTCCAGACCGAGAACGATCTGCCGCCGGTTCACTATCCGGAAGATGCCAGCCTGCCGCCGGCGGTTGGTGTTCCCGTTCCGATCCGCGAAGATGGAACTCTGTCTTTACCATACCTCGAGCCCCTGAATGTCGAAGGGATGTCGCTGGTCGAAGCTACCGATGCTGTTCGCAAGGCGTATATCGAACTGCCGGCAGAACCCATTCTGAAGGAAGACAGTCAGGTCAGTCTGACCATGATTCGCCGACGCAGCGTCCGAGTCCTTGTCATCCGCGAGGAATCCGGTGGTGTTGCCGACGTCACGAAGCGCGGCACAGGACACATCGTCGACCTGCCGGCCTACGAGAACGACGTTCTGCACGCTTTGAGCGAAACCGGGGGGATGCCCGGCGTCGATGCCGAGAATCAGATTCTGATCTACCGCGGTCTGTTCGAAGACGGCATGAACTACGACAACATGCTGAACAGTGTGTGTCTGGAAAACTGCAACTGCCAGGACGAATGCTTCTGTGACGAATCGCCGAAACCGGATCCGCCGAATGTCACCAAAATTCCACTGCGATACCATCCCACCGAACCGCCGCAATTCACGGAAGAAGACATTCTGCTGAGTGACGGGGACATCGTGATCATTCGCAGCCGAGACAAGGAAACCTTCTACACCGCCGGCCTGCTGGGAGGCGGCGAATACCTGCTGCCTCGCGACAAGGATCTGGACATCATCGGAGCCATCGCCATGGCGGGCGGACCTCTGGGTCAGAACGGAACCGGCGTCGGAGCCATCGGAGGCGGCCGCGGTGGCATGGGTGGCGGCGGGGGAAACAGTCGCACTGCCTGCCAGCCATCGGAAGTGATTCTGATCCGAGAACTCCCCTGTGGTGATCAGATCACCATGAAAATCAATCTCAACAAGGCGCTGCAAAGCCGGTCGGAAAGAATTCTTATCAAGCCCAATGATGTGATCATGCTGCGATACACTCTGGGTGAGGAAATTGCCAATGTGGCACTCAGCCTGATTCAGTTCAACTTCCTGTTCAGTGGTCTGAGCGGACGAGGCCGATAACCTCGGTTCCCGGCACAGTCACAATTCGCATGATCCCGCTGCGGCCTGAACGCAGCGGGATCTTTTTTTCACACCAGGCAGAGCGTGAAGACGGCACGAGTGTGGCCACTTCTATTCGACCAGCTCCCAGAATTCGTCGCCTTCGGGTTCTTTCGGCTGACTTCTGACCGGGCGATTCTGTTTCTGTCGCCGACTGGTCACTGAACCAGCGCCCGTGCTGCCTCGCTGCCGTCCCGGGTGAGCGATTTCTTCGCTGAGGTCTTCCCGCATCTCGGATGACGGTGCCGGGTTCAGCTGAGCGAACTCGATTGAAGACTGATTGAAGTGTCGCCATTCATCCGACAGTGAACGATCAGGAAGACCCTCCACAACCGGCACCTCCGAAGCGCTCAGGCCGGAATCCAGAAGTCCGCTCTCTGACAGCCGAATCACGGCAACACTGTCCGAACTGCCGGAATCGCTGCTGCCTGTTGACGCCCCGTCCGGATTGGCAGGCGTTTCCGAACGAATGAGTTCGGCTTCGGCAGAAATCCCCGTCGTGAGCTCCCGAGCGGCCACATGGACCCGAGCCTGATGGTCGTAGCTGATTGTGACTTCAACTTCGGTGCCTTCCGGCAGGTCCGTCGGCAACTGAGTGATCACGCAGTCTCCGAGAATCGTGTGCGGCTGACCGGGTTCCAGGCCGCTTTCCACAATTCGCACATGCACCTTTGTCTGTCGGTTAACCACCGTTCCGAAAACACTGGTCCGTGATGCCGGAAGAGGCGTATTGGGCGGGATCAGGTAATGAGGCACGCGTTTTCCGGTTTCGGTATCCCTGATCAGGATCCCCAGTCCACGAGCATTCACGCTGCGCTGCGTCACCTGTGCCAGTCGGGTTGATGTCTGACTGTCAAAAACCGTGCGAGCGTACTTCTGATTCGCCAGCAGCATTCCCGCGTAATACGCCGCTCCATGAGCAATGGACTGGTCCGGCGACAGCGTTGAATTCAGAGTCCGGCCGCTGAGCTTCTTCAGACTTTCCCGAACCATCGGCATGCGCGACGATCCGCCCGTCGTCAGCACCACATCGATATGTGCCCACCCGAAACCATTGGCGGTCAGAATTCGCCGCGTGATGGCATCACTGCGGTTCAGCAGACGCCGGCTGAAGGCTTCGAATTCTGACTGCTCAATCTGATAGGTCTTTCGGTTCCCCGCATGCTGCACCGTCATCGCCGCTCGCGGGCGAACTGACAGGCTGCGCTTGGCCTGTTCTGCCTCCAGTGCCAAAGACTGGTGGCTTTCGGGATCGGTCCGAGGATCCTGCTGGAAATCAGCGATGAAGCGTTCGGCGGCAATATCGACCAGTACCTGAGTCCAGTCGAGTCCTCCCAGTTCCAGATCACCGTCCGAAGCAACCACCCGCACCTGATTCGGAGCGTACGCCACGATGGCCAGATCCAGCGTGCCGCCTCCCAGATCGTACACCAGAATCTGCTGGTCAATCGCCAGCTCGGTGAACGCCAGTCCTTCGCTTCCCAGAACATGACACAGCGCCGCCGCGACAGGCTCGTTAATGACTTCGACCTTCTTCAGCCCGGCCTTCAGTCCGGCTCGGATCGTTGACGTTCGGGCTGCATCACTGAACTGAGCCGGAACAGTAATGACGGCCTGCTCAATCGGGCCGATCTGATGTTCCGCAGCCAGCAGCAGTTTCCTGAGAACCAGGCTGGCTATGTCTTCCGGCGAATGACGCTGTCCGTTGATTTCCCAGAACTTCCCGGCGTTGCCCATATGACGTTTGGAGTTCTGAATGACTCGAGCCGGCCGGGCAATGGCGTTCCTCAGAGCCTCGGTCCCGACAATCGCTTCGTCGCCGTCGAAGAACACCACAGACGGTGTTGAGAGTTCGCCTTCCTGATTGGGAATCGTGGTCGGCTGACCGAATTCATTCAGCCACGCAATACACGAATATGTTGTCCCAAGGTCGATTCCGACCGCCTGGATCCTGTTCATCGAAGCATTCCTCCCGCCGGCTTTTCGGCAGGTCTTTCCAGCGTCATCCGTCGGCACACGACACGACATCTCACGATGGCATGATCTCCGGGCAACAGCTGCCCCCTTCACTGAAAAACGCAGTTTCCGTAAAGTATCCGGACCCACCCCCAAAGAAAACCAGGTTTCCGGATTCCTGAGAGGGGCAGGGGAGACCCATCGGCCGCCGGAGGGCAGCTCAGAGCCCCCTGTGTTTGCCGGAAAGTCAGGGCACTCACGCGGGCCTGCTCATTGACGGGCCACAGATTGAAAACCGATGAACCACAGATTTCAGGGGCGCGCCGGTCGCGAATCGGGCCGACCATCTGAGTTCAATCTGTGTTTCATCCGTGGTTTGCCTGTACGTCCCGTCCTGCCGATCATTCTGACAATCCGCTCTGCGACGGGGACGTTTCTGCGTTTGGTATCGCTGGATCTGCGACGGCGGAATCCGGTTCGGGCAGCAGGGGCTTGTAGCGGTAATACACTTCCAGTGTCAGCGTGGCCAGGACGGTTGTCAGCAGACGGCCGCCCTGTTTGGCATGGATCGCTGCCGTGCGCGGTTTCCAGCTGCCTTTGGCAGGCCCCTCGGCTTCCTGCCATGCAATCAGATCGTCGCGCAGTCGACTGTTCCAGCGCTCCCATTCTTCACCGCCCCAGTTCTTCATCACCTGAGTCGCGAAGTAAAGAGTGTAAAGATTGTCATAGGGACCGGCCTTATCCAGCAGCTCGATGCCGGCGCGCATGTCGCCGTCGTCACGCCCCCAGCCGAGATACATCCGACACAACAGGGCCATCGCGGTAATTGACCCCTTGTACTGCTTTGACCGGATTTCATAGCCGTACCGACCTTCGCCATCCACCTGAACGCTGTCCAGATACTTCATCACCTTCTGAAGGACTCGGTCATCAACGCGAATGCCCGCCTTGCGGGCAGCCATCAGAGCCATCACCTGAATCGCGGTGACCGACGTCGACCCCGGTTCCTGGGGATTGTAGCGCCAGCCTCCACCCTGTGGGTCCTGCGAATTGACGATGAATCGAATCGCGTCTTCTGCGGCTTTCTTCAGACGTCGGTCCTTTGTCAGCGCATATGCTTCGCACAGTGCCAGAGTCGCCGTGCCGTGAACGTAATAGGCTTCATTCGGAGCATCGTCGTCGCTCTGCTTGTTGATCATGCCCCGCAGATCATAGCCCGCCGGAACATTCACGCCGACTTTGGTCAGATACGTCAGCGCTGCGCCAATCTGCTTCTGATAACTGCCGGACTGATGAGTCTGACCGGCTGCCAGAAACGGCATCACTGCATACGCGGTCGCTCCGATCGGATTGAACACCGATCCTCCGCCGCCGGACTGACCAACGTTCCGAAAATCCCACGATCCGTCCGGCTGCTGGATGGATAGCAGCCATTCCAGCCCCAGCTGCACAGCGGACTCACTGGCAGCGCTGCCGCCGAACTTCTGCAGCAGAGCCTGCCGACCGGCATCGCCATTGGTTTCGCCTCCTTTAGCTCCCGAAGCCTCGGCAGCCGGTTCCGCCATCGTCCCCGGAACGTCCGGCACCGGCACATCCGGCGCCATGTCTTCCGGAGTGCTTTCTGCAGGCTGAGCCTCTTCCATGGGAAGCGGTTCAGGAACCGGATCAGGCTCGGGAACCGGTTCGGGCTCAGGTTCTGCGACAGGTTGTTCGGTCTGTTCACCGATTTCCTCAACAGGCATTTCGACGGGAACGGGTTCTTCGATCGGAACGATTTCCTCAGCAAACGATGCCGTCATCGGCGGCAGCCGGACTTCCGGATCCAGTTGCCATGTCCGAAGACTCATCAGCAACAACGCCACCGCCAGCACCGCGCCGCTGGAAACATACGAACCGCCACCCTTCTTCAGTTCGTCCACCGTGCTGCGTAACTTGGGCTGCAGGTCGGCTTTCTGCGCCCTCACTCGAACTCGATTCGCTGCTGCCAGTCGAGCCGCTCGGTTGCGTTCCACAACCTTCCGCACATTGACGACACGCGCTCCATGAGGCTTCGAAACGGCATTTCCTCCACCGGCAGACTCAGCACCGGCTCTCGCCGAGAATTCAGAATCGGAAGCTGTATTGCGATTTTCGCTGAACGCAGAAAAGGTTGTTTCCTTGTCTGAACCGGTGATTCCAGCATTGGCAGGAAGGCTCGCTGCAGCCAACGATTCGACGGAACTCATCCGCTTGCCGGATGATATCAGAGCCTCCCGAAATAACTCCGGATTCGATTCACTTCCGGCCTGCAGCTGCTGCTCCAGTCGGCGAGCTTCCCGGTTTACATCGAAACTGACTCCACTCACGGCCTGTTCTGCCAGTGCGGCAAACCGCTGAGAAAGTTCCATGTAGTGCTGAGACAACTCCGCATGATGCACGGACGCCTGCACCGCCTGCTGAGCCATTCGGCGCAGGCGATTCACATGAGCGTCGTCCGGTCCGGAGGGGGTTGAGTCGTCAGGCGATGCCATCGGCCGGCCTCAGTTTGCTGCCAGGAATTCCCCGCACAGAGTGGCTAAGGGGATTGACGTCGATGCCCGCATCAGCGGTCAGTGTAGCCCGAACGAAACAGACCGCAATTGACCGGGGCAGTCTTCATGGAAATTGCACACGATCAGTGGTCCCGTCGGAAAGTCCATTCTGCCAGGCGGGGCAGGGCAGGGCACTATGTCGATGGCCGTTTAGTCAGAGTCAGTTCGTAACCAAGCTCGCCGGCCAGCGCTGCGAGGATTTCCACACTGATGGGCTGGTGGCGAGATTCAAACTTAATCAGCGTCGCCGGTGCAACACCGGTTCGGTCAGCCAGTTGAACCAGAGAAACTCCCTGCTCTTCGCGAAGCCGCTGGAGTTCTCCTGCCAGTGTTCGGGTAGCGGTGATAGACGGACTGGGTCTCCTGCCAACTCGGCGCCTGAGTTTTGTCCAGTCAATCTGTCCGGCGTGACGAGTGCCGCCGACCGGACCGACGCCGTCTTCAGATCGCGCGGAAGCCGACCTTGGGGACTTCTTTTTCAAACGTACGCTCCCGAAAACGCAGACATGCTGGCCCGCACGTCAGCCGCCGACGACTCTTAATCGTCACCAATTCAGGCGGCGTGGGGGATCTTTGCGTCTTGAGGGCAGACTTGCAACAGTTCCTGGGACAGCTTTTCCAATAATAGCTGTTCCAGCCGAATCAGGCATTCTGCAGCCCGAGCTCCATCCATAATTCGGTGATCATAGGCCAGCGTCACTCGGGTTCGGCCATCTTCATTCAACGGGCCATATGTCAGACACCCTGTATGAATTGAAGGCGGCACCTGAATCTCGACGCCGCGGCCGGACAACGTGGACAGGAAGAACGTCCCCAGCCGGGATGCTCGCCCCGCTTTCGCGACATGCAGATTCCACCTCCAGATCAGACGTCTGAGAACAGTGGGCAGTCGAGCCAGCTTCTGCTGCCTGCGAAACACCTCCCGAACAGGCGCCTGGACCCAGCGATCGATCTGCCCCTGGATCTCAGTCAGGCTCAGATTCTCCGGCTGATCGATGAGTCCCCAGAACAACCAGGGCTCACCCTTCACTTCCCGCTGAACAGTCAGTGTCCCGACGCTGTGAGGATGCTGATACAGATGAGCCAGCGGCCAGCGATACCACGTCTGACGCAGTTCCGGGATGTCCTGAGCCGCAAGGCTGTATGCTTTGAGAAACAGGGCTGGCCACGAAATGCGGACGCTGGCCGAAGATCGAGCCGCGGCCAGGGGAGCAAGGGACATCACGCGATCGTGCCCGCACAGTGGAACCGATCGATTGAACCACAGCAGATCCCATGTCAGACGCCGACAGGGTGGCACCGAAAATGACCTGCCATCGCGACCGTCAGTCATGTGCGTTCCCTTCCCTGAGTCTCGCAGAAATCAATAGCCGCCGGGTCGGGTGTTCAGGTGATCGGAGGCGGCGGAGTGACAGCCTTTTCAACTTCCGTCAGCATCTGCTCGCGACGAAACGGCTTGTACAGCACTGACTTCAGGCCGTTCTGTCGACACTTCACAATGGAATGTCCGGCGTCGTAGCCAAAGCTGGTCATCAGAATGATGGGCAGCCGGTCATCAATGGCTCTGACCTTGCAGAAGCATTCGTAGCCGTTCATGTCAGGCAGCCGAATATCCGTCAGCACGACGTCGTAGTGATGAGTTCTCGCCATCTGACAGGCTTCGTGACCTGTTCGGACGGCTTCCACGATGCAGTTCTGCCGGTCCAGCAGATCGTGAGCTGACTTCAGGACGGATTCGTCCGCATCCACCACCAGGATACGTTTGCCTCGCAAAGCAGGCCGCTGGTCTCGCTGCCGGGTACCTGCCAGAAACGACGTGTCTCCGGAATCTGCTTCCTCTGTCACTCGATCAATCTGATCGCGGATGTTCCGGGTCATCTCCAGAATGCGCTGGAGCTTTTCGCAGACATCCGGATCGTGACCAATATATTTTTCCAGAATGGCAGTGGCACTGGACAGAATATGGTCGGTAGGCAGAGCGATTTCCTGCCGCAGTCGATCGGAACTGGCGGCAGCAGTGACCGCCTTTTCTGCGACCAGCAGCTGCAACTGGTTCAGAGCCCCGGCGACAACCCGGCCAAACACTTCCAGGAACTTCAGATCGCGATGATCAAACCCCTGAGCCCCCGGGCTTTCGACATTGAACGTTCCCAGCACCTCGTCATGCATGATCAGAGGCACCGTCAGTGAACTGCGAGCATCCGCCGCACCGCTCAGATACAGTTCGTCGGTTTTGGTATCGCGACACAGGTGGCTCTTCCGAGTCGCCGCCACAAAGCCGGTGACGCCGTTGCCGGATTCCTGAGCAAACAGGCGGCGGCTGGCGGCTTCCGGCTGCATGCCCTCTTCCAGCAGCGGCAGCAGTTCCAGCGTGTCCGGATTCAGTACACGAATTTCGATCGTGTCGAATCCCAGAATGTCCTGCGAGTATTCCAGTATCTTGCTCTTCAGCAGGTCAGTTCGCTCATCATGCGACATTTCCGTCACTTCACTGGGCGACAGGTCCGCAAGCTCAATTCCAGCCTGATAAATGGCTTCACGCTTCTGGTTCTCCAGGATTTCTTCGGAAACGTCCCGCGCCACAATCGTGGTGAATTCCTGAGCTGATCCATCGGGAGAATGCCACGTGGCTCGAGCCGCCCGAATGGCAATGAAGTGCCGTTCGGCCATCTTCAGCACGGCTTTCAGCACCTGATCCGGGCCGGGATCCAGATTAACGGGCAGAATGTTAGGGCTGATCACTATCGGCTGGTTCAGCGATTCCAGAAACCCCAGACCAACCGACGAGACACGTCCTGTCATCCCCTGATAGACTCGGTTATGCCATGCAATGCGGTTGTCAGCATCGACCAGGACCAGAGCATCCGCGACGTTGTCGAGAAAGCCCTGAGCACACAGCTGAAGGTCCCGACTTCGACTGGCAAGCTGGCCGGTGAAGAGGATTCCGTCCACGGCGGTTCCGTCCACAGCCTCCGGGCGGACAACTTCGACGCTGTCTCCCATGATTCGACAGAACTGACTGGACACGTCGTCCGAGTCTCCGGACACCACCAGACGAGGTCGTGTGGAACTCACGATTTCAATCCTGATCAACTAGGTATGACGGTCAGAATGTGACCATCGAACTCCGCCCCACCGTCTCATATACCCTGAAGCGGCACAACGTTGAAAGCCCAAATCTGTCGGATTTTCCCGAGAAGCCCCAAACTTCTGGACTTGAGAACCGGAATGATTTGTGCCCGCGTTTTGCTTTCATGCTGCTCGCGAAGTGTTCCCCAAGACGACTGTCGCAACGGCGCCTTTCATTCGGCCTTGCTCCTGAACATTTCTGCCCTGCAAACATCATCCCATGAGCTCTGGAATGGGCCTGCCGCGGTCCACGATGGCCGTCGGACGTCCGTTGAAGTCGCGAATGAAGATCTTTGACGAATCAATGCCCAGGTGATGGTAGATGGTCGCCAGAAAGTCGCCTGGGCTGCAGATCCGTTCGATGGAATCTTCGCCTCGACTGTCGGTCGCTCCGATGAAACGCCCCGGTGTGATTCCGCCTCCGGCCCAGATATTTGAGAACGCCCGAGGCCAGTGGTCGCGGCCGGGCTGAGTGGTCCCGGCAGGAGCACTGGCGTTGCCGGCACCTGTGCTGGGCTGGTAATTGATTTTCGGCGTTCGTCCGAATTCACCCGTTACCACCACCAGCACCCGTTCCGCAAGACCTCGCTCATGAATGTCCTCAATCAGAGCAGACACGGCCTGGTCATACGCATGAGCCCGAAACCTCATCGCATCAAACACGTGATGATTGACGGCATGGTCGTCCCAGTTCTGGACTCGCCCGCACAACGGCCCTCGCAGACTGGTCGTCAGAACCTCCACGCCCGCTTCGACCAGTCGTCGAGCCAGCAACAGCTGCTGTCCCCACGTGTTGCGACCGTAGCGGTCTCGGGTTTGATCGCTTTCGAGTGTCAGGTCAAAGGCTTCCCTGGTTTTCGAACTGGTCAGCAGAGTCATAGCCTGAGTCTCAAATTCGTCCAGAGCCTGAAGTTCTCCGGCCGTGTCGAAGGCTCGTTCCAGAGTGTCCAGATTCTGTCTCAGTGAAGATCGACGACCCAGATGCCGGACTTCCTGAGCATCAGACAGCCCGATGTTCGGCACCGTGAAATCCGGCCTGTTCGGATCTCCACCGACGATGAACGGCGAGTACGCATCGCCGACGTAGGCCGGACCGTTGTATTCCGTCGGACCGTTGACTCCCACATACAGCGGCAGCGGATTGGTGCGCAGGCCTTCCTGCGATCTGAGATAATTGGCAACGGACATCCAGTCGGGATATTTGGGCTTGGGTTTATCCCGAGTGTCGTGGTCGCCGGAAAACATCTGCATGGACCCGGCAGGATGTCCGGCCGCTCCGTTTCGCATCGATCGCAGCACGGTGAACTTGTCCGCGATGGCGGCCTGCATCGGCAGCAGCTCTGTAAACCGCATACCCGGCACTTTGGTATCGATGGTGGAAAACGGACCACGATACTCACTGGCCGCATCCGGCTTCGGATCGTACGTGTCCAGATGCGAACATCCGCCTGGCTGCCAGACCAGGATGACGGCTGTCTTCGGGCGACTGCCGTCCGCAGCGTTTTCCGCTCGCAGCTTCATCATTCCCGGCAGACTCAGCGAAGCAAACCCCGCAAGCCCCATTCGCATGAAACCTCGACGACTGGCCGGCCCGGGACAGAAAACGGACTGAGCATTGAATGGATGTGTCATCACGTTGGTCTTGATGGGTTATTTGACAAAGAATCCGCAGTCGATGATGTGCCGCCCTGTTTCCGTGCCAGGACGTCCGCCTTGAGCTTCAACGCGGCTTCGGCGAACTGTCGCGTTCTGATTTCTGCCGCGGCAATTCTGCGGAAGGCCGCCGACATGTTCTGATGCACATGGTGATAAGCCAGCGCTGACAGGCCGATTCCGACAGCAGAACACCCTGCCATCACGAACATTTCACTGGCTGAGGCAGAAATCCAGGCGCGAGCCACCAGCATTTCGTTCAACCGCTGCCACGTCACCACGGTCCACGCCAGGCCAATCCCGACGATCAGCACAAGCACCGCAGCAGTGGTGCTGCAGACATTCGTCCATCGGACCTCGCCGGGGCCAAGCGGAATTTCCCGGTTGCGGTTTGAGCTTTCGTCTGCATAGGGGTTGTGTTCCGCTTCCGGCAGATCCGCGCGAACCTCATTCGAAGGCACTGCTGTCATCACTGGCCGCCTTCTTTCGGAGTGACTCGAATTCGCACCGGCGCCGACACCACAATATCCACGATGTCTTTCGCCGCAGCAGCCTTTGTCGCGGCTTCGAGAGCCTTCTCCGCCGCAGTGACTGCTGCTTCAGCGATCTTCTGCTTTTCGACCGCAGCCTGAGCCGCCCTGTCTGCTTCTGCCTTTTGCTCATCCGTGACGTTCTTCGCCACATCTGCCAGAGCCACCGCTTCCGACTTCGATGTTTCGGCCGCGGCCTTTGCCTGAACCAGCACGGCTTCGGCGGCGGTGACGGCTTCGGGATGATGCCGATACTTCGCGACCGCTCCCCCGTAAAACGCGATGGTGTATTCACCGGCCTTCGTCTTCAGCTTTTCCAGATCCAGTGTCACTTCGGACGAATCCGCATCCAGTGGTGCATCGAAGGCCGGGTTGCTTTCGAAACCTTCTCCCATGGTCTTCAGGCTCATTTTCGGCCCGGAGAATTCGCAGCGACGAACAGACTTCAGCGGAAGGGTCAGCTTCTCACCTTCCTTCACTTCCCAGACTTTGTCTTCGGCGACAGCCAGCGAAATCGGTGCTCCTTCACTGCCGCAGACGGAAACAGGAATATCCATCAGCAGCCGCGGAGCAGGAATTTCCTGAGACGCATCCGGAATCGGCCACGCCATGGATGCCAGCTGCCCGGGTCGGATCACGTCCTGCTCGTTGATCCTGGCTCTCCCGGAGAACCGAGCAATGCTGAAACCTCGCGGAGCATTCTCCGCGGCCGAAACCACCACGATGCCTCGGGATTTTCCAGCCGGAATCTTCAGTCCGGTCGCCGTGACGCCTTCCGGAAGATCGTCGAGGCTCAGCTCGATATCGCCATCAAATCCATCACGGCGGACCGCCACCACTTCAATCGGCATCGCTCCGCCGTTGCGAAGTGCCAGAGGTTTGGAAAGAGCGTTGCGGTCGCCGTTTCGCAGTTCCATGTGCAGAGCCCAGCCCACGATTGCGAAGTCCGGAACGGCTCTGCGAATGATCAACCGGTAAATGTTATCCGGATCAGTGCGAGTTCCTCCGAACAGATCGCTCAGTCGCAGCCGGTGGACGCCGTCTTCTTTGATTTCCAGCTTGCCGATGATGTCAGACGATCCTGCGTTGTAGGGCGGCCCGTCGTAGGCGTAACCGTTGCTGGAAATTTTTATCGGGCTGGCGATATCACTCAGTTCGGCGACATCGGTTCGCTGTTCAGTTTCACCTGAGCCGATGACATGCTGCACCACAATGGCCGGGTCGGTCGGACGACCCAGTCGTTCAGAAGCCACTTCCACCCACCAGACATCTCCTTTGGTGGCCGTGAATTCGAATACGTCCACATCCGCCGCCGGGAAGAAACGTCCGCTGATGCTGCAGGGCAGGGAAATCTTCTGAGCCTCGCTGTGCTGATTGTTGGGTTCCGCTTCAGCCACCATCTCCGATCCCAGCGCCGCCGTGTCGGCTGGGGGCCACGAGAAGGAACTGACCGACTGAGTCGCCGGCAGTCGCAGAATCGGGTCGTCTGCTCCGACCTCCTGCACCGCAAGGCGATAGAAATACGGTGACCCTCCTTTGAATGTCAGGTCGTGAACCTTGACCACATACCCGCCATCTTCGGGAACCGTAAAATCAATCGCTCCACCTCGACGCTGCACCTGCAGATCATTGCCGGCCGCATCCGCCACAATCAGCACGGCCTTCAGCTTGGAATCAATCCCCGTGGCCGCGCAGTCGATGATAATCCGCTGATCCTTCTTCGCATCAAACCGGTAGAAGTCGACGTTCTGCTGAGTCATCACGGCATTGCACACCGAATTCACATTCACCGCCGTTGCGGTTTCCAGCGAGGTATTCGCCGCTTCACGCAGCGTTTCGGGAAGAGTTCCCACCGTGAATACTCGAGAAGACGACACGCCCAGTCGGCTGATGGTGCGAGCTTCATGCAGACCAGGCGGGCAGTCGGCGGCAATGGTGACCACAAACTGACCGGACATTGGCAGCCCGGCCGCGTCGGCTTTCGGGACGGCCGTGATTCCCGGGTGAGAAAACAGCAGCTCTTCGATGTCTTCCAGAAAATCACCTCCGATGGTGACATCCACGGACGTTCCGGCCTGAGCTCCCATGGGCAACATCGTCAGCAGCCGTGGCACCGGAAGACAGACAGACTGAGCATTGACCGGCACACCCAGCGAGAACAGCACAAGTCCCGGAAGAACTCCAGCCATCAGTCGTCGAAGGTTGTCTCGCATGTCATCTCCTCAAGCGGGTCTTGCCCGCACCTGATCCGAGCGGACGCTCAGAAAAACAGTCCGCCGCATTCAGGCAACGAATCAGTGGTTGAACAGAAATTCCTTGGTGTTCATCAGAGCCCAGATCAGGTCCTGAAAATTGGTCTTTGCCGCCTGAGCCGCATTCACGGGCTTTCCTTCCGCATCTGTCAGAGTTTCCGAAACGTAATGGACAGCCGTCTGCAGTTCTTCCGGCAGTGGTTCGCGGGAAAAGGCCACGCGGTAGAGGTCACGAATCTTCTGTTCGACGGCTTCATCGCTTTTGGCCAGCGCCGCTGCTCGTCCGTTGTTTGATGCGAGCTTCTGGCGAATTTCTCCGGAATTGATCAGATGCAGACTCTGAGCCAGACTCGACGACTGAACTCGTTCACATTCGCAGACGCTGGTGCTGTCCGGACGCCCGAAGACTCGAAGAAATTCTGACGCCTTGTTGTAGCTGTTGTCCGGCAGAGCAACGGAGCGAGTTCCCGGAGGCAGGTTGGCAAAGCCGGTGCGAACTCCGGTCAGATCGTCGATCGCGTCCAGCATCACTTCCGCCTGCAGACGTCGAGGATAAAACCGGGAATAGTTCTGTCGATCGGCCAGGTTATGTTCGTTGGGAGTGGAACTCAGTTGATACGCATGGCTGCGAGTGATGACTCGGACCAGTTCCTTCAGGTCAAATCCGCTGCTGATGAAATGCCGTTCCAGAGCCTCCAGCAGTTCGGGATTGGAAGGCGGATTGGTGTCGCGAATGTCGTCTTCGGGTTCAATCAGGCCGACATACAGAAAGTGTTTCCAGTACCGATTGACTACAGCCTTTGCAAAGAACGGATTCTCGGGTGATGCCATCCAGTCGGCGAGCTTCAGTCGTGGATCCTGGTCCGGAGGAATGTCGCCCACACTGTCTCCGAAAGCCGCGGGCTTCAGATCGATGCCGGTCCGCACGTTCTTCGCGGTCGCCAGACCTCGCTGATGAAAGATCAGGTCCTCACCTCGAGTATCCGTCGGCTTGCGCCCGATGCGGCTGAAGAAGGCTGACAGGCTGTAATAATCATCCTGGCTCCACCGTTCAAACGGATGATGATGGCACTGAGCACACTGCAGGCGAACTCCGAGAAACAGCTGAGCCACATCTTCCAGCTGCTCCTTCGGCTCCTTGACTCGCTTGTACCACGCCACCGGAGGATTACCGATCACCGTCCCCGTTGCCGCCAGCAGCTCCCGCACCATCTGATCGTAAGGCACGTTGGCCAGCAGACTGTCGCGAATCCATGCATGGAAGGCGAAATTCGAAGTGATATCGCTGGCATCGTCTCGGCGATTCTTGAGCAGCGATGTCCACTTGTTCGCGAAGAAGTCAGCATACCCGGGACTGCGCAACAGGCGTTCAATGACGGTATCCCGTTTGGTACCGCTGGTATCCGCGGTGAACGCTGACGTCTCGTCCGGCGTGGGCAGGCGACCGGCAATGTCCAGCGAAACTCGCCTCAGAAAGGTCGCGTCATCACAGATGGCCGACGGAGGAACACCGATTTCCTTCAGGTTGCCGAAGACCAGATCGTCGACGAAGTTGACAGATTCCGGAACGCTGTCCACCGCCGCGCCCAACGGAACCGCGGCGGTAAACACAGCTGCCAGTCCCTGATAACGCACCATCACCGCAACGCGGCCGGGAATGTCATGAACCCGAACCAGCCCCTGCTGATCCACTTCGGCCATCGCGTCGCTGTTGGTCTCGAACAGAGCCAGAGCCGTCACGTCGCGAGTTGAACCGTCCGAATACGTCGCCGTGGCGCTCAGCTGCTGCTGCCCGTTCATGGCCACTGTACTGCGTTCGGGCTGGACAGAAACCGACACCAGGTCCGGCTCACCGGGATTGCGATACGGAGCCCCCGAATGAATCCAGTCGTGCAGAATTCGGTAACCGGCAGAATCTTCAGCCAGTCGAACTCCGCCGCCATGCGGCATCTTTCCGGACGCCTTCTGCAGCACAAGGCTCTGTTCGGGAACGGCCGGGAACAGACGGCGTCCCCGAGCATCCTTCACCAGGCTGTCGTAATCTTCCTGAACTTCGAAGCCCAGCACAGACAGCTGAAAGCCTTTCTGGCCGCCTCCCGCCTTCGCATGGCAGGCCCCGGTGTTGCAGCCGGCTTTTGTCAGCACAGGGACAATATCGTTGACAAAGCTGATCGCTTCCTCGGCGGTTACCGAGCGTCCGCACGACAGCGTGACGGCCAGCGCCAGCAGCCATCGGCGCAGCACGAAAGAGCCGTTGGCAAAGTCAGACATGGCCGGAATCCGAACAGGAAGGTGGGAATCTGAGTCAGGCAGCCGGCGCGCGGAAACCGCTCAGGGCAGGAAAATCAGCGGCAGAAACAACCGGTCGAGTCTACAGAGCGGCAAACGAGGCGTCAACGTTTCGTTGGGAATTGTTGGAAACCCGGCCTCAGAGCGTCATGTCAAAGCGGCCGGAAATGCCGTGATCTGCGTTCACGGGCGATCGTCGAACAGGACCTGCGGGTTGTACCTGTCAGACAGTCTGGGAGATCCTGCGAATTCACCGTGAGCTGAACAATCGCCTCGACGGAAATCACAGAGTTCCAACGGTTATACCGATTCCACTTTCGATTTGATCAACACGTTCGGGCGATACCGATGGGGGGCGTTTCGTCCGGCAGTCGCCATCGAATCGCGTCTTTGCGTTTCTCGTCGAGCAATGTTCGGGGGCCGATGGATGGCTTCGCACGCAGCCAGGGAAGGCTGTCGCCGATTGTCGCCACGTTCCTCAATCGCTTCAGGTGCAGAGAACCACTATGAGCTCAAAATTCTCTTCCGGTCAACGATCACGTTCCCGAGCCCGGCAGCTGGCAGCTCCGGCCGAAGTGGAGACCTTCGAGTCCCGGCTGCTGCTGACCACCACTCCCACCATTCTGGCTCCCACCGGAACCATTCAGACCGACGCTCTGGTCAACAACACGCCGGCAACCGTCGAATTCCGCTGGGCGGCCGTCGACAATGCGGTCTCCTATGACCTGTGGGTCAGCAGCCTGAACTCCTTCGAACGAGTTCTGCTGCAGCGCAACATCGCAGCAAACACACTGACCGTTCCCGTCACCGACCTGGCTCAGGGAGGCATGCGAGTCTGGGCTCGAGCCAATCTGCTGGACGGGACTCAATCCGCGTGGTCCGCCGGCGGGGACTTTCAGTTGAAAGCCAATCCGGTCCTGACCGGCCCCACAGGCATCAGCGCTCGTCGGCTCACATCAGATTCCACGCCCGTGATCTCATGGGATGCCCCGCTTGGAAATCGCGGCTATCAGATCTGGCTTGTCGATGTGACCCGAACTGCTGAACAGGTGGCAGCTGCGACTGCGCTCAACCAGACGACTCAGGGCATCAGTGTCTCTGACACGTTCTTTGTCCAGAACGATCCCGCCGGAACGGAAATCAGAAGCTTTGAAATTCCCAACACTCTGGCGATGGGGCGTTACCGAGTCTGGGTGCGCGCTCAGAACACACTCGGGACATACACGCCGTGGAGCGAACCACTGGAGTTTGACGTCGGACCACAACCAGAGAATCTTACCCCGGATTCTGCGAATCCGGGTGATCCGCCGATTCAGACATTTCAGGATCAGCCACGGTTTGCGTGGGACGCTGTTGCGAATGCCACAGACTACGACGTTTGGGTGCAGAAACGCGGCACTGCCAATCCGTTCTTCCGGCGGATTGTGCCGGCAAACGGTCTGGGCACTCAATCCACGCAGGTCATCCAGTCAGAGCTCAAGACTCCGATTCTGGAAAACTTCAACGATGTTGTCGACAAGGCAGAAATTCCTCTGCTCGATACTTTCGGAAAGAGTGTTCCGGTCACACTTCCGGACGGGATCTACGACTTCTGGGTCCGAGCCGTGTACCGATCGGCAGAATTTCCCGACACTGTGGCGCCGATCTTCGGGGCGTGGAGCGAGGCGGGAAGCTTTCAGGCCGTCAAGCCGGTCACCAGCTTTCAGGGCTCACTGACATGGAACGCTCGACCCGGCGTCACTCATTACGACGTGTACCTGATCAGAAACGGCGAAACGGCTCCGCTGTTTCGCCGTGTGATCCGGCAAATGGTCCAGGCGAACAGTCAACGCTGGTCTATCAGTCTCTGTCCGGAAAACCCATTCTGGAAAACTTCAACGGTGTTGTGGAAGCTTCAGAGAAGGTCGCCTACGACGCTTTCGGAGACCCCGTGATCCATCAGCTCAATCCGGGCGGCTACACATACTGGGTCCGAGGAATTACCCGCACCGCCGGATCAGCGGATACGTATACGAACTGGGGCGACGCGATGTATTACAACGCTCCTGCTTCGACGATGTCTGAAATTCGCCCGGTGATTGACGGCGGGAGCGAGTTTACGTCGGTCAACGGGATTGAGCATGTGGTGACTCTGCCACAACCCACGATTACCTGGCAGGCGGTTCACGGGACAGCATTGTACGAGGTCCTGGTCCATCGCCGAGACTCGAAGCCACCGATGGTTCAGACCACGACGAATCTCAACAGCTATACTTTCGCGTCCGGCATTGCTGAAGGTTCCTATACCGTCTGGGTTCGTGCCATTGACACTCAGGGAAATTTTTCATCCTGGAGTGCTCCGTTTGCATTCTTTGCAAGCGGTGGGAAG
Source organism: Planctomycetaceae bacterium (assembly GCA_041398865.1). GTDB lineage: Bacteria > Planctomycetota > Planctomycetia > Planctomycetales > Planctomycetaceae > Fuerstiella. The sequence goes on from JAWKTY010000001.1 coordinate 471,872, forward strand.
CCGATTCTGACATCACCCCAGCCAGGCGACACGCAGCTGTTTCCTCAGTTCACCTGGGCCGGAGTTCGAAACTTCGGAAACATTGCGGATCCGGCAAACGCCGTTTCCTACGAGGTCTGGATTGCACAGGAAACAGATCCCTTCCAGTACACCGTGTTCAACTACCTGAACGTGAAAGGGATCAAAGCGGAATTCTTCAACGGAGCAGCACCGCTGGTTGACGGGAATTACCGTGTCTGGGTCCGGGCTCTGCTTCCGAATGGTACGTTCAGTCCTTGGAGCAATCCGGTTCGCTTTATCGGCTCCGTCGTTCGTCATGACGACAGCGTTGAACAGCGATCGCTCGTGCGGCTTGATTCGCCCAATATCACGACCGAGCCCCCGGATGATTCCGGAATCCCCCTGCCCGAAACGCCGCCGGTTGTGGTGACGAACGCTGACTGCCAGAACGAGATTCCGGCGCCGGGCGCTCGGGACGACCTCCCGGGGCCGTTGATCCGCCCGGTTAGTTCCGAGTCGGCGCAACCGGATCTGGATTCGCTGATCCAGGATCTGGCGGGCCACTGCGAAAATCGTCCCTGGTGGGAAGATTCCGAAGTCAGCTGAATGCCGGCTGGGCTATCTCTGAGCCCGAATCGGGGCGAACTTGATGCGGCTGATGTAACGGATCAGACGGCCGTTTTCCATTTTGCCCGAACACGCGCTGATGGCGCTGATGATGTTCTTGTAATCAAGCTCATACGCCGGGTCGATTTCCACTTCCTGCTTGTCGGCATTGGTGGGGTCGACGCCTTTCAGCGACTCAAGAGCATTGCGGACGGCCAGATTCAGTCCTTCAAATGCACGGGAACCGCTTCCCAGATCACGCCCGTTGAAAAACAGAGCCGTCAGGTTGCCATCGGCATCTGATTCCATACGAACCTTCAGCGGCGGCAGCTCCGGGTCAATATTCTGGTTTGGGCTGGAGCTGACCCAGCGGCATATTGATGTCGAAATCGCCTTCGGGTTCCACGATCTTCAGAGTCAGCATGAAGAAGATCAGCAGCTGGAAAACGACGTCGATCATCGCCGACATATCGACGGCGATTTTTGCGTTGCCAGGATTTCTGTTTCGCAGTTTCATGCTGTTCTCATTCCCCGCCGTCTCAGGATGCGGCTACTGACTTTTCTGAGTTGCCTTCAGAGCAAACCGCTGAAATTCAATGCCCTGTTCCTGACACATCTGAATCAGCTTCTGCACCAGCCCCGATTGAACGCCGGCATCAGCTCGAATTTCCACCGTCACATCCGCCAGATCAGTGCCGACGGTTCGATAAAACTGAGCTTCCGACTTCAGCCGCGGAGCGCTCTGTTCAACAGTCAGTCGGTCGTCCCCGAAAAAGACATAGGGAGTCGGGTCAATGACTTCGCCGTTCTTGTCCTTTTCGAACCCCAGATTGATGACGAATGAGTCCTTGCGTTTGACCTCGGGAGGCTTGGCCAGCTGATCCTTCGGCAGAGTCACGCGTTCATCCGCCTGCTGCTGCTCGAAGTTGGTAATCACCATAAAAAAGGCAATCAGCTGGAACACGATGTCGATCATGGGCGTCATGTCGACTTCGGGGGCGCTGGATTCAGTCTTCTTGATTTTCATGACAGATCCGATTCACGGAAGATCGATCACAGAGGGCGGATTCGTCTCCGAAGCGGATCAGGCCGGCTTGGCAGGCCCGCCTTTGCCAACGGCCGCAAAACGACTCATCAGCCCTTCGCTCACCATGCCGATTTCCAGAACCAGGCGCTGAATGCGGTTCTTCAGAATGCTGTAAAACACCATCGCAGGAATCGCGATGCCCAGACCAATCAGAGTGGTAAACAGAGCGGTGGAAATTCCTTCCGCCAGTTCACTGGGTTTCGGTGACACTGCCGATGATGCAATCTTCTCGAACGATGTAATCATCCCCTGAACCGTTCCCATCAGTCCCAGCATGGGAGCGACGGAACCGATCAGAGCGAGGTAGCTGAGCCGATGTTCCAGCGCCATGTTTTCGTCTTCGCCGGCTTCCTGCATTCCTTCGACAGCTTCCGGATAGCCTCGGCTGAGACGACCCATCCCCGACGCCAGAACCCGGGCGACAAACGAGTCATCGTTCCGGGCAATCTCGTAAGCACCCTGAAAGTCTTTACCGTTAAGCTTCTGTTCGAATTCTTCCACGAAATCGTTGGGAAGCAGCACATCCCGTCGAACCTGGAGCAGGTTCATCATGATGAGTGCCACCATCACAAAGGACAGGGCAGCAAAGACCAGCATCCAGAACCAGCCCAGAGCATCGATCATCCACGCCAGAAAGTTCTTGCTCTGACGGGGCTGAGCCGCGTCACCGCCAGCGGCCGGAGCATCCGCCGGAGCTGCTGCGGCGTCGGCACCTTCGTCCTGAGCAACAGCTGCGGATGACCCCGTCACTGAGACTGACGTCACGGCAACAATCAGGGCCAGCAGCAGAATTCCCCAGCTCATCAGCGAATGCTGCCGGGAGACTCGTTCAGTTAAACTCAACATCGTGTGATTTCTCCGAATGCCTGATCGTCCGAGCCCGAAAACGGGGCCGGATTGGGGGTCTGAGGTTTGTAGTGAAAAGAAATGTAGCCGGTCGACTTTGCCGCGTCACCCAAATTACGGGTCTCTGACAGCACACAGCACACAATTTTCGCGGCTGGGCCGACCTGAACCGGGGAAGGATCGCGTCCGGCGGGCCTTCCCGCCGGTCATTGTTTCGCCCACTGGCTGTGAGGGTATTTTTCTGCCAGTCGGGCCGCTGCCTCGGCGGCCCGGTCTTCGTGTCCGCTCGGTCCCCACAGTTCGGAAAGCTGCTTCAGAGCTTCAGCGTGCTGAGCAGGCTCGCCGGGATAAAGCACATCCACATGCAGATAGGCCATCAGCGCGGCTTTGGGCTCGTTTTTCTGACGCAAACAGTCTCCTTTCCGCAGCCACGCTTCGGCCAGCGTGCGAGTTTCCGATTCCGGGGCCTTGCCGATTACGTCGTCCAGAACCGTGATGGCCTGATCGCTTTCATTCTGCTGTTTCAGGCACATGGCTCGGCCCAGAAGCCCGTCATACAGGGCGCCGGCCGCTGATTCATCGCCCGAACTCTTGCTGATCACGTCGTCAAAACTGCTGAGTGCTCCGGCTGCATCTCCGGCGGTCAGCAGCAGCCGACCCAGGTCAACACCGGCCTGCAGCTGATACCCCTTCACTGGCGACTTCTGAACCTCAGACAGCAGTTCCTTCCCCTGATCGACTTCCTTCCGAGCCGAATGCAGCGTCGCCTGCAGCAGCGTCGCTTCCAGATACCGAAAGCTGGTCGCGTTGGCTGTGCGGAACGCCTGCAGCGCGGCGATGGCTTCTTCAGCTTTATCCGGGTCAATCAGGGCCTGCTTCCCCAGAACACGAGCCAGCAGAAAATCGATATCCGCCTTCAGGATCTTGTTTGTCCCCGAGTATTCCGTCTTCACCTGCTTCAGCTTTTCCAGAGCCGGTTCCAGAGCTCCACTGGTTTCGTTTGTCCGAGCAGTCCTCAGCAGGGGCGGCTCCTGATCGAAGACCACCGACTTCACATTCGCCACCGGAATGGTTTCCACTTCGCCGCTCGCCCGTTTGACCGAAATCTCGGTGATGTCTGACTTGGTGATTTCGCCACGGATTTTGGCGTTGTCACTCCGACGAGTCACTTCATCGACCGCCGAGACCGACGAAACCGAAAGCAGCACAAGGAATGGCAACACCAGGACTTGAGCCGGTTTGATGGACGCAGGAAAAACAGACATGTCAAAAACCCTGAACAACAAATCGTTGATGATGTCGAAACAACTGGACGAATCGAGATTACTCAGCAGGTGGGGGCGGGGGCCGCTTCACAACTTTCTTTGGAGCTCCGGCTGGCGGCGGAGCAGCTCCGTCCGGAGACTTTCGCACCGGAGGCGCCTGGCCCTGAGCAGCAGCCTGAGCGGCGGCTTTGGCTTTGGCCGCCTGAGCCGCCTTGTACCGAGCTGCCTCTTCGGGTGTGAGAACTCGCTTCTTCGGCTGGCCCGCCGCCGGGCTTGCTCCCGCCGCCGGGCTTGCTCCCGCTGCCGGCGCTGCTCCACCCGCTGCCTGTTTGGCCGCGGCAGCTTTGGCCGCCAGAGCTCGTTTGCGAGCTGCCAGCTGTTCGGGCGTCAGCTGAGCAGCGGAAGCAGGTTTGGCCTGACCGGCTGCAGGAGCGGCCGCGGCCCGCGCCTGGCCCTCAGCAGACGGAGCTTTGGCAGCAGCGGGTCGCCTTCCGGTCGGAACCTCTCCGGCAGGCCGTACAGCCTTCTTCCGCGGTGCCGGAGCCACTCCGACACCGACAGGAGACCCCGACGCCAGTCCGGAGAAATCCGGGGCGGCGTCTTTGGTCGCGTCTCCCTGAAACACGAAATCCGTCCCCGGCGGCGGAGCAAATCCTCCCGGTGCTGCCAGCGGACTGCGACGTTTCTTTTCGGGTTTGCTGAGCAGCTTGTACGCCGCAAATCCGCCTCCGGCCGCCAGTGCCAGAGCCAGCGACATGAGAATGACGTTGGGGCCTTCCGTGGGAGCTTCCGTCGTTGTTGCCTGAGTTGCATCGGCCGGACCGGTCTCTGCGACGGGTTCTGGTTCGGGGTCAGGAACGGCCGCTGCAATCTTCTCCGGGCGTTCCAGAGGTTTGGCCGCTTCGCCCACATCTGCCAGCATGTCCTGATACAGTCTGTCAAACTTTGCAAACCATGATTCCTCCAGATCCGGAAACGCCTGAGCGACGCCCAGAATTTCTCCCAGACCGGCTCGGATCTGCTTATCCGCATCCGCCGCACCCGTCTGACCGTAGCGACGGCGGCTGTTGGTGTATTCGTAGCGAGCCTCCAGAAATCGTTCCCGCAGTGACTCCCAGTCCGGCATTGTCTGTCGTGCATACAGGCGAGTCACAATGCCCGACCAGCCCCAGATGGTTTTCTGTCCGGCGGCATCCGGCAATCCCTGCATCGAGGCAATCAATTTGTCCGGCTGGCCCTGAGCCGCGTCGGCGCCCCAGTCCGCCAGTGTGTAGGCCGCTTCAAACTGCACATCCAGCGACATGGCGTTCTGAGCCAGAATCTCCTGAGCCAGTTTGATGGCTTCGTCATAAGAACCCTGAGCTCGCAGACACCGGATGATCCTGAGCTTGATCGCGGCAGCGCTGTTTTCGTCGGCCAGGTTGTTCTGCAGAATCTCCTGATAGGCGTCGTTGGCCTTTCGGTAATAGTCAGCCGCTGCCAGCTTGTCGTCGTTGACCCCCTGACCCAGCCCGAAATAGGTTTCGCCAATCCACAGCAGCGAGTTGTAATCCGTCTTGTCCCGCTGTTCGTACACCTTCTGCAGAAACTGTTCGAACGACTGCCGCACCTGTAATAACCGATCTGATTCTCCGCTGGCCTTCAGTCGTTTCAGTTCTTCCTGAAGTTCCCGTCCCAGTTCCGTGTAGACGGCCGCCGTATCCTGGCCTCCGACCGCTTCCAGCTGCTCCATCGCCTTCAGAGCATCATCGATTTTCTGAGTTCCCACGTAGGCTCGCAGCAGCAGTCGATACGTCTGCCCGGCAAAGGCCGCGCCCTGAATTCCTTTCGCGGGCCGCGATTCACCCTCAGGGACGCTGATGGCTGCCAGCACGGAATTCTCACCCCCGGATGTCAGCCGCTGAATGGTCTGATCGTATTTGCCGTCCATATTCAGAATGGTGGCCAGTGAAACCTCGGCCGCCGCGATCTCTGCTGTGGGTTTCGCGTTTTCGCCCAGTGCCTCGCGGCTCTTTCCGATCCCCTCTTCCAGAAGTTTGGTCGCATCGGCTTTCCACTGATCCAGCGTTTCCTGAGTCGCTCCTTCCGGCAGAGTCCCGCCTTCGGCTTTTGCCATCGTGGTCACCCATGCCAGCCAGAACGACTGTCCGGCCTGAATTCGGGCGGACCCGTAACCTGCATACTCGGGCGGAACGGTCAGATAAGTCGTCGCCGCTTCGGCAGGCCTGTTGAGATCCCGATACACCTGACCCAGTCGCACCCGAGCTTCATTGCCTTTGGCCGACTGCGGGTATTCCGAAATGATCTGTTCACAGACTTCCCTCAGCAGGCCCAGTTCAAACGACTGATCATTTCCGGCGTCGTTGAACGCCTGAATGGCCGATCCAATCGCGATTTCCGTCGCCCCAATCGCTGATTCCGGATGAGACAGCTTGTCCTTGGTCATGCAGTAACGAGCCAGAATAATGGCTTCAAAACTTTTCCTCTGACTCATGTAAACGTAGCTCAGAAGATAGCGAGCCTGCGCCACCGCCTTTGGTTCTGTTTCATCTTCACGCAGAGCCAGAGCCAGTTCCAGCAGTCTGCCAATCTCATTCAGCTGCAGCGTCTGTTTTTGCCGAGCCGCCTGACGTTCGTCAGCACTCTTGGCATTTTCGATGGCCGCCTTCGACTCTGCCAGGTCCCTGACCACCAGCCCGCTGGCTCGTTCAAAAGCTGTGTCGAAGTCTTTGGGTTCGGAATCCTTCTCACCCAGTTCCGCGTTCAGCCGTCGCACCATGGCCAGAGATGCTTCGCGATACGGACCCGGAAAGCGAGAGACATCTTTCGCATCATCCAGCGCCTGTTTCAGAAGCACGGACTTCTGCTGCTCCTCCGTTGTTCGATCCGTTCCGAGCTTCTCCTCGGCAATTGCCTTTTCCCAGAGAATCCCCAGCCCGTTTTCCGTATATTTCAGCCGCCGATTGTCCTTGTCGTTCAGCCATGCATCCGACTCCAGCATGACCAGCTGATGATCTTTCTTCTGGTCATCGTTCAGACAGATCAGGCGATACTGAACAGCAATACTTCTCAGCAACCGAACCGTTGGGTCAGTCGGGTCGTTCTGCAGCATCTCGTTATAAATGCCCAGTGCTCGGCCCAGATCGTCCATTTCCTGAAAGCACTTCCCCATCATCAGCCTTGACTGCAGACCGATGGGCGTGGTTCTCAGCGATGTATGAATCTCCTCGAATTCCTTAGCCGCCTGAGCCAGAGTTTCTCCGCGTTCCGGAGTTCCTTTGTCGTAGGTCTGACCTTTTTCATAGGTACACCGCACCAGGCTGTACCAGGCTCGCAGGTAACGAATCTCAGCTGCCCGACGATTCTCCCACGCTTCCTCGTCCTGAGTCTGATCGATGAAGCTGGGGAATTCCTTCCACTGAGCTTTGTACTGGTCGTGAGCGGTCTGATAGATGCCCCGAGCCTGTTCGATCAGCGTCCGAGCCTGCTGCTGCAGTTCAACTTTTCGATCGGCGTTGGAAGGTGATTCAGAATCCCACAGCAGCGACCGGGCTCGTTCAAACAGCAGCTGCCCCAGTTCCGCATTCGCGTAGGGAGCTCGCGGGTGACCGGCATGATCCTGAAGAAATTTCTTGAGTGCGATTTCAGCCTGATTCAGAGCCTGTTCCCGGTCTTCGGGGATTCGTGACGCCGTCGCCATCGACCGATACACCACGCCTCGTTCCAGGTCCAGCACATCGGAAACTTCGGGCGGAATTCCCGGACGCTGGCCCAGGGAATCAATGTATTCCAGAGCCGTGTCGAAGTACTGTCGATTGACGAGTTCTTCCAGAAACGGCAGAAAGGGCTCTTCCGCCGAAGCCGCGGGACAGAACACCGCCACCACCGCCATCAGGCAGAGAATTCGAATTCCGCGGGAAATCGCAGACAAGTCGGTCTTGAACGTCAATCTGGATAATCGCATAGTCTTCGGTCTGTGGAACCTCGGGAGCGCTGAGCCAGCTGTCAGAAGGCGCGAAATCACACGCCGCGGCCGAGCAAATCCCCTCACTGCGACGTTCTTTCCGGCCAAAACCTTCGTGAGCTTTCGTCAGGATAGGAAGTTGTCCGGGAAATCGCAAAGAATATCGGAACACTGCATGACGTCCTCCGGCAGACCATCATCCCCGTTCGTCGCCAGCCTGGCACTGGCCCTGCCGTTCTGCCTTTCGCAGATTTCCCGGCTGGACGCAGCCGACGAAACCGCCGCCGACCGGACCTCGCTGGCAATTCTGGCCCCCGGCGGACCCGTCGTTGCCAGCCTGAAGATTTCCGTGGACGGACAGCCCTACCGTCTGTGGGTCACCACCTTCCTGACCCGCCGCATCGATCTCGACAACAATGGCGAGCTCAGCGCTGAAGAACTGGCTCTGATCCCCGAACGTCTGATGGCCGCCACCGGCATGGGCACCGCCACGGAACTGCTGCACAAAGCCGCCGGCAGCAGCGATGCCACGACGATTTCACAGCACGATTTTTCCGAATGGTTCGCCGAACGCCTGAGCCGCAGTTTTAACATCATCGCCGGAGCCGTGAAGCCGGCCGAAGCCGTGCGCATGGCCGCTCTGATTGATCAGAACTCGGACGGTCGCATCAACCGTTCAGAACTGATGTCCGCCAGACAGTGGATGCGGTTCCGGGATCTGGATGATGACCAGACCTTCACCGCCGCGGAACTGCTGCCCTTTCGAGACCCTCGCAATCAGCTGTCCTCCGTCGTGCCCGACGCAGCTGACCTGCCGTTCGTGCAGCTCACCGATGACCAGGCCATTCGCCGCACCGTCGAACAGATCCGGAAACGATACGGTTCCGGAAAAACCATCGACGCCGCGGTGCTGCGACTGCCGGATGGCGCCGACCCGTCGCTCACCGGAGAGATCACCGCCGACCAGCTGAGCAGCTTTCTGACAAATCCTGTGCCTCATCTAACGATGGACGTGCTGCTGTCGGATCGAGCCAACGCGAGTGACCTGAAGATCACGGTTGCCGACTCAGCAACGGATTTCTGCAGCGTCACGACTCCGCGCCGAGGTCGCAGTCTGCTGAAGATCGATGACATGCCGATTGAGATTCGTCCCCGCGGCGGTAGTCAGACATCCCGAGGTTTCATGGTCAACTTTCTGCTGCAGCGCATGGTGGCTTATGACGAAGACAAAAACGGGTACCTGTCGGCAGAAGAGTTTCCTCAGCTTCAGCAGGACCTGACCGGTCAGCTGCAGGTCCAGGGCAGCTTTCAGGATGTGGATCTGAACTCGGACGGTATGCTGCTGCGCGATGAAGTGAAGGCCTTTATCGAACGCGATGCCATCGCCACTCAGGCACACATCGACGTCAGCGTTCGTCAGGACGGACAGACTCTGTTCAAACTGCTGGACATCAATTCCGACCGAAGACTCAGCGAACGTGAACTTCGGGAAGGCTTCGATGTGCTGCTGAAGTACGACGTCAGCGGCGACGAACAACTGAGCGAAGCCGAACTGGGAACGGAATACGCTCTCCAGATCGGACTCGGTCAGGCCCCGTCTCTCAGACTGGATTCCATGGCGATGATGAGCATGCAGGCACGGTCCACAGACGCCGTGCTGCCGGGCCTGTCAGGACTGTCCGGCCCCGAATGGTTCCGTCGCATGGACCGGAACCAGGACCACGATGTGTCCCGACGAGAATTCCTCGCACCGCAGAACATCTTCGACCAGCTGGACACCAACCACGACAACCTCCTGAGCGCCGAAGAAGCCAGCGCACTGTGATTCCGTTGGAGTCCAGCCTTCAGGCTGCCTGATGCGACGAAGCCCAGGATTCAACTCAACGGTCCGGCGAACGCGATTGCGATTCTTTTGCCACGCGCATGACGTTACCGCCGATGATCTTCCGGATGTCGGCGTCCGAGTAACCTCGTTGAACGAGGCCGACTGTGAAGAGGGGCCAGTTGGTCCAGGCGAGGCTGGTGGACATTTCGGGGGTTTCGGGGAAGTCGTCTTTCGGCCAGAGTGACCGGAAGGGTTCGCGCGAACGGCCTCGCTTTGGCAGCTTACGATTTTCCGCAGCAGTGTTTTGCGACGAGTACGCGACGTCGGTGCCAATGGCGACGTGATCTGCACCGAAGGTCTTGACAACGTAGTCGATGTGGTCGAGCAGCGCGGTGATGTCGCCCGTTCGTCTCAGAAAACGCGGGATGCAGCAGATACCGATGTAGCCGCCGGAATCCACAATTGCACGGATGACATCGTCAGGCTTGCTGCGGATATGAGGATGCAGCGCGGAGCAGGTCGAGTGACTCGCCACAACAGGAAGTGATGACACCTGAGCCGCCTCAAGGCTTGTCTGCCAGCCGGAATGAGCACAATCCGGGATGACCCCGATGCGGTTCATTTCCGCAATCGCCGTTCGTCCGAAATCGCTGAGCCCCGCGTTGGACGTTTCGCCGCAGCCGTCGCCGATCATGTTGCGTCGCTGATACGTCAGATGCATCATGCGAATGCCGAGCTGAAAAAAGATTTTCACATACGACAGTTCTTCTTCCTGCGTGTTCCACTGCTGAGTCAGGGGGATGCCGTTGCCGGTCATGTAAAGCGCGTGTCGACCGGCGGCTTTCGCTGCTTCGATGTCCTGAGGCACAGCCGCTTTGCTGACGAAATCCTTCAGCATGTCGGTGGCAAATGTAAAGCGAGCCAGTCGCTTGATCAGGCGCATGGGATCCTGCCCTTCCTGACCGGCGTTCTGAAAAACGCACGTCACCCCGGAAGCTCGCCACGCATCGCGGTATTCACGCTGCTCGGCATCATCGGTAACGTATCGAGTCATCGACATGTCCTCGCGCATGTCGTCGATCTCGTGTTCGGATGCACCGGCTTCGATTTCGCGGGCCAGCAGATCACCGTCCAGTGCAGCGCGCGGCGAGAATCCGTACGAATCAAACACAATCGATTCGGCATGCAGCCGCAGACCTCGTTCCAGCTCCGCCGCCGATGGCTTCAAAATAGACAACGCCACCTGCCGAGCATGCTCGATCTGCGGATTCAGATTCGCCGTCAGCTGAGCCACGCGATCCTTCACACTGAGATTCGATTCGGAAACCTGCGAATCCGCGCTGGCCGAAACAAGGTTCGCCCCTGCAGCAGCCAGCGCGGACGCCTGAAAGAATGTTCGTCGTTGCATGGTGTGGGTTGCCGTTTGAGAAGTTTCAGGTTTCGGGAAATGGTGCGGGCCAGTGCTCCTTCGGCGAACGTTGATCCCTCGCCGACGCATTGGGTTTGCTGTGATGACGGCTGTGTCCACATGCCGCCCTCAGCCCACATCACGAACCGGCTTTCAGAATCTCCGACACGATCCTTGCCGGGCGGTTGGCAGTCAGGATCTGAGGCTGGCCGTTGTGGTGGTAGGATCACCTGAGTGTGGTCGAGGCCGAACAGGGACATCAGGTCGCCTGGTAATCATTCGGCGTCACCACGTTTTCGACGGCACGGTGTCCGAATTCGTCTGTGTTGCCGTAGGTCATGCCGCCTTTGATCCCGCCGCCGGCCAGCCAGATGCTGAGCCCTGGCCGCTGATCAGCGTCCGGCGGCAATCGATTCAACAGTCTGAGTCCAGGCAGACGACCGATTTCTCCGCCCCAGACAATGGTCGAATCCAGCGACCTCGCTGCTTCAGGTCGGTCACCAGTCCCGCTGCCTGGCTGGTCCACTCGTTTGCACACCGCGGGCAGAGCCGTCTGGATGTTGCCGTGATTGTCCACGGCTGTCCGCCAAGAAACAGCTGCACGAAACGGACTCCGCGTTCGACCAGTCGCCGAGCGATCAGACAGCGCGTGCCGTATTCGCGAGTCGCATCCTGATCGATGCCGTACAGCTTCTGCGTGGCCTGAGTTTCCTGGCTGATATCCAGCGCATCCGTGGCGGCGGTCTGCATTCTGGCAGCCAGTTCGTAGCTGGCGATGCGAGCTTCCAGGTCGCCGTCGCCTCCGGCCTGTTGCAGATGTCGAGCATTCAGTTTTCTGAGCAGGTCCAGATTCTGCCGCTGCAGAGTTCCCTGCAGGTGAGCCGGCGCGGCGAGATTCAGACCAAGGCGGTCTTGGGTCTCAGCACCGTTCCCTGAAACAGCGGCGGCGCTGAAACCGTTGGACCAGTTGTTGACGCCGTCGACGGGATGCCCACCCGGATCGGTCAGCACCATGTATGCCGGCAGGTCCTGAGTTTCCGATCCCAGAGCGTACAGCAGCCACGACGCAAAGTGCGGCCGTCCCAGAATCGCAGGAACGCCGCCGTGAAAGTAACGGATCGAAACTTCGTGCCCGTTGGCTCCGGTGTGCATGCTGCGAATCAGGCAGATGTCATCGACGATACCGGCGGTGTGCGGCAGCAGTTCGGAAATTTCCGTTCCGCACTGACCGTGTTTTCGAAACCGAAACGGACTGCCGAACAGCTTCTTGCTGGCCTGATTCACAAAGCTGAACTGGATGTCTTCGCTGTATTCCGTGCCGTCGTATTTCGTCAGTTGCGGTTTCGGATCGGTCAGGTCCATATGAGCCGGACCGCCGTGCTGAAACAGCGAAATCATCGCCCGGGCCTGTGATTCGATCCGCGGTGTTCGCAGCTTCAGGTCGGTGACGGGCTTCTGTTTCACAACCGGCGGCACAGCTTGAACCGCTTCCTGCTGAAGCATCCAGGCCAGCGCAACCGACCCGAAGCCCATGGCATGATTCTGCAGGAACGCTCGACGCGAAACGATTCTGATGTCGTCATGGTTTCCATCCTGTCACTTCACGTAGAGAAACTCATTGGATGTCATCAGCACTTGGCAGAAGTCCGTCAGCAGCTCGCTGAAATTCGGTGACGCCCGACGGCAACTGATTTTTGTTGGCCTGCAGGTATTTGATCTGGTCAGAAAGGAATGCCATCGATGTGGCCAGCTCTTCGGATTCCGGAGCTCGACAGTATGCTAGCTGCCACGCCTTCACGGCCTGCCCGGCCAGCAGCTCCGGCGATTCGCCGGGACCATGAAAGCCAGCGGCCGATCTCAACGACTGAGCTTTCCATTAGCGGCGGTGAAGGAAATCGTCACGGGCCACTGGAAAGAATCCGATGTCTGGTTGGTGATGCAGTCGACGACGAATCAATCGTGTCGCCGGCTTCGACCGTCGTTGCGGAAACGGGAGTGTCGACCTTGCCGTTGAAGCATGTCCAGTCGGCCAGCGACCCGTTGCCGGTTTCGACACAGCCGCTCGGCTGCCGACCACTCGTCCCTCGGACACCATCGCCGTTCGGACTGCCATGCTGCAGCGAACCGGCGATCGTCAGCGTTCCCGAAGCCGGGGCCACCCAGCGACGAATGACGGCTCGTTCCGGCACATCCGGATGACCGCCGGCAGCATTCAGCAGCACCCATCCGAACTGGGGATCGGGCAGAGCTGTTCCGGCCTGCCACTGCGACCCGGTGAAGTGAGCCAGCGGTGTGAAGCTCGCGGTCTGTCGCGTCTTTTCGTTATACGTTCCGAAGCCAAATTGCCACGGGCTTTTCGCAGCTTCCGGAGCGGCCGGCAGACCCGCGAGCTGATCGGCCGCAAGTGCTTCGGCTTCCGCTCGGCAGCGTCCCGCGAGGTTGAAGCGTGGTTCAGCACGGAACTGAATTCATCAGCATCAGCGACTGCGTGGCCACGGTCGAAACCGGACGAATTTCGCAGTTCACTTCCATCACCGGAGCATCAAACGCCTGCAGCATGGCCACTGGCTGAGATCGCCGGACCTTGACGTACAGACTTCGGCGAGTCTGATTGTCATCAATCAACACCTGCCCCGCGTCATCTTCCGTCAGAGGAACAGGAGGACCGAACATCTGCGAACTCAGGCGACCCGTCGTTGCCAGCATGCGGTCACGCACCAGTTCGGCGTCCAGTCGAGCAATCGCCTGACGCGAATAGTACTGGTTGTCGGGATCCATCGACGTGTGCATCGCCGTTTTGACGGACGATTGACGCCACGCGGTGGACGACAAAATCACGCGATGCATGTGCTGACGCTCCAGCCGTGCTGCATGAATTCTTCGGCCAGCCAGTCCAGCAGTTCGGGGTGAGTGGGATCTGTCCCCAGCCGCCCGAACTCTCCCGGAGTCGGCACGATGCCTTTTCCAAAGTGATGCAGCCAGATGCGATTCACCAGAACTCGGCGACCAGCGGGTTATCTTTGCCGGTCAGCCATTTGGCGAAGGCCAGCCGCCGGCCGGAAGTCGGCAACGCGTCATTGTTGACCGGAAACTCCACACGAGCGTCTTCCGGACACGCGACCGTCAGCGCGGCAGGCGTCATGACGGTTGTCGGTTGCTGAAAATCGCCGCGATGAAACAGATGAGTTTCCGGCAGATGTCCTTCCGGTTCGGTCAGCACGGCCAGAAATTCTTCAAGGTGGTTTCTTGCCGCGAACTCGGCAATCCGCGCGTCGTACTTCTTCAGATCTTCAGCCGCTTGGGCAGGTACTGGATACAGAACTCCCGGTGAAATCTTCACGCTGGGATTCTGATCCAGTGCCGCGGTCTGTTCGGGCGTGCGTTTGTCGGCTGCCGTTTCGTACGCCGTTTTCAGTTGTGATCTCAGCGGTTCTGCATACTTCTGAAGTTCCTTCTCCATGCCTGAGCCATGTATTCTGCTTGTTTTGCGGATCGCTCTTCGCCGATCTTTTCGCTTCCTTCCGATTTCCGCGGCCTTCTGTCGTTCGGCTTCGGTGTACAGCGAAACCATTCGCTGCGACGGCACTTTCCAGTTCTGCCAGTCCATCGCCGGAGCAAACACGGCTCGCATCGCGTAGTAGTCCGTCTGCGGAATCGGGTCATAGCGATGGTCGTGGCACTGAGCACAGCCGACGCTGAGTCCCAGCAGCGACGTGCTGACAATCTTGATCGTGTCACTGATGACCTGATTTCGGCCCGTGGGATTGTCTTCGCCGCTGCCGGTTCCATCGGCCGCCATTCGCAGATATCCCGTCGCGTGCAGAGTTCATCTGTTCCGGCGTCAGGTCGCCCTCGCGAGGCCCGCCAGTTCGTCACCCGCCAGTTGTTCGGTGATGAACTGATCGAAAGGCTTGTCCTGATTAAACGACCGAATCACATAGTCACGATACTTCCATGCCCACGGTCGTTCGGGATCGTTGACAGTAGCCGTCCGAATCTGCATAGCCTGCGACGTCCAGCCAGTGCCGCGCCCAGCCGCTCGCCGTAGCGTTCCGATGTCAGCAGCGATTCGATCAGTTCAGAATACCAGTCTCCGGACGGATGAGCGGTCCACCTGCGGATATCTTCTTCACTCGGTGGCAACCCGGTCAGGTCGAAGTATGTTCGCAGGATCAGAGTCTGACGGTCGGCATCGTCGGCGAACGTCAGCCCTTCCGGCATCTCCGACAACAGAAACGAATCGATCGCCGTTCGCACGCGGTCCCGCTGATCGTCGCGAACAGCCGGCACTTCAGGACGGTGAATCGGTCGAAACGCCCAGTACTCGCGTTCTTCCGGAGTGATCCCCAGTCCGGGCGGAATGTTTTCGGTTCCGGTCGAGCAGTCTTTGCACCAGAGGCGATCCACTTCGTCAGAGTCTCCAGTTCCTTCGCCGTGACCTTGGTTTCTCCCGGCGGCATCTCGCCATCACGAACTCGCTGCAGCAGCAGACTTCCGTCCGCGTTCCCGGCCACGATCGCCGTCCCGGAATCCCCGCCACTCAGCATCCGCCGCACCTGCCGCAGATCCAGACCGCCTTCCGGCATGTCGGTTGCTCCGTGGCAATCCAGGCAATGAGCTCGCAGAATGGGCCGAATGTCACGCTCAAACGTCAGTTCGCTGGCAACAGATGCCGCTGTCTGCAGAATCAGGGCAACCACCATCCCCGCCCACACCTGGCCACCGACGCTTCGCAGATGTCATATGATTCACGGGAGAACGTCCTTCGCAGGCGTGTGCCGACAGCGCTGGCCGCAGATGCGGGCTCGAAACCAGCCGAATTCCCATCCTGCGCCACTGCCGGAGTTCAGGCTGAAGCGTTCCAGCATGGCCCAGGCGCCCAATGGCAAAACTCGGACCAGCATTCGCACCGCTGATGATGGAAGGAAACGAAGGAGAGAATTCGGGCAGGATCAAAACAGGCTGGGACTGCAAAATGCAGCAACGCACATCGTACGGCAACGACGACCGCTGTTCAATTTGATTTCCGCTTTCCAGCATTCCCGGCGCGCCGGCAGCTCAAATTCTGATCGCCGGGCAATCGCAGGCTGGAAGTTTAAGTCACCGATTCGGCGGGGGAATCGTAAAAGTGGAAGTCGCCAATCGTGTTCGGCACCGACCCTGCGTCGGTGGCATGAACTTGTCGATTCTACAGATGGAATGTCGTGCACCAGAAGGTGCTTCCTGAGTTCTGTGGCGGACCGTTGCCGCAGAAGAAGCCAGCGCAGTGTAAAGCCCGGCAGGCGAGAAGGAGCGCACGACGAAACCCGGGCCGGACGTTCACAAAGGCGGAAGTCGCTGCAGCAATCAAGGCTTCCTTGCGACGACGACCGCACAGTACCTGGAAAGGCTGGACTGGACGGCTCGGCGAGTTGTAGCGAGCAAGTCCGGAGCAACGCCGAAGCATGTGGCTCCGTTGATGCAACGACTCAGGCTGAGCGAAGCAACCTGGTGTTCTCTGGTGAAGGACTTCGGTCGCCTGTTCAGCGTGGTTGCCAGCCTCAGCGGATTGACGAGCACCGATCATCACGAAGCATTTCCAGCGAGTCTGCACCGCACCGCTCCCGAGCTCGCCGAGAAGCTCGCGATCTGATCTCGCCCGCCTGAGTCGCCCGTTGTAGTCAAGCCAGCAAGCGGTTAATCCCCCGCATCGGAAATTAACCGCAGCACCGGCAGCAAACTGTTGCACGCATCCCAACGAGCACCGGACTTTCCGCCGCCCCCGCCCGCCACCAAGCCCCAGCGAGCTGCGAGAACATCCCGCAATAAACTGCCCATCCCTGCCCAGAACGACGAATTTTCGTACTATGCAGCATAAAGCTGGTGTGTCCCCGTCTGTTTTCCCACTCTCCCGCCTGTCCCACTCTCCCGGTTTCTGTCAAAAAACATGATGTGTCCTCGTGAGATCACCCCTTTTCTCGCAGAACCTGAATTCGCTTCTTGATCTTTCGAAGTTCCGTTATCAAGTCCTCGCCATAAATACGGCGGACTCCCCCATCGGGAAGTCTGAGAACTATATATGTGCCAGGATCAGCTGGGAGATTCACCTCGGAAATTGTCAGGTCAGGAAAAGGCCATTCAGTGGTCCTGCGGAATGTTCCAAAGTACACATCGGTAAGTTTAATAGAACTCGTGCTGTTGGATAATGAGAGTTGAGTCTTGTGCAGCCCACGTACTGCAAAGGCCGCTAATAGAATCGTAGCTAGACACACGGTTTGTAACTCTGCTCTTAAGTTGAATGAAACGATTGCAGCCACCCAAAGAATGACGCCTCCCACAAGCACAACAAATGTCAGGGCACTTGAGATCCAGCCTGTTTCCACATAGATGGTTGTATTCTTCACGAGATCACCGTAGGGGCAAAGAGGATCTTTCTTTTGCGTTCCCTTTTTGAGTTCTGTCAACGATTTCGAAAGATGCTCCATCGCAGTTCCGAGCAGCCTGTCAGGAATTCCGGGGCTGTTCGCTTCTGGCTTTTGGCTGGCTGTCACACCTGGTCTGTGACTTCAAACTCAGCAGGACGAGACCAGCGGCTGGGGACGTTGTCTGTGCTGCTGACTGCCTTGATCCAGACTCGATAACGCCCGGCTTCCAGCGAGCTGGTGGCTGTCCACGATGTGGCGGTCAGGTCGTCCAGACGCAGGACCGGTTGCGATTCTCCCACTCTGGAAACGTACAGGACGTAGTGATCTGCGTTGCTGCGTTCCAGCCATGAAAAAGTGGGCCGGCTGCCTACGGTTTCGGTTGGCGCCGACACAACAGTGGCTCCGTCGCTGCGCGTTTCATGGCGGATGCTCCAGGGACTCTTGCGGCCGAAACCATCCACCGCTCGAACCCACCAGAATACCGATCCGGCGGGAAGCGGAGTCGACGGTGTGAAGGAGCCTCCTGTCAGGCCATTGTGAATGATGTCGCCGGATGATGTTCTCACATACAGTTCGTGAGTCGAATTGGGAACCGGATCCCAGCGAAACACCGGACGGCCGTTCGTGGTCAGCGGAACATCATGCAGCGTCGGGTTGACTCGCAGATCCTGAGGCGCCGACCATGCGGTGCGAGTTCCGTCTGCTGCGGTTCCGCGAACCCAGAAGCGGTAGCGACCGGCCGTCAGCCGAATGTCAGGAGACCATGTTGAAGCCGTCACCCGAGCGTCATAGTGGATTCGTTCGCGATTAATGTCGGTCCGTGAAAACCAGATTTCATAGCTGACGAACTCGGGATCAGTGGTCCACTGGAACGTGGGCCTGGCTTCGTCATCGCCGCTGACGGACAGTTCGGGGCGGAAGACATAGCGAACGGTGTAGTTTTCATCGATGGTGGGTTCGGTGTCCAGCAATTCGGTGCCGTCGGTATCCTGCACGTCAGCTGGAGCTGCCAGGTTCAGAGCCACCTGGCCGTCGAACCGGGCGATATCTCCGCCCGCCACGGTGATGTCAAACTGAGTCCCGTCGGATCCCGGCACTTCGGTGACATCCGTCACCAGGGCCGATGACCCGCCGTCGACAGAAAACGTCTCGGGGCGAACTCCGTGCACCGCTTCCGTAAACGTGGCTCGAAAGACCACGGCTTCGGGATTCGTCAGCTGCGTGTCATCAGCTGTGCGTCGCAGGGCTGCCAGTCGCGGAGCTGCCAGATCAACGCTGAAAACTTCTCGTCCATACTGCGGATGAACGGCCGAAAAGTACAGCATATCGCCAACCCGCACATAGTCCTGCGGCGCTGATCCGCCCGGCCCGGGAAACACGTCCGCCAGCAGCATCGTCCCGTCCCGAGTCCCATCCGTGATCCAGACCTCGTCGCCATGAATAGGGTCGGTGAGCGTGAAGACCAGACCATCATCGACAGCCGTGAAACCCGAACGAAGCATGTCGATGTTGATGCCCAGGTCGAGTGTGTTTGTCTCACCGGTCAGAAGGTCATGCTTCCAGAACGTTGCCGGTGCGCCGTAATCCCGGGCTGCAACAAAATATAACGCATCGTTCCAATAGGAGAGATTCCGGATCGATTCCAGAGCAGCAGTCTGCTCACCAACAACCAGGACAGTGCCGTCGGAAGTGCCGTCAGTGCGCCAGATTTCATTCGGAATGTTACCGCCGACTGACGCGATGGCGAAGACCTCGTCCTGCCCCATGACAAGGCTGCTGTTGAATCGGCGGTTGACCAAATCCGGAAGGTCAATCACCGCTGTCCCGTCCGCTGTGCCGTCGGTGTGCCACAAGGTATCGCGTGCGGTATCAGGGTGCGAGGCGATCACGATGACGGATGACGGAATACTTGCAGCATCTGACACCCATCTGGCAAATTGGAAGAACACCTCCGAAACGCCGCCATTTGAAGTTTCATCGAGGCGCCGGAGCGTGTCGTTCTGAAGGATCAGGGTGCCGTTGTTTGACTGCAGAATGCGAGGACTGGCGAAGGTGGGCAGGGCGGTTGATTGCCCCAATAAAACCGGTTCGACGTCAGCGTTCGAATCAAACCGCCACAAGTTAGAGATGGACTCCGGATGCCGATATTCAACGGTGCGGAAATAGAGCACCCCGTCAATACTGGTCACGGCATCAACCTGCCGGGCGGACACCAAATCAGTGAGAGCCGATCCATCTCCGGCGGTGCTCATCAGAATCTCCAGTCCGCTGAACGGGCTGGCAACGCAAAACAATGTGTCCCCAGCCGCGAAGATCTTTCGCTCGTATCTGTCAATTGTAAAGTCAGCTGTTGCAGTCACAAGATCTCTAACGAGCTGAGTTCCTTCCGGAGTCCCGTCACTGATCCACAACTCATGCCCGTGAATGCCGTCGTCGGCAGTGAACAGGAGGCTGTTGCCAAAAACTGTCAACTCATCAAATACCCAATCGCTGGTGAGTCTCCGAAAAGAGCGAATCAGCGAGTGATCACCGGTCGCAGGGTTGAACTCCGACAGAGTATTTGATTCTGCAATCAGTAAGGTGTCATCAACCAATTCGTAAGCGATCCCTGTATAGATCAATTCATTCAGGAGGACATGGGCCTCGGCCTGATTTCCGTCAGTTCTCCAGAGGATGCGGACAGAACTGCTTGCTTCGAAAAAGTTCCACCGGCCGTCCGGAGCAGTGACGTTAAGCGCAGAAGCAAGAAAGTCTTCGGAGAACGTGCTCATATTCACTGCAACCGTCCCTTCTTCGGTCCCGTCACTCTGCCACAGTTCTCGTTCATTGTTAACAAGAGTCGTAAAGTAGACCGTCCCGTTAAACGCTGTTGGGGCCTCCAGATCGGGGACGATCTGCGGAGCCAATGGCGACACTTCGACTGTTCCTTCTCCGGTGCCGTCACTCTTCCACAGCCTTCTGCCAACGTCAAGAAAGAACAGTGTCCCGTTTGTGTAGGTAAGGCCAAAGGGGGACTCTGGCCCCGTCGGCAGCAGATCGAAATCTTGCACCTCAGCAGTGCCTTCCGGCGTCCCGTCAGTTACCCATAACGCTTTACGTGACGTTAAAAAGTAGAGACGTCCATCCGCCACAGTCGATTCACTTACAGTATTGTTTGTCAGTATCTGAATTGTTCTGAAATCAGGATCTGCGGCTGACAGTCCAGACGGACCATTAAACAGAATGACCTGATCATTCAAAACAGTCAGGTGATTCCAGCTTGCGACAGTGGCGGCAGTGCTCATTCGTTCGGTGCCGTCGGCAGTGCCGTCAGTCCGATAAATGGCAGACCCTGCTTCGCCCGATGCGTAGAAGTAGAGGCTTCCGTTGAAGCTCCGCAGGCTTTGTGGTTTAGAGCTCTGTGCTCCGGAACGCAATTCCTTCACCATCCGCGTCCCCTCGGACGTGCCGTCCGTTCGCCACAACTCGGAACCGTGCCCCAGCGTATCGGCCGAGAAATAGACAACGCCGTTGATTTCAGCGAATTCCACGCCTCGACCCCTCCCTGTAATATCAACACTACCCGGTTCCGTATTGATGTCCTGGACAAGGTTGGCGGCGAGCAGGCAGCGGGGTTCGAGGGGGTCAGTTTGAGTTAGGTGCAGCTGGCGGCCTCGACGTGAACGGTGGCCGCGGAACAGGTGTCGGGCGGAAGTTTGAATCCTCTGCTGAAGTCGACCAAAAAGGTTCGCAACTCTCTTCATTTTTCCGCCTGTTTCATCAAAATCAAAACGACTGCCCGAAGGTACACTTCGCGATCACGTCGCCACAGATTTCTGGCTCAGCGATCTCGTTGGAGGTGCCGCCTGGCTTTCCGGTTCCTCTCTGTCCGGCAGCCCGCTCCGCAGAGAAATCACAGCGAGCATTTCACCCGCAATTCTGCAGGTTTTCAACGCACACATTAAACTACGACTAATCCTCTCAGCCGCCCACGGATTTGATGATGCGTTCGAAGACCGGCCGGTATTCTTCCAGTCGCTTCTTGGGCACCTTGCAGATGATGTTGTACTGATACTGATTCGAAATCACCGTCGCGCGAATTCCGTATTCGGAACTCAGCGCTCCACTGCCCACAAAGTCACTGACTCGTCCTTCGCCGAAGCCCGTTTCAATCTTCTGCGGTTCCGTTTCTTCGTAAGAGTTGTAATCCGCGCTGATCTTGTCTTTCTGAAATGCGTGAGCGGCTGCGGCCGGATGCAGTTCATCGGGCAGCGCGTCTCCCAGAATTCCGCCCGCCATTCCGCCGCCGGCCGCGGCGATGTCGCTGATCGCGGTGCCGCTTGCGCTGCCGCGAATGGTAATTGTCACGCCCTGCCGTTCGCTCTTGAACGTCGCCCACGGCGGAACTCCGCCCGTCCCGCCGCCCGATGACTTTTCCCAGCCCTTGGCATCGGGGTACTCGGACGACAAGCCCAGCTGGTCGTGCTTGAAGACGGCGAAGTTCTGCGGCAGAGCCTGATATTCGGCTTCTTCTGCTCCGGCCGACATCAGCCCTCGAACAACGAAGAACATGATCACGGCGCTCACTGTGCCCGCCAGAGCGTACAGCGAATACATGACTTTGGGTGAAATGGCCGGAGCCTCATCAGAATCCGAATCCGCCGACTTCGATTTCGCGGAAGTTTTCGAATTCGACTTCTTCTTTTTCTTTCGGCTGGGCAATGCCGGAGCGTAACTGTCGGCTGCGAAGTCATCACCGCCGAAGTCATCCAGGTCATCATCGATTTCTTCAAAATCGTCCGCGCTGTAGAAGTCATCCTGCGGCGGAGGAGTTCGCTTTTTTACGGCGGGCTTGCCCTGCGGCCGAGTCTGTCCGCCGCCGGATGATTGAGGACGTTTCTTTCCCGGCACCGCTGCCGCAGCAGGTTTCGCAGCGGGCTTTGGCTGAGCGGAAGTCTGCGGCCGAGCTGCTGCCTGAGCATCGGACTTCGCGGTGGATGCCCCGGCTGGTTTCGACGAACCGCCTGCTGCCTGGGGAATACTGAGAACCGCCTGGCAGTTCGGGCACTTCACGCGTCGTCCGGCAAGTTCCGGTTTCGCTCGCAGCACCTTCCCGCACTCGCAATGAACTTCGATCATCATTGTCCCCCGCGGATTTCGTCTGAATCTGACTGAGAATCATGCACACCCGCTGCGCGCATATTTTTCTGAGCAACCAGCGAGCGATTCCGGACGAGGACTCAAAGGCGACGGACATCCTCCCCGCGGGGAAGTTCGCTGTGTTCTGATACGTTACCCGGATACGGTGACGAGGGTCAAGTGGTCAGAGGGAGGCGAGGATCCGGTTGAATGTCGAGCTGGGACGCATGGCCGCTTTGGCGCGTTCTTCGTCCGGAAGATAATAACCACCGATGTCGACCGGGGCTCCCTGAGCGTCATTCAGCTCGGCCACGATCTTCGCCTCATTGGCTGTCAGTTCGGCGGCAATCGGAGCGAACTGCTGCTGCAGGTCGGGATCCTGGGTCTGAGCGGCAAGAGCCTGAGCCCAGTACAGCGCCAGATAGAAGTGGCTGCCGCGGGTATCCAGTTCTCCGGCTTTTCGTGACGGGCTCTTATCCTGATCAAGGAAGACACCGTTGGCTCGATCCAGAGCTTCAGCGACGACCGCCAGCTTTTTGTTTCCGGACTTCATCGCCAGATCTTCCAGAGACACCATCAGTGCCAGAAACTCGCCCAGTGAATCCCAGCGCAGGTGTCCTCCTTCCAGAAACTGATCGACGTGTTTGGGTGCTGACCCGCCTGCTCCGGTTTCGAACAGTCCTCCGCCGGCCAGCAGCGGAACAATCGACAGCATCTTGGCGCTGGTCCCCAGTTCCAGAATCGGAAACAGATCGGTCAGATAATCCCGCAGCACGTTCCCGGTGACGGAAATCGTATCCAGTCCCTCCCGGCAGCGCTGACAGCTGACTCGGCAGGCCTCGACCGGTGACATGATTTCGATCTGCAGTCCGCTGGTGTCGTGATCTTTCAGATAGGTCTGAACCTTGGCAATCAGAGCCCGGTCGTGAGCTCGCTGTTCATCCAGCCAGAAGATGGCCATGCTGCCCGTCGCCCGAGCTCGGCCAACCGCCAGCTTCACCCAGTCCTTGATCGGCTCGTCCTTCGTCTGACACATCCTCCAGATGTCACCCTTCTGCACTGTGTGCTGCATCAGAACATCGCCGACACTGTTCATCACATTGACTTTGCCGTCAGCCGGTATCTGGAACGTCTTGTCGTGTGAACCGTATTCTTCGGCCTTCTGAGCCATCAGACCAACGTTGGAAACATTACCCATGGTCGTCACATCGAAGGCCCCGTGCTGTTTGCAGAAGTCAATCACGACCTGATAAATCCCTGCATAGCAACGATCGGGAATCAGAGCCTTGGTGTCGTCCAGTTTGCCGTCCGGACCCCACATCTTCCCCGATGACCGAATGGCCGCCGGCATCGACGCATCCACAATCACGTCGCTGGGAACATGCAGATTCGTGATGCCTCGGTCAGAATCCACCATCGCCAGGCGAGGATGAGTCTTCGCCAGAGCATTGATGTCGGCAATGATTTCGTCGCGATGGTCATCCGGCAGTTCGGCAATCTTCGCATACAGATCGCCAATGCCGTTGTTCGGATCGACACCCAGTTTCGTCAGAATCTGTTCGTGTTTTCGAAACACGTCGCCGTAGTAAACACTCACCACATGACCGAAGATGATCGGGTCGGATACTTTCATCATGGTCGCCTTCAGGTGCAGCGACAGCAGCACATTCTGTCGTCGGGCATCCTCGATTTCCCCAGCCACATATTCCCGCAACCGAGCGGCACTCAGGCACGACGCATCAATCACTTCTCCGGCCTGCAGTGACAGCCTGTCTTTCAGCACAAGCGCCTGACCATCGGACGTTGCCAGTTCAATTCGAACCGTGTCGGCCATAGGCATCGTGACGGACTGTTCGCTGCCGAAAAAATCACCTTCCGACATCGACGCCACATGCGACCGACTGTCTTTGCTCCACGCGCCCATCGAATGCGGATGTTTCTTCGCATACGCCTTGACCGGAGCCGCGACACGACGATCGGAATTGCCTTCCCGCAGCACCGGGTTCACTGCACTGCCCAGCACCTTTGCGTATCGAGCTCGCACCTCCTTGTCGGCATCCGTCCGAGGATCTTCGGGAAAATCCGGGATGTCGTAGCCCTTCTGCTGCAGTTCGGCGATCGCTTCGGTCAGCTGAGGAATGGAGGCACTGATATTCGGAAGCTTGATGATGTTGGCCGCCGGAGTTTTGGCCAGCTCACCAAGTTCCGCCAGATCGTCAGATTGTCGCTGATCGTCGCTGAGCTTTTCCGGAAAATTCGCCAGGATACGACCGGCCAGCGAAATGTCCTTCAGCCGAATGTCCACATCGGAAGACTTTGTGAATGCCTCAATGATCGGCAGCAGCGATCGAGTTGCCAGAGCCGGAGCTTCGTCGGTCAGTGTGTAGACGACAGATGATCGTGACATAAGATGGTCAATTCCGTTGCTGGACGGCTGGTTGAGTTCGAAGTCGGAAGGCTCGGGGCGTAAGCTCGGATCCGGCACTGGCGCCGCCCGCTGTCGGCCACAAGCTACACGAATTTCACGTCCGGGGGAACATTCCCCGACCACGACTTTTCGAGGTTCCCACTGTCCGAACAGTCTTTCAAACAGCTGATCAGCGGCAACACGTCCGGCCCCCTGGCCTCGACGGCCCGCATCGCGCTGCACGGACTGTCGCTGGGTTATCGGCTGGCCACAACGCTGAGAAACATGGCCTACGATCACGGCCTGCTGAAGATTCACGCTGTCGATGTGCCCGTGATTTCGATCGGCAATCTGACCACCGGCGGAACCGGAAAGACTCCGGTGGTGGCCACCGTCGTGCACCTGTTGCGGGAACTGGGACATCGGCCGGGCATTGTCAGTCGAGGCTACCGGTCTGACGACAGTGGCGAAAATGACGAAAAACGAGTTCTGAAACTGCTCTGCCCGGGCGTCCCTCATGAACAGAACCCGGACCGAGTCGCCGCCTGCCGAACTCTGATTCAACACCACGACGTCACCGCCATCGTGCTGGACGATGCTTTCCAGCACCGCCGCATCCATCGAAACGTGAACCTGGCGCTGATCGACGCCACTAACCCGTTCGGCTACGGCTACCATCTGCCGCGAGGTCTGCTGCGGGAATCCATCGGCGGACTCGGCCGAGCCGACCTCGTCCTGATCACTCGAACCGATCAGGTGCCCGCGTCCGTCGTCAGAGACATCTGTGACATCATCCGCATGCACTGTCCTCGCCAGGAACAGAAAATCTTTCGAATCTGTTTTCGTCCGACCTCACTGCTGGACAGCACCGGTCAGCTGCACGACCTGACGACGATTCACAATCAGCCCGTCTTCGTGATGACGGCCATCGGTAACCCGTCTGCCTTCCATGACACCTGCGAAAACCTGGGAGCTCGCATCGTCGGGACGGCATTCTTCCCCGATCACCACCACTTCACAGCCGCCGACCTGCAGTCCATCCACCAGCAGGCTCAGTCCGCCGGAACCCACACCATCCTGATCACGACCAAAGACCTTGTGAAACTGCCACCGCAAAGTCTCGGCTTTCTTGCCGTGCAGGTCGAAACAGTCTTCGAAGCCACCGCAGACCGTTCAATCCTGCAGGAAAAAATCGCTGCCAGACTTCCGTAGTGAACGAGGCCACAAATCCGGCCCGCCCAAGACTTCAAGTCTCGTCCGCGACAGTGCCGCGACACTCACGTCACCCCGATGAACCCAGCCAATCGACAATCGAAGGAACGCCGACAACTGCCAGCGCGATGAAGACGATATAAACGGGCGTGGTGAATTCCCGCCAGCGAAGGTCTCGAGCGATGAACCATGCGGGCATGACGCACAGGGTATAGCCGACCGAAAACCAGATCGCAAACAAAGTCTCCAGGGGACCACCACTCATGAATGCAGTCGCCAGGATCCACGGTCCCGCAATCGGGGACAGCAGCAGCGCGATCGGAGCAGCAATCAGCAGTGCCGGATCCGAAATGACCATTCGCAACCCGATCGAAACGACCGCCAGACACGACGCCACCCCGTGAAGCTGCAGCAGCTGAGCTGCCCGGCTGACCGTCGTTCGAGCAAACGCGTCAGACAGGGCATGAACAATTCTCAACTCAGCTTCGTCAACGGACACTGTCTCGCTGCTGCTCTGAGCAACCGCTTCGGACACATGCTCGATCGCCTCCACTTCCGCATCCGACAACGGTCGCAATCTCCGTTCACGGAACTCACGGTAGCTCCCTGCACTGTGAACCAGGTGCTCAACCTTGCCCCTTGAAGCCGTCACCTGCACCTCTACCCTTCCCTTTCCAGTCAGCCACCGCGACACGTCGGTCCGTGCTTCACATATGACTGAATCAGAATTCAACAGGCCACATAACCTGTTATTTCAAATCAAAGCTGCACCAAGGAATCGCCTGCTGAAGTTTCTCGACCTCCTCGTCCGAGGCATTGGCTTTGGTCAGTTCCAGAGTTCGCAGGTTGGGCAGAGACTTCAGGATGTGGCAGTCTTCGGGTTTGATGTTGGTGAAGGACAAACCAATCAGACTCAAGGACTTCATGTCCGCCAGAGTAGGCAGAAGCTCGGCAGTGATGGGCGACCCCCAAAAGCTGACTTTTTCCAGATGGGGAAGCTGCTTCAGCAACTCTGCGACGCTGTCGTCAACTCGCGTGTACTGAGCGTAGAGGAGTCGAAGATTTTTCTGTTGTGCCAACTGATCGAGTCCGGCTGTCGTGATCTGCGTCCCCGCAATATACAGATCGGTCAGATTCGGGAGAGTTTTGATTGCGGCGAGCGCTGTGTCGGTGATCCGAGTCTCCCCCAGGGTAATCCCCCTCAGTGACGAATGCCCTGCCAATGCGGAGATCCCATCATCGGTCACCTGAGTTGCCTCAAGCACCAGGGTCTCAAGATGTCGGCATTTCGAAATCTCGGCCAACTCTCTGTCACGAATTTGAGACCTCGGACACTTGAGGTGGGCCACGGCGTGCAGCTGAGAGAGTTTTCCGAGCAGTTGAGGTGATACCCTCGCGTTCTCGTAGATATTGACTTTCTGGACCCAGAATGTGCAATTTGGCACGGCAGCAAGCTCGTCAAGAAACAAACGTTGGTCAGTGCCCGGAAACATGACCTCCAGGCTGCAGCCGGCGCGAATCAGTTGATTGACCACCAGTCGCTCGAAGAGAGGATCCAACCCATCCGGCAGCGATTCACCGGGCGTCAGAGAATAAACTGAAGCAGGGGACTTGTCGTTTCCCGTCGCGATGACAATCCGTGACTCATCGTCCGAGATATCAACCCATCGCACTGATCCTCGCTGAGGGGCGATCGACTGAATCAGCTGCCCGGTGAACAGATCGTAAACGCACAGCAACTGTCCAGGCGATCTCCACCAGCCATCGTACATGACACCGCAACCCGTGACTGCCAGGTAGCGGCCGGTTGAAGACAGGGAGATGTCCGCGACAGACAGGCAAGGTACTTCAAAGGAATAAACTTCTTCCAGAGTTTCCACATCGCGAATGTAGACGCGGGGTCTCTGTGTGCCTGTTTCGGTGTTGATGCCCCAGTCGACATTGACGAACCATGGTTTCCCGGGAATGTGCCGGATGGCGTAGATTCGGCTGGGGGTTTCAGCAACCGTCTCTGAAAGCTGCCCGCTGTCATTCCAGAGCCGCAGAGTTCCGTCACTGGATCCGGAAACCACAAAGTTGTTGTCGAGTGGCGTAGCCGATACCACGCCGGAGACTGACCGTTGGGACACCCGCTTTTGCGATGACAGATCCCATTGCGAGATGATGCCGTCGTCGGTCACGGTGAGAGCTCTGCTGCCGGTGATCTGCACGTCGTGTGTGTCATTGGCCTTGGTGTCCAGCCGCACCAGATGAATCTTTCCGTCCCAGATGACCTCAGCCAGAAAGCTGTTCTCACCACCGACAATAGCTCGCCCGCCCTGCGTATCGAGCCTCAGCAAAGGAGCCCCGGCGTCTAAGGTTTCCAGCAGTTTCCCTGACGGGTTCCAGACATGAATCATTCCGGGATCTGAAAGACCGATCACATGGCCGTCGCCCAGAAAACCCACATCCCCAAAGGTTCCATCGCATGCCAGATGATGCAGCAGCTTGATGCGATCCGAAGTTGGGAGCTCAGGAACTGCCACAACCACCGCCGTACCGTTCCCGCACGCGGCAACCGCATAGCGGCCATCCGGACTGAAACTCAGATCGTTGATCCATCCACCGTTCGTCCCAATCTGCACTGTGTGAAATTCGCCGAGTGTTTGCTCATCCAGAAATCTTACCATTCCGTCCATTCCTGCCACGGCCAGAATTCTGCCCGATGGAGAAATCGCCATGGCCATACCAATGCCCTGAACAGCCTGAGTCGTGGCCACAAGCTTGCCGTCGCGAACTCGGACCCGTCTCAGCAGGTCATCACTGATCACGTACAGCGACTCGCCGTTGGGATGAAAACACATCTGTCGAGCTTCATACTGACCACATGAGGCAACCGAGACCAGGGAATTCTGTTGGACGTCGTGGATGTAAACACGATTGTTGTTTTGATTATGGAGCCGACGCCCGCCCGCGGCGACCAAACGCCCGTCCGCCGACCACGTGAGGCATCTGCCCGGTGTCGTGCCCAGCGAATATTCAGCCAAAAGTTGACCATCGACCGAAGACCACCGTCGGAGTTTCGAATCAATTCCAACGGTGGCGAATTCCGGGTTTGAAGGGGAAAAGCCTGTGCCGAATACTTCGAGATTGTGCTCTGGCCGAGTCACTAGCCCGCCCGTCTTTGCATCCAGCGTCTGGATCGGTCCGGGCAGCATCGTGCCCACCAATATCTGTGTCTCCGACAGATCGACACCGATCGAATTCAACCAATTGCCATGCCCCTCAGTCCGCCACTCCTGCTTTCCACGCCTGCTGTTTCGGATCACAGACCCATCCCAGCCTCCACTGATCACGCTGCCATCTGACAGAACTCGAGCCGCTCGACAATTGGAATCATGGGAATGACCGAATGGCCATTCGTGATGGTTCAGTGCATTCCACAGTCGAACCCGATTGTCCTGCCCCGCAGATGCAATCTGTGATTTTCGGCTGCTGAACGCGATGGCGTAGGCGGCGCCCCGCTGCCCGATCAGCGTCCGGCCCGTTCCCGCTTTCACCGACCAGATGGTCAGATTATTGACCGGGGCTTCATCGACGGAAATGATCGTGTCATCGTCTCGCCCAAAAACGACACCTGAAATGTCTCGGTCCCGAGTCAGCCGCACAGTTTGTTTTCCGGTACTGAGTTCCCAGACGGTGATAGCCCGGTCGTCACCTGCCGTTGCGATCAGTTCACCACTGGGGCTGAGCGCCGCATTTTGAACGCCTCCTGGCCCTCTCCATGTGTTGATCCGTTCGCCGGTGTCGAGGTTCCAGAACTCAAAGTGCCCGCTGCGTCGAGCCGAAAACAGCGTCTTACCGTCCGGCAAGGCGATCAGGCTGCGATAGCTGGATCGGGCAGCCCTCGATGATTCGGAGGCCAGATTCCTCGTTTTCGCTCCCGTGGCGACGTCCCAAACCAGAATGCGATCTTCGCCACCGGCGGTCACCAACTTTGTGTTGTCAGTCGTGAACGCAAGTGCATGCACGAACTGTTGATGCAGTTCCAGGCGGTGACGAAGTTCGCCGGTTGCGGCGTCCCACAAACACACCAGCCCGGCGTCATCGCCGGAGGCAATCCACCGGCCATCCGGACTCCAGGCGACGGCATGAATCAAAGAATTGTGACCGACCAGTGCATGCTGCAACCGCCCTGTCAGAGCGTTCCAGATACGGGGCGTGTGGTCATCCCCACCAGCCACAACTTCGCTCCCGTCAGGAGAGAACGCCACACTCCACAGGTGTCCCCGGCTCTTCAGATGGCTCTCTCCAAAGACCCCGACGATGTCTTCGGGAATCTCACCGCCCAGTTCCTTGCGAAGCGATTCGAGTTCTTCTTCTGAGGTGTCTTTCAAAGAATAGACCGGGGGCAGATTGCGAATCTTTGCACTCTCCAACAGTTGGCCCGCCGTGATCGCCTGTTCGGTTCCGGGGAATGCCACCCGCAGCCGGATCAGTTCTTCTCGGGCTGCCGCATGGTCTTTGGATTTGTCGGACGCCAGTTTTTGTTGAGCAGCCCACAGAGGGGCAGCCGGATTCGGTTGCCGCTGCGTGAGCCTGGCCTGCTCGGCCGCATCCGGTGAGCCGTCGACGCCATTGGGGGGAGCTGCATACACGACAAGGCGGTCGAATTCCGCCCGGCAGGGATGAATGGATTCGGCTCGATCGTCGCGAACTCTGGAAATCAAAGCGACCGTTGTTCGAGTGAAGGAATGGCGGAGTTCGTGATCATGAAGCACACACTGCCCGTTTGCAAAAATCGATATTCGTCGACCACCCCGAACCGAAATCTTCAGATCATTGAAACTGCCGTCGGTGTGAATCGCCGGATGTGTCATCAGAGGTGACCAGAGTTCCTGCTGTTCGATTGGGATTGACGGATTCGGAGCCATCTGGAGAACTCCGGATGCGGACAGGTTGATGGTGATGCCGTGCCGGTAGTCCTGCGAATCCGAATCCGTGAGTGCGATTCCCCAACTACTTTGAGGAGGACCAACAATGCGGGCGGTAACTTCGAGATCGAAATCGGCCGCAGCAACAGGTTCGCGAGGTTGCTCGGTTGCCGCAAAATTCGTCCAGTAATGTCGGTGAGTCAATGCAGAGAGTCGCCCCTGGGATACAGCGACTTCTGCCGTTCCCCCCTGCACCAGCAACGCGGGATCATCCGCATCGAAGTCCGCCTGGAGCAGGATGTTCCGGGAGTCTTCCGCAATCGCGGTTTCCTTCAATGGCGTCGCAGGTTGGGTGGAACTGGTGGGAGCCTTTGACGCGATTCTCGGCATCGCACCCTCGCGTAAGTCCGGTTGGCCGTTTTCCAGCAGCACGACGTGCAGGCGTTTTTCCCCGTCGGACTTTTTCAGCGAAAATTCCTTCTCCACTTCAAACTGCAGATCGTTGCTCTTGATGATCAGCTTCTTTTGGGGGCCGGCGGAGAGTTCCAGCTTGCGGTCGGCGTCGTCGATGGTGATGACGTTGCCGTCCACCAGGACCTGAATGCGGGGATCGGAGACTTCGATTTTCAGAATGCCGTTTTCTGTGCGGACCAGAAACACGGTGGCCAGCCACCACAGCAGCGGTAGCAGGCAGGCGGTGGCTACAAGGTATGGCCAGCGAGGTTTGCCCGGGATTTGTGACGATCGGTTTGGGACGACTGTGTTGGCGTCCGCCTGGCTGACGGAAATCTCCGCAGCATTCGTCTGGCTCTTTTCTCCGGAGATCAGCTGCCGCTGATACTGCTTCAAATCGTCTGCGAAGGCCTGCATCGACGGATAGCGATCTTCTGATTCAAAAGCCATGCCTCGTTCGACAATCTTCACCAGCTGCGGATCCAGGTCGGAACGTTCCGCCGTAAGTGATGGCCGGGTTTCAGGAAGTTTTGCCGCCGCATGAATCTGCCCGATGATGGCATGCAGATTTCCTCGGTAAGGAGCTCGCCCGGTCAGCAGGCGAAACAGAACCGCCGCCAGACTGTAGACGTCGGTGCGGTGACCGATTTTTTTCAGGTCGCCTTTGGCCTGCTCGATGGGCATGTAAGCCGGAGTTCCCAGAATGTCGCCCCGGCCGGTCAGTCGCTCACCGGAACGCGAATCAGCCAGAGCCAGACCGAAATCCACCACGATCGCTTCGCCCTGCGGCGTCAGCATAATATTGGCTGGCTT
The DNA here is from genome assembly GCA_041398865.1 of Planctomycetaceae bacterium. Taxonomy (GTDB): domain Bacteria; phylum Planctomycetota; class Planctomycetia; order Planctomycetales; family Planctomycetaceae; genus Fuerstiella. The sequence goes on from JAWKTY010000001.1 coordinate 504,193, forward strand.
GATATCGCGGTGAACAATCTTTTTCTGATGAGCAACCGCCAGTGCTTCGGCCGCTTTGCGAATGAGTGCCACGGCCTGCCGAATGCTGAAGGTGCGACCTTCGTTCAGCAGCTTTTCCAGCGACTTGCCTTCAATCAGCTTCATGGTGATGTACAGGCGACCATCGACATCGGCGATGTCATACACCGGGCAGATTCCCGGATGCTCAATTCGGGCAGCTGCTCGAGCTTCACCGACAAAACGACTGGCCTGGTTGGGATCTTCTGAATCAAATCGCGGGATCTTCAGCGCCACTTCCTTCTGCAGTTTTTTGTCGAAGGCGCGATACACTTCCCCCATGCCTCCGCCTCCCAACAGGTGCGTTAGTGTGTAGCGTTCGCCGAATTCGTGCGGCAACCGGAACTCGGAAGGCTGGCCCTGCGACGTCATCAACGCCGTCTGATCCAAAGACTGTGGGTGAGTTCCCGCAAACCGTTCAGGAAAACGCTGTCGGAAGTTTTCGAATGCCTGGTGAACACATGCCTGTTCGCGAGGAAACCGCTGCAGGTAGTCGTCTTCCTGAGGCGTCTTCTGCGGAGCCAGACATTCCAGTTCAATCTCCAGAAGTGCTGTCAGCAGTTTTGCTCGGTCATCCGGACGTGACTGACCGTCTACCAGTGTCCGAATGGACTGAGGCTGCCCAGCCTTCCACGCTGCTTCGAATTCGTCGCAGATCCGGTCCAGTGTTGCGTCAGAAAGGGAAATCCGGCTGCTGTGTTTCTGCTCATTCATCTGCGGGTTCCTGTGATGTTGCCGGTTCCTCTGATGGATCCTGTCGTCTGCCGGACAGAATCCCTGTTCTGAGTATGAATTCCATCGATTGATTTAAGACCCAGCCAGCGAATCTAAAGCCTGGATTTGCCGTCATTCTTCCGTATTGTCTTGATCGGAGATGCTTTGCCATTTACTGCGGATGAGGGACAGTTTTCGTTCCACGGTGGAGACAGAAATCTGAAGTTCTTTGCTGATGTCGTGATTGGTGTGTCCGGCAAGTTTCAGCAGGGCGATCTTCCGCTGAATCTCGTCCAGGCAATCCAGCAGGCGAGCTGACTGTTCTGCCACGGACACAGCGAATTCCGGAGTCGGTTCCGGGCCGGCCACATGTTCGATGCCTCGCCGCTGAGGATTGTCCGAGTGATAGAAAAACGATTCGCCTCGAACATTGCCGCTGCCTCGCTTCTGTCGGGTCAGATCACGGTTGACATTGATCAGTCGCTTTTCAGAGACATCCAGCAGGAGACCCCACAGAGAATTACGATCTCGCAGGTCCGGATAACGTCCATCCCGAATTCCGCGAAAGCACTGCTCGAACGCGTCATTGGCGACATCGTCTTCGTCAGACACTCTTCGAGCCACACCTGAGATCCGGCTTCGAATCGTTCCGACCAGCCGAGTATAAAAATGCTCCCACAGCTTCACCGCGGCGTATTCGTCGCCTTCCTGCAGACTGAAAATTAACCGAGTCACGGAGCCCTGATCCTTTCGCACGAGTCGTTTTTCCTGCAGAACTGTCGGTGAAGTGGAAGACACTGTCTTCGTGAAAAAATCAATGGTATGAACATCGGAATTCTAACTCCGCGACCCTGCATTACCACGACCATGACAACTCCCCTGACAGTCGGTGTGAACAGCTCAACAACCCTGACCATGCTGCCTCCTGAATCACTCGGCCAGGTCGGTGGCCCTCACTAAATCTCCAGAATCTTCCTAATTGTTGCTTCAATGAGTCGCGATACGGCCGGAAACAGGACGTCAGTTACTGGACCTTTACCTGTGATACCCAGGTGAGGCTCTATCGAGCGATGAAAGGATGCATGAACTCCGGCAGTATGTGCCGTTTGTGACGCGGACGATTCCGTCGGCGAAGTCTGATCGGGTCTGCCCTTGGATTCGGCCTGGTTCAGTGTATTCTCGGTTGCAAACACAGCCTGCAGCAGGCTGGTAAGGTCGGATGTCACACTGTCAGACAGCGAGATCCTGGCGAGGCAATCGCTGTCGTTGATTTTCGGCCCGACTCTCGGGGTGTGTAGACCGATGACTTCTGTTGAGCTGACAGTGCTGACCCACGTTCGGTCAAATTCCGGATTCAGGCTGGTTGAAGGTGTCAGCGGTTCAAAGTTTTGCGGGGTCTGTAAGTTGTCGGGCAGGGTCATGGCAGGGCTGCGGGACCACAGGTTGGTCTCGATTGCCGCCGCCACACCGACAACCGCTGATTTGGCCACGATGGGACTGCTGTGCACGTCGGCCTGTCGGTCTGCCGCCGACGCACCTGGCTGAGCAAATGGGAGCTGCATTTCGCCAGCGACAGCTTTGTCTGCCGGTTCGAGGGTGGCGGCTGCCTGCAGTGCTGACGCTTCAACGGGTGCTGCAAAGACGGCGATGTTGGCAACTGCAATGATTGGTTGTGCCTGACCGGACATGGTGCCTTCATCGACATTCTGATTGCGCTGGTAACCGATTCGCTGAATGACGCTGAGAGCTTCCAGCGGGGTGACGATGCCGTTGCCATCGAAGTCTTTTGCGAAGTTCGGCGTTCCGATTGCCTGAATGGTACTGAGTGCTTCCAGAGGTTCGACGGTGCCGTTTCCGTTCTGATCCCACGGGAAGTAGGTTACGTCATCCGAATCAATCTGAGCTCCCTGGCCGGAATTGTTGCTTTCACTTCCTTCAGCCACCTCGTTCAGCGCATCAACCACCAGAAACAGATAGCTGACTTCTGCAGAAACGCTGCCGACACCGCTGCCGACTGGATTGGCTGCCACAGAATGCTGAAACAGAGCTGACTGGTTTAGCTGCACACTGATGGTACGATTCGCTGACATTCCGGCCGCCAGCCCGGCCAGGTTGACACCACTGCCAGCGATCGGCACGTCGTCTGCATTCCCCAAACTGCGTCTGGTGACCAATAGACGACCGTCTGGAACGAGCCAGCCGCCTGAGTTCCGGAATTCGTGACGGTAAACGTAATGTCGGTCCGGCCTTCCAGCAGATGATCACTCACCGCATCGAAAGCCGTTGCTACCAGATCAGGTCCCCGCTGATCCCGAAATTCACACCGGCGGCCAGCTGTCCTCCGGCAAGATTGACTCGGCCACCTGCCGGAGGCATGGAAGTCACAGACTCGGTGCCGTCAATCACAACTCGGGTGTAGAACGCTCCGTTCGAAACACCGTCAATGCGATAGAATCCGTTGGAGTCTGTCGTTGTGGTCAACAGGACAGAAAACAGCAGATTGTCGAGTCGCACGGTCTGGTTGTCGGCAGCCGAGGCGATCACGTAAGCGATATCTCCAGTCGCGCTGGAAACATTCAGTGTTTCACGCTGTCCGTTCACCAGCAGCTGGGACACTGCTGAATCGACCAGAACTCCGTTGCTGTTGTACGCTCGAATCTGGCCCCGATCGACATTGCTGGTTCCGGGAAGACCGATGACGTCCAAGGAAACCGATGTGGTGGGTGCGTGAAAATCCATCCGCATCTGCCGTGTGGTTTCCGTGAAGATCGTCTGAGATCCTCCGCCGGTGTAGCGAGTGGCAAAGACCATCGTGCCGGTCGACGCCTCGGCTGCAGATTTGTTCGCGCCGATAATTCCGCGGTGAATCGTTTCGCTGCCGAGGGCGGAAAGAGTGACCAGAGGATTGGCGTTCTGCAGGTAAGCGCCACTGCCAAACGGATTGTCCGGTTCAATGCCGGAATTTCCCGTTAATGGGCTTCCTCCAGTTGATGCTGAAATCAGCACAGTCCGGCCGGCAAGCCCGGGCTCAGTCGGCTGTCGATTACCATCGCCATTCAGATCGGCGAACACCAGCCCCTGAACAGTGTTGACTCCGGACGGACTAATCATGGTTCGGGGCAGAGGCAGCAGGTCTGTCCGATGTTCGACACCGCCCGAAAGCTGAAATCCTGACTGCTGGAATCGCTGCAACGCGAGAAAAGCCTGAGTGTCCGCCGTTGCTCCGGCAGCAACTTTCAATCGGATCCGGCCAAACAGAAGGTAACGGCCGGATGATGTCGTCAGTGGATCCACCTGACCGCCGAAGCCTCGAATTCTTCCCGCTGCGGCATCAAGACTGCCGGTCACCTGATCGGAAAACACGCCGTGACTCAGCCCCAGCACCTCAAATTGGTCGGGTTCGAAGAACATGTCAATCGTACCACTGGAGACGTCGCCTCCCGCTGCGGGCGATTCAACCCATAATTCAAGCTCGACTTCCTCGCCGGGATTCAGTTTGTCAACGTGTTGAGGCAGAATAACGGCTGCGGCCTCGGAGGACTGCTGGCGAACGATTCTGGGAAATACATTGATCGGAGCCTGCGTCAGTGACGTGCCCCTCATCATGAATTCGAAGATGCCGGGAACGTCATTGCTGCCCCAGCCATGTCCGTCGCCTTCTGAAATGAACAGTTCGTACTCAAAGTCTGCACTGTTCAGCATCCGATCAGCAGCCTGCAGACGCACGGCTTCAAACTGATTGATCGCGCGCTGTCGCCGAGTGATGCCCTGAACGGAATCGACAGAAGGTGACCGGCCCAGCTGGGGATGGTTTGGATCGTCGTCGTCCTGGCCGACCCAGAACATAATGCGAGTCTGAAGGTACGGATCGACGCTGAGCGAAATGCCCGGCGGCGCTGGCAAAGACGGGTTGGCACCAAAGCCATACTGGTACGTGATGTCTTCATCGGGCAGAATCTGGCTGCTGGGGCCTCCAACAACAGTGGCTGCCACACGATCCGGATGCGCGGCGGTGAACCGGCCGACGAACTGTCCTCCGGCAGAAAATCCCCACAGCCGCAGACCATTGCCGTCACCGATGCCCAGCGAAGTCACCGAATCCACGGCATCCAGCAGTACGAGATCAGCGGCGGCGTTTGTTGACGTATTCCAGCTCAGGCTGGTATACCGAACCGGAGTATTAAATCGCCCCGGTGCCGCCGCTTCCACAAACGCAGGAGCCATGACGATGAGAGAATTGATCCCGTTCGCCGGATCAGAAACGAACCTGTTCCAGAGCCATGTTTCACCGAGCTGGTTATCTCCGCCGGACCCATGCACGTTGATAACAATCGGCGTTGAAGCATCCGGCGTTCCGTACACGGCCGCTCGGAAATAGAAGTCGGTGTCGTTCTCGCCCGCCAGGTTGAAGCGATGAAATGCACCTCGGGGACGATCGAGTGTGAAGTTGTCGGCTTGATCCTGAATTCGGATCTCGTCAATGGCCCAGCCATGAGTCGGAAGAGACCGGGAATCGTACTGCGAAAACTTCAGCCGCAATGAACTGTCGAAGGACAGTCCCGCGCTGAACGTCGAATTGATCCGCGACAGTTCACTGCCCAGGTCAATTTCGTGCATCTGCCACAGACTGTCGCCACCGCGATTCAGGTCGCCGCCGTTGATATCCATCAGCCGATACCAGGTCGCACCGTCTCGGCTGATCGAAATGCCGTCGCCCTGAGTTGTCAGAGAATGCTGATCGGGCAGGACATCGTTATTGTCGCCGCCTTCAAAATGGTGGTAGGTGAGAATCCCATCTGACATCCCTGTCAAATCAATCTGCACAACAGCAATGCCCAGATCCTTCGCACTGTCGCCGGACGCTCGAGTGCTGTCGAAGGCCAATGCGTGATTGTTGCCATTCTGAGTAAACGCTCGGGCTGTGGGATTTGTAATCACACCCTCTGCGGACAGATCCCGCACGGCCACCCGAGCTTCCGCATCCACCGACATCAGCGTCCATGCCGAACTCAACTCTGCCTCAAAGCTTTCGTAATAGAAAGTTGTTGGAGCAATTCTCTGTTCCAAAACTTCGAAGGGGATACCCGTTCCTGACCGGGAATACAGCGGCCCGCGTCGCCGCCTCGAATTTCGCCGCAGCAGGCTTCCCACAGCTGCCAGGAATCCCGTCGGTCGAATTGATCGAATTGAAGTCTTCATTCGTGGAGTCCTTATTTAGTCGAGTCAGCCACTCTGACCAGAACGTCTTTGGCATTCCTCATGCGGCACAAAATTTTATTCGTCACTCATCCGGCTGCGGAAACCGGCCACGTGGGCCTGGGCGGAGGCGGTGTCGAAGTAGTCTTCGAAGCGGACGATCAGGCCGTCTCGGACTTCGAATTTCAGGGACAGCCAGGTGGGTTCGTCGGTGGTGTGGCCTTTGATGCGGCCCTTTTCGGTTCCATAGGCCACGACTTCCCGGCCGCAGACGTAGTACTGCACATCGAAGGCGTCTTTGTCGTAGCGTTCGATCAGAGCAAAGAAGCGGTTCCAGAATTCCTGAAGTCCGTCCGGTCCGGTGTATGTTCCGGAGAAGGGAATCTGACCGGGGTCTCCGGCGATGAAGACCTGCAGATCGGGACTCAGCAGATGCCGAATTTGGTCCACCATGCCAGCTTCGTGCAGTCGATAGGCCTGTACAAAGGCCTGGACCACGGAGACCGGATCGGTACATAGATCACGGGGAGAAATTGATACGCCGTGCCGCTGCAACACCGTCGTCAGGGCCACCAGCGTCGAAAACCGAATCTGCCCGGATTTTTCCGCCTTGTGGACCAGCCGTACAGAATACCCGGCCTCCGCCGCCAGAGCTTCCTGAGTCAGCCCACAGGACCGCCGAAGCTCGGAAATGCGGTCACCATTACATGAGACAATATCTGAGTCATTCATGGCCGCCTTCATACCGTCTGGCCATGTGATTGAAAAGTGTGCGGGCGGAATCGTTCCGGTCGCGTTCCGGTTTGCGTCCGAACAGTATTCCGAAATTCCCTCATTCCATGATTTTACGTTCCATTTGATGAGTGACGCCCTTCGGAGAAACGGCTGTTCACCTGCAAATTCCTCACAGCACACATCAATCCGATGGGCCGTTTACTGTGGTGACGACAAGTCCTTCATCTGCGCAGTGCTGGCCAGCAAACTTGTCAGAGTCGCGGCAGTTGCGGTGCGGACGGCCGAGGAGTTGGTGTGGGCGATACGGGGGCGGGCGGAGGCCGCGGTACGGATTGCTGTTGCATGCGTGTTCCGAAGCCATACCGAAGTTCGCGTTCCGCCATGACGGCCCATGGAGTTTCCGGATGATCGGCGATGCAGCGCTGCAGCAGTCGCACCGCCAGTTCCGCTCGCTGAATGGACACCGGGTCGCCTGTCGGAACGTCAGACACTGAGAAGGAAATTCTGTTTGTCCTTGAGTCAAGACCATTCGGGTGTTCCAGTGAAGACAGCACCAGAATTGATTCCCGCAAGCGAACGCTGACGGCCAGGAGTCGCCCGAGATTCAGGTCGCACCATGCTCGCCAGCGTTTGGACGGCTCCTCGCGATACAACTGTTCCAACCGGGTTTCATTGATTTCAGTCAGGCCTTCCGGTGCCTCCGGTTCGGCTGGCCGTTCCGTCGAGTTTCCTGATTGAGATTCTGCCGGGTCTTCGTCTTTCGTGTCTCGACGACCCATTCGGCTGTTCAGTGAATTGGCTCGACTGCCGAACGCGTCTGATGGATCCTGCATCTGTGGAGTATAGGCCGGCATGCGGTCAGCCATGACGTAGAAATTGATCGCCTGTTCAACAACCGCGGCCGTCTTGTTTGCTCGGGCAAGAACAAAAGGCAGTCTGGCCCGCAGATGGTCCCGAAATTCGTTTGAGGTCATCCAGCGATGCATTGTGATCGCCTGCAGCGGCGGTTCGCTTTCTCGGGTGAAGGGTGATTTCCAGGTCACTTCCGATGCTGCCAGAACGACCTGTCGCAGCGGCTGGCTCTGCAGGTCGGCCATGATTTCCTGAAGCGACCGATAGTCAGGCTGATAACCGTCCAGGTTTTCGACTCGAAACGGCGATCGATCACCCGGTCGATCGTAAATTGTGTAACGTCCACCTGTCTGCCGCGCCAGTCGGGTCAGTGCGTAGGGGCTGAAGCCGCTCAATAACGCATCCAGATTGGATCCACCAAAGCCCTGAGCATCTCCCTGCCACGGTCCCTGGACGGACTCATCGTGAGAGACTGGCACATCCCGATGCCAATAGCCCAGAGACAGCTTTTGCGGGAAAGAGGAATCCGGGCCGCGGTGAACCGGAAGATAATAGACCTTGCCGTCCGGCGGATGCTGATAGGCCGAGTACCCGGTTTGAGCTCCCAGAACGGCAGATGGCCCGATAATGTCAACTCGAACATTGGCTCTCAGGCATCGCTGGATCGTGTTCTCCAGACGCAGGCAGTCGTCGCCGGATTCGTCCGTCCAGATTACCAGCAACTTCTGTTTTTCGCCGCCTTTAAGCCATAGTGGATTGCCGAACAGGTTATCAAGACACCATTCAACCGCCTGAAATGTGTTTTCCACACCGGAAGGATCCACGGACATCGACGCAATGGCGTTCGCCGTAGCATGGGCTTTGGTGGTGGAATTCTGAACCACGCGGACGCTGTCACCAAAGGCAACGACGTAGTGCATCATCCTGGACGTCTTATCCTCCTGGATCGTCTGAAGACGCTGCAGGAGCTGAGCTGCCATCGCGGCGCGATCGCGCTGCATACTGACGGACTGGTCCATCAGCCAGACCACAACCGCATCACCGTCCCTCGCGATTGATGCCAGATCGCCGGACAGCTGCCCGACGATCTGTGCGGTGCCGGCAGCTTCCGCAACCCGAGTCACGCCTCGATGCTGATGCATGGGCATCGCTGCCATGATTTTCGGAACTTCTACCATGAGTTCCTCGTCCGACAGATCTTCAGCGGACGGAAGGCGGGGCACGACCGTCCGAACTGGGCGGACTGTATCGGTGACCGATGCTGCAGACAGCGGCACGGTCGGAATTGACTGCTGAGTCACACTCCCCTGAGGCACTGACTCCGCCACGACGACTGCTGTCGACACTACGGCAGTCTGCAGATCAAACGACACATCCGAAAGCTGAGCAATGTCATCCGGATGAGTTGCCGACAGTGCCGACTGAATTTCCAGCACATCAGCGCCTCTCTGCATCGCCGGAAGAACCCACATCGCCAGAAGAAGGGCCAACACTGCGTGCACACCCAGCGACGATGCATAGGGGCTCAGTCGCTTCCATGTCGACACTTTCAGCACCGTCAGGGGCTTTTGTTGCTCAGAAAGTAACCGCGTGTGTTGTGGCGGCGGTGGAGAGCACGGTAATGGGGGCGGATTCAGCGGGAGTGGTGGTGGTGAGCTCATGTCGTCAAGGCCGTTGGAGTGTGATTGATGAACGTTGCGATTCAATCTCCGGACCTGCGTGACCGGCCTGCCTCCTGAATCACCACCGGACAACCCGAGCCCTCACCGGATTTGCAGGTTTTGACACCTGCGACAAAACGCTGACCTTAAAAAAATCGGCCGCGTTTGTGTCCCTGCTGAAGTTTGGCAATCCGATCACAAAGACACCAAGCGATATCTGAGTCATTCACTGCAGCCCTCATACCGTCTGCCCGGGCGATTGAAAAGTGTGCAGGCGGAATCGTTCCGGTCGCGTTCCGGTCGGTGCTCAGCGGGAATTCGGTGACTCTGCCGGACGAGACCAATCATCGCGCTTCCGTTCAAATGCGTTCCCCGCTGGTCGCATCAGGGAGTGCGAACGCGGCGAACAGGTTGAGAGCGGAAACTGAAGACATGGAACTGCTTGTTGAACTCTGCCGCCTTTTCGGTATGCTCATTGCCATTGTGAGACAACATAGGTCCCGCAGCAAGCCCCTTGTTTTCTGCCGCAGCAAACCTCATTGAAGTCGGCGCCACTGTAATTGAGTGGCCACCTGTTCGTTCCTCCGGTGACTGTTGATTTATGACTGTGAGGACTCTGATCTCAGCTGAGCGTGCCTGGATTTCAGTGAGTGTCCTGTGTGCGACTCTGGTGACCGGCTGCGGCAGTTCCAAAACAGTTTCAGGTCCGGAACAGCCGAAAACGCCCACGGCCACTGTCAGGACTCGTCAGGATTTTGATCACCTGAAAGCCGACGGACACCTGCGGATGATTGCCGTCCTGAATGCATTGGCAAAGCAGGCAGATCACAGGAAATCAGGGCTGCGCAGCGAGCTTCAGACGATTGGCAAACAGATCGGGAAGGGTCACCCCAGTGCGGATCGGTGTTATCAGTATTTCCAGCAGGGGCTGGGCTATCTCAGAATGAACGAACTCCGTCAGGGGATTGTTGATTTGCAGGAGTCAGAGCGGCTGGCCCTGCAAATCGATGCTCCCAGATGTGACCTGAACCAGATTCGGTTTTACCTGGGCGTTGCACATCTACGCGTCGGTGAAACCGAAAACTGTTGTGCTCGCAACAATTCTGACAGCTGTATCCTGCCGATCCGGGGAGAAGGTCTGCACACTCGGAAAGAAGGTTCCGAGGCCGCGTTCCGCTGTTTTCTGGATGTCGTGGAACACCCGTCCGGCCTTACCGAGCAGGAATATGCCATTGATGCGCCAGCCATGTGGCTGCTGAATATCGCCGCGATGACGCTGGGCCGCTATCCACAGGACGTACCGGAAGCCTATCGGTGCCCGGAAAAGGCATTTCAGTCGTCGGAGACTTTTCCCGTGTTCCGAAACATTCTGCCGGTACTCGGCCTGCGAACGGACAATCTGTGTGGAGGAGCCGTTTCGGATGACTTTGACAATGATGGTCTGCTGGACGTGTTCACCACAACTTTCGACCCGCGAGGCCAGTCGCTGGTCTTCCGGAATTCGCCGAAACAGTGGCTTACTGACTGCACTCAGGAGGCCGGACTGATCGGCATCTGCGGGGGGCTGAATGCTATTCAGACAGACTTCAACAACGATGGCTTCGTCGATCTGTTTGTCGTGCGAGGTGCCTGGAAAGGAGCCGAAGGACAGCATCCCAACTCATTACTGCGGAACAACGGAGACGGCACATTCTCGGACGTCACGTTTGAGGTGGGACTTGCCGAAGTCTGGGCTCCCACCAAGACCGCTGACTGGGCAGATTTTGACAACGATGGAAATGTTGATCTGTTCATCGGCAATGAAACGCTGCCGGAGTCGCCGGCTCTCTCCGAGTTATATCGCAACAATGGTGACGGACGTTTCACCGATATCGCTGCCGCAGCGGGAGTAAACATCGGCGTCTTCTGTATGGGTGCTGTCTGGGGCGACTATGACCACGATCACTTCCCCGACCTGTTTGTCTCCAACGGCACTGCGCCTGGGCGAAATCTTCTGTTCCACAACCAGCGCAACGGGACATTTCAGAATGTCAGCCAGGCTGCCGGAGTTGAACGTCCGTTGGCCAGCTTTGCCACATGGTTCTGGGACTATAACAACGATGGAAACCTGGACCTGTATGTTGCAAATTCCATCGAAAATATCGGTTTCATCGCGGCAGACCTGATGGGCCGGAAACCGCCCGACGGTGTGGAAACCATGGGCCTGTACAGCGGTGATGGACAGGGACATTTCCGGAATCTGGCAGACTCAGCCGGACTGAGCCTGCCGACTCGCCCCATGGGCGCTAATTTCGGAGATCTCAACGGCGACGGTTTTCCGGATTTTTATCTGGCCACTGGCGACGTTCCTTATGAATTTCTTGTGCCGAATCTGATGTTTCTGAACCACGGTGGGACAGCGTTCACCAACATCACCATGGCTGGCGGTTTTGGGCACCTTCAGAAAGGCCATGGTGTCTCGTTCACTGATCTGAACAACGACGGAATGACCGACGTTTACGTTCAGCTGGGGGGAGCTTTCGACGGCGACGCCGCCAACGACGGGCTGTTTCTGAATCCGGGGTTTGACAGCCACTGGGTGGTTCTGAACCTGGCTGGAATTGATTCAAATCGAGCCGCCGTGGGAACTCGTATCCGCGCAGTGATCACTGAAGACGGTCAGGAGCGGTCGATCTACCGACACGTGGATTCCGGGGGCAGCTTCGGGGCCAACCCGCTGCAGGTCAGAATCGGTATCGGAAAGGCCACAAAAATTGAACGTCTGGAAGTGGAATGGTCGGTTTCGGGCCAGACGCAGGTGTTTACGGACGTGTCGGTCAACCGTACTTTCACCATCGTTGAAGGGCGACACAATCTGTTTGCCGCGCCCGCTCCCCGCCTTTCCTGGCAGGAGCAGCTGAAACCATCGACCCTGGCCGAATCCGTCCTCGAATGATCTTCATGACGGTCTTCCTCGTTTCTGTCTTCCCCGGGGTGAATTCGACATCGGCATTGATCGGATGTTAATCCGAAGGATGCCATGGGATGGGTTCCGGGCGGGGCTGGCTGACGAAGACGATCTTCCGGCCGTCGGGTGACCAGACTCCGGAGATGTTTTCGCTGTTCAGGGGCTGAGTTTCCAGAAGCGTGATGTCGCCGCTGTCCGGATCGCAGATGTGCAGACGTGTGCCGCCGTGACGATTTGATCGTCTGGCCAGCAGGATGCGATTCTGAGTCGGATGCCAGGAGAAATCGGGGTGCACATTGCCTGTGGCCAGCACCTTCACTTCCTCGCTGACTCCTTCGGTGCTGACGACTGCCATTTCCGTTTCACCGGTTTTCGTATTGCCTTTGAAGCAGATGAAGCGCCCGTCCGGAGACCATTCCATGTTCCAGAAAATCTGCGAGTACCGAGATGCGGCCATCCCGGCCAGGAGGACTCGTTCCTGTCGCGTGGCAATGTCGATCACGGTGATGTTGATCCGGACTTCTCCGTCGCCACTGCGTTCGTAGGTCTGGTAGGCCAGAAACTTTCCGTCCGGCGAATACTGAGCTCCCCAGCCATCGCTGGAGATCACTTCCCGATTTTCCCCGTCCGGATCCATGATGGCCATCCCGTGACCGCCCCACGTAAACGCCAGTGTCCGGCCGTCCGGCGCATAGGTGGGCATGGTGCCGAATCCCAGATCACGGACTTCAGAACCATCACCATCACTGGTGACTCGATACATATGAGTCTTCTCGGCAGTTCCCTGCCAGCCATCGAAGACAATCCACTTCCCGTCGGGCGACCAGTCCGGCGATCCCTGGCCGGGCACTCCGGGAATGGGCTTCGTGATGGCTTTCAGGTCCGATCCATCCACATTCATGGTCATCAGCACCGGGATGGACAAGGCATCCGGATCGGGTTGTTGAAAAATCTGTTCGGCGGACAGCGTCAGTGATTTCCAGACAGCCGTGGTGCTGCCGCCTTCGCTCACGATGACTCGCAGTCGAACCTCGATGTCGTGCTCATCGCAACCCGGGATCTCGCGCTGACCGACGTGTTGAAACACGGTGGAATCATTCTCGGCAAACAGCAGCGTCATCGTCTCGCCTCGTCGGGAAATCCGAAATGTTCCGCTCGGCGCTTCAGATTCAATATGGTCGTAACTGATTCGAAATTCTCCATCCGAACCTGCTTCCCGCCAGCCAACGGTCACTCGCTGATTCTGACCATCCCCACGGCGATACATCTGAAGCTCGCAGACATTTCCGATGGAAACGATCACTCCTGCGCCGTTGATTTTCGGCCCGTCCATCTGCACCTGGTTCATTCGCAGCAGCACGTCGCAGTCACCGCGCAGGAGCATCGCTGATGTCAGATCAGCCTGAGCCCACCGGCCGGTGGACAGGATCGAGAAGTGCAGCCCGTCCGGTTGCGGATTCACGCCGGCGTTCCTCAATGGCAACGACAAAAAATCTCCCGGGGGAAGTCCGCCAGTGGCAAAGTCGTGGTGATAGACGGTGAAGGGTGTTTCGCGTTCGATGTCCAGCTGCAGCTCGAACGGATCCGAAAACAGCTGAGCCGACAGTTCCGGAAGAACAGTCGGCCAGTCGCCCGACAGCACGACGTTCCGAACCCGGACCTCGTCCCGATCCGCAAACCGAAACAGTCCAAAGCGGCGGTGATCTTTTTCATGGATCGATCGCTCGAAAACCAGCTGATCATTCAGTCGCAGCTGCAGATTCGTTTCCGCCAGCGACACTTCCACCGAGTTCCATTGTCCGGGCTTCAGCGGCAACGGCGACAGGCCTCGTCGAGCTTCCGGTTCCGTCACCTGAACGCTCGGAGAACGGTTGTCGCTTTCATAGCTGCCGTCGGTGATCGGATGACCGTTAACACCGTTCGGGGTCAGAATCATGGCCATGTGATCAAGTGCGGGGTGAACCAGTCGAACACCGGGCTCATAGAAGAATTCGTACCGCACCTGTCCATGTCGGGGGACAGGTCGCCGGTACTGCAGCAGGCTTTCACAAAAGGTTCCTTTCAAAGCCGGCTGAACGTCCGCTTGAATCTGAGCCGGTTCACCTTCCACCGGTTGGAATCTCCAGACATCGGTCGGCCCGCCAAGGCCCTGTCCGAAATGGCTTTCCCAGCCCGGCAGATCTGGATGAACGCTCAGTGGCACTTCCTTCGGAATGATCGGCGAACCGGAAATTCTGACGTTTCGAAACGGAGCATCTGAAAGACACCAGCCTCGCAGTCCGACCCACGGACTGTCGCCTTCCGAAATCGGTGTTTCCATCAGAGCACGACCATTCACAAACAGCGTGCGGATGCCATCGCGAATTCGGATTCGGCCGTGTGCCCACTGGCCGGTCTTCGCCAGCGGCGGCTTCACGGGAATCACCTTCAGCGAACTGCGCATCCGACCGGCCTGGATTCCGGACAGGTTCGTTGACATGCCGTAACACTCTCCCGCCGCCATCAGCTGAGTCCTGGCCTGGGGATCCAGATCCGCTTCAATGTCATATTCTCCCCACAGCGGCGATGACAGAAACAGGTATTCTCGTCCCTGTCCGGACATCAGGTGCCCTTCCTGACCATTCCACGACCAGTGACTCACCGGATAGCCCAATCCGTTTGACATCGCCGATGCGCCGCTGGCTGACACCCACAGGCCACCCGCCTTCGCGGATTCGTCTTCTCGGTATTCTCCCGTCTGCTGAAAGGCCGCGTGACGATTCCACAGCCCATTCACATGCGCTCGCAGAAGGCTCTCGCTGGCGGTGAGTCGGTCCGGCAACGGTCGACGTTGAAGCACAGCCAGCAGGTCGCTGACAACAGCGGGCATCGGTTCGCCGGTGCTGAGCTCCCGGTGAACGGCATCATCGATGACCAGCAGCGCGGGCCAGACATCCGCCGGTCTGAATGACGGGAAATTCCTCTGCCGCTGCTCCAGAATCAGATAGAGATCTTCGTCCGCCAAACCGTGCAGTTCGACGTCCAGCAGAATCAGAACAGCAGCCTCAGCGATGGACAACTTCCGGTCTCCGAAACCGATCAGTTCTGCAACACGGCTCCGCAGTTCGGAAAGCTTGCCCAGTCGGCGAGCCGTCTGAATCAGATCGCCAACCGGCGACTGGACCTGACGGGGAAACGCGGACGGGCGGTCTTCAACATCCGCCGAAACAGCAGCGGCGGGCGAACAGAATTCTCCAACGGCTCGGACGGACGGGTGTGTTTCCGAAGGCAGCACCCAGCGTTCCAGAAAACCCAGACGGTCTTCGTCCGACATCCGGGAAGCTCGCTGTCGAACAGCGGCAACGTTCTCCGCCAGCACGGCTTCATCAAAAAGCAGCCAGGTGGCTGTCCCGGATCGAACGGCCCCATTCGCCAAGACATCCTGTGTGTCGATCAGCAGTGTCAGCAACAACAGGTTGCAGCAGTATCGCATGGCTTTGGCCTTCGCTGGACGCTTCACCAGTGACAGTCAGAACGCAAACCGCTAACAGGTGCCTGAACAAACCTCGTCTGACGACAAGCACTTCCGGGTGCGGCAGGTCGATTCTATTGCCCGAGATGAGTTTGATACCAGCAATGGATCCGGCAGCACTGGTGGACGCTATTCGTTTGCTCTGACGTTCGAGCGTCAGGTTTCACGTGGCCGAAACAGCGATTCCGATGATCCAGGTCTCGGAATGCCCTCAGTTCCACGTTGAAATGGTGCGCACCTGCGGCGGCAGCGGACGATTGCCCGCTTGCGGTGCTGGTGCACAAATCGCGAGTCACCCCGGACTTCAGCTGGGTGCTCACTGGACAGCGAAACTTTTCATTGAGAGCATCTCTGATGTTCCGTCGAAACGCGCCCGTGCGGCGGGCCGGACAGGTTAAGTGAAATGCGGTCGACGTGCCGGACTCCGGCGTGGAACCGCTGCTGACCGGGGGCTCTTCCGGCACGCTTCATTTCTTCTGAGTGGATTTCCTGATGAAACACCTGCGATTCCTTCTGATGTTTCTGCTGTTGACTTCCGCCCGACTCGCCGGTGCTCAGCTGACGGCTGTCAGTCATCAGGATCCGCTGCTGGTGAAGGATGCAGATGGTGAGTCTCGGCGAATTGTCAGCCCGGAAGAATGGCAGCTGCGGCGGCGGATGATTCTGGACGGAATGCAGGAAGCGATGGGGCCGTTGCCGGATGTGACAGGGCTCGCCGAGTTTGACCTGCAGGTCACTGATCGAACGGATGGACCGGGATGGTCACGCCGGACGATCACATTCGCGACACGCGACGGAGACCGAATTCCGGCAGACCTGTATCTGCCGTCTTCGGATGAGCCGCTCGCCGATCGATCACGGCCAGCTGTTCTGGCACTGCATCCGACAGGGCCACTGGGCAAACGCATCGTGGCCGGCGACGGACCTCTGCCCAATCGGCAGTATGCCGTGGAACTGGCTCAGCGAGGTTACGTGGTGCTGGCTCCGGACTATCCGTCCTTCGGCGACTATCCGTACGACTTCGAAAATGACGCGTACGTCTCGGGCACCATGAAAGGCATCACCGGCCACATGCGCTGTGTCGATCTTCTGACTTCTGAAATTGCGTCCGTCGATCCGAATCGCATCGGTGTCATCGGCCATTCGCTCGGCGGCCACAACGCGATGTTTCTGGGTGCCTTTGATCCCCGCGTGAAGGTGATCGTTTCCAGCTGTGGCTGGACTCCGTTTCACGACTACTACGAAGGCAACATCACCGGCTGGACCAGTGCACGTTATATGCCGCTGCTGAAGGATCGCTTTCTCCTGAAGCCGGATGCCTTGCCTTTTGATTTCGCGGAGGTCATTGGAGCTCTGGCACCTCGACCGTTCTTTTCAAGTTCCCCGCTGGAAGACAGCAACTTCGCCGTGGACGGAGTTCGCAAGGCCATTCCCAGAGCTCGAGAAGTGTACGATCTGTTTGATGCCGGCTCGCGGCTGCAGGTCGAGTATCCTCACTGCGAACATGACTTCCCCACGGAAACCCGGCTGCGAGCCTACACGTTTATCGACGAGGCTCTGGGACACAAGGCAACGACGGGCATCAGTTATTCCGCCGAACTGCCTCGCATTGCACCGCTGGAACCTGACGAAGCACTGAAAACCTTCGAAGTGGCCGATGGCTTTGAAATTCAGCAGACCGCCGCGGAACCGTTGATCACCGATCCGGTGGCCATGTCGTTCGATGAGCGCGGGCGTCTGTTTGTGGTCGAAATGAAGGATTACTCTGAACAGGACACGGAACGCCTGGGACAGATTCGACTGCTGGAAGACACCGACGACGACGGAGTGTTTGACCGCAGCACAGTTTTCGCCCGCGGTCTGTCGTGGCCGACGGCGATTATCTGTTCACGCGGCGGCATCTATGTGGGTGCCGCTCCGGACATTCTGTTTCTGAAAGACACGGACAACGATCAACAGGCCGACGTTTCCGAAGTCATCTTCACCGGCTTTCAGCGCAGCAACATTCAGGGACTGCTGAACAGCTTTCAGTGGGGAATCGACAACCGGATCCACGGAGCCACCAGCAGTTCCGGTGGTCTTGTGCGTCGGCCGGACCAACCGGAATCCGCGGCCGTCAATCTGCGAGGTCGTGACTTCTCGTTCGACCCGAAGACTCATGATCTGCGAGCCGAACCGGGTGGAGCTCAGCATGGACTCAGCTTTGCCGACTTCGGGCGAAAGTTCGTCTGTTCGAACAGCGATCACGCTCAGTTCATTGTTTACGACGATACCTATTTCTCCGGACGTTCGGATGTCATTCCGCCTCCGGTCCGCATCAGCATTGCCGATGACGGCGGGCAGGCTCCTGTGTTTCGCAGCAGTCCGGTCGAACCCTGGCGCATTGTGAGAACCCGGCTGCGAGTTTCCGGAGCGGCCAGCGGTCCGGTCGAAGGCGGCGGGCGAGCGGCCGGGTATTTCACCGGTGCGACGGGGATCACCATTTACCGTGGCGACGCGTGGGGCGAAGAATTCTCCGGAACAGCGTTCATTGGGGATGTCGGCAGCAACATCGTGCACCGCAAGCAGCTGATTCCGAAAGGTGTGACATACACCGCGACTCGAATCGATCAGCAGTCTGAGTTTCTGCGGTCACGGGACATCTGGTTTCGACCGGTGCAGTTTTCGAATGCACCAGACGGATCTCTGCATGTTCTGGACATGTATCGCGAAGTCATCGAGCACCCGAAAAGTCTGCCGCCTGAGATCAAGCAGCATCTGGATCTGACCAGCGGCCGGGATCGAGGCCGACTGTATCGCATCGTTCGAAAGGGGCACCCGGTTCGCCGATCGGTGGATCTTTCCACCGCCACTGCGCCGGAACTGATTCGGCTTCTGGATCATCCCAACAGCTGGCATCGGGAAACGGCCGCCCGACTGCTGTACGAGAATTCCGAAACCTTTGGCGATCCGCTGCAGTCGCTGTTGAGCACCGCTGCGGTGCGAGCAGCCTCACCAGTCGGTCGAGTTCATTCGCTGCACCTGCTGCACCGGCTGAACCTTCTGAAGGCTGAGCATATTGCCACAGCCCTTCGAGATGCTACTGCCGATGTCTGCGAGCAGGCTCTGCGCCTGACCCCTCCCTTCACTGCAGAACTGGTTCGCAGCGAGGCATTGCATCCGGGGTTCACGGACCAGCCTCGTGTTCAGCTGCAGCTGGCCTTCACGGCAGCTTCGTTTCCGGACGAGCTTCGACTGGAAGCAGTCACCGGGATCCTCACAAACAGTGACTGGAATCAGGATCCCTGGATTCAGTCGGCCGCCCTGCTGGCACTTCACACCGGAGCCGGTCAGGTCTTCGAGGACCTGGTTCAACGACAACCCCGAATTTCCAGCGCAGTGCTGCAGAATCTGGCGCGACTGATCGCTCGGCAGAATCATCCGGATGATCTCGGCAAAGTCATCACCCGGCTGAAATCGAGGACGATCGATCACAATCTGCAGGTCGCCTTTGTCACGGAACTGCTGACTCAACGCCCCGCCGTCCGCAGCGAACTTCAGTCCATCGTCGCAGACATCGTGGCCACCGCTGCAGCGGTTGCGCAGAACGACGAGGCTTCGGAAGCCGATCGTATGGCAGCCATTGATCAGCTGAAACTGGGCTCCTTTTCTGACCGCAAAGACGTCTTTCTGAAACTCATGGATCGCCGGCAGCCGGCATCGATTCGTTCACGAACTCTGCAAACATTGGGACACTTCGGAACCGACGCCGCGCCTTTGATTCTGGAGCACTGGTCAGGACTGACTCCGAAACTGCGAACCGACGCAGAGACCGCTTTGTGCTCCCGAACCGATTCCATGCTGCTGCTGTTTCAGGCGATTGACGACGGCA
Source organism: Planctomycetaceae bacterium (assembly GCA_041398865.1). Taxonomy (GTDB): domain Bacteria; phylum Planctomycetota; class Planctomycetia; order Planctomycetales; family Planctomycetaceae; genus Fuerstiella. The sequence goes on from JAWKTY010000001.1 coordinate 523,737, forward strand.
AAGTCTCAGCAACGGAAATCAGTCCGGCTCAGCTGCAGGCTGCGGCTCTGCAGAAGGATCCGCGGATCAGCCGGAAGGCGAAAGAGTTGCTGCAGTCGGCCAGCGCTCGCGTTGATGCCGGTCTGGTTCGCGAATATCAGGCGGCTCTGCAGCAGCCCGGCAGTTCCGGAAACGGCAGAATTCTGTTTCGCAAAACCTGCGTGACATGTCATCGCCTGGAAAACGAAGGGAGAGAGCTGGGACCCAGTCTGGCGGCGATCAAAAACCGCGGGGCCGAGGCGATTCTTGTCAACGTGCTGGATCCCAATCGCGAAGTGAATCCTCAGTTTCTGAGCTACGTGGTCAGTACCACGGATGGCCGAGTCGCCAGCGGAATGATTCAGAGCGAAACATCCACAACACTGACACTTGTGCATGTCGACGGTAAATCGACCACCATCCCGCGATCTGACATCGATGAACTGAAAAACACCGGTCTGTCACTGATGCCCGCGGACCTGCACAAAACAATCTCTCCCGCGCAGCTGAACGATATCATCACGTACCTGCTGGCCGTTGAGTGACCACATTCGGGACAAAGTTCCGTGACGGAGCGTTTCGGATGGCTACGATACCGAAACACGTCTGCTTTTTCGGAATCGATGCTGCTCATGTCCAAACCGTCCAATCTTGCCGAACTCAAGTCCAGTGGCTGGAAGTCTCGCACAGTCAAGGAAGAAATCCGTCAGAACTTCCTGAAGGCTCTGGCCGCGGGAGACACATTGTTTCCCGGAATTCTCGGCTACGACAGCACGGTGATTCCCGAAATCAGTCTGGCTCTGCTGGCCGGACATGACATGCTGTTTCTGGGCGAGAAAGGGCAGGGGAAAAGTCGTCTGATGCGTCAGATGGCTCGGTTTCTGGACGACGAAATTCCCTATCTGGACCTGCCCGGCTGTCCTGTCCACGAAGATCCTCTGAAACCGATTACGACCGCCGCGAAGCACTTCGTCGCCTCCACGGATGACCAGGATATTCCCGTGGCATGGTGGAGTCGCAGCGAACGGTATGCGGAACGGCTGGCTCCGGGCACCAGGTTCGCCGACATCATCGGAGAAATTGATCCGGCCAGACTGGCGGCCGGAGCCAGCATGTCCACGGAAGAGGCTCTGCACTTCGGTTTGATTCCCCGGATGCACCGGGGCATCTTTGCCATGAATGAGCTTCCCGAACTGGACGAACTGGTGCAGGTCGGGCTGTTCAACATTCTGGAAGAGCGGGACGTACAGATCCGTGGGTTCCCGATTCAGTTCGACATTGATGTCACGATCCTGTTCAGTGCGAATCCGTCAACGTACAACCGCAGCGGCAAAGTGATTCCGCAGCTGAAGGACCGCATCGGCAGCATCGTGCACACCCATTATCCCGCCGAACGCGACATGGGTATTCAGATCATGGAGCAGGAAAGCAGCATTCCGCTGGATGGTGATTTCCCGGTGACGGTGCCGTTCTTCATGAAGCAGATTGTGGAAGAAATCAGTCGAGTCGCGAGGAAAAGCCGCTACATCGATCAGGCCAGCGGCGTGAGTGCACGGTTCAGCATTGCCAACTATCAGACCATGATCGCCAGTGCCCGCCGCCGCGGAGCCGTGCTGAAAGAGATTCCGGCCGTGCCCAGAATCAGTGATCTCGGGCACCTGTATTCATCGTCGCTGGGCAACTGGAAGTCGATCTGATGAGCAGCCATCAGATGAGCGAACGGCAGGTGCTGGACGCCGTCATGGCCGAAGCCATCAAAAACATCTTTGAAGAGTACGTCGAACAGCACGGTCTGGAACAGATCAGTCAGATCTTCGGCAAGGGCGTGAAAATCGAAGTCGGTGACATGCTGCCCAGCGGTCACTACGAGAAGCTTCTCAAACGAGTCCCCCCCGTCTGGGACAAGGCCTTCGAAGTCAATGCTTCCGAAAGCGCGGCTGTCCGAGCTTCCTGCGTGGAATTCATTCTCGCCGGCCTGCACGCCACCGACCGCATCAGCCGCTCTCAGCACCATGGCATCGTCACGTACTCGGATGATTAGATTAGACTTCCGAAATCGTTCGGACACAGTGCCTCGCGGGATTCAGCGTTTCTGCGATCGAAAAAGGCTTGGCGCGGGCACATGGTAAAGCAAACGGCTTTAGACTTCCGATTTCCGCGAACTAGTTCACGTTGAATCAGGTTTTCTGAACGAAGCAGTGTTCCCGAGCCTCAGCTTGACTGGTCTGAGGCACCGCCAGGCTGGAATTTCAATCGTCACGAGGGGTTGCTGAAGTTGCCGCTGCATCCGGGCTTTCCGGAGCCTGCTTCCCGGTGGCATCGGCAGGCGTCTGTTCAGCTTTCTGTTTCGCATGGAATTCCTCCTGAAGCTTCATTAGCCGAAGCTGCAGAAGAATCAGCCGCCGGGTTGCGTCTTCGCGGAAACGAGCTCCATCCGGAGGCAACCTGGCGATCGCGCTGCGGATGAATGCCCCGCGATGAAGAGTCTGCGTCACGGCTTCAGGAGTGCCCAACGATTGACGCTCGGCATCGTTCAGCAATTCAATGATCGTTGTCTGTCTCCATTTCTCCACTGAGCTGTTCGTGAGCGAGTCAAAGACGGCGCTGGAGTTTTCGGGGACACGTTCACTGGCGGATTTCCCGGTGCGGTCGTGGGCGACTGGCACACAGCCAGCAGGCAGAGCCAGCGGTGTTGCTTCAAGAGTTTTGGCGGCTGTCTGCACGTCGATCAGTTCAACACGCTGATCTCCGGGCAGCACGGCCAGCCAGCGGTTGTCAGGACTGAACCTTGCTCGGCCGGTCATCACGCCCGGTAAACTCAGTGTCAGCAACAGATTTTCCGTTTTTAGATCCCACAGGCAGATCTGTTCTTTCCGAAGTCCGCACAGGAGCTGGCCATCCGGCGAAGCGGTCAAATGACTCCAGCTCTGCCCATCGCTTTCGACTGCGAATGGCTTCCATGTCACATTCAGTCCGTGCCCCAGCTGCACTCCGGACATCATCCGCCCCTGACGGTCCGCGAGTAGCCATCGATTGGCGTTCGGCACGGCCACGACCTGCTGAACCGCAAAGCCCTGTGGATACAACACCTCTGTCTCGCGGTGGTTGACAAATGCCACCATCCGCAAACCGTTGCGCATGGGAAAGACAATGCTGTCTCCTTCCGGCCCCAGCACGGCAGGAGCAATGACGGGGATCGTCTGCGTCCATTCTACACTTGCAGCGTCTTTCAGGTTCCAGCACTGAACCAGTCCACCAGCATTCATGAACACAAAGAACCGACTGTCGCTGGAAAAGAAAGTCTGAGTCAGGCGACTGGGACTGTCAGCTAACTTGACGATCGCCGTCTGCTCGCCCCTGCGCTGTAAAAGTGTGACGGGGAAATTTCGAGGGCTGGAATTGCTGTAGGTCGCCTGACTCAGGGAAATCCACTGACTGTCGGGGGAAAGTGTTGGTTCAAGTGGTTGCACTCCGTTATCGAACGGTTTCGTCTGATCCAGAATCGATTCTGCTGCAAATGAGGGACGATTGTTGACACAACTGCGGATCGTGACTTCGCCATCCGCGCCCGTCGTAATAAAGAAGGAGCTATCCGACGCAAACGAGAGTCCCTCGGTGCTGTAGTCATAAGGACGGACTGTTTGGCGACATGCCTGGCTTTCGATCCGGAAGACGTGGACCGGATCTCCGGCCACCGCCAGCAGCGTTGAATCCGGAGAAAAATCAACGGCCAGGGCGGCACTGGGAAAAGACCGGCGAAGGATTGGCTCATACGTCAGCTGATCCCACAATCGCACGGTTCGGTCATCGCTGGCTGTGGCCACATAGCGGCCATCGGGCGACAGCGAGATATCGTTGATCCGACCGGAGTGCCCCACCAGAACTCCATCCAGCTTCCCGCGGAACACATCATAGATTCGAGCAATGCCGTCCGTTCCGGCGGTGGCCAGGCGATGGTTGTCGGGCAGGAATTCCAGGCTGCGAAGGGTCCCGCTTGCAATCGGAAAGCGGCACACAACATGTTCGGGCTCCTGAGTCAGATCGCGCACCACAAGGTCGGTTGCTGTGGTCATGGCGACCAGTCGACCATCCGTCGTGATCGCGACCGGGTTCCAGTGGTTGGTCTGCCCTGTCGCTTCCATGCGGAACGCCAGGCCGGTGTCCCGGTCATAAACCCCGACCTTTCCGCATGCGTGACCTGCCAGCAGCAACCGACCGCTGCCATCGGTGGCCAGACTGCGCACGGTACAGTGATCCTGCAGTTCCAGAGACATCACATTCTTTGATCGCGCATCAAAGCAACCCAGCTCACCTCGCCATCTGGGGAACAGCGCGCTGTGTCCATCCGGCGCGATCAGCAGGCAGGGCATGGGAGCCCCTTGACTGCTGTAGTTTTCCGTTTGATACGTGGGCGGCCGTCGATCCACGATCGAGCGAACGGCGTCTGCACCCGGTAAAGCAGTTAAATCCCACTGCGCGACAACGGCGTCGATGCGGGAAAAGAAAATCTTTGAGCCGGATGGATCAAAGCTGACATCACGGATGGCATCGACACCGCCACAGGACTTCATTATCTCTGCCTGCGTCAATGCGGCATGCAGGTACACATCCGGCGTTGCCTGAACGTCCACCATCAGACCTCGCAGCAAAGCTTTCTCGCTGGTCGAAGCGTGCATGGCGAACACGGTATTCAGATTTGAAATGGCTTTCTTCTTCCAGCCGGACTGACCGTTCAGCCTGAGCAGTTCCGTGGAGGCTGTCAGTGACCTTGCCAGTTCTTCTTCTGCCCTGATGCGCGCGGCATGTTCGCGTGCTTCCGCATCCTTTGCGACCTGGCGAAGTTGTTTGGCCCGCAGAAAGCTGTCCCGTTCTGCTTCAGCGATGACCACTGCCAACCGTTCCGCTCGAACGGCCAGATATGCAAAAACCATCGTTCCCAGCAGACTGGCGAACAACAGAACACCCACAGCGATCGGCACAGGATTTCGTCGCCCCCAATGCAGAACCCGCCTGACCGGGTTCAACGGGCGTGCAATGACCGACTGCCTGCTCAAAACACGGTGCAGGTCATCCGCAAGTTCCCGAGCAGTCGGGTAGCGATCCTGAGGCTCCTTGTTCAGGCAGTGCATACAGACAGCGGACAGATCGGCTGAGATCTGAGGGTTTCGAATTCGCGCTGGCACAATCGCGAAGTCCGGAATCAGACTGCGAAATCGGTCAACGGTACAGCCCTCGTCACCCAGCGGAATCGGCACCGTTCCCGTCAGCATTTCATACAGAATACAGCCCAGCGAGTAGACGTCAGCCGTTGGCCCGACCTGGTCCTGTTGTCCCAACGCCTGCTCCGGAGCCATATACAGCAAGGTCCCCATCGTCTGTCCGTCCTGCGTGCCGTCAGCGGTCGCCTCAGAGCCTGCTGTCGACCTGCCGCTGACGGACTCTTCGCGGTCAGCCGTCGAATGCCCGTTGTACGGATTCCTGATGGCATCGGTCGGAATTTTTTGTTCATTAGAGATAACCTTTGCCAGACCAAAGTCGGTCACCTTCGGTTCCCCCTGAGCCGTGACGATGATATTGTCAGGCTTCAGGTCGCGATGGACGACGTTCCTGCTGTGAGCGTACGCCATCGCCTCAGCAATTTTCACCATCAGCCGGACGGAGTCATCGATGCCGGGTTTTGTGGCCGACAGAAACTCCCGCAGCGAGTCACCCACGATGTACTCCATGGAGAACCATGGGACATCCTGATACGGTGGTTCAGTGACCACGCCGCTGTCGTAAACGGCAGCGATATTCGGATGTTGAAGCATGGCCCCGATCGCAGCTTCTCGCCGAAAGCGGTGCAGCAGATTCGGTCGACCTTTGGATCCACCCAGAATGATTTTGATGGCCACTTCGCGATTAAGCCTGAGATGTCTTGCCCGAAAGACCTGGCCCATTGCACCCATACCGGTCGTCTGAATGACATCATGACCACCGACCAGCAGTAGTGGTCGAACCACGTCTTCAACGGCTCCGACCTCGTCGGTTTTCGTTTGACCTGAGTTATCGGCGACGTTCATGAGGAATTCTGACTTCTGAGCCTTCATCGTGGCAATCGCGGCCCCCGCACACAAGTTGCGTTCCCGCTCATTCCAGTTGCATTGTGAATTGCCTAAGGGTATGTTGCCAAGCTATGAAGCCACCAACAACCTCAGCATCTTTATTGGAACGGATGAAGTCTGAAAACGGGCGGGACGAGGCCTGGGCAGAGTTCGTGCGTATCTATGCGCCGGTCCTGGACGACTGGCTGCATTCTAAATTCTCTATTCATGACAGGCACCAACGCGAGGATGTGGTTCAGGATACATTGCTGGTGATTCACGAGCAGATGATGGACGGCTTCCGATACGACCCCGGAAAAGGTCTCTTCCGAGGCTTCCTGAAGGTCATCTGCAGAAACCTGGCGCTCAATCAAAACAGGAAAAAGAAACGTCGCCCCGAGCAGTCGGTCGGAAGTGGCGAAGAAGTATCGGCCACCGTCGATGATGACATGGATGACGAGATCGAAGAAGAGGAAATCATCGAATTTCGCAACATGGTGCTGGCTCGCGCTGCCGTTGTCATTCAGGCACGATGTAACGCTCAGACGTATGAAATCTTTCGCCTGTGTGTTCTGGAAGGAATTCCCCGGCACGACGTCGCCCGTCAGTTAGGTATCAAAGTCGTGACCGTCCACGAGGCCGTTGCTCGAATCAAGAAGCAAATTCTGGATTTGATGCGGGGAATTCTGTAGTCGCCACCGCAAACGCGTTCGCTCGGAAGTTCAGGAAATCCTGAAAAACCGCGCCGTCGTTTGCCATTTCCGGTGTACTGGTTGACGAATCATGGCTTTTCCAGGACAGGAATTGAGCTCACTATGGAATGCCCTTCCGCGACCGAACTGCGAGATTATGCTTTTGGGATGTCTGATGAGGAGACAGCCAGCAGGATCGCACAACATCTCGAAAACTGCTCGGCGTGCCTTGCCATTGTTGACAGGTTCGCTGACGAAGACCCCCTGTTTGGGAACTTCAGGATACACGTCTCAGTCGTCGAACCAGATGTCAGGATGAATGCGCTGATTGACCGCATTCACCGAGCGTCCTCGTCGGTACCAGGTCGGAACAGCAGTTCGGTTCAAACAGACGGCGAGTCAGCCACGACGGATATTTCAGCCGTTTCGAACTCTGCAGTCATCCCCGTCTCTGACGGTCAACACTCGGCGATGTGGAGCCGCCCATGGCCAGTGCTGTGGGCAGGCATTGGCTGTTTCGCCGCAGGAGCGATGTCCGGCGCTGTTGCCCTCCACCTGTTGAGCGGCAACTCTGCTCCGGTACAGTCGGCGGTCGCAGCGACAAATCCCGGAAACCTGCTTCTGCAGTTCTCCGGCTCTGAACAACTGCAGGAAATTCACGTGCGTACGACTCGAACCGTGGTGATCGAAGATCCAACAGATTCAGGGCGCGTTTCCATCAGCGTGGACCCCGGCACTCATACACTGAATGCCCGCAAGTACGGCTTCTTTCCGTTGACCACTCGATATGACGCAGCGTTGACGGAATCGCGTCCTGTTCGACTTGAGTTTTCCGAGCGAACGACAACACCGGATGCCACTGGTGTTCCTGACGGCGAGTTGCAGAATGAGTTCAACTGGCCCGAAACCGGACCGTCTCCTGCCATCGCACCGTTTGATGGTGCCACTGCCCAGCAGGCGTGCGCAGACTATTTCAAGGTGGATTCAGAGATCACGAATTCCATCGGCATGAGGCTGAGACTTATTCCGCCGGGCGAGTTTCTTCGTGGCATTTTGCCGCAGGAGGCCACCAAACACTTGTCATCCACCTGGGTGGGAGCCGCTCAGGATCGCGGCGAACAGGACATGCATCGAGTCGTCCTGACGAATGCGCTGTACGCGGGTGTGACGGAAGTGACTCGGGAACAGTTTGCTCGCGTCATCCCAAACCATCTGACATCAATCAGTGCTCGCCAGAACCCGGAGCGTGAGAACGAACCGGTCGTCAATATTTCCTGGCTGGCGGCGGTTGATTTCTGTAACGCACTCAGCGAACTGGAAAACCTCACTCTGGCCTATCACTGGACCGCAGCCGGCTGGGAACTCGACCCCGAAGGCACAGGATATCGATTGCCCACAGAAGCCGAATGGGAATTCCTGTGCAGAGCCGGATCGCTGGAGATCTGGCCTACTCCCGTTGACAAACTTGCAGAGAACGTCTGGTACGATCTGAGTTCCAGTGGAACTCTGCACGCCGTGGGGTCACGAAAACCCAACGGTTTCGGCCTGCATGATACGCTGGGCAACGCATTTGAATTCTGCCACGACTACTACGCGATCGGTTACTACCAGATTTTCGTGGACCGTGTCGCCGTCAATCCCTCCGGTCCGGCCCATGGCGGATCACAAAGACGGTGTACCCGAGGCGGCTCCTTCCAATGGTCTCGCGACATTTGCCGACCTGGATTTCGAGCCCAGTTTTCAGAGTCCGGCGCCAATGATTCCACGGGATTCCGCGTTGTCCGGATGGGGCTGGCAGACTGAGTTTTCGAAGGCTTACCGGCAGAAGTTGTCCGTGGTGAGCCGGAATTTCTTTTTCTTGAAAACTCCGCGCCGTGTTTCTGAGGCAGCGGTGTACTTCCTGTTGCAGACCGTTCGTTGACGCCCTCGGGGGCGTTCCGCGAGACGGAAGAAAACTGCCTCTGACTTCGCCTTCCCTCAGCATTCGAGCCGGAAAGTCTCTCCCATGCAAGTGTTTCGCAGTCCCGATCGCAAGCCGCGTCACCAATCCAGCCGCCTGGCCAGGCGACGTCAGGGTTTTACTCTGATTGAGCTTTTGGTGGTCATCTCCATCATTGCCACGCTGATGTCGTTGATTTTGCCCGCTGTGCAGAACGCCCGTGAAGCAGCTCGCAGAACTCAGTGTCTGAACAATATCCGCAACGTCGCACTCGCCATGCATGGCTGGTCCACCAGTCATAAAGGACAATTTCCGGACGCTGGCACCTGGCTGGTTGACCCGAACGATCCCGGAAACGGCGCGTTGTTCGAAGAAGCGTTCAGTTGGGTGATCGAACTGCTGGCGTATATGGATCAGCAGGGGGTCGCAGATCGCTGGAACAAACAGATTCGGTGGGACTCCGGCAGTAACAACGCTCTGCAATCCATCAGTATTGAGGCTTTGACGTGCCCAAATGACGAATCCGCCTATGCGGCGGATGGGGGGCTGAGTTTTGTGATCAATTCCGGCTACAACGCATCCACGGGCTCGGGGCAGGACTACAACGCGACCGGACTGGACTGGGACGGCGATGGAGTTGTCAACAATGCCACCACGATCGGAGTCGATCCGGAGGACGAAGTCATTTCCCAGGAAACGGGGCTCGCATGGAACAAGTTCAAGGTCAATCCGGCGATTTCCGGACCGGCCTACACGGAACGAAAATCGAAGAGTATGAACATCAATCGTATTTATGACGGCACCAGCAACACTTTGATGCTCACAGAAAACGTGAACGCTGGTCCATGGGCTCGCCCCGGTCTGTCCAGTCGAGTGTGGTGGGTGGTTGACCCGGCGTATCCCGACCTGCAGACTGTTCCTCGTCATCCAACCATTGATAGCCGGATCAACAAAGCAAAGTCTGGTCCGGAAGGCGTACCCTATCCCAGCTCCGGGCATCCAGGCGGCGTAAATGTTGCCATGTGCGATGGCGGATGTCGCTTTGTGTCAGAGAGTGTTGACGAGTCTATCTGGGCTCAGTTGATTTCACCGGCAGGCACAAAGTTGCGTGCGGGGATCAATGTTCAGGCTCCATTGTCCGGAACCGATTTTTAACAAGGGCTGTGCCCAACGCCGCTAGACGTTTCGCATCGTTTCACACGTGGCCGAACAGCCAGGTTGTGTGAAGAGTGCAACGCCCTGGTCCTTCGGCCGTGGTTGCAACGACCAGTGTTGTTATTCAAAAACTTCGTTCAAATGACTTCCTCCGACGGACTGCGGCAGACCTGAGCAGGCCGCTCCGCAACTTCAGAAAGCCTGACATGCCCACATCTTCTTCGATTCTCGCCTCAAGGCCACCACGCAAAGCGTTTACTCTGATCGAACTGCTGGTGGTGATCGCCATCATTGCCATCCTTGTTTCGTTGCTGCTGCCCGCTGTGCAGCAGGCTCGCGAGGCGGCTCGCAGAACGCAGTGCCGCAACAACCTGAAGCAACTGGGACTGGCACTCCACAATTACCACGATGTGCATCGCTGTTTTCCGTCGGGCTGGATCGAACCTCTCGCAAACTGGGGTCTGACACCTGCGGAAACGCAAAACGGATTCGCCTGGGGTGCAATGATTCTTCCCTACATCGAACAGTCGAACCTCTACAACCAGATCAACTTCGAGGCCGCTCTGCTGACGGAACCGGACCGTGACCCGGCCACGCCACGAATCGAAAACAATGCAACTCTGGCAGCAACTCAAGTGTTGAGTGTTTTTCAATGCCCTTCCGATGTGGGTCCCGAACGTCAGGACAACTGGAACAACAGCGGCGTGACAATCGCCGACATGGCGATGTCGGACTACGTGGGAAATCTGGGGACGTGGCCGGTGATCGGGAATGGTTCCCATTCGGCTCCGGCCGAAGGCATCTTTTTCCGCAACAGCCGCGTTCGAATCAGCCAGATTACAGACGGCACGTCTAATACGTTTCTGGTCGGTGAAAGGAAATGGACGGGAGTTTACTCGAATGGCTATCCACTGTTTGGTGATGCCTACTGGATCGGCACCGTCGATGGCTGGGCACTGGACATCACCGGCTCGACAGCCAAGTACATGAACCACGGCCATCCCTCGTCTTTCAGCAGTCAGCATCCGGGTGGTGCGAGTTTCCTGCTTTGCGACGGCTCCGTCAGATTTGTCACCGAAAACATCAACTGCAACGAAGACGTGGTCGACGGCCCCGGCACCGGCATCTACCAGCGTCTGGGACACCGATCGGACGGGGAAGTGATTGGGGAGTATTGAGAAACACCCCCAGCAGGTTTCGTGATTGGCTCAGCATCGCCAATACAGACACGAATGCCCGCAGTCATGTTTTTGCTCGGCATCACGAGATTCAGTGCAAACATCTTCGTAAGAGCCCCACGAAGTTCTCTCGATGCAGGATGCTGCGGCAGGTTCCTGTGAATTTCTGCATTAAGGATCTGATGTACTTTGTTTTGCTGGTGTGCATGATGTCGTGCCATTATGGTTTCGACGCTGGTATCCTCTGGTAAATGGTCGCTGGCCAAAGATCGGCAAAGAGAAATCGATCGTGGGCATGAGTCAAGTTCGTCCAGTGTTCTCAAACGAAGCCCTTGTTCACACCCCTGAATACGACTGGAGAGAACAGATGAAAGTCGCTTCGATCTGGCTGCTCGTGCTTATTCAAGTGCTCGGGCAGCACATCAGCTTTTCACCTGGAGCATCGACCGAGGGCCAGTCATCGTCACCCGTTGACTTTCGGTATTACACAAATCTGGTCGAAACGCACACTGCCTACCTGCGTTTTCAGGATGCCCCGGATGTCGCGGCACGACTCGCAGCACGAAAACCCGCAACGGAAAATCCGGACCAAAAACGTCTTCGAACCGTCGTGGAATTCGCCGACTGGCTGTGGTCGACATCAAAGGATTCAGCAAATGATTCCTTGATTGGCGACCACTTGAATCGTGTCATCAAGGCTGACCTGATTACGAACAAAGATCCCCGGTTCGTGCTGAAAACCTACGTTACATGGGCGAATGCTGAGAAGCGGTCGAAGGTCGTGATCGGCTACGCTGTGCATAAAGCCACCGGAGACATCATCTTGCCCAAATGCTTCGGCCCCGCCACCAATCTGGCGGACACAGCTCAACAGATCAGCGAATACCCGAGAGATGCGGCATTCCGGAAGGAACTGCAGCAACTTAATCGAAAAGGCTGTGCCGGCATCTGGCACGAAGCGGACAGCGGTGAGTTCTACATGGTGCTCCCTTCCGAAGATCAGGCTCACGTCACGCGATTGGGAGCATATGGAAAATCTGAGGACCTGGCGATCTGCACGTATTCAGGCGATCGTTTAGTCACGCGATCACGGACATTTACATGGTCTGGAGAGATGCTCGAACCGGATCGCATGAGGTCGACGACGGCAACCAGAGGCAGCGACGGGCGACTTCGCGTCACGCAGCGTTCGGACTGGCGACGACTCAGTGAAGCAGAAACGAAAGACCTGCTCGCTGGCAATCTCGCGATTCGAAACTCGGTCAGACACAAGGGACAGAAAGGCGATGGTGCTCTCAAGAATACGCTGATAACGGTTGGTCTGGCGGCAATTCTCGGCCTGGCCGCTTACAACACTTTTAAAAACGGCCCGAACCTGAGTGGCGATGGAGGTGGTGTATCATCTGAACCTCAGAATCCTCCAAAGTCCAACGGAAAAATTGCGGGCCGACTTCTTGACAAGAATGGAAAACCGATTGGTGGTGCTAAACTCACGATTCCGGGGACGCTCGATAACGGCTTTGTCGGAAGTTCGACAATCACTGACGCATCTGGCCGGTTTAGTTTGTTTCACTCCGTGCAAGGGGAAGGCTGGAACGGCGCAACAATCATGTATCAAGGCCAGAAGATCTGGAGTGGCGACGGGTACGATGATTCCAACTTAGAAATTCGGCTCCGATGATCCCGCCGAGTTTTCAGTCGAAAAGGATCCGGCCCCTCCCGCGTGCTGAACAAACCCGGCATCCATCTGTCTTCCCCTCCGCCAGTCCCGCGCGGCGACTGGCCACATCTGTTCTGTAAGGTTCGATCGGTTATGAACAAGTGGTTGCAAAAACTCTCTGAGAGTCTGTCTTCTGGTCGCCAACTTCGACGAAACAGAATACGTCAGCGACGCATCGAGCCGTTGGAGCAGCGTACTCTGCTGACCGTCTATACGGTGACTTCGACCAGCGATGTGACAGATCCGCTTGACGGCCAAATGACGTTGCGGGAGGCCATTGTCGCAGCGAATCAGAATGCAGACGCGGACGAAATTCGATTCAATATTCCCGGAGCCGGTGCTCACACAATCTCGCCGACCTCCCCGCTGCCCACGGTGCGTCACACCACGGTGATCGATGCGACAATTGAGTCAGGATATATCAATCGGCCGGTGATCTTCCTGGATGGCACCAACGCCGGGACGGACAATGCCGCCAAAGGCTTGCGACTGCAGGGTGACAACTCAGTCGTTCGTGGTCTGGCAATCGGCAATTTTTTTGCTCAGGGGATTCTGATTGATGGGTCGGTCGGAGCCACGATCTCTCAGAACTTTATTGGAACAGATGTGACGGGGACTGTGGCTCAGCCAAACGGATACGGAATTCTGGTTTATGGGTCATCCATGAATTCGATCGAGCATAACCTGCTCTCCGGCAATACCAACGATGGGATTCGAATCACAGAGACCACGTCGAGTCAGAACATTGTTCGAAACAATAGAATCGGGACAGACGATGCCCAGACTGTGGCCCTTGGAAATCTCCGTAATGGAGTGACGATTATTAATGGCGCAACTAACAACACAGTAGAAAACAATACGATTTCCGGAAACCAATCCCTGGGCGTATCGATACATGGTTCCGGCTCGACAGGAAATGTCGTGCGGGGCAGCCGTATCGGCACAAACGCCAGCGGGATGACGGAGATCCCCAACGGTACTCACAGGGTCTGGATTGGCGGCGGTGCCACAGACAACCAGATTGGACAGCCTGGAGTATCATTTTCGAACGTCATCGGTGGCAACCGAAAAGTGTGCATTTTCCTCACCAACGAAAACACGTCGCGCAACACGGTGATGAACAATCTCATCGGAGTTAACGTCTCGCAACAGCCACTGCCGAACGAAGAATTCGGCGTGACGCTGTACCTCGGACCGAGCGACAATCAGATTGGCGGTAACGCTGCTGGCAACGAAGGGAATGTTATCTCCGGTAATTTGTTTGATGGCGTTCGCCTTGAAGGGGCCACCACTGCTTCAAATGTTGTGCAGGGAAACTCCATCGGCACAAACTCATCCGGTCAATCCGCTGTATCGAATGAGTGATGCGGGCTCTTTATGTTGTCGGGTGCTCACGACAACCTGATTGGAGGCGACGATACTGGCAACAAAGGTAATACCATCTCCGGAAACGCTCGATGGAATTCGTATTGAGGCCAACGACTTCGCCAACATGCTTCAGGGAAATGGCATCGGGACGGACTCTCAGCGTCAAAACCCGATTCCCAACGGACGACATGGTGTATGGCTGCTGGATGGGACCCACGATAATCTCATCGGGGGGCTTTCCAGCAGTGTTGGCAACACCATCGCCTTCAATCTTCGTGGTGGCATCAAGCTTGATAAACTCGACGATACTTTTGAAAACCACACTTTGCCCGGAGCAAACAACTCTATCCTCTCCAATTCCATCTACCTGAACGTCGCCGCTGGCATTGACCTCGGGAATCACGGGGCGGATCAAAACGACGCGAATGACAGCGACAACGGGCCGAATGATCTGCAGAACTACCCGACCATCACATCTGCCGTGAAGAGTAGTTCGTCTGTTCAGATCAGCGGGCAACTGTCCTCGACGCCAAATTCTCAGTTCATTCTGGAGCTATTCTCCAGCACCGGCGCTGCGTCCATTGGTGATGGCCAGGCGCTGGTTCACCAGTCTGTAATCACCACAAATTCCGCAGGCGTTTACAACTTCAGCGTAGCGACCACCGCCTCTATTGCCTACGGAGATCACATCACCGCAACAGCAACCGAACTCTCGGGAACAACAACTGGCAGCACATCTGAATTCTCGCCGCCAATCGTCGTGACCGCTGCTTCCGGCGCTCCGCTGATTCGAATCAAGGATCGCGCCATCATGGAAGGCAACAGCGCAACCAGCGTACTTGGCTTCGAGGTCAGCCTGTCCAGTCCGGCAGCAGGAACGGTTACGGTTGACTTTGCTCGAGTCGGTGGGACCGCTGCCGTTGGGTCAGATTTTTCGATACCGACCTCACGAATCACGTTTGCTCCCGGGGAGACGAGCAAGTTCGCTGAGGTGCTGGTTGTTGGGGATCAGGTTGACGAATCGGATGAAACGATTTCGGTTCGTCTCAGCAATGCGTCGGGAGGCATCATCGTTCAGGCTGATGCCGTCGGGACGATTTTCGACAACGACTCGCCGTTCAGTCGCCCCATTGGTGCCGATTGGAGCGATCTCTCGCAGTACATGCTGGGGACCGTCTATGTTCCTGTTATCGTTCTTGATTCTGATGATAGTGTTGATGCTGAACTGGAACGGTGGTCACCAAGTCAGGCTGACGCCATCAAGGCGATTGTTAATGAAGGACTTCAGTGGTGGGTCGATGCTCTCGCGAAAATCACTGACAAACATGAGTTACGGTTTATTCCGGACTTTCGCTTCGTGGATAACCCCGTCCAAATCTCCGTGGAACCCTTGTCCCGACCAGCCACCGCGGCGAATGTCGACACCTACCTTAGCGATTTTCTCGACTTCGTTTCCGCGGATACAGCTGACAACTACGCAAACGACCTGCGGCACTTTCTTGATGCACGCCGCCTGGAAGTCGGTACTGACTGGGTATTCCCTTTGTTCTATCAACTATCCGCCAACGACTTTGATCAGGACTACGCCGATGCGCGAGGTTTTTACAACTTCGCGAGAGCCGAACTGTACGAAATTAACCGAAATACTACAAACGCCTTCACAGTTGTTCATGAGACGGGACACATCTTCTATGCGATGGATGAATACGGACTCGTCAGCGGTCGTGTGACCGGTGCCGAATACACTGCAAGGTCCGGTTATTACAACATTCAAAACCTGAACGCTACCAATGGACATCCCTCACCGAGCAGCCGAGTGCCCAGTGTAATGTCTAATGGAGCAGAACTCACCGATGCGTTCGATGATCACCTCTCTTCACCCAGTTCACTTGCCATGATCGGCTGGCAGGATTCAGACAACGACGGCATCTTTGATGTGCTGGATGTGCCGTCGTTACTGACCGCGACGGAGGCCTTCGATCCGGCGACTGGGAAGCTTGCGATCACTGGTCAGGCGACAGTTGGCATCCTTCCCAACAATAACCCATGGAGCTCGAATTCCGGGAACGATATCTCCATCGGCAGAATCCGAACGCTGCAATATCGCGTCAACAGCGGAGCATGGCAGCAGGCTGCTCAATACGATGCGTCCACGGTGGACATTGCGACCTCCGTGGACGCTTCAGCGGGAGATGTCGTTGAATTTCGAACTCTAACGAACGGCCCGCAGGTTGCTTCAAATATTGTTTCCTTTGTCGTTCCCGTGACTCAGCAAAGCGTTTCCGTTTCAGCCACGAACGCGTCAAAATCGGAAGGCGATTCCGGAGCTACTCCGTTCACATTTACCGTCACTCGCAGTGGAAACGTCAGTAGCACGGCATCCGTCAACTATGCGGTCACGGGAAGTTCGGCTTCGCCCGCCAACGCTGCGGATTTTGAGGGGACTCTGCCGAGCGGTAAGATCACATTCGCGGCGAACGAAACCAGCAAAGTCATCACCATCAATGTCAGCGGAGATACTCAGGTCGAACCTGATGAAAGGTTCACGGTGTCGCTGTCAAACGCCAGCTCTGGCACGATTATTTCGGCCGCGTCTGCGACGGGCACCATTCAAAATGACGACATCAGCATCGCCGGTTTTACCGCGATCCCGACTGGTGGTTCCACCACAGTCACTGAAGCCGGGACTTCTGATACTGTTGTGGTGGTCCTCACCAGCCGGCCTGCCAGCAACGTTGTCCTGAATGTCACCAGCGGAAACCCGGGCGAAGTGATCGTCGATCAAGCAACCCTGATATTCACTCCGTCCAGCTGGGACATCCCGCAAACAGTGACTGTGACCGGTGTCAACGACACTCCGGCTGTGGTTGATGGTGACCAAATCACAGAGATCGTTCTGTCTGTCGATGTGGGGCGTTCAGACAGCGCCTTCGCCAACGTCACTGGCCGGAGCGTTTCTGTGACAACAATCGACGATGACATCGCAACTGTCACGATCCTGCTGAGTGGTCATTCCATCAGTGAAAACGGTGGCACTACGACGGCGACGGTTACTCGCAATACTCCCGCCAACCAGCCACTGACAGTGATGCTCAGCAGCAGTGATCCGGAAGAAGCGACATTGCCCGGCTTTGTCACGATCCCGGTCGGTCAGACGACATCGCCGACATTCACGATTTCGGGAGTTGATGACCAAATTGTCGACGGGGCCCAAACAGTGAACATCACGGCAACGGCGACGGGCCATGCCGGCAGCGCGGCGAGTGTCGAAGTCACCGACGATGATACAGAGCTTCTGTTTGCCATCACGGCACCGGTCGGCAAAGTTCAAACCGTGCGACCGCTGGTTTCGTGGACGGCGGTACCGACGGCTGTTTCGTATGACCTGTGGGTGAATCTTGATGGCGGAGGGGGCAACGTTTTTCAGCAGCGGGGCATCGGTGGTGACCAGACATCCCTGATGCTGCCTCAGGATCTGGAGTTTGGTCGATATCGAATCTTTCTGTACGCGAACATGCCTGGGGGTGGCCGAGAAACGGCCACCGGCCACACGTTTGTGCTGGATGTTCAGCCGCAGCTCACTCCCATCGGAGCCACCCTCACGACTCGTGCTGAATTTACGTGGAACCGTATTCCGGGCGCAGACAGTTACATTCTGTTCGTGAATGTTCCGGGCGGTCCTGCGCGAGTCATCGTTGCTGATCCGGGGAATGGAAGCTCTGTAACTCACTCTCTGGCAACGGCCCTGCCCAGGAATGACTACAAATGGTGGGTTCGTCCTGTGCGAAGCAACGGATGGCCGGGCCCCTGGAGTGAGGCGTCGGAATTCAGCACCGGTGGACGCACAAAAGCGACTTCCCCGGCCCGCGGCACCACGGTGGCCAGCAGCCTGCCTGTTTTTCAGTGGCCCGCTGTGTCGGGTGCTCAGTCTTACGAAGTCTATGTTTCAAAGACTGGAACTCCGGGTGTCCTGTATCGAGACTCCGGTATTCCCGGCAACAGCATCCGAAGTCGCCCGCTGCAGAATGGCGACTACAAAGTCTGGATTCGAACGACCCTGGCTGATGGATCCAGCGTTTGGGGCAGTGGGGTTCCGTTCAGCGTCAGCGAAAGTGCGTTACCACTGCAGTCGACACCTCTGACTCCCGATCGCCCTGGCTTTGATGGTTCGCCGACATTCAACTGGGTGCCGACGAATGACGCCGAATCATACGACCTGTTGCTGCACAGCGGCAACACGTCTACTCTGCTTCCCGGTCAGACGGGGTCGTCATTCACGCCTCTTCAGGCTCTGTCGGCCAGCACATGGACATGGTATGTTCGTCCCGTGAATTCCTCAGGAATCGGCGAGTGGAGCAACGGGCTGGTCTTCAACACCGATGGTCGTGCGATCGTCCTGAATCCCGGGACTGTTACTTCCGATCGAACGCCCACCTTCGGCTGGTCCCCCGTCAGTCAGGCTTCGGGCTATGTGCTTCAAGTGGACAATCGATCGACTAACACTTCCAATACGATTCGTGAAGACCAGCTGACCAACACTGAGTTCACGCCTGCGACTCCTTTGACTCCGGGCAACTATCGGGCATGGGTCCGGGCGATCAGTGGTCAGACAGCGGGACCATGGAGCGTTCAGCTTGACTTCACAGTTGTTGCTGCTGATGCGCCGGCCCGGTCAGTGACCGAGCCCATTGAAGAGCTCACTCAGGCGTTGTCGGCTCTGGCCAACGGTGCCCTGGAAGATGTCGTGACCGAAGAAGTGATTGCTGATTCTCGCCAGAAGCGTCTTCCCGAATTCAAACTGCCCGATTCAGGAGATTCACTCCTGAGCCAGCCGACTGAGACACCAGTGACCTCTGTCGCTGCGGAAGATCAGTGGCTGTCTGCTCTGGACGCCCGGTTCTGCGACGTCGCCAGCGTGCTCGACAGGATCTGAACACCTGTTCGGCGAACGCCATTGCTCTGTCGTTCAAGTTTGAACAATAACGGCTTTCGAACCGGCTTCGGCCTTATTTTAGATAATCCCCCAGCCAGCCTCGACCGGCCTGAGGCGGCAGCGTGTCGGCGATGTCGGTGCCATCGGCCAGTGTGAATGAGATTGCCAGCGGAAATGGCTGTTCGGGAGCTCGACCTGTGTAGGGTCCATGGCCGCTGAAGGTACCGGACACCACCAGGTCGAAGGCCGTGATTTGTCTGTCCGTCACGGTGATGTGTCCTCGCATCACAGCCGAATAGGACCGCTGACCGTCCTGAGTCTTCAGTTCGACACTTCCGGTGATGACGGAATCGTGCAGCGTGAAGCTTCTGGCCATCACTTCGGACGACTTCCAGAACGGAGGTTCACCCCGTGTATTATCCACCAGGTGAAACAGAGCAATTCGTTGTGCCAGCGAATCAGAAAAGCGGCCGGAGACCAGCGTCTGGTGCTCGTCCGCCGTAATCCACAGGTTGTCACGGGACAGTGCCGTCTGGAAAATCTCTTCGTACTGTGTGGTCGGCTCGTCGTAACCGCCCAGCACTTTGGCACAGACTCGCACCACCAGTCCACCTTCCGGCGGTTTTGCGTTAAAGCGAGCGTCAACTTTTTCCACGTTCAGGACCGCTGTCGGCCCTGGACGGTAGATGCTGAAACCTGTCTCCAGCATCTGTCGGACCTTTCGAGGATCCCGATTGTTGGTGTAGCCCAGGAACGTGCCGTCTGGTGCAGCCAGATACAGACCCTGAGTTGTTCCGTTTTCGAAATCGTGCCGTGGTCCCTGTCGGGCGATCTTTCGATAGAACTCGCCTTCCGAATCTTTCTGACGTCGCTGATTCCACTGGTCGATGGCGACGGGAATCGTTCTGGTTTTCAAAAGCTCGACAACACCTGGATCTGCAAAGGTCGACTCACGGTCGATCACGCCATTGTTTCAGGTGCATCCCAGCGGATGTCCGTCCATCGCCCAGATGAAGATCGGCTTCTGCTGCTGTGCCGCGGCCTGCTGAGCACTCAACACGGTGGCCCTCCACGGGATGGACCGCCACATCGCGGAAACATCCGGTTGCAGCTTGGCATGCAGCGCTCGAAATTCTGCTTCCGTCAGTTCCGCCGCATGGCTCAGGGAACCGGCAATGAGTGTCATGAGAAACAGGCACACCGAAGTTCTGGTCATCTGCGTTCTCCACGTGGTTGTCAAAACGGAGGTCGAGGAAGGTGTTTTTCAGCGTCAGGACGTAATGATGGCAGTCACTGCTGATCGCCGAAAGTCTACGCTCAGGCCCGGGTGCTGCCAATCCTGAATGATGCTGGAACTCACCAGCGTCATCAAAACCACTGCAACCCGCAACAGGCACCTGGTCCGGCCAGTTTTTCTGGTCTGCCTGCCCTTTGATGCCTTCTCAGTCAGTCCTCTGGCTCGAACAATGGCCCGCGAACGCACTGAGACTTCTTGACCGGTCGAGTTTCGCGTGGCATGTATTGAGAGCCGCTTTGCGATCCCGAACCACGACGATTTGGAGGTAACCTCATGAAGACATTTTTTGGCACAGTCTGCCTGACGCTGGCTGTTGTCGCCGCTGCTCCGCTGACTGCTCAGGAGCCACTGAGTCCCATCGCGATTCCCGACCAGCGAGTCTTTTCGCCGGTCCCGGAAGCTCATTCGCTTCCGCCGTCCGCTGATGTCGATTTCGGCGAACCGTACATTCCGGACAGCCAGCCGTTTCACGGCGAGATTGTTCAGGGACCGGTTTATGTGGACTCAGCACCAATTCCGCTGTTCACCAAAGTCCGTTACGTTGACAAACGTGAAATGCACCCCTGTGCTGTGACGAAGATTGTCCAGGTCAACAATCCGTGTTCGTCGAAACACGGCTGCACGTCCTGCAACGACTGTGTCTTCATCGAAATCTGCGTTCCTCCCTGTGCTCGGGAAGACGTCGTCTGCCGCCGCGACGGAGACCGGGTTCGCTATGACTACGGGAAGTACAAAGTTGATATTCGAGTCCGACGGGGCTACATCGTGGTCGACTATCAAAAATAAGTCTGCCGCCGAATCCTGATCACTTCTCCGAGCCGCTCGCCGCACGTGAGCGGCTTTTTTTTTTTGGTGCCTCGAACCGGCTACGGCTTCCCGAACTCACGCGACTCGCGACGATTCAGCAGTAACAGCCGGAAATCCATCACTTTGTTGCCGGGGATCTTTGTGGCCTGCAATGTCAGAAGACCTTTCCCCGCGTTCAGATGAATGGTTCCGGCCTCAAGAATTCCCCAGTTCTGTTCATACGATTCACTGCGGACGACGCGGTCTTCCGCCGCACCGACCAATTCTGATGGATGCGCCTTCCCGACCGTCGCGTTCAGCTGCTCATCGTTGAACGACAGCCGAATGTCCGCACCGGCGTCGGCTTCCTGGCAGGTGTAGAAGATCCGAACGTCGTAGTCTCCGGTCGCCAGCACTTCCGCGTCCCAGGTGATCCGATCATCCGGGCTTGTCCAGTTCGTAAAATACGAACTGTTCGGAAACCGGTTCGACCGCTGAATGTTTCCGTGCGCGACGGCGTCGCGAGCCGGCAGCTGAGTTGTCTTCGCTTCCGGATGAGCAATCACGAACGGGCGATGGTCATCGTCAAAACCGGGCATCACAACTTTGCGAAACTGCCGAACGGCCTCCTGCAGCCGTGCTGCCGTCTCCGGATGCTGCGAGTTCACAGGGCTTCGCTGACCGGGATCTGTCGGCAGATGAAACAGTTTTCCATCGTTGTCCAGACAGTAGCCGTTGCTGCGAGCACTCACGCGTTTGTTCCAGTGCGACATAATGACGCGTTCATTGGCGGCGGGCAGAGACTGACCCTGAACAGCAGCCGACAGATCAATGCCGTCGAATGGATGCGTCGCCGGGTTCACAGTGGGAATTCCGGCCAGAGCAGCCAGTGTGGGATGGAGGTCGATGGCCGCTCCGTTTTCGCGAACCACCGTTCCGGCCGGAATCTTTCCCGGCCACCGCATGATGCACGGCGAACGGACACCGCCTTCATCTGTTGAACCTTTGCGGCCCTTCATATCGCCATTCCAGCGAACTCCGTTGGGGCCGTTGTCGCAGAAGTAAACCACGATCGTGTTGTCGGCTCTGTCTGTGCTTTCCAGAGCTTCCAGAAGTCTCCCCACGTTCCAGTCGATGTTTTCACACATCGCCAGAGCCGCTCGGATATGGTCGGGATCTTCTTTCGTCTGATCGCGGTTGTGCATTCTGAGTTCAAATTCACGAAATCGGCTCCACCAGCGATCCGGCACCTGCATCGGAGAATGCGGAGTGTTCAGCGGCAGATAGATGAAGAACGGCTGATCACCGGGCTCCTGAATTCGACTGATCGCGTGGTCGGTCAGATCATCAATGATGAATCCTTTCCCCTGAACAATTTCTCCGTTGTGTTCCAGCATCGGGTTCCAGTAGTTGCCCCAGTGACCGGAACAGAAGCCGTAGAAATCGTCGAAGCCCCGAGCGTTCGGGTGATAGGGGAACTGCATTCCATTGTGCCACTTGCCATAAGCAGCGGTGCGATACTCGGCAGCTCGAAACGTGTCGGCGATTGTCGTTTCATCCAGGTCCACCCGTTCGCCTCCGGCCGAGGTGCTGTAAACACCGCCACGAACGTGGTACCGGCCCGTTAGGAATTCTGCTCGGGTCGGTGAACACACCGGACACACATAGAAGCGTTCGAACACCGCGCCTTCGGATGCCAGTCGATCGATATTCGGCGTGTTCAGATTGGTATTTCCGTGCAGCGAAAGATCGCCCCAGCCCTGGTCGTCCGTGAGTATCACCAGCACATTCGGTTCTGCGCCGTGAATGCTGTGTCCAGCACCCCACACCAGACAACTCATGAAAACAATCTTCACCACCGGACTTGATCTCATTGTCTTTCCTCGCAGTTGAACCTGAGGGATGCTCGGGTGAAAACCCGCCCTCCTTTTCCCGCGTCGCGTCTTTGTCCCGAGATTGTCCTGGCCCTGCTGCACCACGTCAAACAGCGACGAAATCCGTGACACGGAGCGCGGTGCCACTGATGCCATGCAGAAACGGCCACTTGCTTCCATCAAAAAGCCGTCCGACTCCGTTCAGCCCCACGCACGTCAGGCTCCCGATTGCTGAGCAGCATTGCGCTAACCTCGCGGAGCGAGGTGCCACTGTGTTGGCCGCTGCCCACTTTCCTTCGGACTCAACCTGGCGGGAGTGCCTGTTTCAAGGCCAACCAACGATCGTCCGGAGAATCAGCGTTGCAGGCTGGGCGCTGTGGAACCGTGCGCCGAGCGGAACTGAGGCTTGTATTCGCCGTCGAATCTCCGGACACTGGTACCAACCCTTGGAAAGCCTCCCCTAACATTCAGCCCGCCTGCCGATGAATCCGCTCCTGCACTCCGAACTGCTCACCAGTCGACGTCAGCTGCTGACGTCGGCCGGAACCGGAGTCGGCATGGCAGCGCTCGGGACTTTGCTGAATGAAGCGCGCGGCGCAGCGGGGTCGATGTCGCTGGGCGGGCTGCCGGACCTTCCGCACCTGCCTGCCAGGGTAAAGAACGTCATCTATCTGTTTCAAAACGGTGCTCCGACTCATGTCGATCTGTTTGACCACAAGCCTCAGCTGACGACGTTGCATGGTCAGCCGGTTCCCTCCGGGTTCGTCGACGGAAAGCGTTTCAGCACCATGACCGGAAACCCGTCCGGCAAACTGATGCTGGCGCCGGTCGAACCCTTTCACCGTTATGGACAATGCGGTGCTCCGGTCAGCGATCTGATGCCTCACACCGCTCAGATTGTCGACCGTCTGTGCTTCATCAAGAGCATGCACACGGATGCCGTGAATCATGCCCCGGCGATTACGTTTCTGCTGAGCGGTTCGCAGATTCCCGGTCGACCCACGATCGGAGCCTGGCTGAACTACGGGTTGGGCTCAGAAGCTTCTGACCTTCCCGCGTTTGTGGTGATGACATCCATCAGCAAGGGAACCAGCTGCGGACAGATTTTCTATGATTTCTACTGGGGCAGCGGGTTTCTGCCGTCACGATATCAGGGCGTCAAATTTCGCAGTGGCGGAGATCCTGTGCTGTACCTGTCCAACCCGCCCGGAGTCACTCGCGACATGCGGCGAGCCTGGCTGGATGACCTTGCGGCACTGAATGAACTGAAACTGCAGCAGCACGGTGATCCGGAAATCGCGACCCGGATTTCTCAGTATGAAATGGGCTTCCGAATGCAGGCCAGTGTTCCGGAACTGACCGACCTGTCCGGCGAAACTCAGGCAACGCTCGACATGTACGGACCCTCTGTTCTGGAACGAGGAACCTTTGCTCACAACTGTCTGCTGGCACGACGGCTGGTCGAACGGGGAACGCGCTTCGTGCAGCTGATGCATGCCGGATGGGATCAGCACAACAGCCTGACCACGGAACTGTACAATCAGTGCCGCGATACGGATCAGCCGTCAGCAGCGCTTGTCAGAGATCTGGAACAGCGAGGCCTGCTGGACGAGACGCTCGTGATCTGGGGCGGTGAATTCGGACGCACACCGTTTCTGCAGGGCGACATCAATAACCGGGTTCGCTGGGGACGGGATCATCATCCCTATGCATTTACGGTGTGGATGGCCGGTGGCGGCATTCGTCCGGGGATGACGTGGGGAGCGTCCGACGAGCTGGGCATCAACGTCGCTGAAAACGGCGTTCATGTTCACGATCTGCAGGCGACTCTGATGCATCTGCTGGGCATCGATCACACTCGGCTGACCTACCGATTTCAGGGACGGCAGTATCGGCTGACGGACGTCCATGGCGAGGTGGTTCAGGGCGTTCTGAGCTGATTCCGGCGGCAGGCACCGGTGCCGCTTGCGGACTTCGGCCCGGTTCAGTCGTTGCGGGTCCAGTGACGGTCTTCGAATTCGACAAACTTCCGCACCACCGGATGAACGGTTCCGTGCATATCGACCAGCGGGTGGTCGGCAGCTCGGCGGTCTTCCCAGTTCAGACAATAGAACCCGGACAGGCGTTCCTTGGCCAGGCACAGCAGCAGCAGGTCTTCCAGCTGCTGAGTCTGCCAGCTGACGAGCGCCTCGGGGTCTGATATGAGCGGTTCGAACGACGTTTCAGGAATCGCGACCATCACATTCAGCGGCAGCTGAAGCAGCGACCAGTGATCCAGCAGCTGCGAAACATTCAGCAGATCGCGCTGCAGGCTGTTCAGTTCCTGGTTTCCGAACCGAAGATCCAGGTTGACTTCAGCAATGCTGACTCCGCTGCGGCGAATTGTGTCCACAAACTGGATGGGGGCCAGCCGGTTGTCGGTACAACTGAGATATTCTCCCCACGGCTGCACGATTCGCAGGCTGATCTGTATCTGTTCGTCGACCTTCTGAGCCGCGTCGATGGCTCGCAGCACCAGATTCAGTCGCTGTTCCTCCGTCAGGCCATTGCTGCCGCCCCGGTTTCCACCGCAGACCACCTCCCAGTGACGAATCCGACCAACAAACTTCCCGACCACCGTTTCGATAAAGTCAACGGTGTAGCTTTCGAGATTTCGCAGATCGTGCTTCCATGCCGACATCCATTCCGGAAAACAGTCGGCGGACAGATCCAGCAGCGGCCCTCCGATGCAGAACAATCCCGAGTCCATCGCCCAGTCGACCAGGGCCTCCAGCGTATCCCACTGGTAGTTTCCATCACCGGGTTCCAGATCCTGCCAGCGGGTTCGTATCAGAACGGCGTTGAAAGCATCCAGAAAGGTTTCGGGGTGCTGCGGGATCTGAGCCAGTCGGCAGCCGACAAACAGTGGAAACTTCTGCATCTTCTGATGACGAAAGTTGATCCGCTGGTGCGAGTATTCCGAGACCAGCAGGTCCATGGCCGCCTGAGTGTGAGCAATCGTTTCGATGGCGGGTCCGGATCGCTGATCTGCAAAGACGGCCTGACGAAACGAGGCGTGAGCCTTCCGAATGCGTTCTTCCAGTTCCGGATTCGATTTCAGACCCGCACCGGTCCAGAGGGAATGGAAGTTTCTGAGCCTGGTGAGTTCCCCCCGAGCCAGTTCCAGCTCCAGAGGATATGGCTGAAGGGCTTCGCGCAGCGATGTGGTCTGAGCCACCAGCTGTCGGTCCGGCAGATCACAGAGCACTCGCAGCTTGCTGCTGTCTGTCTGCCGCCGGATGCAGCTCAGGGAACGAGCATCCAGAGTCGACGTGGCAGGGATCACACGGCCATCAAAGGTTACAAAATCTGCCTTGGCAACTTCCGAAGGAGTAACCAGCTGATCGGTCTGAATGCTGAACTGAATAAGACCCATAACTGGTCTGCTGTCTTTCCCGCGAGAATTCCCCATCCAACAGGACGCGCCTCCGGCCCCGGTTCCTGTCACCATCTGGTCCCCGACCGGACACGCCAATCTCGAAGCCTACCCGAATCCCGACCACGTTTCCACAGTCCACGGAAGCCCCCACCATGCCAGGTTGTTGGTGTCGATAGAATACTGAGCTCGACTGACGCTGGACCCGACCGATCGCATGGCGGCCGCCCGTCCGCTCCAACCTTTGTGCCTTCGTAACTTTGTGTGAGTCCCCCAAAAGTCAGGCCTCGTGCCATGCCTGCCTCGCGCAGCAGGTCAGGCATGCGAACTTCGGCTGCGAGGTCCTGCGACCAACAGCCGCCAACCCGTTTCCTGAAACCTGATTTGAAGATTTCTTCCTGAAAGGACGTGGCCGGATCCATCGAGCATGCTGCCCTGCTGCGCGGGCAAACACTTAACCCCACTGACCAGCCCTGCTTTGAACAGCCACCCCGGCACCGGCGAGCCCGGAGAAGACCGGGACACGGAGCCACAGGCTGACCTCGCCGGAGCCGGGTGCACTGTGGCGCCTCGCTCCGCGAGGCCTGCCCCCGGTTCCGCATCCCGATCTTTTGAGCTTAGGCGATCGGCCAATTCAATTCTCCCGCAACTGACGATCCAGAGAGTCCGAGGCAGGGATTCGTGACTTCATCTTCGACGACACGGTACGGACGGACTGGCCAGTCTCTCAGCTTCGAGTCAGACACACCTGCGATAAAGGCCCGAAGGGCGCCTGAAAGGCCGACACCATAGTGATTTGTGCCGAGCCTTCGGCCCTGAGAACATCTGCACAAGTGCTGTCCTGAACCCAATTGCGTGTGTGACACGGGAAAGTCAGATTCTGCAGCGATTCAGCGGTCATGGATTCAGACGCAACGCCATCGGCTGTTTGAAACGTCCCGTGGGCTGACCACGAAAGGACTCCGGACTCGTGACACCTTCCACCACGAAACGGTACGAACCAACTGACCATTTGCCTCAGAAACAGGTCGTCGACGTTTATCGTCGGGTGCATGTGCACTTCGTTCCCGAGCCGCACCGGCTCGCTGTCTGCGGGATGTCAGGAACACCGGACGCTGACCTCGCGGACAGGCTGAGAAAGAATCTCGGACTGACTGCTCAACACGCTCAGAATATCGGCGTGTTGCCTTTCTGCCACACGTGTTGCCGGACGGCAGCGGACTGTCAGTGATTCGTCGCAAAGCCCGACTGGGTCACGGTTTGCAGAAAGACGATAGAAACGGATGTCGGTCCGGTCGTGAACAACCGCCGTGAATTCGGCAATGCCATTTTTCCGGATCTCCCCGAGTGCGAGCGGGGGAACTCAAAACGCTTCATCACTTCTGATCAGCGGATGCGTCGAAGTCTCCACGGAGACCCACGGACGTGAAATTCCCACCAGGCTGTCTTCAGAGCCACCCGTCGAACCAACCGAGTTGCCGACATCTTTTCCCGACCTAGCTTTGCCGGTCGTCGATCTGCGGTGCCGACCTCCACCTGATTCTGATGGTGGCTGAGTCCACCGTTTCCTTCACCTGTCGATCTCGGGAAACACGTCTGTATGCTGAACAATTCGCTCCGTTCGCGACGAAATCGGAACCATGTCTCCACGACGCATTCAGCTGTTTCAGAATCGCTGGAACCTCGGCTGCTGCTGACCGTCAACACGGCTCCGACGGTTGTGGAACAGGCGCACCTGACGTCCGGGTCCAGCGTCGATGGCAAGACTGCTATGGTCTCTGTACTGGGCAGCGACGACCAGGGCGAATCGAATCTGAAGTACCTGTGGCAGACCGTCAGCGCGCCGGCGGGAGGCAGGATCACGTTCCGATCGAACAATTCGAATGCCGCCAAACTGAATACTCTGACGTTCAACCGAGCCGGTGATTATTCCGTGAAGGTCCTGATCCGCGACAGCGCTGGGCTCAGCACATCCAGTACGCTGTCAATTCACGTCAACCAGACTCAGACCAGCATCGCCGTGACCGATGCTGCCGCTCGAGTCATCAAGTCGGGAGCGACAGTCAGCGTCGCCACTACCTCTGCTTCACTGCGAGCCACGGCTCTGGACCAGTTCGGCGTCGCCATGGCCACTCAGCCGGTCATTTCGTGGACGTCAACATCGGCTCCGACAGGAGGTTCGTCAACACTCACGACCAGCAGCAATTCGGTCACCTCGGAATTCACAAAGATCGGCGGCTACGGCCTGCGGGCGGCATCAGGTTCTCAGACTTCGTCGCTGTTCGTTTCTGTCGTTCCCACACTCACGCAGTTCGGCGTGACGACTGTCGGCGGCGAAGAAGTTTCAGAAGCATCCACGGTGACTGTGACTTCCTCGACGGTTCAGCTGAACGTCGCGGGCTTCGATCAGTTCGGCAATCGCATGACCACTCTGCCTTCTGTGAAGGTCACGGCTCCCGTGCTGCCTTCCGGCGGAAAGTTTTCGGGAAGCGTTTCCAGGGGAATTGCCAGCCTGACGTTCAACAAAGCGGGCTGCTGGTCTGTCAGGTTTCAGGGTGGCGCTGCAACACTGAACCTGACAGCTGATGTTGTGCCGACGTTCACGAAAATCGGTGTGCGAACACCGACCAACACGGTTGTCCCGGTCAACGGATCGGTCTCCGTTGCCGGAACCGCTCAGCACTTGACTGCCACCGCGCTGGACCAGTTCGGGAGTCCGCTGGCCGAGCAGCCCGAGATCACGTGGGATTCCGTCACCGCTCCGTCCGGATCGAGTCCTGACCTGAGCCAAACCGGCAACGGACTGTCTCTGACGGCAGACAAAGCCGGGGTCTACGCTCTGCAGGCCGCGGCCGGAGGGGTGTCCACCAACCTGTCGGTTTCCGTCTCTCAGGTGCTGACATCGCTCACGTTCCGAAAGGCCGATGGAACCGCAGTGAATTCGGGATCGACTCTGACCATCACCGGCAAAGATCAGCAGCTGACCGCGACCGGTTACGACCAGTTCGGCAATGTGATGACGACTCTGCCGACGATCACCGTCAAAGCCACGACTCTGCCGGTCGGCGGGAAATTCACCGGCAGTGTTTCCAAAGGAGTCATGAAGCTGGCGTTCACGACGGCCGGCACATACGTCGTTTCAGCGACCGGTGGATCAGCGACTTACAGCGTTAGTGCCAGCGTAGTCCCGACATTTACCAGTCTGACGGTCCGCACTCCGGACAATAAGATCGTGCCGGTGAATGGATCGGTGGCTTCGTCCGGTATCAGTCAGCAGCTGTCCGCAACAGCCATGGACCAGTTCGGCATTCCGCTGGCGAGTCAGCCGTCGGTATCGTGGCAGTCGGTTACTGTCCCGGCCGGAGCCACTCCAACTCTGACTCAGTCCGGCAACGGACTGTCGCTGGGGCTGAATCAGCCGGGAACATACGCGCTGAAGGCGGTTTCCGGCACCATTGCGTCGACGCTGTCGGTGAAGGTCGCTCAGGTCCTGACCACTGTGACGGTCAGGACGTCCGCCGGAAGTACCGTGAATGCCGGATCGACGATCACGGTGACCGGTAAGGATCAGCTGCTGAACCTTTCCGGATTCGACCAGTTCGGTTCCGCCATCACGACGCTTCCCACCGTGACACTGAAAGCCACTTCTCTGCCCGTTGGCGGAAAATTTACGGGCAGTGTTTCGAAGGGTGTTGCCAGGCTGGCGTTCACGACTGCCGGCACGTACTTGGTCACGGCTCAGGGCGGGGCGGCCACTTTTTCATTTACCGTGAATGTGGTCTCGACGTTTGCCAGCCTAAAGGTCACAACCCCCGACAACAAGGTTGTCGCCAATAACGGCAGCGTGGC
This sequence comes from Planctomycetaceae bacterium, assembly GCA_041398865.1. Taxonomy (GTDB): domain Bacteria; phylum Planctomycetota; class Planctomycetia; order Planctomycetales; family Planctomycetaceae; genus Fuerstiella. Next base: position 554,044 of record JAWKTY010000001.1, read on the forward strand.
CGTGACGGGTACCGGCCAGCAGTTGTCTGTGACCGCTCTGGACCAGTTCGGTGCTGTCTTGGCTGAGCAGCCTTCCGTGACATGGCAGGCCGTTTCGGTGCCGACCGGAGCTCAGTCCACACTGACTCAATCGGACAACTCGCTGGACTTCAGCACCGATCGAGGGGGCTCGTATGTGCTGAAGGCTGTTTCGGGCAGCATCTTTTCCGGACTGACTTTGAAGGTCGCTCAGGTGCTGACCACTTTGACATTCAAGACATCCGACGGCACTTCCGTGACTGCGGGATCGACACTGAGCGTATCCACGAAAGACCAGGTGCTGACAGCCATCGGCTACGACCAGTTCGGAAATGTCATCAGCACTCTGCCCACCGTCACAGTCAAGGTAACGAGTGCTCCTCTCGGCGGGAAGCTGACCGGAAGTGTGAGCAAAGGGCTGGCGAAGCTCGCGTTCACATCGGCCGGGACCTACGGCGTGACGTTCGTCGGTGGAACCACCAGTTTCAGCCTGTTGGCGGATGTCGTGCCGACATTCACCAGCCTCAGCGTTCGCACCCCGGACAACAAAATCGTCGCCAACAACGGCATTGTGACGGTGGCCGGGACCAGCCAGCAGTTTTCGGCCACCGCACTCGATCAGTTCGGCAAGCCGCTGGAGACTCAACCGGACGTAACGTGGCAATCCGTCAGTTCGCCCGCCGGTGCCACCGCATCGCTGACGCCTTCGGGGAATGACGTGTCCGTTTCTGTGGATCATGCCGGGACGTATTCTCTGCTGGCTGTTTCGGGCAGCCTGACATCGGCTGTGTCGCTGAAGGTCACGCAGCTGCTGTCTCAGCTCAGCATGAAAACGTCGTCCGGAACGACAGTGAATGGCGGGTCAACGATCACGGTCACTTCGAAGACGGAACAGCTGACAGCAACCGGCTTCGATCAGTTCGGAGACGTGATGGCCACGCTGCCGACCGTCACCTGGAAGGCTCTCAGTGTTCCTGCGGGCGGATCGTTTTCCGGCAGTCTTTCAAAAGGCATCGTCAAGCTGAACTTTACCCGAACCGGCAGCTATTCTCTGATGGCCACCGGTGGAGCCGCTTCGTTTGCTCTGACGGCCAGCGTCGTCCCGACACTCACGTCACTTGTTGCGACGGGTGCTGACGGGAAGCTTCTGAGTTCAACCGGAACGACGACCGTTACCGGCACCGGCGTGACGGTCAACGGCCGAGCACTCGATCAGTTCGGACAGCCGCTGGCAAGTCAGCCGACAGTTTCGTGGTCGATGACCGTTCAGCCGGCCGGAAGTACGCCATCCATTTCGATTTCCGGCAACACTGCGGCGATCACTTTTGACAAAGCCGGTTCATGGTCGCTGACGGGCGCTTCCGGAGGCAAGTCGATTGTTCTTAAGTTCTCCGTTGCTCAGAAACTGACATCACTTCAGCTGACACCGGGAACCCTGACCGTCGCTTACGGGACCAGTCAGCAGTTTGTGGCACAGGCGAAGGATCAGTTCGGAAATCCGCTCACTCAGCAGCCTTCATTGACTTGGACCGCGACAGGCGGCACGATCACCAGCAAAGGTCTGTACGTCGCCGGCAGCAATGCGGGTTCGTTTGCCGTGACCGTGAAGACCGGCACCTTCATTGCCACATCTTCGGTGATCGTACAGGCTCCGACACCGCCAACCGGCCTGGTCGATCCTGAGCTGACCAGCCTTGTGAATACTTACTACGCGGACAGTCAGCTCAGCCGGACAGAAGTCATGGATGTCCTGCGAAGCGCCGGCAGTGATGACGGCATGATTGATGCCACAGAGCTCGCTGACCTGCGTTTCCTTGTGTCCGCCGGTACTCTGTTTGTGATGCCGGGCTATGTTCAGGGCCTGGCACAGGACGTCGTCAACGCCAACCCGGCCAACCTGCACTATCAGGGCCAGACCGCCGGGAATCTGACAGCCGGCAGCTCTTCCGTCCTGCTGAACAAGCTGGTGGACAAATGGTTCCTCGGCACCGACCTCCCTCAGCTGATTGGGTCGGGAATCAGTTACCAGATGTCTTCCGGAAACCTTTTCAACGGCAATCCGTCGCGATCAGACGCTCGCCAGGGCATTCTGGGCGACTGCTACTTCATCGCTGCCGTGTCTGCGATCGCCGACAAAAACCCGAACGCGGTGAGAAATCTGTTTCTCGACAACGGCGACGGAACTTACACCGTGCGGTTCTTTGCCTCCGGCTCTGCTTCCTATGTCACGGTCAACCGACAGCTGCCGGCATCAGCCAGCGGAACACTGGCGTACAGCGGCTACGGTTTGTCCCTGTCAGCTTCGACAACGACACTGTGGATTGCTCTGGCCGAAAAAGCTTACGCTCAATGGAACGAAACCGGCGAAGAAGGTCGTGACGGTACAAATCAGTACGCCGGAATCGAAGGTGGCTGGATGTCCTATGTCAACGCTCAGGTGCTCGGATACGACTCATCCAATTACAGCCTCACCAGCGGTGCTCAGTCCACGCTGAATTCCGCCATCACCGGAGGCAAGGCGGTGACGATCGGCACGCTCACGAATGCGTCGACCGGTGGTCTGTTCGGATCTCATGCTTACATCGTGACGGCTTACAATTCGTCAAACGGCACCTATACCCTGTACAACCCGTGGGGCATGTCTCATCCGACACCGCTCACCTACGCTCAGCTGCAGGCCAACTGTTCCATGTTCACCGTCACCGCTGCGACCGGTGCTCCGCCGATCTCGGCCTCGGTCAGCAGCGCCTTTCCTGCCCCGGCCCTTTTCGCTTCCGCCATCGGCTCTGACTTCCGGACCGGCGATTCCACAAGCGAGCCCCTGGTCGAGGAAACGGAACGTGCCGTCGTGCTCGACGACTCTCACTGTGTGTCAGTAGAGCAGCCGTCGTCCGGCCTGGACGAATTTCTGTCGGCCATTCCCGGTGCCCGAGTTCGAGCTCAGCCTTCGACTCAGGTTCAGACACCTGCTGTCCAGGATTTCGGCCTGCTGTCTGATTCGGATCTGATCGATCTGCTGATGATGGATCAGAATTTCAACCTGCTCTCGTGCTGAACAGCCTCGCCCGCTGTTCGGATCTTCAGTCCTCGATCTTTCATCCGGCCACGACCCCTTCGTTCAGCTTTTCCGGTATTTCTTCTGATTGCCCCTTGAATCTACTGTAGCGACAGTACATACTGTTTCGACAGTACGTCTGTCACAGGAGATCGAGGAATGCCGAAGAAAAAGAAGGCCGATGCGGATGCCGGGCAACCCGCCGAATTTGAAATGCAGGTGCTGGGAGTGCTGTGGGAACACGGTCCCGGCACGGTGCGGCAGGTCATGGAGCGGCTGACCGACGGCAAGGAACGAGCCTACACGTCCGTGCTGTCGGTGATTCAGGTCATGCAGAAGAAGGGCCTGGTGAAAGTCACCGGTCGCGATGGCCTGGCCAACATCTTTGATGCGGCGGTCAGTCGAGCGAACGTGGCCGTTCCGCTGCTGCAGAGCCTCGTGACGCGGATCTTCGGTGGCAGTCGTACCGCCGCACTGCAGCATCTGCTTCACGACGATTCCGTGGGCGATGATGAGCTTCAGGAACTCCGCAGCCTGTTGGACGACGTCGAAGCTCGCCGGAAGACGAAGCGGAAATGATTCCGAGCCCACGTGCTCGTGTCGATGCTTTGAATCGCTGCCTGAAGGCTGGACTTCAACCTGAGGACACTTACGTCATGGCAAACCTCTTTCCGTATCTCGGCGGCCTGATGGCTGATCACAGTTCACAACTGGTGGCGGCGCTGCTGCATTCGCTGTGGATCGGCGGGCTGGCGGCGGTCATCGTGCGAAGTTTTCTGAAGCGACTTGCAGCTCGTGAAGCCGCAAAGCGCTGCGCCGTTGCCTTTATCGGGCTGGCCATCACGTTTCTGGGAACGATTGTCGCCTGGTCCGTGACAGAGTATCTCGCCGCGGGTCGGACGGCCGTCAGTCAGATCAACGCAGAACCTCGATTCCCGGAAGACGCGAGCGCCGGCACGGCTCGGGATTGGGCCGCAGGTCCGGCTGCTTCCCATGATGAAAAAGATCTGTCTGATGACTTCCTTTCAGCGAAACACAGCTCGTCGGAGTTGTCGCTGCCGGCTTCGCGAACATGGCAAACACTCTGCCAGGTGCTGCTGATGTGCTGGCTGGCCGGAGCCGGGCTGATGTTCGTCCGCACGGTTGTCTCGCTTCTGAGTCTCCGGTCACTCGTTCGGACGTCAGTCACGCGAGTGGATGATCCGGCAGGCGACGCCCTGTTTTTCCGGCTGCGGGACATCTGCCAACGCCTCGCCGAAACGCTGAAGCTGAGATTTGCCGTTTCTCTGGCGATGACCGATCGACTGACATCTCCGGCTGTCCTGGGATTCGTGCGACCGGTGGTCCTGATTCCCGCGGCCATGCTGACCGGATTCACGGCTGAACAATGGGAACTGATTCTCGCTCACGAACTGGCTCATATTCGCCGACATGACGCGATGATGAATCTGCTGCAGATGCTGATCGAGTGCGTGCTGTTCTTTAACCCGGCAGTGTGGTGGCTAAGCCGTCAGGTGCGAGCAGAACGGGAAGCCAGTTGTGATGCGATTGCTGCGTCGGTCACCGGAAGTTCGGTCGAATTCGCACGCGTGCTACTGAACGTGGCTTCCCGGGAATGGCAGAAAACTGCCAACAACAGCGATGCCGATTCTGCGACCACTTCATCACCAATGGCACCGATTCAAAACACTGCGCTGCTGGCTCTGGCAGACGACCCTCAACCTGGTTCGGTGCGAGATCGGGTGACTCGGCTTGCGGACCCGGATCGGCGAACTGCACCACGTCTCACCAGCGTCGGTTTACTGTTCAGCCTGATCGCCCTGGTCGGTACTGTTGTCGCCGTGCAGAAGGGATCGGATCTGCTGGTTTCGACAGTGGGCGATCATGTCGTCGAACTGCTGCAGACTCCGGAACGCATCGACCAGCTGGCTCGCCTTCAACAGCGCAACATCGGTGTATACGCGCCGCCGGGAACGGTATCCGCTGAGACGCCGGTTTCGCTTGATGGTGGGTCGAAGACGGACGGTCCCGACGGTGATGGGACTGCTGATTCCCACGGTTCGAACGGGGAGAAGTTCGAGGTCCCGATTCGAATCCGCACGGACGATGGTGAGCCCGTTCCCGAAGGCACACTGCTCCGCCGCCGCTACATCATTCGGCAGGGCAACAGTACTCATTCCACGGGTGACAGCGTTGCTCATCTCGCGGAGGCTGTACCAGTTTTCGAAACGAAAATGTCGCTGCCCCGATGTCAGTTTGCTTTGGGCTGTTACGCCGAAGGCTACGCGCCGTTTTCTTTGGAAAGCCGGTCGCTCTTTGAGGCTTCGGATGCCATGCCGATTGAGATCGTTCTGCAGCGGGGCTTCCACGGCCGGATTCGGGTAATCGACCAGGATGGCCAGCCGGTCCAGGGTGCTGAGCTTCAGGGCGGGATGGTGATCCGAATGGCTGGGTCCACAACGGGATCCAACAACCTGAGGGTGACGGCAGATGATCAGGGCGAGGCGGTGATCGAACACTGTGCCGAGGTGACCTACCGCTTGCGGATCAGCGCAGCGGGTTATCAGCGGGACTCGGTGGAAATCGAGTTGAAGAACAACGAGCCTGCGACGATCGTGATGCGAAAAGCACTGCCAACCATTGTGCACGTTGTGGACCATGCCACCGGTCAACCTGTGCACGGGGCCGTCTGTGTGGAAAGCAACAGAGATTGCGCCATTGACGGCCGCCAGGAAAGCTTTTCCTCTTCCGATCCGAGGGCGTCAGACCGCAGGTTCTGGAACCGGCATGCCGAGTCTGACGCGGAAGGAAAACTGGTTCTCGATCAGTTGAATGACGATTTTCGATACACGATGGCGATCGTCGCGGATGGTTACGGGACCGTCGGTCGAATCATCGAACCCGGGATGGATGAACAGACAATTCGTCTGACTCCGCCGATCAATGTTTCCGGAAGAATTTCCGGTCGCCTGAGTCGACTGGGGCTGCGTGGACGGGCAGAAGACCGACATCCTGTGCTTCAGTTTGAGAACCCACTGGGCGGCTCCGACGACGAGAATGGTGAGCTCCTGTCCGCTCGAGTCGAAAGCGATGGCACGTTCACGATTTCGGACGTGGTGCCGGGTAAAATCGAGTTTCGACTTCCCGACCTTCGCCAGCGTCAGACTGTTGATGTCTCCGGACCGATCCGTGATCTGCAGCTCACGATTTCTGACACTCCAAAACGATCCGAAGAGTCACCACTGCAGAGAGCTGCCGCCGCCGGGTATGCGGCCCGCGATGTGGTGCTGCAGCTCACCGGCGTCGCTCCGAGCGCGGCTGCTCGAGGAAGTCTGAATGTCGGCTGGACGCTCTCCGGAAGGAATCTATTCACCGGGCAGTTCAATGAAACTGCAGAACAATCAGGTGAAGCTCACGGCACCTGCCGGGGCGACACTGCGGTATGAGCCGGAATCACTGGTTGGTTATTTCCTGAATGCTCGTGGCGAAACAGCGACGGTTGTGGCGGGAGTCGGTCCTCAGGAAATCGAGGTCGCGGTGATTCCCGCCCGTGCTGTTCACGGAACTCTGGTGGACGCTCAGGGAAAAGCTATTTCCGGCTTCATTGATGTCGTCCCGGCTGATGCGGGCTGGCTGGATCGATTCGGTCAGAAGGCTCCTGATCTGAATTCGGCTGCTAATACCGCGGATGTTTCGTTCTTCCGCACGCTTCCCTCCGGCAGCCGCTATGTGGTCACGGCACGAGGTTCCGGCCGCGATCAGCAGCTATTTGGTGTCAGTGAGCCGTTTCTGATCGACGGGGAGCATCCGGTTCACGAACTGAAGGTGACGCTGAAACCCGGGCGCACGGTCAAGGTGAGGCTTCTGAATTCCGACAACGGAACGCCGATCCCTGATGTAACCGTCACTCTCGAACTGAGTCGAGCGGCCACCATGCTGAATAAATCCACCGGCTTCCACGTGCCAGGCAAATCAGATCACGACGGCGTTGTTGTCTGGGAAGATGTTTTGCCGGATGTCGTTTCTGAGGCCATAGCGTATTCTGGAACTCTGCGACTGGAGAATATTCCCGGCTATCGCGGTCAGTTTGTGAAGCTCGAAGAATTGAAACTGGTGAATGGTGTCTATGATGTCACTCTGCGGCATGGCCTGTCGGCCAGCGGTTTTGTGATCGATGCCGATACTGGCCGTCCTGTTCCGAATGCCTCGGTGCGTCTGCACCCAACCGATTTTTCCAGGGCTGATTTTCCTGGCGGCATCGAAGCAAAGACTGACTCCACGGGCCGGTTTGAATTCACCAGTCTGGAACCGATCGAATACACCGGCAACGTCCGATCTACGACGATGAAAGGGGCGATCGTCGAAGTGCGGCCCGGTGGCAGCTATCGCATCACCCGGTTTCCCGACCCGCAGCCAACGCTTCGGCTCACGGGCGGATCCAAAGACGTCGTTCACTGGGAAGTCCAGCTGCTCCCGGGACAGGGACTGGCACCGCTGCCCGAATGACACGGAAATCCCTTCAAGCCTGCTGATCGCCCGTCTGCTGTTTTGCGGCTTCCAGTGTGTTCTGCAGCAGCATGGCGATTGTCATCGGGCCGACTCCGCCGGGGACCGGTGTGATGGCCGAGGCCACGTTAACGGCGCCTTCGAAGTCGACGTCACCGACCAGGCGGTCGCCGACTCGGTTGATGCCGACATCGATCACCACAGCCCCCGGACGGATCATGTCGGCTTTGACAAATTCCGGCAGTCCGACGGCGGCGATGACGATGTCGGCCTGTCGAATGATGCCCGCGATGTCCGTGGTGCGACTGTGGCAGATCGTGACTGTCGCATCGGCTCCTCGCTGGAGCAGCAGAGCCGCCATCGGTTTGCCGACGATGTCGCTTCGCCCGATCACGACCGCGTGTCGACCCGCTGTTTCTATGCCCGAAACTTCCAGCAGCTTCATGACTCCATGAGGCGTGCAGGGCAGAAATCGAGGACGTCCCTGCAGCATCAGCCCGACGTTCTCCGGATGAAAACCATCCACATCCTTGTCCGGGCGAATCGCGTCCAGAATGGGTGTCGAATTCAGACCTTTTGGAAGCGGCAGCTGCACCAGAATGCCGTGAACGGCGGGATCATCATTCAGCTGCTGCACCAGGCCGATCAGCTGTTCCTGAGTAGTCTCCGCCGACAGCCGGTGCAGGGTGCTCTTCAGGCCACTGGCCGCGCATGCTCGTTCCTTGTTCCGAACGTAGACCTGGCTGGCCGGATCATCTCCCACGAGAACGGCCGCCAGATGCGGCACCACACCTGTGCGACGAGTGAACTCTTCCGCCGCTACAGCGACCTCCTGTCGAACGGTCGATGAGATCTGTTTGCCATCAATCAACTGAGCTGTCATGAGTGACCTGATTGTCTGAACGAACCTGTATGAATGGTTCGCATGAATAAAAAAACTCGCTGCCGAGCATCTCTGCGTCTCGCTGCCATCGCCGAGACGGCTCGACGGGTTGGTCAGGGGGATTCTTCACACAGCGGCGTACTGCGATTGGGATCCTTCAGAAGTTCTGCCATCGTGGTCGATCCGAACGCTTCCTCGATGCCTTTCAGAGCATTGTCCATGCGACGGTGCAGAGCACACAGACGAACCCCGTGATTACTGAGCTGCAGCGGACAGGTTGTAATTCGCTGAATTGGATCGACAGCGTTCACGATATCCAGAATTGTGATCTGGTCGGGAGAACGGTCGAGCGACACACCACCACCCACGCCTCGCTGAAGTCGCACGATTCCGTGTGCTCCCAGATTCTGCAGAACTTTGGTCAGATAAGCGGCTGGTACCTGCGTCGCCTTCGCGATGTCCTGTGTTTTCCGGGCTTTGGGAGCATACTGAGCCAGATGAATCACCGCCCTCAAGGCGTACTCAACCGTCTGGGAAAACATGAACTGTCTCCAAACAGGAGATTGACATCCTGTTTCTACTGATCACAATGCGTAAAGTTGACATTCTTATCCTGTTTGTTGATTCGCCTGATTCCGGAGACTACTCGAAATGCTGTTTACTCGAAACCTTCTGATTCTGACTTTCTCAGTTGCCTGCTGTCTGCCGTTTGTGATGGCTGAGGATTCGAAAGACGAACCTCTTGAGCGGGCTCGACGCGAAGTTCGCCTGCTGGACGATATCTACAAGACCAGCATCGTTCTGATCACCACTCACTATGTCAAGGACGAGAACGATCTGCCCGCCGGCAGTGCTTTTAAAGCTCTGTTCAAGGCCGTTGAAGAGAAAGGCTGGCATAAAGTTCGCCTGGTTGATGCATCCGGTGAACCCTACAACCCGGAAAATGCTCCGTCTGAAGGTTTCGAACAGCGAGCAATCAAGCAACTGCTGGCCGGCAAGCCGGCCTACGATGAAGTGATTGTCCGTGACCAGAAACGTTATCTGCATGCGGCCACCGCGATTCCCGTGGTGATGGACAAGTGCATCGTCTGCCACGAGAACTACAAGGACGTTCCGAAAGGCCAGGCCATTGGTGCCATGAGCTATGTCCTGCCGATTCACGAATAGCTGTGCAGACAGGCTTTCGCTTTTCGGACATCCGATACGTCTCGGGCCACGGCAAAGATCAGACCTTCTGACTCTATGGCCTTTGCCGTCCATTCCAGCCTGAGATAATCACCGGTGGCGGTGCGATATCGATTCTGAAATCGCACCACCGGTTGTCCTTCCCGCAGAACGCTCATGCAGTCGATGGTCTCCTGCTGATCTTCGGAATGGACGAATTCCAGAAACGGCCGACTCATCAGGTCCGCTTCGCTGTGCCCCAGTATACGGTGAAAATTCCCGTTAATTCGTCTGAAATAGCCTTCGAAATCAGCGATGCAGAACAGGTCGAGTGACAGCTCGAAAAATCGATTCATGTCACTTTCGGCCTGCTGCAGCGTGAACTCCTGATACCGAGCGATTTCTCGTGCGACTGCTTTCCCATCCGGCGGTCGCTGTTCGCGGTCCGGAGCCAGGCACTTCTTGGCCAGCGCCACCAGAACTCGATCAGTCTCTGTGTTCTCAAGTCGTTCGAGTGTCGGGTCGATCCAGCCCGCCAGTGCACGACGATAAATTTCCTTGACGGTGGTCCCCTGATAGGGCGGTTGTCCCAGCAGTATTTCGCTCAGGATCCCTCCGAGACCAAAGACGTCGGTGCGCGCGTCAAGGATTTCTCCTCGGGCCTGTTCCGGAGACATATACCCTGGCGTTCCGCTGACGCCACCGGTCTGATGTGCGGCCCAGCTGAACCAGATCGGACAGGCGTTTTCCGTCTGCACCGGCTGAGCCGGAAATCTCGCCAGTCCCCAGTCCATCACGTACACCTGGCCGTATTCTCCAACCATGATATTGGCTGGTTTCAGGTCGGCATGCACCACACCTCGGGAATGAGCATAGGCCATGGTCTGGCAGACATCGGAGAAAATTTCCAGAAGTCGAGCGGCTCCTGCGGACTGTCGATTCACCAGATCCAGCAGCGTCGCCCCTTCCACCAGTTTCATGATGTAAAACGGTCTGCCGTCCTCACTGTCTCCGCTGTCGTAAATCGGTATCACACCCGGATGCGACAGGTAGCTCATGATCCGGGCTTCGTTCACATATCCGGCGACGGCTTCCGGATGACGCTTCGGATCCAACCGCTGGACCTTCACCGCGACGTCGCGTGCCAGCCGTCTGTCCCGAGCTCGATAAACCGCCCCGGTGCCTCCCGTCTGCAGGAGCTCGCCAACTTCGTAACGTGGATTCGGAAGCACGGGCGGTTCAGTGACAAAGACCGGGGGCTCTACCTGAGAAATCAGGGTTGGTGCCTTTCCGAACTCTTCTCCCTCCGGAAAACCGCCATCGTCTATGATCATTCCGGCCATTGGCTGCCCCTTCTCGGCTTATGGTCAACCCCGCCGCCGTCGATGTTAGCCTGCCGGTTTCCGATTCGCGACTACAAAACAACTGAACAGTTTTTTCTGTTCGATTTCTTTGTCCACCGCTACTCCGCCTTTTCCTCAACCCTCACCTTAAATTCGTTGCTGTTGCCCACCAGTTCCGGAGCGTACATCCCCTGTATCGCCGCCGGGAGCGCTGAGACCATTTGTGACGGCGTTTCGGCTCGCAGTCGATAGCTCACGCTGTGACGTCCCCGAGCCAGATCACTCAGGAAAAAGCTGACTCGTTCGTCCCGCAATTCCCGGTAGGCTCGCAGCCCCTCGAAGATATATCCGCTCCGCTGATCATCGGGTTCAAATCCACTGGGTTTTCGGTCTTCAAGAAGCAGGTACTCGTAGTCGTTCTTGCTTTCGACCACCAGTTCGACTTCCACCAGAGTTCCTCCCGGCACGGAGCTCAGGTTCTCCAGCGGGATTCTTCGGTAATTTGCCGTCTGCTGACTCACCACCTGCCCCCGATCTCCCTGCACGCCTGTCTGCCGATCGTCACGTTCCAATCGATAAAACCTGCGATCAACTTTCAATTCCAGACCCGTCGCTGAAATCGATTCTTCCTTCGTGAAGTTTGTCAGGTAAGCGTTGTAATACAGCGGTCCCGTCCCGGTTCGACGGATTTCGATGCGATGTGTTCCGGCCTTCACCGCGTCCCCTGACAGCACCATGGCATTGTCAAATGTGAACAGATTCTCCGGCGTGATCGCCACGGTCTTTTGTTGTCGGCCGTCAACCAGTATCTCCACTGTCATCGACGGATGATCTTCACCGGTCGCCGCGAGGTATTCATCAAAGGCTTCGACCACCAGAGCAGTGTCTCGGGTGCTGTTCCAATAGGTCCCGTGTCGTCGATTGTTCAGCAGGTATTTCACCAGCTGCGGTGCCGTCTCGTCGGCTGGCCGCATACGAATCAACAGCTGAAGATATCGAGCCATCGCTTCGTTTTCGTTTCCATACCAGTACCACCACTGGTTCTGCGGCAGCTGAAGCCACGCCGTCTGGTTTTCTCCATCCTTCTGCAGAAACTGTTCGATATTCCGCAGAACCATCGTCGACCGTTCCTGATCCTGGCCCTGATGCAGCACCAGTCCGGTCAATGCCAGAGCGTATGCTGACAGGTGTCCTCGGTCGCGATACAGGTAGTCAGTCATCTCCGAACTGTTCACGTTCTGTCCGGCCAGTACAAACGCCACCAGAGCATCGATGTTCTCTGCCCGGTCGCGAGACCCCTGATTCCGATGCGGCGCCTTCGGATGTTCTCGACGCCAGTCTCCTTCCTTCAGTTCCTTGAGCGCTTCTGCCTGACTGTTCTGCAGCCACTGAACTCCTCGCTGCAGAACATCATCCAGAACGGGTACTCCATTCTTCTTCGCGATGTTCAGGCCATGAACGATTTGAGCCGTCATGTGGGCGGAAGAATGCTCGCCATAGCCGCTGAACCAGCCCCAGCCGCCGTCACTGAGCTGCTTCTCCGTCAGGTCACCGACTCCGGTTCTGATGATCTGCTCCATTTCCTGCTCATCAAACACCGGATTCCGATCGTACCGTTTCCACTGGGCTGCTCGTTCGGCTGCTGCGCCCTGTTGCTGCGAATTCAGGTTCGTCTTTTTCTCCCGAATCGCTGCCAGGTCAACGTTCATTCGTTTCAGCGTTGCCTGAGTGATCACGGCGGGAAGAAATCGGTTGAGCGTCTGTTCCGTGCAGCCGTAGGGATATTCCAGCAGATACGGCAGTGCATCGATCATCGCTCCAGCCAGCGTCGGGCTGAAACGAACCTCCAGCCGTGACTGTTCCTCGATTCGGGCTGTCGGAACCTGAATGTTGACGACTGCTGCGGTCTGCTGCCCTGGCCGAATGACACCCGCAAAGCTTTCGGTCTTCAGAATCCCATGGACGTGACAGGGGACCTTCTGCTGAGCGGCATCGGATTCTTCATCTGTCAGCGCTTTCATCCGCACGGTCGCGGTCCCGGATGCCGTTACTCGAACATTCCAGTCGACCCGTTGTTCCCCACCCGCCGGGATCAACACCGTCTGCTGAACGGAAGTCAGCGGCTCCAGCTGTCCGCCCTCTGTTTCCAGAATCACGGTCGTCGGTTTGGCTGTTTCCAGATAATTGTGGACGACAGCAGACAGCGTGATCTGGTCAGTTTCAGTGAAAAATCTCGGCACCTGTGGCCGGATGATCAGGTCTTTGCTGCTGATGATTTCCGAGCTTCCTGAACCGACTCGGGTTCCATCGCCCAGCGCCCACGCCTTGATTTTCCAAGTCGTCAGATTATCCGGCACTTTGAACGAGACTTCGACTTCCCCGTTCCGATCCGCTGTGACGCTCCCCGACCAGAAAGCGGTGTCTGCGAATTCGCTTCTGACTGTCGGCTCGACGGTGGCGGCTGCTCCACCTCCGCCGATCATGCTGGCACGCTCCTCCGGCGCCGCTGCTGCGGCCATCGGCACGGCTCCTAAACTGTCTGCCTCTGAGAAAAACTGCGAGCTGCTCTTTCTAAGTGCCCCGCCTCGCATGATCCCCGTTCCTGCCTGCCTCGCGTACCCAAAGTATTCGTGCTGCACCCCTAGCATGTGAATCCCCGGGCCTGCCAGCATCTGCATATCGATGTTTGACGATGGCCATGTCTGTCGGTTCAGTGTTGTTTGATTTCCTACGTGATGATGACGGCGAACCTCCCAGAAAAAAGACCGGATATCGGGAGTCGTATTGGCGGCGATGTACTCCACGCTGGCATCATAAACGCTGATCACCGTGTTGCCGACAAGCGGTCGGTTGTTCTCTTCGGTCAGCTTCAGTCTGACTGTCGCTGTCTGACCGGGACGGTATTTATCCTGAGGCGAGATCACTTCCACGCTCGCCACCTTCCGAACCGGCGGCACGACGATTTCCTTCACTTCACTGTGCAGCCGCCCGTTGGAAATGGTGAGCGCTTCGACAAAGATGTTTGGCTGATCATCCGGTTGGATTTCCAGATCGAATGTCGTCGACTTCCCGGGGATTCGAATCACCCGCGGTTTCGGACACAGCCCCTGCATCGGCCTAATAAACAGGTGCACCGTGCTGTCTGCCTGATTCGTGTTGATCTGGAGCTTCACTGTGTCGCCAGGCTGATACTCCTTTTCCTGAGTAATCAGTTCCAAATCGTTGAACCTGTATCCTCGTCCGTCCTCCTGTGGTCCCTGAACAAAGAACACATAGCCACCTTCCTGACGATGGCCTTTTGAATCGTTCAGCACCACTGACAATCGATATTGTCCCGAAGAAGGCACCACCAGTTTCTGACTGATTTGACCATGTTCGTCTGTGGTGACTTCCTGTTCAGACACGATCCTTTCGACGATTTTTCCTTCCTGTTCCTTCACGGCTTTCAGCATCAATTGTCCGGACGCCCCTTTCACCGGCTGCCCGTCCGCTGTTCTCGCCTGAACTCCCACTGTGACCGTATCACCTGTCCGATAGTGCCCGCGGTCGGTCCACACGAAAACTCGGTAAGGCTCCCTTGCCACCAGAATCTGTCCGGTACCGATGATCGTTCTTCGTGACTGGTCAACGACTTCAGCCGTGATGCTGTAAGAATGATCGCTGTCGTGATGCTGTTCCTTCGCGGTTCCTGTGTCGATCTCGAAGCTGAAGCGACCATCTTCACCGATCTGCGCGTCACCCTGTGCTACGACCTCCGGCGGATCAGCATTCCAGCCGATCCAGAACGGTCTCGGCGCTACACAACCCCATCTGTTCCATCCGGGATACCACGTGTAGTCCGGTGCAAACCACCAGTATCCCGGTGAATACAACCAGTCCCAGCGTGCTTCCGGATACCATCGACCGTCTTTCTTTGTTCGCTCGACCTTGTAATGCACCCGAGCATCGGTCACCGGTGCTCCGAAATAGTAAGCCGCCTTCACGGTCGCCTCTATCTTCTCCCCAGCTCAACCGGCTCGGTCGGCGCTTCCACTTTCACTTCGTATTCCGGCTTCCGATATTCCTCCAACCGAAAATTCCCACCTCCTAAGCCGGTCAGCACCTCTTCCGTCTCCGTCACGACTCTGCCGTTTTCCCGCCGCTGTCGCTGGACTTTGACCATTCGACCCACCATCAACTGATAGGTGCCAAGCGTCGCCCTTTGGTCGTCTGCCACTGTCCGTCGATTCCTCCCCACCGGTCTGTCCGGACCGACCTGGTTTCCACGACCTCACCTTTGGGATCTCGCAGTTCCAGCTGAAGTGTCTGATCGGCGAACTCGGCATCATCCTGACTGAATCTCGGTCGCCTAACCCACAGACGATACTTCACCTCGTCTCCGGGACGATAAACCGGTCGATCAGTGATCGAAAGACTTTCACCGGACTGTAGTTCAGCGGCTGCAGCTTCTGCGGATTCCAGACACCGTTGAATCCGTCGTACGCCAGCCGACCGTCTTTGGTCCTCGCGATCGTCAGCCAGTTGTTGCCGACAGCCAGTTGCCTCGGATCCGGGATACAAAGTCCATCATCATCTGTTCGATCAGCAAATCGATTTGTCCTGATCATATATTTCGGGGTGTTTCCCTGCCGTTCCTGCCTCCAGCCGAAGAATTCCATCTCCGCTCCGGCCACCGGTGCTCCTGTCACCGCATCGCTGACGATATTCAAAACGCCTTCTTCGATTCTCTTCCTCGTGATCGCTGTATCCGCTACCCATATCACCATCTGCAGCTCGTTTCCTCCCTGCACCTTTCCCGTCACCAGGTAGGCTCCGGCTGACCTGACCGGGACGCTGATCGTTTCGATCGCATCAAAATGCTGTTCCGGCGGCTTCAACCCGACCTTCCACGTCGCCGACACCTCCGGGACATACTTCTTCGCTCCCGCTGTCATCACCCCGATGCCGACGTTCTCGATCTGCAGCTTTTGATGGTCCAGCTGCTCCGGCCGACTCTGCAAATACTCCTTCGTATCGCTCAGAAACGCCTCGATGTCGATCGCTCGGGCCTCGAAACTGATCTCCTTAGCATTTCGATACCTGAGTTCAAAAGTCGGCTCTTTTCCTGCTGGCTGAACATTGACGTTCTGAAACTGTCCCAGCGGCTGTTCGATCTGATCGATCTGACTCTGAATCTGCTTCCTTTCTTCATCATTCCTTGCGAGCTTCTTCAGCTCTTTCAGTAATTCCGCCGCCTGTGGATACTGGTGACGGTTCATGCGACATCCGTGCAGCTGTTCCAGCGCCTCCCGCTTCTGTGCATCGCCTCGGCTGATCACTCGGTTCAGCACCGACAGATGGTTGAATTCCTCCGGAAGCGTCAGTCTGCGTTCCCCTGTGGCTAATCGAGCATACGTCTCCGAATCCGCCAGTTCGTGGACCTTCACCAGCTCTGCGGTCTCCTCTTGTTCACGGCCGATCAGAGGGACCGCCTGTCCTTCGACGCCAAACTGACCAATCAGAAACTCCGCCCACTGCAAATCAGCCTCGCTGATCCTTTTCTCATCGGCTTTTGCTGCTTTTGCCAGAGCCCACCGCCAGCGTTCGCCGTCTGATGCTGCCTTCTCCCATGATTCCGGCACTTTGTACAGCACCGGGTTCCCCTGGTCATCGACGGGGGCTCCCTTGTCCTCTGAACCTCTCCAGTATCTCCCTCGGAAACCGTATCCTTCTCCGTTCTCTTCGTAATCCGGCAGCGTCTTCAAATCGGTTAGCTGCTGCAGCCTCCATGCCTGCCCGTATCTCTGACTCCCCAGCAGTTTTGCCAACGTGAAATAGAGTTCCCCCTTTTCCCCTGCCGTCGCTCCGGCGTCTTCTTCTGCCTGAGCGATCGCTTGCTTCATCAGCTGCAAAGCCCGAACGCGATCTCTGACGGCACTGCTCGCCCATTTCCCCCCTCCGCGATGTCCACCTCGCTCGAATTCCCCGGCGATCATGAACCCCTGAGAATCCACTTCTCCGTTCGCGACCATACCGGCGATTCTGTGCTTCAGAGCCCAGCTGTTGGGATGAGCCTTCAGGCTCTCTTCCATCGTCGCGTCAAATTCCTGGATTCGCCCCAGCCGCTGCAAACAGAGCCATGTCGAGTAAAAATCTTTCGCCAACGCTGCATCGGTATTGTCAGCGTCGACCGCCAGCTGCCGGTAAAGCGTCTCGGCTTCTGCGAAGTTGTTCTGTGAAAACAACAACTCTGCCTTCTTCCGGTCGGATGCTCTTTCTTCCATCGTCGAAGGGCTCCTGGAAAAAGCGGTTGGAAATGTCAGCAGAATCGCTGCCACAAACACACTGCTGATCAGACTGGTCTTCAGAACCATGACCCGACTCTCCATCACAAAGGCGGCCGATGAGAAGTCATCCGACACCGGGAAAGGATGATACCAGACAGGCTGCGGGAAACAGCCATCAGAAGCTTTCAGTGAAGCAGACGTCCGAACCGTTCAAAGAAAACAGCCGACGTGGGCTGTACTCGACCGCCATCTGAACAGTCGCACAAAAACGCCACGGTGGTGCTTGGAAAAGGCAAACGCGGCAAACGAGAAACAGATTCAGAGCGAACAAAAGTCTTGTTCTCAGGTTTCTGAAGAGGTCACGGGTGAGCGACAGTCAGAGTTTTGGAAAAAAGAGACACAAGGAAAAATAGAAAGTAGTAGTCGTAGTAGAGCGAAGAACGGTTGTTGATAACGCGAGGGTCGTCAGAAGGAAGTTGTTGATCCGGAACAGGTTAGAGCAGGAATGTCGAGGTGAATAACCAACGGAAAAACACCCAGGAAAGTGAAGGAAGTCGGCGGGAAATCAGGAGGGTTCAGAAGGCTCCACTCGTGAAACAACATCGACGGTGAACCAAAGGGCATCCACCATGCAGGCGAGGACCTTAAAAAACCGGCAACGGTTAACACAAGTGTTGATAAATCCAAGGACAGAAGAAATCACTGACCCTCGATATACAGCAGCTGAATTCTGGTGTCGGGAAGTTTGGGCTGCAGGGCTTTGACACCGGCTTCAGTGACCGCTGTTCGGGTGACCTTGAGATCCTTCAGGGCAGTCAAACCTTCCAGTGACGGAAGCCCCTTGTCCGAAACCGTCGTCGAACCAAGATGCAGGAATGTCAGCTGTTTCATGTTCGCCAGTGACGGCAAACCGGCATCCGAAAGCTGAGTATTATCCAGATTCAGCCATTCCAGGTGAACAAGTGGTGCGAGGTGAGCGACACCGGCATCAGAAACGGCAACTCGCCACAGATTCAGTTTCTTAAGGGACGTCAAGGGAGAGAGGTGAGCCAATCCGGCGTCGGTCAGGAGAGCGTTTTCGCTGAGATCCAATTCTGTCAGCTGGGTGAGCGGTGACAAATGAGCCAGTCCGTCATCAGAGATCTGATTGAAGGCGAGACGAAGCTTTTGCAGGGCTGGAAAATCGGCGAGCAGCTTCAAACCATCGTCGCTGATGGTGGTGCTCTTCAGATACAGCTCTTCAAGAGACTTCACCAGCTTCAGCGATTCCAAACCGATTTCACTGACCCACAAGCCGTCCAGAGCCAGCACTTTGAGGTTGGTGAGGCCGGAGAGATGAACCATACCGCCGTCGTCCACGGTAGTCGCTCCGGAAGCACCGCTGAAGCGGAGTGCTTTGAGAGTCTTGAGGCCGGAAATCGCGGCAAGAGCATCATTTCCAATCGGGCAGCCGCGAAGGTCAAGATTGGTGATCGGGCTGGTCCAGCCAGTGAGATGGTCGAGTCCGCTGACAGGTTTTTGGCCATCCGGAGCGTCGGGGACGGAAAGATTCATGTCGTTCAGCAACAGCGAGCTGACATGTTTCAACACCTTCACATGAGCCAGAACGGCACCGTCCGCCGGAGAGTCTTTGAAGCTGATTTCGATGATGTTTCCGTCACCATTTCGCCGCAGCGTCGCACCCGCCGCTTCCAGAGCTTCCACAGCGGCCGGATCGTCAGGCTGATCGGGAGAAGGAAGAAGTTCCGAGGGAACGCGGCTGGAAGAATCGTTCGGATGGCCGCAGCCGAAGAGCAGCAACAGAGGCAGGGTCAGCAGACAAAAGTCATTCTTCATCGGAAGCTCAGCCAATTCAGAAACAGGGATGGTTGCCGCGACAGGCAGCCCGTGACCGACAGGAAAACGTAGAATTCGGGCGGGGAAAGTGTAAGGCGAACACGCAGCTGACAAAATCAACTCCAGTCTGAAGTTGGGGTCAAATACTGAAAGACTTCGCATCAGTCCGGCGGATTGGCGATTGTCATCCCCTGCAAAAGACAGCAGCAGACTTGCCAGCCGACGGACGGAACTTTAGCTTTCAGGTCACGGAGGCTGGCGAGATCAGGAGGCATCCCGTCCGGTCCAAATCAGTTCCAACACCGGAAGGCAGCATCAAAGATGTTAAGAAAAGTCCTGATTCTGAGTGGCTTGTTTGCAAGCCTGTCAGGTTCGATGGTGACCGCAGACGACCTGTTTTCCGGCATTGATCCGGACGGGTTTGACCGCTCAGTCCGGCCGCAGGACGACCTGTATCAACATGTCAACGGCCGCTGGCTGCTCAGCACACAAATCCCGGAAGACAAATCCAACTACGGGTCGTTTACCGCCCTGGACGATGCTGCTCGGGAAAATATTCGTTCGATCATCGAAGAATCAGCGAAAACGCCCCGAGATGAAAACAGCCAGAAAGTCGGTGACTTTTACCGCAGTTTCATGAACGAAGACGCGATTCGGGCCGCCGGAATGACACCGCTGGCGGAAGATCTGGCGGCGATCGCTCGGTTGAACGACATGGAGGACGTCTTTCGGCACCTGGGAACTCAGCAGAAAATCGGCGTTGGCGGCCCGGTCGGCTTCTTTGTCGATGCGGATCCGAAAGATTCGAACCGGCATCTGGCAGCGGTTGTTCAAAGCGGCACGACTCTGCCCGACCGAGATTATTACCTCGAAGACGAAGAAAAGTACCGGAAGGCTCGGGAAGCACTGAAAGCCTACATCACAGAGCTGTTTCGTCTGGCGGAGTCGTCTTACGGGGCGGAGGAAGCCGAGCAGATTCTGGCGCTGGAGACTCGTCTGGCCGAAGCTCAGTGGACGAAGACCGAGCTGCGGGACGCCAACAAGCGGTACAACAAATATCAGGTCGAGGATCTCTCGACGCTCACGCCTGCACTGCCGTGGCCGATCTTCTTCGAAGCCGCCGGGGTGCCTGATCTGAAGGAAGTCAACGTGATGACGCCCAGCTTTTTCGAAGGGCTGGAAACGATCGCCGACGAAACCGACGTTCAGGTGGCCAAAGCCTATCTGACCTTCCATCTGCTGGACAGTGCCGCCCCGTACCTCACGCCGCCCTTCGTGAATGCTCATTTCGAACTTCATGACCGCGAACTGGCCGGAATTCCTCAGCAGCAGCCTCGCTGGAAACGCGCTGTCGACGCCACGGGCGGAGCCGGAGCCGGCGATTTTGGCGTACTGGGCGAAGCCGTCGGTCAGCTGTATGTCGAGCAGCATTTTCGTCCGGAAGCCAAGGAACGGATGGACGAACTGGTCAGCAACCTGATGAAAGCCTACGAAAGCAGCATCGGAAAGCTGACATGGATGACGGACGAAACCAAGCAAAAGGCTTTGCAGAAGCTGCAGACCATCTCACCAAAAATCGGTTATCCGGTGAAATGGCGGGACTATTCCCGGCTGGAAATTTCTCCCGATGACCTGCTGGGGAACCTGAGGAGGTCAGCGGAATTTGAACATCAGCGGATGATCGACAAGCTGAACGAACCCGTCGACAGGACGGAGTGGGGGATGACACCTCAGACGGTCAATGCGTATTACAACCCCAGCCAGAACGAAATCGTGTTTCCCGGCGCGATCCTGCAGCCCCCGTTTTTCACGGCCGATGCTGACGATGCCGCCAATTATGGTGGGATCGGAGCTGTGATCGGACATGAAATCAGTCACGGATTTGACGACCAGGGCAGCAAATACGATGCGGACGGAAACCTGGTGAACTGGTGGACCGACAAGGACAGAGCCGCTTTCGAGGCGCTGGCCGGAAAACTGGTGAGTCAGTTCGAAAACTATGAAGCTCTGCCCGGAAAGAAGCTGAACGGGCAGCTGACACTCGGGGAAAACATCGCCGACCTGAGCGGAATGGCGATCGCTCTGAAGGCCTATCAGTTGTCGTTGAAAGACAAACCAGCTCCGGTGATTGACGGTCAAACGGGGGTCCAGCGATTCTTTTTCGGGTGGGCTCAGATCTGGCGACGGCTGTATCGGGAAGAAGAACTGATTCGGCGGCTGGTGATTGACCCCCATTCACCCTCAGCATTTCGAGCAAACGGCCCGGTTTCGAATCTCGACGCCTTTTACGACGCCTTCGACGTCAAACCCGGAGACAAGCTGTACAAAGCACCGGCCGACCGCATCCAGATCTGGTAACGCGTCCGCGATCGGAAAACCGGGCAAGCGTCAGCGATTCTCGCCGTCAAAACAGCCGCTTCTGAAGCCGTTGAGTGTGGAGAGTGGCCGAAATCGGTCACAGAAAAGTTCCGATAGCGATCGGTGGCGCTGGGAAGGGCACAAATCAGGCAAGGTGACCGGTTTTCGGTGGAAGACATTGTTCCCGGGAGATCAAACCGCAAAACCGGTGCTTTCTATTCGTGAAATACCTGCTAACCTTTCCGAACAACCGGCGGGGAAACCGGTTGGTCGGGTGACGAAAAGGTGCCGAAGCGGCAGGCAGGGTGATTCGTGGGGGACGAGGCTTTTCGGGAAAACGTGTCGCTGGGGCTGACGGACGTCGTGGACGCTTTTGGCGATCAGCGACTGTACCGGATGCTTTCCAATGACGACGTGCTGGAACTGTCCCGACTTGGGGGAGCAACCGGCTTTTCCGGTCTGAATGCCATCCAGAAGTCGACCGGGATCAGCAGTCGCCGAGTTCTTCAGCAGGGCGTGCAGCCGATTGATCTGGCCCAGGCGATTTTCGAACGTCTGGAGCGAGCGACGGGACTGCGACCGACCGATTTCCAGCAGATTCTGTTTTGTCATTCCCACGTCGATCCTCAGGCCTGTCTTCGACTGGCGGAACGGCTGGAAGCAGCTCTGGGGCTGCCGGAAGGACGAATCGAAGCCAGCAGCCACGGATGCGCCGGATTTCTGAAGCTGCTGACAGACGGAGTTCGTCATCTGGATGGTCAGCCGGAGCGTGCTCGCATCGCCCTGATTTCTGTCGAAACGCCGGAATACTGGCACGACGCGTCGGATCGTTTGTTCTGCGGCATCGTCTCCGCCGGAGCCACAGCGGCGGTGCTTGAGGTTGGCTGCGGAGTGCCGATCCACAGAATCAGCAGCGGTGATTTTCACATCCCGGACAGTCGCCGACCGAATCCGGAACCGTTATTTCAGCGAGATGCCACGGAAGTCTTCGATTTCGGAGGCCATCGGTGTCAGCGGACGGTGATGCGGATGAATGCGGAACCCGTCTTTCTGAACGGCATCGAACTGATGCTCGATCAGCTGCGACAGGCGGTCGACAGTCTGGACCATCACATCGGCCAGCGAGTCGTTGTCGCTCCCCACCAGCCCAGCGGAAAACTGCTGAAAGCTCTGATGGCCGCGGTCCGAACGGAATACCCGCAGATCGAGGTCCTGAATAACCTGGAAACGTACGGGAACACGATTTCGTGTTCCATTCCGACGCTGCTGTCCCGGATGGACGAAGTTCTTCAGAGGAACTCGCTGCAGCCTCTCAGCGACGGTGACCATGTGATTCTGCTGGGAGCCGGAATCTGCATGTCGGAAATCGCCGATCACATGTCCGCGGGACACGCCTGTCTGCAGTGGAAAGCCGGAGTCCTGAATCAGCGGCGGCCCAGGAAACTCGCTCCGGCGGCAGCAACCGGCTGACGGGACAGGGCGTCGGATGACCACGAGTGCAGTGTCGGCCATGATTTGAACAGCAGGACGGCCTTTCCAGGCCGTCAGCTCATGAAGATGGTCTGAAAAGACCGTCCTACAATCACTCATTCGAATATTGACAGACAACGAGGCTCAGGCAGATCAGGAGGCAGCAATGATGTCACCGATGTTGCGAACAATT
Organism: Planctomycetaceae bacterium; assembly: GCA_041398865.1. GTDB lineage: Bacteria > Planctomycetota > Planctomycetia > Planctomycetales > Planctomycetaceae > Fuerstiella. Next base: position 577,136 of record JAWKTY010000001.1, read on the forward strand.
CTGGGCGCGGGCCTGATCATCGCGCTCGGTGCGGAAATGGTGTTCTCGCAGATGCCGGAGTCTGCATTGGGTGGCCCGTCAGCATATGTGCAGCGAATGCTGTCGCTGGACCGCGACGGCAGCGGAACCCTGTCGGCCTCGGAACTTCCCGGGAAGCTCGGGGAACTGATCCGTCAGCACGATCAGAATGCCGACGGAGTTCTGGATGTGTCGGAACTGACGCAGATCGAATCAGCAGCCATGCAACAGCGAAACAGCCAGGCCCCGACATCAGAATCTTCGGAAAACACCCCCGGACGGCGGGGCGGACGCCGGGCAGCATCGCAGGAAATCGGTTCGCCGCTGGATCCGGCTCAGATTCTGAAGTTCGCCCTGACGTTCGATAAAGACGGCGATGGCGGGCTGAATGCCGGAGAGCTCAAAGCGTACGCTCAGGCACTGGCAGCTCGTCGTTCGCAGGGCCGAGGCCCGTTGCTGGAAGGCCGGACCGACGACCCGGCCAACGGATCCGGTCGTCCTTCACCATCAGCCACTCGAAAGAACGACGCCGCGGGGCGACCAGCGGCACCGAAGGGTCTGGGCAAAGACGGCCGCGGCGACGGGGGTTTTGGGGACCCGACACCGACCAGGTGACAACGCCGGTCAGGCAATTGAACGAGCGATGAAGATCAAGAGCGCTTCAGCTGACGCAGGGGGCTCACAGACACTGCCCGCTACTGAACGACGTGGACCATCATCAGGTCGTGGCCGGTTCCGAGCCAGTCGGTGTGGCCCACGACGACGATGCGGCTGCCGGATTTCAGGATCTGGTTGTTTTGGCCCCATTCGACCACGTACTTCAGCAGGACGTCTGCCGACTGTCGGACCAGACAGGTTTCCACGCTGGTGACGCCCCAATACAGGCTGAGTTTCCGAGCCGTATCTTCGCGATGGGTGACGGCCAGAATCGGGACGCGGCTTCGCAGGCGGGAAAGAGCCAGAGCCGTTCGGCCCGAATCCGTGGCGATGACAATCAGGTCGGCATTCAGTTCTGTCGCGACGACCGTAGCCCCTCGGGAAACGGCTTCCGTGATCGGATTGGCTCGGCGGAATTCGGCATCGTCAGTGGTTCCTTCCACGGCTTTGGCGTAGGGGTCGGTTTCCTCGACAATTCGGTCCATCATTCGCACGCAGACGACGGGGTGACGTCCGATGGCCGTTTCGCCGGACAGCATCACGGCGTCGGTCCCGTCAATGACCGCGTTCGCTACGTCGCTGACTTCAGCCCGAGTCGGCAGGTCATTGTTGGTCATGCTGTCCAGCATCTGAGTGGCTGTGATCACCGGAATTCTCGCTCGATTGCAGCGGCGAATGATTTCCTTCTGCAGAATCGGCACCTGAGTGATCTCGGCTTCGACTCCCAGATCGCCCCGAGCGACCATGACGGCATCTGTGACCTGAAGAATGCTGTCCAGATCAGCAATGGCTTCGGTTTTTTCGATCTTGGCGACGACGGTTGGCACAACAGCAGGTTTCTCGGCGGCGATCAGACTTTTCAGGTAGGAAATGTCATGAGCACTGCGGACGAAACTGAGTCCGATAAAATCGAGGCTGTTCTGCAAAGCCCACTTCAGGTCATCATGATCCTTTTCGGTGACGCTGGCCGTACTGAGTGCCACTCCAGGCAGGTTGACACCCTGGCGACTGCGAATCATGCCGGGCTGAACCACCAGGCAGCTGATGGACTTTCCATCCGAGTGTTTTTCGGTCACCACCAGTCGAACAGTCCCGTCTGCGAGCAGAATTCGATCGCCGGGGCTCACGTCGTCGATCAGCTTTTCGTAGGTGCAGGTCAGGTCCAGCGGTCCGGGCGGTTCACCTTCCCGAACGAATCTCACGGTTGCTCCGTCCCGGCACCGGACTTCGCCATCGACGATTTCTCCAAGGCGAATTTTGGGCCCCGACAAATCGCCCAGCACACCCACAGGAGTATTCAGCTCTGCCGAAACCGTCCGAATTCTCTGCAGAATTCCTCCCAGCCATTCATGACTGCCGTGAGCAAAATTCAGGCGAAAAATATCAACTCCGGCGACAATCAGCTCCCGAAGAGTTTCGGCATCTTCTGACGCAGGGCCGACCGTGGCAATGATCCGAGTCTTCACCAGCTTGCGGCAGGGAACCGGACTTGAGGGAACCAAACCGGACATAATCTCAGCTTTCAGCGGGCAGGAAGCGAACGGATGGTGCAGCGTATCTGAAAACCAAAAACTGTAAAATATCGGCCACAGGAGCGCGACAGGGGACCTCGGCTCTTCACCCCGGCCAAACCCAAAGAAGCCTTGCAGCGAAAGCCGTCTCACTTTTTCCCAAGGCAGGCGAGTGCTAATCTGGGCGAGAGACGGGCGTCAGTGTTCGCATCAGGAAGTATCGTTTGCCCGTTGTCAGTGCATCGGTTTTCAGGAGATTCGGGAATCATGTCAGAGGCGAACCAGGACTGTCTTCCGGGAATGGTCGCGGAAGCTCGTCAGCGGACGGCTCAGGTTGAGAGCCTCCGTCCGATGGCTCGGCACACCTGGGCCGTGCGACTCAGGCATCCCGAGCTGGCGTGCCGCATCGTTCCGGGTCAGTTCTTCATGATTCGGCCAGCGGTCGGCAGTGATCCTCTGCTGGGCCGCCCGTTTGCGCTGTATGACACGTGGAGCGACGAAGGGGGAAATCCGGCCGGTGTCGAATTTGGTTTCGTTGAAGTCGGGAAGCTGACGGGTCGAATGAGCCGCTGGACGCAGGGCACGGAAGTGGAGATCTGGGGGCCGCTGGGAAATGGTTTTCCGCAGCCCGAGTGCGACCGTCTGATCTGTGTCGCCGGGGGAATCGGGCAAACGCCGTTTCGGGCCGTCGCTCGGGAAGCTCTGGGGCACCAGCAGTACGGCGACGAACGTCGATGGCGGGCTCGGGGGATTTCAGAGGTCGTCCTGTGTTATGGTGCTCGGTCGAAGGACTACGTTGCGGGTCTGGAAGATTTTCAGATTCCCGGCCTGAAGGTGCATGTAGCGACAAACGATGGCACCTTCGGACACCACGGATTCGTGACCGAACTGCTGCAACAGCAGCTGGACGCCGGGAGAGACGGAGTCCACGTGTACTGCTGCGGACCCGAACCCATGATGAAGGCTGTCGCAGAAATCTGCGAACAGCAGAAGATCCCGTGCTGGCTGTCGCTGGAAACACCCATGGCCTGCGGGTTTGGAGCCTGTTTCAGCTGCGTGACAAAAGTTCGGGAAGACGACGGAACCTGGGATTATCGTCGTACCTGCGTCGAGGGCCCGGTCTTCAAATCTGATCGTCTGGTCTTGTGAGCGATGGAACATCGAGCCTGTCACTGTTGCGGATTGATTCATCGACTGCCGGAACTCGTCGCCGGGCAGCAGGCTGTTTGTACCCGGTGCGGAGCTCGCATTTCAAAACCCGGCTGTCGGCGGACGGCTTCCAGTCGCACCGCAGCCTGTGCTCTGGCCGCGTTTGCTCTGTTCTGGCCGGCGGTGCTGTGTCCGATTCTGCAGATCGAAAAGCTGGGACATCGGCAGCAGTCCAGCATTCTGGGGGGCACGATTGATCTGCTGAGTCACGGAAATTGGCTGGTCGGAGGCGTCGTGCTGCTGTTCTCAATCGTGTTTCCGCTGACGAAGATCGTGCTGCTGCTGGAACTCAGCCTTCTGAATTTCCTGCACCGCCGACACAAAGCAACGACGCTGCGCATCATGGAACATGTGGGCAAGTGGAGCATGATGGACGTGATGCTGCTGGCGTTTCTGGTGATGCTGGTGAAGCTCGGAAATCTCGTTCATTTCGAATTCGGCCCGGCCGTGCTGGCGTTCGTGGCGTGTGTCACGATGAGCATGATCGCGTCGCTGTCGTTTGACCCACACGCCATCTGGGAGGAAACATGACAGACGATTCACCGCCCGCCGGAGATGTTTCCGAATCGGCATCCACGACGTCTCAGACGTCCCCGACAGCCGCCGAACAGCCGCATGTACCGCTCGCGTTTCCCGTTGCAGAAATTCGGGAAGCGGCTGCCGTTGGCGGCATCCTGACTCATTCCCGGATGTGGTGGGTCACAGTCGGCTGTGTGATTCTGGCTGGCTGGCTGGCATGGCGATCACAGCCGGAAACCGGCCCGGTGATCAGTATTCGTTTTCCGGAAGGTCACGGCCTGAAGTCCGGCGACGCTGTGCGGTTCCGCGGAATCGACGTGGGAAGCGTGACCGCTGTGACTCTGAATGAAAGCCTCGCGGGCATCACTGCAGAAGTGACACTCACCCCGGGTGGCGGAAACCTCGACCGGGAAGGAACCCGCTTCTGGATCGTGCGGCCGCGGTTCAGCCTGACGGAAGTCAGCGGTCTGGAAACGGCCGTCGGAGCAAAATACATCGCGGTCAGTCCACCCGAACCAGGTGCGGTTCGGCAGCGAATGTTCGACGGCCTGTCAGCAGCACCGCCCGACGAACTGTCCGGGGGCGGACTGGAAGTGATTCTGCGAAGTGATGATCGTCGAGGGATCAATGCCGGAGCCCCGATCACCTGGCGCGGCGTGACGGTCGGGCAGGTCCTGACCGTGAATCTGTCTCCCGATGCGCGGCATGTCGACTTTGGAGCCAGGATCGATCGAGCCTACCGGCGACTGCTGCGACCATCTTCGAAATTCTGGATCAACAGCGGTTTCGGGATGGACGTGGGACTCAGCGGCATCAAACTGACTGCTCAGTCTGTCGAAACCATCCTTCAGGGGGGAATTTCGCTGATCACTCCGGCCGGGGGCAGCGACGGCAACGTAACGAATGGTCAGGTTTTTCGGGTGGCCGAGACAGCTGAGAAGGAATGGCTGGAGTCCGCTTCGACGGTCCCCCTGATCGAACTGAATTTGCCCGAAACCGTCACCATTACCGGCCAGCGGAGTTCGTCGTTGCTGGGGCTCAAACGCCAGAGGCCGTTTGTTCAGCAGGGAATTCTGATCACACACCGCGGCGGTACAGCCCTGCTGACAGCTCAGCTTCCCACGACATTTCCGGAGGGGTCTGAAGAGCCGGTGCTGAATGATTTTCAGGTTCAGTCACCGGACGGAAGTCACACCAGCAGCACCGGGATCAGTACCGCAGCGTGTACGGACCGGATGGACGGCGTCGTTCAGATCCCGATTTCCGGGGTTTCCGGAGGAATCGGTCCGGAGGAATTTCGCATCCCCAAAGTCCCCGAAGAATGTCTGGCCGTCCGCAGTGCCGTTACTGAAGGAAAAGCCACTCCCGTGATTCAGGCCATCGATCCGGAGTTTCTGGAAGACCGAACGACCGCCTGGTCGATTTCGGGAAGCGATGTGGACTTCAGTCAGTGGCACGGAGCCCCCGTCGTCGCCGTATCGGACGGAAAAATTATCGGTATGCTGCTGAGCGATTCCGGCGGCAATGTGATCGCACTGGAACGGGCTCCCCTGAAACGCACGACCGACCCGGACTCACCCAATCATGACTGAGAGGCCATCCACGGAATCGCAATCCCACTTTCGCTGGCTGGGAGCGAGCCTGCTGCTGCAGATTCGCCTGACTCCGCGATCATCAAAAGATCAGGTGCTGGGATTAATGGGTGACCGACTGAAGATTTCCATCACGGCACCGCCCGTCGACGGCAAGGCGAATGCTCACCTGATCAAATACCTGGCAAAGCAGTTCCAGGTTCCGCGCTCGCAGGTCACGGTGATCAGCGGCGACACCACTCGGGACAAGACAGTGCAAATTGACGCACCGGAAGACCTTCCGGAAGCTTTCGGCGTCGTCCGGTGAATGACTGGTCGTAATTGGTCTGAATTTGGTCTGAATGATGAAAACACTCGTTCTGATCCCGACGGAATTCGAACGCTCGCTGACGGATCTCGATCAGCGCCTGCAGGCATTCCCGGATGTCGAGATCGCAGTCTGCGGTTTCGGACCCGTCGCTGCGGCTGTGCAGAGTACTCGACTGATTGCCGATCACCGGCCGGAACGAGTGATTCTGGCGGGAATCGCCGGAGCGTACACCTCTGAACTGGCCATCGGGAGGGCATATGGTTTTCGAGCCGTCGGGTTGGATGGTGTCGGAGCCGGCGAGGCGGAAGGGTTTCGCAGCGCAGCAGAGCTCGGCTGGCGGCAGTCAGCAAACTCAATCGGCGGAATCACGCAGCAGTCCGCAGGTGGTTCAGAAGAACGTCTCCCGCTGCAGTGTGATGCTGATCTGCCTCGAGCGGAACTGCTGTTGACGGTCTGCAGTTCGGCAGCGGACGCTCTGCAGGTGACGCGACGATGCCAGCGGTACCCGGGCGCAGTGGCCGAGGAAATGGAAGGGTTTTCCGTGGCGCTTGCGTGTCGCTTGGCTGACGTGCCGCTCACGGTCATTCGAGGAATTTCCAATGTCGCCGGAAACCGAAATCAGCGTGACTGGCGGTGTCGCGAAGCAATGGCCAGCGCGGTTGATCTGGTGGAACGGCTGATCTGTCCGCGGCGTCCCGCTGTCTGATCCGAGCCGATGATCGGGGAACAATTGTTCCTTCAGTTCCGATCCGCCAGTTTCCACAGGTGGCCGTCGCTGCGGATGTACAGCGAGTTATCTGCGGCGGCGGGGCTGCACAGGATGGTTTCCTGAAGGTCCAGCTCGGAAACGATTTCGCCAGCGTCTCGGTTGGGCTTCACGACCGTGGCCAGACCTTTTTCGTTGAAGAAGTACAGGTGGCCGTTCGCGGCGAGAGGCGTGCCGCTGTAGGGACCTTTCAGCCGCAGCTGCCAGAGCCGTTCTCCGGTGGCCGCATCGCCCGCGGACAGTGCTCCGGCGGAATTCAGAGTAAACGTCATCCCGTCCATGACAACCGGACTGGAGGTCGCGGGTGCCAGATTGGAAGCATTCCAGACCTGTTCAAATGTCTGACGATCGTCGGAAGGCTTCAGAGTGGTCAGGCCGTTGGAAGGGATGTAGACCGTTCCATCAACGACCGCAGACGACGGGATCGTGGATGCTCCATCTTTGAATTCCCAGACAACCGTGCCCGTCTCGGCGTCAACCGCACTGACGCCGGCAGACGACTGCAGCAGGGCCAGGGCCGGACGATCGGCGGTGGCTGGCAGCATTGTCGGTGATGTCCAGTTGGCTTTGCGAGGTCGTTCGATTCGCCACTTCGTTTCTCCGGTTTCAGCATCCACTCCCACCGCGAACGCTTCTGCATCACTTTCCACCTGAGCGACGACGGTCGCCCCAACGATGATGGGCGACGAGGACATGCCCAGGCTGTTGCTGGCATTCGGAAATTCTTCCCCCAGACCTCGGTACCACAGCAGGTTCCCGGCAAGGTCTGTGCAGATCAGATCGTTACTGGAATAGAACGCATAAATGTGTTCGCCGTCAGTGGCCGGAGTCGGAGTGGCGACGCACATTTTTTCGTGGCAGATCGTTCGCCCGGTGGCCTGAAACTGACGATCCCACTGCAGTTCACCCGTGGCCGCATCGAAGGACATGACATGCAGTCGATCCTGAGCATATCCGGAACTTGCTGTCAGAATCACCTGCTCGCGAACGGCAATCGGACTGCTGACACCGCGGCCCGGCAGTTCAACTTTCCATGCGATGGATTCACCGCTGAGTTCCGTCGGCAGCTGTTCGGATTCAGCCACAGAATTCGTCAGGTTCCCACGAAACTGACGCCAGTCACCGGCATCCGCCGCCGGCAGCAGACACAACACACAGGAAATCAGAACACGAAATCTGGTCATCGGAACTCTCCGGAGCAGCAGCAAAAGACGGCCGAGCAGCAGAGACCATCCTACCACCGGAACCCTTCTTCAGGCAACGCTGCAAAGCTCATTCAGGCAGGAGGGCAGGAGTCGTCGCGCTTCGTCATCGGCTGCCTGTGCACATCATTCCGGAGCCATCCCGACTCGCTGCCAGCAGGACGTGCCGCAGACGGCAGGGCTCCGGAAGGAAGTGAACCTGCAGCTGTTTATTGCCTCGCGGGCACTGCTTACGTCAGGCTGGCGGGTCCCGAAGGATCGGCGTCTTTTGTACTGCCCCCGAATGCCAGAGCGAACACGCCGGGCTGCCGCAGGCCCAATGCAATCCAGACGACGATTCCCAGCAGAATCGGAAAGACAAAAGCGTCGCCGACCCGCAGATGAATGACCACGGCTCCGCCCAGATATCCGGTCAGCAGGATCGCTCCCAGAAAGGCGGTTCGGGGAATGAGAAACATCACTGTGATCACGACTTCCAGAATTCCAATCTTCTGAATCAGCTCAGATGACACTCCAAGATGCTGAAACATCTCGTCCTTGCCTTCCCACTCCGTGAACTTCCCGCTCGCGCTCATTCCGATCAGCATCAGCCCCAGTAACCCGCTCAGAACCCAGCCGACGATTTTTGCCTTATTCATCAATTCACCATTCCTGTCGATTTCAGACGTTGATTCAGAAAGTGCTGCACATATCGCGAACATCTTTGCCGATCAGCGGAGGTGATTTCGAGCCTCCGGTGATCCGGGATTCGGATTCTCAGGATCCGTCAGACACCGGCGTCCGATGGCTGCTTCAGTTCAATTGCCAGACGTTCGAACATCTGCTCGTTGCAGTCGATCGCGTAGGCGGCGACTCGATCCCGGACCAGAACGGTGTCGAACCTCATTCTCCAGACGACTCGGGTGTGTTCCGGTCCCAGCGGTTCCAGAGTGACGGTCAGCCGAAACTTCGGATCGGACTCATGCAGAAAAACGATCTTCTGATCAGGCTCGACCGTTTCAATCACGTGGAAATTGGGATAGGCAATCCCGTCCGGGCCGAGCATCGTCAGACGCCATTCACCGCCGCTGCGAAAATCAAAATGTTCAAAACTGTTGGTGAAGCCGTCGGGACCCCACCATGCCGCCAGTCGAACCGGGTTTTCGAATGCCGCAAAAATCTGTTCGGGAGTGCCGGGAAGATCCCGGGAGCTGACAATTTCAAATTCGTCGCCCGAAGGAAACGGCGGCAGAAGATGGACTTCGCGGATTTCCACGGCTCCCACAAAGACCCCCGGATGGCGTGCGGCAAGCGGAACGACCTCGTCGACTGAACCGGCTCGCATCAGATAGTAACCGCCAAACACTTCCCGAGTTTCCGCGAATGGTCCATCGGTGATCAGTCGTTTGCCGTTTCGCACACGGACGCTGGTGGCCGTTGATGTGGAATGCAGTGGAGACGCAGAAACGTACTGACCGGATTCCTGCAGCGTCCATGTCAGTCCCACCGCTTCGGCAATCGCGCTGCGGTGAGCGTCTTCGCCGACGTCAGTCCACGCCTGTTCGTCGTCATAACACAGAAACATCAGCAGTTTCTGATCGGGACTGCAGACGGCCGAACCGCAAGGCGGCAGATCCGGAGTCTCGCGGACCGGCCGAATTTCCACGGTCCCCTTCCTGGCAGGAGGCAGTCGGGCGGCAATGGCGATGGCGGCATCCAGATCGGGAACGTCAATCAGGTAGTAGCCGCCCAGTTGCTCGGCGGTTTCGGCGAACGGCCCCGTGGTGATCAGGGTTTCGCCGCTGCGGACTCGAACCGTCGTCGCCGTGGCCACCGGATGCAGTGGTGCGGCTCCCAGCAGCTGTTTTCGAGCATTCAGCTCGTGACAGATCTGAGTGGACTCGTTCACGCAGTCTCGCCATTCCTGGTCCGACCAGCATTGTTCGTCACTATAAATCAGCAGCATGTATTTCATGAGTTGTCCTGAATTCTTTCGTCGGAATGAAACGCAGCCCGAATGGTCGCGATGTCGATTTTCGACATCGTCAGCATCGCCGCGAATGCTCGCTGGGAAGCGGCGGAATCGGTGCTGCCGAGCATCTCGGTCAGACCGGCGGGCACAATCTGCCATGTCAGTCCAAAGCGATCCGTCAGCCACCCGCATCGCCCCGGTTCTCCACCTGCGGACAGCTTTTCCCACAGCTGATCAGTTTCTGCCTGGCCGTCACAGTTGACGTTCATCGAGAACGCTTCCGTGAGGGTGAAGTGAGGCCCGCCGTTCAGAGCAATCATCGGAATGCCGGCAAGTCGAAACCGGACGGTCATCACGCCGCCTGCCGGACCCATCGACCGTTCCGGATAACGAGTGATTTCCAGAATCTCTGAATCCTCAAACAGCGAAACGTAGAACCGAGCGGCTTCTTCGGCCTGATCATGAAACCAGAGGAACGGCTGGACTTTCGGGATCACCATGACTGCCTTCGGCGATGTTGAGACCGTGAATCGACTTCCGGGCGAAACAAAATCCCGGAGTGTCAATGTGGTCGATCGGGAACGCCACCAATCGACAGTTCACTCGGGAATTTTTTCCCGGGATTGTTCGGACAGACCGTCGATGCGTTTTCGCAGGAAGCGGCGTTCCGGTTCCTGACGAGCCAGCGCCAGTGCTCGCAGATAGGCATCCCGGGCGGCTTCGGTTTTTCCATCGCGACGCAGCAGGTCCGCCTGAGCGGCATGCAGAAGATGAAATTCCTGCAGCTCGCCGCGGTGCTGGAGTTCGGTGATGAGATCCAGTCCTGCCGCTGGCCCGTCCCGCATCGCTACTGCCACTGCTCGGTTCAGTTCGACGACCGGTGACGGACTGCTGGCCAGCAGAGAATCGTACAGAACAACGATCCGGCCCCAGTCTGTTTCCTGTGGAGTGGCCGCAATCGCGTGCTGAGCGGCAAGGGCGGCCTGAATGCTGTATCCACCGATATGTCCGGCGGACATCACCTCCGCGACCAGAAGGGTCCCTTCGCGGATCAGGTCCTGATCCCAGAGACTGCGATCCTGTTCGTCCAGCAGAATCAGGTCGCCGTCGGCCGTTGTTCGGGCCTGCCGCCGTGATTCCTGCAGCAGCATCAGCGCCAGCAGTCCGATCGCTTCCGGGTCCGGCATCAGTTCGACCACCAGCCGCCCCAGCCGAATGGCTTCCGTGGTGAGCTCAGTCCGAGTCAGCGTCTGGCCCGCCGACGCGGCGTAACCTTCGCTGTACACCAGATAGATCACCGACAGCACGGACTGCAGACGTTCCGGCCGCTCGTCAGCTTCCGGAACTCGATACGGAATTCCGGCGTCCCGAATCCGACTCCGGGCTCGCACAATGCGCTGAGCGATCGTGGCCGGAGCCGCAAGGAAGGCGCTGGCGATCTCGTCCGTTGTCAGCCCGCAGACTTCTCGTAACGTCAGGGCAACCTGAGCTGCGGGGGCGATTGCCGGATGGCAGCATGTAAAAATCAACCGCAGTCGATCATCTTCGATGTCTTCATCCGACAACTGAGTCTGAGCCATCGCCAGTTCATTCTGTCGCCGGACGACATCATCGCGAACGTGTTCGAATCGCTGCCGCTTTCGCAGGGCGTCCACAGCTCGGAACCGTCCGGCCGACACCAGCCACGCTCGCGGGTTCCGCGGAACGCCTTCCTGGGGCCACGTTTTCGCAGCAGCAGCAAAGGCCTCCTGAAGTGCATCTTCGGCAAGGTCAACATCGCGAAGGAAACGAATCAACGTCGCCAGAACGCGCCGCGATTCCTGACGATAGATGGATTCAATCTGCTGAGCGATTTCGGCTGGATCCGGTAGCGACGGGTTGGCATTTTCGGGAAGGCGATCACCGGCAGTCATCGGTCAGACACCGTCTTCGCCGCTGCGATCGATGGACAAAGAGGTCCCGATCAATCCCGGCAGCGTGCGATGGATGGCATACAGCAGCGGAACGTCGGCCCAGATGGGAGCGATTTCCTGAGGCAGAACTCCCAGAGCTCGTCGCGGCGGGTTGCCGATGGGTTCGGCATCGGGAAGTTCCCGCGGCGAACATCCCAGTGCGCTGACGGGGATGTAAATGACGTCTTCCGAAAACGCTTCCGACGTGGATACGATTTCCGGAGCCAGCTTCATCAGCAGTTCGCGAAACTTCACCGACACTGCCTGCAGGCCTCGCAGATTCAGCAGGTGAACTCCGGCTCGCAGTTCACTGAAGATCCAGTCTCGTCTCAGAGCCGCTCCGCCGGCGAGTGCCTTCCATGCGTCGTATTTCGACAGCACCACAATCAGCGGACGCTTGTCGCGTTCTTCCTGCCCGAGACCCAGTTCGCTGCGAATTCGCCGAGTCGCCTCGGCCAGAATGTGATCCTGCCGGAAGCTGACCAGATCCTGACTGACCTGAGGGTCCGCTGTTTTGCCGCGACAGGCCTTGCGGAACTGAGGATGCTGAGTCGGATCGAAGACGAACATCAGCGCCTTCGAAATCGCAAGGTGACGTGTTCCCGGAGCGTTGGCGGTCTGAGCTCCCGGAAGAAAATGTTCTCCGGCATTGTCGTACAGACAGATGGCTCGGCCGTTCTTGTCGATGCGGTCAAACTTCGGATGCTGAGGCATCAGCCGCATGCGGAACACGAACGGCCGAGGCAGCAGCATGGTGCGGCCATGTTCGATCTCGACCTGCTCGTACAGATCGCCGTCCAGTTCCGTCTTGGGCAGCGCCACCAGGCGGTCCTCCCGAGCATTCACGAACAGAGTTTCTTCGTATTCGTGCAGCTTCTCGTTGGCGACGGGGTCCGAATCTTCGAAGCTGATCGCAAACTGTCGCGACAGCGTTGTCCTGAGTGTCCACAGTGACGACGACAGGAAGTACGACTTCCCGGAACTCGGTGAACCCAGAATGGAAAAAAAACCGGGCGGAAGTTCCACCAGGTCCCGCGGAATCACCAGATGACACCGAGGACAGGCGATGTCGCTGCATTCTTCGCCCTGAGCATCAATGGCCTGTCCGGACAGGGTGAAGTGAGTCGGCAGGAAGCGTCGCTGACCTTCCGGGATTTTCGGATCGTCTCGCAGACCGGGATGCGCGGCCACCCATTTCACATCATGCGGCCTCGCCCTGTGCCAGCAGTGAGGGCACGTAATGCGCGAAAGAATTCGATGCCTTGCTGGAATCATCGCGTCAGATTACCACATCGCGACCGGACAGCAAGATTCTGCCTTCCCGCTTTCAACAGTCGTGTTCAGATTGTTGCCGGGGCGGAGACCGGGGGCGGGCTGTCCAGGTACATTTTCTGCCACAGTTCCAGACACAGCAGGTTCCACAGCCGGTAGGCGTGGTCGAATTTTCCGGACGTATGCTGGTCCACGAGCGTGGCGACCGTGGCGGCGTCCAGCAGGCCTCGCTGTCGGCAGGTGTCAGACAACAGGACGTCATGCAGCAGCGGCTTCAGCTCGTTGCGGAACCAGTGATCGATGGGAACTCCGAAGCCCATTTTCTTTCGAGTCTGAATATCCGGCGGGATCAGATCGCGAAAGGTTTCGGTCAGAACAAGCTTTCCCTGCTGCAGATTCTGTTTCACAGCCAGCGGCATTCGAGCGGCCAGATCGACCACGTGATGGTCCAGCATCGGGCTGCGACATTCCAGCCCCACGTGCATACTGGCGATGTCGACTTTGGTCAGCAGGTCACCGGGCAGGTAGGTTTCCACATCGACCGCTGTGGTCCGAGTCACAAAGTCACGCAGCGGAAACATTGCATATGCATCGAACACACACTGTGCCGGTTCCGAATCCCGCAGCAGTTCTTTGAGGTCACTGCCGACCAGGCTCATCAGCCGGTCGCGGTCGAAGATCGTGACCCAGTTCAGATAACGCTCTTCCGGATCCATCGCCAGAGTCGTCAGGAAGCGCTTTCCTCGGCGCAGAAACGATTTCTGGCGGACCGAGTTCGGCAGGACTCCGGCGGCGGTGGCTGCCATGCGACGCATCCATTTCGGAGCGAACGCCATCTGCTGCATCATGCGGACAGCTCGATAACGATCGTAACCGCAGAACAGTTCATCACCGGCATCGCCCGTTAATGCGACAGTCACGTTTTCACGAGTCATCCGCGACAGATACATCGTGGGAATGGCTGAACTGTCGCCGAATGGTTCGTCGTAATGCCAGATTAGCTGAGGCAGAATGCTCAGCGCATCGGGATTGACGACGGCTTCGTGATGATCGGTCCCCAGCAGCTCGGATGCCTGCCGAGCGTAGTGGCGTTCATCGAACGCCTTCACCGGAAAGCCGATGGAAAAGGTCTGCACCGGCCGGTCGAGTTGTTCCTGCATCAGCCCGGTGATCACCGTGGAATCAATGCCGCCGGACAGAAACGCTCCCAGTGGAACATCGCTCCGCAGTCGCAGACGAACGGCTTCCGTCAGAGTGTGCCGCAGTTCTTCCTTCCAGTCGTCCACGGACGTCCGTTGATGATCTTCCTGATCATAAGCCGGGACCCAGTAGCGCTGCAGATTCAGCTGGCCGTCTTTCAGAACACCCAGTGTCGCCGGAGGCAGGCGGCGAAAACCCTGCAGCATCGAATGCGGAGCGGGGACATACTGCAGCGTCAGAAACTTCAGCACGGAAGCACGATCCAGCTGCCGAGGCGTCCCGGAATCTGCAGCAGAGCTTTCAGCTCACTGGCAAAGCAGAAGCGACCGTCATCTTCGCGATAGAAGAACGGTTTCTGGCCCAGTCGGTCGCGGGCAATCACCAGTTGCTGCTGACGACTGTCCCAGATGGCCAGAGCGAACATGCCTCGCAGATGCTGCACGAAGTCCAGGCCGTGCTGTTCGTACAGATGAACGATGACTTCTGTATCACCGTCGGTCCGAAAGCGATGTCCGGCGGCCAGCAGCGGTTCGCGGAGTTCCCGGTAGTTGTAGATTTCACCGTTGAACACAATCTGAATCGAATTGTCTTCATTGCCCAGGGGCTGAGCACTTCCGGCGACGTCAATGATGGACAGGCGGCGATGTCCCAGAGCAACTCCGGGACGACGTTCGCCGGATTGCTCCACCATCCAGTGACCTTCCGCATCCGGACCTCGGTGCGCGATGGCGTCCGTCATGCTGTAAAGCACTCGGCGATCCACCTGCTGTTCCCGCCGCCACCAGACGGCGCCTGCGATTCCACACACGATCCGAATTTCCTGAAGGTTGATGAGTTTGGGTGTCGTCAGAAACGACTCATGACGGCGAACAGTGTGTCAACGCACGTCAGCCGGAACCGGCTGCTGAAGCATTCGTCATCAGTCGGCGATACAGTTCCACGTGTCGGTTCACCATGTCATTGACACTATGGCGATTCAGGATGAGTTCCCGAGCGTTCCGGCTGAGCCGTTCCGCCAGTGGCGAATCTTCCAGAATCCGTTTGCAGGCTTTGGCCAGTTCCGGGCCGTTTCCCAGAGAAAAGATCAGTCCTGTTTCATCGTTCGAGACCAGTTCCAGGTTGGGGCCGATGTCGCTGACAACCACCGGAACGCCGCATACCATGGCTTCCATCAGACTGTTCGACATTCCTTCGAAGGAACTTGGCAGGCAGAAGACATTCAGTTGTGAAATGATTTCCTGAGCGTCCGGCCGGTGTCCGAGAAAGAAGACTCGATCCCGACAGCCGAAACTGCAGGCAAGTTCTGCCAGACGATCACGTTCGGGCCCGTCACCCGCCAGCACAAGATACACATCCGGGACGGCCTGCCGCAGCAGCTGATACGACCACATCAGATCGGTGAGACACTTCTGAACAGCCAGACGCCCGACAAAACCGATCAGCTTCGCGTGGTCCGGGAGTCTCAGTTCGGTTCGCAGGGACGTGGTCGCGGAAGGCGGCTGCAGTCGAGGGTCCGGAATGCCGTTGGGAATGACTGTGATTTGAGTTTCCGGGATCCCCACGATGTTCTGATAGAATTCTGACACACTGTTCGAATTGGCCGTCATCGCATCCAGCCGACGGCTCAACCAGCGGTCCACGGAAAGCTGCCAGCTGCTCTTCCATGAATCGACGCAGCGTTCCGACACGACGACCTTTGAACGGGCCGGGCAGACACCGGGCAGGCGAACGTAGGAATTCGCCGCGAACAGAAACGACTGGACAATGTCGGGCGAGTGCTGTCTGAGCAATCGGCGCAGCCGGACAAAGGTGAGCGGATCGAAGCGAAACTGCTTCTCCAGGACGTGGACCTGAATCCCGGCGGACTGCAGCTGATCGGCGTAGTACCCCCCGCGGTTCAGGGCGATCACCTGCACGTCAAATTCGGGACTCGGCAGTCCGGTCGCCAGCAGCACCAGCTGCCGTTCGGCCCCGGACTGATCCAGTGTGGGAATAACGTATGAAATGCGCACGGTAATCTGACGGGAGAAGGCAGAACAGCAGCGATTCTGCTCAGTCAGTCACCCGGTCAGCGAAGACTCTCATTCGCCCATCCGAATTTCTGACCCCGGCAGAACCACGCGAACAGTACGCGAACCTGTCTCCGGAATCCACCAGTGGTCGCGGCAGAACGAACGACGTCGTTGATGAGCGGTTCGCGCAAACGGGTGACCGGATTGCCATTTTTCAGGAACTCGTAACTCGTTTGCGAAAAGTGAGTTATGTCTGATTTGAAAAGATTTTTTCTCAAATCTGAAGAATACGGATAAACTTCCCGAACCGTTGCGACGTTTCTGATGTCAAAGCGTCATTGAACGAGACAGATTTTCCGGGTTCGCGGTGTTTTTGCCCGTCACCCGGTTTTTTGGTTTGAACAAAGTGCCACCCGACTTTTCGACAGGGTGAACCGTTTGCCGAAGATGTGGCTGAGTCCTCAGCCCGGCGAACAAGCTCCGTTCGGGTGAAGCGAGTGCTTCATCTTTGTAATGCGTCGGCCGCGGGTCGACGATTCAACATGGACCATCCGGCCAAAGAAGCCATCGGTCAACCAAAGAAAGGCAGAACAATGCTGCTGACAAACACGATCAACGCTCTCACCACCAATATCACCGTCGGCAACGGCAATGTGATTTGTGGCGTCGCGCTGCGTGGCTGTTCTGCCTTTCCCGCAGGGTCTTCAGAACGACCGTCCGCCGAGCGCGCCGCAAAACGCAGAGACCACAGTCTCATGCGGCACTATTCGACAGCGGATCGAGCGATGTTTGGTGATGTGGATCAGTTGTGGCATCAACAGCCACAGCCTTCTGCGTTACTTCATCAGCGATCGATCTTCGCTCTCGGACTCGGGTCCGGGCGAAGCCTGACCTGAAGCGTCAATTCGATTCCCGTCCGTCAGCCTGCTGACTGACGAAATTCGATTCGCTTCGACGGCTGATTCAGACCTGTTTCCCGAACGATCTGTTCGGACGACTGTGTTCTGTTTTCAGTTCGAAATGTCCGCTTTTTCGCTGATGCCTGGTTCATCTGCGTTCGCTGTCATTTCCTTCGGCGTTCTTTTTCCTTCGATCCGTTGCTGCGATTCAGCAGCTGGCTGTCGGTGCAGCGGATTTCCCTGAGGTCAATCCGGGCGCATGTTCGCCCTTCAGACACGGAGTCTGTCTATTATGTCTGTTGATACTTTTGACACTGTCACGAACGATGTTGTTCGCGCTCAGGCTGGTGACCGGGAAGCCTTCGGTGCACTGGCAGAGCAGTTCTATTCACGAGTCTACGGAATCGTGATGCAGCGGCTGCGGAATACGGCAGAAGCTGACGAAGTGACTCAGGAAGTGTTCCTGCGAGCCTTCCGGAAGCTGGATCAGCTGAATGAACCGGCTGCGTTTCCAGGCTGGCTGTGCCAGATCGCAGCTCGACTGGCCATCAACCGAGCTGTGCGTCGGCCGCCGGAAACGGCCTGCGAGCCTGGAACGTTTGATGCTCTGCACGAAACTTCAGAACGTCCGGAAAGCCGGGTTCTGCAGGTGGAAGACGCAGAACAGCTGCGAAGCGGCCTTGATCGGCTGAACGAAATGGATCGGCGAACTCTGATCGCCTTCTACTTCGACGGCCAGTCACTGAAGGAAATGAGCGATGAATTCGGCAGCCCGATCGGAACGATCAAGCGTCGACTTCACACAGCTCGTCACCGCCTGCACGATGTCCTGATCAACACCGGGATCGCCGGATGATCAGGGCATTCGAACGGCATCAATGTCACGTTTTCAGAACCAGTCACCGTCATCGAAGTCTCGATGACGGTGATTTTTTTGCGCAGCCGCAATTCGAGGTGCAATGACCCGGCGAAGATCTGACGTTAGACTCTCTGTCGGCTGCAGCATCGCAGCCTGACCTGCTTCGTTATCTCCACAGATCGTTTTGAAATCATGTCCGGCAATCGCAGTCACCCTCTTCGTATGGCTCTGATCGGTGGCGGCGGTGCCGGGTTTATCGGGAAAGTCCATGCGACGGCAGCGACTCTGGACCGCGAAGCCGTCCTGGTCGCCGGAGCTCTGTCATCTGATCCGCAGCGTTCGCGAGCTGCTGCTGAAGAATTTGGAATCGAACACGATCGAGCCTACGGGACATATCAGGAACTCCTGGCTGCTGAACAGAAACTGCCGCAGGATCAGCGGATTCATTTCGCCACTGTCGCGACCCCCAACTTTACTCATTGCGAAATCGCCTGTGCCGTCATGGAGGCCGGCTTTCACGTTGTGTGCGACAAGCCCATGACCATCAGTCTGCAGGATGCAGAACGCATGGCCGCGACGGTTCGGAAGACAGGTCGCATCTTCGCTCTGACTCACAACTATTCCGGCTATCCGCTGATGCGGCAGGCTCGGGACATGATTGCCGCCGGAGAACTGGGAGAGATTCTGGCAGTCCGATCCACCTATGTGCAGGGCTGGATGCACGGGATGAAGGCTGGTGACCGACCGGCTCGCGGTGCATGGAAATCGGATCCGCAGACGAACGGTCGAGCCGGTTCGCTTGGCGATGTGGGAACTCATGCGTTTCATCTGGCCGGTTTTGTCACCGGACTGACTCCGGAAGCTGTGCTGGCCAGCATGAATTCGTATTCGGCGCATCACGATCTGGATGATTATGGTCACGCGGTGGTGCGTTTCGGTCAGGGGGCCACCGGGCTGATTACGTGGAGCCAGGTCAGTCATGGTCGGCTGAACGACCTGTCGATCGAAGTGGATGGTTCCCGAGCGTCGCTGAGCTGGCGGCAGGAAAATCCCAACGTGATGGAAGTCAGAACGCTCGGACAGCCCATTCGCACATATCACCGCGATCCGAATGCCGGCTACACCACCGCCACGGCTGCGGCTGCGTGTCGGCTGCCGGCAGGACATCCCGAAGCATTTTTTGAAGCGTTCGCCAATATCTACCGGGCCGCGTTTCAGGACATGCGAGCCGTTAGTTCCGGTCAGGCGGTGGATCCGTCCGCTTCGATTTACCCCGGAATTCAGGCGGGCTGCGACGGAGTCCGCTTTATGACTCGCTGTCTGGAAAGCCAGGAAGCGAATTCTGTATGGCAGACGTGGTAAGGTCGGTGCAGGGGGCATAGAATCGCCTGGCCCGGACAGTTCCGGCAACAGGACCTGCCCCTATTTTTCCCGGCATTTTCGCGGCCGGAACATCGACAGAAACATGGATCATGGGACTTGAAGATCGAGACTATCTGCGAGACGAAAGTCGACGGTATTCGTCGGGTTCCGGATTCCGTTTTGCTCCCGGCGCGCCGATGTGCCGCTATCTGCTGATCATCACTATTGCCGTCTTCCTGCTGCAGATTTTCAGTACTCGTGAACCGACGCTTCAGGAAATTGCCGATCAACGCGACCAGATGATCGTCAGGCTGCAGGAACATCTTCGGGAATACGGCGATCCCGAAGGCGCGATTCAGCGGCGGATCAAGTTGTTGCAGCAGGACGAGTCTCTGCGGCCTCGAATGGTTGGCCTGACAAGTTTTTCCATCATCCAGAAATGGCTGGAGATGGAAACTCCCAAAGTGCTGTCCGGCCAGGTCTGGCGACTGCTGACCTATGCTTTCTGCCACGACCGCTACAGCATCGGGCACATCGTGTTCAACATGCTGCTTCTGTTCTGGTTCGGACCCCGACTGGAATCGATGTACGGCTCGCGGGAATTCCTGTTGTTCTATCTGACATCAGCCATCACCGCCGGACTGTGCTATCTGACTCTGGACCTGATGTCCGGAACTCCAACGCCGATGATCGGAGCGTCCGGGGCCATCATGGCGATCATCACGCTGTATGCCTGTCACTTTCCGACTCAGATTATCTACGTGATGTTCATTATTCCGGTGGAAATCCGCTGGGTCGTGCTGATCTACGCCATCTACGATCTGCATCCGCTGCTGATGCGGGCGGCCGGTGAGCCGATGTCGGACAACGTGGCACACGCCGCTCATCTGGGAGGCATGGCGTTCGGCTGGCTGTATGCTCATTATCAGTTCCGGATTTCGCCGTGGGCTCAGAGCATGGAGACATGGTGGAAAGCCAAACAGCGAGGTCTGCGAGTCGTGCGTGCCGAACCGAGGAATCGGGATCCTCACGACACCGACCGGCTGGCTGACGACATGGATCGCATTCTGAAAAAGATCAGCGAACACGGCGAAGCATCACTCACCAGCGCCGAACGAAAGACGCTGGAACGAGTCAGCCGGGAACTCAGAAACCGACCTCGGTCGTAGGTCGAGAGGTCAGCCTTCCTGCCGCTGATGACTGTGCGAATGTGGCAGCGGCGTCTGACGACTTCATTGCAACCGATCCTGCTTCCGGATGAATCTGACCAATGACGCGATTTCGGCTTTTCGGTGCGCTGTCTGTCCTGATGATCCTGTGTGACTCTGCAGCCGCTGCTGACTGGCCGCACTGGCGAGGACCGGAACGCAATGACCGAGTATCAGCAGAATCCGGGTGGACGGGTGATCGCTGGATTTCCGAACAGCCGCTCTGGACTGCCGGCGTTGGTGAAGGGTCCGGGTCTCCGCTGGTTGTCGGCAGTCGTCTGTTTTCGTTCACCTGGAAAGACGGGCAGGAGGTGCTCAGCGCTCTGCAGGTTGATACGGGAAAGCCGTTGTGGTCGGTTTCCTATCCGGCTGCGAAGTATGGTCGTCATGCGGTTGGTGATCAGGGTCTGTACAGCGGACCGTCGTCAACACCCGAATACGATACGGTCACCGGCTGGCTGTATACGTTGGGTTCCGATGGTTCGCTGCGAGCATGGGATGTGAGTTCCGAGAGCAGTCATGAGCAGCCCCGGAACATCTGGGCAGTGGAACTTTACGATCGCTACAAGGCCGAGCGTCGTCCCAAAGTGGGTCGCAGCAGCCAGCGAGACTATGGTTATACGTCATCGCCGCTGGTTTTGGGAGATGTGGTCATCGTGGAAGTCGGTGCCGCCGGCGGAACACTGATGGCCTTCGACCGTCGTACCGGAGCGGAACGCTGGAAGTCTCGGGTCTGTGAGCCCGCCGGACACAATGGCGGCCCCGTCCCGCTGATCGTTGATGGTGTCGCCTGTGTGGCCGTTCATCACTTCAACGGTCTGCTGGTGGTGCGAACCGACTCCGGTTACGAAGGCGAAACCGTTGCCGAAGTTCCGTGGCAGACCGAATACGCCAACAATATTGCGACTGTGGCCGTGCATGGCAGCAGTGTGCTGCTGACCTCGAATTACAATCAAAGTCGGATGGCTCGGTTCGATCTTTCGCTGACCGCCGGAGCCAGGCAGGTCTGGGAAAGTCGGGAATCGTCCAAGGTCTGTTCTCCGCTGATTCACGGGGGATGCGTCTACTGGGCGTGGCAACAGGTCATCTGTCTGGATTTTCAGACTGGACAGCTGCGCTGGAAGGGTGGTCGAATCGGAGATCCGGGATCGTGTGTGATGACGTCCGACGATCGGCTGGTGGTGTGGTCCGGGCGAGGTGAACTGTCACTCGTGGATTCGGCCGTTCATTCCCCGGATCAGTATTCGGAGCGGGCTCGGATGAACCTCGGACGTGACGACGCCTGGCCCCATGTCGTGATCGCGGGGGAACGAGTGTTCTGCAAGGACCGGCAGGGCCGACTGGTCTGCGTCAGTCTTCGGAAGACAGCAGAAACTGCCGCGCCGAAGATGGTGGCCGAACAGCGTCCGTCGCCGGAGACGACAGGGAAAACAGCCATACAGCAGGGCTGGATTCTGAGTGCGTCGCATCATCCGAAGGATGTCGGCCGGGCGATGGACGGCGACTCCGGCAGTCGATGGTCGTCTGATACGGACCAGGCGCCCGGGCTGTGGTTTTCCATCGACCTGAAGAAGAAGCTCGCAGTGACCGGACTGAAACTGGAAACACAAGGCTCACCTGAAGACTATCCGCGAGCATTCGAAATCCGGACCAGTGAGGACGGCCGGACATGGTCGGCGCCAATTGTCCGCGGAAAAGGAAGCGGACCGCAGACCGAGATTCCACTGCCGGCCGGAACCAAAACCCAACACCTGCGAATCACACTCACCGACAGCGTCCCGAAATGGTGGTCAATTCACGAACTGACCGTTCAGACGCATCAGGCAGAGACGTCCCGATGACGCGATTCGGGTTCGAAATGAAAATCCCGGCTGCCTGTTATTGGACCATCGAAGGGGGGATTCTGTTCGTCCTGCGACCACTCAGTCTGAAAAGTCGCCCGGATTGACGTGGTATTGGCGGAGTTTGCTGCGCAGAGTGACTCGGGAAATTCCCAACAGGCCGGCTGCCTGCAGCTGGTTTCCGCCGGTGTGTTTCAGGACGGCGGTGAGCAGTTCCCGTTCGACGTTTGAGATGACTCGACCGTACAGATCGCGAATGTCCGGCTGCTGCAGCTGCTGAGCGACGAAACTGTGCAGATCGAAACGGTCCGTCGCCGTCGGTGTTCCCTGACCGCCCAGCTCCCGCGGAAGGAATTCGGGCAGCAGGACGGAACCCGTGGTGGCCAGCAGAGCCTGTTTGATCACACTTTCCAGTTCGCGAACGTTTCCCGGCCATGGGGCCTGCTGCAGAACGGCAATGGTGGCGTCGGCCAGCTGAGTTGCACTGCGGCCTAGCACAGCGCTGTGTTTGCGGACGAAATGTTCGGCCAGCAGCCGAATGTCATCGCCGCGCTCGCGAAGTGGCGGCAGGCGAATAGTGTAGTCCCGCAGTCGGAAGAACAGGTCGGCTCGAAAACGTCCGGCTGCCACCAGCTGAGCCAGATCATGATTGGTGGCGGCGATCACGCGAACGTCCACGCGGATGGTTTCCGACCCCCCGACTCGTTCGAAACTCCGTTCCTGCAGTACGCGCAGCAGCTTCGACTGTGTCACCGGAGACATGTCGCCCACTTCGTCCAGAAACAGAGTTCCCCGGTCGGCCTGTTCGAAGTGTCCGATGCGGCGTCGGTCGGCGCCGGTGAAGGATCCTCGTTCGTGTCCGAACAGTTCACTCTCCAGAAGGGATTCCGGAAGGGCCGCACAGTTGAGAGCTCGAAAGGGGCCTTCGTTCCGGAGGCTGTGCTGGTAGATTGCTCGGGCCACCAGCTCCTTCCCGGTGCCGCTTTCGCCCTGAATCAGAACAGTGATGTCCTTCGCGGCGACCCGACCGATGGCCTTGTAAACTTCCTGCATCGCCTCGCAGCGACCGACCATGGCCTGACGTCCGCTGTCGGTGTCGGTTCCTTCCGGATTGACGACGGGGGCTGTCTTCATCATTTCGCTGAGCCGCATGGCTTTGTTCACCAGTGACTTCAGCTCGGGCAGTTCCAGCGGCTTGAACAGATAGTCAAAGGCGCCCTGTTTGGTGGCTTCGATGGCACTTTCGACTGTCCCGTGTCCGGTGATGAAAATCACGGGAATCCGGCGATCGATGGCTTTGATCCGTTCGAAACATTCCAGGCCGGTGGCATCGGGCAGATTCAGGTCCAGAACAATCACATCGGGGCGGTCTTCTCGGACTGAGGCTTCGCCTTCCGCAGCGGTTTCGGCGGTCAGCAGTTCCAGCTGAGGATCGTGGAAGGCTCGGCGAAACGCGTGCAGGATCGATGGTTCATCATCAATGATCAGAAGTCGTGGCATGAAATTAAACGGCTTCCGGTTTCAGTGAAGTCAGGATCGGCAGGCAGACTTCAAAGTCAGCACCGCCGGAAGGCAGGTTGTCGGCTGTCAGAGTTCCGCCGTGTTCGGTCGCGATCCGTCGGCAGATATTCAGGCCCAGCCCGACGCCCTGCTTTCGAGTCGTGAAGAAAGGTTCAAAGATGTCGACGATGATATCCGGCGGAATACCGGGGCCGGTATCGGTCACATGCACACACAGACGATCCGGATGATCGTTGGTGACGGAGAACGTCAGGACTCCGCCCAGTGGCATGGCGTTCAGCGCGTTCAGGCCCAGATTCAGCAGCAGACGCTGCAGCTGGTCGCGATCGGCGTTGAGTTCGGCCTGCAGGCTGTCTCCTTCGACTCGAAGTTCCACCTGCTGCTTCCCGGCCTGACCGGCCAGCAGTCGGATGACATCAGGAAGCACGTCACCGATCTGCAGATGACGCCGTTCTGTCGGAGCCGGGCGGGCGAAGTCCAGCAGTGCGCTGACGGAACCTTCCATCCGGCGGATCTGCGTTTCCACAATTCTGAGATCTTCGCCGGACAGCGACGGCTGCTGACCGTCCGATTCGCTGCTCTGAACCAGCATCTTGATGGCTGTCAGCGGATTGCGGATTTCGTGAGCCACACCGGTTGCCAGCTGAGCCAGAGTTGCCATCTGCTGAGCTCGCAGAGCCTCCTGTTCCCGAACGGCACGCGTGCGTTCTTCTTCCGCTCGACGGGCCTGCGTCAGGTCCCGAATCACAATGACTCGAGCTGAATCCTCTTCATTGCCGAGCGTTCGGATGGAAACCGATGCCGGGAATTCCCGACCACTGGATCGCCGGCCCTCGATGGAGACGGCTTCGCCGAGACGAGTCGCCGACAGTTCGATGTCCGGCAGCAGTTCCGTCACCGGGTGCCCCAGCACTTCCTCCACCGGACGCTCAAAGATTTCCTGAGCCGCCGGGTTGAATGACTGCACTCGTCCGGCGGCGTTGACGGTGATGATGCCATCGCCGGCGTCTTCCACAATCGTGCTGGACAGTGCCTGAGCTTCCAGAGCGATTCGCCGCAGCGGACCGATCAGAATCCACCACAGTGCCGGAGCACTGATGGCGGTCAGCAGAGTAGCGTCGATCATCGCGGCCGCGGTGTCGGACACAGTTTTCGGCAGCAGCGACGGCAGCAGAGACATCACAGCCGTCTCGACCGCAAAGACCACCAGCAGCACCAGCGCCAAAACTCGCCAGGGAGCTCGCAGCAGGCGCAACAGCAGGCTGTCACGATTTGGCGACGATCGATGCATCTGAA
Organism: Planctomycetaceae bacterium; assembly: GCA_041398865.1. Classification (GTDB taxonomy): domain Bacteria; phylum Planctomycetota; class Planctomycetia; order Planctomycetales; family Planctomycetaceae; genus Fuerstiella. The sequence goes on from JAWKTY010000001.1 coordinate 602,293, forward strand.
TTCCAGGCGAAGGCGGCAGCAGCCTGTGCGGGATGGAAGCGGACATTCCGAACCGATGCGTGGCAGAATAGAGGAAAGCAAACCCGGAATCGAACGGGGCTCGGTCAAGCACCGCCGCGGATGGTGAAGGCACTGTCTGTGTTTTTGAGTCCCGTCCCTGTTTCGGACGCACTTATCGGGAAGATCCCGAAGCGATTCCGGAACGGGTCGGGCACTGCAATCGACGTGCCGTGCCGGAAGACGCTGTCGAGTTCATGTTGCCGGAACGCAACGTCCGGGTTTTTCGATGTTGGCTGATCCGAATCGCCCGCTCCGAATGGACAGCCGGCAGCCAGGGCTGGACAGAATCTGTCCAAAGATTGCCGCCCTGAAACCCCTGTCAATCGTGCTCAGACCACCGGAATGCGTGATCTCACAGGACTTTGAGAGGGAAATCAGGAAAGCCGTGATATTGGCATCGAACGTGCCAAGTGTCTGTCGACTGCTGACAGCAGCATGAAATCCATCCTTCGTTCGGCCGGACTCCGGCCAGGGCCTGTCTTCAGTTTCTCCGTTGTGTTTGTCCCTCGAAAGTTTCCTCGATGTCTGCTCATCAGAATTCAACAGCTTCGGTTGCATCCGCTCCGCGCGGACGTTCTTTTCGGGCCCGAATTCCGGGGGCCGTTTTTATAGTGGCGTGTGTGCTGGTGGGATGGCTGGTCATTGAAAACCTGGTCAGGCCGCCCGCAGAAGCCGAGCCCGTGGCTGAGGAATCTGAGGCTGCAGAATCGTCTCTGGTGGTTCTGCCGGAAGCGAAACTGCAGCAGGCGAAGTTTGTCGTTGAGCCTGTGCAGCTGAACGACGTTGTTCACGTTCACACCGTTCCGGGACGGCTGGGGTACGACGAGGCTCGTCACATTGAAATCAAGGCACCTGTGGGAGGCATTCTGACGGATGTGCTGGTGACGCCGGGAGATCAGGTGGTCGACGGTCAGGTGCTGGCTGTCGTCAACAGCTCGGAAGTCGGTCAGGCTCGAGCAGCCGTTCTGAATGAAGAGGCCGCACTCAAACGAGTTCAGCTGCAGCATGATCGACTGAAGGAAATCACCGACAACCTTCGCAGCCTGTTCGTCCTGCTCGATCGCAATGAAGCTCTGGACGAGATCGAGCGGCAGTTTCGGGACCGAATGCTGGGTCGCTATCGCGAAGAGATCATGTCGGCTTATTCCGAACAGCAGCTGGCAGCTCAACTGGCCAGTGCCTCACGGCCTCTGGTGGATTCCGGATCACTGCCTCTGAAAACCGTCCGAGAACGTGAAAGTGCTCGGCATGTGTCGGACGCTCGTTTCCGTTCGGTTCGAGAGACGACGGCGTCTTCCATTCTGGTGGAATCACAGACCCTGGAAGCACAGCTGGCGGATGCCCGGAGGCAGCTGATGATCGCCCGGAATCACCTGCAGACGCTGTTGGGAGTTTCGGAGAACTCAGCGGACTACACGGCCGAAGCGTTGTCCCGAATGGAGGTCCGAGCTCCGTTTTCCGGGACGATTGAAAGCCGGTTTCTGGCGAAGTCCGAACGAGTGGCTCAGTCCGACGCTCTGTTCATTCTGGCGAACACGGAGACTCTGTACGTGACGGCTGATATCCGGGAAAACGATTTCAATGCGATGTCGGTGACCACCGGTCAGGAACTGGTCGTGACTGCTCCGGCTCTGCCTGATATTCACTTCACCGCAAAAGTCCACTACGTCGGGCGGGAAGTTCAGCGCAACAGCAATTCGCTGCCGCTGGTGGCGATCATTGCCAACCCCGACGGCCACCTGCGGCCGGGGATGTTTGTTCGAGTCGACATCCCGATGGCGGAAGCTCAGGGCGTCACCAGCGTGAAGGCAGAATCAGTGCTGCAGCACGAGAACGAACGCTTTGTGTTCGTGCAGACCGCCGAAAACTCGTTCCGCAAGGTGACCGTTCAGACCGGTCTCGGGAACGAACAGTGGACTCAGATTACCCGTGGACTGGAGGTCGGGCAGCCGGTGGTTTCGACCGGTGCATTCCTGCTGAAATCGGAACTGCTGCTGGCCAGCGAAGAATAACCGTCAACTCGCTGCCGCACTCTGATCTGTTCCGCGCGGATGCTGCCTGCTGATCGAACCTGACTGAACTCCGGAAACATTCCATATGCTGATTCGACTGATCGAAGCGTCGCTGACGAACCGACTGCTGGTCCTGATTCTGGTGGCGCTGATGGCGTTTGGCGGTCTGTATTCGGCAATCCACCTGCCGATCGACGCTGTTCCGGATATGACCAACGTCCAGGTGCAGGTCGTGACCGACGCCGCGTCACTGTCACCAGTGGAAGTCGAACAGTATGTCACCTACCCGGTTGAAGCGGTGATGGGCGGATTGCCGGACGTGGAAGAACTTCGCAGCGTGTCAAAGTTCGGCATCTCCGTCGTGACGATCGTCTTTCAGGAAGGAACAGACATCTACCGCGCTCGACAGCTGGTCACCGAACGTCTGGGCGACGCGGCAGCCAGTATTCCCGAAGGCTACGGGATGCCGGCGCTGGGGCCACTGACCACGGCGCTGGGTGAGATCCTGCAGTTTGAAGTTCGCAGCGACCGACACACTCCGATGGAACTGCGCACCATTCTGGAATGGAACGTGGCTCCCGGACTGCGCGAAGTGTCCGGGGTGACGGAAATCAATACTCACGGCGGCTACTACAAGACGTTTGAAGTGCAGCCGGATCCCGATCGTCTGACCAGCTACGGGATTTCTCTGCAGCAGCTGTTTGACCGACTTCAGCAGAACAACGCAACGGCCGGCGGTGGCTACATCGTGCACAACGGTGAACAGCGGTTCATTCGCGGAGTGGCGCTGCTGAAGAATGAAGAAGACATCCGGAATGTTGTCGTCCGGCGAGACGGCGACGAAGCTCCGATCCTGGTCCGTGACGTGGCCAAAGTCACCATCGCTCCGATGACTCGACAGGGCGCGGTGACGCGTGATGGCCGGGGAGAAGCTGTGACAGGACTGGTCATGATGCTGGTCGGTGAGAACTCCCGTGAAGTCGTCGTGGCGGCGAAGGAACGACTGAAACAGATCGAGGAAACTCTGCCCGAAGGCGTTCGTCTGGAAGTGACGTATGACCGAGCCGCACTGATCGGCCGAACTCTGGACACCGTGAAGAAAAACCTGGCCGAAGGCGGGCTGCTTGTCATCGTGATTCTGCTGTTCATGCTGGGAAGCATTCGTGCCGGACTGATTGTGGCGCTGGCAATTCCGCTGTCGATGCTGTTCGCCACCAATCTGATGCACTTTTTCGGCATTACCGCCAGTCTCATGAGTCTGGGGGCGATTGACTTCGGGCTGATCGTGGACAGTTCGGTGATCATGGTGGAAAACTGCATTCGGCGGCTGTCACATGACAACGGTGACACTCCGCATGTGGACGTCATTCGCGACGCGGCGGTGGAAGTCCGAAAGCCGACCATGTTCGGAGAGCTGATCATTTCCGTCGTGTACCTTCCGATTCTCCTGCTGGAAGGAACCGAAGGAAAACTGTTTCGCCCCATGGCGCTGACCGTTCTGTTTGCTCTGGCCGGTTCGATGGTGCTGTCGATGACGCTGATGCCCGCGCTGGCGTCGCTCGCTCTCCCGAAGAAAATGCACGAGAAGGATGTGTTTCTGGTTCGCTGGCTGAAAATCATCTACGAACCCATCGTGACCCGAGCCATCGCACATCCCTTCGCGACGGTGGTCGCGGCGCTGACGGTCTTCGTCGTCAGCATTCCCGTCGCTCTGAACCTGGGCGCGGAATTTATGCCTCGCCTTGAAGAAGGCGACCTGCTGATCGAAGCCAACCGCCTGCCCAGTGCGACTCTGGAAGGCAGCATTGAAATGTCGACTCAGATCGAAAAGATCGTGGGCGCCTTTCCCGAAGTGAGGACTGTCTTCTGCAAAACCGGTCGCCCCGAAATCGCAAACGACGTGATGGGGGTTCAGCAGACGGACGTCTGGGTACTGCTGAAACCTGTTCACGACTGGCCAGCTCCGAAAACTCGTGATGAACTGATCGAGGAACTTTCTGAGGCCTTGAATACTCAGGTGCCCGGAGTCGTCTTCGGGTTTACTCAACCGATTGAAATGCGTGTGGACGAGCTGGTTGCCGGAGTGAAAGCCGATGTGGCGGTGCTGCTGTACGGAGACGATCTGCAGGTTCTGGGGAGCAAAGGCAAAGAGATCGAAGCCGTTCTTAAGGGAATTCCCGGCGCCGTGGACGTGAAGGCCGATTACCAGGCAAACCTGTCCACGCTGACCATTCATACGAATCCGGACCAGCTGGCTTTGTACGGCATTGATGCGGCCACTGTTCTGGACGTCGTTGCCTCACTGGGTGGTCATCCCGTGGGACAGATTTTTGAAGGTCGAGCTCGGTACCCGGTCATCGTTCGGATTCCCGAAGAATGGCGGACAAAACTTTCGCTGCTGGAACAGCTTCCGGTCGCGAACGTGGGCGGCAAACCGGTTCCGCTGCGTGAACTGGCCGAGATCAGTCTGGAGGAAACACCTCCGGGAATTGAACATGAATCCAATCGTCGCCGCACCTTCATTTCCGCGAACGTTCGGGGTCGGGACGTGGCCACCTTTGTCACGGAGGCTCAGCGAGCTGTTACTGAGAAAGTGGACATGCCGGCCGGTTACGAAATTCGCTGGGGCGGCGATTTCGAAAACCTCCAGTCTGCCAGCAAACGACTGATTATCATCACGCCGATTGTTCTGGTGATCATTCTGATTCTGCTGCACACCAGTCTGGGTTCGGCCAAACTGGCGATGCTGATTTTCCTGGCCGTGCCCATGGCCGCCTCCGGAGGAATTTTTGCTCTGGCGCTTCGCGAAATGCCCTTCAGCATTTCGGCGGGAGTTGGCTTTATCGCGCTGTTCGGAGTCGCCGTGCTGAATGGCCTCGTCTGGGTCAGCGCGGCGGAACACCTTCGGCACACCGGCATGCCCCTGCTGGATGTCAGTCACGAAACGGCTCTGGTGAGACTGCGGCCCGTGCTGATGACCGCACTGGTGGCAAGTCTCGGTTTCCTGCCCATGGCCATGTCGACCAGCGACGGAGCCGAAATGCAGCGCCCGCTGGCAACGGTGGTCATCGGCGGACTGATCACCTCGACTCTGCTGACGTCAATCGTGATCCCCTGCATCTATCCGTGGTTTGCCCGAGGTCTGGAAGTCATCCGAATTACTCATCACGAAGACACCGCCGAATGACGGTCGCCGGGTCACAGCTTTGCGCTGAACCGACATTCTGCCTGCCATCGACGTGAGCCGCAGATCCGGGATTCAGTAACCGAGTGTTCGCAGAGCTTCGAAGGCGGCCACTGGGGCGGTGACCGCCGGCTGCGAACCATTCAGTGCAGCCAGAACCGGGTTGATGATGTCCGGCGCGTCGCAGCGCAGCTCGCTGAGAACATGATGAGCACTGCGGCAGAATGACGGCGAGATGGCTCGACGCATCAACCCGAACAGCACCGCCACCAGGCCTGTTTCTCCCAAAGCCACCAGACCTTCGCATGCGACCCAGCGAACGTCACAGTTGTCATCGTCAATGGCGTGCAGGAAGGCTGCCGACGCTGCGGGGTCTCCGATATCGGCCAGAGCCTTGGCGGCCTCCCAGCGAAGATGAGCACTGCGGTGATAAAGCGCAGAGATCAGCATGCGCACGACTTCGGGACTGCCGTCTTTGACCAGCTGGTCCCTTGCTCGAATACGAACGATGGCCTCACGGCTTTCCAGCTGTCGGCCCACGGCTTCAACTTCAACAACGGCTGTCATGGCTGTCTGCTCCTGAAGAATGAATGTGCAACTTTGTTCCGGCCGATGCGGCTCAGAACGCCCGGTTTTCGAGAAAAGCAGTTTCCATGCCGGGAAACCGAGAATTGTTTTTCCTCATGAAAACCGGTCTGCGAATCGGTCCGGAAGCAGATTTGCAGGCTGCCGCAGGCAAAAACATTCTCAGCGTGGAAACCACAGATGACCGGGAAATTCGCGGCGGCAGAAATTCCAACAGGAATTCGGGAAGGAATTCAGGACCTCGCCGTTTCTCTGGTGGCAGACAACATCGTCAGCCGTCCGAACCAACAGAAACGCAGGGCTCCGCAGATGTCATTCAGCAAAATCACCGCATGGTTCAAAGGTTCTCGCCGTCGAAATCAGGCTCTGACCGGACCCGCCCCGGCCGTCGTGGAGAGCCTCGAATCGCGAACACTGATGTCCGTGGCCAATGCGACACTTTCATCCGGACGGCTGACCATCAACGCCAACAATACCCGGACGGACGTTGTCGTGAACAAAGTAGGCAGCAACATCGTCGTGACAGACAACGCTCCGGGAGGCTTCTTCCTAACAGCTCCCACGTGGAAGTTCAGCGCCAGCAGTGTGAAGTCTGTCAAGTTTGTGGGTGGCTCAGCGGCCGATACGTTTGTGAACAACTATTCCGTTCCGACCGAAGCCTGGGGGAATGGAGGCGATGACTATCTGGAAGGTGCCAATGCCGACGACGTTCTGCTCGGTGGCGATGGCCGGGATACGCTGAAAGGATACGGAGGAAACGATCGTCTGTACGGTGGCGATGGTGTCGACAAACTGTACGGCATGGACGGCAATGATTCTTTGTACGGCGGCGGCAGCACATCGGCGGATCAGCTGTGGGGCGGAGCAGGCAGGGACCGCTTTCTCACCCAGACCGGCGATGTCATCAAGGACGGCAGCGGCATCAATTCCTTAACAGGCAGTGATGTGCAGATTCGATTTGCGGACAGTTCGTCTGCGTCATGGTCGAATACTGAGATCCGCATGCTGGATGACGCCTTTCAGCGACTGTACGACGCTGTCGGCAACAACCGTCTGCTGCGGGATTCTGCCAGTACGGAACCACTGACGATTACTCAGGAGAACCTGACCGGCGATCTCGGTTCCAATACGGACCCATATCAGAAGAATGATGTCTGGTGGTCCGGACCATGGTGGAACCGAGTTCAGCACATTGACCGCCGCACCGTGGCTCGAAAGATCGTGATCGACGAATGGGATGAATCGTCACCGACGAAGAATGCACTGATGCGGGACACGCTGATTCATGAATTCGGACACACCTGGGACAACGAACACAGCGGCTGGTCCACATGGCAGGGACTGTCGGGCTGGCGAACTTCAGCTCCGTCGAGCTCTCTGGCCAGCAGGTATTCGAAATCCAAGGACGGAGGATGGTGGTATCTGAAGACCGCCGGTTTCGGGCTCGACTACGGCAAGACCAATCCGAAGGAAGACTTTGCAACGGCCTGGGAAAGCTACTTCATTCAGAGATTCAGCACCACGAATACTCAGGGTGTGTCACGACTGCCATCGTCAAAGTACAACCACCTGGACCGCTTCTTCAGCTCACTGTCCTGAAGTGGCCAACCTTTGAAGGGTCCTGAAACGCCGGAAAAGCGACCTGGATCCGGCAGGGCAGCCGCGTAGCGGTGAAGTTGAGTGACCCCGGGCATGTGCCCGGGGTCACCAGGCTCAAAGAGACTCGAAAGCCTCGGGGAAAAAGCCGAAGGACGGTCGCCAATCGGGCAATGCTGAGCAGCATTTTTTTGCAGTGAGTTTTCCCGGGACTCAATCGCAGAAACGCTATTGGCTCTGTAAAGCCGGATCTTTCTGAGCGTCTTCCTGGTAGTACAGTTGAGACGGAATCAAAATCTCCGGTTCGATGTCATCTGCGTTGAAATAGCTCACGATGGTCTCGATGGTTTTTCGGCCCATGCGATCGGGGAACTGAATCGGGTCGCACAGAATCTTTCCCTGAAGAATGGCTTCCTTCCCTGACTGTTCCCCGTCGAAGCCGATGATGGTGACCTGGTCCTGCTTTCCGGCTTCTTCCAGAGCCGAACGGGCTCCCAGAGCCGAAGGATCGTTGATCGCGAAGATCGCCGTCAGATCAGGATGCGACACGATGGCATCCTTTGTGACGGCGTAACCGGCTTCCCGAGCACCTCGGCCGTCCAGTGTCGCGACCACTTCAATCTTTGCGGCATCCGGAGTGGCATTGTGAGCGTCCACAACTTCCGTGAACCCCTGAACACGCAGCAGACACGACTGAGCGTCGGGTTTGTGAACAACCAGCACTTTGCCGCCGGATTTGCCCAGCAGCTTCACCATGGCTTCACCTGCCAGTCGTCCGCCCTGAAGATTGTCAGTGGCGATATGACAGATCACTTTTCCATCTTCACCATCGTAGCCGGTGTCGTTGGTGAAGACGGGAATTCCTTTTTCGTTGGCCTTCTGAATGGCCTGTCCAATGGATCTTGGGTCACAGGGTGTGATCACGATTGCTGCCACACCTTTGACGATGAAGTCATCGATCTGGTTCGCCTGCTTACTGACATCGTCATCGCCGGAGACGACCAGAACCTCGTAACCATGTTTGGCTCCTTCTTCCCGCATGGCGTCTCCAATGACTTTGAAGAAGGGATTGGTCAGCGACATCGTGGTGTATCCAATCGTTCCCTTTGTTGTCGGGGGTCCTCCGGCGGCAGACGTGTCTGCAGGCGCAGTCGTCGACGAGGTCGGACCGTCCTGCTGCCCACAGCCAGCCAGCAGAACGGAAACGACCGCAACAAAACAGAATCGATGGCCAAAGGCGGTACGCATTTGATTGTTCATTCCAATGACGCCGGGAAGGATGTGGCGTGGCACTGCCACGTGGAGAAACGGAATCGGGAGTGGGAATGTTAGCCGTCGCCGGAGTTGTTTGAAAACCGCGACAGAAGAATTTGCGATTGCCCAGACTTGCGGGACCTGCATCCTCGAAGCGGTACTTGAGTGCAAGTTTTCATCGGAGGTGTCCTTCCCAGGTTATAGACCATCCGACAGAAAAATGGCCGACAACAAATGAGGGGGGGTCAACTCATGAGAAGCCAAGTCAGGACAATGATGGCTATCGTGGCATTCAAGGCCAGAGTGACAACGACAATCCAGGCAATCACTTCCCTGAAGATGGCAGCCATCTGACGCAAGCGGCCTGCACGGCTGTATTCGGTGACCTCGTGAAAGTCACTGATCAGCCACTTCACGACTGTTGCTGAATCGAGCAGAGAAGTCCGCTGACGAATGGCGTGTTGAGATGGACGCGCCCCGGCGCCCCGGTCCGAATGCTGCTTTGCGGCGAGGGCCATGCCGAATGGGCCAAGCAGGCTGATCGAGATGACGCTGAAAATCAGTTCGGAAGGCGACAGGAACATTCCGGATGCCTGCGACCCCGGGCGGCTGCTCGCGATCTGGTCTTTGAGAACCTGGAGATGAACCGTTAGGTGCCGCAGGCGACGGTCATCTGTCATTTTTGAACGTTGCTTTTCCCGATGCTTTGACAATTCGGGCGCCCCCAGTCCTTCCTCAGCCAGCGTCCGAAGCTGTGCGTCGATGCAGCAGCGAAGACAGCGGTGGCGATGCTGAATTCCCGAATCTGCAAGGGGGCATTGTGGCTTTGATCGCACGTTTGAGCAGTAAACGGCGTACCATGTCAGGATCGCTCGGGACAGATGAAACGGGATCGGAACGGCCGGTTCAGCACAACCTGTGCACCAGCCTTTCCCTGTTTCTTCGCAGGACAGCAGGACGCCATCATGGTGATCGCCCTTCGCAGAATTCGAGCTGCCGTCGACCTCGATGCCGCAGACCGAGCAGTGGCCTTGGCGAAAGGAGAACCCGCAGGATCGGCAGGCGGCGTTCAATCCCTGAGACACGTCACAGCGGGGACAGCGGATCTGTTTTACGGCACTGCGTGCTGGCCTTTTTTTGCGTCGTGCGGAAATTCGGGAATGCTGTTTTCGCTTCGGCGCGGACCCCTGATCCGGAATCAGGGCGGCCATACTCACGGCATCGTCCAGATCTTCCAGCCATGAAGAAGACTGCTCCGTCCCTTTCAGCGAATCAGCGATTCTTGCGGCTGATTGCTCAGGGCGCCAACCGGAATGCTTCTCTGGTTTCACGCAACCCCTCCCTTCTTTTTCGTCGCTGAAGTTCGTGGTCGGTCGTTTTCGCGTCACCAGCGAATGACGTCACGTGCTGCAGCGACAACGGACAACAATCGGAGCCCCACAAAGCCAGCTATCCATGTCTGAATCACCAGTCCGGCGAAGACAATCAACGGATCACCCGGCAGACTTCCAACAACAGCGCCGGTGGCTAGTCCCACCAGGTTGATGAGGATCGCCACGCCGAAGTACTCTGAAATGAACGCCATTGTTACCCGACTCTGGAAGTGCCTGGCAATTGTGCGCAGGAACCACACAAACAGGAGGTGCGAGATCGTTCCCAGAGCCAGAATCAGGACGGCGGCGCCCTTCACCCAGCCGGACTTCAGGGTTGCGGGGACAGTGTTTGCGAGTTCAGCGAAGTTTGTTGCGACGACAGGGGTTGCGACAGCCGCGACAGTGCTCGCGAGACAAAGCCAGAGAAACAGCCGGGCTCCCGACTCCACGGGTACCCATAGACAGCGGATCACACCAAACAGAAAACTGAACGAAGCGGCAATGATGCCAATTCCGCATAACAGCAGCAACAACACCGCTGCCGGCGGTGCAGTCACCATCAGCAATGCACTGACGACCGCCAGCGCAACGTACCCCATCGCATAAGGCTGCAGTTCTTCAGCGTTTTGGGAAATCTGAAACAATGCCAGGAGCAATCCAATCGGTGTGGAAAGAGCAATGATACCCCAGGGAAGAGCCGCGTCAGTGTCCGCTCCGACGTTCGCTGCCATTGCCTGTGTGGCAAAGCCAGTAATGGCAACGGCAGCAACAAACAGAGCAGTGATGGCAACAACGTGAAGCGCTACTACACTGCCGAAAACTCCGAGCACCCCCCAGTAGCAGGCATTCAGGCCATTTTGAACGGTGTCCCACGCAGGCTGATACACGGGTGAAGCCATGCTCTGTGAACGACCGGAACCGCCATCAGGTTCAGAGACCGTGGTCTGCGGGGTGCCTCCATCGGCCGTTCCGGCCCGCTTCTTTTGCAGGCGTGTTACGCTGAAAGTACGGCCACAGGAAGAACAGACCGATTGTGTCCCCAATTGTTTCGCAGGACGTGACTGCTGGCACCGGCAATGGGGACAGACCGTGGTAATGCGTCGAACCTTTGGTGGAAGCCGGAGTGGCGCCTCGGAAATTCTTCGCTTTCGCCGTCGGGGCGCAGGGTGAGGCACATTTTCGGAATGAGACTCGGATCCAGCTCCGATAGAACGGTTCCGTCTTTCTCCCGATTCGTTCTCCCGAGACGTCATTTCCCGCTCCTCGACTGCTAATTGCAGGTTTGCTTTTTGCGGCACGCAACAGCTGCCAATGTGTTAACGGTGGCTGTCACACCAGGAAAGTTTTTTCGGCCGCGGCCGACCTGTGACAGCCCCCGTTAGACAGGCGTCTTCACAGGTTCGATGGGCGAATGCGCAGTCAGATGTCTGTTTCGGATCGTGAAACAACGGGAAGGGCTCCGAACGATGAGACCAACCGAGCAACTTCGGGAGCGAGCTCGCACCACACGAGCCGGACTCTGGCCTTTGCAGCCAGCTGTATTCAAAGGGGGCATCCGGAGAGTGATCCTGCAGGCAAAAGGAAAATTTCAATGGTTTCGAGTTTGATGGGGTTTATTGCCACCACCATGTTTCTTTTTGTGCTGGCTCCGTTGTTTCGCCGTGCAGGATCAAGCCGGAACGTCTCTCTGCTGCACATATCCTCGAACACTGCCCCCATTCTGAAAGCCACGATTCGCAGCCGCTGTGAGCACTGCGCCCATGCCCAGCAGGTACCTGAAGATTTGTTGGGGTACTGGCACGAGTGCGAGTCGTGTGGTGCGCAGTTTAAGGTTTTGGTCGCCGGGAAAGAGAGGGTGGATTGCTCACCCTTCGAGCCGGTCTGGTACTGTCGCCGTGGAGACAGGCAGATCGGCCCGGTCTCACTGAATGAACTTCAGAAGCGATTCAAAAACGGGAAACTCAGGGACACCGACCGGATCAGGCGGAAGGGGCAGCAGGGATGGAAACCACTGTCGACGATGCCGGGATTCGACATCGAAGAAGCAGGTCAGGACAAGCCATCAAAGGGCTCCCGAAAAACACGGGGACTCGCCCTCCTGCGACAGAACATTGTTGCAGCGATCGGAGGGTCCATTTGCCTGTTCCTGCCTCTGGTCATCATTTTTGAAATCGTGATGGTCGTCACATCTGCGGGCCCGTTTGAATTCGGAACGACTGCGTTTCTCGGAACGTTCCTCCTTGTCGTGCCGCTTATTCTCAGCCTGATCACGGGGATTCCGGTGGGAATCGTTCTTACAGTGCTTGGCATCCGGCTGAGTGATCCTGAGCCCGGCGTGAGGCTTGATTCACGGACGGGAACCATCAGAAACCCGTCCCTGAGCGATCGACAGGCTGCTCGCGCGGAACGAATTGCGTGCTGGACACTTCGAATTGCAAAAACCATGGGATATCTCCTTTGCATGGCCGTGGTCGTGGGGGTAGGAGCGTTCATCTACCAGCTTTTTCAGGACAGTACCACCGTCGGTATGCTTGCACTCGGAGGCGTCGTTGCGTTTGCCGGAATCCTGTGGGCGGTCCGGCACGATTTCTGAGCGACACCACACAGTCCCGACAGAAGACCTGCGGGCAATCTCACCAAATCAATCTGCAATCCGGATATTTGGCGGCGAAGACTTTTGCAGCTTCGGTTGTGACTTCTGTGCCGGAGATGTTCAGTTCCGTCAGTTGAGTGCCTGGCAGGCTCTGGAGGATCTGGCCAGTCAGATTGGAATTGCTGAGGTTAACGCGGCGCAGGTTTTCGCAGTCGGACAGGATACTGCCGGTTTCCGGAGGCAGTGAGAGCCCGGAAAGGTCCAGAGCAACCAGAGCTGCATAGTTGGACAGAAGCGAGATTCCGAGTTCCGAAACACCCGATCCGCCGATTCTCAGTTCGCGCAGCTTTGGAAACTCCGCCAGGAGTCGCAGGGATTGATCGGAGATGGCTGCTCCACTGAGATCCAGGTTCTCCAGCGTGCTGCGGTATCGGAACAGAAACGCGACACCGTTGTCGGAGATCTGACCGCCTGGCAAATACAGCCAGCGTAACTTCCATTCATCACGAAACTCAGCCAGATTGCGATCAGTGACGCTGAAATCACGGCAGCGCAGTCCCTGAAGATGGTGGAGCCCGCAGACGACCTTCAGATGTTCATCTCCGAATGATGCCCCCGCCAGTTCCAGCTCATGAACCATGCATTCATGATCGATGAAACGACTGATATCGTCAGTTGTCAGACCCGTCCAGCGGTCGCCGGTACGCACGTTGACCGTAAGATGTGCGCCGGCATGAATCAGCCACGCGGCCGCCTGGGTTTCTGACAGGGGTGGGGGTCCCGTCCTTTCCAGATACTGTTCAGCAGTCGAGGTCAAGGAGGGCTCGTCAGCCGGCAATGCAGACATATTGCGCGGGCTGTTGTTCGTCGTCGAGCGGGGATTTCGCATCCGGTGGAGAATGACAGTGGTTGCTGCAATGGCTGACAGCATCAGGATGACCAGAAAATATCCTGAGGGACTTCTGAATGGCCGGATCGAGCGACTCCAGGACTGCATCAGCGAATCAGGACCAGCGTTCCCGTTGGTGGCCACGCGAGGCGGCAGTCTTGTCAGATTCACCGGGGGCTGGGCGCCTTCGATGATTGGTGTCAGGCATGCCACAACCTCGCCGGCGGTCTGAATTCGTTTGGAGGGACAGGAATCCACCATGCGCCGGACGACTTTCTGCAGGGCATGCGGAATGCGGTCATCACGTGGGGACTCGTCAGGATCAGACCAGAAATGGTCTGCCTGCAGCAGCGTCATCAGGGTGCATCCGAGACTATAGATGTCAGACCGCTGGTCCACCTCTTTTCGCCCCCGGCACTGTTCCGGGGAAATGTATCGCACTGTTCCAACCGCAAAGTGTGAACCGGTCAGTTCAGACGGGTCCTCGGGACGGAGAGCGAGCCCGAAATCGACAAGTTTGACGATCCCCTCTGCGGTCAGCATAATGTTGGCTGGTTTGATATCTCGATGGACCAGCCCTGCGCTGTGAACCGCCATCAGTCCGACCGCCACCTGCCGAATCAGCTCGCAACAGGCCGCCACCGAAAGATGTTTCTGCATGATCAGCTGCTGAAGGTTTGCTCCCCGAATCAGTTCCATTGAAAGGTAGAACCAGCCGTTGTCCATCCCCCCGTCCAGAGCTCGGACAACATTGGGGTGGTTGACAGTCGCAAGGGATCTCATTTCCCGAAGGAATCGATCCCTGCTGCGTTCCGAAACAGGCTTATCGCTCCGAATCAGCTTCAGAGCGACTTCATTGTCAAGAACAACGTGTCTGGCGCGAAAGACAGTTCCCATGCCGCCAGAACCGAATGCGTCAAGAATCTCATAGGAGCCGACCGTTGCGGGAAGTGTACTGTTCTTTTTCAGGACAGCGCTGTTGCCAGGAATGGCCAGAATCTTTTCCGTGACATCTTCGGGGAACTCGACGGTCTCTAATGCTGAAAGATCACGCAGCAGTCGTTCAAATGTCGCATCATCGAAGAGATCGCCGCCAGTCGCCGCAGAATCCAGGGAATTCGGGGGCGAATCGGGTTCATTCCCGGGCCACTGGCTTCCAAAGTGTTCTTTTGTCATCCCGCTAACAGCCTCAAGTGAGTGTCCGACGTCGATTCAGGCTGGCTGGGGGCGCCCCCGGTCGCAGCGCCTCCCGGAAGCGTTTTTCCCATTCAGTCATCGACCCGCCTGACTAACGATCGCTGTCACAGCGCCTCCTGTTCGGCATCACCACATGAGCCCCGCAGCTCCTCCAGCTTCTGCAGCACTGCTTTTTTCAGTCGCTCTTTGACTCGATGGCAGATGCTTGTGACGTTTGTTACGGAGAGATTCAGTTCCTCTGCAACTTCAGCACTCGACCGCCCTTCGACCTTCACCATCCACAAACATTTCCACTGATGCTCTTTTTGCTGAGCGGCGTAGTCCTCTTCCAGATCACGGATTGCAGCAGCCAGGGCTGCCTTTTCCATCGTGGCCCCGGATCCGGATGATTCAGTTGATGAGTTCGCCGGAACTTTGTCACACGGGATCTCACGATCGACCGTTGCCGAGACGTCCTGTCCTCGAAGACCGCCCATGGGCACGTCGTAGTCCCGCAACGGCCGATCGGCCTTGGATCGTCGACGAATCCTGTCCACGATCATGCGGAAAGTCATCCGGTTGAGCCAGCGGCCCATTCCCATTCCCGGGCCTTTACGGACGAAGTTTGGGAGGTTTTCGAACGCCCTGGAAAACACTTCGTGAGTGAGTTCTGCAGCGGCCTGAGCTCCGAGCCCTGAGCGAAGAGCCTGACGAAAGACACGATCATGATAAACTCGGTCAATTGTACACCATGCCGCATTGTTATTTGCGCGCGCTTGGAGCAGCGTATCGGAAGAGATTGTGTCTTCTTGCATGTGGCCCGCCGTGGATTTTTCCTGGGGAAGGTCGGACACGAAGCTGGCGATGATCCTGTAGAGAGTTTGGCCGAAATTCTGCAACAGACATCTTTATCGGGATGCCTCGGCCCCGTTTTATCACTATGTCCTGCAGTCCAGTATTGCCCACCCCGGCCCGAAGATCAATCAGCCTGATGCAGGTGCTGATGCTGGAGGATCGCGGCCAGTCGCCGTGCTTCATAGGTCAGCCACCTCGCAGAGATTGACAGATGTTCACCCTCCGGAAACGTGATGTGCGCACCGCAGCGACCCCGGAAGTTTCCTACCAGCCCGTGATGAACCACTTTTCGAGCCGGCGCCCTGACCGATACTCATCTTACCCGCGGACGGCATCACGCACTTTAAGTCACGAGATCTGCCGCGCTGCTTGTATCGAGGAGCGGGGTGGGCGAAGGCGGAGAATTGCTTTTCGAGTTCACTGTTTGCGGTTGTGGCAGGAGCGGAGGTGATCTCGTAGAATGCAGTGAGAAACGGATCCTCTTGAAACCGATTGAGGGAGAGGTGTCATGTTCGAGATCAAAGAGACGGTCTGGCTTGCGGACAACGTCAAACGGTTCGAAGTGCAGGCTCCGCGAATTGCCCGCCGCCAGAAGGCGGGTCAGTTTGTGATCGTGCGGGTTCATGAGCATGGAGAGCGGATTCCGCTGACGATCGCCGGGAGCGATCCTGATCGGGGGACCATCACGCTGATCGTTCAGGGAATCGGCAAGACAACGCGTCTGCTGAATTCGCTGGAAGCGGGGCAGTTT
The DNA here is from genome assembly GCA_041398865.1 of Planctomycetaceae bacterium. Taxonomy (GTDB): domain Bacteria; phylum Planctomycetota; class Planctomycetia; order Planctomycetales; family Planctomycetaceae; genus Fuerstiella. The sequence continues at coordinate 618,621 of JAWKTY010000001.1, forward strand.
ATTCTGGACGTTGTTGGTCCGCTGGGGAATGCATCTGAGATCCGCAGTTACGGCACCGTGGTCGTTGTGGCAGGCGGCGTTGGAGCGGCGATTGTGCTTCCGACGGCTCGAGCCCTCTCCGAAGCCGGCAACCGGGTTCTTGGAATTCTTGGTGCGCGCAACCGTGGCCTGGTGATTCTGGAACAGGAACTTCGCTCAGCGGTGGCGGAACTGTGGATCACGACGGATGACGGCAGCTGCGGACAGCAGGGTCTCGTGACGGATCAGCTTCAGCAGCTCATCGCTGAGCAGCCTATTGACATGGTGCTGGCTGTCGGGCCGATTCCAATGATGCGCGGCGTGGCGGATGTCACTCGTCCTCACGGCATTCCGACGATCGTCAGCCTGAACTCCATCATGGTTGACGGCACCGGCATGTGTGGCGGTTGTCGAGTGATCGTGGGTGGAGAATCTCGCTTTGCCTGTGTCGATGGTCCCGAGTTCAATGCTCACGATGTCGACTTCGATGTGCTTGCTCAGCGCAACGCCATGTATCGATCCAGCGAACAGGATGCGCTGAAACAATTCGAAGACAATCCACAAAAAGATCTGTGCGAAGTTGATCACGTGTGTCGCCTTGCGAAGGCTCACCCGGAACTCGTTGCCAGACCGGAATGATGACAGGCCATGACAAATCCACTCACACCCAAAGAACGTACTCGGGTTCCGCGACAGGAAATGCCCGTCGAATCGGCCGATGCCCGTCGACACGATTTTCACGAAGTGAATCTGGGCCTGTCGATCATCCAGGCGCATACGGAAGCATCCCGGTGTCTGGAATGCCATCATCCAAAGTGTACTGAGGGCTGTCCGGTTGGCGTGAAGATCAAGGAATTTGTGGAACTGATTTACGAAGGAAAATATCGCGAAGCAGCAGCCAAAATCCGGGAAGACAATGTGCTTCCCGGAATAACAGGACGCGTCTGCCCCCAGGAAGATCAGTGCGAAGGGAACTGCATTCTGGGGAAACGTTTTGCACCGCTGGGCATCGGGTATCTGGAGCGATTTGTCGCCGATTACGAACAGTCACACGGCGGGCCGGCGTTCCCACCCAAAGCTCCGGCGACGGGGAAGAAGGTGGCGATTATCGGCAGCGGTCCGGCCGGGTTGAGTGCGGCCGGAGATCTTGTGCTCAAAGGGCATGACGTGACGGTCTTCGAAGCGCTGCATGAACCGGGCGGTGTGCTGATTTACGGAATTCCCGAGTTCCGGCTGCCGAAGGCGATTGTGCGGCAGGAAATCGACAACATGCGCACGCTTGGCGTGAAGTTCGAAACGAATGTCGTCATTGGCCGGACAATCACCGTCGACGAACTGTTCGAAGACGAAGGCTTCCACGCACTCTTCATCGCCACCGGAGCCGGGCTGCCGAAGTTCCTGGGTGTTCCCGGAGAACACCTGGCCGGCGTTTACTCGGCGAATGAATTTCTGACCCGCGTTAACCTGATGCATGCCAACGAATTTCCCGAGTATGACGAACCAGTCTTCAACTGTCGTGATCGGACGGTGGCAGTGGTCGGTGGCGGAAATACCGCGATGGACGCCGTTCGCACCGCGCTGAGGCTGGAAGCTTCGCACGCGATGCTGCTCTATCGACGTTCCAAAGCAGAAATGCCGGCTCGCCATGAAGAGGTTCACCACGCTCAGGAAGAAGGGGTCGAGTTCGTCGAACTGGTGTCGCCGGTCGAGTTTCTCGGAGACCAGGCGGGAAGACTGACGGCCGTCCGTTGCCGGAAGATGAAGCCCGGTGAACCGGATGCATCCGGTCGTCGGGCTCCGGTTCCTGTCGCGGGTTCCGAATACGACATTCCGATTGACATGGCTGTCGTTGCTCTGGGGACGGGCCCGAATCCGCTCGTTCAATCGACAACCGCCAATTTGAAGACGGATACCAAAGGTCACATCGTTGCTCATGAAACGACTCTGCAGACATCGCGGCCGGGGGTCTTTGCCGGCGGCGACGTCGTGACCGGCAGTGCGACGGTGATTCTCGCAATGGGAGCGGGGCGTCAGGCTGCCGCTGCGATTCATGAATATCTGACCGGAGTCGCTGTTGCCGGGCCGGAATCGTAGCAGGAGTTTCGCTCCCGCGGTGAACTCAGGGCGATCAGGTCCGGCTCGGAAATGGTCACACGGGCGGTGCGGCGAAACCGGTGAGACGTCGGGTGATGGAGCCGTCGCCGCTGGTCATTTCGGCGCAGGCTTCCCGGAAATGTTCGTCATTCAGCACCAGAGCGTCTGATGGTTCGTCAGAGGATTCCACGGAAATCATGGCGGCCTTTCTGACCAGTTCTTTAATGAACGCCGGACTGGCTCCGGATGTCCGTTTCAGCAGGGTTGGCCAGTCGCTGATCTGCAGAGTGGACTGATTGGAATAGAGTTCGACCAGTCGCTGTCGGCACTGATCATCCGGTAACGGAAAATGTATTGCCTGGTCAATTCGCCCCGGACGATTGGCCAGAGCCTGTTCGATCTGATCGGGCTGATTGGTGGTCAGCAGAAACAGAAGTTCTGACGCCGAATCCAGACCGTCCATTTCGTTCATCAGCTGGTGCAGGGCCGTTGTCTGAAAGCTGGCGTCGCGGCGAGTGGCGATCAGGTCGACGTCTTCCAGAATCAGCATCGCTGGTGCCAGTTCGCGAGCCAGCTGGCATGATTCACGGATATTCCACAGCTGTTCTCCCGTCACCAGAAACACGGTGACTCCGGGAAGCGAATGAGTCAGCCAGCAGGCGGTTCGAGTCTTACCGGTTCCGGGCGGTCCGTGAAACAGCAGTCCTCGACGAGCCGAAAACCCATGCTGTTTCAGACGGTCCACTTTCTGAAAGAAGCCCACCGTGTTGCGTTTGATGCGCTTCATGGTGTCTTCCGGCAGAACAATCGCATCGCTGGCGACCGGTGGCAGTCGATGAAACCGAACGTGAGTTCCTCCGGTCGCCGTCACGGACTCGTAGTCGTCGCCACAGGAGCGAGCTTCAATGGAAATCACTCGTCCCCGATACACACTGTGCTGACGAATCAAACGTCGCAGTTCCTGAAGGCACTCACCTGCTTCTTCACGAGTTGGTGCCATGACTTCCATCAGTGACGCGTGTCCGGCGGTCAGGATGGCCCGCACGATCCCGGGGCCCCGGACCAGCCAGACAGCATTCATGAGGCAGTCTTCGCGTTCATCAACGTCGATATCAACCTGCACATAGCTTTCGCCGGTGTCGGTCAGTCCGGAATCAGCCAGATTGACACGACCGCCCACGCTGCGCACCATGAGTTCAGCTCCGTGCTGCTGAACGTAGGCTTCAATCGCTCGGCGAACGTTGGGCAGATCCAGTTTGGAAAACGATCGCGACACCACAGGCCGTTCCCGATAGTTTCGCCCGAACATGCGGCGCAGAAGGCGGCGAGTTGCTCCATTCTTCCAGTTGCTCACGACAAGAGCCAAAAGACCGATGGCAACGCCAAGGAGCAGAAGGGCCGCCAGGACGAAGTCCTGGAAATCAACTCGCGCCCCCAGAAGCAAGAGTTCAGAAAACAGGCTGCCCATGGGTGGGTTGTCCGGATGAGTTTCGGAAGCGGGAACAGTGCGGGAGATCATGAGGGAAGGTTGCCGCGATTTCCAGGGACCAACCCGGAGATCAGGCCGAGATCCTGTGGGACTTGATATCGGGGTGCGCCTTCTTCGCCGGGTGGGCAGAAAGCGGGTTTGCCGGACATTGTTGGCTGCTGTGGTCCGGGACGGCTTTGTCTCCGATGTCGGAACGCTCACCTTCCCGGCGAACACTTCCCGGAAAAATCGTGTCGAAGTGCGGCACGTCGGGCCTGTCCGGACTGCTTCACACTGATATGATGGACGACTTGACTTCTGTACTGATTTTTAGTGTCTTCAGACCCGTCCCGGAGCCGTTTTTGACATGAGTCAGCTTGCACCGCTCGACAGCCGAGCCACGATTGAACTGTTTGATGACTATGTGATTCCTAACTATCGACGGTATCCGATTTCGCTGGTGCGGGGTGAAGGGTCGCGAGTGTACGACGCCGAGGGCCGGGAATATCTGGACCTGTTTCCGGGCTGGGGCTGCAACATTCTGGGGTACTCGCCGCCAGCCGTGGTCGAAGCGATTCAGGAACAGGCGGCTCGACTGATTCACGTGCCCAACACCTGGTACATCGAACAGCAGGGCCGTTTTGCCGAATTCCTGTGTACCCGCAGTTTCGGCAAGGCGTTCTTCTGCAACAGCGGAGCCGAAGCCAATGAGGCGGCCATTAAACTGGCTCGACTGCACGGGTCAGCTCAGGGACGTTTCCGGATGATCACCTTCGAAAAAGGTTTTCACGGACGTACTCTGGGAGCCCTCACGGCAACAGCTCAGCCCAAATACCACGAGGGCCTGGGTCCGCTGATGGCCGGTTTTCGATACGCCGCCATGAATGATCTGGAAGGAGTCGCCGGTCTGATCGACGACGAAACCTGTGCCATCATGATCGAACCGATTCAGGGAGAAGGCGGAGTTCGAATTCCGGAACCGGGATTCCTGCAGGGTCTGCGCGATCTGTGTGATGAAAGCGGTCTGCTGCTGATTTTCGACGAAGTGCAGACGGGCATGGGCCGCACCGGAGAATGGTTCGGCTATCAGCAGACCGGTGTTCAGCCGGACGTGATGACTCTGGCCAAAGGCCTTGCCGGAGGCGTCGCCTGTGGAGCCATGATTGCGCGTGATGAGTTCGCGGGTGATCTGCGACCGGGCATGCATGCCAGCACCTTCGGCGGCAATTCGCTGGCGATGGCGGCCGGAATTGCCACGGGAGAAACCATCGAACGGGAAGGGCTGCTGCAGGCTGTTCAGGAAAACGCAGCTCATGCTGAAGCTCGGCTGCAGACGGCGATGGAGAATCTGCCCATCATTCGGGAGCTGCGAATCTGCGGGATGATGATCGGCATCGACCTGACCATTCCCAGCACGCCTGCCGTTGCCAAGTCGATGGAACGAGGAGTTCTGCTGAATGCGACTCAGGACACCGTCGTCCGCCTGCTGCCGGCCCTGAACATCACACGGAAGGAACTGGACCACGGCCTGGACGTCGTCATCGAAGTGCTGCAGGAAATGGCTGAAGAGTCCACCTGACCGGATCGAAGGATTTTCAGCGGCGCCAGTGAGAGATTCTCACTGGCGCGATCGCCTCCGGCCGTCGTCTGACCGGCCATTCTGTGACGGACGTTGAAAGTCGGTCGATGCGTTTCAGCATCAGTTCAGCGATCGCACGGGATCCCATGCTGCGGTTTGAGTCGAGTTCGGTACCAGATACAGTTCGACTCGGCGGTTGCGCTGGCGTGATCGTTCGTCGGTACCGGTTTCCAGAGGCTGAAATCGGCTGTAGCCCATGGCCGCCATTCGTTCTGAGCTCACACCCAGCTTCTCCAGCTGCAGAACCACCTGGTCGGAACGGTCTGTTGACAGATGCCAGTTGGTGGGGTGTTTGACTGCGGTTCCGGGGCGAGCGATCGGCTGATCGTCGGTGTGACCGACAATCAGGATTCGCATGCCATTGCTTTCCGGGGAATTCACGACGTCGGCGAAATCCTGAAGCACAGGCATCGCTTCCGGTCTGAGTTCTGCGCTGCCGAGATCAAACAGAACGTCTTCCGGAAACTTGTTCAATCCGGTCAGCTCATCACGCTGAAAGCCCGGCACGGCCGCCGTCTTCATGCCGGAGAGCATCGGATCGCCACTGGTATCCTGCAGCAGTGCGGCGTAGCGATCTTTCAGTTCATTGCGTTCAGCAAGCAAATTGTCGATGCGGGTGTTGGCGGTGGCCAGCTGGTTTTCTGTCTGTCCCAACTGCTGAGCCAGCAGCTGTTTCTCACCATCCAGTGAAGCGATCGACTGGTGCATCATGGAGTTCGTGTTCTGGAGATCTGCATACAGACCTTCCAGTTCCGTCTGCTCAGCAAACAGCTCCTGTGATCTGAGCTGGCTGGCAGCCAGCTCTTCCTGCAGAGCACTGCGGCGGAGGCGACAACAGCCGCTCAGTGACGGCAGCAACAGCAGCAGACCGGCAATCAGAATTGTTTTTGTGCGTGTCATGTGAGATGTCATGGCAGACTGTTTTCTGCAAAACAAAGTCGGTTGAGACAGAACGCGTCTTTTAAGTTTCTGATGCGAACACAGCCACGTTCCTTTAAGACATTTGAACCGCGAACGGTCGGATTGCGGGTTCGATTGATTCGCTCCATGCCGTGTCACTGCAGTTCCTGCCGAATCCGGGGACTGAAAGGGCAGATCCGGCGATGAGAAGCAGATGATAAAACGGCAGATCATGCCGGTTACGGATACCGGTCACCCTGAGTTTCTGACGTCCAGTTGTCAGCAGGCAGGACACACCTTGCGGCTCGGAAGGGTCCTGTGAAAGAATCACTCGGCCCGATCGTCTCTCTCAGACACCCGGCGATATCAGTGATTTGTTGACAGAACCGAGAACAGAATGAAACGATTTTTCCTCCGCAGACGCCATCGCCGCCGACCTCAAGCTCGTCATTTTGCGGCCGGGGCTGTTGAATGCTTTGAAGATCGCCGAATGCTGGCGGCCACCGTCATCGCCGAACTGCCGGATGTCTTGCTGTCCGCGACAAGTGCCAGCTCAACACTCCAGCTGGCAGAATTCTTTGACGACCCGGCCATCACCGGATCGACCGTGGAAGTCGGGACGCCGCTGGGAAATATCTTTATCGAAACCTACGATCGAGTAACTCCGCTGACGACCACCAATTTTCTGAATCTGGTGGATGCCGGTCGTTATCAGGACATGTTCTTCCACCGTTCCGTTAACGGGTTCGTGCTGCAGGGCGGGGGATTCACGTTTCCATCGACCGGAACATCAACCGGAACGGTCGCAAGCAACGGAACAGTGGTGAATGAATTCAGCAACTGGTTCGACCCGGAGCTGGGAGGTCTGGCAGAAGGAACCGAACTGAATACTCGAGGAACAATTGCCATGGCGAAGCTGGGCGGCGATCCCGACAGCGCGACCACTCAGTGGTTCATCAGCGTTGCGGACAACAGCGCAATCCTCGATCCTCAGAACGGAGGCTTCACCGTCTTTGCACATGTTCTGTTTGACGGAATGTCTGTTGTGGATCAGCTGATGGCTCTGGAAGTCGTCAATGCCGGCGGAGTGTTCGCGGAACTGCCGGTCATCAACCTGTCCTCAGGTGCCACCAGTATCCTGAGGGAAAACCTGCTGCTGACAACGTCTGCACGTGTTCAGGAACTGACATATTCAGTGACCAGCGTTTCCAAGCCCGAACTTCTGACGGCAGCTATTGTTGATGGTCAGCTGACGGTGACGGCCCTCAATCCGGCAGCGGCCACCGGCCAGACCGTGCAGGTGACGGTGACAGCAACCGATCTGCAGGGCAATCAGGTGAGTTCTGTCGCAGACATCTACATAGGTGTCACCGGTCCGGTTGTTGTGACGGGGCCAGTCAATGTGACCGGGGTTCGACCCACAATCACCTGGACTGCTGCGTCCGGAGCTGAAAGTTATGACCTGTGGATTTCAAAGATGGAGGATCAGAATCCCGCCGTTGTCGAAACGGCGGGAGTGATTCGGCAGAATGCCATCACGGCAACGTCTTTCACCGCGTCGTCCGATCTTTCGACGGGGATTTACCGAGCGTGGGTGAGAACTCGAAACGGCAGCACAACCGGTGCCTGGAGTACCCCATTTGATTTCTCGGTCGGATTGACGACGCCGGGAATCGTTTCCAATGTGACGGTCAGTGCTGTTTCCGGCAGCGCCACTCAGGCTGTCATTCAGTGGGAGGCTCAGACGTCAGCCTCAGGCTACGACGTGTGGATCAACAAAGTCGGGCAGGGAACTCTGCAGAAGACTGAATGGGTTTCCGGAACCAGCTTCGAGTTTTCTGTGGAGCCAGGGGCGGCTTATCGAGTCTGGGTCCGCGGACGCAATGCGGGTTCCGTTGGTGACTGGAGCAGCGGAGTTCTGTACACCGGCAGTGTTGCAGCTCCGGGACCAGTGATTGTTCGACCGATCGGAACCGGAGGCATCACAACGGATGCCCGCCCGGTGATTGCCTGGTCGTCGTCACCGACCGCAACCACTTATGACATCTGGATCGCGCCGGCCGGCAGCAGCCAGGCCGCGATCCGCACCACATCCGCGACGACATCTTTCCAGCCGGATTCGGATCTGGCGGAAGGGCAGTACCGCGTCTGGGTGCGAGCTCAGAATGCCGGAGGCAATTCGGCATGGAGTGCTCCCGTGACGTTTGGTGTTCGAGCCGGTGGCCCGCTGCAGCTGACCGGCCCCACAGGGACCAATATCCCAATTCGTCCGACGCTGACGTGGAGCCAGGGGTTTGCCGGATCGACCTACCAGCTGTGGGTGAATCAGCTGTCAACCGGTCAGCGAGTGATCTTCGAGACCGGGCTGAGCGGAACCTCGTTCACCGCGACGGCCGACCTCGCTGTGGGAAGCTACCGAGCCTGGGTTCGTGAGGTTCCGGCCTCGGGACCGGCGTCGGTGTGGAGTGCCGCGTTTGGCTTTGTGGTCGGATCTGCTCCGGACATCCCGTCGCTGTCGACTTCAGTGGCTTCCGGAATTCCGACATTCACCTGGACGACCGTCAGTGGCGCCGTCCGGTACGAATTGTGGGTGTCGCTGGACGGGACCGGTCGTGTTCTGCTGGAAAGTCAGCTCACATCGCTGACGTTTGCGGCAACGGGCCTGCAGGCGGGAAGCTACCGAGCCTGGCTTCGAGCCTACGATGCCAATAACGCGGTCGGCGGCTGGAGTTCCGTTTCGCTGTTTACCATCACGTAGCCATCGAGATCGCAAAATTCGGCAAAAACAGAAATCGCGGGAACGGAGAGTGAAACGCCGGACGGCATCCGCCAGAATGAGTGGCTCCACGCGAGGACCCTGAATGAAGATTCTGCTGCTGGCCGACATTCATGCCAACTGGCCCGCCCTGGCGGCTATTCAGGAGACCTTCGACGTCTGCCTGTTTCTGGGAGACGTTGTGGACTACGCCACTCAGGCTCAGCCCTGCGTGGAATGGCTGCAGCGGAATGCCGACTTCTGGGTTCGGGGCAACCACGATCACTCCGTGGCACATCGAGTCCCGGTCACGCCGGGCGGAATGTTTCGCAAGCTGGCCGCTGCCATGCGACCGTGCCAGTATGATCAGCTTACCGATCGCCACCTGACATGGCTGGCGGAAATGCCGGTGACTCGGCACGTCACGATTGGCAACTTCAGTTTTTTGCTGGTCCATGCGACTCCGCGCGATCCCATGGATGAGTATCTTCCTGCCGATGGTGATCAGTGGGCCGCACGCCTCGATCATGTTGACGTCGACTTTGTCTGCGTTGGTCACACGCATATTCCGATGGATCTTCAGCTGGGAAAAACCCGAATCGTTAACCCCGGCAGTGTCGGGCAGCCGCGAGATGGTGATCCACGAGCGGCCTATGCGGTGATCGAAGACGGCCGAGTCGAACATCGGCGCGTCGAATACGACATTGACGAGACACTGCACCAGATGAAGAAGTCAGGAATGGACGAGGACACTCTGAAGCGTGCTTCACTGATCCTGAGATACGGCGGAAACCCGGCCGCCTCCGCCACTGAATCCGGTGGCTGAGGAAGTACGAAGAGACTCGCTGCAGTCATTAGAAGTGTGCGGCCTGTGCACATAAGCAGCGATCGAGCGAGGGCTGGCGAACTGTCATAAAGAGTCCACAGGAGCCTGCGGGCAAAAAAAAGAGCGTCTCGGTAAAACCGAGACGCTCCGTCCTGTACAAGCAGAAAGGCGGGCCAGTCTCTCTGCTTAGGACTGGCGGACACTTAATGCACGGTCCATGCCATAACGTGAATTTTTTTCTCACGTGGAAACGGCGGGTATTCTCCCATTGGGTCCCCGATATTCACCGTGCGAACAGGACATCTGTCCGATTCCGCTGCATCACGGGTGTTTGCGAATGCTGCGCATTAGTTTCGGACAGTGTCTGTTGAAAAACAAAACACCTGGCTCAGCGAGCCTTTTTGGCGGCTCGTTCCGGGGCCTTAATCCCGGAGACCGCAATGACCTGGCCTTTGTCTGAATCGAATTCGGCGCCCAGCTGAGCCACATACAGATCACCATCGGGCCCAAACGTACAGGACACCGGGCCACGCAGGCTTTCTGACAGGACCCGGATTTTGGCGTCGTCGCCCTCTTTCGGAAGATTCACCCGAGCCAATCGCCCGTTCTTGACTTCTGTCAGGGACCAGTTGTTATCCACGACAATCAGCTGGCGGCTGTCGGGGACTCGAGCAAACCCCATCGGATCCGTCAGTCCCGGCAGGTTCCACTTTTTGACAACCTTCTTCGTCGCCAGGTCCCACTGCACAATCAGTCCGTCGTCCTTGCCGCCGGCTCCCGAGTACAGCGCGAGAAGCGTGTTGTTGGTCCATGGCAGAGTGTCCATGGGCGAATTGATTTCGATTCCTTCGGCATCAGCGGAAACAAGGGTCGACATTTTCTTCGACGCAATGTCGACAGACAGAATCCAGGTTTTTGCATCGGTTCCCTGTCCGGCGACGTACAGAGTGCTCTTGTCATCGGAAAGACTCAGACCGGTGAGATTGCCTTCACCCAGATCCTTGGGGTCGTCGGATGTCGGTGCAATAGTATTGGTTGCCTTCCCGTCGGCCGCTGTTCCAGGTCCATCAAAAAACAGCACGTTTTCCTTGCCATCGACCGGTCCGGCGTTTGTGACCGCCAGAGTTTTGTCCCCAATCCACGCGGCTGACAACGGACCCAGACGAAACCGTTTTGTGCCGGTTTCCGCATCCACTTTCCAGTACTCGGTGACGAATCCGGTGATGTATTTCTCGGATTTGCCGTCCCTGACCAGCAGGACCTGACCATTTCCCGAGTCGCAGACGGTCAGAGTTCCGGATGGACTGAAGGTCACAGACGAAGGGTTGCACAGCCCGCCGGCGACGAGGCGGGCGCTCATTCCGCCGGAAAGCCCCAGGTCAGGATCTTCGGCAGTGGCTGTGACGGACATGGCCAGCAAAACAGCGGCCCCACAGGTTCTTAACAGCATGGTGATTGTCCCTCTTTCTGAATTTCGGTTTCTGTTTCCGGTCGTGTTTGATCTCAGAGATGTCTCGGCCCGATGGCCTCGAACAGATTGCATCCGTTTCCACTCAACATTTCAAGGAGGCGTGGGATTCTTACAGAAAAAGGGGCGCGGCCCATGCAGGGAATTTAGCCAGCCAGAAGTTTGCCCGTGTCGCAGTTCTGGTCACGGCCTGAGGACAGTGGTACGATTTTTTGCTGATTTGACCCGATCCCGTTTCTGTTTTCCGAGGCGCACCCGTGAAAAGCTGTCTTTCTGTGACCCGCATGGTCTTCGCTGCCGCTTTGATAATTTCGGTCCTGTCCGGCCCGACGATTGCTCAGGACGCCGGTCCGCTAAAAGTCGGAATGATTGGCCTGGACACCTCCCACTGTCTGGCATTCACGAAGATCCTGAACAAGACTGACGACCCCAAACATGTTCCGGGTTGCAGGGTGGTCATGGTTTACCCGAAGGGCAGTCCGGACATTGAAAGCAGCGTGTCCCGAGTTCCCGGATATACTCAGGAAATCACGAAGCTGGGGGTCCAGGTCGTGAATGATCTGGATGCGATGGTGCAGCAGGTCGATGCCGTGCTGCTGGAAACCAACGATGGTCGGCCGCATCTGGAACAGGTGATTCCCGTTCTGAAGGCTCGAAAGCCCTGTTTCATTGATAAGCCGATCGCCGGGTCGCTGGAGGATTGTCTGGCGATCTTCAAATTGGCGCGGCATTACGAGACTCCTGTGTTTTCGTCGTCGTCGCTGCGGTTCGGAAAAAGTACCCAGGCCGTCCGCAACGGCTCAATCGGTGACGTGACCGGCTGCGATACATGGTCACCGTGTTCACTGGAGAAGACTCATCCTGACCTGTTCTGGTATGGGATTCACGGAGTCGAGAGCCTGTTCACCGTGATGGGGTCGGAAGTCGAATCCGTTGTCCGAACTCAGACCCCCGACTTTGAACAGGTGACCGGTGTCTGGAGCGGTGGCCGGATCGGCACCTTTCGGGGGATTCGAGCTGGAAAGGGCGGTTACGGGGGTCAGGCTTTCGGGAAAGATGGGGTTTCGGCGGTGGGGAGCTACGATGGGTATGAGCCGCTGGCTGTTGAGATCGTGAAGTTCTTCCAGACGAAGGTGGTTCCCGTTGATCCCGAGGAGACCATCAGTATTTATGCGTTTATGGAGGCCGCCGACGAAAGCCGCCGGCAGAATTTCCGGCCGGTGCGAATTTCAGATGTCCTGGCTCAGGCTGAACAGGCCGCAAATGCAAAAGTCGCGCGTTTGCTGGGTGAGCCGGCATCTTCAGATGTTCGGCGGTGAACTCACAGTCGCAATAATCGTTTCGACCGGAGCAACCCGTTTGCCGGTGAGGCGTGATTCCCGAACGGCGCTTCCGGAAACCGCCCGGATCAACCGAAAATCGATGTAGGTGTCGCTGCGCTCGGAATCCGACTGCGCCTTCGCGCGTGTGGCGGAATCTGCTGGTGACAGTCAAGGTGTTGGTTCCCGGGGAAGTATGCGTCGTAGTTGTCCGGGCTGGTCTCTCGATCTCAAATCATCTCGGGCGGGTGATATCGTCTGTCCGAGCAGAATGGCCGGGTTTTTGTGGTTTTGCCCGTCGCCTCGACGGAACAAACTGGATTCGACCCTGGTCTTCAGGTGTGATAACGATCTGATTTCGGTGCGCTTCGTCTTTCTTCCGGCGGTCTGCCGGTTTCCTGTCAGTGCGCTGCACTGGTAAGGGCTTGTCTTAGGAACGATCAATGACAGTTCTGCAATCTTTGCTGTCCACCTTCCGCCGCTCTCGTTCAGCGTCTGTCCGCCGAAGCCGCCGTCCAAAAGCTGCCGACCGCCCGAACACGGAATCTCTCGAACCACGTCTGCTGCTGACGAACCCAGTGCTTCTCGCCAGTAACCCTGGAGCGCCGGTCAACATTTATCTGAATTTTGATGGCCATTCAGAAACCAGTGTCGCCTGGAATGATCAGCGGCGAGATGGTGGCAGCGGAGCGATTGTTACTCCCAATTTCTCCGCCGACGGGGACCTGACTGGTTTCAGTCAGGCCGATATTGATCGCATCACGGAAATCTTCCAGCGAGTTGCGGAAGATTTCCGACCGTTTGATATCAATGTGACCACATTTGATCCACCAGCGAATCTTGGCATTGGTCGGGATCTGCTCGTCGTTGTTGGCGGCGACGGTGCCTGGACGATTGCTCCGGGGGAAACCGTTCCACGCTACATCGCTGTCCCCAACAGCTACAGCACTCCAACGGTCGGCAACAACGATGACACGCAGACGCTCTTTGTCTTTCAGCAGCCTCATGCCGGCCTCGGCGGACGGGTTCCGCAGAACATTGCCAACAGCGTGAGCGCCGGAATTGCTGTGGCGATGGGGCTTGAAGTGCACGAATCGGCGCCGGGCGTGCCTCTTGAAGGCAACGCCAGCGTCGGGCCGATTCTTGGTGACACAATTATCGGTATCGACACGACGACCAGCAATCCCAACAGCCTTCGGGATGTTTGGTTCGATGCAGCTGGAACATCCACAGCAAGCCAGGACGACATTGCTTTGATCGCCGGCAATCCGAACGTCCGAATTCGGACCGATGACATCGGAAACACCACGAGTTCCGCAACCGGGATCTCTGTTGGTAACGGACCGGAAACGTTTGGAGGAATCATTGAACGAAGCAATGACGTCGACGTATTTTCCTTCACGACAGCAGCAACAACCGGGACTCTGACCGTAGCCGGACTTGACCTGCGAACGGCTTTTAATGCGATTACGCCAGGCAGCAACCTGCTTCCGACACTGCGGCTGCGAGATTCCTCCGGGACAATTATTGGCACAGGCACGGTCAACGGACTGCAGAGTACTCTGACCTTTACTGTGCCCGACGGAACGTACTACGCCGAGATTCTGACGGATGGATCTTATGGCAATCTGGGAGAATACACCGTCACCATGACGGGTGTTGATCAGCTGCCGCTGTTTTCGAATCCCGTGCAGCTGAACAGCAACCCCGGCGCACCGGTCACGCTGTATCTGGCCTTTGCGGGCGACAACATTCCGGTTGGAAGCGATATTCTGACTGGCCGAACAGATGGCGGCTCAGGACCGGTCACGACAGCGCCCTATAACACGGATGGAAATCTGGGTGGATTTTCGGCAACAGAAATCGATCAGATCACTGAGATCTGGGCTCGCGTGGCGGAAGACTTCAAGCCCTTCGACGTGAATGTCACAACAGTTCCTCCGGGATCGCTGCAGGATCGCCTTGCGATGCAGGTCTCCATTGGTGACAACGGAGCGTTTCTTGGGCGTCCTCCTTTCGCCGCCTCACTCGGTGCATTCTCAGACCCCAACCTTGAGAACGCGGGCTATGTTTTTCAGACGGGCGTTTCAAATCCGAAAACGCTGGCGTACCGAGTCTCTGCGGCCTTCGGAACGATGCTCGGTCTGGAAAACCATCCTCGCTATATCGGGTCATTTCAGGTTCAGAATTTCGATCCCGGCACCACTGCTGTCGGTCCGATCATGGGAGCCCCCAACAGCAGCCTTCGAGACATCTGGGTCAACGCGGCGGGCCCGTTTGGTGCCGGGACACTGCAGAACGACCTTGCAATCATCACGGATAGCGCGACCAACGGAATCACCTTTCGAGTTGACGATCACGGCAGCGTGCTGACTCAGGCGACCCGCATCGCTGTCGGGGTGGGCGATGAGGTGCTGAAGGGGATCATCGGAAGAAACGGCGATGTTGACCTTTTCCGGTTTGATACTCTCAGTACAACGGCAACCATCAGCCTGACCGGTCTGGACCTGCGGACTCAATTCACCACTGTGTCCAATCCGGGAACAAACCTCGATCCGATCCTCACGCTGCTTGATGCCAACGGCAACATCATTGCTCAGGATGATCCGGCAAACAGCCTGAAGGCACAACTGACGCAGACGCTGCCAGCCGGCACATTTTACATCCAGGTGAGCACGGACGGATCGTATGGGAACCTGGGCGAATACACAGTGACACTTAGCGGCGTCGACGTGAACCCAGTGACGATTTCAATCGACCCATCCACGTTTGCAGAGAACAGCGGAACTCAGACAGCCGTTGGTCGGGTGAACCGGCCGGGCGGAGCGCTCTTTGGATCGCCACTGGTCGTTCAGCTGACAAGCTCCGACACTACGGAAGTGACGGTTCCGGCATCCGTCACGATTCCTGCTTCAGCCGGTTTCGCGACCTTTGACATTACTCTGGTTGATGACACGCTTCTTGATGGAGACCAGTTGGTCGGCATTCAGACGACGGTGCAGGGGGTGATCAACAGTGAGGCCTTCATCACCGTCACGGACGTCGAGTCACTCGACATCACTGTCACGCCGAGCCCGGTGGCGGAAAATGCCGGCACGGCCCTGGTGACTGTCAGCCGAAGCAACACAGACGTTGATGCAGCCAATCATTGGGTCACAGTCAATGATGAGCTGGTTGAGTATACTGCCGATGGAACGCTCGTGCAGAGCATTCCTGTGGAATGGCCCCCTGCCATCGGCAATCGCCCGTCCAATGAACATGTGCATGATGTGATCGTCATGCAGGACGGACAGATCGCCGTCTACAACGGGACGACCGGCGGCTGGCTTTCAATCTACAATCTGAACACTGCCGCCTGGCGCCATATCGGACCGATCGCAGGTCTGTCGAATTCATCGTTTGACCTGTCAACGGGCGGGATTTCCTCTTTCGGCAAGTACGTGTTCCTCAGCGATGTTGACTCATTCACGGGGGATGAACACGGCATCATTCGCGTGGACACAGCCACCGGGGAGATTGTGCGGTTTGGTGACCGGATTGTGGGGGCTCGGCTGTTCGCTCTGGCCAGTTCCGTTTTCAGTGGCGGTGGCGGCAGCCGTGACATCTATGAACTCGATCCGTCCACCGGTGAGCTCATCAATACCCTGACGCTGCAGCGAGCCGCTGATGCAATCGCATTTGACGGGACGTTTCTTTGGGCGGTAATTCGAGGAGATAGCCAGAATGCGTTTGTTGACGAACTACTGAAAATCGATCCGTCAACCGGGTTCATCTTTGAAACACATCCGCTGTCTGTGCTGCAGAACTCGCAGTTCGAGGGGATGGCCTATCTGAACGGCAATCTCTACCTGGTCGACAACCAGGGGGACGCCAGCTTCGAGCTGACCATCGAGTCCTACGATCCGGCGAATCGCAGGCCGAGCGGTGCAATTCTGGAAGTCGAACTGCTGGCCGGATTTGTCGAACTCGGAAGTTTTGTGGGTTCACTGCCCAGCGCAAACAGGCTGATTGCAACATCCCAGTTGTTCGATGACCTGGTCTACCTGATTGATCCCAACAGCGGTCAGATCACGAGTTCCTTCTTTGCATCCGCCGGGATTGATCCGGATACGACCAGCATCATCTACGGCACCGGACCCGGCATTACTTCGGTCAGCGATGTCGTTCTGGGAGGAGTGACTTACGGAGAGCTGATTTATATCAAACGGCAGGCAGGCTTTGACGTCTATCTGCCGGACGGGACTCGAATCGACGCTGATCCGTCAACACCAGGCCAGATTGATCAGATCCCTCTGGGTGTTCAGTTTGACGGAGATTTTACAGCCGCTGATGTTCCTGATGTGATCGCCGGCGAGCCCAGTTATCGTGATCTGAGCATCGGGTTCGACGGACTGGTGTACGGGCTGCTGGACAATGGGACGGAGATCGCCGTTTATGATGCAGTCACATTGAAACGTATTCGTGGAATCGCGCTCGACAGAGCAGTTACCACGATCGCGGTCGGAGACTCGTCAGGAATCTATGCCGGCACGGACACCGGTGACATTGTTCACTTCGACAATGACGGAGTGACTCTGTCAATCATCGCGACGTCATTCGGGCCTGTATCGGATATCGAAGTCAATGCCGGTCGTGAGGTTCTTTTCAGTACTGCTACAGGAGTCGTCATTCACACGACCATTGACGAGATTCAGGCAGGCGATCTTTCGGCCGCCGAAACCCTGGAGTCGACAGGCGGCCTGACATTTGTCTCCTTCGGTCGTCACCCCACCCGATCGACGGGGAATCTTGTGGTGACGCTCAGCAGCAGTGACATCACAGAGTTCGCGCTTCCTGACACTGTGATTATCCCTGCTGGTCAGCAGTCTGTAACGTTCGATGCTCAGGTGATCGATGACAACGTCCGTGATGGTGATCAGGCAGTCACGCTGTCCGGAGCGGCGAATGAGTATCAGCCAGCATCCACAGCTTTGGTTGTGACAGACGTCGAAAACGTTGGCATTTCGGTGATTCCTGCAGAAGTGCAGGAAGGTTCCGGGCTGCTGTCGAACACGGTGGAAGTGTACAGAACAGACGTTGACGGACCGTTCGATAACCTGAGCTCGTTTGAGCTGTCGGTTACTGATCCGCAGCCGATTGTCGATCACGCGGTGACTCTCTCACATCTCACAGTTCCGTCAGAGGTCTCGCGGATCACCGACGTCAATGTCACACTGAACATCACGCACGATGCGATCCCGGACCTTGACGTATTTCTCATCAGCCCCGCCGGAACGCGGGTTGAGCTGTTCACGGACTTGAGTTCAAACGGGTCGCGATTCAGCAATACGATTCTTGACGACCAGGCCGCCGTCCGGATCGTGGACGCGTCAGCACCATACACGGGAAGGCTGATTCCGGAACAGGCTCTTGCCAACTTTATCGGCGAGAACCCTTCCGGGACGTGGCGACTCGAAGTCATTGACGACAGCACCGGAGACGCGGGAATTCTGCTGAACTGGACGCTCAGCATCTCCACGATTGGTCTGGCACCTCTGACGGTCAATATCAGCAGCAGCGACCCGACCGAAGCCGATGTGACCGTTACTACAGTAACGATTCCGGCAAATCAAAGCAGCATCCTGATTCCGCTGGATGTTCCGGATGACCTGCTGGTGGATGGAACTCAGACGGTGACGATCAGCGCCGATCAGAATTCGATTTCGCTGCCGGGCTTCATTGCGGCAAACGATACTGTTGACGTGCTGGATTCTGAGTCACTGCTGGTGGTCGTTGACCAGAATGTGGTCTCTGAAGGTGCCGGAATTGGTGCCCTGAACGTTACTGTGACCCGCAGTGATTCGACCGGGCCTCTGGTTCTGACTGTTGCCAGCAGCGATACCACGGAACTTGCAGTTCCAGGCACCGTGACGATCCCGGACGGAGAACTGTCTGTGACTTTCGCCGTTGACGCCGTCGATGATCTGGAATTCGACGGTGCTCAGCATGTCACGATCGCGATTTCCGCGCCCGGGTTCGTCACCACCGATAGTGAAGTCATTACCGTGACCGATCAGGAAGCGCGGCTGACTCTGACCACACTGACTCCCGTGGTGGCCGAAGATGCCGGGACAATTACGTTTACCATCGCCCGGCTCGATGTAACCGACCTGTCCGTGGCTCAGCCGATCGCACTGACCAGCAGTGATACTTCCGAATTGATCGTTCCTGCGTCAGTGATCATTCTTCCAGGCGAATTCAGCGCAACCTTCGAAGCCACGGTTGTGGGCGACGGTCTGCTGGACGGCAGCCAGATCGTCACCGTCACCGCCGCCGACGGAAACGGAGTAACGGGAATCAGCCCGATCAGCCTGGATGTCACCATTGAAGACGCAGAGTTTGTCAGCATCACTGTGCCGACCGGCAGTGAGTCGGTGCTGGAGAACCTGGGAGCCGATGTTCTGAAGGGGACCGTCAGCGTCAGCACGACCGGACACACGTCACCGATCATCGTGACTCTGGCAAACAGCGATCTCACAGAACTGTCCATCCCCGCACAGGTGATTATCCCCGTCGGTGAGACATCCGCGGAATTTCCCATCACCGTTCTGGACGACCCACTGATTGATCATGACCAACATGTGACAATCACCGGCCAGGTCGCCGGCTACCGTGACGGCGTTCTGGTTATCACGGTTCGCGATCATGAACCACCCAGGCCGATGAGCCCCGTGAACAACACGGTTGACCCCACTCCTGTGTTTGCATGGGAAGCTGTGACCGGAGCGACCCGGTATGACCTGTGGGTCAACGACGTTTCGCGAAACATTGTCCAGTTGTTCCGTCTGGAAAATCTTCCGGCGGCGGCTCCTCTGTTTTCAGATGGTTTCGAATCGGCAGATTTCAGCGAAACCAGATGGGCCACTTTCGACACCAACACGACGGACGACACCGTCACAACTGATGATACCTACGCCGAAGTGGATGGACTGGCTCCTGGCAGAACCGGCAACTTTGCAGCTCACCTGAACGGAAACCCCAACGGCGGAGATACTCTGCAGTCCGTCGCGATCGACCTGGCTGGACAGGTCGGAGCAACTCTGAAATATTCGTGGGAACGGACCGGAGGTCTCACCAGTCCGGAAGCCGGTCACGACCTGATCGTTTCCTACCGCAATGCCGCGGGTCAGTGGGTCTTTCTGGACAAGCAGGTCGCCGTCGGGGACGACATGACTGTGTTCAACACGGCCGTGGTTCGTCTCCCCGAAGCCGCACTTCACAGCAATTTTGCATTTCGGTTTACGACCACTGGTGTTCCGGATGCCGAGGACCCAACCGCCACCGTCGACGACTGGTTCATTGACGACGTGGAAATCTCAGCATTCGAAAAATTCGAGCCTACTCAGGAAATGGGAGTCGGTCAGATTCGCTGGTGGGTGCGAGCCTACGATGATCTCGAACGGCCAGGTTTCTGGAGCACCAGTCAGAACTTCAACATCCGTACTGCGCCGCAGTTCACTGCTCCTTCGATCAGCGGCACACAGGCGCAGTCCGGATTCCCGGAACTGAGCTGGACTTCGATTGTTGACTCAGCTCGATACGACCTGTGGATTAACAATACGACGACCGGCGAAATACAGATTGTTCGGGAACAGAATCTTCAGACGACCAGTTTTGCCTCCGCGACCGCCGATCTTCCAGGCGGCTCTTACACAGCGTGGGTTCGAGCGATCGGACCTGATGGCTTTGCCGGCAACTGGAGCCGAGCGACCAGATTTACTGTTCTTCAGACTCCGAAGAACATTGGACCATCAGGCGCGACTTTCGACCGGACCCCTGAAATTCGCTGGGATGCCGTGGACGGAGCGAAGGTCTACGACGTCTGGGTGTCGAAACGGGTTCCGGGCGCGACGGCTACCGTCGTGCTGCGTGATCAGTTTGTCTCAGGAACGACCCGAATTCCGGAAACGGACCTCGCTGACGGCAATTACGTCGTCTGGGTCGAGCCATCGCTGCCGACGGAACGAAGTCTGCCTGGTCGACACCCGTCACGTTCACAATCGGGGGGCGCCGACAATCACAACACCGCAGCAGGGCAGTTCGACATCCGGACTTCCTCTGTTCCAGTGGTCCGGCATTGCTCAAAGCGATCACTACGAGTTGTGGGTGAACAACGCCGATGGCACGCGCGTGATCTACGAAACCAACGTGCTGGCAACCTCGTACACGGCGACCAGTTCTCTGCCTGCTGGTTCATATCGTGTCTGGGTTCGAGCTGTCAGCGAAATGGGAGAACTGTCTCATTGGAGCGCCCCGGTTAACTTTGTGGTTGCCGCTTCGTCGACACCGTCTACGGCGCGCGAAAGCGACACACTGCTCACATCACTGGTTAGCGCGATCGATCAGCCAGTGATGGCAGACGGTCCCACGATCGTGCTAAAGCACGTCCAGTCAACGACCTCGTCTGAGTCGCAGGGTCCTGTCTCGACCCAGGCAGCAACCCCCGTCATGCCGCCGGTTCAGATTCGTAGCCGGGAAGACGGCCTGGCTGCCGACGTCATTGACGCGATTCTTGCCGGATGGGACGTGGCTGCTGTTGCCGAGACGGTTTGAACCTGATGCATTTCCTGGAGAGATGTGCGTTCAATGCGCACATCTCTTCTGTTTTTGAGGGAACTTCAGACAGGAAACTGTTCAACAGCTTCTGTCGACCCCTCCGCGAAATCTCCGGCATGTCGATTGAGCGAATTCGCTACTACTTCGATCGCCCCAGCCGAGCCGTCGCAGCCTGAAATTCTTCCCGGCTGATGGCTCGATCGTTGTCGCGATCCATCTGGCGGGCAAACTGACGCAGGCGATCAGGCAGTTCTTCAGCGCTGATTCGCCCATCGCGGTTGCGATCAAGCTGATCAAAAAAGGGAGTCGGTCGCGATTCCGAAGGTGCAGCCCTGTCGGACATCTTTTCAGAAGACATCTCCGGCTTCTTCGACTGCGATGCTGCGTTGACTGCCGAAGAACTCGCCTGTCCCATAAAGCGTCTGAGCACCGACACGGGGATTCGGTCGGCGTACTGCTGCAAAGCAGGCTGAAATCTCGGCAGCAGGGGCGCCGGAATCTCGTCGCGCGACACGAAGCCGTCGCGGTTTCGGTCAAGTGCCGCGAGGTCAATTCCGGCACCAGCGCGGCGGTCGGTTGAAACCGTCACTGGTCGAGGAGCCGTCAGTGATTGTTCCAGCTCATCTCTGGAAAGTGCTCCATCCAGGTCCCGGTCGCCGACTCGCAGGGCACGCTCAAAATAGGGCTTCTGCTGATCGCTGAGCTCGTCCACGGTGACCACGCCGTCCGCGTTCCGGTCCAGCGAATCAAACAGATCGGCCGCATGAAGCAGGCCGGAAACTCCGACCATTGAACCGCAACAGGTCGCCAGAGCAGCAATGAATTTCATGTCGGGAGCCTTTGGGTGGTGATCATGATGGCGACGGACACCGGTCGGTCTGGCTGTTGCCGGGGTCGAACAGCGACGACCGCTCGAACGACCGGACGCGACCTCCGATTTAACCCCACTCAGCTCCCCGGGTGTCGGTCAAACTCGGTGAGTCTTCGCACAGGAATCCGTCGGCACACTTATTTCCCGATTTTCATGATATAGCCGCTGAACTCCACCTTGAGTTTCCCGACGCATTTGGCGCCCTCAGGAACGTTTAGCTTCACAAACAGTCTTCCGGATTTTTTGGGTGTCTGTTCCAGCTCTGCATTGATTGCAAAGGGCTTTCCGGGTTTTCCGCCTTCCACAATGACTCCCAGCAGGCATCCCAGAGCGGCATCAGAAACGTGGTCTTTGGCCTTTTCGTCCGCCACCAGGCCATTGACGCCCAGAGTTGCTGTCATCGTCAGCTTGTATTCACCGGAAGCTTTCAATCGGAAAGGCTTCCCTTCCATGACATCGCCGACAGGTTCCCAGCTGCCCTTTCGAGTATCGATATCCACCTCGTCGGAATTCTCTGACATCAGCTCTTCGCTGATCGTTTTGATGTGTTCATCCACGCCTTCCAGTTCAGGGCTGAGCTGCTTGAGGCGCTTCAGCATGGCAATGGCCGCTTCGCGGTCGCCGGCGTTGTAGATCTGCTGGACGACATCTTTGTATTCATCCACCAGAGCAGCTTCGGCCTTCTGAATGCGTTCTTCCAGGACTCGTGGATTCGGAGCGTCTTCTTCCTTCCGCCGA
Source organism: Planctomycetaceae bacterium (assembly GCA_041398865.1). Taxonomy (GTDB): domain Bacteria; phylum Planctomycetota; class Planctomycetia; order Planctomycetales; family Planctomycetaceae; genus Fuerstiella. The sequence goes on from JAWKTY010000001.1 coordinate 641,312, forward strand.
TCACGACTGGTTTGAGCCATAGCGACCGCATCGATCACCATGCAGGCCAGACACACCACCAGGACGGCTCGAACCAAATCGCGAAAGAGGGACATCAGAATTCTCCTGCCACGAAACCACCATCCGGACACCAGCCCGGGACGGCACCCTGCATGTTCGAGCAATCATTCGCCGATCGCAAGGGCTTTCCACCCTGGCGATTGCAGAAACCGCCGTCTGTTCCGAGCTTCGGGGGTTCGCCGGAAAACGCCGAATCTGAGGTTTCAAATTGAAAATGCCTGATAAACTCCGGGACTTCTCTGCATCCCGGAAGCGTCTTTCGGCAGAATCCGGCAACCTGCATCTCTGCACCGACCGGCGACGGAAACGGAATGGAAGCGGATAGACGCGGATCAGAAACGGGCCTGCAGATCGATTCTGTTTTGGTGGAAAGTCGTTTTCGGTCGTGGTGTCAGATTACAATACCGGTCTCCCGTCGGCAGTCGTTGAAGAGCCGGCCCCGTCTTCGTCCGGAGCAACCGAACTGGTTCTCATGGGAACGGGGACCAGTGTCGGCGTTCCGGTTGTCGGGTGTCCGTGCGAAGTCTGTACGTCGACGAATCTGAAGAATCACCGCCTGCGGGCGGGAGTGCTGGTGCGAGCACCTTTGGGGGAATTTGTCATCGATACCGGCCCGGAACTCCGGATTCAGCTGGTTCGAAACGGAGCCACAACAATCCGAGCTGCCCTGTTTACTCATGCTCATGCCGATCACATCATGGGGCTGGACGACCTGAGAATCTTTGCGTTTCGCCTCGAACGTGAAGCTCTTCAGGAGGCTCGCAAGGCGGCGACAGACAGCGGCCAGGAATTTGACGAGGAGCGTTTTCAGCAACAGCCTCTGCCCACAATTCCGCTTTTCTGTGAAGAAGCCGTGGAACAGAGCCTCAGGCACGTCTTTTCCTATGCCTTCACAGATCCTTCACTGCATACCCATCGTTTTGCCGCGCCGCGACTTTCGTTTGTTCGAATTCAGCCGGGCGTGCCGTTTTCACTCCTGGGAACGGAAGTTCTGCCCATTCGGCTGCAGCATGGTCAGCTGCCGATTCTGGGGTTCCGCATCGGTGACGTCGGCTTCTGTACCGACGTTTCGTCCATCCCTTCCGAAAGTCGGGATTTGCTGCAGGGGCTGAAAACACTGGTCATCGATGCTCTGCGGTACGAACCTCACCCGACTCATCTCAGTGTCGAGCAGGCGGTTCGGTGGGCCGAGCGGCTGGGGGCAGAACAGACGGTTCTGACCCACATGTCACATGAACTGAACTACGACACACTTGCGGCCGAACTTCCCGTCGGCATTGTCCCCGGATATGACGGTCTTAAGATTCCGGTCAACAGCTCGAATCTGTCATAATGCGTGATCTGCTGATGACGGAACGGCGTTCGGTCCTGACCCGGATAGATCTTCGCACGGTGCGAGGATCTTTTCTGAGCGACGGAGTCGCGTTTCCGAGCGTCAGCTCGAATCGGGTGTGGGCCCTGCCCAATGTCGTTTCTGACAGAAGGTGATGCTCGCACGGTGTGAGGATCTTTTCTGAGCGACGGAGTCGCGTTTCCGAGCGTCAGCTCGAATCGGGTGTGGGCCCTGCCCACGTGAGGTCGATTGAGGTTCCTGTGCTTGGTCGAATCGTTCTTGTGATTGTCCTGATACCGCTGGTCGAGCTGGTTCTGCTGAGCCAGCTGCTGGAGCGGACCGGACTTGCCACGACTCTGGTGCTGGTCTTCGGCACCGGCTTCATTGGCATCAATGTTGCGAAGCGGCAGGGCCTGACCGTCTGGCGATCGATCCACGAACAGACCGTTCGAGGTCAGGTGCCTTCCCGAGAATTCGTCAGCGGAACCATGATCGTTGTCGCCGGCGCTCTGCTGATTACTCCGGGAATGATCACCGACGTTGCCGGCTTCCTGCTCCTGATTCCTCCGTTTCGCCGGTGGCTGGGGCTGAAGCTGATGCGGTGGTTTCAACGACGAACGCTCGCCATCTTTCAGACAGACGGTCGCCCCTTTCCGCCGACCGAACCTCCCGTCGACGACGACTTCAACGGCGAACAGCCTCAGGTGCGAGTCGTTCCGCCGACCGAGCCTGTTCGAGCAAAATGACAGCGCATCAAAAAGGCCGCGACGGACTGACCGGCGGCCTGTTTGAAAATGTTCCTGAGATTGTGGGCAGCCCAACGTTCTCCGAACTGCAGACGAGCAATCAGAACCAGTGTGGACCATTGACGGCAACACCGTAGCCGTATGCACCGCAACCGCCGGCACAACCACAGGGAGCAGGAGCCGGGGCACAGCACGGAGCAGGCTCGCAGCAGGGAGCCGGTTCGCAGCACACAGGTCGGTGACAGCGGAAGAGTCGCTTCAGCAGGCCACATCCTGGAGCCGGAGCACAGCAGGGTTCCGGAGCCGGGCAGCAGACGGGAGCGGGCATGCAGGTCGGTTCGGGTGCACAGCACACAGGAGCCGGTTCGCAGCAGACCGGGGCTGGTTCACAGCAGGCCAGTTTGGCTCGGCAGAATAGTCCGGCGTTCGATGTGGCGGATGATGCAACCAGAACCAGACCCATGACCGCCAGCAATCCAAAAATTCGTTTCATTATTCTTCTCCCGTGCATTTCCGACACAACTGTTGAATGGCGTGCTGGACATTCGTCACACGCTGATGACATCGAGTATTCCCGATCTGGTCGAGGGACATCGCAACTTTTCGAAGCGAATTGACCCGGCCGTGAATTCCAAAGTCCACTGTTGCCGATTGGCAGTGAGTGTTGCTGAATCGCAACGTTTCAGAAATGCAACAGGGCCATGCTTTCAGCGTCCGATCAACGCTGGAGTTCAGGATTCAGCCTGCCCCCAGCCTTGCGGCCTGTCGCCTGGATTCACCGCTCTGTTTTCTGCCGGTCACGGGCAGCAGCAGCTGCCAACCTGAGCATCTTGAACTTCACGGGGTCCACACCGGGTCGGACATCTCGGCGTTCAGAACCTTCCACCGCTGAACCAGGTCGTCCCGAACACCGCTTTGTGATTCGGCCAGATCCGTCGTTTCGCTCAGATCGGCGTCAAGATCGAACAGCTGCCACGGCTCAGACGAATTCCGGGACGAAGGTTTCACGATTTTCCACTGGTGGTGCCGCAAAGCAGCGCGGCCGCCACATCTCCAGTACAGCGTATCATGAGGTCGCCCCTGATCGCTGCCATCCAGAAACGGCAGCAGATTGACTCCGTCCGGATTCCCCCTGACCTGTTGCTGAACTCCGGCAGCGGCCACCGCCGTGGCAAAGATATCCAGCGAAACGACGGGAGACCCATAAACGGACTGCTCAGGAATTCTTCCCGGCCAGGACACCAGAAACGGGACTCGCAGACCGCCTTCGTACATGCTGCCCTTTTCACCTCGCAGCGGACCGTTGCTGCTGGTCAGTTCACGAGTCGGACCTCCGTTGTCGCTGATGAAGAAGATCAGTGTCCGGCGTTCCAGCTGATGCGCTGCAAGTCGGCCGAGAACTTCGCCCACACTGTCATCCAGTGAACTCAGCATCCCCGCAAAGATCCGCCGATGAATATCCGGAAGATGCGCGAAGCGTTTCAGAGTTTCGTCGGTGGCCTGCAGAGGACTGTGCACCGCATTGTAGGCAAGGTACAGAAAGAACGGATGATCGGCATGACGATCAATGAAGCTGACGGCTTCACGAGTCAGCGCCGTTGTCAGGTACGCGTCTTCCGATACCGGCTGACCGGATCTCAGCAGCGGATTATCGGCATCATAGTCGGGTTCATCATGTCCCATATGAGTTGATCGGATTTCGCGACCATTCGGACTCACCCACTGCCCCGTCGACCCATCCGGCAGAGCTCGCCGACGCAGCATCGTCGTGACACCGTTGAACGGCGGAGGCACATAGAAGTGTCCTTCGTGCAGAAAGCCGAAGAATTCATCAAAACCTCGTCGCTGAGGATGATATTTCGCCGTTCCACCCAGATGCCATTTCCCGATCAGTGCTGTCGAGTATCCGGCATCGTGCAGAACATCCGCCAGTGTCTGTTCATTCACTGGCAGCCCTGCCTGAGGTTCCTCGTTCTGAGCTCCGATCGGATTGAATTCGTATCCGAAGCGAGTCTGATAACGTCCTGTCAGCAGTCCGGCTCGCGACGCGCTGCAGAATGATGCCGTCACGTACCCACTGGTCATCCGCACGCCGCGACGAGCAATCGAGTCGATGTGTGGCGTTGGAATCTGAGAGTTGCCCTGGCAACCGGTTTCGCCATAACCCAGATCATCGGCGACAAGCACGACCACATTGGGCCGCCGATCAGTCTCGCTGGCCGCGCGTGCCACGCTGACAGGCGACGCCAGCAGAACAAGGCAGAAAACCAAAGACGAAGAGCACAGCAGATTCATGGCACGTCCTGGAACATACGAAGACGACCATTGTGCCACAACAGCTCGGGTTGTCGAGCAATCGATCCCCTGAATCACCGGAAGGCTGCACATGGCTCAGGTCGCGATCAGCTTCTGGTCTGCTGCGAACAGTTCCCCTATGATGAGGGTCGACGCGTTCAGCATTGCTCTGAGCGATTACCTCCTTCCATCATTGAGCTGTTATGTTACGACGCACATTTCTTCAGCAGGGCGGACTTGCTGCCGTTGGATTCAGCCTGAAGTCGGCACTGGCGGCGGAGTCGGGGTTTCGGCCTCGCATATTGCTGCGTTCATCGTGGCAGACCGTGAACATCGGCGATATTGCTCACACGCCGGGAGTGCTCAGCATTCTGCGAAAGCATATCCCGGAAGCAGAGATCACTCTGTGGCCGTCGAATGTTGACAACGGTGTCGAGCAACTGCTGCTGAACGAATTTCCGGGGCTGAAGATCGCGAAGCCCCGAAGCGAAGCACTGAAGCAGGCGTTTGACGAATGTGATTTTTTGCTGCACGGCAGTGGAGCGTCGATTGTTGCCGAAAAAGATCTGATCCGCTGGCGAGAAGAAACGGGCAAGCCCTACGGAATCTACGGCATCACCTTTCCTCGAAAAGAATCGTCCGCCACGTCGGCTCGAACAGACGAAGCCATCGCGCGTTCGATTGACGTGCTGACTCAGGCGAAGTTCGTCTATTTCCGTGACAGCCAGTCGCTCGAACTGGCGAAGTCGCTCGGTGCACAGTCGCCCGTGATGGAGTTCGGTCCCGACGGTGCCTTCGCCTGCGATTTGCGCGACGACGAGAAGGCCGATGCATTCCTTGCGAAGAATGGTCTGCAGCCGGGAAAGTTTCTCTGCTGCATTCCTCGCCTGCGCTATACGCCGTACTGGACCATCAAACCAAACGTGGCCTTCGACGAAGTCAAAAACGCCCGGAACGAACAGATGAAGGAGCACGATCATGCTCCGCTTCGCAACGCGATTGTTGAAGTCGTGCGGCAGACCGACCTGAAGGTACTGATCTGCCCGGAAGATCGAACTCAGATGGCCGTTGGCAAAGAAATGTTGTACGACCGCCTGCCGGAGAGGGTCCTGGACCGAGTTGCCTGGCGTCCGGATTACTGGCTGACAGGTGAGGCCGTCAGCGTCTATGTTCGCAGCGCCGGACTGTTTGGTAACGAAATGCACTCACCGATCATGTGCATCGGCCACGGCGTTCCCGCGATCGTCTGCCGCTTCGCGGAACAGACCAGCAAAGGCCTGATGTGGAACGATATCGGACTGAACGAGTGGCTGTTTGATCACGATTCAGACGAAGACCGGCAGCGAATCGTGCCCACCGTTCTGAAGATGGCAACGAATCAAACTGCTGCTCGGGAAAAGGCGGCTCAGGCCAAAGCGTTTGTCGAACAGCGGCAACTCGAAACGATGCAGACACTCCGCCGACAGTTTTCTGCCGTTTAGCGGCCGAGGTCCCCGGAATCCGTGGCGTCTCACCTGGCCACACACCCCATTCTCATTCAACGGCCACTTCCATGGAACTCGACACTCCACTGAAACGCATTGCACGGATCTCCAGCGCATTCGCAGTGTGCTTCGTTCTGCACCAGACGGCTATTGCCAACAAAGCCGACGTTTGTGTTTACGGCGGCACGTCCGGTGGAGTGACGGCAGCCTTGCAGGCAGCGCGGATGGGGAAGCAGGTCGTGCTGGTCGAACCCGGACGACATCTCGGCGGGATGACGTCCGGCGGACTGAGCGCGGTGGATATCGGTGACCCGCGCAGCATCGGCGGAATCGCTCGCGAGTATTTCACACGACTGGTGGCTTCGTATGGAAAGGAACTGAATTGGGGTCAGGCGTTTCAGGGCAACGGCGGTCCGGCAACGGGCGGCGCGTATTCGATCGAACCGCATGTCGCGGAAGAACTCTTCGACACGATGACAAAGGAAGCCGGAGTCATCGTCCTGCGCGAAGCGCGATTGAAAGCGGTTCGCAGGGAAGGCGCTCGCATCACCGAACTGGTGACGGACGACGGACGCACCATTCGAGCGAAGATGTTTATCGACACGACCTACGAAGGTGACCTGATGGCGTCCGCCGGCGTTTCGTACACGCTGATGCGGGAAGCGAATTCAACGTACGGCGAACAGTACAACGGCATTCACTACACGGAAAAATATCAGCCGCGACTGAATCACAGACAGCCGGGGTCGAATGGTCGAGTTCCGGGTGGGCAGGGAGTTTGGGATCGCGACTTTCCGCTGGATCCTTATGTGATTCCCGGAGATCCGGGGAGCGGCCTGCTGCCTCTGGTGAACGCAGGTGAACCGGGCCGACAGGGTGATGCGGCTCCCGGAGTGATGACCTACTGCTTTCGACTCTGCCTGACGACCGACACCGCCAACATGCGTCCGATCCCTGCTCCGGACGATTACGATCCGCAGCGTTATGAACTGGTCGCTCGGTTTATTCAGGCGTGCATCGCGAACGGCGACAACATGGACCTGCGCTGGTTCAGCAAGCACGATCCGCTGCCGAACCACAAGTGGGACTTCAACACCGCGACCTTCGGCGGCAACCTGCCCGGAGTAAGCTGGCAATGGCCGGAAGCCAACTACGACCAGCGCGAACAGATCGCGACAGAGATGGAAAACTATCATCGCGGCCTCCTGCACTTCCTGCGAACAGATCCGCGAGTTCCGGAAAAAGTTCGCAGCGACATGCAGCGATTCGGACTGCCCAAAGATGAATTCACAGACAACGGCGGCTGGCCTCACCAGATCTACGTGCGTGAAGGCCGGCGGATGGTGAGCGATCTGGTGATGACCGAACATCATACGTTTGGTCGCCAGGTCGCAGCGAACAGTATCGGGCTGGGTTCGTATGGCACTGACGTGCATGAGATCCGCCGCATCGTCAAAGATGGCGTGGTGACGCGCGAAGGAAAAGTGGCCGGCGGTCGCGGCGGCTTCGGTCCTTATCACATCGGCTACGGAGCGATCGTGCCAAAGCAATCCGAATGCGAAAACCTGTTCGTTACGTTCGCCCTTTCCGCCAGCCACACCGCCTTCGCCAGCATCCGCATGGAACCTGTCCTCATGGTCACCAGCCAATCCGCCGCAACGGCCGCCTGTCTTGCGATCGATGCGAACGTTCCCGTTCAGGCGGTTGATTACGACAAACTGCGAGAACAACTCATCGCCGACGGTCAGGTTCTGGAATGGAATCACGGACAAAAAACGTCGCAGCGAAAAATCATCCGCCCCGCCGCCCTGCCGGGAATCGCGATGGATGATGACGAAGCGGAATATACCGGCGAATGGGTGACAAGCTCCGCCGAACCGCCTGCGATCGGCTCCTCCTATCACCACGACGCCAACAACAATCGAGGCCACAAAACCGCAACCCTTCGCCCGCAGATTTCGGTGGACGGACGATACGAGGTGCGCCTGCTGTACACATCCCACGCCAATCGCTCGACGAAAACTCAGGTCACGGTGTACTCAGCCAACGATCCACAGGTCATCACCATCAATCAGCAGCAACCGGCCATCGTGGAAGGCATCCCCCGAGCCCTCGGAATCTTCACCTTCACCCAGTCAACCCCCGCCGGCATCGTCATCAGCAACAAGGACGCCACCGGCATCGTCACCCTCGACGGCCTCCAGCTCGTCCCGGAAGACATTGCCGTCGAAGAACGATCGGGCAACCGCTCGTCGGGCTATGCTCCTGCAGCCGTCGAATGATAATTGAGTCGATAACGCAAGAACCAGCATTACAACTCAGGACACGCCCTCATGAGTTTCGAAGGTTGAATGCTGCGCGTCGATATGGTCGTATTGACCGCAGATGTGGGGTGTACCTGACATCCTGTGGGTCGAGGCGAATCTGCAGGTGTGTTGGACTTACGCCGCTTCGTCTCTCATCGGTGCTCCTTTGGCGTTTACATTCTTCATCGTGGTCCGCGTTGCATGTCCAGAAGATCGCCCGCACCGAAATTGGCGGCCGGGCCAAATGCTGCGCGCCGAGCTGATTCGAACTCTTCCAGAGTCTTAAACTGAATGACTTTGCCGTTGATGTTGATCGAGCCATTAAACGGCATTCCGACCTTCATATTGAGCTGATTCCCGAGTTGGCTGTGCAGACGCATGACCTCATCGAGGTTGCTGAACGGGATCTGCCGACCGTTCAGGTTCATAGTGCCTCTCATGTTCTCCTGCATGGAGTCAACGAAATCCTGCCACTGGAGCTGAATGTCGTTCTGAGAAGTCTTCAGCTGAGTCATCACACGCTCATGCACGTTGTTGAAGGTATCTTCCGAACGAAAGTTCGCCGTCTTACCGTCCATGGAAATGATTCCGTGAAACTGTCCACGGGCACCCTGGACTTTGGCGACGATGGGGGCCGGTTTGCCATTGTCTGGTCGGGCATAAAACGTGGCGTGGTTCAGCCTGCCGGGGACCAGCTTCCATTTCTGAATGCCTCTGCCATCTCGCCCGCCCGGCGCAACTTCAACTTCACCCTTCCGAATTACGACATCTGACGCGCCGGAATCCTTCACAGAAACGTCGAACTCAGTGCCAAGATCAACAACTTCAGAAGTCGGAGTCAGGACGGTGAAACCAATCGCCGGTCTCGGAATCGTGGCCGAAAGCCGGCCTCGACGCAGGTCGATGAGGCCAACAGCACGAGGCTGAAACTCGACCGGTCCCTCCACTGTTACGACGGCACCGTCATCGAAGGTCAGTTCCATCGTACCGCCGAACAGTCGGACGACTTCATCCCCCAGGCGAGCCCCGATCGTGTCTTCTCGTTCCCAGACCGGATTCTCCAGTTTCGTGAGCGTCGCAAATTGCTGAGCCACAACCGTCGGCGAAGTCTCCTCGACCATGTTCGGCAACTCCGCGTTAGCGGATGCGTTTTGGGGTGTTGCCGGGGCTGGAATGTTGTCGTTGGTCGCCAGCTGAGGCGAGGACTCGTTGGGATCTGCGGGTGCCTTACCATCGCTCGGATCCGGCTTGTCCGTTGCGGCCAGATTTTCGTCCGGGGCAGGCTCGGGATTGTCCTGCTGCGGAAGGACTTTCGGCGTCTGTTCGACACCACGTTCCGCTGGCGGTGGGTTGTTCTCTGCGACTTCTGTTTGACTCGGACTCTGAAACCAAACTATGAGACCCACTGACAGAAACAAGACCAGAGTCAGCAGAAACGCCAGCCATTGCTGAGGACGCCGAGCGTTGCGATTCTGTTGTTCTCTGCCCGACTGACCGCTTACGAGAACCGGCAAGCTGCTCGACTGCAGCTCTGATCCTTCAGCTGGCGTTGTTCCGTCGGCTGTCGTGACCCGCTGCATCACGGCCTGCACGAAATCGTTTTCGCTCTGCACAACGTCCTGCTGAGACAGCAGCAGTGCATGTGTTGTCGCGTCGTCACTGAGTTCAAGACGGAGCTGCGAATCGTCGCGCAAGGCGTGACTCAGCAGTTGGCTTTCCTGCTCGTTCAGTTGCTCGCCGGAAAGTTGTCGGCACCAGAGTGCGCGAACTTTGTCACGAGAATCATTCACTGCTCCGCCTCCTCGTGCTTATTGATTTGAGACCGAATGCATTCGCCGAGTCGTTTGCGGACACGCATCAGAAGCATTCGAACAGCGGCGGGTGTCTGTTGTCGGTCAGCCGCGATGGATTCGGCTGATCGCCTGTTGAAGTAGAAGTCTTCCACGATTTGCCGCGGACGTGCGCCGAGTTTCTCTAAACAGATCTTCAAAGCAGTCAGTTCCTGTTTTGCATCGTCGAAGGAAAACGGGTCGTGATCTGTGATGGCCAGTTCCGATTCCAGAAGTTCCGGAGACACGACAATTGCTGATCGTCGTTTCCGGCGTGATTCATTTCGCAGATACAGCCGAATCTGATTTCGGGTCACTCCCAGGATCCATGTTCGCAGGCTGCTGTCACCTCGGAATCCGCCAATGCTTCGGAACAGCTGCACGAAGACTTCCTGGGCAACCTCGTCTGCAGTCGTCGCATTGTCAAGATGCCGTCGAACCATGATGCGAACGTCCGCCTGGTACATGCGCACCATCTCCTCAAAAGCTCCGGGGGCATGATTTTGTACCCTCGCAGCCAATTCCTGTTCAGACAGTTCCTGATCGCTGGGCAATCCTGCTCCTGAATGTATTTGTTTTTGAGGAATGGGTTTCCGACTCTGCAGGAACGTAACGCCGGAGACGCAAAATTCTTTCGTCACCGCAGAAATAACCTGGTGGTCACCGAAAAAATTCTGAATCTCCGCGAAAAAAGCGTTACGCCTGCTGTTCTGTGGAAACCAACGCGGCACATCGGCCAGCGTGCGGAACGCTGGTCATCATCCTGCTGGCTGAACCGGATTCCCTCATGAACACTGCCGTTCTTCGCGATGCGACCATGCAATGTCCCGCTTGTGGACGGATCAGTCGAGTCAACAGCGAGAACATTGGTCGCAAACTGAAGTGCAGGTGCGGCAACGTGGCTGTTGCTCGAGAAGATTCTCAGATTGAAGCGTCGGTTGCCGCAAATGCGACTCCGAAACCGAACGGACCATCGCAGAACGGCTCCTCGAAATCCCGAAAGCCAACCCCCAACGACCTGCGGGCCATCGAGTCGCTGCGTAGTGCCTATGAACAGATGACGTCGCAGTTGTCGGAAGTGATCGTGGGTCAGCATGACGTGGTTGAGCAGGTGTTGATTTCCGTCTTCAGTCGAGGACATGTCCTGCTGACCGGGGTGCCGGGACTGGCAAAAACGTTGCTCATCGACAGCGTTGCCAAAGTGCTTGACCTGCAGTTTCGCCGTATTCAGTTTACGCCGGACCTGATGCCCGCAGATATCACGGGAACGGAAGTCCTGCAGGAAGATCGCACAACAGGCACCAGAAACTTCCAGTTTGTCAGAGGTCCCATTTTCAGCAACATGGTCCTGGCGGATGAAATCAATCGAGCACCCCCCAAGACACAGGCGGCACTGCTGGAAGCGATGCAGGAACGTCATGTGTCGATTGCCGGCCAGACGATGCCGCTGCCGGCTCCATTCTTTGTGATGGCCACACAGAACCCGATTGAGCAGGAAGGCACTTATCCGTTGCCGGAAGCTCAACTCGACCGATTTCTGTTCAACATCGTTGTGGATTATCCGGACGCAGAAGATGAGTTTCAGATTATTCGCCGAGCCACTTCGCGACAGGAATCGCGTCTGGAGAAGGTACTGAATGCTGAGCAGATTCTGCAGTTGCAACAGACGGTGCAGACGGTCCCGGCGGCTGATCATGTGATTGGCTACGCACGCGACCTTGTCCAGGCCACTCGGCCCGCTGGCCCCGACAGTCCGAACTTTGTCAGGGAAATGGTGAGCTGGGGAGCGGGTCCACGTGCAGGCATTGCTCTGGTGATGTCAGCGAAAGCTCGTGCCATTCTTCACGGACGATTACACGTTACAACTGCGGACATTTCCGCTGTCGCCGCCCCTGTGCTGCGGCATCGAATTGCCACCACATTCCATGCCGAGTCCGCCGGGGTCACGCGGGACGATCTTGTTCGCATGCTGCTGGAAGAGATACGTCCACAGCGGCCGAGGTCGTCCAATTCGTAACGCTTCGTCACGCAACGTGGGGAGTTCTGGTTGCTGGCAACCAGTGCTGTTCACATCCCCAAACACTCAACCAGTCACGTGGCATTGCATTTCTCATGAAGCTTGAAACTCCACCCTGTCTGCGACTGCTGCCTCCCGAGATTCAGGCTCAGTTCGCTCAGATCAAGTTCTCCCCCCGAGGACTGGTGTCCGGCTTCAAATCCGGTGAGCATCGTAGTCAGCGGCTGGGAACGTCGACAGAGTTCGCCGAGCATCGCGAATACAGCCCGGGCGATGACCCAGCTGATCTCGACTGGCGGGTCTTCGGAAAAATGGACCGTTACTACATCAAGCAGTACGTGGAAGAGACCAATCTGCAGGTCACCATTGTCATCGACACATCGGCATCGATGAGGTTTCAGGGAAATCATGCCAGCCGCAGCTTCTCAAGGTTCGAATATGCCTGCCACATTGCCGCTCTGCTGGCAAGCATCTTTCTGCAGCAGGGAGATGCCGTTGGGCTGATTGAAGTTGGCGCGTCGGTCAGGAACTGGCTGCCGACTCGGAGCAACCCTGCTCAGCTCAGAAGAATTCTGCAGTCGTTGCATGACGCGCAGCCGAGCGGTGAGTCGAACCCAGCAGTCGCGATCCACGAAATTGCTGAGAGACTTCCGAAACGGGGCGTCGTCTTCCTGATCAGTGACTGGCTTTCTGAACTTGGTCCCGTTGCCAATGCACTGCACCACCTGAAACATCGGGGGCACCAGATCTCGCTGTTTCACGTTCTCACTGAGGAGGAACTGACATTTCCTTATAGCGATGCCACGCAATTCAGGGACATCGAAGGAGTCTGCGGGGATCTCGACGTCGACCCCGCGAGCATCCGGCGGCAATATCACCAAAACCTCACGGCGTATCTGAATGAGCTGCGAGACGTGTGCCGCCAGGTCCCCGTGGAGTACACACTGTTCAACACCAGAGAAGCTTATGAAGTTGTGCTCCGACGCTACTTCGCCGAACGTTGGGGAGGAGCAGGATGACTCTTTTGAACGCTTCGGCGCTTTTCGCTGCTGTGGGGATTCTGGTCCCCATTATCATTCACCTGCACCGGAAACGTAAGGCCCGAATCGTCGAGTGGCCGGCGATGCAGTTCCTGACGAATACTCTGGCCAGTCGTCGTCGGGGACTGGCTTTGGAGAACCTGCTGCTGCTGTTGGTTCGGTGTCTGGTGATCATGCTGTTTGTGCTCGCGATGGCACAACCGCTCCTGCCTTCCGGTGGCTTTGTACAACTTGCGGCGTGGCTTGCGCTGATGACAGGGGGACTCGTTGGGCTGGCGGTTGCTTCAATTCGGTCTCTGACGCCTCGCACTCGCGTCGCAGGCTTTATTGCGGCCAGCGTGCTCCTGACCGGTGCTGCAGCCACGCTGACCATTCATCCGGAAGATTTTGATTCCCCCACACAGAACTGTGACCTTGTCATTGTCATCGATGAAACATCCTCGATGCTGACGGACTCCCAGCAGGGGGAATCCCAGCAGGGGACAGAGCATCAGGAATCACGGTTCACACATGCCGTTGATGAAGCTCTGTTACTGGTGGATCAACTTTCCGGCTCATCCACGGTCAGCATCATTCGTTGCGGTCCGGTGATTGAAACGTTAACGGGTTCGCCGTTTCGCGACCTTCCCGCAGCTGAAACGTTACTGACAGAATTGCGACCGACCGGCGGAGGAGCGAACACGAGTGACGCCATTCAGCAAGCCGTTGCGCTGGCAAAGAAAGGGTCCAACCCCTTCAAGCAGGTTGTGTTGTTTACAGATGATCAGCTGCGAACGTGGGAGTCACTGGACGAATTTTCGTCACTGCAGGTGCCGCCTGTGAACTCAGGGACTGCGGTGACATCTGATGCGAAGGAAGAAAAACAGGATGACCGCAATGTGCATCTTGCGGTTCACCTGGCGAAGCTGCCGGATCGTGTTGTCAACGTATCAGTCGTCGACATTCGAATCGAAACTCCTGTGCCGGCGGTCGGCCAGTCACTGGTGATCGAAGCAGATGTCCGGAACCACGGCGATGCAGCAGTCGCAGACCTGGACATCCAGCTGTTAGTTGACGGAAAGCCCTTCACGACCGAAAGCGTCGACGCCCTGTCCCCCGCAACAACCACCACGATTCGTTTTCCCTACACATTTGAAACAGCCGGGGAACATGTCGTGACAGTCCAGACAGAGTTCCCGGACGCGCTCATGGACGACAATCGGTACGACATGGTGGTGTCCGTTGTGCCATACGTTTCCATCCTGCTGGTCAATGGAAATGCGTTCGCGAAGCCCGGTGATCAGTCGGCCACGTTCTTGGAACTGGCACTGGATCCAGGCAGTCGTGGAGCCATCCACAAGAGAGAGGCTAGCGCGGACCGACCGATTCGTGTTGAGTCCGTTGACGTTTCCGCACTGAGTGAGATGGAATCCCTCAGCGACTACGACGTCATCGTGCTGAGCGAAGTGCCTCAGCTGCCGGACGAAATAGCAACGTCGATTTCCAGTTACGTCGCAGAGGGAGGAGGCCTGTGGGTCATTCCCGATCGGCACGTGAATGTCGGGTTCTACAACGACTGGAAGACCAAAGATTCAGAAACCAGACTGTTGCCGGCGACACTGATGGATCATCAGCAGAGACCACTTCAGCATGCAGATGACAATGCGGGGCAAACACGTGTCGACCTGCAGGCAATTGCTTCTGATTTTGTCAAAGACCTGATCAAAACAGGCGAACACGACCTGACCGAAGTTGCGGTTTCCGGCTACCGCAAAGTGACTCTGACGGAGTCAGCCGTGGTCGGCATGAAGTTCACGAACGGTGATCCGCTGTTCGTTGAACAGACCGTCGGTCAGGGACGCGTGTTGCTGCAGACTGTGGCTCTTGGCATGCAGGACTGCAACCTTCCTCAGCGAGTCTGCTTTCCCGTGTTGATGCATCTGTGGAGCTACGATCTCGCCGATTGCCGGCGGAATGATGCCAACTTCGAACCTGCTCTGGAATTGTCCGTGCCGGTATCGTCAAGCGGGCTGACAGACGTCGGTGTTGATTCGCTGCTGCTGATCGATCCTGCAGGTGAAGAACGGGTGGTTCATGTTGTTCAGCATTCACAGAGCCGCCTTGCACAAGTCAGCCCGGCTGGAAGACCCGGCGTCTACACATTAAGTGCACAGAACACGCGGAAGAATTCACAGTCCTTCACCGTTGCCCGAGATGGTCGCGAATCGGATCTCGCCGTCGTCTCGAAAGAGAAACTGAACGCACTTCAATCGGCCCACGATATTCAGTGGCTCGCCGATGCCGAGTCATTGCGGATTGCCGGAGTCCCCGAACGCTCAGAGCACGACCTTTCTCCAGACCTGATTCTGACTGTGTTGTGTCTGATCGCCGCAGAATCATTGCTGGCGGTGTGGATTCGCCGACGTCGCGCAGTCACCAACTCACCGCAGCCCGCAGCAGCACAGCAGATGCGACCCCGAATTCGGTCGAACCCGACAGTCACAGCACGCGTCCCTCGATCGGATGCAGAAGCACATGTCGCCGCGTTTGCCGGGGGTGCGAAGTGAATCCATTTGAAACAGTCCTCGATCCAACTGCCGTTCTCTGGTGTGTGGTCGCCGTGATAGTGTGGCTGATAACGGCATGGCTGCACCGCTTCTTTACCAATAGAACGTTTCGATTCGCGTTGCTGCTGCCACGTCTTGTTGCTGCATTCGCCTTTTGGTTGATGTTGCTGAGGATCACGATGGGGCTTGTCGGGACGTCCGCTTTCCTGCCACTTTGGGTGATCAGTCTTGTCGCAGCGATCGTGTCTGAAGCCGTCTTCTGGTGCGATGCCGCAGAACGGGTTTCCGACGAGCACGCTGGTCGAAGCGGATTGAGCCTGGGTGTCCTGATGCCATTGCTGCGAATGGTGGTGATCGGAATGCTGGCGATCCAGTTGCTGCAGCCGACCCGATCTCATGAGGAAGAAAAACGTGAAGAACGAACGGTCGCCGTCCTGATGGATTCGTCGGCGTCGATGGATCTGCCCGATCGAACTTCAAAAGATGATGACCGAACGCGGCGGCAGGTTGCGAACGAACTCTTGGCCGACTCCGCAGTCGGGGGACAGGGATTGCTGAGCAAACTGGAGCAGCGATACAAAGTTGAACTGTATCATATGGACTCCACCGCTCGGCGGCTCCAGACAGGTGATCTGCAATCAGTCGGCGCACAGCAGCAGCCGGCGCGGGAGGCCGCCCCGGCCGCCGATGGATCTCAGTCCACGAATATCGCCGCAGCCCTGCGTCGCATCAACGGTGATATTCCATCGTCAGCGCTGTCGGGCGTCGTGCTGCTGACCGACGGTTGTGATCATTCCGATTATGATGTCCACGGCTCCGTCGGTTTTCTGGAGAGTCACGAGATCCCGTTGAACTCCGTCATCATCGGCAGCACGGAACCGGTTCGCGATGCCGAAATTGTCGCCCTGCAGGCACCATCGCAGATTTATCACGGCGACGAACTTACTCTTCAGGCCGTCGTTCGAGCTGACCAGTTTCAAAATGAGGTCGCCACAATTCGATTGCTGGAAGGCGATGGAGTGATCGAAGAGCAAGAACTGCGGATCACCAGCGATCGCCACCGCGAAACAATCAGCTTTCGCCACCAGCCGGAGGAAGCTCGCATCCACAAGTTCCGAGTGGAATTGTCAGGGCTCGCCGACGACGAAACACCGGGCAACAATGTTGCCAGCAGTCAGGTCTGGGTTTCCGACGACCGTATTCGCGTATTGATCGTGGAAGATCGTCCTCGCTGGGAGTTTCGTTATCTGCGAAACCTGTTTGCTGGCCGTGATCAGAGCGTGTTTCTGCAGGCTGTTCTGTTGCAACCGGACCGACTCGCCGGAGTCCCTGATCCCATGGTGGTTCGAGCGTCGGCTCTGCGAGCCTTCGACGACTGCAATGCCAATGCTCTGCCTGCCAGTGAATCGGAATGGCTGAAGTTTGACGTCATCGTTCTTGGTGACGTGAATCCGGAACATCTTGGCCCTGATGTCATGCAGGTGCTGGAAACATTTGTGCAGGATCACGGTGGCTCGCTGGTGGTTGTTTCCGGAGCGAACCACATGCCGCACGCGTACGGTGACACGTCTCTGCGCGATCTGCTGCCAGCCAGACTGACAGAACGAGCGTTGGTTCCAGCGGTTAACACAGAATCAAGAATTCGTTTCCGCCCGACTGCTGAAGGGCTGAACCACGTTGTGCTGCAGCGTGCCGGGATCGACACGGAATCGGCATGGCATTCTTTTCCGGATTTGTCGTGGCGGCATCCGGCCGGTGAAGCCAAGATCGGAGCGACAGTTCTGGCATACGCGGCCGACCAGAATGGGGAAGCGGATACAGAGCAACAGCGGCAGCGAGCACTCATGTTGTGGCACCGGGTTGGGGCCGGCAAAGTTCTGCAACTGAACTTCGACGAATCATGGCGACTTCGATACGGCATCGGTGATCGAATTCACCACCAGTTCTGGGGGCAGATTGTCCGCTGGTGTGCCAGTGATCGGCTGTCGGTTGGCACAGATCTTGTCCGAATGGGCACCGATCAAGTCATGTATCGCCCCGGAGAGACCATCAAAGTCAGAGCCCGTCTGCTGGACTCGCAGCGAAATCTGGTGGTGGACAGTGAAGTCCGAGCCATACTGCTTCGCGATGACGAGGTGGTGCAGTCGGTGGAACTTACTCCTGATCCAGCGAAGTCCGGTTTGCTGACCGGAGAGATTCGCGACCTGAAGGAAGGCGGCACCTATCGCGTGGAACTGGCTGGTGACAAGGTCGACGAACTGCTGCAGCTGGATTCGTCCAATGCCGAATCGATTGGTCTGGACGTCGGAGTTCAGAAAGTTCCGACAGGCAACGAAGCCCTGGATGTCGTCGCAGATGACACCGTGCTTCGGCAGCTTGCTGACTGGACGGGCGGCATCGTGACATCTCCTGCAGATGCGGATCGAATTCTGGAATCACTGGGGCCGGAGTCCTCCTTTCATCGACGCAGATGGACCACCCCGCTGTGGAATACCTGGCCCGTCATTCTGACCTTCCTGAGCTGTCTGAGTTTCGAATGGATCTTACGAAAGATGATCGGACGAGTCTGAATGGCCGCGCAGCGTTCTCACATCTCAATCCGTGCTGAAGTGACAGGGCACCAATCATGAGTATCACAACAATCGACACCAGGTCTGATGCCACAGTCATTTCGGCGACAGACCGTGTCCGTGCGGAACTTGATCTGCTGATCGCCAGACTCCGTCGCGACGTATGGCTGTCCGGGCTGCTGGCGGTTACGGCAACCGCTGTCAGTCTGTTGCTGGCATCAATTGTCCTGGACGCAGTCTTTGAGCCGGAGTCAACAGGCTGGCGCTTTGTTCTGTGGATTCCTGTTCTTGCTGCAAGCGTTCTTGCGACCTGGCGATTTGTCTGGTGTCCGTTGCGAGACCGCTGCAACAGGCTGGCACTCGCATGGTCACTGGAAGAAAATCGCCCTGAGCTGCAGGAGAGACTGACGTCTACTCTGCTGCTCGCCGAAAGCCATCAGTCAGACGCAACGCTACTCATTGATGCAGTCGCGGCCCAGGCGAATCGGGATCTGGTGAGCTGTCGAGAAGACGCTGCCACTCGTCGCGATCTACGGCCGCCTGCCATCGCTGCCGCCAGTTGTCTGGTGATCACTGCGTTCTGTTTTGCCGTGTGGCCTCAGTATCTGATCCCGTCACTGTCGAATGTGATGGCTCCGTGGAATACTCGCCAATTGCCGTATCTGTCAGCCGTAATTTTGCCTGGCCACACCTCAATCGCTGAAGGTCAGATTTTGGAAGTCTCAGCTGTGGGGCATGGCCTGAATGAGTGTGTGCTGGAATTCATGGATGACCGCAAGGTTCTCTCTTCAGCTCCGATGACTTTCGCGGCGACCGGCGAAGCAGCAAGCGTTCTTCTGCCGGAGCTCTCGACAGACCAGATCTATCGTGTTCGATCGGGCTCACTGGTTTCAGACGTTTATCAGATCACCGTTCATCCACGGCCTGTCGTGACTGATGTGAAAGCAACGCTGCAGTTTCCCGAGTACACCGGCATTCCGCAGGCGACCATCGACGACCTGTCCGTCCCCATCGCAGCTGTGCCGGGCACACAAGTCAAATTCTCCGCTGCAACCCTGATCCCGACCTCTGACGCAAGACTGACTCTGGGGGACAATCAACAGGGCGTTGCTGAAACTTCGCAAGACGAAGGTCTGTGGCGGCACCACTGGAACCTGCAGATTGACGAACAACCTGTGCAGCTCGGTTGTCTCAATTTGACCAGTGACCATGGTGTGCCGAGCGAACCATTCCGCTTTGAAATTCAAAGTGTTCCCGACGAAGCACCACTTGTTTCGATCAGGACTCCGACGCTTCAGCATGTGGCAGTCTCTCCGGATGGAGAACTGCCGATTCAGTTTGAAGCCGCCGATGATTATGGCCTCACGTCCGTTGAGGTGCTGCTTCAGATGGGAGATGCCGAGCCTCAGCGTCATGTCATTCTGCAGAATCCGGATGCGGCGAAACACGCTGCTGAATACGTCTTTGCGCCGCAGGAGCATGGCCTGAAAGCTGACGATCAACTGATGCTATGGTTTGTCGCTGCTGACAACCGCCCGCAGCAGTATGGCGGGGTTCAGACGGGGGAGTCTCGACGATTGTTGATAAGTATTGCAGACGACGCGGCGTCTCTCGGACGGCAGCAGGTGACTAACGAACAGAATCAAATTCTGGAAACACTGTCAGACGCGATCGTTCGTCTCCGTGACGCAAAAGAAACTGCTCAGCAAATTGCAGATGCCACGAAGCAGGTTGACGCAGATGCCGCCGGTGGTGTTCCTGCAGACACGAACCCGAATGCGATGAAGCTGCAGCAGGAACTTCAGGACGCTCAACAGGCTCTGGACAACGTCACGAAATCAAACGAGAGTGGTGCAGAGCTGTTCGAAGCGGAGAAACTGCAGGTTCGTGACATTGCCGATCGAGAAGTGGAGGAAGCGCAGCAACAGGCGCGAATGATTCCTCTGACGAATGATCCCGTCGCGCGCCAACAGGCGGCCGACGCGGCGCGATCGGCTGTCGAACAGGCCGAAGAGCAACTGCAGGCGCTGGCAGAGCAACTGCAGGATCGGGCCGAGAAGCTCAAGCAGGCAGCGGAACTCGATGAACTTGCCCGACAGCAAAACGCTCTGGCGGAAAAGATGCAGGCAGGGGAACCACCGCCACAGCCGACGGACACGAAGCAGGAACAAATCGCGGACAGGCTGCAGGAACTGGTCCGGAACAATCCCGAAGCCGAAAGTGAACAGTTTCTTCAGCGAGCTGACACAGCGGAACAGCTTGCGGAAAAAACCAGGCAACTCCACGAGCAGCAGCAACAGCTTGCCAGCGCTACTGAAAAGAAGTCAGACGAGGAAACACGCCGGCGGCTGGCTCGAATGATTCAGACAGAACAGCAGGCGATTGCTGCGGAAAATCAGCAGCTGACGAAAGAAGCACAACAGCAACAGGCAAATCGGGCGGACGACAAAGCTGGTGCGGAAGCTCAGCAACTGATGGAACAGGTCATGAACGACCTCGCCGAACAGAACCTGAAGGCCGCCAGACAGAATGCCGAAAGGGCAAAGCAAAAGCTTCAGGAAGCCGCCACTCCGCAGGAGACGGCTGAAAATGACATTCGCCAGCCGCAAACACAGGCCGGGAAAGAGGAACGGGGACGTCTGGCGGAGCGTCAGGAACGCATTGAACACGCGATTCAGGCCGCTGAAGAAAACGACTTCGAAGCCGCGGCCGATGAGCTGCAAAAACTGATCACAGACAGACTGCAGCAGGCTACAAAAGAAGCAGAAGAACTTCTTGAGCTGCCGACCGACGACGAAGAAAACCAGCAACTCGCGCGAAAAACGCAGCAGGAGTTGCAGGAGGCTCTCAAGCAATCCCAACAGGCATCAGACACGCCTGAAGGCAAGCAGCAGAAGGAAGCATCTGAGCACCGGGAGGCAGGCACTCAGCCAGAGCAGCCAGCAGATGCGACGAAACTGCCAATGGGGCCGCAGGCTGAACAGCAGCCGGTTCCGCAGGATATGAACAACGACCAACCTCAGACACAGAAGCCAGGCGATCAGAAGAAAGACCAGCCTGCGAAACAGAACACAGAAGCAGGACAGCAGAAGGACGATCCGAACGATCAACGGCAGCCCGGTCAGCAGGACAAGAACAACGGTCAACCTCAGGCTCAGAAACCAGGCGGTCAGAAGAAAGACCAGCCTGCGAAACAGAACACAGAAGCAGGACAGCAGAAGGACGAACTGAAGGATCAACGGCAGTCCGGTCAGCAGGACAAGAACAACGGTCAACCTCAGGCTCAGAAACCAGGCGATCAGAAGGAAGGTCCGGCGGCAGAGCAAAACGAAGCTGACCAGAAGAACGCCCAGCCTCAGAAACCGGCAGACGCTGAACAGCAAGAAGTAGATCCCAGGTCGCAACAGCAACAGCAGGCTCGTCAGCAGGACAAGGAGAACGGTCAGCCTGAGGCCAGACAGGCGGATAGGAAGCAACCTCAGGCCAGGCCGAAGGATCCGCAACAACGTGACAGCCAAAAAGAGCAGCAGAAGAAGAAGGCAGCTCAATCGCTCCAGCAGGCGACTGAGTCTCTTCAACAGTTCTGCAAGTCCTGCCGCAAATGTGCGAATTGCAACAAACCAGGCCAGAGTGAAAGTGCTTCCGGCAACTCCTCACCCGGTAACAAGCAACCTGGCGGCAAGCAACCTGGAGACAAGCAACCTGGAGACAAACAACCCGGACAGAATCGTCAGGAAAAGTTCGGCGCTTCAAAGCAACTGGCAGCAACGACCGATCACGCACAAAAGGCAGCACGGAACCCGACACCCGGTGCGGCAAAGCAGCTCGCGAAAGAACTGGACCAACTTGCGGACGACGCGGCCAGGAACAGCGGTTCTCCGAGGCGCCCGGGAAACGCTTCGGAATCCGATCCTGAGCAGAACGAAAACCAACCGAAACAGGCCAATGCTGACAACAAAAGCGGGCGTCCTGACGGCAAAGCTTCCTCGTCCGGTCAGCCAATGGGAGTTGGTCGCAACGGCCAGCCCGATGATGTCGACACTCAGGTAACTCAGCTTCGTGGTCCGTCCACGTCGGAATGGACGAGAAGTCACAAGCGTCTGCGGGGCAATGTTCTGGACAGGAAGAGCACGCAGATTCCGGAAGCCTACCGTGGCGTTGTCGAAGATTACTTCGAGCAACTGTCGAAAATTCAATCCGACGACCCGAAGGCAGAGGTGTCCCGGTGAAGTCGGCATCAACAATCACTGTCGCCATCTTCCTGATCGTCAGCATGCCAGCCGCGTTCGCTCAGAATGCGGAGGCCGTGCAGCGAACGTATCAAAAGGAACTGGATGCTGCTGTTGAGCGCGGGTTGGCTTATCTGGCGACAAAGCAGTTGACGGAACAGGCGGCTCAGCAGTTGGGACGTCCCGAGCTTTCCGGTTCATTTCAGGAAGAATCTTCGCCTGGAAATACGGGCATCACATCGCTGTCCGTGATGGCGTTTCTTGCCAAAGGTCATCTTCCGGGGCGAGGCCCATATGGAACAGTCATCAATCGCGGCATTGACTATGTGCTGCGTCAGCAACTGGATAATGGGCTGCTGGTCTGTCGTGATCCGGCTGGGCGAACCACCGGGCTGATGTACGAGCACAGTATCGCGACGCTGCTGCTTGGCGAGGTCTCCGGCATGGTCGACAGAGTTCGGCAGGAGAAAATTGACCAGGTCCTGCCGAAAGCACTGCTGGTGCTGCTGCAGGCTCAGAAGGTTCCCAAAGCTGAAGAACAAACTGGAGGCTGGCGGTACACGCCCGGCACCACAGACAGTGACCTGTCGCTCACGGGCTGGTCGATTATGGCGCTGCGAGCCGCGAAGCTGAATGGAGCGGCAATCCCCGACGAACACATCGAAATGGCCGTTTCGTACATCCTGAATTGCCATCAGAAAGACCACGGCTTTGCCTACATGCCGTCACAGAATACTTCCAGTGCTGCGATGACGGGGATTGGAATTCTGTGTCTGGAACTGTGCGGAGAACACGGCAGCGATGAGCTTTCTGCTGCGGGCGAGTTTATACTGACTCGACCGCCAAGAATGACGGATCCCGACGGTCGCCCGGTCCGCTTTCGTTACTATGCATTCTATTACTGCGGACAGGCGATGTTTCAGCTGGGTGGAAAATACTGGACACAATTCGCGCCGCTGATGTACGACGCTCTGCTGGCAGATCAAAACGCCGACGGAAGCTGGGCATACCCGGACGGCACTCTGAAATACAACACAAGTTATCCAACATCACTGGCCATCCTGACACTCACTGTCTCAGCCAGACAGTTGCCCATTTATCAGCGCGAAGAGTAACTGCGCTGCCAACCGATTCCACTCGCACCTCGCTCTCTGGAGAAAACCATGACATGCTCTTTTGTAAGGCGCGCAGCCGATAACAAGATCCAGTACGACGGACTTCCCAGTCCGTCGAAACGGGTGACGAACTGTGATGTCCGTGCGACGACAGGGACGTTCTTATCGACCAATGGGCTCAGGTCCTTCCTGTCAGTCCTGTTGATACTTTCAACGGTGTCCCACACCATCGCGGACGAAAAAGCAGATGCCAAACCAGACACCGACATGCAACAAATCGACGCATGGGTCGAACAGCTGGGGCATCAAACACTCACCAAACGAGTTCAGGCGAAGAAGGAACTTCTGAATGCTGGAAAGACCGCGATTCCATCGCTGGCAAAGGCGGCTTTGTCAGACAAACGAGAAGCCATTGAACGATCGATCGATATTCTGGGGGCTCTGGCTCAGTCGAAAGATGAAGAAACGGCCGACGCCGCCCGTGTGACTCTGAAGATGCTGAGCGAAAGCAAACAGCCGTCAACGGCCGAACGAGCAAAGTCTGTGCTGAACACGAAAGAAGCTGACGGCATTAAGCCGTTCGAAGGCTGGGACAAGGCAGGTACTCCATTCGCTGGCGGCGGTGGGACTCGCAGCGTGTCTGTTTCCAACGTGAACGGAGTGCGCACGATCACGGTTGTGGAGAACGGCCGAGAAACTTTCATTCAGGAAGTTCCTGGTCGCGGCATTCGAGTGAAGACAGAAGATGATGGAAAACCCATTGATGTCATTGCACGAAATGCGGCAGATCTCGAGAAACGCCTGCCGGAGGTGTACGAACTCTACAAACAAGCCACATCGGGCCCGGGGCTGACCACAGGTTTCGGTCAGGGCGGCGCATTCCCGTTCGCGAATGCCAACGCGGTGGCGATTGCGAACTGCTGTCCGCCTTCCACACTCAATTCTGCAGGCCAGGTTTCTGCCAACCAGATGCTGCTGCAACAGTTGAATGAGCTTAAACGCAGAATGGCGGGCAACCCGGCCATGCAGCAGCTACTCGACCAGCAGATTCAGGCAATGTCGAAGGACTGAATGATTTCATCTGACGACAGCTGCGTTTCGGTTTTCGTGACCGCACTCGGTCGGCCCAATGAGATCGATCAGGCATCGTCATCAAACGGGCAGCATCTCTCCACCGACCGGGCAACCGATGGACGACTTCGTTGCACGCTCCTTACGAACCGTCCTGAGCAACAATGTCGCTGTCGGGCGCATCAGTGGGATGAGGGGGTGGTGGAGGCGGCGCTGTTTTGAGTGGAGCAAAAGGCGGAGTCGGTGACCTGATTCATGGGGCATAGGGATGAAGTGCTGACGGGACTGAACGTTGAAGGTGAGGAAAGCGGTTGCGGTCATCCGGCGTCGCTGAAATTCGACCGCGACCAGTGTGTGGTGATCGCTGAATTGTTTGCGGGCGTCCTGAGGGTTGAATTCAACGAACGGGTGCGGCGGATGCGGGTCTTGTGTGGACGATGACCTTTCGCTGCGAGTCGGCGGATGCTGGTGGTTCATGAAGCCTCGCCTGGTGAGTCGTTGAAATGTGAGTGCGGTTGAGTGGCTTTTTCTGTCGGGGGCATACGAATGCGATGATTGTTTTGCCTGGGACTGATGCCGGGCAATGTTACTGCTCGCTGGTTTCCGGGCGGAAAGAGAACCGGGAAACCCGGCTCGCGTACGCTTTTCGTTGGGAAGGTGTTTCAGCACAATCAGTGGTGGTGTGTGCGTGAAAATGGCTTTCTGGCGACGACAAATCCATGCTCAGTCCTGCTGAATCGATCGGGCTTTCCGGGACAACGCTCGACAATCGTGTTCGAAAAGCGGTTCAACGTGTCGGCGATGGTGTCCTCGCGCGGATCGCGGATCGACTGAAAGCGGACGCGATCGCGAATGCTGTCGTGTATGAACGCGAAGGCATCGAAGAAGCAGTGCGTATTATGCTGCGCCCGCTGCTGGTGATGCCGGAACAGCTGAGCTATGTCGAGAACGTGTGTCTGAAGCTGGTCGAGGCGCTGAAGCGAATTCCGGGGCTGTATCTGCAGCATGAGCGGGTGCGGCAGATTCTTGCCATCACACCCGAAGAAGAATCGTGGCTGCGAGAATCGTGGACGCCTCAGCATCAGCAGCTGAATCCGATTTATGGGCGGCTGGATGCTGTCTGCGATTTCACGTCAGCGGGCTGGCAGGAATCACTGCTGTTTCTGGAACCTAATCTGTCCGGCGTTGGTGGCATTCACTATTCGCCGCTGGCTGAGCAGCTTGTGATGCGTGACGTCGTTCCAACTCTACAGGCACAGGATCCGGAACTGGAGATGCGGCTTCCGCGTGATCAGCGGGAACTGTTCGTTCAGGTGCTCATCGATCATGCTCGGGCAGTCGGACGCGAATCCTGCCGCCTGTGTTTCGTGGAACCGAAGTATTCGCACGAAGGTCCGAATGAACAGTCGCTGCTGAAGAAGCACCTTGCCGAGCGGCACGGCCTGACCATCGTGCATGCCGATCCGACGGAACTTCGAGTTGAAGGCGATGAAGTCTGCTACGAAGACGTTGCGATTGATGTTGCCTACCGTGATTACGAAATCCGCGATCTGGTTGCCCTGGAAAAGGAAATCGGCCGGCCGCTTGAGGGGATGCGGTTGCTGTTCCGCCAGAATCGCGTTGTCTCGTCGCTGGTTGGCGATTTTGACCACAAGAGCTGCTGGGAACTGATGACGGACGAAACCATTGCCGCAGGGATTTTCACTGCGGAAGAGCGACGGCTGTTTCGGCGTCATGTGCTGTGGACGCGAATTGTCGGCGATCGGCGAACGACGCTGCCGCACGGTAAGGAAGGCAGTCTGCTCGACTTCGCTCACGGCAATCGCGAACGTCTGGTGCTGAAGCCGAACCGCGGTTACGGCGGAAAAGGTGTCACACTGGGAGCGGCGACTGAGCCCGCGGAATGGGATCGTTTGATCACTGAAGCAGCCAGGGAATTCAGTCATCCCGAACGTTCGTGGGTGCTGCAGTCTGTCGCGAGACTACCCGTCCATGAGTTTCCCGTTGTTGGGCCGAATGGCACAGTTTTCGAGGAGCCGTTCTATTCGGTCATGGGATTTGCTTCGACGGAAAACGGGCTGGGGACCATGTGCCGCGTTTCGCAGAAGCAGGTGGTAAATGTTGCTCAGCATGGCGGGCTGGCGGCGGTGCTGATCGCGCGGCCACCTGTTGACCTGAAAATGCCGCGACGGACTCCTGTCAGAACCGACGGCGCAGAACAGTCTCTTCGACGCCGGATTTCCGAACTGCTGCATCTCGATCAGACTATCAGTCTGCTGAGCTGGGATGAAGAAACGAAGATGCCCGCGATGGGCCGTGTTCAGCGAGGCGAACAGCTGGCGACGATGGAAGGCATTCGCCATGGCATGCTGACGGCAGATGATCTCGGCGACCTGATCGAAGAGGTCGCCGCGCAGAAGTTCGATGACGAACGCTGGGAACGTGAACTGACCCTGCTGCGACGACTGCGAAAACGTTCGCTGATGCTTCCGGAAGAACTTGTCCGCGAACTGGCTCGGGCGAGATCGAAGTCACTGGGTGCCTGGGAAGACGCATATGCGTCGAACGACTTTCACCGGTTCGAAAAACCGTTTGAGCGGCTGCTGGCTTTGGTTCGGGAACGAGCCATCGAACTGGCTCGAGGCGGTGAGCCGTTTGATGCCCTGCTGGATGAATACGAACCCGGGATGACCCGCTCGCGACTGGATCCGGTTCTGTCAGATCTGCGAACTCGGCTTGTTCCACTGGTGGAAGCTTGGTCGGTTGCGGAAAACAGGGCCGCGGCGGAACTTAAAGAAATTCGGTTTGCTGAAACCGATCAGTGGGAGCTTTGCCGACGCATTGTCGCCGCGATCGGCTTCGATTTCGAACGCGGTCGCATGGACAGGTCGACGCACCCGTTCACGGCTCAGATGGGAATTCATGATGTGCGATTGACGAATCGAGTTCGCACAGACGATCTGCCAAGTGCCGTCTTGACGGTGCTGCATGAAGGTGGCCACGGGCTGTACGACCAGGGGTTCCTGCCGGTTGATCGAGATTCCTTTCTGGGCGAGCTGCCGAGTATGGGACTGCATGAGTCGCAGTCACGGCTTTGGGAAAACCACATCGGTCGAAGTCGTTCGTTCTGGCAGCTGCTGGTATCCGACGATTGAAGGCCTGTTTCCTGCACATTCTGCGATCCCTGATCCGGAAGTGTTTTATCGGGCGGTGAACTGTGTGCAGAAGACCTTTATTCGAGTGAATGCGGATGAAGTTTCGTATCATCTGCACATTCTGCTGAGATACGAACTGGAGCTGGCAATGATCGGCGGCAGCCTGAGTGTGAGTGACCTGCAAGCTGCGTGGGACGATGGTTGCCGTTCATTGTTTGGATCATCGCCTTCGTCAGATCGCGAAGGCGTGCTTCAGGATTCTCACTGGGCCGTCGGAATGTTCGGATATTTTCCGTCTTATACAATTGGAAGTCTGTATGCGGCACAGCTGGCAGAAGCATATCAGCAGCAGCACGGCCTGACCGGTGAACTTGTCGGAGATGAATTTGATCATCTTCTGGCCTGGCTGCGGATGAATGTTCATTACGCGGGACATCGTATGGACGCGGAAGATATCATCAGGAAGGTGACAGGGTCCGGAATTCAGGTGGATGCTTTCTTCAGACATATCGAACGGAAACACAGAGAGCGCTGAGTGCGTTCGGTGAGCGGGATGTCTCCGCTTTGTGGCCGTCAGAACAACGTGATCTGAATCTGACGGACCCCGGATACCGGCCGCTGACGCTGAGGATTGCTGCATCGGGCGATCCTGAAGGAGGTCGTCGTATGGATCATTCATCGCCGCTGATTCAGTCTTTGCTGAGCCCGAAGATCTGGCCCGATAACCCGGACCGTGTTGAGCTGATCGAGACGCATATTTCCTGGGTGCTGATCACTCGGGACTTTGCGTGGAAGCTGCGAAAGCCGGTTTCGTTCGGGTTCATCGACTTTTCGACGCCAGAGCTGAGACTTCACTATGCCGATGAAGAGTTCCGACTGAACCGGCGGACGTCGCCGAAACTGTATCTTGACGTTGTTCCGATCACCGGCACCTTCGATCAGCCGGTCATTGGTGGCGATGGGCCTGTGATCGAGTACGCGGTCAAAATGCGTCGCTTCGAACAGGATCAGCTGCTGTTGCGAATTGCGAATACGGGGCCACTCGATCTTCGCGTGGTGATGCAGCTTGCGGAAACGCTGGCCGATTTTCATCAGCATGTGGAGATCGCTGAAGCAGCCTCCAGCTTCGGAAGTTTCGACGCAGTTCGACAGGATGCCCTGGATAATTTTTCGACGCTGAAAGCATTGCTGCCGCCGGATGCACCGGAGCTTTCAACGCTGGCTCGACTGGAAGCATGGACTCATGCGGAGCTGAAACGTCTGGAACCGGAGATTCAGCAGCGGCATCGTTCCGGAAAGGTGCGCGAATGTCACGGTGATCTGCATCTGGCCAACATTGTGATGATCAATGATCGGCCGATGCTGTTCGACTGCCTGGAATTCAACGAACAGCTGCGGTGGATCGATGTGATGAATGAAATCGCATTCCTTGTGATGGATCTGGAGGAACATCGTCAGCAGGTCGCCAGCCGAGTTCTGTTGAATCGATATCTTGAAGTGACGGGCGATTACGAAGGCCTGCGCATTCTTCGCTTCTACATTGTGTATCGAGCCCTGGTTCGTGCGAAGGTGGACCTGCTTCGATGCCAGCAGTCGCATGATTCGAAGACCGTCTGCCGGATGCGGCGGGAATCGGCCGAATATCTGCGGCTGGCTGCAGCAGATTCTTCACCTTCACAACCGATGCTGATCATCATGCACGGGATCTCGGGAAGCGGTAAGAGTTTTGTGTCGGCGAAGCTGATTGAGGCGACGCACGCAATCCGTATCCGCTCCGATATCGAACGGAAGCGATTGAGCGGCATTGATGAATCGGAACACCGACACGGTAATGCCGCAGAGCAGCTTTATTCGCAGAATCAATCAGTCCTCACCTACCAGCGTTTGCTGCAGCTGTCTGAAACGATCCTGTTCGCTGGGGACTCGGTCGTGGTTGATGCCACGTTTCTGTCGAAGGACCGCCGCAACAGTTTTCGTGAACTGGCGTCTCGTCGTTCGGTGCCGTTTCTGATCGTTGCGTGCGAGGCGCCGCTGGAGGTATTGCGTCAACGAGTCGCTGCCCGGAATGCTCTTGGCAATGATGTGTCAGATGCAGATCCGGCGGTTCTGGAAAATCAACTGGCCATCGATTCGCAAATTGATCAGGAACCTGGTGACGAGGTTCTGCGGATCG
The DNA here is from genome assembly GCA_041398865.1 of Planctomycetaceae bacterium. Taxonomy (GTDB): domain Bacteria; phylum Planctomycetota; class Planctomycetia; order Planctomycetales; family Planctomycetaceae; genus Fuerstiella. The sequence goes on from JAWKTY010000001.1 coordinate 671,281, forward strand.
ATACGTCGGCTGATGCTGACATTCAACGCGGCATCGGCCGGCTTCAGCAGATGATGAATCCGCAGACCCGAACGTCATGACGTCAGACGCTCGTGGGCGAGTTCCATGACGTGGTAGCCGGGGGAGGTGAATCCCAGCTTTTCATAGGCGGCCTGAGCGATCTGGTTTTCAGCTTCGACGTACAGGCGCAGGCAACGGACGTCGGGATCGTTTCTGAGAGATTTCGTCACGTATTGGAATAGCTGCCGAAAGACACCCTGGCTGCGATGTTCGGCCTGGACGTAGACGCTTTGCAGCCAGTACATCCAGCCATCGCGCCAGTCGCTCCATTCCCGAGTCAGCATGAGCTGCCCGACGACACCCTGATCGACTTCGGCCAGCCAGTACTGCACTTCGGGCTGGTGCTGCAGACCTCGGCGAACACCACGTTCGACGGTCGCCCGGTCGAGCGTTCGATTCTCGGTTTCGATTGCCAGACAACAGTTGAAATCAGCGATTACGTGAACGTCGTCCGGTGTGGCGATGCGAATTCTGAGGTTCAGCATGAGGCCTGCTTTTTGCCGTTGGTGTGAGGGTCATTTTTCCGATATCTTACCCCGCGCCGTGCGGGAAATTTCAACCGAACGGTCGTGTGGGAAGTGGCAGACCGGGTGTGAATCCGTTTCTGGTTCGCTCCTCGGCGTTCCGTTCTGTTCTGCGCCGTCCCGATTTGCCATTCCGAATCATTGGCTCCGTGATCACTCCTGCGTTTCGTCGACGCTCCTGAAATCTTCAACATGCCCACCATCAAAAAGCTGCTTGTTGCCAATCGTTCTGAGATCGCCATCCGAGTCTTCCGCAGTGCATCGGAACTGGGCATTCGAACGGTCGCCATTTATTCTCATGAAGACCGTTATGCTCTGCACCGTTTCAAAGCAGACGAAGCATATAAGATCGGCCGCCAGGGAGAACCGATTCGCGCGTATCTGGACATTCCGGCGATTGTGGCTCTGGCGAAGGATGTGGGCGTGGACGCCATTCATCCGGGCTATGGCTTTCTTTCAGAACGAGCCGAATTTGCAACGGCCTGTGCCGAGGCGGGCATTAAGTTTGTCGGCCCGTCCGTGTCAGCTCTGGAAGCTCTGGGAGACAAGACGGCGGCACGGGCCATCGCGATTCGTGCAAAGGTGCCGATTCTGGGCGGCACGGAAGGATCTGTCGAGGATCTGGCGGAAGCTCGCAGCAAGGCCATGGATGTCGGATTTCCTGTCATGATCAAGGCGGCCAAGGGTGGTGGCGGCCGAGGCATGCGAGTTGTGCGGACAGCGGAGGAATTCGATCACGCCTTCGAGAGTGCTCGCAGCGAAGCTCAGACGGCCTTCGGCTGTCCGGATGTGTTCATCGAAAAGTTCATTGCGCGAGCCAAGCATATTGAAGTTCAGCTGCTGGGGGATGAGCACGGTACGCTGGTGCATCTGTTTGAACGAGACTGTTCCGTTCAGCGGCGGCATCAGAAAGTCATCGAAATGGCTCCGGCGCCCGGGCTGCCGGTTGCGCTGCGTGACGGAATGCTGGAAGCTTCACTGAAGATCGGCCGGGAAGCCGGCTACAGCTGTGCGGGGACCGTGGAATTTCTGGTGGATGCTGACGAGCAGAAGTTCTACTTTATTGAGGTGAATCCCCGGATTCAGGTTGAGCACACAGTGACGGAGGAAGTCACGGGCATCGACATTGTGAAGTCGCAGATTCTGGTGGCTCAGGGCCTGAAGCTGAGTGATCCCAAGATCGACATTCCGTCGCAGGAATCGATCAGAGTCAACGGGTTTGCTCTGCAGTGCCGAGTGACCACCGAAGACGCGGCCAATAACTTCATGCCGGATTATGGTCGTGTCACTCATTACCGATCGGCCAGCGGCATGGGAATTCGTCTGGATGCCGGCAGCGCGTTCTCCGGAGCGGTGGTGAATCCGTTTTACGATTCTCTGCTGACCAAAGTGACGGCCCGCGGACGCAATCTGGCTGGTTCCATCAGCATCATGCAGCGAGCTCTGCGGGAATTTCGCGTTCGCGGAGTGAAGACCAACATTCCGTTTCTGCTGAAGACTCTGGGACATCCGACGTTCCAGGCGGGCAACTGTACGACTCGCTTCATCGATGAAACACCCGACCTGTTCAAGTTCGATCCTCGTCAGAACCGAGCCACCAAAGTGCTCAACTATCTGGCGGAAACCATTGTTAACGGGAACGAACTGACCAAAGGTCGTCCGGTGGCGACTCGCCGCGAACCTGTTCCGCTGCCACCCGTGGATGCGACTCAGCCGATTCCGAAAGGCAGCCGGGATCGTTTTCGGGAGCTGGGGGCCGAGAAGTTTTCGAAGTGGATTCGAGACGAGCAGCGCCTGCTGATCACGGACACGACCTTCCGGGATGCTCATCAGTCGCTGCTGGCGACTCGCATGAGAACACATGACCTGCTGCAGATCAGCGACGCCTATGCCCGCAACTGCAGCGATCTGTTCAGTCTGGAAATGTGGGGCGGAGCCACCTTCGATACGTCGATGCGGTTTCTAAAGGAATGTCCGTGGCAGCGACTGGCAGACATGCGGGCTCGGATTCCCAATATTCTGACTCAGATGCTGCTGCGGGCCTCCAGTGCTCTGGGGTACACGAACTATCCTGATAACGTCGTGGCTCTGTGTGTGAAGGAAGCTGCGGAATGCGGAATGGATCTGTTCCGCGTGTTTGATGCTCTGAACTACGTGCCCAACATGAAAGTGGCGATGGAAGCTGTCATCGACAGCGGCATGCTGTGTGAAGCCAGCATCTGCTACAGCGGCGACCTGAGCAATCCCAACCGTACGAAGTATAATCTGAAGTACTACGTCGAACTGGCAAAACAGCTGGAAAAGATGGGGGCTCATATTCTGGCCATCAAGGACATGGCCGGATTGTGCAAGCCATCGGCGGCGTCACTGCTGGTGAAGACTCTGCGCGATGAAATCGGCATTCCGGTCCACTTTCATACTCACGACACGGCCGGCATTCAGGCGGCTTCCATTCTGGAAGGCAGCAAAGTCGGGCTGGACATTGCAGATGCAGCCATGGCCCCGATGTCCGGCGGCACGTCTCAGCCGAATCTGAATACGGTGGTCGAGATGCTGGCCTTCGGCGACCGCGATACCGGACTGGATTCCGCAGCGCTGGATGCGGTTGCTGAATACTGGCGCGAGACGCGAGAATTCTACACACCGTTCGAAAGCGCTGTTCTGCCGGCGACGGCGGATCTGTATCACCACGAAATGCCCGGCGGTCAGTACACCAATCTTTTCGAACAGGCGCGAGCACTCGGGCTGTCAGATCGCTGGGCGGAAGTGTGCCGAGTTTATGCCGGTGTGAATCAGCTGTTCGGCGACATCGTGAAGGTCACACCCACCAGCAAAGCCGTCGGGGATATGGCACTGTTCATGGTGGCGAATGAGCTGACCAGCGCTGACGTTCTGAATCCTGATCGCGATATCGCCTTTCCGGCCAGCGTGATTGATCTGATCAGCGGAGGCATGGGGCAGCCGCCGGGTGGTTTTCCCGAAGATGTCAAGGCTCGAGTTCTTCTGGGGCGGGAAGAGTTCAGGGGACGGCCCGGCGAAACTCTGCCGCCCGCCGATCTGGATGCGGCTCGCAGCAAGGTGCGTGATATTCTGAAACGCGAGCCGCTGGAACGCGAAGTGGTGTCATGGCTGCTGTACGAACGAGTCTTCACGGACTTTGCCAATCATCAGCTGAAGTACGGCGACGTGGGCATTCTGCCGACTCCCAACTTCTTCTACGGTCTGGAACCAGGTGAAGAAATCGCCATCGACATCGAAGAAGGCAAGACTCTGATCATCAGGTTTCTGACCGTTGGCAATCCTCACGCCGATGGCAGTCGAACGGTCTTTTTCGAGCTGAACGGTCAGCCTCGTGAAATTACGGTTGTCGACAGAAGCATCGAAACCGACACCGTGAAAGCCGTGAAAGCCGATCCTGGCAACAAGGCTCATGTCGGCAGCACGATGCCCGGGATGGTCGTGTCGGTCAAGGTGAAGGCCGGGGACAACGTCAAAAAAGGTCAGCGGCTGATGACTCTGGAAGCCATGAAGATGGAAACCATGATCAATTCCGAAATCACCGGCACCGTGACGGAAGTGCTTGTCAAGAGCGGCAGCCAGGTCGAAACCGGTGACCTGCTGGTGGTCATCGAATAGCAGCCAACATCGCCCGGCTTCTGGCCGCAGTTCATTGGTCGCTGTCAAAGTGGAATTGACCGAAGAAAGTCCCGGACAACGGACAGCTGCGTTTTTCCGAGCCTGTTTCCGGATTCATCCTGAACCAGAGTCTGAAACAATTCGACAGGCACTGGAGGACGATCCTCCGACAGGTTTGGTGGCCTCCGTGTTTCGGCCCGGACCACTCGTCGGTTGTCGTTCAAGTCGAGCAGTGCCTCATTTTCGAATCGTCTGATTGAAAGAGTGGTCCATCCTGTCGTCGGTCAGGTGCAGCAAAGCACGAGTGGTGGATGTGGGCGAAAGGTTTGACTGCGGAGTAAACGGTCCACGGTAAAAGACGCTGTCCATGATGCGAACCTCGCCGATGTCCCCCGCAAATGGATACGGATTCGGGCCGTCCGGCTTTTGGTTGGCCCCGATGTACGTATCGCTGCCCGGATAGAAATCGGGCAGAATCAGCGGGTCAGGCAGACCGGCCGTCGCGATCGCTCCTGTCTGGTCATCCAGATAGCGGAACAGCCGCAACGGGTGCGTGATCCCGTTGATGTAGACGGTGATCCGTGCCCCGTCAAAGGTCAGCGCGAAATGGTGCCATTGATTCAGCGGGCATTCGGTATCGACGTCGACCAGGTAGACGCTTCCGTCTTCCTGCAGCAACTGAACTCGGGGCTGCACACCGTCTGCTGCTGACGTCGTCATCAATGACACAGGGCCGTACGTCAGCAGACACGACCTGCGTGCATCGTTCGGGCGAAACCACAGTTCCACGGTGAACGGAGTATCCTCCACAAACGGCACTTCCGTAGTGGCAATGAAATCGTCTTTGCCATTGAAGTGCGTAAACATTTCGGGACCGGTCTGAACAACCGTCACGGCAGAATTGGAACTCAGGTGATTTGCGATGACGCCTCCCGTCACAGCAGCAAAGCAAGCAAAGGCCATGGCGTGCCGTGCGAACGCTGCACGACCGGTGCTCACGTTTCGTCCCGCGACCATCCACGCCAAGATCTGAGCCACAAACATGGTCCAGATCATTGAGAACGCAATGATCCGCGCACTTGGTTCACGCTGGTAAAAGAGCGAAGGAACAAAAACTCCGAACGTTGCCAGTGTATTCACGGACAGCAGCAGCAGCAGCAACAACAGAGCAGTCCAGTAACCCGTCCGCGTGAGCCGACCGCGTCTGGCTTTCAGTGACTGCCAGTAAACAAACGATTCAAAGGGCAGAATGATGGCCAGATGTGAGACGACGGCTTCCGTCGTCTCCGCTGAAGTGACAGCCGCCTCCGCCGAGGCCATCAGCAGAAGCAGACCAAGGACGCCAAACGTAAAGCGAGTCACCAGAATTGCCTGCACGACGGAACAGGCTTCCTGAACCCGTTCGTCGCGTCGCAGCCAGCGTCGCAGCCGAGTCCACAAACCGGCCGGTCTCGCGGCAATCCTGCGCCCATCGCGATAACTCTGCAGATCCGCAATCAGCTTCGCCATTGATTCGTAACGTTCAGTCGGATCGATCGCCAGGCACTTCATGCAGATCGTGTTCAGCTCTGCGGGAACGTCAGGGCGAACACTGCGCGGCTCGTGGACATCACCCGTTTCCAGACGCTTCAGAACTTTGGCATAACTGTCCGCGGCGAAGGGCGGAGTCCCCGTCAACAGGTGATACAGAAGCGTGCCCAGGCCAAAGATGTCCGTCGCCGGGCCAATCTGGTCACGATGACCGGCTGCCTGTTCGGGAGCCATATACAGCGGCGTGCCAATGACCAGGCTCGACCGAGTATCCTCGATCTGTTCCAGCAGCAGTCGAGCCAATCCGAAGTCCGTGACCTGTGGTTCGTACTGACTCAGACATTCATCGGTGCCTTCGAGTGCAGCGAGTCCCGGCTTCAGCAGGACGTTACTGGGCTTCAGGTCGCGATGAATGATGCCTTTCTCGTGAGCGTGCTGAATGGCATCGGCAATTCGACAGATGAAGTCAGCAGCCACTCTCGGTTCGGGTAACGGGTGAGTCTGCAGCCACTGATCCAGATCGGTACCATCGCAGTAGGCCACGGCGATGTAAGGAATGTCTGTCTGGAACTGAGCGGCCAGCAGGGGCACGATTCCTGGATGCTCCAGTCGTGCGACCGCAGTGGCTTCACGAATGAATCGCTCCAGCTTCTCAGCGCTGGCCAAAATCTCCGGACGAGGAACCTTCAGCGCCACATCGCTTTTGTTGACGTCATCCCACGCTTTATACACGACACCGAACGCCCCGACCCCCAGCGGGCGATCGATGATGAACTGATCAAGCTGCCGCCCAACAAGGGAATAGAGCGAGGATTCCGGGCCACGCTGCCACAAACTATCAAGGCGCGCGGCCATCGGTCCCAGCTCCGGATCCAGAACTGTGTCCTTTTCACGAGAAGCTTCACTCGGGTCTGTGGGGCTGGAACTCATCGCTTTGCCCCAGCATTTCCCGAAGCTGCACCACGGCTCGCGACCAGTGCTTGCGAGCCGCTGGTTCGGCGATGTCCAGTCGGCGAGCAATCTCGCAATAATTCAGACCGTCCCGATGTCGCATCAGCACAATGCGGCGACGCAGATCGGGAAGCCGTGCGATGGCAGCAAGCAGCAAACGGTCGGATTCGCTGCGACGAGCCATCGTACTGCCCGTCAACTGGCGCGAGTCGACCAGAGCAAACGCGTTGCCCGGACTGATGGATTCTTCGCGGTGAACTGATCGTCGACGAGCCAGGCGAAAGTGCCGTCCGGCGTCTTCCAGATTGTGCTGAACCAGTTGACGCAGCCAACTCCGAAGCTCCTGATCACTCGTTCCCAAAAACTCGGGCAGATCCCGCTGAGCCTCCAGAAGCGATTGCTGCACGATGTCCGACGCATCCAGCTTGGACCGCAGATCCGCTCCCAGATCTCGCCGCGCAATCTCCAGCAGATACGCCCGCATCTCGACCCAGAGCCGTTCCAAAGCCGCCTCATCGCCATTTCTGGCGGCATTCAGCAGCTCGGTGTCGTCTCCATGATCACTGGCAGATTCAGCGTTGGCCATGGACCTACAACTCTTGGCGAAAGTATCAGTGCGAGTGTGACAACAATGTCAGATTTTTTTGGAGAGTACCGGGCGGTGCCCGTTGATTCAACATTCTCAAACAACACGTTCCGGCAGATTCAGACCAAAAAACTGAAAAACTCCGTCACGAGTCTCAGACCTGCAACGCCCTCAGAATCGGGTGCAGTCAGTTCCGGCATATCTCGGCGGCACATTTTCATCGCAACGAATCAATAAGCGACCTGAATGTTATGTGCCAGGTGGTGTACGAAGAACCACACCTGTGTGCCGCTCACTTAGCGGTCTTTTGAAAAATAAAAAAACATCACGTCAGCCGATCGCAGTGTCAGGCTGTCGCGTCGCCAAACGAAAGACTTCGATCATGTTTCAGAACCACATCAAACGATTGCTCCAGAAGTTCCGCTGTTCGGGCAAAGGTCATCAATCCACCCGTCGAACGCTCGCCCGTCGTCGCATGGAAATGGAACTGCTCGAGGACCGGTGTCTGCTGGCGGTGACGGCATTCTCTGACAACTTTGAGTCCGGAAGTTTCAGCACGTCACGATGGGATGCTGGAGTCGTGGGCACCCCCGAAGTGATCAGCGAGAACCGCATCAATGCAGCAGGCAATTTCAACGGCCCTCAAAACGCACGAGGGACGTATGCCTTGAATCTGAGAGGCGGCGTGCTGGTCAACGGTACCTACCGTGGTGAAGCAGCAAACGCCAGCGTGGACCTTTCGGGGTATCAATCGGCGACGCTGAGTTACTATGTTCAGGCGGGCGGGCACCGTGATTTACCTGAGTCCGACGACGATTTACGCGTCGCCTGGAAGGCCCATGCCAGTGATGTGTCGCAAACTCTTCGAAATGAGGACGTGAACAGCGTTTCCCAAACGTCCTTTACGTCCCGCTCTGTGTCTCTGCCTCAGGCCGCATTGACCAGTACGTTTCTGTTTGGATTCTCGGCGAATCTCAGTGATGGCGACGCTTCGTTCCAGTTAGACGACTGGTTTATTGATGATGTCGTTATCAGTGGAACACCAAAGACTCCGGATATTTCCATTAACGACCGCACCGTCACCGAAGGCAACAGCGTGACGTTTACGGTCACTCTGTCCGAAAAAACTGCCGGGACCGTGACAGTGAACTACGCGACTCAGAACGGCAGCGCTGGGGCCGGTGATTATGTTTCCAGGAGCGGGACTCTCACATTCAGTCCGGGACAGACATCAAAGACGATCACGATCTCCACAGTGGAAGACTCGACCGACGAGCTGACTGAGAACTTCTTCGTCAAACTTTCAAACGCGAGCGGAGGAATCATCGTCGATAACACTGGTGAGGCAACACTGGTGGACGATGATCCGACACCTCAGATTCGAATTGGTCCGGCAGGTCAGTCGCTGGGAACCACGGGCAGTGTGAGCGAAGGAGAAACGGCCAGTTTTATGGTTTCGCTGGATCGCCCCAGCTCCAGCCCGATTACCGTGGCCTACGCGACCAGTGAAGGCACAGCCATCGTTGATGATTTCACCGGGGCCTCCGGAACGCTGACGTTTGCCCCCGGACAAACATCACACTCACTCACAGTGACAACGCTGGAGGACGATATTTATGAAGGCAGCGAGACGTTTTCAGTGTTTTTGTCCAATCCATCGACAACGGCGATCCTCAGCTCTTTTTACGGCAGTGCTGAATTCAACATCAGCGACGACGATCCGCTTCCATCGATTTCCGTGGCTCCGGCTGCCGGAAACGAAGGCGATGTCGCTGGTGAACCACTGCTGTTTAACGTAACGCTGTCGAATCCCAGCAGTTTTCCCATTACAGTCGACTACGCCACCGCAGACGACAGCGCCACTGCCGGAAGCGATTATGTTTCCCGCACCGGCACATTGAACTTTGCGCCGCTGGCCACTGGTCAGTCATTTACGGTTGCATTAATTGGTGATGATCTGGACGAAGGAATTTCCGAAACCTTCACCGTGAATCTCAGCAATCCGACAAATGCCGCCATCAGCGCAGTTCAGACCCCCGGCACGATCATTGAAGACGACTTCGCGCCGGTGGCTGTCGCCATCACGGGTGGAAGCCTGCAATACACCGTTGATGAAGGCGACGAGCTGAGCCTCAGCGCTGCCGATACGACTGACGGAGACTCGACCGGCCTGCTGTATCGCTGGGACATCAACAACGACGGTGAGTTTGATCTTGTTTCGGACTCGACCGACGTGACAGTCTCGGCCACAACCATGGCGGCACTTGGGTTGAATCGGGGTGACCTTTCCACATCACTGCGACTGGAAGTTTCCGATGGCACAAACACAGGTGTTGACATCGTGCCGTTGGTGATCGCGAACGTCGTACCAGCGTTCAGTGCCGGTGACGACATTCTGCTTTCGCCGGAAGCATCCGGTTATCTGCGTCGCAGCATCAGCTTTACGGACCCCGGCCTTGCTGATCATCATTCGATTTCTGTTGATTATGGTGATGGTTCCGCTCCGGTTGTCACAGCATTGGCTGCCGGAACTCGGACGTTTACATTGAATCACCAGTACCCGTCCGCCGGTGAATACACGGTACAAATTTCTGTCGACGATGGAGATGACACTACAACCCATTCACTAACCGCGAATGTTGCCCTGGGATCTTCGCTACCGGAAGTTACCTTTGCCGGATCAAACGTCACGATCTCAGAAGCGGACGGCAGCCTTGAGATCTCTGCATTACTCGCCGCTCCCTCCTTACAGACCGCAATCGTGCCATTGTTGTTCAATGGTTCGGCGATTCGTGGCGGTGACTATTTGCCATCGTCTTCGTTTCTCGAGTTCGCTCCGGGGGAAACGACCGCTTCTGTGTCGCTGCAACTTGTCAACGATCGAATCTTCGAGCGTGATGAGACGATTGACGTGTTGATGGGCATTCCTACAGGTGCGAGGCTCGGGGCTGACACAGTGCGGCAGTTCACCATCACCAGCGACGACAATGCTCCGCGAGTCGAGTTCGCGAGCGCGTTTCAAATTGTCGATGAAGGTGCCACGGCTCAGGTGACCGTCCAGCTCAGTAGTACATCTGCCGAAGACGTCACGGTGCCATTGGAGTTTCAGGGATCGGCGACCGGCACTTCGGGAAATTACCAGTTTCCCGGTTCAGAAATCGTGATTCCGGCTGGCAGCACTTCTGCATCAAAAACGCTGTTGATCTCCGATGATGCGCTCGCAGAATCTGCACAGGTCCTGCTGATCGCAATGGGCACTCCGACAGGAGCGGTTCCTGCTGCGGCTCCCGCAACGACGGTGCATACGATTATCATTCCGGCCAACGATACCCCGATCGTTGATCTTCGAGCCGCCAGAATGCAGGTTGATGAAGACCACGGCACTCTTTCGGTCCTCGTCGATCTGTCCAATCCGATCAACACTGCCGTTTCCGTGCCGTACACGCTTTCCGGAACAGCGACTGACGGCGAAGATTTCACTCTCTCGCCCGACACGCCGCTCACGTTTTCGGCCGGACAAACATCAGCGGCAATCGACCTGACTGTCATCGACGATCTGCTGGCTGAACCGTTTGATCTTGAAACCGTAGTCATTACTTTTGACTCGCCGGACATCGGGGTCCTCGGAAACACACGCTCGTTCGAACTGGCAATTATCGACAACGAAGTACAGCGCATTGACTTTACTCTGGATCGTCAGCAGGTCTGGGAAGATGACGATTTCGTCACCATCACGATCAATAGCACACGAACTGCTGACAGCGATATTACAGTACCGGTCATCATTATTCCGGGCAGTGCTCAGCTCGAAGAGCTGGGAGCCGACCTGCCGACCGAGGTCGTTCTGCCGGCGGGACAGAATTCAGCGTCGTTCACCATTCCGCTGCAGAATGATGACCGCCGGGAAAGCACCGAATCGTTGACTGTGCAACTCGGCGATCCGGCAGGCGCACAGTTGGGGGAAATCACGGCTCATCGAGTCTCAATTCTCGACGACGACCCATTGGTTTATCTGACTGTCGAGCAGAGCAGCACGGTTGAGTCCGGTCGTGGCGTCAACTTCACCTTCCGGCTGAGTTCAAGGTCGAACGACGACGTGACGGTCAATTTCCAGCGGTTTGGAACAGCTAAATTCGGCACGGACTATACTCTCTCGCACAGCAGTTCCATCGTGATTCCGGCAGGAGAACTGACGGCAACGGTCACGGCAACTCTCAGAGAGGACGCTCAGGTTGAAGGCGACGAATCCGTCGGACTGCGGATCACCGGTATTTCCGGAACCAACTCGGACTCGGTTGGTCGCAGCACCAGCTTTGTTGTCCGTAACGATGATGTGTCGTACGCCTACTTTGCCACTCAGCCTGCTGAAGTGCGCGAGGGGCAGGCATTTGACGTGACGGTAAGAATGACGGAAGCGCTGCCTTCGGATGTCACGTTTTTGGTGAGCCGAAATATCCTCAGCAACAGTGCGTCCCCCAATCTCGACTATACCGTCAGCGGATTGGAGCAGCGGAAGTACCTCAGAATTCCTGCCGGAGAAACGTCGGCCTCTTTTCGCATCAGCATCGTGGACGATGACTTTATTGAAGCTTCGGAAGTGATTGAACTGAGGCTCAGTCAGCCGAGTTCCAGTGACGTCAGAATCGACAGCGTTAACACATTGCGATACGTCGTTGCTGCCAGCGATACGCCGAGCAAGAAAGTTATTCTGCGAGCACCACAGGGTTTTGGACTCAACGAAGCTGACCTTCCTCCCAATGTGATTCTGGTCAGTGACGATTTGAGCCAGATCGATCTCGGTGACGTGACCGTCGTCGATCTGGGAATTGACGGAAACTACATCGAACTGCCCGCAGATGAAGTAGTGGCCGTGCTCGGCTCTTTGAACGTCAACGACGGTGGCAACACTGCATCTTCCACCCGGTCAAATCGTTCCACCCCGTTCCCGAACTATGGCTCGTACACTTTGGCGATCAGTGCCAACGGCGAGCTCACGCCTTTGGAACGCGAGTCCGCTCTGTTGGAGAATCTCGGCATCGACAATCTCGAAATCCCCGAAGCATCGTTCAACAAAAACCTGGATTCGGGCGCACTGAACATCGCCCTGGGCAGCGGTAACGCCAACTTTTCCGGCAGCACTCTGTTCTTCGACGCCAATCTGAACGGCGTCCCTGACTTCGTCGATCTGAACGGTGATGGTGTCCAACAGTCATTGGAACCCGTCGAACCCACAGCCGTAACAGCACTGGACGGAAGTGCTGAACTGAACGTACCGTTTTCGATGGACGTGAATGGTGACGGGGTACTGGACGCTCAGGATGGACGATTTGTACTGATCGGCGGAACTGACACGGCGACTGAATTGCCGCTCCAGCTCAGAATGGAGTCGGCCATCGGACATTACAACATCAGTCCGCTGTCCACCATTGCTTCAAAACTCGTTCATCAGCTCGGGTTTCTGCCAACTGACGCGGAAGCTCGCACGTTGTCGGCAGTGCAGGTCGAAGGAGCCAGTTTTGCTCGCACCAGCATTGTTGCCGCCGCAGCCGCCGGCGACACATCTGCCGTCCGCATGGCTCTCGCCAATGCTCAGATTCACTCGACCGCCATGGCTGTGTCCAGCCTGATCTCGGGAATGCCGGGGGCACCGACAATCGCGGTTCTGGGAGAACTCGTGTTCATGGACATGGCCGACAAAATTCGTGACGAAGGATCCCTGCTGGATCTCTCGTCCGCCTCCGTGGTGGAGTCCATTATTCGCGGGGTCGTGTTTCAGACCGGGCTTGTTCCTGCAGAATCAAACATTGTCGCGGCGGTAGCCGTGATCTCCGACATCAACGCACGGATCGGTGCGATCCCGGAAGCTGCTGCTGATGCGCTGACGCAGCGGGCGAAACTGGAAATTGTGTCACTTGGACATTTGAGTCCGGCGTTAGCGGAACTCAGTGCCGGAAATTTGACGGCCGCAGATGCCATTCAGGACTTTTCCGGTACGCCACTGGAACAGAGAATTGCGGGCGCAGCGCCCGGCATCATCACTCCTCCGCGAGTCGGCATCACTTCGTATCGAACGCTCGAAGGAGACGGTCCCGGTACGCTGCTGTACGAAGTTCGGATCGGCGGCGAGGTGACTCGTCCGGTGACGGTGGAATACGAAACCGTGTTCAGTGAGCTGACCGATGGAGAATTTACTCCTGTCAGCGGAACTCTGACATGGCTGCCTGGCGAGACAGGCAGCAAACTGATTGAAGTCGCATACATCGGCGACAGCGATTTTGAAGGAGATGAGGCTGTCATCGTCGGACTGACCAGCGTCACCAACGCTGTGCTTGCGAATGAACTGGGCGCCGCGTATATGATTAACGACGATGTCTTCGAGTTTGAGACAAGTGACACCTCCACTGCCAATCAGCTGCAACTTGTGGTTGACGGGGGCGATGCTACGTTTGACCAGAACGAAGAGAATATCTTTGCCGGCACGTTTACAGAGTCTGTTTCGTCGATCATCTCCGGTACAGCCGGGGAGACCGACATTTTGACCCTGACAGTCAATTCCGACAGCATCTTTCTGGCGGGTGGTCTTACCTTTGAGGGGCAATTCACAGATGGAGACGTACTTCAAATTAATAATGCGTCGGCCGATGTCGTGACCCGAAGAATCACCGGCGTGGGGCAGGGCACAATCAATATCGACGGTCGAATGATCAGTTACAGCGGCCTGACAGCAGTTTCCGATTTGCTGCTTCCGGAAATTACGGGGCTGCCGCCCGCTCTCGAAGAAGGCGATACTGTCACTTTGGGAAGCCTGATCCCGGGAACAGACGACGCGGCAGATCTGACCTACCAGTGGACTCTGTCTCACAACGGGATTCTGATCGCCGGTGACGACCATCATTCGTTCCAACATGCCTTCACCGACAATGGCCACTATGAGATTTCGCTCAGCGTCACAGCAGTCGGCCGAGCCACGTCTACGCAGATCATTGAGTTTTCCGTGGGCAATGCCGACCCGACACCGGTGATTGACAGTATCAGCGCGGTACGGGTGGAAGGCACTCAGATTGACGTGACGGCATCTGCGACTGACCCGGCTGGAGCGAATGACACTCTGACATACACGTACAGCGTGCTGAAAGACGGCGTGGCATTTGCCAGCGAAAGCGGCGTTGATCAGACGTCGTTCAGTTTCACGCCGGACGACAACGGCAGCTACGAAATCACTTTGACCGTCAGCGACGAAGACGGTGGCTCGGCTTCGGTCAGTCAGTTGATTACTGTGGCTAATGTTGATCCTGCGGCGCTGTCGGACATTGGGACTGCCGTGGAGGATGGACCGGAGATTCTGATTGACGTGCTGTCGAATGATACAGATCCTGCAGCATTCCTCGATCCGCTGGTGATTTCCGGTGTTGATACTTCTCAGACGATCGGCACGGTCACCTTCAGTGACGCCAGTGTGGTGTATCATCCGAACGGGAAGTTTGAATCGCTGGCGGCGAACGAATCAGCGATCGACAGGTTTACGTACACTGTTTCGGATCAGGATGGCGGAGTTTCAACGGCAACCGTGACCATAACAGTAACCGGGCAGAATGATGCTGCGTCGATCAGTGGTACTTCGACGGGCACAACAGATGAAGATTCCGTGGCAGCAGTCACTGGTGCGTTGAGTGTCACGGATGTCGATGACGGCGAAGACGCGTTTGTGCCTCAAAGCGGGATCGTGGGCACCTACGGAACCTTTAACATCGATGCCAACGGCAGCTGGACTTACACGCTGGACAACAGCAGCGTCCAGAATCTGAACGCGGGCGATTTGGTTTCTGACAGCTTCAGCGTGGTGTCAGTGGACGGCACTGCCAGTGAACTGGTCGTGGTGACCATCAACGGCCTGAACGATGCTGCGACCATCAGCGGCACATCTTCGGGAACAACCGATGAAGATTCAGTATCGGCCGTCACTGGAGCCCTGAATGTCAGCGATGTGGATGACGGGGAAGACGTCTTCGTCGCTCAAAGCGGAACCACGGGAAGCTACGGCAGCTTCGACATCGATGCCAGCGGCAACTGGACTTACACGCTGGACAACAGCAGCGTCCAGAACCTGAATGCGGGCGATGTGGTGTCTGACAGCTTCAGCGTGACGTCTGTTGATGGCACGGCCAGTGAACTGGTGGTCGTGACCATCTACGGCCTGAACGATGCACCGACCGTCACTTCTCCAATCACTGCTTCGGCGGACGAAGATTCTGCTCCATTCCCGGTGGACCTGCTGGTCGGAGCCAGTGACGTGGATTCGAGCGATCTCCTGAACGCAGCCGGAATCACACTGGTTTCCGGTGATGACAGTGGCGTCACAATCATGACCAACGGGCTGATTGTCGATCCTTCCGCCTATAACTATCTGGCTGTCGGTGAATCGGCCGTGATTCAGTATGCTTACATCATCGTCGACGGCAACGGCGGGCAGGTTTCTCAAACGGCCACGATTACCGTGGAGGGCGTCAACGATGCAGCGGTGATCACAAGTCTGACTTCCAGTCACCCGGATTTCGACAATCGTTCGACAGACGGGGCCGTCAATATCAGCGGCACTTTCGCGGACGCGGATCTGACGAATACTCATTCGGTCACCGTGGACTGGGGTGACGGAACAGCGGAAAACGTTTCCGTTGATCAGATCGGATCCGCATTCAGCGGCACCCATCAGTATGCTTCCGGTGGAATCTTCACGATCACGGTGACGCTGGACGATGCGGACGGAAGCACTGACACCCTGACAACCACGGCCGTTGTTCAGGGTGACGGACTGGTGAACGGCACGCTGTATGTGATCGGAACGTCCGGCCGCGACGTCGTTGTTGCCAGACAGCGAGGCGGGCGGATTCATCTGGACGTCTGGCTGAACGGCCAGCGTCGAAATTCCCGACACGGAGTCCACTGTTCACATCACCGTGGCGGCCCGCTGAGGTTCGAAAGTTACTCACACAATCATTACAGCTCGGCGGACGTCTTTGAAATCATCGTCATTGCGGGAGACGGGGACGATTATGTTGATCTGTGGGTTTCATCGACAATTCCCACAAACGTCAGCGGCGGGGACGGCGACGATGAAATTCTGACGGCCGGCGCGAACGATACTGTGTCGGGCGCGCGGGTGACGACGTGATCTCTACCTTTGGCGGCGATGATGCGATTGACGCCGGCTCAGGCGATAATCGAGTCTGGTCCGGGGACGGCGACGATACGATCATCACTGGCGGTGGCGACGACGACATTGAAGCGGGCGACGGAAACGACATCATCAACGCGGGTAACGGGGACAACCGAGTCGACGGCGGAGACGGTGATGACATCATCATCACGGGCAGCGGTGAAGATCGCATCGAAGCGGGGCGAGGTAATGACATTGTGTACGCCGGTGCGGGCAACGACCGAATTGATGGAGGCCGCGGAGATGATGTTCTGTCAGGCGGAGCCGGTCATGACGAGCTTCGCGGGGAAGATGGCCGCGATATTCTGATCGGCGGCGATGGTGCGGATCGCCTGGACGGTTCCCACGATGACGACTTGCTGATCGGGGGCCTGGCAGAGTTCGAGATGTCGCCGGCATCCCTGGCAACGGCATCGGCGGCATGGGCGGACGGACGTCTACAGGACGCATTGCTGAGCCTGGGGACGATTGAAGACGACCTGAGCATCGACCGGCTGTTCGGCGGCCGAGGAAAGGATGAACTCTTCGGTGATCATCTTGACCGTCTGCGACCGTAGCTCGCGAGGCAGTTTCTACCTGAGAGAGGCGTATGTGTTCCGGTTTTCGGTCGAGACCGGCAACGCAGATCTCGACAAAAGGACGCAGACGGGAGGCGATGACCGATAGAAACAGATGAGCAGCGCAGGGTGCTGTCGGCTGTCTGTCAGCTGTCGGGCCTTGCGCTGCATGCCGTCTCGTTTGAAATCTGCCGCGACATTACGTGGCAGCGTTTACTGTCGTGTGTGTCTGCTGCCGGATCGGAGCCTGCTGAACCTGTGGGCAGCCGAGCATTTGCCGGTCTCTTCATTGCTCCCATCAGTAGTCGTGTTCTGCACGGTCGCGTCATGTGCGTACTGCTTTTGGAAAAACACACGGAAAGACTGGCAACTTTGTGGACCATGATCGAGGGAGACAGTCGGTGGTGGTCGATCATCATGATTCCGAAACCTGCTGTCCGCCAGCCGTGTTGCTGACTTCGGTAACCTGGACGATCACGATGGCCGCGTCTTGCTGAGAACTTCACCTTCATCCAGCTGTCGACTGGCAGTCAAAGAGTCCGGAACCTGAATCTGGGTCGGAGCAGTCAGCATTCCATCCGGGAAGTTCACGTAGAACTGGCCCGTTTTCTGTGACGACAGATTTGGCGATGCCATCCCCTGGTTCTGCAGCAAAGTTTTGGCGGTGTCGAGTGACGCGGGCGACACGATGCGACCAAAGAACTGAGTCGCGCAGTTGCCGACAATCTTGGTGTCGATGTCTTTGGGATGCTGTGTGGCGAAGACCAGGCCCAGCTTGTACTTCCGAGCCTGAGCCGCCAGCCGCATCATGCTGTCTTTGCAGACCGAAGATTTGACAGCTGGCACAAAGTCTTTGGCTTCATCGATCACCAGCAGTCCCCGCAGAGCTCGACCATTCGGTGGATGAGGATTCTTCTTAATCCACGCAAACAGCAGCATGGCCAGCTGATTCAGAAACGACCGCTGCTGCTCGAGTGCCGGAAGACCGATCAGGCTGATGGCCGAAATACGAGTCTTCTCGGACGGCGCGTCGTCTCCGAACAGAATTCGGGGATCCAGAGGCGTGCCCCCGCTCTTCAGCAGAGGATCCTGAGCCACCTGAATCCTGAGACTGTCTGCCATCTCTTTTGCCAGATCCGTCTCTTTGTTGATGCCAATCTGAGCTTCTTCGGGAAGTGCATCCAGCAAGTCGATGTAGCGTTCGAGCGTTGTAGGAGTCACATGTTTGGCAAAGAACATGAGAGAAGCAGCCAATATGCCCTGCTTTTGCAGCGACTTCTGGTTGCCCGGAGCGACGATCGTCTCCAGAAAGCCTTTCATCATGCCGACCGCCGCCTCCAGTTCGTCCGGGTCATCGCGCGGTGACAGATCCGGAATCGGTTCCAGCGTGAGCGGTCGGCCGCTGCTCTTGCCTGGCGTGTAGACCACCATTTCGGTCGACTTCAGAAACTGTTCGGCCTTTTCATCATCGCCTGATCCCCAATGCGGCGACGCAGCCGAACGGCGTTCGTCGAAGGTACACATATCCTGAGCACAATCAACAACGATCGATGGAATGCCGGCCAGGGCCGCCTCTTCGACAATCCTGCGCACGGTCACGGTCTTTCCGGAACCCGCTCCGCCCAGAATGATCGTGTGCTTCGCCAGTACCTTTGTGGGAATGGCGACTGTCGGGTTGCTCGAAAACGAGTTGACTCGCTGCCCCAGCGGAAGTTCCGACTGTTGCTTGCGGTCGATCGGCTTCTGATTACCAGTCGATTTTTTCGGTGAAAGCTTTTTCTTCTTCGCTGTCACTGGAGGGGAGACAGGTTCCGGATCTTTCACGGGTATGCCCGGACCTGAATCAACGTCCGTGCCGGAAGGCTGTGGATCCGGGTTCAGCGGCGAGATCTCGCCCTGACCAGGCGAAGGTGGATCCTGCACAAGCAGGGAACCCTGCACCAGAGACTCGACCAATGGTCTCATGTGCGAAACCGGCAACCGTGACTGGAGCCAGTCGTGCAACGCGGGATCGTTCTCCTGAAGCAGATGGTTTAAGGCATCCAGCGAACGCAGCTCATCGTCTGTGATGCGATAGATGCGACCATTGGCTGTAGCCAGACTGTCGTTCAGTTCGGCCGTAACTTTGCCGCCTGGCGAATCCGTCGTACGCACAATAGTCAGATGGCGGAACGGCAGGTCTCGATCGATGCCGGACTGCGTCAGCGCTGCTCGCAGTCGGTTCTGATAAGCCCGAGCATTGGCCCATTCCAATCCGCGAACACAGTAGTGTTCTTCACGACTGTTATCCTGATGGAAAACCAGTCGCAGACGAGCGTGAAGAGGCCGCGAATTCTCGCCACCCGGAAAATCTTCGTCGACGAGAGCATCCACGTGTGCTGGAATGAGAGCGGCCTTCTCGATGGTCAGGCACTTGAAAGCCGCGACATACAACGGGGCAAGACGCAGATCTTCGTACCGGTCCTGAAGAAGCTGATCAACATCCACGCCCTGTTTCAGGTGTTCAAAACGCTGATCCATTTCCCGCAAGGCATCCTGAACGGGATCGGGCTTTCCAGGGTTGGGGACCGTAGGTGTGCCAAAGTCCGTGACATCCCACACCTGGCCAGCATTCAGCATCGCGCGTCGCTGATCTTCGCATTTCTGCAGAATTTCTCGGGGGGTTTCGTTCGCCAACTGCGCGATGGCGGAATTCTCAAACGGCCAGGTCGGAAACGGTGGCTGCCAGCCTGCTTCCCGATATGCAGTGCCGAGGCGTGAGAATAGAAACCGCTCTGCAAATTCGGAGGTCTTCGGCTTATTCAGCGCCAGCGGCTCGCTCTTAAATCGGGCCAGATTGGTGCGGAGGACCAGCTTCGCCAAAAGATCCCATGTCGTTTCAACACAAGTTACGACAGTGAATGTCCAGAACAGTTCTCCCATGTCGGCTAACCCGGTTCCGATCTGCTGCACGATCGACTTAGCGGTATTCTGTTCCGCTTCTTCGAGCTGCCCCGGACTCGTAACCGCCGTCTGATGAACAATCGGGTCCAGCTGATCGAAGCACACGACCGTGGGAGATACGAGTCCAAGATACCAACTGAGTGATTTGACGATGTCTCGGCATGACGGAGCGGGATTGCAGAAGCCGAAGTCTCGACGAGCATCGTCTTCCAGCGGTTGTCCCTGCAGCCATGTCCAGCCGACTGTCTGAATCTCGAAACTGGTCGAGTTCAGACAACAAATGGCTCGGACGGCGTCCTGGTGCTGCAGGGCGTGATGATCGTGTTTCTGCAGGAAGGACAGAATGGTGTTGATGTTTTTCTTCAGTGTCTTTCCTGAACTGTGTGTCAGTGCATTCAGGGTCTTTTCGAGCGGCTGCTTCGGGCAGATCTTTCGGAGAAAACGCTGCAGAACAACCTGTTGCTGAGTCTGCTGGTTTTCCGACCGTTCGTGCAGTGAATCAACATATCCCTGCAGAAGGTTGCCCCAGAAATCACGCACATCGGTCATATCAACAAGGATGAAGACGCCTTCACGAGTGATCGTCTCATGTCGGAGGAAGCTGAGCAGATGTGTCTTGCCCGTCCCTCCGGAACCCACAATTGGCCACCCGAGCGGACTCTTCCGCGTATTTTTCAGCGCATCAAGTTGGGCACGGAAGTCTTCTCGCAGATTCTCATGCAGCAAAGGAACGTCACCCGGATTGTCAATCCACACATCCCGCAGCCGCACACACCAGTCAAAATTGACTCGACGCAGTGCCTGCAGGGCAGCATCGAGCTCAGGATCGGGGACAGAACACTGGATCGTTGCCTGACTCATGAGTGGCTTCCCTGAAAATAAACGATGTGCCGGTCACTGCCAGCCGGAGTTGTCAGAACGGCCGCTTCATCGGCCTCGGTGATTTCGTCGGGATTGTCGAGCCGGAATGCGGTCAGGTCACCGGCTCGTTCCATGGCCAGGAGTTCACGATCAATTTCGTCACGCGGAAAGCTTGACAGGTTTCGCCGCAGATCTGTCAGGCGGACTCGCACATTCTTCTGTCCGGATGTCAGCGACAGGCAGGCTTCACGAATAGCATCCTGCAAACTGGCTGCAGGCATGTCGGCCAAGTCGGCATTGGCCAGTTCAGTGTCTGTGCTTGATAGAACCACTTGCTGACGAGCCTGCAGGACCAGTTCACCCAGCGACGAACAGTGTGACTGATTCTGGAAATAGCGAGAGAGTACCGTCAGAAGGCCGGACAGCACGTCTTTGACTCGCGGGGACTTCGAGGTAATGGCTTCGGTCATGTGATCCTGACACCATTCCCAGCCCTTATCGGTCAGACTGATAAAGGTCGTCTTCCGTCCCGTTTTCGGACTCTTCCGGCTACTTTCTTCTGTGTACCCGTGAGTGGCCAGAATCCTGCGTTTCCCTGCCGGTTTGAAGGTCAATCCGGTCTCCGACAGGAACATGCCGCCTTCCGGCTGCACGGCCAGCAGCCATAGCAACAGTTTTTGCTGAGGTTCCAGTTCTGTGTGCATTGACTTCATACCTCACTTTGTTTGCGACGAAAACGCACGACGTCCCGAATCTTCTCGATTGCCAGCGCCACGTCATCCATGACTTCTTCATGAGTCAGCCGCAGAACTACGAACCCCGAAATCAACAGTTCGTAGTCTCGGTTTCGATCCCTCGAAAACGCCAGGGGGGACGAGTGATGGTAGTACCCATCCACCTCCACAACAACACGCCCCGCCTTCCAAATCAAGTCAACCAGAAAGGAATTTCCACGGATCGTCTTTAATCGAAGATTAAACTCAAACAGGCCTCGCAGTTCTTCGTCCTTCTCCAGCGCCTCCGAAAGCGCCTGTTCCCCCGGACTTCCCGGGTGCGGTCGCCCGATAATCGGCTGCACGAGTTGGCGTCGTTCTTCGCGCATCCGGTTCGACGGAATGGGTGCTTTTTCGCGATCGGGAGTTCGAGACTCCGGGGAGACGTCTTCCACTTCCGACGGCTCCCAGCTCGTCAAAAAGCGAACAGAGGAGAGTGCAGCGGACCGGCTGACGGGGCCCGGGACAATCAGTATCACTTCGGCCTGTGCTTCACTGGCCAGCCATTCCACAGCACGTGCCAGACTATGAAGCTGAGTTTCACCGGCGTTCAGGTCGCGCAGTCCCACGATAATGGACAGGGCTTCCGCTTTCAGGCATTCTGAAAGCTGTCGCACCTGAACCGTGAGCGGAATCTGCGGACACCACGGCGTGCGGCCTTGTGCACAATGACTCGTCGCCTGACGAAACCACTCCCGATGAACTCGCAGATTCGCCTCAGACAGCCGCAGTTCATTTAACCTGCAAACGAACCGCTGATCCAGGTCGTTCGAGTTGCCGGCAAAGAGCACTTCGTACCAATTGGGCCACAGCAAGCCAGCAGTCGCACAAAGCTGCTGTGTGAGAATCTCCAGAAGTTGTTGGTGAGACGGAAGATGGTCAAGCTCACAGGAGACGACTCGCCGAGCACCGGACGCTGGATGGAACGCCAGTGAGTCCACAAGCTGCAGGACACAGCCAGGAACATCTGTTACACCCAGTCCGATGGCGACACCCGAGGTCAGAGCGTCGTGCAGACTGACCTCCGAAAACGGCTCGTGCCAACCCGCTCGGGCACCTGTGCCACTCATGATCGATCCGGAAGATTCAGGAAACGGATGTTCAGACCGACTGACACCCGATCACCGATCCTTTTCCGTCCCGAACTTGACCGGCAGCGGTGAGTCCAGGGTGTCTTTGCTGGGTTGGAAGCCGTTGCCGTTGGTGTCGACGAAGACGGGGTTGGTGGCGGCGGCGGGGTGGCGGTTTTGGCCCTGAGGGCCCATGACGTCGCCAAGCAGTGCTGTGCGATGGCCGGTGGCGACGATCAGGTGGGCGTCGTCTTCCAGAGTGACCGGGACGGTCTTTCAAACTTGATGACTCCATTCTGAAACACCAGCGTCCGGGTTGTCGTACGAGTAAACGTGAGTTCGGGCGTTTTTGCGGCCGTTCACCAGAGATGAACACGGTATCGACATCCATCCAGTTCGGACACTGGACTCAATTGCTGACATTCCTTTTCCCGCCTTTGATCGCCGTATCAAGCCGCTGACGAAGAGTTTTGTCGCTGTCGCGTGAACTGAAAGTGGCTTCCAGATACGGACCATTGGACATGATCAAACGAGCCCTGCTCTGCAAGTACCATCTCCATGTGGTCGATTTCTGCCAGTTTGTCGGTGGGTGACTGAATCCGGTTTCTCAGCCAGCCACTTCCATGAAAATTGTAATGAGCATCCGTGTTCACAACTCCGTAGATGCAATCCCTGATTCAGCAACTGCAACCAGTTGAACACCGAAGGCTGTTGCCATTTCCTTGCCGCCGCGAATTTCAAAGCGAGTCAGATTCAGGATCGCGTCGATCGGGTAATTTCCATCGTCCATCAGAGGAAACGATCGCGAATAGCCTTCATCGGGAATTCCGTCGCCGTTTTTGTCATAGAACAGCCAGCCCAGGTCCGGATGGTTCTGCTGAATCAGTTTCTCGCTGCGATCATCCCACAGTGACAGGCGTTCGATCTGAGTTTCCGGGCTGTCATCGGTGATCGGGCCGCCTCCGTCCTGAGTTCGAGGTGTGTGCTTCATAGGAAACACATTCTGGTGATTCAATGGCAGTGGCTTTCCGGTCAGTTCCATTCCGGACACCGTCGCCATGAACTGACTGATGCCCAGTTCGGCGATATGGTGATCATAAGTGGAGACTCGATTGTGTTCCGTACACGGAGCGAATTCGATGTTTTCGGCGACCAGGTTCAGAACTCGGCCCCGCTGACTGCCGGTGTTGTCTCCGGACGGCGAACTGTGACTGTGAAAATCACTGCTGACCCAGCCCGGAGTCTGCACGCTGTGCTTGAGCGCCGCGTTCAGTTCGGCGGTTTTGCCGGGTTCGACCGTCAGCTTGGTGAACACAGCATCGTATTCCGGGCCATGGCTGACGATGATGTCATAGGTGCCGGCCTGCAGCGGTTTCTGAAAACGTCCGTTGGCGGTGTAAGCCAGATTCTTTACGAAGTGCTCAGCTGACTCCGGCCCCCAGTTCGGTGAAGTCGTGTCTCCGCTGCCGATGAATTCCACCTTGGCGGGAATGGGCTGACCATCGCCATCAGTGATGGTAGCCGAGACGGTTCCCGCTGAGTACTGGCTGTTGAGCGCAAACGTGTTGTCAGCATCGGCCTTCACTGCCAGAACGATGGCGTCTTTGGGAAGCACATCTGTTCCAAACACACTGGCGTTGATGGTGTATTCGCCGGCAGGAAGTCGAACGGACGTTTGCCCCTGTTCGTTAGTGACGGCTGTTCCTCGGGAATCGCCATTCTTCTGTTTGATCGAAAGCCGAGCATCAGCAATTGGCCCGTTGGCGCCGTTCAAAGTAATCCGAGCCGGACTGGTGGACACTTTGTGGAACACTTCGTCAACAGTCGCCAGAACTTCGGGCAGGTTTTTGGCCACCAGCACCATGCGAGTCAGCGTGAAGGATGCTCCGGGTTTCATGATGACGGGTTTGCCATCGGCGGGTTCGTAGGTCAGCACGCATTCTCGTGATCCTGAATTGCAGCGAATGCTGTAACCCGGAGCCGTGATGCCGTAGGCCTGCTGCCAGAACAGATCATGGAACCAGAACACGTCGTGAGTTCCGGTCGTGGCCTTCTGCATATCTTCCTTGCCCCCGTCAGCTCGCAGATCATCTTCCAGCTTCAGAGTCCAGTCCTGATTGGTGGTGTTCTTCCACACGGACGTAACTTCCAGAACCGGCTGATTTTCCACGAATCGATAGGTGACTCGACATTCGGGTCGCGTGTCTGAGCCTTCTGCGATGACAGTGACGGAATCAGCTGTGGATTCGGCCTTTGTGAATGCGAACGCTCGTCGCCCCGGATAGAAGGCACTCAGCTGATCGCTTTCGAAACCGCGACTGGCCAGATCAATCAGGCATCCGGCAATCGTGCGGACCGTCATGTTGGCGTTGCGGCTGGCCAGCGGCGCGGCAATGACGGCTCGAGCTGCTGTGTTGCCCAGAGCATGGTCACCGTAGATGGCATCCACTTCCTTGCCGGAAGGAACCAGCTGATCGTAGTTGGCTTCGGTCAGCTGTTCAGCAGACAACGACGGATTCAGACAGACAACCGTGATAAGGCAAAGCGAGAGACGACAGGGCATTCTGAGAACTCCGGAAGGAAGCGAGGCGGGAGATGCAGTCCGGAGTCTACAAAGCGAAGCCAGCCTCGTCACTTGTGTCGTTGGAAGAGCCCGGGCCGATTTGCTCTTTAGCAGGGTTCATCGTTCGTAGGGTGCTGACAAGCGAAGCGCAGGCACACCATTGAACTTCTGAAGGCAACATGGTGTGCCTGCGCGGCCTGAGAGCCGCTTGTCACACCCTACGGTTTCATACGTTCTGAGCTTTCGCTGAAGAGCTCAGTTGAGCGGCCGTCAGGATGGCTTCAATCATGCCGGCGGGGTCGGCGGGAGTGTCGGAATTCCATGCTCGATCGAAGGCGGTTCCATGAGTCGGACTGGTGCGAACGATGGGCAGGCCCAAAGTGATATTCACGGCGGCATCAAATCCCAACAGCTTGACGGGGATGTGTCCCTGATCGTGATACATGGCCACCACGCCATCGAATTCTCCCGCGACAGCTCGACGAATCAGAGTATCCACCGGCAGCGGGCCCGACACGTTCAGATTCTTCCGGCGAACACCGTCCACGGCGGGCTGAATGATTCGCTGTTCTTCGTTGCCGAACAAACCCGCTTCACCGCCATGAGGATTCAGCGCACACACCGCGATGCTGCGGCGCTGGCAGCCGATTCTGTGCAGAAAGGCATCCATCAGCTGAGTTGTTTCGACGATCCCGTCGATCGTCAGCAGTTGCGGGACGCTGGCGATGGACGTGTGCAGAGTGACATGAGCAATGCTGAGCCCGTGCTGCGCGGATGTCTGTGAATCCGCTGCGGTGCGAATCATGGTTCTGAGCGGCGCGATGCGGGATTCAGGAAGATGCAGCATCATGGCGAAGTCTGCAACGCCGCATTGATCGGCAAGAATCTCTGTGTGACCCGGAAAGTTATGACCACCGGCATGCAGAGACGCCTTGTTCAGAGGTGCCGTGGCAATCGCATCCACGAGACCGCGCTGAGCCCACTGAATGGCGGTGGTCAGATATTGAAACGCCGCATCACCGGCAGCAGCATGAACCTGTCCGTCCACAACACGGCGGACATCTGCCGTTTCCGGACTGCAGCAGTACACTACGTTTGCGGTTGACGACTTCACCTGCAGCAGCCGCTGCAATGCCGTCCGATCGGCGAGCTTCGCGGGCACGTCCAACAGGTCCAGGTCGACCCCACACAACCGGATTGCTCGCTGCAGCACATTCGAGTTGCAAATCACGACGGGTCGACAGGCTGATCGGATGTCGGCGTTCTGCACAGCAGTGACAACAATCTCCGGGCCAATCCCCGCCACATCTCCGGCGGTCACAGCAATCAGAGGCAATTCAGCAGATGACATACAACCGCACAGACTTCAAAGGACACAGGAACAGGCAGAACCGCAAACGAAACACACCCCGAATGATCTCACCAGTGAAAACAGCGCGGCACAACCGCAGATTGACGCTCGGGCATGTTTCCGAGCTCTACTTCGGAACCACCTTCAACGAATAATGAGCTTCCGCCGGCCACAGTGTTTCTGTTTGTGACAGCGGCCCTGTCGTCGAGATTTCGTACAGATAACCCGGTTGCAGATCTTTGACCTTCAAATCAATCACTTTTCCGTTGTCTGATATCTGCAGGTCTTCGACGGGGACAGAATATCGGCCGCTGTCGGGAGTGGCGTAGCTGCCGCCCCATTCTCGGGTGTATGCCTGAATCGACCAGCTTTGTGAGTCACCGGCAGCCATGGTGTCCACTGGTTTGAAGAATTCCACATGGAAGCCGGCCGGCGTGGCTGTGACTTCCTGAATGCCATTGAGAAGACCTTCGGGTGACGCACCAAGCCGTTCGATGCCACCGGTGTTCAGTCCTCCCTGCCAGCCACTGTCCCAGATGCTGCCGATGAAGAGGTCACCCTGGGGCGATACGGCCGAACAGATCGGGCCGATGAAATTGTGGCCGCCGGCTTCCTGATCGGGACGACTGAACCGGTAACTGGCTCCCTGCAAAACTCCATTCACATCCTGAACCGTGAAGCGAATCAGAAAGCGGCTGTCGTATTCACAGCCAATGCCGTGGCCACGCAGCTGCGTCACCGGAAAATCCTGAGACAGAAACAGAATGCTGTTGACGCTGCGAGTCCACGGGTGAGGCACCATCAGAGCCGGAGTTTCGTGCTGCAATCCGTCCGTGGGCTGATGAGCGGACGGAACTCCGTAGTGCCTGCCGATCTGAATGTGGTTGATTTCATTGAACGTATTCTGCACGCCCTGATTATCTGTGGCGAACAGGTGTCCGTGCTGATCGAACGCCAGGCCCATGGGATATCTCATGGACATCGCCAGCGGAGTCACGATGCTCGACGGATCAATTTTAATCACGCCGCCTCGCCAGCGATCCTGGTTCTTCGGCCGATCCTTCTGGTTGTAATCGCTGCCCAACCCCACAAACAGATTACCCTCGGAATCCCGCACCAGCCCGGACGTCCAGTCGTGGTAATTGTCGTTGTAGCCCCAGCCGCTGGCGACAACTTCGCGCAGGTCAGCTCGGCCGTCACCGTCGGTGTCCTGTAGTCTCAGAATCTCCGGCTTGTGAGCAACGATGATGGAACCGTCAGGATTTGCCAGAATGCCGAACGGCGCGGCCAGCCCTTCTTCGAACAGCGACGTTGCGTCCGGCAGGCTGTCGCCATTCGTATCTTCCGCGATCCACACATGCCCTTTCAGTGAAGTGAAAACCATGCGGCCGTCCGGCAGCCATGCGATGGCCGTGGGCATGATGCTGGTGTCGATGGGCAGTCGATGCCCGGTGAAGCCCGGCGTCGATGTGATGGTTTCGGCTGTCGCCACAGGAATGGGCGCTGGCGGACGTGCGGGCAGACGAGCAACACTCTGGTCCGTCGTGAGACTCACCGAGCCCGTTTCGCCAGTCGAAATCTTTGACCAGCGTCCCGCCGATGTGGTCACCACAACGTCCGATTTGTGCGCCGGCGCTTCGTCTCGCTGAATAATGAGCCAGCCCGTCAACGTTGAATTCGGCGGCGCCGTTTTGAGCGTCACGCTGTGCTGCCAGCCACTGCCGGCAGGTTTTTCGCTGGTGGCTGTGGTGAATCGATGCACGGTGACGACTCGATCCACATCGGCGGCTCGACGTTCCCAGGTTGTGGCTGCAAAGTGCGGTTCCGTTTCGGCACGGTTGTCAACATCGGTGCGGCTCAGGAATCTCCAGGCCACCGTCACTTCCACTCCGTTGGGACTCATGCGATAGGACAACAGTTCTGCCGTGCGGCCTTCGTCTTCCAGAGGCACCAGCGTGGCGTCGGCTGCCTGCAGAACAAACGGGGACGCGTATCGGCGGTCCTGCTGAACAGGAAATCCCGGCATGTCCCAGTACCAGCTTTTCCCTTCGGTGCGCTGCCGAGCGAATTCGCCCAGAGTCCACAGACGAACCTGCATGGTATCCAGATCAATCAGAATGTTGTGGCCGTTGCCGAAGCCGATGGCCATGGCTCGGGCAACGGCTTCTCGATCTTTGCCGGTGCCCATGGTGAAAACGTCTCGAATGATTCTCGGCTGGCCGCCGGGTTCCACATTGACGATCTGTTCGAAGCGGCTGGTCACGGTTGGCGGAGTAAACCGGTCATCGCTGAGTGCCTTCCACATGGCTCCGATCTGAGCAGGCAGGCTTCCCTCCAGGACATCGGGCATCGCTTTTTTGATGGCCGGCATTTCAATGCCCGCGACAATGCGAATGGGATTCTTCATCCAGCGCTGAAAGAATCTCGGACGCAGCCGACTGCCCATCGTCATGATGTCTGATCCACGAGTCCCCAGCGCGACGTTGCGAGGTTCGAACGGTCCGGCCCTGTGACAGGCCACGCAGTTGAAACCGCCGGCTCCGGTCAGCTGATTGCCCAGCAGCAGGTCTTCCGTGGTGGCCTGAGATTGGCCGCTGAGATCGATGTGAGCGAGCACATCCTGGCGAGCAGCATCGGCGGCATCCGAAATGCGGTCAGCCGTGATGAAGTGCCGCATCAGAGAGGCTCGATCCGCATCGCTGTGTTTGAACTTCGGCATTCGCACCAGCAGCCACGGCAGGCGGCGTTCGCCCTGTTCTCCGGCCACAGCTTTGCGCAGGTAGTCGTCGCTCAGCTTATCACCCACAGCCGTGAGCGATGGCGGAATCATTCCCTGAGACTGCCCGGCCAGATCCGGATGAGTCTTCTGCAACGCGTTTGCGATCGACGAAAGTCCCAGCTGCTGGTTTCGATCATGACAGGCCGTGCAGCCGTTCCGCTGCAGAAGAATGGAGCCCTGATCGGTGAGACTCAGACCTGTCGCTGACGAATCCGTGGAAATCGATTTCTGTCCGGGGAACGACTGAAACCATGCTGGCACGGCTTCCATGTCAGTGGAAGTGGCTCCGGCCTGACGCTGTTCGTTGGAAGCTTTGATGATGTTGTAAAACGAGGGAACTCGCAGCCCCGGTTTGCTGCGCAGGTTAGGGATATCCATGGGATTCAGGCAATCGCCGGACGAGTTTCCGAAACTG
This sequence comes from Planctomycetaceae bacterium, assembly GCA_041398865.1. Taxonomy (GTDB): domain Bacteria; phylum Planctomycetota; class Planctomycetia; order Planctomycetales; family Planctomycetaceae; genus Fuerstiella. The sequence continues at coordinate 701,094 of JAWKTY010000001.1, forward strand.
TTGGCCTCCAGCTGCGGGAATGGTTTCGCATCGATGCCCGGAATGCTGTGGCACGCGGCGCAGTTGGCTTCGATGACAATTCGTTTGCCTTCAGCGATGCGTTCTTTCTGTGAGATGGCCTGAGCAGAAGACGACCAGCTAACCGCCTTGCCACCGGATTGAGCCAGCGCTGCCACCAGTTGTCGGCGTTCATCCCTGGACAGATCAAAGACCGGCATGCGGTGACTGGCATTCAGCGTTTCCGGGGCACGCAGCCAGCGATCCAGCCAGCCCACGCTGCGCCGCTGAGCTACCGTGACCAGTTCCGGGCCGTCATAGGGTGCAGCCAGAGGTTCCGCAGTCTGACCTGGTCCAGGCAACTGATGACAGGCCACGCAGCCCAGTGATGTCAGCAGTTTCCGTCCGCTCGTGACGTCGTCGGCCTTGAACTTGATTTCGCTTTCCTCGTGAGCATCCTGCGATACCGACAACAGGAACTCGGCCACATTTTCTGCTTCCACTGGTGTCAGATCGAAGCTGGGCATGTGACTGTTGGCAACGACGTTCTGAGGCCGCCAGATGCGTTGAATCAGAGCCGCGCGATCCACATGGCTGCCGGCGATTCGATCCAGCGCCGGAGCTTTCAGAATCTCCAGTGCGTTTGACTGCAGCGTGTTCCTGGCACCTGCTGTGCGGCCATGACAGGCCGCACAGCGATTCGCATCAGCCAGCTGGTGGCCTCGAGCCGCGGCCGAAAGCTGCGGTGATGCTGACTCTCGAGTCAGCACATCGGCAGGCAGAGGTTCCAGAGTAAACACATCCGACGACCAGAACAGATTCAGGTGTGCTCGCGGTTTGTCGGATTCCTTCGGCGTGGCATAACGAACTTCAATCGCGTGATCACCGGGAGACAGCGAAACCGGGGGGCCGGATTGAAAGCCGTCCGCCGCCGAAGCCTGCAGCACAGACTTGCCATCGATCATGACATCCACATCACCGGTCACGAAGGCATGAAAGCGATGAGTGCCCGGAAGTCGAGCGAGCAGCTGGCCGGACCACGTGGCCGTGAACGCTCCAGGGGGCAACCGTTCATCCGGCGCAGAACCGCCCCAGTCAAAGCTGAGGGTTGCATCCACGCGATGAACGCTGTCATCGCCCACTGAATACGTCGCCAGCAGCCCCGGATGAAAGTCTTCACCTTCGTCCTGTCCCAGCAGCGGAGTTGCCGAACACACCAGCAACAGCGTCAGCAGCCGTGCAGAGTGATGCTTCCAGCTCAGCAATCGAACCGGTGAATTCCCAAACTGAACAGACATCATCAGGCACCCTGAACAAGAACAACCAGGACCAACCGTCCGCAACAGCAACGGATCTCGCCCATTATGAGCAAAGGTCGGTTCAGATAAAATGCAGTCGTGGCAGTGGTGACGTAGAGAGGACCCAGATCAGGGACGGCTGCAGATGACAGCAAAAAATCCCGCGGAACGCCCCTCGAACGATGGCGTGATGCGAACGAACGCCATGGCAGGGTGTTGCAGGTCATAAGAAGCTCGGTAGAATGACCCCACGTGCAGGTGGCAGAGATCCATTGTTCGATTGGGGGTGATGCTGATGTGCGGTTTGACAGCGACGATCATGTTCCGATTTTTTCCGCTTGCGACCGCGGTGCTTGTGCTGCAGTTTTCCCCGGCGATGGCTGATGATCTGCCGACGGTGCTGAAGGGCGAAGGGGAAAAAGTTGAACAGGATACAGCCGCTTCACCCGAACGGAATCGGCTTCGTGTTTTTACCGAAGTGGTGTCTGATGCTGCAAACCGAATTGCTCGTCTGTCGGAACCGCAGCGCTGCCGACTTTCCGAAGTTCTGAACACGGGCATTGCTGCGGCCATGGACGGGATCGCGTCGAAGTCGCGGCGACCAAGTCCGGCACCGATCTGTTTTCAGGACACCATGGGCCCTGTGCAGCCGCTCCTGGCGGAATATTCCCGTTTTATTCAATCGAACGAAGTTCTCTCGCCGGAGCAGAGTCGCATCCTCTCAGCGGCACTTGATGACAGGACCCAGTATCGACGACAGGCCGCACTCGAATATATCGCCAGCCTGTTGGATGACGAACTGTTTCTCACGGTGGATCAGAAGGACCAGTTGACGGTTGTTCTTCAGCAGAATGTCAATCTGGACGCCTCATGCTTTCATCCGAAGCTGCATCACTCAGCGGGCCTGACCTCGTCGACGGTGCCCGTTTCGCCTCAGGATTATCCGTTTCTTACCGAGTTGCAGCAGCAGCGGCTTGAAGGACTCGCTGTGGAATCAATCACCACTGGCGGGGGCTTCGGGGGTTCCCCGACCCTGCCGACTCATGTTCGAATCACAACACAAGAGTCTCCGGAGGAGTGGTCGCAGAAGCTGCGCGATTCCTTTGAGGCTCAGCGAGAACGTCTGTTTCCGGTTCTGGAGCTTCCGGTTCAGTACTACCGAACTCATGGCCTGATCAGCGATGGTGACGCTCACCGTTTGCGGGTCGCCGCGAAAGGTGTTGTTGACGAAGTACTCCAATCCTGGGAAGCACGCCAGCTTAGCAACATGACGCGATTCCGGAATGCGGCCGGTGTTCGGAATGAGGTTTACTACCTGCGACAGATCATGCCTGACGATCTGGAAAACTCTGAGCTATGGAAGGAGACGCTGCTGTCGGTCCTGCCATCGACCAGTGAGCCGGTTCAGAGGCGGCGTCATGCCAAACTCTCTGCGATGAGTCGCTTTGCAACGGCTCAGCTGGATCAGGAGTTGTGGCTGGCTCCCGAACAGCGAGAGAGAATTCAGGAAAGTATCTTTAAGGCTCTGCTGAAATCTGATCGAGATGTGCTGGCTCCCCCGCAGTTCAGCGAACTCAATCTGATCGCGGTCCCACTGTTTTGGCTGCCCGAGTCCGATCTGGCGATTCTAACTCAGGCACAGCAGGCCGCCGTTTCCTGCGTGAGGTCGCATGCAGGAACTCGGCTTCGGGAAGGCATTCCGTGACCGTGTGGAGCTGGCCTTCCTGGTGTTTTACCGTTCAGAAAACGCTGGCGGAGCCGGTGCCACACCGTTTGTGAATCAGCAGGCTTGACGGCACGTCGCAACAGCCGGCCTCTGTTATTTCAGGAAGGCAGCTCACCTGGATCGTCTGGGGATCACATAGCGACCGACCGGTGGGGCGCGCTTTCGCAGCACGTCCATAATGGCTTTGTAGATGTACGGATTATTCTCCGGAGCTCGCTGGTTTTCTTCGGTCCATGACCGATAGCCCAGTTCCTTGAACGCGATGTCGTCCTGTTTGCTGAGTTCAATCAGGATGTCCCGCATGACTTCGGGGCCGGTCAGCAGATGATCCTTCACCACTGGAGATCCGTCGGAATATTTCAGATCGGTCAGTTCTTTGCCGAGCTTTTCAGGTGTCAGCAGTCCGTCCGAGTCAGTGCGGGCGGCGATGGGGTTCCACAGGACGAACTCAGCATCATACGACATGTCTGCCAGCTGCTGCAGTTCCTGCGGTTTCTGAGGCCACGGACCTCGCGCGGAATACTTTCCTTCACCGACGCCTTCAAGTCCCAGGGCATGTTCTGACCAGCGAGCCTGACCTTCCAGATACCACTTGGTCTTGAAATAGGTTGCTCCGTACTGAATCAGATGAAAGAACTCGTGCGACGGAGTTACGTTTTTGATGGCGTTCACTTTGGTGGCAATCGCCATCACCAGAGCCTGCTCGCCGGGCTGACTTTCCGGGATCGCTCGGCACTTCTGCTGATTCTCGAACGCGACTCCGTTGCCTCCGCCGATTTCTGCGGAATCCCGAACAGAGGCTTCAATGCAGACGACGCCTTTGTACCGTTCGCTTTCAAACGGGTCGGGAAAATCCAGCACTTCGCAGAACAGCTGGTGTGTGGCCCACAGCTGCTTCGCGATATCTTCAACCTGATCGGGAACGCCGGAACTGTCGGAATCCGTCGCATCGACGGCTCCGACACCTTCGTCGTTGTAGAAGATCCGCATTCTGCCCATGACATAATGTTTGGTGAGCTCCCTCTTCTGAGCGAAGGCTTCACCTTCGAGCAGCATCAGCAAGATCAGAGAGATCATCGCGGAAAGGGATGAACGTGAGGTGGGCAGGCGGTGCGGCATCTGTTTCAGCCTGTGGGAAGGATTGTTCAGGAAACGTTGATTGACATCTGCACACCGGTGCAGCGCGAATTGGATGGCTTCGCTGCCTCCTGCCCATTGCCTCGCGATTTCCGGCGGCACTCGGGACCTGAGCACCGGCATTTCCCGTGCTCGGCATCGTTGGGATCTGAACGTGATGACGGCGCGATATCCCGGAACGTCGCGTGCCGAGGCCCAAACTGAACTCATCAAGCTGAAAATAGGACCGGCAGGATTCGAACCTGCAACCAAGGGATTATGCTTACCACTACGACTTTCGCCGCCTCTTTCGAGTTTGCAGTCTGGACTATCCCTTCACTTTACGTGTCTGCCGTCTAGTCTCTACACCTTCCGCCCTGAAGCGGCTTGGCTCGGGATCAGCCTGCTGATGCCAGGTTAGCCTTCCCCGAATTTGACAGATTCTACTGCGGCCCTCAGTACGCTGAACGCCACAGCAACCCACTCGATTCCGCCATGCCGACGTCGTCTTTCCGCCGGTTTAGGATGAATCGCAGAAGTCCCCTGCTCTAACCATTGAGCTACGGTCCCGTGCCGGGGATGCTACCAAATGCCCGGACGGTTGTCGTGCTCGGCGACGAACATCCCCCGATTTCTGCGACGACTGCGGCTCAGGAGATTCTTCCCGAATGAACATCCAAAATCTGGTTCTGATCATTGTCGCTGTGACGGCGGAAACTCCACTGCCGGCTCAGACGGTATTGAAGTACGTGCCAGCGCCGGTGGACAATCCGCTGAAGGGACTGGTGCCCTATGCGGGGCCGCATGCCAACCGGTTCCCTCACAGTCTGGAATATCAGGACCTGCCGCTCAGCGTTCTGGTGAAAGGTGCCGACGAATTCGAATGGCAGCCGCTGGAAGACATTCTGAACGACATCTCATCCCGCAGACATCAGGCGATCCTTCGCATCTGGATGGAATACCCCGGGCGCAGTGAGGGCATACCGGAGTTTCTGGAAGTCGGTGGCCTGAAGGTGACTGAATGGCTGAATACAAATACCGATCCGTTTCCTCGTCAGCAGGTACGAACGCCCGACTACAGCGACCCGGCACTGCGATCGGTGCTGCAGTCCTTTCTTGCTGCCTTTGGTCGACGTTACGACGGTGATCCTCGAATCGGGTTCATCACGGCCGGGCTGCTGGGAACGTGGGGCGAATGGCACACCTATCCTCGCACGGAACTCATGGCAGACAAAACGGTCCAGTCGGAAGTGATGACCGCTTACGAAGGAGCTTTCAAAGTCACGCCGGTCCTGTTGAGATATCCGGCCGGAAGCGATGCATGGGCCTACGCAGCCAATCACGATCGACGATTCGGCTACCACGACGACTCCTTTGCATGGGCTACGCTGGAGACCGGTCGCCAGGAGGACAACTGGTTTTTTGTACCGGCACTGAAGGCGGCCGGAACTCAGGCGGTGCAGAAATGGAAATCGTTTCCTGTCGGCGGTGAGATTCGTCCCGAACTCTGGGGGCAGATTTTCGATGATCAGCCCGTTCACCCACAGGCTCAGGACTTCGCTGAATGCGTCCGCCAGACTCACGCCAGCTGGCTGCTCGACACCGGCATGTTCGGGGAACGCCAGTCGGATGCTCGAATCAAAAATGCGATGGCTCAGGTCCGGGCCATGGGGTACGAGTTCCACGTCGAAGCATGCCGCATTCAGCCGGACGTTGCCGACCTGAAGAAGGCGTCTGCTGATGTTTCCGTCTTCATTCAGGTCCGCAATACCGGAGTGGCCCCGTTCTATTATGACTGGGCTGTGGAGCTGGGAACCGTGCATGACAAACAAATTCAGCAGACCTGGCCGGTGGAAGGGTCGCTGCTGAATCTGCTGCCCGACAGTCCGTTGAGAACATGGACCGCTCGGATCTCGAAGAGCGATCTGCCCGCCCCGCCCGACGCGCTGGCCATTCGGATCGTGAACCCGCTGCCGAACGGAATGCCGCCGCGTTTCGCAAACGAACCCTCCCCGGAAGCCCCCGAAGGCTGGCTGCTGCTCCCGGCTCGCTGATCAGGTTGAACCAGCCTTTTGAAGAAACCCTTTGACTTCAAGCTGCCCGGGCCTGTCGTGCTTTGGCGGACGATCAGCGTCAGGTGGCACGGACATTCCTGTCTGTGGACCACCGGCGGTGAGATTCGCCTCTGTCGCATGCTGTGTTCGGTTGCTCTGCCATCAGGGCATCACGATCGGATCAGTCCGCCCTTCTATGAGAACGATGCGCCGTCCGGCCGCAACATCGCTGAATTCCTGAATCCGATTGCCGGCCCATCGCACGCTGACACGATCAGCGGATGCGGCGGAACCCAGTCCAATGGAAAGCGTGCCGGAATTTGACGACAAATAGCCGGCGCAGCGAGTGAGCACGTGAAATCGCCGCGTGTCGCCGATCGTAACCGTGACGCCGACGGCGTCTGCAGAACGAGGCGACCTGGTTCCGATGGTTCGGACCGTAAACCGATTTCCTGCCGCCGCTGTCCGATTCAGCAGAACCGCAGCCGGCATTCCGATTTCGCTGACCACGAGGTCGTCCAGAGTATCTCCGTCCACGTCCACTCGACATGCCCCGCGCGCCTGTTGGGGGGTCTGAAACCAGCGGCCTGCGTTCTCGACGGCGCGAAATCCATTCGGCGAGCCCATCAGCAGCGATGGCATCTGCAGGAATGGTTCCCCCGGCATTTCCGTGACATGGCCATTGGCCGCGAAAATATCCGGCTGGGTATCGTAATTCGCGTCGAAGACGATTGATGACCAGCCAACCATCGGCCGACTTGTCTGATCGATGGCCGTGCCCTGAGCCGAATCGACGAAGGCGAGTTGCCCCATATTCAGATACAAAGCGTTGGATTCGTTCGAAAAGTTTGTGACCAGCAGATCGGGAAGACCATTGCCGTCCATGTCACCGTAGCCGATTCCCATCGAGCCCATGGTTTCTCCCTGCCCGCTGAATGCGACTCCGCTGATAAGCGCCGAATCCTTCAGGGTCCACTCGCCGTCCGGGGTGAACAGCAGATTTCTTTGACCATCATTGGCGACGAAAATTTCCCTGTCACCGTCCTGGTCCAGGTCCAATGAGATGACTCCCAGTCCGTATTCCTGAAGTGCCGCAACACCGGAATCGGAGGATCGGTCGCGAAACTTTCCGTCGCCGGTGTTTTCCAGCAGGATGTCTGAAGCAGGGGAGTAAAATGATGGATTACAGTGAATCCGGATACCGCCGACATCGCAGACGGGTAATGGCTGGTTTCGGGGCACATCTGCATAACAGGCGATATAAACGTCCAGATCTCCGTCGTCATCCACGTCCGTCCAGCAGGCCGTAGCGCACCATCGGCCAAGGGTCGAATCATCCATCAGGTCCGTTTCCTGAAACGTTCCGTCTCCGAGGTTTTTGAACAGCGTCGACTTTTCATATCCGGTGATCAGGACATCGTCGAACCCATCGTTGTCGAAGTCAGCCACCGCGCATCCGTGTCCGTATCCGTGCCACGACAGCCCCGAAGAAGCGGCGTTCTGAAATTTTACGGAACCCGTCTGGCGATATGCTCGAATTCGAGACGCCTGGTCCGCTGGCCATGACATCGGATGACCGCCATCAACAAAAATGAGATCCGGTCTGCCATCAGCATCCAGATCAATTGCACCGACTCCGCCACCAAGTGTTTCAGCGAGGTGAAATTCTCCGTCGGAGCCGTTTTCGTAGGCAAACGGAATGCCATGGGCTTCGGCTTCTTCAAACCTGAGGCCAACGGACGCCGTTTGTTCAGCAGGTTCCGTCAGCACGTCGGTCAGCGATCGAGGCTCAATCTGCAGAAGTTCTGCAAGCCGTTGGTCTGCCGCCCACAAGGAAGTGCGTTCATAAGCAATGCCGGCAACGTATCCGCAGCAGGCAGATCCCACCAGGCAGATCGAATACAGGAGTCGTTTTCTGCGCATAGGTTCTTCAGTAGTTTTCAATCGCGCTGATGATGGTAACGGCAGGGCTGTCTCCCAGCTGCTCGCAGAGCTGTCGAAGCTCAGACAGCTGAGACATGTCCGGGTGTCTCTGCAGTTGATGAGAACGCTTGACAAGCTGGATCAGGGTTTCCAGTTTTTTGACCTCGCGCAGATGTTCGTCGTCTCGTTTCAGGCGTCGCAGCGATTCACAGTATCGCGCTCGATAGGAGGTACTGAGTGGCTTAAGTTCCACAGCACTGCCGAGTTCGCGAGCGGCTTCTTCCCAGCGTTCCTCATGAATCGCAATCAGCCCCAATGCATAGCGGTACTCGGCCTGAAACCGGGTAGGAACGGACGTTGGTATGCAGTCCTTCGCAGCTGCGATCTCACCGCGTAGCGCGAAGGCCACGGCATGCAGGACGGCAGCTCGCTCCGAAAAGGTGGAGGCATCCAACAGCTTGCAGCATTGTTCCAGCTTTCCCATCAGCATCAGGCATCGAGCCAGCCCCAGTCTTGAGTCGATGTCACTGGCATCGGCTTCCACAGCCTGGCGAAGCCATTCTTCGGAAGACGATGCTGCTCGGCTGTCCAGGGAACTTAGTCCAAGATACATGATCACGAACTCTGGTGCGGGCCTGCCGGATTTTGCCCATGCCAGCAGCCGACGGAGCATCTCTTCGGGATCCAGTCGCAGCCCACTCAATGCAACAAACTGCTGCTGTAGTCTCTGATGATCTGGAAAGTGGTGAAGACCATCGGCGAGATATTCATCCGCGATTCGAAACAGGCCTCGCGACATCGCGATCCCCGATAACCTGATGTAACGATCGGGGGCAGGACTGTTGTTGGGAAAGTCCATTTCGGCGACTGCCAGGGCCAGCTCAGGACGGTTCGTGGCCATGGACCGATTTCTCAGAATCTCCCGCCCGCGAACAGAATCGGGGGCTCGGGCAAGCAATCGGCGAGACAGTTGTTCGGCCCGGTCCAGATCTCCGCTGTTCCATGCGATTGACGCTTCGTACGTGAGATCCTCCACATTCGGTCGCTGGCTGAAAAAAACAGCCAGCCCGAGCGAGAAAGTGGTCAGCATCAGCAGTGAAAACTTCATCGGCGACTTCAGGTGATTTCGGAGCCTATCGAGGCAGATTGCCCGGTTTGTGTTCAGAAACCGGAGGATCACCGGGACGACGAATTCGGATCCAGTGGTCGGTCAATGGAAGCTTCTCCGTCGCATCCACAGGGGGCATATGACAGCTCAGACATTTTTCTGAAGTGCCTGAAAACGAGCATGAGCGTGATGGCTGGCCGCTTTCGCCATGACACTGAAGACATTTCTGCTGATAGAATTCTTCGCTTTGAACGGCAGGCTGATGCGGATTGTGACAAGTCATGCAATCCAGTCGGAGTGGCGACTCACCCTGCTGCGGCTGGTTCTGAAAACAACGGCTCATCGCCAGGCCGACAGACGCAAATCGCACCAGAACAGTTCTCTCGGACGACAGCTCCTGATCGGTGAGCTGGTCAGCTCGACGGTGACATTCTCCACATCGATTGACGGATTCGAGAGGCGTCAGTTCGGACCACCGCTCCATCAGAGATTCACCGCCGCTTGTCACCGACTCCAGGTGCTGTCGGCTGTCAGGATGGCATCGTTCACACGAAACGCCTCGGACAATGCTGCCGGCGTGAATCTCACCCGTCAGGTTCTCGGCCAACTGTGTGGAATGACATCCGAAACAGTTCATCGTTGTGGAATGGTCCACGTGATTTCCCAGGACGGCAATTCCACTTTGGCTGAGTTCTGCGGCGCCGGGCGTCAGGCCAAGCTGGTCCGGTGGATACCAGGACACACTGCATTCAATCAATTCTGTCTGCCCCTGTGGATTGTTCAGCAGACTGACCGGAGTGATCGCGTGATGTCCGGAACCGAAAAACCAGTCAATCGGGATACTTTCCGGATACTCATCCGAACGCATTCTCAGCTGGTCGCCGTCGCGGAAGAATTCCACTCGCGGGCGATCAGCGGCGGGCTGAAAACTGCGTCCCGCAAAATGCTGCTGCATTTCCGGATCTGACCCCGGTACCAGAGTTTTGTCATGGGCCACCACTTCGAAATCCCGGCAGACATCCGCGTGGCAATCGACGCAGCGGTCTGCTCCCAGGGCCGGGGTCATATTCGTTCGAAAGACCGGGGTATACACATGAATGTCAGCCCCGCCACTCACCTGCTGCCACCGAACCAGCAGACCAACGGCTGCTGCAGCTGCAAGCAAAATGATACAGTTAGTTGTCTTCTTCAGGCTCACGCCCCAAACCTCTCATGAGAGAACGACTCCCAATCCCAGTTGAATTTTCTTCCGACTCGAAAATGCCCTTCATTCTGCCAGAGATCGCCTGAGATTGACAGCAGTCGTTCGCAATCTCAGCCCTGCGGATTCGTTCAAATAGCGATCGAGAGCTTCGATGGAACCATCGACATCACCGGTTTCCAGCAGAAGAACACTGCGGGCGTATGCGGCTTCGGACAAGTCCATCGGCAGATGTTGAACAGCCTGTCGAGCTCCCTCACTGATGTACACTCCACAGGCTTTCTCGAAAGCCTGACCTTCTGAGGCGAGTTCGTTAGCGGACCAGCCGAGTGATTCGAGTCTCCGCGACTGCTGCTGCAAATCATCGGTCAACTCCGTCACCAACAGTGCTCGGAACGTGCTGCTGCGGCCGCAGTCCAGACGTTCGCGATATCCAAGTTCGGCGTGATTGAGGCACATTTCAGCCAACATCACAGGTTCTTTGCGGAACGAAGGCGTCGCTGTGATTTTCAGAGCTGCAAACTGCAGCCCCATCGCACGAAACACTCGAGCCAGCCGGATGCTGTTGCGCCATCGGAACGCATTCGAAAACGCAGCACTGAAATCAACGCATCCCGATGTGTCTTCACTGGATGGATCAAACGTCCAGCGTCCGTAGTTCACAAACTCTCTCAGAGAAAGTGTATCCAGGATTCGACCAGCGCATCCCGCGTCACCAGCTCGTCCATATGCCAGGCTGACGGCATTCAGCGAGAAAGGCTTCCAGATGGTCGGCTCCAGAGCTGAAATCAGAGCAATCTCTTCAGAAGGAACAACAACCAGAGCGATGTTGAAATTCTGTGCCGCATTCCACCAGCCGCCTTCACTTCCGTCGGGCCGACGATGGACGGTTTTCCAGCCGCTGATCAGATCCTGAGTGAACAGAACATGCTGACGCAGGCGACCGTTCAGGAGTGCGGTGAGTGGCGTATCCAGAGGCAATGGGCCATCCGGGCAATGCCACGAAAGCAGTCCCGCTTCCCGGGTTCCCACACAGTGAGCATTTCCTGACAGACGGAGATTCTGGACAGACGTGCTGAAGGCATCGGGACTCAGTTGCGCATCCAGTCCCCATCCCGGCCCTGAGACAGAGTTCGGCCACCGGAATAGACCGCACATCGCCAGAAACAGAATCACTGCGGCAGCAAGCTGTCGGCCCCTGGATACCTGATCGGGACTAAAGTCTGATTCGTGAGATGCCCGGTCGGAATTCGGTACAGGACTCGATTTCGATGTCGCGCTGTTGACGTAGTAGATCGCAATCCATGCTGCGGCGACGGGCAGGTTCTCCTTCGAGGCAATGGCGAGAAAATGAGCGATGCCCAAAATCACGCACAGTCGCAGATCGGAGGCATAAAGAATTCGGTGACAGGACACGATCGTCAGAACGATCAACCCCACCGCTTCTGCGCTGTCCAGAGAATCAAACCATGGTTGCCAGCCGGACGGACGGAGAAACGTCGCGGAAATCACCGACTGCGGGAACGTTATTGCCCACGACTGCCACAGACCGTTCGTTCCCGCCGGGGAAATACAACACGCTGCGATGGCTGGAATGCAGACACCCATCCCGTGAACCAGTGTCGTCCTGAAATCCCGGATCACGCAGTGGGCACGCCGCAGGCCGAACGGTTCGCCTGGTGTTGAGCGGCCGTCGGAATCCGGAGCCTGGGACCGTCGCGTGACGAATATTATTCTGCTGCAGAGTCCCGGCAGAAAAAGCATCGTCCCGACGATAAACCGGTGACCGAAGTTGGCCCAGAAACAGAAGACCAGCACCACCATCAGCAGTTCGCCGGCCGAGAATCTGTCGCGAGATCGAAAGGCAATCGACGCCAGAACAGACATGCCCAGCACATCATAAAGCAGCGGACCCGGCTCCCAGCTCATTTGAGCCGCAGTTATCGCCGCTGCGGCGATCGTGAAGTGCGATACCATCGGCCTCAGATGTTTCCCGATCAACATTCTGGCGAACAGAATTGCCGCCATGATCTTCAGGAACATCAGTCCATGCCAGCCGCCGAAAGAATAAATGCCGAAAAGCGGCAGGCCGCTCAGCCAGAACGATTCAGTCTGACATGAATTTGCAATCAGTTGAGCAGAGGGGGTGATGACGCCTGCAGCCGCAATTCGACCTCGAGTAAGCTCCCACCAGAAGTCAGCGTTTGAAATGGGGTGAACAGCCGCTGTCAGAGCGGTAAGATATACAAGAGATCGGAGGAGACCGGCGTCCTCTACCTGACCTGAGTCGGCAGATGCCGGGGGGAGAGATTTTCCCCCGGATTCTGTTCCTCCATCATGCTGGTTGACACTGTTTGTCGGCATGATGAAAGCAGTTCGCAATGCAGATAAAGGTTTAGTCTCTGCGAGTTGAGGGTATCAGCCGCAGGATTCGGTAATGTAAAGACAACCGTGATAGCATACGCGGCAGAAACCCTCGCCACACATTTTCAAATTCGCTCCACCTCACAGCGCGTAGGTGTGGTTTCGCCAAAACGTCGTTTCCGCATTAAAAGATACTCTTGTATGAATGACAGATCAACAGACGAGAGAGTCTTCAGAATTGTCGCGGGGCCTGCGCGTGAGCGACGCAAAGTCCGAGCTCCTGCGATGTCCGGAAGTCGAGCCCACATCGTTCGGCATGGATTCCTTCTGGCGGCCATGACCGTGATCACCCACGCGGTCCATGCTCAGAGTGCAGCGATCGAATTTGTCGACGTTGCTTCTTCCGTTGGCCTTGGCTTTCGTCACGTTTCTCCTTTGACACCCGAACGTCATCTGCACCTGTTTATGGGTTCGGGGGTGGCCTGGCTTGACTACGATCTGGACCAATGGCCCGATCTTTTCTTTAGCCAGGGAACTCCCTTCACGGAGAGCACGGGCGATCGCGGTCCTGAACCGACCGATGGCATTTTTCGAAATCGACTCGGAAGCTTTCAGGATGTCATTCGACTGTCCGGGATATCGAAGACGGACTACTCGATGGGCACTGCCGTGGGAGATTTCAACAGTGATGGCTTTCCGGATCTGTACGTCACCGCCTACGGTCCGAATAGCCTTTTTCGAAACAATGGAGACGGGACATGGTCAGAGGTTCAGTCGCAGCCGTGTCTCCGCGACGAACGATTCGGCTCGGCCTGCACATGGTTTGATCCCGATGGAGACGATGATCTGGATCTGTATGTCGTCAACTACCTGAAACTCGATCGCCACGACTATCCACTGTGCAGCCATACGGAGGGTGGAGTTCGGTATCCGGGTGGCTGTCATCCCCGTCATCAGCAGGCGGAGTCTGATCTGTTACTGAAAAACAATGGCGATGGCACCTTTTCGGACATCAGTCGCTCGGCAGGAATCTGCGCCGACCATGGGTCTCCCGGACTTGGAATTGCTGTCTTTGATGCCGATTCGGATGGCGATGTCGATCTGTACGTCGCCAATGATACAACGAACAATCAACTTTGGCTGAACGATGGGACCGGCCAGTTCAGTGACGACGCTGTCCTGACGGGGCTTGCAGTGAACGGCATTGGAGTTCCTGAAGCGGGAATGGGAGTCGCGGTCCGAGACGTTGATGGTGATCTGCAGGCCGATGTCTTTGTCACAAACTATTTCAACGAATCCAATACCCTGTATCGCAATGACGGGGCGTTTTTCACTGACGTAACAGCGGAATTCGGACTGGACGCTCCCAGCCGACAGCGACTGGCTTTCGGCACGTCACTGTTTGACGCAGACAACGACAGCTGGCCGGATTTGTTCATTGCAAACGGTCACGTGCAGTCATATCCGCCGGAACTTGACCGGTACGTCCCGTTTGCTCAACTGCCGCAGCTGTTCCGCAATGAGTCGGGACGGAGGTTTCAGGATGTGTCACAGGAATCCGGCCGCTATTTTCGGAAACTGATCGTCGGGCGATCCTCCGCAATCGCGGATTTTGATCGCGATGGACGACTGGATATCGCCGTGCAGCACCTGAATGATCAGGCCGCGCTGCTGCACAACAGAAGCGACTCCCACAACTGGATCAGCATGAACCTCACAGGCGTCCACTCAAATCGCTGCGCGATCGGCGCCACAATTGAAATTGAAAACGGCCCCCGGCAAATGACGGCATTTTGCGGTGGAAGCACAGGCTATCTTGCCTGTGACGATCGGACGGTTCACTTCGGACTTGCAAACTGTTCCGATGCCGTGGACGTCCGAGTTCAGTGGCCGGATGGAACAACGGATCATTACCGTGCGAGAAAACCGGCAACAAATCATCAGTTGATTCAGGGACGTGGCGATGACTGACAGCGGCGCAGACGCGAGTCCACGCAGCCCCAGGCCGTTGCGGGTCATTATCTTCATCGGGGGGCTTCTGAGCGTTGGCTTCGTCATTTTTTGGGCACTCCGTCAGCAGCCGGAAGACCATCACCGACTTGCGCTGCTCGCGCTGAGGAATCGACAGGAAGACGCTGCTGTTCACGAATTCGCAGTGCATCTGCGGCTGCATCCGCAGGATGGTTTATCGGCTGTAAGAGGCAGGTGGCCTCACTGATTGGAAGAATCCGATCCGGAACTGGCCATCCGTCTGTTGAAGGAAATTCCTGGGTCCGATCCTCAGTACGTTGACGCCAGCACGAGCTGATCGGCAATCTGCCTTCCAGTCTCAGCAGCTTGATGAGGCCGTCGGTATTGAATCGCCTGACACGATTCAGCGCGGCTGTACGATGCCCAGCTGTCGCTGGCAGAATTGTGTATTTCCGCGATCGTAAGTTTCAGGAGAGCCTGACGCGCAGCAGGCACTGGAATCGCTCCGGATCGCGTTGAGCAAACTCCTTTTTCTTGCAGACGTTCATGACGAACTTCTGCAGCCGGAGAAGAATGGTCAGGCCATTGGGCTGTGCACTGACAATCGATCAGGAAAGCTACACGGCACACCTGAATCTGGCCTACGCTCTGCATCGGATCGGACGAATTGACGCCGCTACGCCGCATGCTGAGTGGTGCAGTGAACGGAACCCGAGGTAGGATCGCCGCCCTGCGTATTCAGCGTCCGTTTCAAGAAGCAGAGGCCAACTGGATCAGGCACAGGCGTACGTCTCGAAAGCTCTGGCCGTCAACCCGGTCGACGTCGATGCTCGAATTCTTGAAGCCGAACTGCTTCTGTTCCGGAAACAGGGGGCACGGGCGTACGAGCGACTCTCGGAGATCTACGAAACAAATCGCGGGCTGGTGCAGTACATGGAGTCTGCTGACACGTTGTGCGACCGCTGCCGGTCAGCGCGCCGAAGCGAAACGGCTGCACGACGAACTTGCGAAACTGCTTCAGAAGGAGCAAAGCGGAGGGGAATCCGCTTCTTCTATCTCCGAAAATGCTGCTGAGCCAACCCAACACTCGGGTGAGGATGACTGACGGAGATCAGCTGTCAATGATCGGGCGAGATCTTCCAGTCGCCCGGGACAGTTTCGTTATTGCTGCGGATCCTGATCCAGTGATCATGAAATGCTGCTCCGGCAATCGGTACAGGCGGCATATGACATTCCACACATCGATCGGCAGCAACCGAACAGTCGGGGACCGCATGACTTTTGTGGCAGGAATGACAGATGCTCTGATAGTCCGTCGACGCGGCAGACGTTTTTTGATGCGGATTGTGACAGGTGGTACACCGCATCTGTCCCTGCGAGTTCTGAAAGCAGGGACTCTGCATCATGCCAACAGGCTGAAAGCGAGGCAGAACGGGGGAGGTTTTGGAGATTTCGGATGGCTTCACCGTTTCCGACAGCCGATGGCATTCCCCGCATGTCCGGATTTCGTCAATGGCGTTCGGCCATTTTTATGGATGTGCGATAAAGGTCAGCTGAGTGCCCCTGATCCATCGCCGCAGCATGTGAGCTGCCTGCACCGTGGCAGCTTTCACATCCGACATGAAAGGAAGCCGCGACAATTTCTCCAGCTTCAACCCGGCCACCAGTCGTATGACATTCGACGCACCGTCTCAGTTTCTCCCCGTCGAGTACGCGGCCGAAGTGTTCGGCGTCTTCGATTGGTGCATCAAGAAATTCATGGCCGGGAGTCATGCCCGGCGTCTGTTTCGGCGCCCGAACACGGTCATGCGATATTCAGTCACGTCGGTGCCATCGCTGTGCGGAAGAGTTGTCAGAAAAGCTGATGCCGTGAGTCCCGGATCCCAGCATAGGTCAGAGGAAACTGTGCATCATCAAATCGACCGGCGATGGATGAAGACTGAGTCGTTGCTGTTCCAGTGATAGCGAATCCGGCTGTCCCGCGCGGATCCTCAAAGACTTTCCATTCAGCGTCTTCGCCGGGGGGCAAAGTCGGCTGTGGAATGGAACGTATTGCCGTGTCCGCTGGCAGCGTGGGCGTGACCAATTCCTTCGTGGCAGCCGATGCAGGAAGTGGTGCCGACGAAGAACGGTTTCTGAGAAACGCCTGCCGGTTCTGACGAACTCTTTGAGTCATAGCTGCGAATCGCTGATGCGGCCATCAATATCACGAGCGCCATGAGGCCGATGAGTCCCGTCAATCTCAGAGATCTCGACATTGGCGGTGCATTTCGGAAAAGAAAACGGCACGTTCTGTGGAAACAGAACGTGCCGCGAAGGCTGTTACGCGATACCCGGTGGCAACCGCCGATCAGAACTGAAGGTTATCGGTTTCACCGCCGGCTCTGGAGTGTGCATTACTGTAGACATTTGAGTCCACGTTGTCGGAGACAAAGTGCACGGAACCATCAGCCATCAGCAGCTGGACACCGCCGGTATGAGCACTGGATGCCGGCCGGAAACCCTGATGGACAGCCTGGTCGTTTTCTCCAAGCCACGAGAGCTGGTCCGCTCGATTGTCGTTCGGGCCACCATCACCCGTTTGAGCAGTCGTTGCTCCAATCTGAAGGAATCCACCCGGGTTTCCCCCACTGGCTTCATAACCGCCGGACAGCGCTCCCAGCGAACCGCTACGACCGCGCACTCCTGTGATGCCGCAGGTTCCCGTGATCATCCAGCGGTCACACCGTCGATTCGGCTGCCTCAGCCACCCGCCTCCGGCCTGCACACAGACTCGACCTCGATAGACTTCACCGACGGCAATCGTATTGCTGGTGCCGTCCTTGAACGATGTCAGTGAGACCTTTTGAGGGCTGGTATTTCCATACATCTGGAACGCGGCCCGCAGCTGCTCTGTCGTAATTGCCCCACCCGCGTCCGTCGTGCTGGTTCCGATCTGAGTCTGGCTGCTGCCGGAAACCGATGCCGCATAGTTGGTCCCGGCGTGATCCCGACCATTACTATTGTTCACTGCCTGAGTGTCATCACTCGGACAGATGAACCCTGGAATGACCTTGTCACTGATGCTGCCCCAGTTATTCACAGAGTTGGTGCACTCCTTCTGTGAATGGGCCAGTGAAAAATTAATCTGATTGTACATCGGGGCCTGGTCGATGAATGGAAGAATCATGACCCGCCAGCTGAACCCGCCTTCATTGGTCCATGAGTTGGAGCTGCCCAGACAGTCGGCACCGTTGTTCCATGTCTTGAACGGAGGCAGTACCTGATGAGTGTCGTGGTAGTTGTGAAGAGCAATACCGATCTGTTTCATGTTGTTTCGGCACTGAGTTCGGCGTGCCGCCTCACGAGCCTGCTGGACTGCGGGGAGCAGCAGGGCAATGAGGATCGCGATAATGGCGATGACAACAAGCAACTCAATGAGAGTGAAGCCGAGCCGACGACGACGATCCAGCCTAAAGGCTCTGAAAATGTTTTGCACCATTTGAAATGGTTCCTTCAAAACGGAAGTGAGACGAAAAAGAACCGAACGGCCGCCACTGAGGCGGCCCCCGACCCCGCCAGTTTCTCATGTTCGGAAATGCGAATCAATATGAAGGGGAAGTCCCGCGGGAAAAAAAACGAAAACCGACAGACAGGCAGAAACTCTCTTTGCAGGCAAAAACGGATGTCCCCCCTACCTAGGTGGTTGGTATTAATCTGGGGGACAGGTCATGCAAGTCCTGGAGTGTGTCACGCTAACGTTAAACACGCCTGTTGGGAGAAAGACTGGCAGCTCAGGCAGCCGTGCTGCTCCAGGTCCGAAGAAGTCGGCGATTTCGATCGGTTGAGCTGATCTGATCGGGTGTGTACTCTGTGGAGTGTGAGAGTCCAGCCCACCGAACAGCTACCCATCAATGTGCTGTGCTCCGTGGGACAGTTCCAGGTTCCTGTTTGTTCGATTGGAAGATCCGTCTTATGAAAAAGATGACCCGAATTGCATTGTTGATACTTCCTGCACTCCTCGTGCTGAATCTTGGGTGCGGTGGCCAGACAGACCCCAACGCCGGCATCCCGCCGGATAAGGTCGCACCGGAAAATGTCGAAGACACCCCTGGCTATGCGGAAGCCATGGGCGGTGGACAGAAGTAATTCGCCCACCGGGTTCGTGGTTCGCGCGGCGTGTCTCGATGACGTCATTCAACCGAGTCACACGAAACACGCAGCATCGGGAGGGGGCGCAGAAGGCGAAGCACTGCTCACGTCTTCAAACGTCAGCCATTCGCGATGTCTGGGTCTGTGTCAAAACGCCGGATGACAGCTCAGACATCGCCAGGGCTCTGCGTCGCCCGTCAGTCTTCAGGAATCAGAGCTGCGCTGACGCAGCCGTGGCTGGCCTGGGCGGTGGTTGCACAGAAGTCGGCGAGGTAACCTCGGCGCGGGTCACGTGGTTTCCAGGGGGTGAGCTGCTGGCGGCGGCGAGCCAGTTCGTCGTCGGAAACTTTCACTTCGATGGTGCCGTTCAGAAGATCGAAGCGAATGGCGTCGCCGTCCTGAACGCAGGCGATGGGACCTCCAACGGCGGCTTCCGGAGCGCAGTGCACTCCGATGGCTCCGTGTGAGACTCCGGACACCCGCGTGTCTGAAATGAAGGCGACTTTTCCATCGAGTTCCGGGACAGCCAGCGCGGCGGTGGCAACCAGCACTTCCGGCATTCCGGACGCCACCGGGCCCCAGTAACGCAGCACGATCACGCTGCCGGGCGAGATCTTTCGGGCTTCGACGGCTTTGACGATGTCTCGAGGATCATCAAAGCAGACGGCTTTGCCTTCAAAGACCGGGTCCTTCATGCTGGACACCTTGAACACAATGCCATCCGGTGCCAGGTTTCCAAAGCAGATCTGCATGTCGGCAAACGGCTTGTAGCAGTTGTCAACGCTGACAATCAGATCCTGACCTTCGGGCGGTGCGGGGACGTTCGCCAGGTTCTCGGCCATTGTCCGGCCGGAAACGGTCAGACAACTGCCGTCTAGGAGGCCGTTGTCCAGCAGGTGCTTCAGCAGCACGGGCGTGCCGCCGATTTTGTGCAGGTCGACCATTGTCCGTTTGCCTCGCGGAGCAAAACTGCACAGGACCGGTGTCTCGCGAAAGATCGGCTGCAGATCCTTCAGGCCGAAATCGACGTTTGCTTCTCGAGCCAGAGCCAGCAGGTGCAGAACTCCGTTGGTTGAACCTCCGGCCGCGGCGATGGAAACCGCTGCATTGCGGAAGGCGGCTTTCGTCAGAATGTCCCGTGGACGAATATTGTTCTGCAGCAGAGCCTTCAGAGCGTTCCCGACGTCGCGACATTCCGTTCGCTTGGCGGGATCGACTGCGGGAATGGAACTGCTGGCAGGCAGCATCAGCCCGATCGCTTCCATGGCGATGCCCCAGGTGTTGAAGGACGCCGCAATCCCGCAGCCACCCGGGCCGGGGCAGGCGGTCTTCAGAATTTCATCACTTTCCTCAACGCTCATCGCACCCACGGACACCGCGGCCTGTGAGTCATAAACGTCCAGAATCGAAATGTCACGACCGTTGTGACAGCCCGGCAGAATGCTGCCGCCGCTGACGATCAGGCCCGGGTAATTGGTCCGAGCCAGAGCCATGGCGAATCCGGGACCGTTTTTATCGCAGTGATGCAGCCCGACCAGAGCGTCATAGCAGTGTGCCGTCACGACGCATTCGGCACTGTTGGCAATCAGGTTACGCGACGGCAGGCTGGCGTTGCCGCCTTCGTTGCCCTGAGTCAGGTTGTCGCTGACTCCGGGAGTTCCGAACGGGAATCCCAACAAACCTGCTGCTGTGCAGCCGGCTTTGATTTCCGTTGCCAGCTCATAGGCGTGCACGTTGCACGTATTGCCTTCCAGCAGCGGAACGCCGATCCCGACCTGAGGCTTGCGGAAGTCTTCCGAATCCATGCCAATCGCGTAGTAGAACGCCGTGACGCCCTTCTGCCAGCCTGAGGTCAGTTGAGAACTGTTCCAATTGAGTGGATGCGACATGAAATGAGCTGATTCGAAGTCTGAAGACGAAGGAAGTTTGAGATGGCTTCAATGGAGGGCAGGACGCAGTTGATGCAATCAGAGCCACCTGCTGATCGGCATCGTTCTCACCGGCTGTTCGGCAGAGTTCCACGCATCATCAGCCCCTGTTCAGAGCGGGGCGTTATTTGCCGAGTTCCTGAATTCGGATGTGGCGATACCAGGCTTCACCGGCCGGGCCACCGTGAATCTGCACGGCGATTTTTCCCTTCAGGGGAATGTCCTGTTCGGATTCGGTGTAGTCAACCGTCAGCAGGTCGTTGATATACAGGCGAATCCGCGGTCCTTCGCACAGAATGCGATAATCGTTCCAGTCACCTTTCTTCAGGACCTGACCGAGCTGTTCGGCATCGGGTCCGGCAAGAACTTTGCGACGACGGCTTTCGTCGTACAGACAGCCCCAGTAACTCTGCCCGAGATCAGCCTGATAGCCGATCATCTCGTGGTGATCGGGAATGCGTTCGCTGCGAATCTGGATTCCCGCGTTTGTCGCGTCACCGATCAGTTTGAACTGAAGTCTGAGATCAAAGTCTGCAAACGTGTCGGAATGAGCGAGAAAAAAGTTGTGAGGAATCTTTTCCTTCAGCCGGCCTCCGACAATGCTGTGCTGTTCGGTTCGAAAAACGGTTTGATCACCATCCCAGCCATCGAACGAGCTGCCGTCAAACAGCATCCGGAATCCGGATTCGGGTTTGAAATCTTCTTCAGCAGACGCAGCGGACAGCGACAGGAGAATCGCAAGAGCCGAAACCCGACAGACCGACATGTTCATTTTCCGTCCTTCAGCATGGCTTTGTAACGCTTCTGGAATTTTTCAACCTTCGGTCCCACCACAGCCTGACAGTACGGCTGACGGGGATTCTGAGCAAAATACTCCTGATGGTAATCTTCCGCCGGATACCATTTCTTCATCTCCTCCAGCTTTGTCACGATCGGCCCGTCGAATTCGCCGGACGCGTTCAGCGACTCGATCATCTTTTCCGCGGCGGCCTTCTGCTGCTCGTTGTGATAGAAGATCGCCGAACGATACTGAGTTCCCACGTCGTGACCCTGACGATTCAGAGTTGTGGGATCATGCGTATGGAAAAAAACATCCAGCAGCTGATCGTAGGTCACAACATTCGGGTCATAAACAATCTGAATCCCTTCCGCATGCCCGGTGGCTCCGGTGCAGACCTGCTGATAGGTTGGATTGGGAACTCGACCACCGGTATAACCGGATGCCACTTTGCTGACACCTTTCAGTCGCACAAACACAGCCTCGGTACACCAGAAACACCCGGCAGCAAATGTCGCGGTTTCTGTCTTTTCAGCAACGTCAGGATCCATGTTTCTTCATCCTCGCGAGTTCAGCGGGCCGTCCATTCCGGTCACAGTCCAGCCCAACGGAGTGAAGAGTTTTGAAGCGGAAAAACACAGTCTTCCAACTACCAGCATCTGTAGTCAGGCTCCCGCCTGACAATTCGATCAGAACTGTTGGATGAAAGCCTGACCTGCCGAGCTTCGGAAACTCTTCACTGCTTTGAGTCCAGCCCTCGTAGTTGTACGCGGTTTGCATCCGGTTTTCAAAAGAAGCTTTCCTCCGAACAGCCATCGCTTCAGAAAACGGCGGTTTTCCACCATTTCCGCGGTCCAGGACGGCATCGAACCAGCCACGACAGGCCGAGGCAGAATGTTTGAGAAAACGGGTGTCGTGCAGGGCACCCCTGCGAGGGTTCTCAGTTGATCGAAGCTGCCGTCGAATTCATGGAGAATCAGATCGTCGTCTGCCGAGGCGTCCGCGATGCTCACCCTCGACCGATGGTGTCGATGAGTGTTTCCGGAGGAAATGATCCTTTGCCCGTCTGATGGAAATGATAAGACATCTCAGTCGTCGTCAGCGAGATTCCCCGGCCGACATCCGCAGCAACTTCGGCGGACTCAATCACCGCCAGGATGTCCCTTCGAGCTTCTTTCGGGATGCAGCAGAACGTTTCGTGACGCACCATATTGCTCCTTTGACATCAGACTGCAGTTTCAGCCCCTCGTCCGGTTCGCGCCAACGTTCTGCGTCAAAACTTTCCAGCAGCCGCTGATCTTTTGAATTGGTGGCCACGCACGCCGCCACCTTCGGGTGAAAGTCTGCGCAGTGGTTGAACCGGTGGGAGGCAGGGAAAGAAATGCCCGAACTGTCGGATTCATGAAATCCGACAGTTCGGGCAGACTGATCAACCCTTCACGACGTGTCGAGCGTCCTGATGACTACCAATGCCTCGCCCGGGATCCTTCTCCGGGCTGACGCTCAGTGCCCGGCGGCGATGGCGGTGATGCCTTCCAGGAAGCCCGGAGCTGGCGGCTGCGGACCGGGTGCTGCAGTTTGCGGACGGCTTTGGCTTCGATCTGGCGGACTCGTTCCCGAGTCACTTTGAAGATGCGACCGACTTCTTCCAGAGTGTACGTATAGCCGTCTCCAGCCGTATCGCAGTTTGATGATTTCGCGTTCACGATAGGTCAGGGTCTTCAGGACAGAATCAATCTTGTCCTTCAGCATCTCGGACGCTGCGTTGCTGACCGGGCTGTCGTTGCTCTTGTCTTCCACAAATTCGCCGAAGCTGTTGTCGTCGCCTTCGCCCAGAGGCTTGTCCAGACTGATCGGCTGACGGCTGATCCGCATGACTCGACGAGCTTCATCAACGGGCACGTTGGCCACTTCCGCCATTTCCTCGACGGATGGTTCGCGTCCCAGTTCCTGCAGCAGGTCACGAGCGGCAGCCCGCAGCTTGCTCATCGTTTCAATCATGTGCACCGGAATGCGAATGGTGCGAGCCTGATCAGCGATGGCCCGAGTGATCGCCTGACGAATCCACCAGGTGGCGTAGGTCGAAAACTTGTAGCCTCGACGATATCTGTACTTATCGACGGCTCGCATCAGTCCTGTGTTGCCTTCCTGAATGAGATCCGTGAAGGTGAGGCCTTCGGTTGCGGTATTTTTTGGCGATGGACACCACCAGCCGCAGGTTGCCGCCTGACAGGTCTCGCATGGCCTTTTCGTATTCTTCGTAGCGTCTTTCCAGAGCATCCATTTTCGCAGCCAGCGAATCCGGAGTCTCCATGGTGAGGTCGATCAGGTCGTGCAGTTCCTTCTGCATGTGCTTGCGTTCGTCATCTGCGGACGACAGGTTCTTCAGATTGTTGATCTGACGCAGATCCAGCATGCGGGTGGAAATCTGCTGCAGCCGTTTCTTACGGTGGGCTGCAGACGCTGAGTTCGCAGGCTGAGTTCTTCCAGCAGACGCTGCGGCGACGACGTTCACTGATCGCCCGGCGAAGTTCCATGCCTTTCTTGTGTCGAGCCCGATCGATCGAGCCATGGCGAAATCAGTCAGGTCGCGTTCACGGATGGAAGCGATGGTGGCCAGTTATGGGCATGGCCCATGACCTGATCTTTTTCCAGGCTTTCCGTCATCGAGACTTTGATGGTTCGGTCGAAGGGCAGGTCGCCCTTCATGACCTGCGTCAGAGTTTCAAAGGCGTAGTTCATAAAAAAGTCGCAGCTCAGGAGAGCTCGACGAAAACGACGCGTGACTTCGATCTGCTTGGCCAGAAAGATTTCCTCTTCCCGTGTCAGCAGGGAATTTCGCCCATCTGAGTCAGATACATGCGGATGGGACTTTCCGTCCCGCGCGGGGAGTCGTCTTCCAGACGAATTTCCGGACGGCGGCGTTTGCGGTCGGCCGGAGCTTCGTCTTCACGAATGACCGGGTCGACTCGCAAGTCCCAGATCCAGTTCCTTCCAGAACCATGATCAGGTGATCCAGCTTGCGAGGATCTTCGGCTTCGTCCGGCAGGTAGCTGTGGACCTGCGAGAAATACAGGTAACCCTGTTTCTGGCCGACAGACAGCAGTTGAGAGAGTGGATTCATCCAGACGGTGCATTTCCGTAAGCTCCAAAGCGGCAGTGGGGTGGTTCTGTGATGCGTTTGAGTAAAGTCGAACTGGACAGTTCCGAATTTGCGGGAAGTTGTCGAGGTGAGGATTGATTCAGGACCTTCAGGCGTCAGATCCCCGCAGACGCTTCATAGGTTTGATGCGGGTCACCCGTCTGTCTCGCGGGGTGCTTCATCTGTCGTTTTCGGAACTGTTGAATGCGGCGGAGAGCATCCAATGTGTCGCTGTGGAGCTCGCTCGATGACGTCTGGGTCTGAGCCATTTTTGTTTCGACAACATGTTCTGGTTTCTGGCACGCCGCAAGAGCAAAGGACGGAGAACCCGGTCCGTGTGCACAGGCACCGGGTCCACACCGGGTGGAACGGGCGGAAGCTCGTCCATCAGTCGCGAGACTCCTTTCTGCGCGGAACTGTGTAGGGCATTCTACCAGATCAGAAGACGAATCCATCCTGCCGCCACGACACGCGCCGGTTCCGGAAGGATCCCTTCTTCCGCAATCAAATAAAAACACAGCTCCAGCAGTTGCCGGTGCTGATCAATTTCAAAATCGTCCGGACCAATTCGGTGCCGGATGTAGTCAGCCAATTCGGGCAGAACCAGGATGATCTCCAGAAGTTCCCGCTCTGCCAGATGATCTCCTTTCAGTTTCTGAGGTGGCTGAAGGGAAGGTTTCGATGATTCAGGCAGAAATGTCCTGCCAGGCGTCTGACGAGTTCGCAGATCGCCAAGCTGGCGGGCACTCACCTCGTCAACCTGAACTCGCTGACACACCTGTCGCAGAATCAGGTCTTCCCGGATTGTGCCCTGCAGCCCCTGAGCCGTTGCCAGAAAGTCCAGCATCGCATTCAGGATCTGCTGCTGCCCGCTGACGGACTGAATTCCGTAGCGATCCGAAACCGTTTGCAATTTGTATGCCCACGCTTCCGAGCAGCATTCATCAGTTCTTCAAATTCTTCCTTTCCATGATTCCGGAGATAATCGGCCGGGTCCTGACCGTCGCTGAGAGTAAGGATGCGAAGGTCCAGGTCCTGAGCCAGAAAACCGACTGATTGATCTTTTTCTGTAGCGTCCTGGCCAGCCTGATCGCCGTCATAAACCAGCACGACCCGGTCAGCAAAACGTTTCAGAAACCGAACATGATCTTCCGTCATTGCCGTTCCCAGAGTGGCCACCACGTTGGTGACACCAGCCTGGTGACAGGCAATGCAATCCATGTATCCTCTAACAATAACTGCAGTCCGGCTTTTCCGAATCGACTCGGGCCTGATCGAAGGCGAAGAGTGCGACGCTTCAGAAAAATGTTACTTTCCGGACTATTCCAATATTTCGCCTGACTTTCGATGTTGCTCTCCCGGCAACACCCGTCCTCCGAACGCCACAGGCCGACCTCGTTCGTCAATGATCGGAAAAACCAGTCGACCGACAAGGTTGTCATAGAAACCCCGCCCGTTGTCCCGTTCTCCCGCCAGACCGACGCTGACCAGTTGCTTTTCTGAAAATCGCCCTTTCGCCTTATTCAGTAACCAGCTCCAGTCTTCCGGATGGTATCCCAGCCGGAATTTTCGGAGCGTTTCTTCGTTGAGTCCTCGCTGCTGAGCATATGTTCGTGCCGGTTCTCCGGCGGGTCCGGTTCGCAGTCCCTGCTGCATCAGACTGATGGCCCACTCCACAATTTCGTACTGAGTCGACTTGTTGTCTTCGACTCGATCAGCGAATTCGGAACGATTCTTTTTGGGAATCTCGATGTTCGCCCGTTTGGCCAGCAGTTCGATCGCTTCGGGGAAGCTCAGCTTTTCAATCTCCATCAGCCATCGAAAACAGTCTCCACCGACGTTGCAGACCCAGCAGCGATAGGTCTGGCGATCGGGATAGACATGAAACGACGGGTTTCTGTCTTCATGAAACGGACACAGGCCGACGTAATCGGTACCGTTACGAACGGGGGTCAGCGGAACAGTTTCGGCCACAATCTCAACGATGTTGGTGGCAGCCCGAACCTGTTCTTTGAAGTCGTCCCCAAACGCAGCGGACACATTGATCTCCGGAGGCGCAGCGCCGTTTCCGTATTCATTGTTCACTGCGAATCGCAGTGATTGAAAGCGGGAGCGTGGTCGGGGTGAAGAGCGACCGCTTCACCTTGCCTCAGCGTTCCGGCTGCCATCATTCGGCAAGATCGGACAACGTATCTGGGCGACACGGCTCAACCGTTTTGGGAGACTCCTGAAAAGGCATCCGGCCTTTGTCCCGAAGTCGGCCAATTCTAACCGCGAACCGGGCAACGTCAAGATTTTCACACACCCGGGAACGGGGAAATCTCCGAACCTAAACCCTTGGCAGGCAGAAACTTCCACGATTGTCTGACCGGCGGATCTGCGGAAACCGAACTCGACACCGCAGGTTTCCCAGACGGAACGGTGCTTCCCCGAAGCTCAGCAGAAAATTCAGAATTCCAAAGAAACCTCGTAATTTGACGACATCCTCAGGCTGGCCCGACCGCTCGCTGAGTTTCGCGTGAGCAAGATCGCCTCGCTGTCGGACTTTCGGCCAATACCTTCAAATATTCTGCCGGCAGCGATTCCAGCTGCTGCGATTTCACATTCGTACATTCGCCGTTCGATACTGTTGAGCTGAACATCTGAGTGATACCATACTGTGCCCCGTGAAGACTATGGCTCGCAGGTGTGTATGGTCCTATCGCTCTCGCAATCTCCTGACCAAATGACGCCGCACACCTCAGGGAAACTGCGTCTGACGCTGAGCTGGTTCGTGTGCCTGGCGATCTTCGTCGGTCTGTCCGATTTCTCGCTGGGTGATCTGAAACCAGACCTCGCGACCTTTGAGCGACAGGTCCAGCCGTTGCTCAATCAATACTGCGGTCGTTGCCACGGCCGTCAGCGTTCCGAAGCAGAGATCCGGTTCGACACCATCGACCCGAACATCGTTTCCGGACCACATTTCGGAAAGTGGGAGGATGTCCACGAAGCATTTCATACGGGTGAGATGCCTCCGAATGATCAGCCACAGCCCACGGCGGCCGAGCGCGACGTCATCACCAGGTGGCTCGAAGCAGAGTTCAGAAAAGCCAGGCAATCGGGAATCTCAAACCAACGCGGCAGAGTGCGACGACTGACCCGTTACGAACTGCAATATGCGTTGGAGGACCTGCTGAAGATGTCCGTCAGGGAAGAAGTCGACGGATTGCCGGAGGAAGCGGCGAGCCTGGAAACCGGGCTGCAGAACAACGCTCAATCGCTGATGGTGAGCGGTCCACAGCTCGAAGCGTATCTGAACGTTATCCTCTCCGTCATCAACAAGGCCTCACAATTGGCGACTCTGAAGCCGCAGCTTGAAAGCCTGGACCTTGGCAAGGTAGACACCAGCAGGGCGAAGAACATCGCCAGCAGTCGACGCTCCAACAGGCTCCCGGCAGCCGGGGTCGAGCGAGCTGGCGAGGGCCTTCGCATGCTGCCGAATGGTCATGTCGATCTGACGATTCCTGCAATCTCGCAGGGCACCTTTGAAATCTCTGTGACGGCAAACGCGGACGCCCCGGCCCAGCTTCAGGTGCGATTGTGGTGCCGAGCTGCGAACGAAGGCAAGCGGCCGAGGATTGTGAATCTTGGATCCATTGACATCGCTCAGGGCCAGGAGGTGTCAACTTATTCGCTACGTGCTCACCCCAACCACCTTCCCGGAGAACTGACCCGGATTCAGGACCGTCCGTTCGTCGTCCGCGTCTCGAATCCGGGCTCGACCAGCGTCACGGTGGAATCGCTCGAGTATCGCGGGAACATCGACGCCGAATCGCTGTTGCTGCCGAACTCGGCACAGCCTGCGGGATCCGGAATGGACAGTCACATCCGCCCACACTTGAAAACGTTCATCGAACGTGTGTTCCGCCGGTCCCCGACCGATGCCGAACTGGACCGATATTGCGGATCGTTTCGCGGCCATCTCGACGCGAATGCCAAAGACACGACACGCGCACTGTTGCGAACGTACCAGGAGATCCTCTGCTCGCCCCGCTTCTTCTATCTCGGGCTTCCGGGCGATCTTTCGGAGGAAGCGAACAGGAACTACCAACTGGCGGAGCGCCTGGCATTCTTTCTGTGGTGTTCAGTTCCCGATGACCAGTTGCTGGAAGCAGCGTCAGCCGGGCAATTGACGACGCCGACGGTGCTGGCCGCGTACGTTGAACGCATGCTGAAAGACGAGAGGTCGCGCCGCTGGGTCGAGCACTTCGCCGACCAGTGGCTGCAGATCTCCCAGCTGTTCAACGTGGCTGTCGATGAGGAGTACTACCCCCAATTCGACGACTCATTGAAGGAGCTGATGCATCAGGAGACGATCGAAGCCGTGAATGATGTCTTTCGGCAGGGCTCCTCCGCACTGGATTTGTTGAACTCGGACCACGTGTTCGTCAATGAGCGACTGGCCAGGTTTTACGGGATCGAGGGGGTCACCGGCGAGGAATTCCGAAAGGTTCCGGTCGACGCACAACACCATCGTGGAGGCTTGCTGACTCAGGGAACCTTCCTTGTGGGCAATTCGGACGGAATGGATTCGCACGCCATTCTGAGAGGCGTCTGGTTGTCGGCGGTGATTCTCAGCGATCCTCCCCCGGCCCCTCCGAAGGGTGTTCCTCCACTCGACGAAACCATCCCCGGTTTCGACAGGATGACCCTCAACGAAAAGCTGTTCATCCATCGCAACCATGTTGCCTGTGCGAGCTGTCATCAGAAGATCGACCCCTGGGGGATCCCGTTTGAGAATTACGATGCCAGTGGAGCCTGGCGGGAACAGGCGCTCGTCGTGTCTGAAACCCCCAATCCGCCAGGAAAGAAGAAAAAGAAGCAGCCCGCGTTCGAACGGGCGTATCTGCCGATCGATCGATCCGCCACCCTGCCGGACGGCACAACCGTCGACGGAATTCTTGAGTTGAAGGATCACCTGCTCAATCACCATCATCGCGACTTTGCCCGAGGCCTGGCAGCACGAATCCTGGCCTGCGCACTCTCGCGGGATATCGACTCGCGCGACAATGACCTCATCGAGCGCCTTGTCCAGGGACTGGAGCAGAGCAACTACTCGGTTCCTGCGCTCATCCGTGACATCGTTCAGAGCGAACCGTTTCAGACTGTCCAAGGTCAAGGCGATCCGTTTCGAAAAGGACAATGAACTATGCCATCCAAATCCTGGCAGCTGACACGCAGAACCGTTCTTCGGGGAGCCGGCTTGTCGCTGGCGCTTCCCCTTCTGAACTCGATGACCCTGAACGGGGAGGAGCAGGCCAGCCAGGCGTTGCCCAAACGCGCAGCCTTCATCTTCTTCCCGAATGGCGTCAGCCTCCCGCCGGAGGGCAACCCCCAGCATGAAGACTGGAACTGGTTCCCGAAAGGTGAAGGACGCGACTTCGAGTTCCGGACCAGCCAGGCGGCGTTGAATCCGCTTCGCGCGGACATCTCCGTTATTTCCGGGCTCTCCCACCCGAGGAATCGAGGTGGCGGAGACGCTCACGTCAACCCCACCGGATTCCTCACCGGTAAGGAGATGGTAAAGGGGAAGACGACGGTCAATTCGATCTCGATCGATCAGGTCATCAGCAACTTCCATCGTGGCCGAACACAGCTCGACTGCATGCCGCTCTCGACGGTCGGTGGCGTGGGCAGCATCAACCGCACCTACACTCTCTCCTTCGACAAAGATGGCAAGGGCATCCCCGCCTGGTCGAATCTCAGAAAGATCTATGAGCGGATGTATATCGCCAACAGTCCAGAGGCGATCGCCAGGCTGCGGGATAAAACTCACCTTTTGAACACGATGTCGAGTGATGCCAGAGATCTGAAACGAAATCTGGGCCGGGAGGATCAGGCCACCCTCGACGAGTATCTGGCCTCGATCACCGACCTGGAATCGAAGGTCGCCAACGACCGCTTGTGGGCGGAGCAGGCGACTCGGAACGCTCCGGTCGAAATGAATCTGGATATCGAGTTTACAGATGTGGAAAACTACGTCCGTACGATCTACGACCTGATGTATCTCGCATTCCGGGCCGACATCACTCGCGTCGCCACCTACCAGCTCGCCTCGGAAGGCGGAACCGCGCCGACCAACAACCTGTCGAAAGGCATCGGCATCAAGAAGGATCTCCACAAGCTGAGCCATTCTGCCGCGAGAACTCCGGACGGCTTCAAGGACTGGGGCCTCTGGGATCAGTTCATCGCGCAGCAATTGGCCTATTTCCTTGGGCGATTGCAGGAAACCAGAGAGGGAGCGGGCTCACTGCTCGACCGCTGCCTGATCTTTCAGGGGGCCGCCACCTCACGAGTGCATGTCAATTCGAACTATCCACTCATCCTGGCCGGTGGACGGAGCCTTGGACACAAAGCTGGCCAGTTTGTCACCTACGACGAACAGAAAAACGCCCTGTCGAATCTGTTCGTTCGCATGGCAAACGCGATGGACGTGCCGATCGAGAAGTTCGGCGACAGCACCGGCATTGCCATGAGTGAACTGTTTGCATGAACAGATCGGCTGGCGCTACTGAGCAGGAGCTCGAATGGGGCAGGCGTATGTTCATATGTCATGAGAAGGTCTCTGTTGTGCGTCGGATGCTTACAGAGTCGCAGCGACCTATTTCAGTTCCTCGGCGGCGATACTGAGAGACTTCCAGATGACGGACGTGTTGCCCATTCCGGCGGTCAGTGTCTGCAGTTCCAGAGAACCGGCTTTGATGGGATCGGCCGGGACGGTTTGAGTTCGATACAGGCGGAACTGATTGGAATCGCCGTTGGCAAACAGGTAGTACGCCTCTGTGCCGCGACGAGCCAGACGGAGCTTTCCGGCTGAGGTTTCCTGAGGGAATCCCTGAACGTTCCAGCGGCTGGTGCCGTCTTCCAGCTTGTGTTCTGACATCGTGTCCAGAAAGATGTGGCCGCGGTGGTTCCTGCGAGCATGAAAATAAAGCCGTGCCGATCGTTCGCCGATGATTGCAGCGGTCAGATTGATGCCGGAAAACTTTTCCCTGTCCCTGGGTGTCTCCATCTGTAGTCGATCGAATTCCGCAATGATGTCGAAGTCGCCCATCAGCACGTGAGGAGCCGCCAGTGCCTGAACTCGATAAGCGTTTTCGATTTTACCCTGCTGAATCGCCTGCAGGCCTTCGGCGGTCGGCTGAAAGACGCTCAGCGCTCCCCCGGTTGTGTCCGTGCTCTGTCGAAAACTGTCCGGAACCGGTTGAGCTTTTGTGAAGTCGATAAAGACGGTCTGCATCCCGGCTGCTGTGCGATCGAGTTCCGTCAGGAATTCCAGATCAGCCAGTTCCTGATTCTCAAGCGGCGGCAACTGCTTCGGCCAGTCTCCTTTCCAGACAACATTGCGGACTCGAGCACTGGTTTGTCCGGAAAAGTAAAACAGCCCGAAGCGCCGCATGTTGGACGCTTCCAGAGTTCTGCGGAACACCGGCTGCTTGTTGAGCAAGATTTCCGCCTGGTTGCCTTTCAGCTGCAGCCGAACATGGTTCCATTCGTTGGGCTTCAGCGGCAACGGATCATTCGCGAGCTGATGCTGCGGCTCATCGAACAGATTTGTCGGCGACAACCCGGTTCGGTCGTACGCTCCGTCGGTACACCAGTGGACTTTGACACCCGTCGGGTCCAGCACAAATGCCAGTCGATCCAGAACCGGATGAACATGCTGAGCGTCAGGTTCGTAGAAAAATTCGTAGTCGATGTTGCCGTCTTCCAGCATCGGTCGATGATAGCGCAGCAGGTTCTCAGAGTTGGCATCAGTTGGTGTTTTCACAGCAAAGCCAGTCACTTCGCCGTCGCGAAAACGCCATGTCTGCAGTCGGGAAAAATTCTGCACTTCGTAGTAGGCCGCCCAGCCGGTCAGTTCGACATCGTGCAGAAGATTCAGTGATTCCGGGATTTCGGGCGACCCTGTGATTCGCACATCCCGAATGCCGCCGTGATAGCGATGCCACGAACGAGCTCCAATCCAGGGATCGGAATCGGGCTTCTGAGGTTCTTCGTACAGAGTTCGTCCGTTGGCGATCATTTTCACGACACCATCGCGACTCTGAATCCGGATGTGAAACCATTTGCCGACTTCCGAAGCCATCGGCTGAACAAGCGCCGGTTTGCTGCAGGTGCGACGATGATCGCCGCTTTCGTAATGAGTCATCCCCCATGCCGGACCAGCCCAGCGGCCATTGACAAACATCTCGCATTCCCGCCAGTCGAAGGCGGTTGTCAGACAATCAATTTCGTAGTTGCCTCGCAGGGGGCTCTGAAAATACACGAAGTCATTCTCGTGTCCGGCCAGTTGAAAAATGCCGTGGTCTTCCGCCAGCCAGCGAGCTCCCGGCATTCCGGATCCTCGGTTATAGGCCCAGTCGAATCCGGCGGAATCCCACTGCTGCAGGGCGAGAGGACGATGGTAGCCCTGTAGCGGATGCTGCTCGACTTCACTCATTCTGCTGAAGCCCATCATGGCAAACAGCTGCCGATTCCAGACCTCCAGCCCGGTGCCCGGGCCGCTGTGCAGATCGCGGAAGACATACTGAGACAGAGTTTCATGGACGGCGGCAATGGTTTCCGGATGTCGCATACCTTCCCACAGGGCCAGCATTTCGGGCCAGCGTTCGGCGGGATTTCGAATGGGGTGATCTTTCACCGCGTCGCACAAGCGCTCCAGAAGCTCAGTCGCCTGCGGAAACCGTCCGGCCTGAATCTCGACCAGTGCCAGCAATGCCTGTTGTGCTCGAACATTCGCATGAAACGGATCCAGGCCTTCCGAATCCTGGCCCAGTTCAACCAGCCGTTCGCGGAGGTGATCCAGCTTCCCGATCTGATCGGCGGTTTCGATCAGGTCGAATGCCGCTGAAAACAGACTGCCTCCGACAAGAACCCGGCCGGCACCGGCATCATCCGCCGCTTTCAAACGAGCCTGTTCTTCGGCTGTGTACTCTGCCACGAGTGGGACAGGGCTCAGCGGTGAGAAGTGGCCATGCAGCCGGAACGTGGGACGATCGCTGCCAGGCAGAACCCAGTCGCTGAGCATGACGTAGCGTTCTTCCGCAGGCAGCAGCTTCGCCTGACGACGAACAGCGGCGACGTTTTCGGCCAGATAGTGATCGCCGAAAACATCGGTCAGACCCTGTCGCTGATCCGGGTTGACGGAAGCTGCCGGCGACGTCAGGTTCTGCAGCAGTTCTTCGGGAACTTCGACCGGCCAGTCACCGGTCAGTTCAACATTGCGGATGCGAATGACATCGTCACGAGCGTCGGTCAGGAATCCGAACTGTCGCTGCTGATCGCTGTCCAGCTTTCGTTGCAGAACCAGAGTTCCGTTCAGCTGAATGCGGACCTCGCCGTCGATGATTGCAACAATCACTGTGTTCCAGTCATGCGGTTTCAGCGGCAGAGTCTTCGGTCCGCGGCGGACCAGTGGATCAACGATCAGATTGTCAGCCGTCAGCCCTGTCCATTCAGCTTCCTCCCGCACAATCCACCTCAGCCCCATCCCGTCACTGTCGATCACAAAGGCAATGCGCCCAATGGTCGGATGCACGTGCGCAGCGTCGCCTGCATGGAACTCATAGCTCACTGTTTCGCCGTCCTGCTGCGGTCTCATGCTGTACAGTCGGGAAGGTTTACCTGATCGAGCGGATTCTTTTGAACGGGCCTGACGAATCAGCACGCCGTCGACCACAGACCAGTCTGTGGAAGGCTCGGCAATGGACTTTTCCGCAGGAGGCGTTTCCGTCACTGGTGCCGGCCGGAGGAAATCTGCGATTCGCGGGGCGAGCAATCGCAACGGCGATGCGGACGTTTCGGCTCGGACGGAAACGTTGAACGAGACTGGCTGAGTTTCGCCAAACCAGGATGCAATCCAGCCACGCAGATCGTTACTCAGCAACGGGACGCTTCGTGGAATTCGAGGCTGTCCCGTCAGCCGAATGTTGCGAAACAGCGGCGAGATTTCGCTGGAACATCGAAAGCCGATCCACGGGCTTCCAACATGTGCCGCATCGTCAGACTGTTCCGGAGAGGCCGTGCTTTCGCTCCACATCGTCTGCTGACTGACAAACAGAGTCGACCGTCTGCTGTCTGTTTCGATGGCCAGCAGATTGAACTGAGGAGCGTCCTGATGCGTGACGAACGGACAGGGCTGTTCGAATTCGGTGACCTTGTCCGGTGATGTCAGGCTGAAGACCGGGCCGGACGAATACCCGCCGACTCGCAGAGCCAGTCCATTCCACAGAACTCCGCTGGCCATCGCATCGGGTCCTCCGTCCTGCCCGTCGACAGAGAAGCGAAAGGTGCCCGTGAGCGGATAGCGGAAACACAGAAAGTCGATGTCGCGTCCACAGGCGTGCAGCAGGTGATCCTCGTGACTCAGCCAGGCAGGATTCGGACTCGCCAGTTCCTCTTCGGTCGACCGTGTCCCGTCTTCGACGGAAAAGGCGATCCAGTCGCGAGGAACAGCTGCTCGCAGAATCGATTCCGAATCCTCCGGCGAACCTGAGCCGGTCTGTCGGTCCACGGCCAGCAGCAGAATTCGCATCGCGTGACTGCGAACCGATCGATCGCCTCCGGACTTCAGCTTTTCGATCAGCACTTTCAATGATCGAATCACCTCCGGGCGCAGATCCTCCCGGGGCAGACAGGCCGCAGCCAGCATCAGGTGGTTCACGGCCCATGTCTGGCGACCGTTGCCGCGAGCATCACGTTCATCCACCTGCTGTAGTTTCTGTTTCACCCGCTGGACGAAATCGTCGCTATGTTCATCAGCCTTCAAATCAGCCAGAAGCAGGCAGTCCGCTGCGCCCGCGGAACCAGCCGTCACGGCATCCTGAAGGCGACGGCGCAGCGGAAACAGTTGACCACATTCTTCTGCCGATGTGACCAGCAGCCAGCCAGTGCAGAACAGCTGCGAAACGCCGGCAACATCAGGCAACGCGAAGGATTTTTTCGATGGCCGTTCTCCAGAAACTCGAGCGAACTCCATCGGCGGAGCGATGTCGGTGGTCAGTGTCTGAAAGCAGCGCGTTGTCGTTCGGGCGCCGTCGGGCAAAGTCCACTGCAGCAGCAACTGGTAGCGGTCTTCCGCGTCCTGCTGCATCAGTGCTCGTGACATCGCGGCAACGGTTGCCGGAAGGACAGGACTTCCGCTGCGACTCCCCGACTGCTGTTCGTCATCAGCCAGCAGGCCCAGAAGTTCCCATGCAGAACGTTCGTCCTTCAGCAGCGAAGCCCGAAGAGCCAGATCCGGCACCTGCTGCCGAATCATCGCCGATCGCTGTGCTGCGTCAGACACCCCGTGCAGAGTTGCCTGGAACAGCTGAACCTGCTGTGCCGGATCAACGGATGTCGCCGGCAGTTCGGCCTGCACCGAAAGCAGATTCAGAACGACGCAGCAGTAGCCGACGGACAGCGCCAAGCAGCGTCGACAGGTCCGCGAAAGCAGTGTCAGCATGATGGTGAAACTCCGGCAATGACGAAGAACAGTCCTGAAGACGCGGCTCACTGGAGAATAAGCCAGTTCCCGCCAGGACACCATCAACGCCGGCTTCTGATCCTGTTGAAAACGCCTGGCCGGCTTGCGCTGTGCGTCGAAAGCCGGAAGCGACAGATCCCGGAACGAACTTCATTCAGGCCGAGAATCGTCAGATTTTTCTTCTGCGGTTTTGATTTTTTCAGCGGGTTCTTCCGGTGCAGGTTCTTCCGGGGCTGAGGGCTGAGATGAGTCCGACCGGACTCGACACTGACCACTCATTCAGGTCTGGACACCGAACTTCGGCAGAA
The DNA here is from genome assembly GCA_041398865.1 of Planctomycetaceae bacterium. GTDB lineage: Bacteria > Planctomycetota > Planctomycetia > Planctomycetales > Planctomycetaceae > Fuerstiella. The sequence goes on from JAWKTY010000001.1 coordinate 737,648, forward strand.
TCCAGGCGTTCAGCAGAAACCAGCCGATGAACACAGCCAGTGGGAATAAAAGATCTTTCATCGCAAATCGCCTTTCCTGTCTCTCAGTCGGGCCCGAAATATGCTCCGGTTGATTCGGGTCGGACGGTTGATTGTTTTGCTTTCTTACAGGGAAAACGCTGCTTCCAAAGCATGAGCCTTAGTTTTCGGCGGATGCAGAGCGAAAATCGGCATAATCGGCGGCCCGTTTGGGAAGGGCGAACTCAACGGGGCAGGTAGCTCAGAATGGGATGGCGCTCCGTGAGTTATCGCGGGATGTGAGGTGGCCGCCAAGTCCGGATTCCCGGAACCATCCGGAAGTTGGAAACGTGGTTTTGAATTCAAATCGGTGAGTCCGTACCATACCCGGCGCCGGGCGGGATCTGTTCCTGTCAAACTGCGCGGATTGGTGCCCGGGAGGGCCGCTGTCTGGCTCGGACTGGCGGTCTGGCGGCGGGTTCCGGCCGGACGTCACAAGCCTGAGCGGCAGATACACCCGTTCGAGTTTCCGCTCAGTAACGCGACCGTGTCGTTTGAGCAGGACGCCACCCTGCAGGCATCCTTTTTCTGTCTGTCACTTAATCTGTCTGTCACTTAAACAGTGTTTTGTTGGAAGGTGAAGGTTAACTCATGTTGAAGATTTCTCCATCGGGTGCTCTCGATTTCGTTTCACTGGGAGCATTGGTGAATCGCCTCGATCCGGGTCGCATTCCGTTTCGCAAGGCGACACAGCTGGCGATTCATGTCAGCGGCGGGGAATTCAACTGTTCGGCCAACCTGTCTGACTGCTTCCAGCTGAAGACCGGCATCGTCACCGCCATGGTTGACAGCCCTCTGGGTGATCTGATCCACGAACGTGTTCGGGCAATGGGAGTGAAGCCCTTCTATAAGCGATTCGAACACGATGGCGTTCGCGGGCCGAACATGGCGACCGTGTACAGTGATCAGGGTTGCGGAGTTCGCGCTCCTGTTGTCTTCTACAACCGCAGCAACGAAGCGGCGGGGATGCTGAAGGCCGGTGACTTCAACTGGGACGAAATCTTTGCCGGTGGAGTTCGCTGGTTCCACAGCGGCGGCATTTTTGCTGCTCTGTCGCCGACGACTCCGGAAGTGATCATTGAAGGCATGAAGGCCGCCAAAAAGGCCGGAGCCGTCACGTCTTTCGACCTGAATTATCGAGCCAAGCTGTGGGCGATCAGTGGTGGGCTGGATAAGGCTCAGGAAACACTCCGCAGCATCGTCGAACACTGCGACGTGCTGGTTGGCAACGACGAAGACCTGCAAAAGGGCCTGGGACTGACGGGGCAGGACGTCGAAAAATCATCCAAGCTGGATCCCACAGCTTTCTTTGGCATGATGGAATCCGTCGCGAAGGACCTGCCGAATGTAAAAGCCGTTGCCACGACTCTGCGGGAAGTGGTCAACACGAATCAGCACAACTGGAGTGCCGTGCTGTGGCTGGACGGAAAGACCTATCAGGCTCCGGAAACCGCTCTGACCGTGCTGGACCGTGTCGGCGGCGGTGACGGATTTGCTTCCGGGCTGATTTACGGCCTGCTGGGCGGTCGCGATCCTCAGACAGCGTTGAATCTGGGTTGGGCTCACGGAGCCCTGCTGACAACTTATCCCGGCGACACAACCATGGCAACAATCAAGGAAGTGGAAGCCTTCGCTTCGGGCGGCTCAGCGCGAATCCAGCGCTGATGGGGAAGGGAATCCGGCGCGCGCCGAGACGCTGTAAACAGGGTGGAGACTGACATGACGACGATTGATGCTCGAATTACAGTCGACCCGCGTCAGTGTGGTGGTCGGCCGTGTGTTCGAGGAATGCGAGTGCGCGTGTCAGACGTGCTTGATCTTCTGGCTTCCGGACTGACGTCGGAGGAAATCATCGTCGAATTGCCTTATCTGGAGACTGCTGATGTCGAGGCCTGTCTTCGATTTGCCAGTCGGCGGGTGGATCATCCGGTGATCTCGGTATGATCGTCTGGGTCGACGCCAATCTGCCGCCTGCATTGGCGCCATGGATGACTCAGGAATTGGGGGTGGAGGCCGTCTCGGCAGAATATCTGGGCTTGCTGGCGGCTGCAGATGCCGAGATTTTTGAACGAGCTCGTCAGAGCGGCGTTGTCATTCTTACGAAGGATTTGGATTTCGTTGAACTCATTCATCGTCATGGGCCACCGCCCCAGGTGGTTTGGTTATCCTGTGGGAATACGTCGAACATCAGACTGCGTTCCATCCTGATCGCCGAGTAGAGCCGGGTTGCGGGATTGCTTGCAGAAGGTCACCCCGTCATTGAACTCACAGATTCAATTTTCAAGGTCAGGTCGTTCCTGACACGAAAGCTAAGTTTTTTGTCAGGCCCTGCCTGGCGGACACCTCAACACTTCGAAAACACACAATGGCAAACAGCGATATCGGCCTGATTGGCCTGGCAGTGATGGGACAGAACCTGGTCATGAATATGGCCAACAAGGGGTTCAACGTGTCGGTGTATAACCGCACGACGAAGACCATGACAGAATTCATTGACGGGCTGAGCAGTCGGCCTCCGGGTGTTGTGGAACCGGGAACGGAGAAACGCATTCACGGCTTTGAGAAGCTGGAAGACTTCGTGAACAGTCTCGCGTCGCCTCGCCGAGTCATGATTATGGTGAAGGCGGGTTCACCGGTTGATGCCGTCATCGATCAGCTGAAACCACTGCTGGACAAGGGCGACATCATCATTGACGGCGGCAACGCTGATTACGTGGACACCAACCGTCGTCACAAGCAGCTGGCGGAAGAAGGATTTCGTTTCATCGGAACCGGTGTTTCCGGTGGTGAAGAAGGTGCTCTGAAAGGGCCCAGCATCATGCCGGGCGGTCATCCGGAAGCATGGCCGTTTGTGAAGGATGTGTTTCAGAAGATCAGCGCCAAGGTCGGCCCCAACCATGACATTCCCTGCTGCGAATGGGTGGGCGAAGCCGGTGCCGGCCATTATGTGAAGATGGTTCACAACGGGATCGAATACGGCGACATGCAGCTGATCTGCGAAGCCTATTACATTCTGAAGTACGGAGTCGGTCTGACCAATGCCGAACTGTACGAAGTGTTTAAGGAATGGAATGAGAGCGAGCTGGAAAGTTATCTCATCGAGATCACTCGTGACATCTTCACTGTGAAGGATAAGGAAACAGGTGAAGACCTGGTCGACAAGATTCTGGATACGGCTGGTCAGAAGGGAACCGGGAAGTGGATGAGCCAGCATGCTCTGGACCTGGGGGTTCCGACGACCCTGATCACCGAAGCTGTGTTTGCTCGCTGCCTGTCTGCTCAGAAGGACGCTCGTGTTCGAGCTGAAGCGGTTCTGTCCGGTCCCGATGCGAAGTTCGAAGGTGACCGCGGTCAGTTTGTAAATGACGTCAAGCAGGCGCTGTACGCTTCCAAGCTGTGCAGCTATGCTCAGGGCTATGTTCAGCTGGATGCAGCGGCGGAAGAGTTCGGCTGGAAGCTGCAGAATGGTCCGATCGCGCTGCTGTGGCGAGGCGGCTGTATCATTCGCTCACGGTTTCTGGAAGACATCAAAAAGGCGTTCGACAAGAATCCTCAGCTGGAAAACCTGCTGTTGGACGACTTCTTCCGGTCCGCGATCGAGAAAGCTCAGCCGTCATGGCGCCGAGTTGTCTCCACGGCCATTCAGCTTGGCCTGCCGGTTCCGGCATTCAGCGCGGCTCTGACGTATTACGATGGATATCGTCGAGGCCGTTTGCCCGCCAACCTGCTGCAGGCTCAGCGCGATTACTTTGGTGCTCATACCTATGAACGTACCGACAAGCCGCGAGGTGAGAAGTTCCATACCGACTGGATCCGCGAACGAAAACTGTCCTGAATTTCTGTTCCAGGAAAACCTGTTGTCCTGGAAACAGGTTTCCGGAGCAAAATTGTTGGGTTTTTGGACGGTGGCTGACACAACAGGATGCCCGCACTGGGCGGGCATTCTCTCCAGTCGCCAGAGCCGGATGCTTATGAGCCGGTGTGAATCGGACTCAGACGCGGAGTTCCGGTGAGCGATGAAAATGCTCCGATTGTGACGGTTGCGCGTGGTTGTGGTTCGGGTTTTGCGTGATTGATCTTTCGCAATCGGCTTGAGCGGTCTGCAATCTCGAGGTCGGGGCAAAACCCGTCGGTCGGCGCTGGAGTTCCGTTTCGCCGGGGCGTTATGATGCGAGGCTGGCTTCGGACTGCCGGAGCCCGTGAATTTTCAGGCCGCGCCGGAAGCTCCGGGCCGTAGTGTGGATCATTCAACCATGCACCGTCACTTCGTTTCATTGCCCACCCTGCTCATGGCCATGATGGTCGGTGTTTCCGGTCAGGCTCAACGGCTGGACCCTTCTGAACTGTCTGTACTGAAACTGGAGGTGCGCTGGCAGAGTCAGGCGGTCATGAATGTGGACCGGGACGTTGTTCGTCATATCAGTAACGACGAAAGCAACGTTTACGTGCAGTCGTCGGCGGGAATGCTGACGACTCTGGATGCGGAAAACGGCCGAAAGCTGTGGAATCAGCAGGTTGGTCGCCGGGACGAGCCGGCTCTGGGCGCCGTGTCCAACTCACGGATGGTGGTGGTGGTCAGCGGTCCGGTGATTTTTGCCTTTGAAAAGTTTCGCGGTACTCCGCTGTTTGCGTTCCGCATGCCCGCTCAGCCGACGGCAGCTCCTGCCATCAACGAGGGAGCTCTGTTTATACCGGTGACCGGCGGGTCGCTATGGGCGTATTCACTCAGCGTTCTCGAGTTCGAATTCCGGTACGGCAAACTTCCGGAAACACATGCCAAACCGAACGAATGGAAGTTTGTCTGCGGTGAGGAAATCCGGCATCCGCCTGTCCTGGGCGAGCGAGCTGTCTGTTTTGCAACGGAGGCGAAGAACCTGTACGCAGTCGAAATCACCGGAGTGAATCGGGGTCGAACCCGAGCACAGCTGGTGCTGAACGAATCGGTGTCTTCGGACCTGACTGCCGCAGACAACAGCACGGATACCAGTGTGATTCTGGCAACAAAGGACAACCGGGTTTTCAGCGTCGACATCATGACGGCCAATACCGAATGGACGTATCCAATGGGGCGAGCCGTGCGGCAGGCTCCGATTGTGATCGGCAGTCATGTGTTTGTCGTCACTCAGAATGGGACACTGACGAAACTGGAACGAGACAAGGCGTCGACGGAGTGGGGTCGGCCCGTGGAAACGCCTCGGTATGCAGCTCCGCTGTATATCGGAGCCGGTCTGGAAGAAACCGCGATTGACGCAGATGTTAAAGACCGACTGGGGCTGGCTTCGGATCAGGGGCTGATCGTTCGAAACGTTGGACAGGGATCTCCCGCTGCAGCGGCCGGAGTGCGGGAAGGGGATATCCTTGTGCAGGCAGATGGCAGGGATCTGGCCTCCGTTGATGATGCTCGCAGCGCGTTTTCCGAACTTCCCGTTCGAGTTTCCCGGCCGCTGGTGGTCATTCGCGACGGCGCGAAACAGAAGCTGCCGCTGAAAATTGAAACTCAGGAATGGTCCGTTCAGGGGATTCAGTCGCTGAATTCAGTTGGCCGATTTGCCGTGTACGGCACCGATCAGACCAATCGCCTGACGGCAGTCGACCGGCTGACCGGAACGCCCCTTGGAACCATGCAGATTCAGGGGTTTGGCGTTCCCCATCATAATTCGCTCACGGATCAGATTTACCTGACCAGCAAATCCGGTGAAGTTGTCTGTATTCGGGAAATCGGTCCGGAAGTGGTGCTTCCGGAACTGTCTGTGGCGGCTCCCTGGGCCAAAATCAGAGAGTTCAAAGTGAAGGTTGGAGATCCGATTGAAGCGACCGGCACGGTTGTCTGTGAAGTGGAGCTGCCGGACGGCAGTGTTCAGGAAATCACCAGCAGCGAAAAGGGGATTGTCCGGACTCTGTATTCTCATGCCGAGACCGATGGGGTTGTGACCGTTGGTGCTCCGCTGGCACTGATTGCCGATGACCGATTTGCGACCTATCACCGCAGTCCGGAACAGCGCCCGATTGACGTGCCGTTGTCTGATCCGAATGCTGTGCCATAGGCTGCCGTCCGTCCTTCATTTCATCGTTGGTCAACAAATTTCCGACCGAACAGGAAACTCACTGGACTATGCCCAAAATCATTCAGGGAAATCTGGTCTGCCCCGAGGTTCGTTTTGCGATTGTTGTTTCCCGATTCAATGACCTGATTACCGATCGACTTGTCGAAGGTGCCTGCAGCGCGATTGTTCGACATGGCGGCAGTGCGGACAACGTCGATGTCGTCCATGTCCCCGGTTCGTTTGAGATTCCGCTGGCGGCCCGGAAACTGGCGACCAGCGGACGTTATGCGGCCGTGATTTGCCTGGGGGCCGTCATCCAGGGCAGTACGTCACACCATCAGTACATCAACAGTTCCGTTGCGTCCGGTATCATGAGCGTATCGCAGGAAACCGGGGTGCCGGTCACTTTCGGAGTGATCACCTGTGAATCCATGGACCAGGCTCTGGACCGAGCCGGCGGGAAAGTCGGAAACAAGGGCACCGAAGCGACATTGGCGGCCATTGAGATGGTCAACCTGCTGAAGCAGATTTAGCACGGCTGATTCGTAACCCGAATCCTAAGTGACGGATCGCCGACAAATTCCGCGATGACGCCTCGGGTTATGAAATTCATGATGCGGTCTGCCTTTTCCGCCGAACGAGTCAGCAGCTGAGAATAGACGGGGCGGCCGATTTTTCCCTGTACCCTGATGACGGTGAAAGTTCAGCGCCTGTTCAGAATCCTTCGCAGCAGCGGGTCTGCCAGACTGGAAACGACCGCGTCTGCGATCTCGAAATTTCCGGCGGCTGTGTGGCGGTTGGGGACGGAAACGGCATACGTACCGGCGGCTGCTGCGGCTCGTGTTCCGGTTTCGCTGTCTTCCAGAACCAGAACCTCAGACGGGTCGACGCTCAGCCGAGCCGCTGCTGTGAGGTAGATTTCCGGATGGGGCTTTCCGTGAGTCACGTCTTCGGCTGTCAGAGTCAGATGAAAACGGTGCAGCAGACCAAAGCGGCTTAGCAGGTCCTGCATGTAGTCGCGCGGCGAAGACGTGGCGACTGCCCTGGGAAGCTGCAGGTCCTCAATGTAGTCCAGAAGATCTGTCAGTCCGGGCATCACTGCAAGGTGGTGTTCGGCGATCGACGCGAACAGTTCCCGAGTTTCCAGCTTCAGGTCGGAAATCGCGTCGGAGATTCCGGTCAGGTCTTTCAGTGCCTGAAATGCTTCATCCGGTCGACGTCCCAGCATGCTGTGGTGAATCTCCGATGTCATCTCAAGACCTCGGCGAGCCAGAAGTTCCCGTCCGGCAAGGTCAAAGATGTCTTCAGTGTTCAGCATCAGCCCGTCCAGGTCAAAGACCACGGCCCGAATTCGAGGCATCGCCCTGTCGCCGTGTTGCATCGTCATTCCAGTGAACTCAATGGCAACCCACGGTAGCTCAGATCCAGCAGCTCCATGGGATGCAGGACCGGAGGAACCGGACTGCCGGACGCGTCTGCCTGTGATTTCAACTGGGCCTGCAGCTGAAGGGAACAGCCGGCATTGGCTGTGGCGATGACATCCGGTCGAACCTGCAGCAGGTGAGCGATCTTCCGTTGTCCGAGGCGATCGGCCATCTCAGGCTGAGTCAGGTTGTAGCTGCCTGCAGCTCCACAGCACAGTTCCGGTTCGGCGATCGGTTTCAGGGTCAGTCCCGGAATCATCTGCATCAGAGACCGGGGCTGCTCACGAATTCTCTGAGCATGCTGAAGGTGACATGCGTCCTGATAGGCGACCACGGCAGGAATGGGTCCCGCCGGCGGACGCAGTCCCAGTTCGACCAGAAACTCGCTGATGTCCCGGATTTTTCGGACGAACGCACTCATGTGTTCCGAAGCACCGGCTTTTGTTTCGTCGGCGATATGAGCGTAGTCCTTCAGCATTGAACCGCAGCCTGCCACATTCACAATGACGGCATCCAGTTCTGCGAGTTTAAATGCGGACAGGTTTCGCTGCATGAGCTCCATCGCCGGGCCGGATGCTCCGCTGTGGTAATGAATGGCTCCGCAGCAGGTTTGCTGCCGTGGGATCACGACATCGCACCCGTTCTCCTGCAGAACTCGGGCAGTCGCCCAGTGGACCTTCCGAAACATGGCGTCTGCAACACAGCCCAGAAACAATCCAACGGTGGCTCGCCGCGTTCCCTTTGCCGGCAGGAATTCAGGAAGTTCCGGGAGCTGACGTCCCAGAGGCGGTAGTTGCTGCTGCATGCGTCGCAGTCGTTCGGGCAGCAGTCGCAGCAGTCCTGTGGCCTCCAGCAGACGATCCAGTTTCAGAGCCTGCATCCAGCGAGCCGGAAGCAGAGCCAGCTTCATTCGCTGTCGACTGGGAAACAGTCCATACATGATCCAGCGGTGAAACCAGTCCGGTTTGTGAGGCACTTCGGCCGCGACATTCGAGTCCGGTGATTGCTGCTGCATTTCCACTCGGAACGGTTCCAGCAGGCGACCATACTGCACCCCGGATGGGCAGGCTGTTTCGCAGCTGCGGCAGTCCAGGCACAGGTCCAGATGGCCTCGGACCTGATCCGTCAGAGCCAGGCGGCCATCAACAACGGCCCGCATCAGATAGATCCGACCTCGAGGACTGTCGTTTTCGTTTCCGGTTTCAACGTACGTCGGACAGGCGGATGTGCACAGGCCACAGTGGACACAGTCCAGAAACCGCTCATAAGGAATTGTCCGGCCAATCATCGGCTCGGTTAGCACGGGAAGTTCGGGAAGTGATGTGGAATCCGACATACACAGCGATTCTGATCGGGAACATGTTCAGCGGCAGGGCTGGCATTGTAGGGCGATTGACAGCATGAGGGAAACGGATTCTCCGCGGCCATCGGCTCTCAATCGGGTGAGAATTCTGTCGAGGCTGAGGTTTGTGATAGACTGCGGTCGTCCGTCGGTGGGTACCATGTCTTGTCAGCCTGTTTGCTTGCGATGCTGTCATGAAAGTTACGATTCTGGGAACCGGCCATGTCGGAGCGACTCTGGCCTACGTGTGCGTGCTGGAGGGCCTGGCGGATCAGCTGGTTCTGATCAATCGCAATCAGCGAACTCTGGAAGGTCATGCTCTGGACCTGCGACACACGGCTTCTCTGGTGCGACATCCCGTCCGTATTCTCTGCGGCGATACAGTGTCATCGGCCGGTTCGGATGTCGTGGTGGTGACGATTTCCGTACCGATGGACCCGCAGAACCCCGATCGCATGGCGCTGGCGAAGGACAATGCGGCTTTAATTCGCGAATGGCTTCCACCACTGGCCAGGGCCAGTCCTCATGCTGTGTTTCTGATTGTGACCAATCCCGTGGATGTGATGACATGGGCAGCGCTGCAGGTGACCGGACTGCCGAATGATCAGGTCTGTGGCATCGGAACGCTGGTCGACAGTGCTCGTTTTCGATCACTGATGTCGAAGGAGCTGAACATTCATCCGGATGATATTCGAGCCTACATTCTGGGCGAGCACGGACAGTCTCAGGTGGCGGCGATCAGTCTGACGTGGGTGGGCGGAGAACCGCTGGACGCGTCACTCGAACAGGCTCGCCGGTTTGCGGAAACCACGGTCGACAGCGGCATCGAAATCTTTCGCCTGAAAGGGCACACAAATTTTGCCGTGGCGAAAGCGACAGCTCTGGTGATTGAATCCATTCAGCATGACCATCACCATACCATGCCGCTGTCTGTCATGGTCGGCGGCTATTGCGACGTGGACGACGTTTGTCTGTCGGTACCCGTGGTGATTGGCAGAACCGGGGTTTCCCGGCGTCTGCACCCCAGGCTGGCGGAATCGGAAGCGGACGCGTTTCGTCGCTCAGCAGAGAAAATCCGAGCCATAAATCAGCAGATTCTGCCGATTCTTCATAAAACCCTGGACTGACACTGTCCGCTTCAGGTTACAGTTCACCAACCTCGCTGTGGCTTCTGCACTGCGGCTGCGTCATGATGGGCGGCCTGCATGGCAATTCTGCCCCACAGTTGGCAGTTTCCGTCTGCCGTTTTCCCCCGAACTCCTTCCCTGTTCCGGCCTCCGTCGGTCGAGGCTGATGATTATGTCACGCGATTATTACACTCTGGAAGAACTGACGCGACAACTGGGCCGCGAAGCAAAGATCGTCGAAAAGCAGGTCAGTCGCGGCAATATTCCCGGTCGCCGGGTCAGCGGTGAATGGCGTTTCAACAAGGCCGAAATCACTCACTGGCTGGAACGCGAGATTCCAGGCTTCAGTGCCGCAGACCTGGCAGTTCTGGAACGGTCTCAGAATTCCCTGGAAGTCTGTCCGAAGTCGCCCGTCAGCAGCCTGCTGGTGCTCGACACGGTGGAAGTTCCACTGAACGCGGGAACTCGCCCGTCTGTACTGAACCAGCTGGTCAAAGTGGCGGCTCGAACGTGGCAGGTATTTGATACGAACGCGGTGCTGGAGGCGGTTCGTCAGCGTGAAGACATTTTTTCCACTGGATTTGAAGGCGGCGTGGCCATTCCCCATCCGCAGCATCGGATGTGCGATGCTCTGGGAGAATCTGTGATTGCTTTCGGCCGCACCGTCGGCGGGATTCCATTTGGCGCTCCGCGGCGCGAACTGACAGATTTGTTTTTCCTGGTGCTCGCTCGCGATGACAACACCCATCTGCAGGTGCTGGCTCGCCTAGGGCGGCTGTTTCAGGTTCCCGATTTCCTGTCCGGCCTCAGATCATGCAATGACAGTTCTGAAGCGCATCACCACATTATTGCCGCCGATGCGCTTCTGGGCGCCTAAGCTGGTCTTGCGCAGATCTGACTGAGTGCAGTTTCAACTGACTGTATTCACATCCGGTTCGGGGCCGCTCCGTTCGTTCGGTGCCCGGCGGTGGCGAATTACTTTTGCAGGCACGCCGACGGCAATGGCGTAATCAGGGATCGGTGTCAGAACCAGAGCACCGGCACCGATGACGCAGTGATTGCCGACACTGGCTGCTACCGTGGCTCGCTCTCCAATCCATGCATCCCGGCCGATTGTGACAGGCTCGTAAACGCCCGCCTGTTCCCGGACCGGCAGCTCCAGAGAGGCCGTGCTGTGCTGACGACAGCCATTCATGATCGAAACGTGGGAAGCGATCAGTGCATCGTCGCCGATCTGGACATCGCCGATCGAACAGAAGTTGCCAATGTACGCTGTGCGGCCCACCGCTGCGCCGGGATGAGAAAAAATGGTGCCGAATCCGATGGATGCGTCCTCGTCGCAGCGTTTGAGTGTGAATCGATAGAACGCCTGCCGCAGATATACACCCGTCTGTCCGGGAACCAGGCTGAACAGCTGAGACCACCCCGGGAAGGCTCGTTCTCTTCCGGAAATCCCGCTGTGAAGTGAGTAAATGCCGACGGCTGGCAGCACCAGCAGCGAACTCAGAATCCGCACAATGGTTTTCAGGACCGTCTTCATTGTGATGCGACCAGAGGACATTCGTGCTGCTGTTCGGCGGAAGCATGATCCTCCAGTTCAGGCACAGCTGCCAGACGTTTCAGGCGACGTTCGTGAATAAGTTCAAGTGCCACGTCGAGTCCTTCTTTGCCGAACAGCGCCGCTGCCCACCCGGCACAGACCACGACGGAAACACACAACTGCATCAACGGTCCCATCGCAGGAAACGCTGCAAACCGAACGACGAGGTAAGTCAGGCACAGTGCCACCGCCGTCGCGACGCTCCGAAACCAGGGATACGGAATTTTCTGAGCCCGACGACACTTCCACAGCACAACGGCGGAATAGATCAGGTAGGTGATCACACCAGCCCATGCCGCGCCCCATGCTCCGAGGAACGGAATCAGAGCACAGTTGGCCGCGATATTGACGAGCGGACCGGCGACGGCGGCCGGAACCATGAGTCGGGTTCGTTTTGTAAGCAGCGCCGGAACTTCGAACATAAAGCTGAGAGCAAACAGGAAGAAGCCCAGCAGAATCACACTGACCATTTCGATCCCGGGCCCGTAGGCATCGGGTGTCAGCCACGGAAGCACAGGATGGACAGTCAGCGATGCTCCCAGCAGCAGAATTCCCAGTCCGGCCGTGAACCATAAGAACATTTTTCCGAAGACCTGTCGGGCGTCGGGCAGGCGTTCAATGTCGTAGATGGCGACGTGCCAGATCGACAGGAACGGCAGCAGGCACAGACTGTGGACGGCAAAACCGATCTTGTGAGCCAGCGAATAGATGCCGACTTCGTCCATATTGACCCAAAGCCTCAGAAAGTAGCGATCGCCTTCGTGCATGATCGTGCCTCCCAGGGCCGCAAGCACCAGAGGAGCCGCAAATTTCAACATTTCGCCGCCGATTTGGCGTTCAATGGCAAAGCGGCCTCGAGTCTTCAGGAAAATGACCAGCAGAGCCAGCGTTTGCAGAACCGTGGCGCTCAGGTTGCCGATCACCAGCCCTTCGACACCCATGTTCAGCCCCAGCAGCAGCCAGACATTGATGCCGATGTTGTACAGCAGGCGGCCCATGGAGACGACGACAAAGATGCCTGACCACTTCATGACTCGCAGGTACGAATCCAGAATAACGCCGATCACCGTGAACCACAGCGTGGCGATGGTCAGCGTGTAGAACCAGGCGCCATGAGCGATTTCCGGTCCAAGTGTCACATCTGCCAGCGTCTGCCGACCAATCAGCATCACGATGCAGATGACGGTACAGACAGCCGACACCATGCTGAGCCCCGTCCACCAGACTTTGTCCTGATGAGCAGCATCGGAATCATCGAAGTGATGCCTGGTGATTGCGCTTGCCATTCCACCGGCCAGAATCATGGCAGGAATTGCCAGCGTCAGGTCAAGGATGGACACGACACCGTAGTCAGATGGCGACAGCATGTGCGTGTAAAACGGCAGCAGCAGGACAGACGCCATGCGCGACAGAATCTGGCCGATCATGTAGACCGACGAGTGCTTTAAGAGATCTCGCAATGGTTTCATGTAGGAAGCTGCCACACCCTGGTGGCCATCTTTCAGCGTGAAGGAAAGTCGGCAACGGAGTCTATGTCATTGCCGGGCCCCGCGAGCAGCGACAGTGATGCAAACCACGTTCGGACGGGAGTCCGGTAGGAATCATGAGGATTTTATGATCCGCTGCCTGCCTGTGGTCTGCCAGCGAATATCCAGGCCCGATCGGAAACCAGCCAGCCGTCATGTCCGGTGTCATCGGTCGTCCGTTCGTTTCGGACACTTTGATTTAAACTGAAATCTCCTCCGATTGGCAGACTGCTCCTTTTCTCTCACCGCGATGCTCCAGAGCGTTCGGACGATGAATTCGGGCCGAAGATGCCTGCTCCACGGGATGGCGTTCAGCAAAACGCTGAAGTGATTTTCTCGCAAGATGTCTGATCGGGCTGACAGAAATCGAGCCGCTGATTGCGGAGAGAATGGCTTCATTCACGGGGTGCATGGTTTCCGGCATGTCCTGGAAGTTGCAGAACCTGAGAAAAGCTGTTTGCCACGCGCGGATTCTGTATCGAATTCTGCGGCCCAGATAAAGCCGCATATCCAACCAGCGCCAGGCCGACAGTGACCGGTAAACAAATCCTTCTGTCGGTGAAGCCAGCACGGCGCGACGGTTGTCGTATGGGTTCCGCCTGTCGAGACTGAAGCAGACCATTTCACCAACGATGACATCTTCTCCCATGGAAAAGCGTGGAATGCGAATTCCACGAACCCGGATGTCGCGAAGAAACTCACCGGTCAGGGCGTAGAAGTTTCCGAAGATTGCTCCATCTTCTTCGTAGAGCCGCACGTTCAGGGCTCGGTTTCGACCGACGCCGATTGCCGGAAGAACGGATACCGCGTGAGCCGTCGGCGATCTCCGAACAGCGGCGCAGACTGCTTCAATCGTTCCGGGTGTACACGTGATGTCACCATCGACAAAGAGATGAAGACAGTGCTCGTGCTCTTCCGAGCACAGGTCATGCACATAAGTATTCCATGCGTTGGCTTTATCACCCAGGCTGATGCGACACAGTTGAATTCGGCAGTCTTCCCGTGCCAGATCCAGGACACGCTGGTCTGTGGAATCCGTGCATCCGTTGGCAAGAACAACAACTCGGGTCAGCGCCGCACCGACAGGACCGGCAGCTGCCAGCAGGCTTTTCAGACACGCCCCGATCGATGCTTCTTCGTTGTGCGCAAAAACGGCGATCGAGATGGAAGGAAAATGATCAGGGTTGGTCATAAAATATTGGCCGCCGAACGGGCGATTCGCCACGTCATGAAGAGTCTGTCAGACGAGGGACAGGTCCAGCGCCTCATACGGCTCCGGTCGTTTCAAGTTCCGGCTGACGAAATTCCCGGCGCTGTGTCCGCGGGACGACCGCGTCCCTGGTGAGAACAACCCAGATGTATGCGGTGAAGAATTCCTTCAGCCAGGGGATTCGCGTTAGTGGTGTCGTCCAGGCGGCCCAGCGCGTGCTGAATCGCTGCGGATGAACCACCGCATCAAGCGGGCACTCGGCGAATACCTTCTCGAAATCCTGAATGAGGAACTTGTTCAGGTAGTCGCGGGGGATTTCTTCATAGTTGAACTTGTCCGTCTTCCGTTGGCCGTTTTCATCAAAATCATGCATATTGGGAACGTACCACGCACTGTTGTAGATCCTGCGACAAGTCCGCAGCAGCGTTCTTTCGGAAAATGCAACGTGTGCCCAGGGAACGGGCATGATTGACCAGAGGTGAGGGGCGTAGGGATGATGCCATCCCCATGTGCCGATCAGCATTTTCCCGCCGCTCCGCAGAACTCTCGCACATTCCGCAAGTACCGGAGCCGGCTGGGCGACATGCTCCATCACGTCGTAGCAGAAGATGACGTCAACCGATTCGTTATCAAGTGGAATGGATGTTGTATCGCAGACGTCGAACCGGACAGCATCACTTCCGTAAGTGCGACGAGCAGACTCGACCGCCGCTGTATCAATATCAACTCCGGTGACCGTCCGCGCGCCGGCGTCAGCGTATCCGCGAGTAAGAGCTCCGTCGAAGCAGCCCAGATCCAGAACGTCCTTACCTGTCCAGTCAACGCCGAAGTTTCGTGCCGCATCAAGCACCTTTCCAACACATTCCCGACGATAGGCGTCGTAGCTTTCGGTGTCGTTGAGGGCGGCGGTCATTCGAGTCGATTGGCCGGGATTCCGCGCGTACATCCATTTTGCAAGGTGGTACAGAGTGCTTTCGGCCAGCGAAGATTTCATACGTACTGAACTTTCCATTTCAAAGAACGATTCTGAAGACATGGATTGCGGGAAGTGGTTCAAACTCATTCTCCCGAGTCTTCCCGGCATTGTGCTGCGTCAGATAAAGAAGGTTTCGTGCTCGATCGTAGGTAACGCCACCGATGCGGTGGCTGCATGTTTCGAACAGGTACTGACCGAAGGCACCTCCGGGTGTCTGGCCGGACCAGACGTACCAGGGCCGAATACTTCGTGGGTCGAGACTGCCGGAAGCGGCTCGGGCCAGTGCTTCCGGAGCGTAAAACAGGACCTGAGATTCGTATGGACTTCCGTGATAACCTTTGTCCGGAGTGCAATCCTGTGGTCGCGCGTCTCCGTAGTACAGTGGTCCGAGTGATTTTCTGCCAACGATGATGACGGCATGTCGGTCACCGGCCGTCAGCCAAGCACCGCCCGTCCAGAGATCTGCCGGATGAAAATCGGGGGCAGGAGTTGCAATGTCGTTGTAGACAAGCGGGACGGCATTCAGCGACTTTCCTGCGGGAGTGCCCGGCGGCGGAAGTTTGTACGCGAACATGGCTGGTCCATGACTGGCCACGTTCAGCCCCGTGGGAAACTGCAGGCCTGAAATCAGATTTCGCCCGCCCAGCCATTTCCCGGCCTGAACTTCCGGAACTTCAAAGATGTAACCAGCGTGTTTGTATGAATGCCACTCCGAAATTCCCGAGTTCTGCGGGCCCAGATGCCAGGGCCCTTCCGGAAGTGGATGGCGAATGAAGGGTGACGACGATCCATGAGAGAGATAATCTGTCCCCACCACGTTGTAGAATTTGAATAATGTCCAGTGGAGACGAGCGTCGGTGTAATGAAGGCCCCCGATTTCAAACGGTTCACTGACATTTGCACTCATCTGAGCACGAATTCCTCCGGTGATGTCTCCCAGAGGCTGAAGCACTTCTGCTTCTGTCAGGTCGTCCATCTTCTTTTCACGTGATATCACCGGCTTCGGGATCGTGATTTCTGCAACCAGCTGATCCTTTGCACCTCCCATGAGGTACAGCGAACCGGGGAAGCCATCATCCGGCCCGTCGGGATCTCCGTTGTCACGATATGCCAGACCACATCCTCCGTAGGCAAAGTTTTTCTGATTCGCGTCGTAGTGCGGCGGCCGAAATGCACCCAGATACAGAAAGTTTCCAGGCGTCAGCATCTGCGGATGCTGAGGCGCGGAGTGGCGGATTCCTTCGTCCGTCCGGGTTTTTGGGAGCATCTCTTTCGTGACGAGATCTGCGGCGACGTTGATGTCGTTTAGGTGGTCCACTGAACGGGCGGCTTCCGGAACAGCAACGATCTCGCTGATGGAAGCCGCTCTGACACTACTGACCGCATTTTCGCTGGAGGGACTCCGCGGAACTTCAGTGGTCTCTGTTTCCCGAGTCGCTGATGGCTGCACTTCATCTTCTGTGCCTGGCACTTCAGAAGAGTGAGTATCCGGCAGCAACGGTTCCGCCTGTTCGCTCAGGACTTCGTCGATCCGCCGACGAATTTCCGGATCCAGTTCGAAGTGTTCGGTCGGATCTGTCGCTGCCACACTGGTCGGAACCTGATAGGCAGTGTGCCGCGCCCTCTCGTTGCTCTCCTGCTGCTCGTTCCAGATGTCACGAATGGCAATGGCAGTCACCACGCCGGACGCGCATAGAAGGATAAAGTAGGCAAGTCTCATGATTCTGTCGATGCAGGCTCTGGATCAATTGCGAAGCAGTAAACAGGAGGAGACAGCTATCCGCCTGCAGAAATGACTCCGGCAGGATTCATAAAATGACGTTCACAGTACTCAGTTCATGATTCCGTACATGGGAAATTCAAGCGATCCGGTGACGACTGCAGGCCGGACGACTGGCTGCTGATCCCTCCAGTCCGACTCATCTTCGTCGAAATCGCCCCTCGCTTTGGCTCGCTGGTAAATCATGATTGTCCCCGCACCCAGAAGCGCGACGTAATACGGCACCTCGAGTGCTTCAAGCGTGACGAACTGCGCTGCGACGAAGAAACCACAAAGCGCGGCGATGGTCATGCGGCAGGAATCTCCGTACCACGGCGGAGCCCGTTCCGGAATCTGCCTCAACAGGGAGATGCATCTTCCGATCACCAGAAGATAAAAGCCGGCATACATCATGATGCCCGGAACACCTGTCTCGACGGTGGTCTGGATCCACAGGCTGTGAGCTTCAAGAACTTTCGTCCAGCCTCGTGCTCGCGCTCGAAGAGGCCAATGGTCCGGCCCGCAGCCCAGAATCGGGTCGCTCTTGAATTCATCCCAGCAGTCCATCCACATATTCAGCCGGCTTTGAGCAGACGCTTCACGTTCTCCAGTCTTTGTCTTCTCAAAAGTTCGCATGAATCGGTCTCGAACTTCCGGCCCGGCAAGGTACAGAGCCGCGGCGAGACCAACTGCGAACATTGAATAGTGAGCGGGAGTCTTCTTGATCAGGAAGAAGGAGATCATGACCCCGATCCCCGTCGCCAGCATGGCTCCTCGCGAGAACGAAAACAGAATGGCATGCAGAATGAAGGCCATGCAGCCCGCAAGCACAAGTTTGCCAAAGTAGCGTTCGGTATTCAGGAACAGAAAGAAAGCAACTCCCAGTACGACGACGAAGCCAATCGCCACTGAGTTGTTATCCATCCCGGCGAAGCCGATGAAGTACAAATAGTTGTAGCCGCCGAAGTAGCGGACGTTCATTTCGAAGCACACATAGCCCTGGCACAGGACGATGACCCAGGCCAGTGATTTCAGGTCTTTGATGTCTCGGATCGTCGTAATTCCGACGAGGAACGGCAGCAGGATTTTGGACATCTGTTCCACATAGGTCCACGCATGTGGCGGGCTTTCGGCGATACAGGCAAGTATCAATGCCCACAGCCAAAAGCCGACAAACAGAAAAACAACTCGACGTGCTCCGCCCAGGTCCCAGTTTCCGCAACCTCGAAACAGCCAGCTGGCCAGCATGGCTGCCGCTACGATCAGACTGAAACGCCCGCCGTGCACACTGTGTTCCCACAGCGCGTCGGGTTTCAGCAGTGCGAGCGCGACGTAGGCGAGAAAGCCGTAGAACGGGGAAATGATGCTGGACGATACACCCAGGAACGTCAGCAGATAAGTGAAAATTAAGCCCTTCATCCGTTCACCTCGATTTCCTGTTCGGGCGACGAGCTTCGGGTTTCCAGCAGTTCCACGAGCGGTTCAAGGCAGGCATCCCAGCGATGATTCAGCTGAACCCACGCGCTGGCTGCGATGCCCAGGTCTTCTGCTCGGCATCGATCGGCAAAGATCGAAGAGATGGCTGCGACCCATTCATCCACCGAATCGGCCTGCAGCAGCTGCAGGCCCGGTTCCACGTCCAGGCCTTTCAGCGGGGCTGTCGAGGAGACGATGGGGCGACCGCAGGCCATGGCTTCCAGGACCTTGTTCTGGACGCCGCGAGCAATTCTGAGCGGCACAACCACGCAGCTGGACTGATGCAGCCAGGGACGAACGTCAGGTACGGATCCCACCACGTCAATGCCTGGCACAGACTTCAGCGCCTGGATTTCTGCAGGAGGATTCCGTCCAACGATGCGGAACACCGCATCCGGATACTGCTGCCGCACGCGGGGCCAGACGCTGCCCGCAAACCACTTGACGGCATCGCTGTTGGGCAGATAGTTCAGAACACCGACAAAGACACAGGAATGCGGTGTTGTCCGGGACTTTGTCGGAGTGAAATACTGAATGTCGACGCCGTTGCCGATGGCCTGAATGGGTGCCTTCGGGCAGAACGCTCGAAACAGGCTGCGTTCGGCTTCACTGACGACCAGCATCCGGTCAGTTGAAGCGGCCAGTTCACACTCAAGCTTCCTGAGTCGTCGGCCTTCCAGCCGGTAAACCAGTGACATGGGAAACGACGCCGACGCGGCATAATCCAGCCACTTCTGACTGTCGACATCAATCAGGTCAATCCACACCTGTCCGACTCGGTTGAGCAGCGGCTTCTGAATGTAACGGGCGATTCCGGACGAGGACGCCAGCGCCGACGTGTACTGAGCAGTCCGGTTCCATTCCCGAACAACACATTTCAGGACTCGTGATTCAAACAACCCTTCGGTCACCGTATGTCCGGACGCCAGAGAGTGCCCGCGCAGATACCGGCGACCTCCGGTATGCGGAACGATCGCGAGCCGGTGGGTGACTGCTTCCAGGGCCAGACGGGTTTCACGCGAGACGGGCTCGTCTGCCAGGCAGATGAGATCAACGTCGGCTCGTTCGGCCAGAAAGTTCAGGATGTTCCATGTCCGAATTCGGTCGCCTCGATCCGGCGGCCAGGGAACACGGTGAGTGATGTACAGAATACGCGGCTTCATCGACTCACCGCCGGTTCTGCTGTTGTCCGGACCGAAGTGGATTCTGTTCCAGGCTCGGCGTTCAGTACATCTGACATCGTTGTCAGTCGGAAGGCCGTCAGCAGACTCCGAATCTTTCCGGCAGTCGTCTTCAGGTTCTGATAGTGGCGAAACCGGGATTTTACGGACGCTGAAATCTTCGGCTGCTGAGGGTCGAATTCCCAGGGATGAATGTAGACGTTCAGTGGCCGGTTCTGCTGGCGCACCTGACGCAGCATGCGCTCGGTGACAAACCACGGCAGCAGTCTCAGATAGCCGCCTCCACCCACCGGAACTCGGGCTTTTCCAACCTCGCACACCATGCCGGGGAACTCACGAATGGGTCCGGATGGTGTCTCAATGACGTGAGGTGCGGTTGGAGAACCGGGGATTCCGTAGCGGTCGTGTCGGACCGGATAGATACTGGAATCCGTCTGAAATCCTTCCTCGGCCAGGATTTCCAGTGCCCACAGGGACTGACGAGTGACCGAGAAGCTGGGAGCACGATAAGCGATGACAGCTTCACCCGTGATCTGCTGCAGCGCGTCGCGTGACTGGATCAGGTCGCTGCGAAATCGTTCCGGGCCGAGTTCATACACCAGCTGATGCCATTGGCTGTGACAGCCGATTTCATGACCGGCCTGACGGATTTCACTGACCAGTTTCGGAAACCGGTCAGCAACCCAGCCCAGAATGAAAAACGTTCCCACCGTCCCCGACTGAGCGGCGATGTTCAGAACCGTATGTGTATTTCGTTCGACCCGGCATTCATACTGATTCCAGTCCGCCGGAGAAATGACCGACGAAAACGCTGAGACGTGAAAGTAATCTTCCACGTCCACCGTGAAGGTGCCGTCAAACTGTGATGCTTTTGAAATCATGATTGATCAGTCCCGACGGGGACGGCCGAGTGTTCCCGGTGGCTGACTCTGACGGCCTAGCGATTTCGTGAGGATTTCTGAACTTCCTGTCGGTAGCCGTAGGTCTGACGCTGGAAATCTGAGTCCGATCCCACCATCACTGCTCCCAGCAGCGGAACCTGCAGGCTTCGCAGCGAATCCCGGCTTTGAGCAACATACGGAATGCGGCTGTAGTCCTTTCGAGTTGACAGCAGCACCATGTCGGCGTTCTGGGCCAACATGGAAGGTTCGGCGACAAACAGCAGCGGCGATGTGTCGATGACAACAAAGTCAAAGTTTTGCTTCAGTGTTGCAATCAGGCTTCGGCCACCGTCGAAGGCAGCTTCTGCAGAACGTCCTGATCGATCTGTCCGGCGGGGATGAATGTTAGTCCCGAGCTTCCGTGACCTGACAGATCTGTTCCAGAGATGCCTCGCCTCGCAGATATTCACAGATCCCCGGTCCTGGTTCGCCACCCATCATCAGATGAGCGGAGGGACGTCGGAAGTCACAGTCCACAACGGCAACGCGTTTCCCGATTCGTGACAGACTGGCTGCCAGCTGGCACGATACAGTTGTCTTGCCTTCGTTGGCCGACGCACTGGTGATCAGAATCGAAGCTGGCCGCGATGGATCAATGTGCCGCATCAGGAAGGTCCGGACGACGTCCATCGATTCAATCACAGCGCGATTCCATTCGTCATAGTTCACTTTGCCGGCAAAAATCCCCAGTCCCAGCAACCCACCTTTGTCGGGGGAAGGAATCGCACCGATCAATCGCAGGTTCACCGCGTTGGCAATGTCCGACGTTGATCCGACGCGATGTGAAAACCATTCGTACATCGTGAAGGCACCAATGATCGCGAACAGAGTTCCCAGTCCGCCCAGGATGGACGCCTGCGTTCGAGCCTTCAGGTTGCGTTTTTCAGGCACATTGGCGTCCTGCACCACGGTGACTCGCGGCGGAGCATCCAGTTCCCGCTGACGCGCGGTGATTTCCTCGATCAGACGTTTGCGCTCGTCGACCAGGTGAGAGATGCCTTCCTTTTCCCGTTCCAGTTCAACAACGCGTGCTCCCATGCGGTCAAGTTTCAGCTTGGCGGCTCATTCTTCACTCGGCAGTTTCTCTCGCTGTTTGATCAGTGAGTCATATCGAAATCGAGATTCGCGAGGCCATCATCGTCGGGCAGTCCGCCGCTGATGGCGGCCTTCGAATCCCGTTCAACCTGCAGCAGTGCCAGCAGGTCCGGATGGTCGTCGTTGCGGCTAAAGGCTCGAAACTGGCGAATCTGGCCCTGAACGCTCATGAGCTGACGTCGCAGGTTGATCATCGGATCCGCCGCCCCGGCGGACGCGTGTGAGGCTGTTGGATCAAGTCCGCCCAGCGGCGTGTTCAGGCGATCCAGCGGCAGTCCGCGTTCCTTCCAGATACTGGCGGATGGATTCTTCTTCACGAATTTCTCCATCAGAGCCCGCAGATCTGACTGCATGGCTCCCAGAGACTGCTGGAGCAGGCCCTGATTAATGATGGCGACCTTTGAATCACCCGTGCCGAGTTCTTCTGCCAGTCCGTCAATCCGGGACTGATTCTGTTTGACGTTCGTGTCCGCGTCTCTGTACTTTCCTTCAAGTGCCCGCAGGTCACGAACCCGGTCATTGCGTTCACTGTACACAACATCATCCAGATAGACGTCCTTCACCGCATTTACGATTCGGGCCGATCTCGGGGTGTTCGCCAGCCAGCGTGATGCTGATGAACTCAGGGCTGAAATCTGATTCCACTTCCAGTTCTTCCCGAAGGTATTCCACTGGATGCGGCTGGTTTCTCAGAGTGGGAGTTTCGCTGACTCCATCCACTCGGATGGCTGCTCTCAGGACCGGATCGGTTTTCATGAAGTTGATCTGGCTGTCTCGCCAGACCCGGAAGTCTTCGAACTGTTCCGTTCCGCTTTTCAGCAGTTTCTGTTCATGCTGATTCAGTCGCAGCAGGGCCGTCGATTCATAGCGAGCCGGAATCATGTTCCATAGAAGGCTTGACACCAGCATTGCAGCCGGAATGGCAACAGCCAGCGTGGGGATCCAGCGACGACGAAAGGCATCCAGCACAGCCCAGAAGGTTACCGGACGATCGGTTCCGTTGCCGAGTGCCGGTGCATTTTCACGGTTAATTCGGCTGCTCACCCGTCGCACTTCGGTGACGGCTGATGCGGGAACCGGCACCTGAACTCGAGTCTGAGCATCAGGCCAGTTAGGGGGGATCGAAGTCATGAGATCCTGCTGCGATCTGTCTTCAGAGTGTCGTTGTGGCTGGTCGGCCATGAGAGTGGCCATTCCGTAAATCCTGAATCTGCTGAATCTGACGGTCCTGTCACCCCGGGCACGCCCACAGAGTCTGCGACCTGCGTACTCTGTAGCTTATGGAAAACGCCAGGGACGGAAAAAAGCATCAATTGCATCCGCTCAGAAACAGATTCCGACTCACCACTGCCGCATAACGCGCGCAATGGTGCCGGAAAGGTTCAGTTGGCCGCGCCCAAACGGTACATTCGGAATCCGGATTAACTACCCCTATCTGTGACGCCCGACCGAATCATTGAACGCGTCGTCGGGGCTGTCACGAAGCTGCGGGAATGTTGCAGAATGTCAACATTGGCACTCATCGGAAAAAATCCGATCCTGCGGACTGCAGCGGTTATGGGGGATCTGCCCGATCCGCAGCAGGGCAGCCGGGGATGAGGCCATCCTCAGGCGCACCCCGACAGGGAATGACCGAACGCGACAGCATACGACCGACTGCACCGGCCTTGGCGCAGGGTGACCGCGAAAGACAGGCTGCTCAGCCGGATGTTGGGCCGGCAGCGGCGACTTCGGCCGAGCATTCACCGGCATAGGTCTTGAAGTTCTTCGCAAACAGGGCCGCCAGCTTTCCGGCAGCCTGCCGGTATTCTTCGGCATCACGCCACGCCAGAGACGGCTGCAGCATTTCGCGGGGCACTCCGGCACATTCCTGAACGATCTCAAAGCCGAACGTGTCATCCACGACCTTCGGTGCTTCCTTCAGAGTCCCCTGATGAATGGCGTCCACAATTGCCCGGGTAAACCGCAACGGCATTCGACTGCCGATCCCGTAAGGTCCGCCGGACCAGCCGGTATTGACCAGCCAGACCGATGCTTCATGCTTCCTGATTTTTTCTGCCAGCAGTTCTGCATAACGAGAAGGATGCCAGACCAGGAACGGACCTCCGAAGCACGGACTGAACGTTGCCTGAGGCTCATTGATTCCCATTTCGGTCCCGGCGACTTTCGCCGTATAGCCACTGACGAAGTAGTACATGGCCTGAGCCGGAGTCAGTCGGCTGACCGGAGGGAGAACCCCAAACGCGTCGCAGGTCAGAAAGATCACGTCCGTCGGATGATCGGCGACACATGGAATCTTCGCGTTCTGCATGTGCTCGATCGGGTAGGCTCCTCGAGTATTCTGGGTGATCGAAGTATTTGCGAAATCCACATGGTGTCCGCTGCGATCATAGACCACGTTTTCCAGGACGGCGCCGAATCTCAGAGCATCAAAGATTTCGGGTTCGGATTCGCGAGTCAGATAAACGGCTTTTGCATAACAGCCACCTTCGATGTTGAATACCCCGTCGTCTGACCAGCCGTGTTCGTCATCGCCAATGAGATAGCGATTCGGATCTGCGGACAGCGTGGTCTTGCCGGTGCCGGACAGTCCGAACAGCACGGATGAACGCCCGGTCTGGCGATCGGCCGTTGCCGAGCAGTGCATCGACAGAATGCCTCGGCGAGGCAGCAGGTAATTCATGTATGTGAACACCGCCTTCTTCATTTCACCGGCGTATTCAGTTCCCAGCAGCACGACTTCTTTGCGTTCAAGGCTGAGATCCACGCTGGTGCGGGAAGTCATCCCGGTGGTGTAGCGGTTGGCAGGGAAGCCGCCTGCGTTGTAAATCACAAAATCCGGCTGACCGAAGTCCGCCAGTTCTGCATCCGTGGGGCGGATCAGCATGTTGTGCATAAACAGGGCGTGATAGGGGCGAGCACAGATGACTCGCACCTTCAGGCGCGTTGCCGGGTCCCAGCCTGCGAATGCATCAATGCAGTACAGCCGAGACCGAGTGTTCAGATAATCGATGGCTCGTTCACGATTGATCGAAAACGTCATTTCGTCCAGCGGAAAATTGACGGGGCCCCACCAGACGTCCTTTTCCGACGAATGATGCCGCACGACTCGCTTGTCCTGAGGCGAACGTCCGGTCTTGTCGCCGGAATAGGCAATCAGACAGCCGGCATCCGAAATACTTGTTCCGGTATCATGGCGGATGGCTTCTTCATAAAGCGTGGGCGGGTCCGGATTGCGATAGACATCTGTGACGGTAATCCCGTGAACATTCAGATCAAAGTTTTCGGCCACGGTTCAGACTCCGGTAATGTTTTGGCAATGGCTGTGCTCAGCGTTCCCCACACAATGCGGGATCCCGCTGTCGTGTTCAGTGATGTTTTCGAACAATGCGATGAAAGTGCAGTTCCACTTCACGATCAACGACCCGCCGAAGTCCTTCCACAAGGCAGTTGGGTTCGTTGTCGCCTCTCCCTGGCGTTTGATGTCTTCCAGCGACGTTCCCGGACGAACGTTGAAGGTGGCCTGGTGAATGATCGATTACCGGCATCCAGTTCCGGAACAATGAAATGAATCGTAGCACCAAAGCACAGCATGTGGTGCTGATGCGCATCTTCGTATGGACGGAATCCTGGAAACGGAGGCAGCAGTCCGTGGTGCAGATTGATGATCCTCCCGCCGGCAAACTTCCAGCAGATCTCCGCCGGAAGGACACGCATGTATCGAGCCAGCACAACGTAATCGATTTCGTGACGGTCGATCAGTTTTTCCATTTGCGAGTAGTCGACATTTCCCGCGGCATCGCCGATGTTTTCCCAGGGAACATCAAACTGTTCGGCCACACTGCGACACGCGTTTCGGTTGCCGATCATCACGGCGGCTTCTGCCTTCAGCCGTCCATCCCGAATGGCTCGCATCACCGCCAGCGGCGGTTCGGTGCGATAAGTGGTACAGATGGCGATTCGTGGCGGACGAGCGTGTTCGTCGCGGGACCACACCCGAACCTCAAGGCCTTTCATCTGACCGATTTCCTGCAGGTGCTTTCGCAGCTGAGCCACCGGAGCGGTTTCGTCGGGCCAGTCAATGCGCATCAGCATGGCGAACAGATGCTCGCTGTCGCGGTCATACATCTGAATCTCAAAGATGTTCGCACCTGCTCCCGAGACGTAGTGGACGATGGGATCCGCCAGTCCTTTGTTATCCGGCCCCACGGCCGTGATGGTCACCTGCATGAAAAAAGTTCTCCCGACCGGAATTCTGTCCTGCAGCCGACAGTCTAGTCTCTGAACGCACGTCTTTACCAGGCACCATCCAGCAAGTCTGATGCCGATGATTTCATGGGACAGGAATTTGGATGTCATTGTTTCAGGTCCCACTTTGAAAGCGATGCATTCCCGATCACATTGTCACCGGTCGTGCTATCATTCGCCGCTCCGGATGGTCCGGATGCGGAATCAGCTTGTTCCTCTGATGAATGCTTCACGGAAAGTCGCACTGTGACGATCAAGACATGTCTGTTCGATATGGGCAATGTGCTGGTGTACTTTTCACACGACCGGATGTGCGATCAGGTGGCTGAGGTGTGCGGAATCAGCCCGGATCATGCTCGAGACCTGCTTTTGGGAACGGGCCTGCAGCTGCAGCTGGAGTCCGGCCGAATCTCGGAAGAGGATTTTCATGCGACTCTGGAACGCGAACTGGACCGCGGCATCAGTTTCGCAGATCTGAAGTACGCTGCGGCGGATATCTTCTGGCTGAACGAATCCATTGTTCCGCTGCTGAGGACTGTCCGGTCTGGGAATTCGTCTGGTTCTCCTGTCAAATCCCAGCCTGACTCACCTGAAGTTCATTCAGCAGTCATTTGACGTTCTTCAGCTCTTTGACGCTCTGACAACATCATTTGAAGTCGGTGCGTTAAAACCGGATGCGGCGATCTACCATGACGCGCTTGCCAAAGCCGGTTGCTCGGCCGACAATTGTTTTTACACCGATGACATCGAACCCTATGTGCTGAAGGCCAGAAGCCTGGGCATCCATGCCGAAGTGTACACGGAAACGTCACGCACCCGGAATTCGCTGCGACAACTGGGTGTTCCCGTTTCGCCCGCCGACTAACAGGTCGCCTGGCATTCCGGGGACTTCTGCTTCCCGCCAGCCTTCTGCCGGTCAGCCGTGGGAATCGATGGTCGGTCTGTGATGTTTCCCCTCGCGGATGTCGTTCCTTCCCACCGATTCTGACCCTGCTGCATCGAGATTCTTGCCATGAGAGTTTCTCTGCCGTTGACCGCCGGACTGATCCCTCTGGCAATGCTCATTCTGACCGCCTGCCCGCTAATGGCTCAGGATTCTGAAACCGAATCGGCCGAGGCAGAGGTCACAGAGAAAGTCGTAGCGAAACCGCCGGTACCTGCCAATCCATTTCCGGATGCCGTCGCGGTTCCGGTGGGAATTCTGGATGGAGGACATGGCTGGCTGAATACTTCGACTCCCATCACTCTGAAGGATCTTCGCGGGAAAGTCGTGTTGATTGATTTCTGGACCTACTGCTGCATCAACTGCATGCATGTCCTGCCGGACCTGAAGTATCTGGAGGAAAAGTATCCAAACGAACTGGTGGTGATCGGCGTTCATTCGGCGAAGTTCGAAAACGAAAAACAGGCGGACAGCATTCGCGAGGCCATTCTGCGATACGGAATTCGGCACCCGGTGATTAACGACAGCGACCTGACGATCTGGCGCAAGTTCGGAGTTCGTTCCTGGCCGACACTGGCTTTGATCGATCCCACCGGCCGCTACGTGGGAGCTCGCAGTGGCGAAGGCAGCCGCGAGATGTTCGACCAGATCATTGAGAAGCTGGTGGAATACCATCGAGCCCGCGGGACGCTGGACGAACAGCCGCTGGTCTTTGATCTGGAATCCGGGCGGGCCGAGCCGACCGCTCTGCGGTATCCGGGAAAGATTCTGGCAGACGAAGCCTCATCGCGTCTGTTCATTTCTGACAGCAGTCACAACCGAATTGTCGTGACGGATATGGCAGGCACTGTGCAGGAAGTCATCGGCAGTGGCCAACAGGGGCGAACCGACGGAAGTTTTTCGGACGCGTCGTTTGACCATCCGCAGGGCATGGCGCTGGCTGATGATGTTCTGTATGTGGCGGACACAGAAAATCATCTGCTGCGACAGGTGAGTCTCAGTGAAAAAACCGTGACGACTCTGGCAGGAACCGGCCGGCAGGGGCCACCTGCCGGAAAGGGCGGTTCACTGCTGAAGACAGACCTGAACAGTCCCTGGGATCTTCTGATCGTGGATCACACCCTGTATATCGCGATGGCAGGACCACACCAGATCTGGGCTCATCGCATGGGATCGCAGAGAATTGATGTCTTTGCGGGGAACGGCCGGGAAGATGTCATCAATGGAACCGCTGAACGCAGTTCGTTTGCTCAGCCATCCGGACTGGCCGTCAATTCGGATCGTTCCATACTGTACGTGGCCGATAGTGAGGGAAGTGCCGTTCGACAGGTTCGTCTGGCACTTCCAGTGCGTGTGGCAACCCTGGCAGGCACCTCTGAACTTCCGCGAGGAGAGTCTCTGTTTGCGTTCGGCGACACGGACGGTCAGGGCGCTCGAGCTCGATTCCAGCATCCTCTGGGAGTGGCCTTCCATGATCATGCTCTGTACGTGGCCGACGCCTACAACCATAAAATCAGAAAGGTCGACGTCAACAGCGGCGATGTTACGACATGGATGGGCACCGGTCTGGCGGGGAAGTCGATCCGTGACGACGGAGCCGAACTGAATGAACCTGCCGGGCTGGCGGTCGCCAATGGAACTCTGTTCATCGCCGATACCAACAACCACCGCATTCTGAAGGTCAGCCTGGATTCAAAACAGGCTTCGGAACTGACAATCAGCGGACTGCAGCCTCCCGTGATGCAGACCGGCGACCGTTCGTCTTCGAGCTGGGAGAACGCCGCTTCGCTGCCCGATGTGACAATAATCCCGGATCAGCCGCTGAACGTCACGGTGCTGCTGAAAGTGCCCGATGGACATCAGCTGAATTCTCTGGCACCGGTCACATGGGAAGTCGTGACGCTCGATGGCGACTCAATCTGTGCGGATGATGCTGTCGGGCGTGATGAGGCTGTTGTGGAAGGAGACGCTGCCGCGTTTCAGGTTCCGCTGTCCGGTGTTGTCGGTACGGCGACACTGGGTCTGCGAATGTCGTTCGGCTATTGCTCGACCGAGTCCGGTAAACTGTGCCGCCTCGCGACCGGTGAATGGAAGGTCTCGGTGACAACAGCCGCCGACAGCGAACCCGGACAGCTGAATCTCACCTTTGCCGCACCGGAACCGATGTCGTTGCCGGATGCCGGCAAGGGGAACTGAACACTTCCGCCTGCAGCAATGCTGCGAACATCGCTCGATCAGCATGGCACGTTGGCTTCCGCGGCATTGTCGTCGCACCCGTCTGATCTCAGCCTCAGCAGGCCGGAGGTGCATTCCGACCAATCGGAAGTGTCAACGTGAATGAACAATGTTTGCCGAGTCAACCGGACCGGATCCGGGTCTCGAAAATCTCGACAAGAACACGATGATCCCGAATTCTGTTCACGCTCGGAAACAACTCGTGGTCCATACTCGTTGTGACAGTTCGAGCACCGCGGTGTGCTCTTCCTTCCCAGGACGAGATTTTGGAGAGACATTCAATGCGTTTTGTTTTGACATTGCTGGCGATGGCCGTCGTCAGCGGAGTAATTGCACCTCAGTCATCTGAAGCCGGTCTGTTCGACTGCTTCCGGAAGAAATGCTGCGATCCGTGCTGTCCGCCGGACCCGTGTTGTGCTCCCGAACCATGCTGTGCCCCGGAACCTGTGTGTTGTCCCGCACCGGCCCCCGTCTGCTGTCCGGCTCCCCAGCCATGCTGCGAACCTGCTCCCTGCTGTGACCCCTGCTCGCAGCCACGACACGGAGTGCTGCGACGTCTGCTGAAGAAGTGTCGCCCGACGAAGTGTTGTCAGCCGACCTGCTGTGCTCCTGAACCCACCTGCTGTGCTCCGCAATCGACGTGCTGCGGAGGGTAACGATCACCTGCTGACAGGACTGGATTGTTCGGACGAGACCGAGGAGATTGATCCTCGGTCTTTCTTTTTTGGTTCAGGCTCTCGATGTCGACCGAATGCCGGTCGGCCAAAAAATGAACTTGCGAAGCATTCTGACTTTCGTCAGGGCTCTGTGATCCTGAAACGGCATCAGAACCCGGAAACAGATCCAGAGGCGGATCCGGACGCAGACCCGGAAGCGGATCCTGATGCAGATCCGAACTGCGACTGGGATCGGGACTCAGCCGCTGCCTCGGCTTTTGCTCCGGGACGCCCTTCCAGTTCGGCGATTCTTTTTCGCAGTGCTTCCAGTTCACGTTCCAACGGGGACTTTTCGCCGCCTTCCCGTTGCTCAGTGGCTCCCGATTTCTGAGACATGCGTTCCTGCATCTGCTTCATCATTTCTGCAACATGAGCCTTGAGGTCTGTTCCTTCCTTCAGTTCAATTCCTGGCCCCAGCAGCTGTGTTGAACCAGCTCCGGCGAACGCCCCCGCTGAACCTGGAAATGACTGCATGAACGTTGAAAGGTCGGCCGGACTTCCGCTGGCTGCGGCAGCCAAAGCTTCCTTCGAAGTGGACATTACCGCTGTGACAGTGACTCGCTTTTTATCGCCCGCACGGATGAGCTGAACGGGCAGTGGCTTGCCCTTCGATTCGGCAACAACCGTCACCAGATCGGACAGCTGCCGAAGTTCCTGGTTGCCAACCTTGACCAGAATATCGTCCGGTCGAATTCCGCCATTGTCGGCCGGCATTCCTTTGGAAACTCCCTGAACGACCAGACCCGTCTCGCCAAGCTTCAGGTGAGTTCTCAGGAGCGGATCGGCCGGGACACAGGCGAGGCCCAGCATGTAGCGCGGCTCGTCACTGCCTTCGCCGGGCATCAGGTCGGCTTCGCCCAGATCAAACTCCTGCCGCTTGCCATCAGCGCCAATGACCACGATCTTTCCCTGAGTCACCACCTGAGGCTCGCTACCCGAAGCCGATGTGCTGGCTGAGGAACTGGAAATGCTGATCGACAGACTCTGACCGCCCGATGCCGTCTGTCCGGCAGCGGCGGGAGGGTCCGCAATCGCCAATGAATTCAACAGCAGGACGACCACAGAGGCAGCAAGGGGCAGACAGCGAGGCATTGGAAATCCTTTCAGCACGGTCTTCAGGCCGGGTTGATCCGGACGACGGACAGACACCACAATTTGCCTCTGGAATTCACAATGAATCCGGGCATCACATTGTTCAGTTGAATTCAGGAAGCGAGTCCCCGTTTCGGACAGGAATCAGCACTGTTCGGCCACCCACGGAAATTCGAACCCAGCGAAATTCTGAATGAAGATCGTTGTCGAACGCAGATTGATTCATCTGCCCTGCAGCTCGCTGAAATTCCTCAAGTGCCGACAGAAACTGATCCTGGTCGTCAAATACGGACAACTCGCGCGCTCGACCACCATCGGGTTCCAGCCGCATGCGATAGGCGGCCCCGTCACTGACCACCTGACCCTCGGGCACTTCCCGCTGGGTCGATGCTCCACCTGCTGAAGATGCCATCGGCAATGAGGGTTCTGTCTGAGAAGCGACGGATCCACCGGAAGCTGCAATCTGCTGCGCATCACCGGACTGTGGCACTCCGCGAACAAGGACTCCCAGCAGGAAGGCAATGCACGCCATCAGCGCCGCAGACGTCAGGGGGTGATGAAACCAGTGCCGCCGCTCGGGCCGGTTGTCTGAATGACTGCCTGCCAGCCGGACGGCAGTCTGCAGTTCCTGATCGACCACAGCCGAGGCCAGCAGCTGTTCTTCCAGATAAGTACACGCCAGCTGTTTCCAGCCGTCCGAAACAGATTCCAGCTGGCTGAGCAGCTGGTGTCGTTCCGTCTGCGTCAGTTCGTTGTCAACACATCGCTGGATGAGCTGGTCAAGGGTGCGAGTCATGACTGAGCTTCCTGAAACGAATCTTTCAGAAGTCGCCGCAGGTGTTTGCGGGCTTTGGTAAGACGATATTCCACAGTGTCTTCCCTGACTCCCAGTCGTTCCGACAGTTCCCGGTACGACCAGTTCTCCGAATATTTCAGCATCAGGATCTGCCGGTCAATTTCGTCCAGCTGGTCCATGGCCTCGCGAACCTGATCCCGCTGTTCGGCTGCCAGAACCCGATCCACCGGTGAAAGCTGTTCGACACTGTCCATCTCACCGGCAGCCGTCCGGTCAACGAGCTGATTCTCGAAGCGTCGTCGCCGTCCTCGAGACCGTCGATACATCAGAACCTGGCGAACCGCCACCTGATAAAGCCACGAACCGACTCGCTGGATTTCAGAAAGACTGTCGCGCTGACGCACCAGCGCCAGGGCGATATTCTGCATGATGTCATCCACAGCTTCCGGTTCACTGACACGACTGCGCACGACGGTGCGCAGCCAGCTCTCGTTTTCCAGATACAGCACCTGAGGAGACATTTCGAATCCGTCAGATCAGGGTGACAGATAGACTCGCCCGTCCGCAGTTTTCCGAATTGACAACGGAACGGCCGGAACGACGGATGGACAGTTGCCGATCCGGTCCCAATGCCGAATTGATTCCCCGGAAAATCAGCAATTTCCTCAACCAGCTACGTTTCAGCTGAAAAACTGTCCGAAACCGGTGGGTTGAAAGGCGTTGGGAATGTGCTGAATCTGCGGGATCTCTGAATCGGTTGGCCACAGGATGGAGACGACGTCAAACCGAGCTGACTGGTTGAGCTTCCCGTATTTTTTCAGCCACACGAGAGCCAGGCGAGTCAGCTGCTGCTGTTTTCGACGATCGACCGCTTCGGACGGCAGCCCTCGTTCGTCGGACGTCCGTGTTTTGACCTCGACGAACACGATCCGGCCGGCGTGCCGGCCAACAATGTCAATCTCTCCGAACTGATTGCGGTATTGCTGCTGCAGGATTTTGAATCCCCGAGCCTTCAGAAACCGAACGGCAGCCTGCTCA
The DNA here is from genome assembly GCA_041398865.1 of Planctomycetaceae bacterium. Lineage (GTDB taxonomy): Bacteria > Planctomycetota > Planctomycetia > Planctomycetales > Planctomycetaceae > Fuerstiella. Next base: position 770,474 of record JAWKTY010000001.1, read on the forward strand.
CCCCGGTCCCCCAATGACAGGTGGCTCGCAGCAGACCCTTTTCCTGCAACTCTGCGAAGGATGATCCGCTGTAGCGGCGCCGCCAGATTTCGGATCACGGCACCGATTCGTGAGTTTAGTCCGTTCATGCTTCGTCAGACCTGGCTGTCGCGCAGCGAAAGCGCGACGGCATCGAATGCGAACATCCGAGACCATCGCCGATTCAGATTTCATCGACTGCCGAAGGGGCTAGTTCGCAGAACTGCCGGGATCGATTTCCCAGGCCTTTGGCTTCCGTTCCCGAAGGCGAGTGGCCTTGCCCGTGCGTTCACGCAGGTAGAACAGCTTGGCTCGCTTGACTCGGCCGTGTCGCTTGACTTCGACCCTGGCGATTTTGGGTGAGTTGACAGGGAATGTGCGTTCAACGCCTTCCCCCTGAACGATGCGGCGAACGGTGAACATTTCGCCCGTTCCCGAACCTCGGCGAGCAATGACGACTCCGCTAAATACCTGGATGCGTTCTTTGCTGCCTTCCAGAATTCGAGTATGGACGTCAACGGTATCGCCAACAGCGAAGTTCAGCTTGTCAGCTCGCAGACTTGACTGTTCTGCGATGTCCAGCAACTTGTTTCTCATGAAACCATTCCTCTTCACAATGACCACAGAGTCCGATGGCGACCGTTTTTGTGCTCGCCGACTGGCCGGAAAGGCCATATTTCAGTCGATTTCCGTCAGCAGATCCGCTCGGCGTTCTGCTGTTCGCTTCACACTTTCCGCATGACGCCATTTTGCGATGGCTTCATGATTTCCGTTCAGCAACACGTCCGGAACTGTCATTCCGCGGAACTCGCGAGGGCGAGTAAACTGCGGATATTCGAGCAGTCCTGTTTCACTGAACGAATCGTACCGGCTACTGGTTTCGTCGCCGAGAACACCCGGAATCAGGCGAATCACGGCATCAATCAGCAGCATCGCCGGGACTTCTCCACCATTACAGATGAAGTCCCCGGCAGAAATCTCCAGGGGCTCGAGGCCCTGACGGATTCGATCATCGAACCCTTCGTAACGCCCGCACATCAGCATCAGTCGCCGGTGTTGTGCGAGTTCTTCAACCAGCCGCTGATTCAGAGGACGCCCCTGAGGACTCATCATGATCAGCTGAGCTGGTCGATCGTCCTGCTGAGCGACAGCTTCGACACAGTCGAAGACCGGTCCACACATCAGGAGCATTCCCGGGCCACCTCCGAACGGCTTATCGTCGACCTGACGGTGTTTTCCTGTTGCGAAATCACGAATATTGTGAGTTCGAACGTCCACCAGTTGCCGATCGATGGCCAGCTTCAGAAGGCTCTGCCCGACATAACCTGAGAACATTTCCGGAAACAGTGTCAATACGTCAAACCGCATTGCGACCACCTGGCTCGTACCGATCAGCCGGCAGCTGCGGCGTCCCGATCATGCCTCACGTCAGATCATTCAGCAGCAGTTTCAGCAACTTCTGCTGTTTCTTCGGCAGCTTCGGCGACCGGTTCTTCCTTCACTTTCGGAGCCTGCATCGGCGGAGGTGCAGCGGCCGTTCCGAACTTGCCCTTCTTCACCTTGTTGATCAGAGCATTTACCTTTTCCGAAGGCTGAGCTCCGACCGACAGCCAGTACTCAACACGCTCCATGTTCAGGCTGACTCGCTTGGCTTTGTCGGCGACGGAAGTGTCGTAGTAACCGACTTCCTCGATGGCCTTGCCGTCACGAGCTCGCTGACGATCCATGATGCAGATGCGGTAAAACGGACGGTGCTTTCGCCCCATCTTCTTCATTCGAATTCGAACTGACATTCACAACTCCCAAAACCCGCGATCTGCGGTAATAACTGAGGCAACGGGCCTCGACTGATGTTCACCGGCGGCTTCCAAAGCGGCAGATTGCCTACTTTCTTCGGTTGCGCTTCTTGGATTTCCTTGCGTCTTTACGCTGTTTTTTTCGCTTATCTCGCAACTGATCGCTGTCGATCGGACCGCGTTTGCTGCGAATTTTCTGTTCTTTCAGACTGGCGTTGGGGTCCATCATACCGCCGTCCGCCATCTGTTTCACGGCTTTCAGGCGGTCACGAACGCCCATATTGGACATTCCCTGCATCATCCGCCCCATGGAACTGAAGTCCTTCAGCAGCTTATTGACTTCTGCTGCCTGAACTCCGCTTCCTTTGGCGATGCGATTGCGGCGGCTGCGGTCGATCTTTTCGGGATTCTGCCGCTCGTCCAGAGTCATCGAATTGATGATGCCCTCAATTCGACGCATGTCGTCTTCCGGATTCAGATCTCCCAGCTGATCCACCACCCGGCCCATTCCGGGAATCATTTTCATGATCTCCCGCATTGAGCCCAGTTTCTTGATCTGCCGCATCTGCTTGCGGAAATCATCCAGAGTAAACCGGCCCTGCTGCATTTTCTCCTGCTGGGCCAGCATCTCCTCTTCATCAAATTCGCGCTGAGCTTTCTCCACCAGAGACAGCACATCGCCCATGCCCAGAATGCGACTGGCCATGCGGTCCGGATGAAACTGCTCCAGCCGGTCCAGCTGTTCGCCAACACCGACAAACTTGATGGGGACTCCCGTGACCGCGCGAACGCTCAAAGCGGCACCGCCGCGAGTATCGCCGTCCAGTTTGGTGAGGATCACCCCGTCCAGCTCAAGAGCCTCGTTGAAGGCCCGAGCACTGTTCACGGCGTCCTGCCCCGTCATGGCGTCGCAGACAAACAGGCAGATGTCCGGTCCGACCCTGTTGTCAATTCGACGCAGCTCGTTCATGAGCTCTTCGTCAATGCCCAGCCGACCGGCGGTGTCCAGAATGACAACGCGAGCTCCGCTTGATTTTGCCTCCGCGACTCCGTTGCGGCAAACCTGAACCGGATCGCTCTTTCCCGGATCTTCGTGGTAGACCGGGCAACCGACCTGCTGACCAATCACCTTCAGCTGCTCAATTGCTGCCGGTCGCTGCAGGTCGGCAGCCACCAGCATCGGGGCAACGCCGTCTTCCTTCAGCATTCGAGCCAGTTTGCCGCACGTTGTCGTTTTTCCACTTCCCTGAAGACCGCACATCATAATGATGGTCAGTCCGGTCGGGTTGATGGTCAGGCTGTGATCACCAGCCATCAGGTCAATCAGACCCTGATGCACGATTCCGACCACCTGCTGATCAGGCCGGAGCGACTTCAGCACATTTTCGCCGACCGATTGTTCGGTCATTCGCTTAACGAAGTCCTGGACAACATCAAACGCAACGTCAGCCTCAAGCAGAGCGGCGCGCACCTGCTTCATGCCGTCACGGATGTTCGCCTCGGTGATCTTCCCGGTTCCCCGGAAAGCCGAAAAGGCGTTGCCCAGACCTTCTGTTATGCCTTCGAACACAAAATCAGCCAGTCAGCGAAATACAAAAACGGCGAACGGTGCGTTCCGTTCTGCCAGGCTCACACGAGCACTTAACACTGCGAAAGTCGTTTGCCTGCCAGCATTTAGGATGATCTCGGTCACATGGGGTCTGGAAAAAACCACCCAAGCCTCCGAACCCGTGGCGCGAAACGAATCGCGGATGATATCGCCCCACAAGTGACCTGACAAGCCGTTCCCGCCTTCGAACACGGTCAATCGGGTGTTTCCTGGTCCATCGACGACCAACCGGGGTTCAACGCCCCTCGGAACCCTTGGCAGCCAGGCAGGGCGACGCGGCCAGCCCGGATTCTGATGCCAATTGGCAACACTCATGTTGACTTTGGGGGTCATGAATGTACCTGAGGCTGCAGGGACAGCCGTGGTGCTCAGCCGCCATCAGGAGAAATTCTTCGGGAATTTCCGGGGTTTTCTGAATTCCGAAGAGCACCCGGATCACCTTCAGACTCACGATCGAGGTTTCCGGCATCAGGTTTGCCATTCCTCTGTTTCTCAGCCTTTCTCATTCGGAAGGATCGTTGCTTTAACTCCTGTCGGGTCTGACTCACGTGAAACTTGCCTATCTTGTGGAAGTGACTGCTCTTGTGTCGGCTCATAGCCGGCTTCTTATCGAGCAGGCGGCTGAGCTGTCGACCGTGCTGCTGGGCGACTACTACATCCATTCCCGAAATCGCTTTAATCGCTGGATGCGTGATCTGAACGACCTGGAACATGGAGTTTCCATTCGAGACCCACTGCATCTGTTCGGTCTGAGTCCCAAATCTCCGCCAGCGCTGTCCATCACCGAACAGATTCTGGTTAACGATCTGCTGAATCGCGTCTGGACAGTGATTTTGATCGCCTGCGACCGTCATCGAGGCGAGGACAGAATCGAACCACTGGCACACAACGTCTTCCGAAGTCACCTGACGGTCCGTCACAAATCGCTGAGTGTCTGCATGAACGATTCGGCTCTGCGACCGGAACAGATGCTGTACGTCAATAAGCTGCGAACAGCATCCGAACGATGGGCTGATCTGCTGAACTGCGGGCTGATGGCGGAATTCGACCTGTGGAGCTATGCGTTTGATGAAACCCGGGCTCGAGAATTTTACCAGGATCGTTTCCGAAACGAACAGCTGCTGTCATCCGACAATCGAGCCTGGTCGCTGATTCTGGCGGGCCTGCGACACAGCTTCCCGGACGTCGACGGCTTGGCTGCACCGGTCCATGACGACGATCGAATGATCGTGCGATCCATCATCGACTGCTTCCCCGGTGATACGCAAAGCATGGCAGTGTGGTCACTGCCGACCATCCAGCGATCTCATCAGCACTGACCCAAAGCCGCCATCGCCCCAGGCTGGCCATCATGCTCCGAGGGTCAGAAAGAACTGATTGGAGATACGGTCTCCGGGTTCCGGCTATGCGTTTTCCGCCGGAAGTATAGGTGTGGTGACTGAACGCCGTTTGCCCTCTGCTTCAATGGAAATGCGGTGTCCCCATTGGTTCCCGCTCTGGAGTCTGGCGGCCCGTTTCAATACCCTTGCTCCGCCGGTGGTATTGGGTCCGACCTCGGCCACATCTTCAACAATGTCGCCGGTCTCCTGGTCCGCGGTCCCCGATGCATTGAACTATGAACTGGAAGTCACAGACTCATCGAATAACGTTATCATTCGTCGGGCCAATCTGACTGGGACATCGTTCACACCATCCCCCCCCTTTCTTGATGGAGTCGAGTATCAGGTTCGTGTCAGAGCCGTCGACGTTTCGGGAAATACCGGAAGCTGGAGCAGTATTCATCGTTTCGAAACACCGCCGGCACGCGTGCAACTGATTGGACCGGGGGGAAATAACGGGGGCAATGGGCTGCCCGCAGGGGCTGTCCTGTTCACTTGGAACAGTGCTGCAGGGGCAGTCCGGTATGAGTTCTGGGTGAACCGAATTGACAATGCCGGACCGTCAAATCGCGTGCTGTATGAATCCGGGCTGACGGAGACCAGCTTCACATCGGGTTTGATGGAGGCGGGGACTTACCGCTTCTGGGTGCGCGCCATCAATAGTGCCGGGAGGGCTGGGATCTGGTCAGCCCCGCTGGATTTTCAGATCAGTGATCTTGAGAATTCACAAGACGGCACTCAGGAGACCCGGTTGCTGACACAGCTGACGAACCCGGTTGCAACGCCTGCTGCAAAGGAAGCGACGATCAACGGTACCACACGCGACAGGGCGTCCGCTCGTTTCAGCCGTGATCGTGACGATGCCATTGTTTTTAAGGGGCGACCCGGGTTGGAACGATCGGCTGACTATGAAGCTGTGGATGTGAGCACGAACCTTCAGAATACCAGCAACCCTGATTCGGGCCGATTCAACGATGTCGACCGCCTCACCGATCTTGCCTTTTCAGAATGGCCCGGGCTGACAAGTTGAAAACCGGATGTTCAGAACTGCCTTGCAACTTGCAGCCGGCGATTTTGCGACCAGCACGAGCGGCGACTTCGGTCGACATACAAATCAAAAGACCCTCGACAAACTGATGGTCGAGGGTCTTTAAGGCTTTGTGTTGTGGGTTTCTGGATCGTTCCGGGACGGCTGCCCAGCAGGACCTACACAATAGCGGCCAGTGATGCCAAAGACGCACGGATTGAACATGGCCGGAAAGCTGGCTGGCTGGCTGGCTCCCGTGGAGTTGGAGCCGAAGCGAAAGAAGGTTCGCGAGAAGCGTTCAACTTGCCGAGCCGCCAACAAGGGCTGCGTCGTCATGTCGTTGGCAGAGTACCTGCAACTGCTCGAGTGGACCGGCCGCGAATTGCAACCCGGCAAACGCGGGTCCATCCCAAAGAACACTGCGCCGATTCTGGACAGACTGAATCTGTCCAACGAACTCTGGCTGCACGCAGTAGAACTCTTCGGCAAACGCCGAGCCGCCAATCGCGTGACACCGGCCTCAAAGTTCAACGCCAACGCAAGGCCCAACGTACAGCCAGCGGCAGTTCAGTAGTCAGGAGCCAGGAGTTCAGTAGCCAGGGGTGATCATGCAGAGCGCCGAACCGCAAACTCTGATTCCAGTCCCAGTTTTGGCTGGCCCCGCTTGCTCCTCATTAAACGTTGGTTGGCCCCTCGGTCTTCCCATTGGACCGTTGCCCTATTCGACGACAAGTTCACCGTTGAGTCGAATGGGGTGGGAGATATTGAAGTAGTTGGGAGACGTTTTCTGAATGTGTTCATGCAATTCCTTGAATTGCGATTCGGTCGCATCGCCCTGCACTCGAATCGTGTACTTCAGGCTTTCGTACCCGGGTTTAACGTCCTCAGAAAGCCCGAGGAATCCGCGAAGGTCCAGTTCGCCGGTGGTTTCGATTTCAAGTTTTTCAAGCTGGATCCCTCTAGCCGCAGCATTGGCAACGTAGCCGACTATCATGCAGGCATTCATCGCAGCCATTAGCAATTCCTGCGGATTCGGCGCCGAGTTCTTACCCAGCAACTCATTCGGCTCATCCGACGCGATTGTAAATGAACGTGGGATTTCTTCGCCGCCTAACGAGTAAGACGTCACTTCCGCGTCGACACGTGTCTGTTCTCTCCAGCGTGAGGTTGTGGTGAATCGAGCGATTCCTCTCGTGGGCGAATTGATCACAGCTTCGGCAAATCCGGTAGCCGCGTTGACGTCGATTTCATTCGTGAGCTTCGACATGATGTTTCCTTTGTCGTTTGATCGTTGAGACCTGGTAAGAAGATCGTGGCCTGACGAAGTGACAGGGCAGGGGCGTTGCTAGGATTCGAATTCAGGTAGAGGATCCTGTTTAGAGCCATGCGGTCATGGATCTTTGGCAAGATCCACTACTCCAGCCTGAATTCTTCATCGTGACGGAACACCAGACATCGGAATTCAGCGGCGATTAGTTGCGACCCGCCATCACACCGCCGTCTACATCCCAAACGGCTCCGGTCACCCAGCTCGATTTTTCCGACAGCAGTAGTTCGACAACATTCGCGACATCTTCAACTGTGCCCACTCGACCGACCGGATGAAAGCCATTGAAGCCTTGCAGAGTCTCTTCGATTTTCGACGGCTCGATAAACGAACCATAGATCGGCGTGACAACAATGGCTGGCGAAACTGCGTTTACGATACCAAATTCTGCAAGCTCCATCGCCAAATGCTGTGTGAGTGAATGCAAGCCAGCTTTGGCCATCGAATAGGGCCGACGACGGCGTTGCCTTGATTGCTTGCCTGGCCCACATTGAGCCGATGTTGACGATCGATCCGCCGCCATGTGCCTTCATGTTTTTCGCAATGGCCTGCGTGATCAGGAACGTACTACGGTTTAAGTCGTGGTATTTGTTGTAGTCAACTCGTGTGTGCTCAAGAAATGGTTTTGGGCTGAACGCACCCGCTGCGTTCACAAGGAACGCGATGTGATCTTTGGTGTCATCGATCGACCGGATGAATGAGTCGACTTGTGTGTCGTCGTAAAGATCAACGACCACGGTCTTGACATCACCCAGTGGTGACAGTTCATCTCTGGCTGCGTGCAGTTTCTCTGCGTTGCTGGCAAGCAGGACGACGTGATGCCCAGCGGCGAGAAGTCGCCTGGCACTTTCCTTTCCCATTCCACTTGAACCACCCACGATCAACGCCGACTTCTTTGTTGTGCTACTGCTCATTTCAATCCCATAATGCTACCTACTGGTTGGTAGGCAATAGATTCAAAAAAAACTCACCGCCGCGCCACAAACAGACTTAAGAGCTGCCGAATCACGCCGACATCTGCTCGGGCCCACCGTGGGCGAGCAACGATCAATCCACCTTCGAGCGTCGCCAGCAACAAACTGGCGATGTCTTCAACATTTCCACGAACGCTCAGCGATCCATCGTCCTTTCCGCCTTGCAGCACCTGCACCAGAAATTCGACGTTGTCCTGCAAAAAGCCTTTCACGGAAATCGCTGAATTGTCGCCGAGGCTTAACACCTCGGCAGCCAGCATGCCACACAGGCACGACCTATCGTGGTTGCCAGCCGATATCGTGTTCTCGAACAGGCCACAGTAACGCTGCAGCTTTGTGCTTGCCTTGGTCTTGGAACTGAGGATATCTGCCAGTAGCGCCCCAAAGTCAGAGCGGTACCGCGTCAACAACTCTTCGACCAGTTCCTGCTTGCTGGCGAAGTGATGGTGAATACCGGCTTGCGAATCCCAACCGCATCACTGATATCCTGAAAGCTCATTCCGTTGATGCCACGTCGCTGGATCAGATCCTGCGCGAACATCGAGAATGTTTGTCCGGGTGTCGTTGCTGGTCATGCTTCTAGTCTACCTACTGGAAGGTTGATTGTCAAGGGGCGTTCTTGTTTTTGTAACTGTTTCTGAGATCGCGGTGGCTGATGCTGTGTCCGGCGGCTCGGGATGAGCATCGACAGCCGATTGCTCCGACGGAATTTGAGCTCAATCAGATTCGCAACAACAAAGAAAAACTGGCGGAGATTCGTCGTCGGCTGAGCGACATTTCATGGTGGATGCGGCTGCTGAGCCAGAATATTGCTCAGCGTGCGAACTTTGATGATGGGGAGGTCGGGAAATTCTGGCAGGCGCGCTACCGCGCCGTGCGGCTTCTGGATGAGACAGCCATTCTGGCGTGTGCAGCGTACGTGGACCTGAATCCGATTCGTGCGGCGATGGCGGAAACGATCGAAGACAGCGACTACACGTCGGCTCAAAAGCGGGCGGGCGATTTGCGATCGCGGGGTTCTGTTGACGGGGTTCGGGTGTCGGGAATGACGGGGGAGAGCAAATCGCGGCGAGCGTCTGGCGGCTCAGGGGGGAGGCGTTCGGCTCGGCATTTATCTCCGGTTGACCTGAAGGAACGCACGAAGAAGCCGAGGCCGGATGTTCACAAAGGCAACAATCGCTGCAGCAACAAAGGCTTCCTTCCGATATCGACGGCTCAGTACCTGGAGCTGCTGGACTGGACGGCGCGGCAGGTTGTCGAGGGCAAAACCGGTGCAACGCCGAAACATGTGGCACCGTTGATGGAGCGGCTCGGACTCACCGAAGAGACCTGGTGTTCTCTGGTGAAGAATTTCGGCCGCCTGTTCAGCGTGGTGGCCGGTCGGCCTCACAACATTGATGAACACCGGTCGACTCTTTCGGTTGATGGTGAGGCTGCCGGTCATCGGTATCGAGCTCGCCGCGAGGCTCGCGAGCTGTTTTCGCCCGCCTCGCAGAGCGGCTGAGGCAACACCGACGGCAGCCAATCTCCCTGCAGTTCCGGAAGCTCCTCGCAGTCTCTTCTTCCGGCTGTCTTGCTGGACCAGGGACGTGCTGCGAACGAATTCGCATTGACGATTCTCCGAGCGCAATCAACGTGATGCTGCTGTGGTGAACTGCGCAGCTCATCACGGCGGAAAGTGATGGCTACGTCGCTCGAATCGGGTGCGGGGACTGCACAACGCCGTGACGAGTATTCAAAAGCAAGAATATTGGTTTCAATGTGCCATGGCCCTGAGGTCAGGCTTCCGGCTGACAACCTTCATCAGGCCTGTCAGGCAGCAGCCTGACCTAAAGTTCTGCGTTGCTCATCATGGTGGAGCGTGATTGCCGCATTCTTCCTTTCAGGCAATGATTTCGTGGACGACGTTGCCTGCCAGTCCGGTGAGCCGGTAGTCGCGACCGCTGAAGTGGTAGGTCAGCTTTGTGTGGTCGAAGCCCAGCAGGTGCATGATCGTGGCATGGAAGTCGTGAATGTGAACGGGATCCTGAACGATCTTTTCACCGATCTCATCCGTGGCTCCGTGGACATAGCCACCCTTGACGCCTCCACCGGCCATCCAGCAGGTGAATGCGTCCTTGTAGTGGTCGCGACCGTCCTTCTGTGACTTCTTGGCAGATGGTGTTCGGCCGAATTCAGTACACCAGACCACCAGAGTTTCCTCCAGCAGACCTCGCTGCTTCAGATCCTTCAACAGGCCGGCGATCGCACGGTCGGTGTTTCGGGCCAGGCCGGCGTAGCCTTTCATGTTGCTGTGAGCATCCCAGTTGCCTTTGTCGACCACTTCGATAAACCGCACCCCGCGTTCGCTCATTCGACGAGCAGCCAGGCACTGCCAGCCGAAACTTCGGCTGTCCGAACGTTTGATTCCGTACAGGTCCAGAGTTTCGTCGGATTCTTCGGACAGGTCGAACACTTCCGGAGCCTTCTGCTGCAGACCGGTTGCGGCTTCAAAAGAGTACATGCGGGCGGCCAAAGTACTGTCGTCGGACCGGCCGGAAAAATGTCGCTGATTCATGCGTTTCAGCAGGTCAAGTTCACGGGACTGCATTGCCGCCGTCGTCGCATCGGGCGACAGGTTGGAAATGGGTTCCGGACCGGGGACAATGCGAGTTCCCTGATGATAGGCGGGCAGAAAGTTGCTGTCCCAGCTCTGTGCTCCGGCATATGGAAGTGATTCGGCAAACACAACATGAGACGGCAGATTGGGATTCTGCGTTCCCAGGCCGTAACTCACCCATGCTCCGATGCCGGGCAGAGCTTCGGCCATGGTGCCGGAATGCATGCTGAGAGTGGCTTCGAAGTGGTCGCCCTTATCGCCGTGCATGGAACGAACCAGAGCAATGTCGTCGATGCAGCTGCTGACTTCGGGGAACAGATTGCTGATGCGGGTTCCCTGACTGCCGCAGACATGGTTACCCCACAGACTGGCCGAAAGCACTCGGTCCTTACCTCGGTCCTTTCCATCCAGCAGCTGCAGTTCCGGCTTCGGATCGAAGGTGTCCACATGAGACGCTCCGCCGGGCATGAACAGCAGGATGACGCGCTTCGCTTTCGGCTGAAAGTGCGGCTGACGCGGCGACAGAGGATTGGTGTCTGAACTGAGTGCCATCGGCAGCATGCTGCCCAGAGCGGAACCGGCAACGGACGCCTGAAGTCCATGTGCCAGCAGGCGGCGGCGAGTCAGAGATGATCGATTCATGTGTGGTCTCGATGTTGGTTTGTCTGTGTGTCTGCTTTTGTTTCTGTGCGATATGGTCGCGGAAACATTCCGGCCTGATGACGGGCGGAACGCTGTCAGTCGACGTACAGGAATTCGCTGCTGCTGAGCAGAACTCGGGAGAATCCTGTCCAGGCCAGCTGTTCAGCTTCGGGCTGCTGTTTTCCCTGCCCGATCAGTTCGTTGCGGTAATCCGTGACAAATTCAATGGCCTCTTTCAGTTCATCCGCGTTCGGCTCACGTGCGGTGGCAACGGCATAGGCATGTCGAACTCGCTGTTCCGGTTCACTGCTGAATTCGGAGAGCCGCTTCGAAAATGCTTCTGATGTTTCCTTTAAGAACGGGCTGTTCATCATGTACAGAGCCTGCAGAGCCACCGTGCTTTCGCGTCGATTTTCTGTGGTTTTATTCGGATCGGGGCCATCGAACAGGGCCAGAAACGGATGCTTCTGCAGTCGCGAAGTCATCAGGTACACAGAACGGTGCTCGTGATCGAAGACCGCCATGAACGGTCGTCCCTGAGAATACTTCAGTTCGCTGGTTGGTTTGAAAGGATGCCGCCCATTGCTGCCGGATTTCAGCCGATGACTGACCGCCAGCAGGCTGTCACGGATGGTTTCGGCATCCATTCGATGGCGATCAAACTTCCACAGCGACGTGTTACCTTCATCGATTTTTGCATTCGCTTCGCTTCCGGTGCTCGCCAGCTGATAAACGGCCGACAGCATGATCCGGCGATGCAGATGTTTGATGGACCAGCCATGGCGAACGAAGTCCGATGTCAGCCAGTCCAGCAGTTCGGGATGAGTGGGCTTCGAACCCTGCAGGCCGAAGTTACTGCTGCTTTCCACGATACCGCGGCCGAAGTGATATTGCCACACGCGATTCACGATGACTCGCGTTGTCAGAGGATTGCTGTCACCAGTCAGCCAGTCAGCGAACTGCCGACGCCCGCTGCTGTCTTTGGGGATCTCAGGAAACTCGGATGACAGCACCGACAGAAAGCCTCGCCGAGCAACATCGCCTCGCTGACCCGGGTCACCTCCGATGAAGATCTTCTGATCACCGGACTGTTTTTCGCGATCACTGACCGCCCATGCTTCCAGCGAATCGTACTGTTCCGGCCATGTGTCGTTCTTCTTCATCGTGACGAAGTACTGCCGGTCCTTCTGATGTTCGGTGCCCGCGTGCGGATACTGAGTATTCGCGAAGTAACCATACAGACCGTAGTAGTCATTCATCGTCACCGGATCGAACTTGTGGTGATGGCATCGAGTGCATCCCAGTGTCAGCCCCATCACGGACTTGCCGATCGTGTCGATGGTGTCATCGACAATCAGATTCATTTCCGCAAAGGCGGAATTCCCGAAGCGGCGACTGAGTGCAATGTAACCCGTGGCGATGATCTGCTGATTGGCTCGCGGATTTTCCGGTTGTTCCTTGGCCAGCAGGTCACCGGCGATCTGTTCCCGGAGGAATTGATTCCACGGCAGGTCGTCATTGAATGACTGAATCACGTAGTCACGGTAATAACGAGCTTCCGGAATCGGAGTATCGGTTCCGTCGCCGCTGGTGTCGGCATACCGTGCCTGATCCAGCCAGTGACGTCCCCAGCGTTCTCCATAAGCCGAACTGGCCAGCAGTCGTTCCACAACCCGGCTGAACGCATCTTCGGATTGATCCGCGACGAATGCTTCCACATCTTCGATTTCAGGAGGAAGCCCTGTCAGATCCAGTGTGGCGCGTCGAATCAGCGTTCGCCTGTCAGCGGGTTCAACCGGAGTCAGTCCCCGGTCAGCGTGCTGTGCGGCGATGAAGTGATCGATCTCAGTTCGACACCATGCTGAATTCTGAACGTCAGGGACGGCCGGATCCATCACCGGCTGAAATGCCCAGTGAGCAGCACGGTCGGCGGCTGACGTCCATTCTTTCTCCGCTTCCGGCCAGTAGGCGCCGTCCTGAATCCATTTTTTCAGGGCACCGATTTCTGCGTCCGTCAGCCGCTCTTCCGGAGGCATCTGTTTGTCCGGATCATCGGTCACAACCCGTTGAATCAGCAGGCTTGCTTCAATGTCCTTGACCACGACAGACGGACCACTCATGCCACCTTTTGTGAGAGAATCCATGCTGTCGATACGCAGGTCACCTTCCGGAGTGTTTCCGGTGTGGCATTCCGCACACTTCTGCACAAACATGGGTCGGATGTGCGTTTCAAAGAAATCTGCACGCTCGTCGGACATCAGAGGGCTCTGAGCAGCCAAAACCACGCAGGCCATCACGGTGCCAGGCAGAATTGTCGGAAGGGCACGCGCATACCGACGGCAGAGGTGGAGGAGGTGTCGAGACATGAGTCGACCGCGAAATTTGTGGAAGGATGGATGTACAGGTGGGACCGACGATCGGGCAGGGGATGCCGGATCGAAGGTGATTCACGGGGGGGCTGCTCATCATATCGGCAGCGGAAACGAAAGCCAACGACGAGATTTGATTGTCGTTGCTGCTTCCCCGGTTCCGGAGCCGCCCGGAATTTGGGGGCAAATCGTGTGCCTGAGCAGTGTGCGGGTTGAGGCACACGGGCTGGTTCCTGTGCGGAAAGACCTGATTCGGATGTCTGCCTGCCAGCAATTCCCGAATTTGGCTGGAGTCTCTACAATCCGCTCGAACGATGTTGTGGATTAACGGAAACCCGAAGTGCCGGTGACAGACCTCCCTCGCGGATCTCTTGCCAACGCTTCGGGTTTCTCACCTGAATTGACGGTCTCTGACCATGGAACTCGGGATGCTTTCAACGGTTGAGCAACGGATGCGTTTTCGGCGATGGCTGGTTGCAGGATCTGTTTTGGTCCTTGCGGCTCTGCCACAGTTGCTGCTGGCGGACGAAACGGGCAGCAACGTGATCGTTCACGCATCTCCGGGTCAACTGAGTGTCAGGCAGATGCTGCAGGCCGGCGGTGCCGTCGGATATCTGATCCTGATGCTGAGTCTTGTGATGGTGGCTCTGATTGCTGACCACATTATGAACATTCGCCGTACAACACTGATGCCGCCAGGGCTGGCCGAAGAAGTTCACCAGTGTCTGGCTCAGCGTCGTCTGGACGACGGGAAGAAGGTTTGCGAAAAGTACCCCAGCTTTCTGAGTCGACTGCTGCAGGTGGGAATTGAGGAATCAGCCGTCAGTTATGAAACGGCTGAGAAGGCGATGGAAGATGCTGCCGTCGAACAGTCGGCTCGACTGTTTCGTCGCATCGAATATCTGTCGGTGATTGGCACCATTGCTCCAATGCTGGGGTTGATGGGAACCGTGTGGGGCATGATTCAGGCCTTTCTGGAATTCGAACAGAAAGCCAATCCTCAGGTTTCGGAACTTGCCCCAGGCATTTATCGAGCACTGATCACCACTTTGCTGGGCCTGGGAGTAGCGATTCCCGCGTTGAGCGCATTTGCGGTGTTTCGAAATCGAATTGACGAACTGGCAGCAGAGACGACACTGCTGGCCGAACACGTTTTTGCAGACTTTCGACGAGCTGTCCTGTTACGTCGAAAATCGGCTCGCCCGGAGTCCTGATCTGTGCCGCTGTCAGTCAGGTTCTGCTGCCCATCTCTGCATCGTTGACCTAAGGAAGAACTGAATGTTTGATCTGACGGCTATTCAGCAGGCTCTGAATCAGTTTGGTTTTGATGGCTGGCTGCTGTACGACTTTCGGGGCAGTAATGTGCTGGCTCAGCGCATTCTGCACCTGCCTGCGAACTTTGTGACCTCGCGACGGTTTCTGTACTTCATTCCCGCTTCCGGAGAACCTCAAAAACTGGTGCATCGAATCGAAAACGATGTTCTTGATCATCTTCCCGGTTCAAAAACGATTTACCTGAAGTGGCAGGAACTGGAAACCGGCATTCAGTCGATGGTCACCGGCTGCTCCCGACTGGCGATGGAGTATTCGCCTCGAAACGGCAATCCATACATTTCCCGCGTTGACGCCGGAACTGTGGAACTGGTGAAATCCTTCGGCTGTGACGTGCAGCCGTCCGGAGATCTGATTTCCATTTTCGAAGCGACACTCACAGACGATCAGGTCCGGTCGCATTACGAAGCATCTGAACTGACCAATGCCGCGTTTGACGTGGCGTGGCGGTTTATTGCCGACCATGTGCGGCGCGACGGTGGAGTGGAAGAGTCCGCTGTTTGCGACCGCATCATGCAGCACTTCGCAGACAATAATCTGACGACTTATCACCCGCCGATTGTCGGAGTGAACGGAAACGGCGGCAATCCGCACTACGAAACCGGAACCGGTCAGACGACCATGATTCGTGAAGGTGATTTTGTTCTGATTGATCTGTGGGCCAAACTGAATCGGCCAGGAGCCTGCTACAGCGATCTGACTCGCACGGGTTACGTGGGAACATCCGTCCCGGAAAAGTTCACAAAGGTCTTCAACATTGTCGCCGCTGCCCGCGATGCCGGCATCGAATGCGTTCGACAGGCATTTGCATCAGGGACCCCGCTTCAGGGCTGGCAGGTGGATGATGCGGTTCGAAACGTGATCGAAACTGCAGGTTACGGAGAAGCCTTCTGTCACCGAACCGGCCACAGCATGGGCCAGGAAACACACGGGAACGGAACTCATATCGATAATCTGGAAACTCATGAAACCCGACTGATCCTGCCGGGAACACTGTTCACGATCGAACCTGGTATCTACCTGGACGACTTCGGAGTCCGCAGCGAAATCGACATCTACATCGACCGAAACGGCACGGTGAACGTCACCGGTGGTCCCATTCAGCGCGAAGTGGTCGAGATTTTGAAATAAACGGCCAAAGCGTTCGGTGCTACTCACGTTCTGATGAGTCATTCGCTCCTGCGAAACGTGCACTGTGAGCTGATGCCATAGCCGTTCAGAAACGATTCGGCTTCCATCGCCTTCTTCCCTTCGGGCTGAATGGAGAGAATCTTTAGCTGACCTGCACCTGCATGCACCAGCAGTGATCGACTGTCGATTTTGACAGTGCCCGGAAAATGATGTGCTTCCGCCGAGACCGCTTTTGCTGACAGAAAGAGACATCTCAGGGCGGGGCGGTCGGGGGTGTGCAGCCAGGATGATGCTTTGGGCCAGGGTTGCATCGCCTGGATCTGGCAGACGATTTCTGTGGCGGACTGATTCCAGTCGATCAGGCCGTCTTCCTTTTGAATCTTGGGGGCCAGTGTGACCTGAGCGGCGTCCTGAACTTCAAAGACGGCGGTTCCGGCTTCCAGCTGCTGCAGTGCCGTGATTGTCAGCGGCACACTCAGTTCCGCGAGCCTCAGCATGAGGTCTCCGGACGTTTCGCCGGGCATGATGTCGGTGGCTGTCTTCGCCACCATGGGGCCGGAATCCAGGGCCGGTTCGATTCGAAACATCGTGACACCCGCCTGACGATCACCCTTCCAGATGGAATACTGCACCGGCGCGGCGCCTCGGTGTCGTGGCAGCAGCGACCCGTGCAGGTTGAATGCTCCCAGCGGGGGAATGGCCAGGAAGTCGGGCTTCAGAATCTGACCATAGGCCGCCACCAGAAACAGGTCTGCGTGAAAGTCTTTCAGTTGGGCGAGCGATTCCTGAGTATTCACCTTTTCCGGCTGCAGCACGGGAATTCCATGTGCCTCTGCCAGAGCTTTGACGGGATTCACATGCCGATGGTGGCCTCGACCGCTGCGATCAGGCTGAGTATACACGGCGACGACTTCGTGCTGATCTCCTTCAATCAGCGCACGAAAAGTGGGCAGAGCAAATTCGCCGGTTCCCAGAAGAACGATTCGCAGCGCCATCGTATCAGCCGTCGATGGTGGCTTTGTAGCCGGCGGCATCCAGCAGTGAATTCAGCTCGGCCGGATCCGAAAGTTTGATCCTGAACAGCCAGCCTCGGTCAAACGGCGATTCGTTCACCGTGGCGGGGTTGTCTGCCAGTGACGAGTTGACTTCCACGATGGTACCGCTGACCGGGCAGTAGATGTCACTGGCGGATTTGACGGATTCCACGACAGCGACTTCGGCACCCGCCTGGAACTGTCGTCCGGGTTCGGGCAATTCCACGAAGACGAGTTCTGTCATTTCCAGCTGAGCAAAGTCGGTGATTCCGACCGTCACAACGTCTCCATTGTCAGCTCGAACCCATTCGTGGCTGGAGGTGTATTTCAGGTCGTCAGGAATGTTGACGTTCATAGCGGATGATTCTGTTTGAAAATCAGAAGGTGACAGAGAATGTTCAAACGACGGCTGCCCGAAGGATTACATTGAGTTCAGTGGTGCGGGGACAAATGGTTTCCGCACAACCTCCGCCGCGTATCGTTTTCCTCGGATCTCCACTTCCAGGGACGTTCCCGGGGCGGCGTACTGAACGGGAAGGTATGCCATTCCAATGCCGCAGCCCAGTGTTGGCGACATACCGCCGCTGGTCAGTTCGCCAAGTTCCGTGTTGTCGGCGAAGACTTTGTAACCGTGCCGTGTCGGCGGAGACTTTTCCACCTGACGGATCGCGACCAGTTTCTGAGTCACACCGTCGGCTCGCTGCTTGACCAGACGATCCCGGCCGATGAAGTCTGACTTCTTCAGATCGACGGCAAATCCCAGCCCGGCTTCCAGCGGAGTGTGTTCGGGAGACAGGTCGTTTCCGTTCAGAGGATAACACTTTTCCAGTCGAAGCGTGTCACGTGCGCCGAGTCCTGCAGGCGTCGCTCCGGCACTCAGGCACTTCTGCCACCATGACTCACCGCTGACCACCGGGCAGAACAGTTCGAAGCCGTCTTCTCCCGTATAACCGGTTCGGCACACGATGACCGTTCCTGGTTCGGTGGCGATTTCCGTCATGCAGAAACGTTTGGGAAGTTCGATGGCTCCGGCAAACAGCTTCTGAAACACAGCTTCACTGTGTGGTCCCTGAACGGCCATCGCGGCATAGTCAGCGGAGTGGTTCGTGAAACTCAGGCTGTGATCGCCAATTCGAGCATTCATCCAGTCGAAATCTTCTGCAGTTTTGGCGGCGTTGACGACCAGAAAGTATTCGTCTCCCTTGCGGCGGTACACAATCAGATCGTCGATGATGCCTGCCGTTTCATTCAGAAGCATGGTGTACTGGCCCTGACCGGGCTGCAGCACGGATACATCGTTGGTCAGCAGCTGATTCAGCCATTCGCAGGCTGGCTGACCGCCGCCATCGGCCAGCCCCTGGACCAGGAACTGACCCATATGCGAGATGTCAAACACGCCGACATTCTGCCGGACGGCGTTGTGTTCGGGAATGATGCCCGAATATTGAACGGGCATTTCCCACCCGGCAAACGGAACCATCTTCGCTCCCAGCTCAACGTGCTGCTGGTGAAGGGGTGTTCGCTGGATCTGAGGTTCCATGGACGCTGAGTCTCGTGTGATCAGGAGGCGATATCGAGAGTGTTTCCCGGGAAAAATTCCGGGGTGACGATGAATGAATGTGGGTTCGGATGCTGGTGAGCCCACGGCTGACAGATCTGACTCAGTCAGATCCGACTGAGGTTGTAACAGCATCCCCTGGGCCGGAAAAGCATCCGAACGTCCGATTGAATCGATTCTCTCGGTCATGAGGCCGTTTCAAACTGAAAACACGGCCCTACAGTCGTTAACGCCGGATTTCCATACGGGGTTTTCCGGGGGCTTCGCATGGATTTCGCATGGATTTCAAATGCTCGTTCAATCGGCGATCTAGCTTTCGGGAGAGTTCGGAATGTTAAGAGCCGGTGAGTGCGAACTGCTGGAAGCTGCTTGTCAGCGTCTTCCGTCGAGCGACCCATCAGGATGTTTTCAACCACCAGTTCGATCAGTTGCGGGCCCTGGTCGCAAGAGCCAAAGAGAGAACCTTCCATGCGCCACCTCCATCAGAAAAAAACGTCTCGTCGCGGTGCGGCGATGGTGGAAATGGCCGTTTGCTTCCCGATCTTCATGATCATGCTCTTCGGGATTATTGAATTCGGCCGGGGACTCATGGTGGCTCAGCTGCTGACGAATGCCGCCCGCGAAGGCTGTCGTCTGGCGATCGTGGATGGAGCATCCAGCAGCAGTGTCAGAACATCGATCACATCGGATGTCGTGAATACCGTTATTCTTCACGCGGCGAGAAATGAGGTGATATCAAATTTCTGGAAGTTGTGGGTCATGAGTGAGGCGAGTTTGGATTTGTGTTTGGTTGGGATGTTTTGGAGGCATCCGTCGATCGCCTGACAGAACGAGGCGAAGTCATTGTAGTGTTTTCCGTAGAGCACATCGCGTTTGATGAATTTCCACAGGCGTTCGATCAGGTTGAGGTTGGGAGAATACGACGGCAGAAACTCCAGCCGGATGTTCAGCTCAGCCGCGAGGTTCTTCACCAGAGCACAGCGCTGATACCGAGCGTTGTCCAGCACCAGTGTGACGGGGCCAGGCAGTCTCAGAGCGGCAATTTGGCGAAGCAGGTCGCACATCGTATCCGACGACACCGTCCCGCTGGTGGTGATGCTGACAAGTTGATTCGTCATCGCGTTCCACGCTCCCAAAACGCTGTAACGTTTGCGACCGGAAGCACCTCGCAGAAACAATCGCCGGGCACACCACAGACAACACAGAAACGCGCCCTGAACAAAATGAGCGGCATCCACAAAGAAGACGTGACCTTCACCGTGACGAGCCGATTCCAGCAGCGGCTCCAGTGTTTGCGCGAGAAATTCTTCCTGCGTCGCAGCATGTTCCTCGACCGATTTCTTCGGAGGCAGCGGAATAGCCGCCGTGCAGCGCCACTTCAGCCCCAGATTTTTTTTAGAAACTGACGTGTCTGAGTCAACCCGCGTTTGACTCCCGTTGCTGCTTGAATTCGCTGACAGGCTTCGGCCGTTGTGTGCGGAGGGTCGACGCGAAACATCTCCTCCAGTGAGGCTTGATGTTCCAGAAGCTCGCTGCTCCGACCACACCAGTCAAATCGCTTCAGGCCTTCGAGACCATGTTCGCGATAGATGGCGATGTATCGATCCACGGTGGCATGACCAACCGCCGCCAGCCTGGCCGCATTCGCGTTGGTCTCGCCGAGACTCAGATACCACATCACATCCATCCGTTTCTGAACCCGCGGATGAGGATGAGCAAACCGCTCCGCTTTAAACGCCTGCCGCTCTTCTTCCGTAAAACTCAACCGAGCCATCCCTGACCCCTCAATCAATCGTGAAAAACTTTTCCTCCAACCACATCTCGAAGTCTCCCTCAAAACTACAATTCTGAAAAGACCTCATTTCAAGCCGCGCGAAGAATAACATCGGGTGAATGATCGACGTGATCGGTTGTCGCGAACGAGACACAGGGTAGCAACGGTGTCAAGCGATCAGAAACGGGTCAGAATAACTGCAAGTGCTCGACCAGGAGGGCAACGCTGTGAAGATTTTCTTTCGTGAAATCCCCAGGAGCAGGATCGCAGGCAACAGTGCCTGAGTCACTTTCGCTCTGTGACTCAACACGGTTGGTTGGGCATCAACACACCACTTGCGACTTGTCAAAATCCATGGCGAGGAAGAAGCATGTTTTCTCCAGCAGCATTGGATATACGCCGGCCGTAAAGTCAGCTCCAGCCGCATCACGGCCGCTCAGGTGCCGGCGAACCACATCGTCTGTCACCGGCAGGAATTGTCGATGCTGACAGGCGGCGAGTGGTGATGGATGTCGATGCCCGGACGTGTTCATGAGTTGCTTCCGGTGCGGTGAGATTCGAGCTTTGCCGGGCCAAACGCCGGGGTACGGCGTGCGGACGAGGGGGTGTCAGACTTTCGCAGCCTGCTCAAACAGATGCCGGACAGCTCGGCCGCTGATGGTTTCCTTTCGCAGTAGTTCTTCGGCGATCAGACGCAGTGCTTCAGCATGACCGCGCTGACTCAGCAGATGTTCGGCTTTGTCCAGCATGCGACGTTCCAGACGTTCCGCCTGGTGATCGGTGCCGGCTCGTTTCAGCAGCAGCCGCCGAGCGGTCAGCAGATCCTGAGCCGCTCCCTGGCGACAATACTGTTCCGTGTATTGTCGTTCGCCCACCATGCCGCTCAGCAGCACCAGCACATCTTCTTCCAGTTTATCCGACGCTGACCGACTGCGTCCCTTCTGCATTTTGCAGGCTCCCAGCCGACTGCCGCCCGTCTGCAGTTCCGCGGGGCAGATCGTGAGTTTTTCGACCACTCGCCCCAGAATCATCGCCATCACCGCGTGTCCAGCTTCGTGCCAGGCCGTCGACATCAGCCGATGCTGTTCGCCTGACGAGTCGGGCGTTGGGTTTTGTTCATGTGGATTTTCCGGTGACATTGCTGATCCGACGGGAATTTGTGTTCGGTGCAGAATCTGCAAACCTGCTGCGGGAGATTCTTCAGGAACTCACGTTCACAGCCGTGTTGCCAGATGGTCTCCGACGTGAGCGTACAGTTCGCGACGTTGTTTTGAGTTTTCCACCAGGTCGTCGTCGAAGCGAATTCGACCAGGTTCAAAGATGGTGATCGTCGATGAGCCTCCGAAGCGGAAATATCCTTTTTCGTCGCCCTTTTTTACGGCAGTACCAGGCTGGTATGTCTGACGAATGCTGCCAACGCAGGTGGCCCCGATCTCCAGCAACAGCACCTTCCCGATGTCGTCGGTCTGCAGTTCCGTGACGCTACGTTTGTTCGTGGCCAGGATCCGGATATTCCGGCACAGCGCAATCGGGTTGACGGAATACAGCGGGCCGTTGATCACATTCGCTGTGCCCGGCACACCGGCGGCGGGAAAGTGAAAACGATGGTAATCAACCGGACAGAGTCTGGACAGCAGCAGACTGCCGTCGGCATAGCGATCTGCCAACGTATCATCCTTCAGCAGCTGCCGAAGACTGAACATACTGCCTTTGACAAACAGCCCGTCGCATCGGGAAAGATCGGGCACGCACAGATGTCTGCCATCGGCCGGAAACACGACGGACTCGGGATTCGCATCAACGGGCCTGGCTTCCGGCCTGAGCTGCCGAAAGAAGAACTCGTTGAAGTTCCGGAACTCATCAACCTCCCGAACAAATTCCGATGCATCCAGTTCGTACTCGCTGATGAACGGAGCAATCTTTGCTCGCGTCGCGGGCTGGTCCATCTTCCACCCATACCAGCGGGAGAAAGCAGCTCGCTTCACCAGCGCATGCAGCGAGAATCTCCCGGCAAGTGTCCCGTAAACCCAGCGCAGAGCTTTGTCGCCATAGACTTTTTCAACGCACGTTTCGTTGCGGTATCGATCGAAGTAAACAATGTCATTCATTGGGGCATAACAGGTGCAGAGCAGCAATCGGAATGGTGCGTATTGTTGCAGAACGCAGGAACGCTGTCGTGCCAGCCGACCGAGAGTCATGCGCGATTGCCCATCCGCTGAATGGAAGAATATTGAGTGGAAGAACGCACACCCTGCGGCGATCACCACCGACCTTGTGTCGGTGGATTTCCGGCTGAGCGGCTAAAGTGACGATCATCGCCTGAACCCGCACAATGTTCTGTCCGCAGCGAAGCCTTCGGCTTCGCTGCGGACAGAACGCACTTCGGGAAGTGCAGAGGGAGCGAATCGTAGCTTTTCCGTCTGTTCACCACCGGGGCAAGCCCGGTGGCGGTGATTTTTTGACTCGGCTGAGGTGAACACCGCCCACGTCATGCAAAGCGAGTGCAGTAGATGGGGGGCAGGTGTGTGGAAATTGTCTGCCATGAATCACCGCCATTTTCTGAAATCCACAGTGATCCCGTCGACGAGCCCATGACCAGCCGTTCGCCGGTTTCGTCGATGTCCAGGCAGTGTCGGTAGACGATGTCGTAGCAGTGATCCTGAGGGAGTCCGTTTCTGAGGACTTCGAACGTCTGGCCTCCGTCTCGGGTTCTTGAGACCGCCATTCGGGCATCCACGGGGATTCGACATTCGTCCTTCACGCCCGGGACGAACCAGGCAGACAGCGGATCATGGGGATGCACAACGACAGCAAATCCGAAAACGGACGGCGGAACATGAGTCAGTTCGTTCCAGTGACGACCGCCATTTGTGGTATGGAAGATGCCGTTGTGATGCTGCACCCACATCGTTTCCGGATCTGCCGGACACTGCACAAGGCGATGAACATCCTGTGAGTTGTAGTTGCCGGCCTGATCCGGAGGCAGATAGTCGGACCGCATTCCGCTGGAACGAGGATTCCAGGTGAGCCCCCCGTCTTCCGTGACCCATGCTCCGCCGCAGGAAATCGCGATGGTGATGTGCCTGTTGTTCTGTGGATGGACAGCGACGGAATGAATCCCGGGACTGGATTTCCCGCCTCCGAACCATTGCCATCGATCGTCACGGTTCCACAGTGATTCCATCATCTCCCATGATGAGCCCCGATCTTCCGACCGAAACAGTCCACCGGGAATGGTGCCCGCCCATAAAACTCCGGGCTGGTCCGATCCTCCCGGAGTCAGCTCCCAGATTTCCTGCAGGCTGGCAAAGTTTCGCCGAGCTCCCCATTCGCCGGCTTCTGCCTGTCGAGCGGCATCGGCTTCTGTGTATTGGGGAAACACAGGAACGGCGACTTCTTCCCACGTCTCGCCGTCGCTGAATGAACGATGCAGTTTGACTCCGAAGTGTCCGTGATCCAGAGCCGCATACAGACAGCCGTCACGACGGTCCTGCATCACGATCGTGGCGTTCGACCCCAGGAAATCCGCCTTTGAAATCTTCCACCCTGCAGATTCGCGTGAAACAGTAAAGACGCCTTTGCGGGTGGCGACGTGAAAACGATCACTCATGGTTTTGCCTGGGAATCGATCAAGCGAGGAAGAGTGTGAGAACATCAGTACGTGGATTGTTCCGCAGTCTGAGCCGATTGTCCAACTGTACGGAAGACGTTTGCCTTGAACTGGCGGCGACGCCTGCCAGGATGGTGTCCGGAAATCTCACCTGAACCATTCGGGAGCACAGCGAATGTCGTGGAAAACTCTGTCAGCAGTTCTGGTCAGTCTGGTGTTCGTCACAGCGGCGTTTTCAAAAGACAGCAAACCCAATATCGTGGTGATCTTCTGTGACGATCTGGGATACGGTGACCTGGGCTGTTTTGGTCATCCGACCATTTCGACGCCGCACCTGGACCGGATGGCGGCGGAAGGTCAGAAGTGGACGGAATTTTACGTGGCCGCCTGCGTGTGTACTCCCAGTCGAGCTGCTCTGCAGACGGGCCGGTATCCGATCCGCAACGGTATGTGCTCGAACACGCGGCGAGTTCTGTTTCCGGATTCTGCCGGTGGTCTGCCGGAATCCGAAGTGACGATCGGTCGCATGCTGCACGATCACGGCTATGCATCGCATGCCATCGGCAAGTGGCATCTGGGACATCTGCCGCAGTATCTGCCCACAAACCATGGCTACGACAGCTACTTCGGAATTCCCTATTCGAACGACATGGACGCCGTGGCCAATGCTCCGGGTGGGCGGAAGAAGTTTGATGACCCGCAGATTCAGTACTTCAATGTGCCGCTGATGCAGGATCTGGAAACCATCGAGCGCCCGGCGGATCAGCATACGATTACAAAAAGATACACCGAACAGGCTGTGCAGAGAATCAGAAGTCGGGGTGATCAGCCGTTCTTCATCTATCTGGCTCACAACCTGCCGCATGTGCCGTTGTTTGTGTCGGAAGAATTTACCGGCGTCAGTCAGCGAGGACTTTACGGTGATGTCGTCGAGGAAATTGACTGGAGCGTCGGACAGATTCTGGACACTCTGAAGTCCGAAGGCATTGCCGACAGAACACTCGTGGTGTTCACGTCTGACAACGGGCCGTGGAAGGTGTTCAGTCAGCAGGGAGGCTCGGCAGGTCTGCTGCGGGACGGCAAGGGGTCGACGTGGGAAGGCGGCATGCGCGAACCGACCATTTTCTGGTGGCCCGGCAGAATCGCTCCTGCCGTCATTCGCGACCCCGGAAGTACTCTGGATCTGCTGCCCACATTCGCATCTCTGACCGGTGCTGCGCTTCCGGCAAACCGGCAGCTGGACGGCTATGACCTGACCAGGACTCTGCTGCACGCAGAACACAGTCCAAGGAAGGAAATGTTCTACTACCACGGCGAAGAATGCTTCGCCGTCCGGCTGGGAATGTTCAAGGCTCATTTCAAAACCAAAACATCCTACACCGGCCAGAAGGACGCGGTCCTTCACGATCCGCCCCTGCTGTACCACCTCGGCCACGACCCCGGCGAACAATACGACATCGCCGCACAGCATCCGGAAGTGATCCGGCAGATTCGAACTCTCAAAGCCGACCACGAAGCCTCAGTCGTGCCCGCTGAAAATCAGCTGAACCGAAAAAAGTAGGCAGCAAGAGCGAGTGTTCAGTTTTCAGCTGTGCCAATGCAGGCATGGCACCCGATTCGACTTGCCCCCGAGCAACAGCGGGAAGCATTTTTTCATGTTTAACCCGTGGCTGAGAGAGGTCAGGCCGTTTGTTTGGACTGGCCGACCTGCCTGGCCTCTCGGCCACGGCGGTAAACGATGTACTGACCGCCCCCAAAATGCTGCCCCGCGTTGCTGAGAATCCGGGCTTGCTACGACTGGTGGCGAGCAGTCGCCACTGCCCGCGCTTGACGCGTGTCCTCGGCATCGAAAATGGCTGTTCCGTGTTGGGGGACCGTTGCAAGCTCGGGGGGATCCTGAGATGCTCACCGTTCGCTCGCCGTGATCACGAGGAAGTCGATGTGTGGTTGCAGACATTTCTCACGGAGGGTGAGTTTCCCATGACTTCAGTGCCTGAAACCTCGCGCGGACCTTCGGACGGGCTTATCGAGATTGGTTTCAAAACCTGATGTGTCTCTGACAAACGAAAGCTTTCAGAACTTGGAATCGTACAAGCAGCAGTTTATCGAATTCATGGTGCGTGCCGGGGTGCTGACTTTTGGTGATTTCACAACCAAGAGTGGCCGAAAGACGCCGTTTTTTATTAACACCGGGCGGTATCGGACCGGTGCTCAGATGAAGCAGCTGGCGGGGTTTTACGCCGATGCCATTCAGGCCCGGGGATTGCCGTTCGATTTTTTGTTCGGGCCGGCTTACAAGGGCATTCCGCTGGTGGTGGCGATTGCAGTGGAGCTGGCCGGACGCGGGCGGGATGTTCCGTTCTGCTTTAACCGCAAGGAAGCCAAAGATCATGGCGAAGGCGGGACTCTGGTCGGCCACAGTCCTGAGTCGGGCGAGAAGGTCCTGATTGTGGAAGATGTCACCACAGCAGGAACGTCGATCCGCGAAACCGTTCCGATGCTGAAGTCTGCGGCGGACGTTTCACTGGCCGGCCTGGTGGTTTCTGTGGACCGAATGGAACGCGGCCAGGGAACTCAGAACGCTCTGACGGAACTGCAGTCTGAATACCGCATGGACGCGTTTTCGATCGTGAATGTTGCGGAAGTGGCTGAGTTCCTTCGTGAGCGCCCGGTTGATGGAAAGGTTGTTCTGACGGCTCAGCTGTACGATCAGATTCAGTCGTATCGCAGCCAGTACGGAGGCACGGAATGATGCCTTTCCGAATGCTCGTCGTGGTCGTTCTGCCTTTGATGCACGCGACGGTGGGAACGGCGATGGAACCGACATTGCGGGACGTGACGTATGCCGTCGTTGATGGTCACGAACTGAAGCTGGATCTGTACCTGCCGGGGGCGAATGAGTCCAAAGACGCGGCGCCACTGATTGTCTGGGTGCACGGCGGAGCGTGGCGAGCGGGTTCGAAGGCTTCGGTTCCGATTTTGGATCTCGTGTCGGCCGGATTTGCGATTGCCAGTGTTGATTATCGACTGTCGACCGAGGCCCCGTTTCCGGCTCAGGTTCATGACATCAAGGCTGCGATTCGGTTTCTGCGACACCATGCGGCTGATTATCAGCTGGACGCAGATCGCTTCAGTCTGACCGGGGCGTCTGCGGGTGGGCACCTTGCTGCTCTGACCGGAGTATCTGCGAATGTGGCTGAGCTGGAAGGCAAGGTGGGTGAACACCTTCAGGAACGATCTGACGTTGGCCACATCGTGTCGTTTTACGGAGCTTCCAATCTGCAGACGATTCTCAGTCAGTCAACTCCGCATGGGCTGAGCGTTCGTGTTCCTGCTCTGACACTGCTGCTGGGCGGGCCCCCTGAGGATCGAACGGAACTACTGCGCTTGGCCAGTCCCGTTGTACACGTTGATAAACACGATCCGCCGCTCCTGCTGATTCATGGAGATCAGGATCCTCAGATGCCCATCAACCAGTCTCATGAACTGTTCGGCAGATACACAAAGCTGGGGCTGACCGCGGAATTCGATGTCGTATACGGTGGCGCGCACGGCGGGCCCGAATTCTACAGTGAAGACCGCCTGCGCCGGGTTGCCGCTTTTCTGAACGACAACCCGAAATGAATGTCAGCAGAGTTCCCGCTGAGATTATCATCTGTGGTCGAATCTGCTGCTGATTTGCGTTGAGGAATTTTCATTGCCGAGGAACTTTATGAAGGCTGTCTGTCGAGATCTGATCGTTCTTTCGGCGTTCCTGATGAGCTCAGGACAGTTGTCGGCTGAAGATGTCGCCAGTCTTCCGCTGAAGCGCGATGGACTGCAGACCTTCCTGTCTTCCAGCTGCGAGGCCTGCCATTCGAAGGATTCGATTTCGGGAGGACTGAACTTGGCCGCCATCGGAACGGATCTGGTTAGGGATGCGGATCGAGCCGTGTGGGTGCGAGTTTTCGATCGGGTTGCCGCGGGGGAAATGCCTCCGCGCGATGCCGATCAGCCTGCGGCCGGGGAGCGTCTGAGATTTCTGAAGGACCTGAAGCCTCAGCTGGAAGCCGGCCATGCGGCTCAGAAAGGCACCGTTCTGCGACGACTGAATCGCAACGAGTATCAGAATACTCTGAACGACCTGTTCGGGACTCAGCTGAATCTCGCCAAGCTGCTTCCCGAAGACGGTCGGTCTCATGAGTTTGATAACGTTGGTGAATCGCTGAGCGTTTCGATGGTGCAGATGCAGCGCTATCTGGAGGGAATCGATTCGGTGATGGATGTTGCCATCGCCAACACACTGGAGCCACCGGAGGTCAGCACGATTCATACCAGCTACGCGGAAACGTCGGAGGGGGAAAAATTCATCGGCAGTCAGTGGCTGAAGCTGGATGACGGTGCTGTCGTGTTTTTCGTCGAGGCGGCTACCCCACGGGCATGCTGAGAACTGCCGGTGTGCGGCAGGCGGGAAAATATCGCGTGCGAGTCACGGGCTATGCGCATCAGTCAACGCGGCCGATTACGTTTTCTGTGGAAGGCACCACGTTCGCTCGCGGTGCTGAACATCCGACATATGGCTACTTTTCGATGCCGCCGGGAGCACCCACAACGATTGAAATGACGACCTGGATCGAATCGGGGTACATGCTGCAGATTGAGCCGTACGGGATTTCGGATCGGTTTGAAATCAAGAAGGTTGGGCTGGAAAGCTACCGAGGTCCGGGGCTGGCGATTCTGCAGGTGGAGCTGGAAGGACCGCTGACCGACGAGTTTCCTTCGCGAGGTCATGAGCTGCTGTTTGCCGGTTTGAATCGAGCCGAAGTTTCCCCGCGGAATCCGGCAGAACGGGAGAAGAAGTGGTATCGTCCGAAGTTTGCCATTCCGGAACCGGTGACTCGGGACACGATACGCCCTGCTCTGCAGCGAATTGCGACCGCAGCCTTTCGGCGGCCGGTGGATTCGAGTGAACTGACCGCCTATCTGGACCTGTTTGATTCTGAAGTCGCTGCCGGTGCGTCATCGGAAGAAGCTTTGCGTTCCGTCACGACGGCAATCTTCTGTTCGCCGGATTTTCTGTATCTGCGGGAAGCTCAGGGGCAACTCAATGATTATGCTCTGGCTTCGAGACTGAGTTACTTCCTGACTCGGTCGACGCCGGATGCTGAGCTGCTGGAGTCGGCGGCATCGGGGCGATTGACCGGGGATGCATCCGAACGGCGTCGGCAGGTGGAACGTCTGTTGACCGGTCCGCATCATGATCGGTTTCTGGCCGACTTCACGGACGCATGGCTGAATCTGCGGGAGATCGATTTCACGACTCCGGACAAGCAGCTGTTTCCGGAATTCGACGCGTTTCTGCAGTACTCAATGGTTGCCGAGACTCGGTCATTCCTGAAACAGCTGATTGTTGAAAACCGACCGGCCGTGTGCCTGGTGAAGCCCGACTTTGCGATGCTGAATCATCGGCTGGCGGAACATTATGACATCGCCGGAGTCGACGGGCCTGATCTGCGTCCGGTGCCTCTGCCGGCGGATTCCGTGCGAGGCGGCCTGCTGGCTCAGGCGGCCGTGCTGAAAGTGTCGGCCAACGGAACCAACACGTCACCGGTTGTTCGCGGCGTGTGGGTGATGGAACGAATTCTGGGTGAAGTTCCTCCGCCTCCGCCAGCCGGAGTCGGAGGTGTTGAACCGGACATCCGCGGCGCTACAACGCTTCGGGAACTGCTGGCAAAGCATCGCGATGTGGACAGCTGTCGCAGCTGCCATACTCGAATTGATCCTCCCGGATTCGCAATGGAAAACTTCAACCCGATCGGCGGCTGGCGTGACCGGTTTCGCAGTCTGGGTGAAGGGACGCCGGTGAAAAAAGAAATCGATGGTTTCAAGGTGCGTTACAAACTGGGGCCCGAAGTGGATTCGTCCGGTGAACTGCCCGATGGACGCACCTTCAGTGGTTTTTCCGAATTCCGTGATCTGCTGGCTGCTGACGAAGATCGTCTGGCCAAAGCCTTCACCACCAAGCTGCTGACATTCGCGACCGGTCGCGATTCGGGCTTTTCGGATCGAGCGGAAATCAACCGCATTGTTGCGGAATCGAAAGCTCACAATCACGGTCTGCGAAATCTGTTTCATCTGGTTGTGAACAGCAAAATCTTTCTTCACAAGTAGTGCTGAAGTTGTCGGGAAAGGATCGTCGATGCCGTCAGGAACAGGTCATTCGGATGGGGCGTGTCTGCCGAGTTCTGATCAATCCGGAATGAATCGGCGACAGTTTCTGCGGACGACGTCAACCGGCGTTGCGGCGGGGCTGGTGAGTGCTGCCGGCCTTCGTGCGGATGAGACGGCAGGCGGTGCGTTGTCGACGGGCGTGGAAGTGCTTCATCCGTATGGGCGGATTCCGCTGTCGTTCGTGATTGATGATTCCACGTGCCTGGTCAACATGGGCCACTTCTGCACGCCTCAGTTTGCAGAATGTTATCCCGATCGGGCTGAGTATCGGAAGCCGTGGAAGCAGTGGCCTCGTGAGATTCCGGACGCGTTTGTTCGTGAGTTCGGCGAGTGGTGCGCACAACACGGAGTTCGCGGGAAGTACAGCATTGTGCCCTACCCTGCCTGCACCGGCTGGCTTGATCGCGAACTGCCCGGCTGGTCGAAGCGCGAGCTGGAAGACAGCCTCAAACTGGTCCGCGAACTGATGGTTCCGAACTGGGACATTCATCCTGAAATGATCACGCACACGCGAGTGATCGACCTGAAGACCGGTCGCCCGTTTGCGGCCATCAATCCGGCGACGATGGAGAACTCGTACCCTCAACAGACAATGAGCGCCGATCAGCTGGCTGAGTACCTTGCGTACGCACTCAGGATTCTCAAGAACTGCGGGCTGCCCTGTGAAGGCGTGACAACTCCGGGAGGCTTTGGGAACCGTGTCAAATCTGAATTGTCTCTGGCCGTTCAGCAGGCGGTCACGGATGTCTTTGCTGTCGAAATCCCTCATTACTTCAAATACGTGAAGGCCGAAGCCGGTGATCTCACTGATCCGGTGATGGAAAACTACAGCCGATCCGCAGACGGCCATGTCAGCCTGACGATGAATGTGCCCGCCGGAACCGGCGACTGGTTTGGTGGCTGGCAGGGAGATACAGCGTCGGATCCCGATCGCTACGCCACAGAAGATGCATCCGCCGGTCGAATGGTGGAATTAATTCAGCGGGGCCAGCCGGCAGTCATGCTGTGTCACTGGCCGGGAATGTACAGCAATGGAACGCGGGAAGGTTTCCGCAGCTTTCAGCGGATTGTGACATCGCTGCAGCAGCGGTTTTCCGAACAGACTCGCTGGATGAAACTCAGCGAGATGGCTCGTTATCAGGCCGCTCGACAGCTGACGACTGTAGCGTCCGCAGATGGCGGCTTCCGCATCAGTGCCCCGTTTTCCTGTCCTGGCTTCACCATCCGGATTTCTTCAGCTCGGCTTTCCATGCTGCCGGTGCTGCGTCACAAAGGCGATACGGCAGCGTTTCGGGCCGTTCCGCAGTTTTCGCAGCTTTCTGCGGGGACCTTGTTTCAGGCCGACGATTCAGTGACTTTGTGTTTCGATCTGCCGGTGGGAGAAAGTACACTGACGCTGGCCCGTGCGTGACGGGTGTCCATGGCGAGGGGGCTCGGCCCACATGAGAACAGGCGGGACGTGGCAGTGAAGTTCAAACGAATTCGATTTCTGTGATCAGGGCTGCTGGTCATTGCCTGTCATGCGCTGAAGGCAGACGAGACTGTAAAGCAGGAATTCTTTGAAGCACGAATTCGTCCGGTTCTTGTTCAGCACTGTTACGAGTGCCACTCGGCTGATGCTGAGGCAGCCAAAGGCGGACTTCTTCTGGATTCTTCCGCAGCGACGCTGACGGGTGGCGATTCCGGACCGGCAGTTGTGCCCGGAAAGCCGGATGAAAGTCCGCTGATCGAAGCTCTGCGTTACGACGGTCTGGAGATGCCTCCGAGCGGAAGACTGTCGGAATCCATTGTCCGGGATTTTGAACGGTGGATTGCTGACGGTGCCTTCGATCCACGGACGGACTCGCCTCAGCCGCGACCGTCCTCTGCCGGAATTGATCTGGAACAGGGACGTCTCTTCTGGGCCTTTCAGCCCATCACAAGTCCTTCTGTCCCGAAACCCCGCGATCCGGTTTCGACGTCGATTGACGCCTTCGTTGCTGTTCAAAGAGAAGCGGCCGGATTGAAGGCGGCTCCAAAGTCCGATCCGGCGACTCTCGTTCGACGGCTGTGGTTTGATCTGATCGGCCTGCCACCTGCGACTGAAGAACTGGCAGGTGCGGTTCGTCTGATTGAGACGGACCGCAGCGGCGGAGTCGCGGCGATTGTGGATCAGCTGTTGAAGTCTGAGCAGTTCGGAGTTCACTGGGGGCGGCACTGGCTGGATGTGGCAAGGTACGCGGATTCCAACGGCGGCGATTTCAATGCAACCTTTCACAACGCCTGGCGATATCGGGATTACGTCGTTGACGCATTCAACCGCGACCTGCCTTTCGACCGGTTTGTTCGTGAGCAGATTGCCGGCGACCTGCTGCCGGCGGACGACGATCAACAGCGGGCTCGGCAGGTGATCGCCACGGGTTTTCTGATGCTCGGCACCAAGATGCTGAGCGAACGGGACAAGGAAAAACTGACTCTGGATGTGGTTGACGAACAGATCAGTACTGTTGGCAGCGCCTTTCTGGGAATGACCCTCGGATGTGCTCGCTGTCACGATCATAAGTTCGATCCCGTGCCGATTCGGGATTACTACGCCCTGGCAGGAATCTTCGCCAGCACCCGAACTCTGCAGGGCGAAAGTCAGAAGTATGTTTCCACCTGGCCGAAGACGTCACTGCCCGCCGCACCTGAACATGTGGCGGCGGTTGAGGCATGGGAGGCAACCGAGAAACAACTGAAGTCGAACCTGAAGGCCGCTGAGAAGGATCTGGAGGATCTCCGGAAGAATCAGAGTGCCGACAGCCGGTTCATTGTGGACAACGAGGCTGCAGAGGTGATGGGATACTGGAAGCCATCAGCTCTGACCCCCGGTTTTGTCGGTGCGGGCTATATTCATGATGATCAGCAGGACAAAGGCCGCAAGTCGGTGAAGTTCACCTGGCAGCCACCGGCGACGGCTCGCTGTGAAGTCCGACTTTCGTATATCCCCGGTGCCAATCGTGCAGAGAACGTTCCGATCAGGATTGAACACGCGGAGGGAATTTCCGACGTGACTCTGGATCAGTCAAAGGCTCCTTCGATCGATCGCCGGTTTACTTCGGTGGGAATCTTCAGCTTTGCTGCTGACAGGCCGGCAGTGATCACTGTGTCCAATGCCGGTACAAAGGGCTATGTGATTGCGGATGCTGTTTGGTTTGTGCCGGTCGACAGCGAAAACCGCCCCGTGGAAACGCCCGCGACCGGTGCTGACGACCCGCTGCTGGCCGCGAAGACTCAAAGTGTGGACGAACTGAAAAAGCAGCTTGCTGCTCATCAGAAAGACGCTCCGGAACCGCTCCCTCAGGCCATTGCCGTTCAGGACATCCCGAAGCCTGAAGATTGTGCTGTCTGCATTCGCGGCGAACACCGCAGTCGCGGCCAGCTGGTGCCGCGCGGATTTCTGCAGGTTGTGTCTGATGCTTCGGCCGCACCTCCCGAGCTGCCTCAGGATCAGAGTGGGCGGCGGGAACTGGCTGAATGGATCACGTCAGATCGAAATCCCCTGACGGCTCGGGTCATCGTCAATCGAGTCTGGGCTCATCTCATGCGGGAAGGGATCGTTCGCAGTGTGGATAATTTCGGCAGTCTCGGAGAACGTCCGACTCATCCGGAACTGCTGGATTATCTGGCTGCAGAATTCTGTCTGCCACCTGACCAGCTCACCGTTGCTGGAAAGCCCGGTCTGGGCTGGTCGATCAAAGGGCTGATTCGGGAAATTACGCTGACCGAGACCTATCAGCAGAGAAGCAGGCACGATGCCGGGAACGCGGCAGTCGATCCGGAGAACCGGCTGCTGTGGCGAGCTCATCGACGCCGATTATCGGCTGAAGAAATTCGAGACGGATTGCTGAAAATTTCCGGAAGTCTCGACCTCTCTCCGGGAGGAACCCCTGTGCCGGGAGCCGGAGTACTGGTGAAATCCAACGATGCCAACGCGGAAGGATTTGTGCCGGATGAAACACAACGGCGCAGTCTTTATCTGCCCATCATTCGCAACGAACTTCCCGCTGTGCTGACGGCATTCGACTTTGCTGATCCCGATCTGGTTGTTGGGAAACGTCCGGTCACCAACGTTCCGGCACAGGCCCTGTTTCTGCTGAACAGTCCGTTTGTCATGTCTGCTGCCGAGGGGACGGCTCGCCAGGTGCTGAAGGACACACCGCGGACAGCGGATCAGCTGATCGATAATGTCTGCCTGAGATTGCTTTCCCGACATGTTCTGCCCGAGGAACTTGAACGCTTCTCGAGCTTCCTTGAACTGGAAGGCAGTCGAGCTGAGTTGTCGGCCATCGATCCGACTTCCGAAGACGACAAGTCGGCAGAACCTCTGGTCACACGTCTGACTCGCCTGATTCATACACTCACGGCGTCGACTGAGTTTTTGCTTCTGGAGTAGATGTATGCGTTCAACTGCGTCCCTGAATCGACGATCTGTTCTGTCTTCGGCCGCCGCCGGACTCGGTGGCCTGATGTTTCAGGGTTTGGCCGCATCGGCTGCTGAACAGGCGGTCGTTGGCGCTCGGGCGTTTCCTCAGTTTTCGCCGAAGGCAAAACGAGTTGTCATGCTGTTCATGCACGGCGGGCCCAGCCAGGTGGACACCTTCGACTACAAGCCCGAACTTCAGAAACGAAATGGACAGGAACTGCCCTTCAGGGCTGCCAGCAACATCGATGCTGTTCCCAAACTGATGATGTCGCCGTGGTCGTTTCAGCGCCATGGAGAAAGCGGCCAGTGGGTGTCGGAATTGCTTCCGCACCTGGCCCGACAGATTGATGATCTTTGTGTGATTCGGTCCATGCACAGCAGGGGACAGTCACATGGGCAGGCCGTCAGCATGATGCATACGGGCAGCGACAATCTGGTGCGACCGTCTGTTGGAGCCTGGGTTTCCTATGGGCTGGGCAGCGAGAATCCGAATCTCCCCGCCTTTGTTTCCATCAGCCCCGCGTCGACTCACGGAGGCCCGCGAAACTACGGGAGTGCCTTTCTACCGGCTGAACATCAGGCAACGGTCATCGGGAATTCAGGACGACTGGGCGATGCTCGTATCGCTCACCTTGGCAATGATCGACTTTCAGATTCGGAACAGCGAGCTCAGCTGGAACTCCTGCAGGCCATCAATCGCGATCACCTGAAGCGTCTTGGTCAGGACGAGCAGATTCAGGGGACGATTGAGTCCGTGGATCTGGCGTTTCGCATGCAGTCGGCGGCCCCTGAAGTGCTGGACCTGTCGAAGGAACCATTACCGATTCAGAAGCAATATGGAATCGGGGACAAGGCCACAGACAACTTCGGACGTCAGTGCCTTCTGGCTCGCCGACTTCTGGAAGCCGGAGTTCGGTACGTCGAGGTTTCAACCGGAAATGTCTGGGACCAGCACGGCAATCTGAAGGATGGTCACGAAAAGAATGCACGAGCAACGGATCAGCCCATCGCTGCGTTGATTGCCGACCTGAAAGCTCGAGGACTGCTGGAAGACACGCTGGTGGTCTGGGGTGGTGAATTCGGGCGGACTCCGATTGTTCAGGGCAGCAACGGCCGAGACCACAATCCTCAGGGATTCACGATGCTGCTGGCCGGAGGCGGCGTCAAAGGCGGCCTGGCTTATGGAAACACAGATGATTTCGGCTACTACGCTGCGGAAAACCGCGTCCACGTCCACGACCTGCACGCCACCATGCTGCACCTGCTGGGCATGGACCACCTGCAGCTGACCTACCGCTATGCAGGCCGGGATTTTCGCCTGACGGATATCTACGGCAACGTTGTGAGCGATCTGCTGGCCTGAGAAACGTCGTCAGCCCATCTCAGACAAGGTTTGACCTGATGCTCGAAGGGACTGCGTCGCTCAGAAAGTCGTGCACCGTGCAGGGGCGGACATGCTGTTTCAGTCAGGAAACGAACAGGAGTCGCGCACTCATGATGCGAAGTGAATCTGACTTTGGTCTTCGCCAGGGATGCCGATCCTGTTGACGTCAATGACTGCGTGCGGATGGCACCGCCCAGTGTATCTCTGTCTGATTGTCAGCGACGACCAGGGTTCACTGACACTGGATTCGACAGAAAGTGCTGAGGCAGTTCCGTGATATATGACGAGTATCTCCGTGGCTGGATCAGACTGGTCGAGTGAGGAACCAGCTTAACGTCCACCTGCGCGAATCCGATTTGTACGCCCAGTCGAGCGGAAATCATTGACTGGCCGCACCGGGGCTTTCGCTGCGAAAATTATGGACTTGCAAGCCCGAATATCGATCTTCTTTCCGAAGCGTGCCAACGCTGGCCGGATGGTATTCGAAGAACGGGTACCAGACGGTTTATGTGCTGGAAAGATGGTCTTCCCACAGAACTCAAGCAGCGGTGAACCCATCCAGCGAGGCTACAGTTTTACCTGTTCAGGAACCTTTATCGTGGCGGCGGCGGACGCTTTGCCTGTTGACCGTCAGACGGATCATCGGGACGCCCGTAGACCGGCTATCGACAGGCCCTGGATCTGTCCTGTAATCCATGACATCGTGAAGCGGATGTTTACCACTGGCATATGGCGAGTCGGCCTGACGCCGGATATCAGTCGGCACTGATTCGCGGAAGCCGCGATCGACGTCATTTCTGTAACCGGATGTTATCGTCGACACCATTCTTGCGGTGATCGATACGTCAATTTTACGGTCACTGACCGCATTTTCGGAATCAACGCTGCTGACTTCCGCCGGGACTGGGAAGAACGCCATCATGGCAGCCGAGA
Source organism: Planctomycetaceae bacterium (assembly GCA_041398865.1). Lineage (GTDB taxonomy): Bacteria > Planctomycetota > Planctomycetia > Planctomycetales > Planctomycetaceae > Fuerstiella. The sequence goes on from JAWKTY010000001.1 coordinate 807,624, forward strand.
TGCCTGTTCCGGACAATCGATTCTTCCCGAACATCCCTTCGTACCACGGCAACGCCGGAGGCCGGGATGAACTGCTGTTTCAGATCACCCCTTTTGCACGGTCCGCCATCGAGGAAGTCTCGGATAGCTGCAAACGGCCTACTAAATCGCCGCGATCCTCATGGAGTGAACAATCAGATCTGGCCGTATCCTGACGCCTTAAATCCGGGAGCTCGGAAAAACGGATCAACACGCTGATCTGTTCACCTGAGTCGATCACGAAAGTAAGGGGCTCGGAAGTCACGGACATTCGCGGCAAGCAGAATCATGTACGACCACTTACGAATCATCGCGTTCCGCATGATTTTTGACTCCGGGCCGGGCATGTCTGCGGTCAGAGCCGTCGAACGGTGTTGTGCTGCCTCCGCGATTTGTTACCCAGGCTGTGCGACCTGACCGGCATTGCAGTGCCGAATCCCGTTCCGGATGGTCTCAGCCTGAAGAATTCCATCACGAGGGCACGCGAGTTTACGACTTCGTCACAGGATAGTTTGCCGTGATTCTCAACGAATGATTCGCAGAACAGTGAGGAAGTACATCGAATATCACTCAGGTCAGGCTGAAAGCAGCTGTTTGACCTCACGGAAGATCCACGATGAAACCACCAACCTTTCCGGCGCAACGGACCGTTCAACTGCACATCATAAAGGACCCTCGCAGAAGCAGCGTGGATGTCCGGCCAAATTTCAGCAGTGCGGCGACACGCTGAATTTTCGCAACTAGTTCTCAACCAAGCGAACCTGTTCGCTTGTGGGTGAAATTTCTGAGAAGGCCCGAGAATTCCTGAGGAAATGCGTAGATTCGGTACCACAACAAATCGAATCGCACTGTCCGTTTCAAGGAGGCCCATCTCAGGTGAAACGGAATGTCAGGGCCGAAGAAGGTGGCCACCCCGACGCGGCAAGCCGCCATCGAGTTCTACCAACGCCCGAGGCTGGAACGAGCTCGTGGTCAGAAATCGTCTACGCCGGTTTATTCGGGGATTTGATTCGACAACGGTCATCGGTGCGAATGCGATTCAGTATGAACTGTCAGAACGAGTTCATGCGATACCAATCATGGCGGTGTTGGCATGATGAGTAGTGTGAAACTGGCACGAAACACCTGACGTTACTCGTCAGCGAGAGTGTTGATCGAACGACCGTGCATCTGCTGACCAAGTGCATGCTCCGTAGATCTCAGGAATCCGATCATTCGATGCCCATGTGCTGAACATGCTGTGCGGAGGAACACTGATCAAACATCTCGAACTGCTCCGCAATGACGAAGCTCTGCTGAACGCGGTGGGAGCGGATCTGGATTCTGACCCACGACAGCCGGAGATTTCTGCGCAGGTTCGCTGGTGATGATTGAATCCCGCTGACTTCAGCTTATTCATGTCAGCGAACAGAATGTCTGGAGTCAGCAGCCCGACTCGACAGTTTTTTAACGTAAGCGGCTGATGTCGATGGAGTCATCGTCGGAACAACGGTGAATGCAAGGAAGGAATGGACATCTCCTTCAAAGGAATCTGGGGCTATCATCCGCTGCTTGTCAGCTTCGCGAACACAAAGGAACAGTTCTGGCGATCATTAATCGTTCGGCAATGTTCATATTATTGAGGGTGCGGCCGGCCATCTCGACAAAGCAATCGACGTCTGAACCAAGTGCCGGCCTGACGTATTCGACCACCTGCGGAGGTGGCGGGACTGCAAGTTCAGTCAGACTCAGCATCTGGATCGCTGGACATGAGCAGTTTGGCGTGAAGTTCAATTTCGGACGAGAACTTTTCCAGCAAAATTGTCATACGCCTGGCCGAAGATTTGCCGGAACGCATGGAAACCGCTGAAGCGATCTCAGCGGACCATTCAGGACGACCGAACGAGCGAAACCAGTGAATGTCAAACGACAGTTGCATTGGCTGAGCATCCCAAGCATCTGGAACTCGAACACGAAGACGTGGCCGAGTTCTTTGAACAGCTGGACGGCTGCCATCGCGGCTTTCAAGGATGGTCGCCGTTTGCAAGAACATCACGAATTGGAACAGGGTGAGACCCGCGTCTGCTGCATCGATAAAGTTCGGATACCTGATTCTACATCAGCAACGCTGACACGTCCGTGACACTCGAGCAGATCTTCAATTGCAACAAGCGTTGGTGATCAGCTGATTTTGAACTTAATCGCAACTGAAGGGCGGTTCGCTCACGTGTGTGCTCCGACGGACAACCTGCTGAGCAACGGTGCCTACATGCGTTAGATGACATCTCTGGAATTGACGCTGAAACGCATGGTCCGCTCTGAAAGAAACTGCTCTGGTGTCACCTCGCCATCCGACCAAAGCACGAAGCAGAACGGCTTACACGACTCCTGACGTTATGGAGTTCCGCACCTTTCTGGACCTGATGATCCATGTGCCGTGCCAGGTCATTCGGGATGCTCGCAAGACGGTTTATCGGCTGCTGACACTGGACCGATCTGACACCGGCGTTCCTTCGCTTTGCGACAGTCTGCAGATTAGCTAGCGTGACGCGACCTGGAAACAGCTCGACACAAGAGCCCGAGACTGGACGTCTCGGCAAGCCGCCTCCAGAACAGGAAATCCAAGGCGACAGAAGCAACGACCCATGCATAACAAAAACCGCCGTCGGGTTCGACCCACGGTTGCGCGTAAAGAGCGAACCATGACCTGAACGCGCAGACATATTTTCATAAACCGCTAAAATGTTCGCTTGTTTGAGGATTAGCACAAGTCTGTTTTCGGCGCGAATCTAACTCAACAGCTCGTGCAGCACGTGTGACGGTTCGACTCCGGTCAGTCGGACGTCCAGTCCCTGAAATCGAACGGACAGGTGTTCGTGGTCGAGCCCCAGCTGGTGCAGCAGTGTGGCATGGATGTTACGGACGTGGCACGGGTTCTCGACCGGACCGAAACCCAGTTCGTCGGTCTGTCCGTAGATTTCGCCGCCTTTGAAACCGCCTCCGGCAAACCACATCGTGAAGGCGTCAATGTGGTGATTCCGTCCGGTGGATTCGCGAACTTCGCCCATCGGAGTTCGCCCGAATTCACCGCCCCAGACCACCAGAGTGTTTTCCAGCAGACCTCGCTGTTTCAGATCTCGGATCAAACCGGCGCAGGGCTGGTCAATCTGTCCACTGACTTCCGGTAGATGTTTCTCCAGATTCTCGGTCGGGCCACCGTGATGGTCCCAGTTTGTGTGGTACAGCTGAATGAAGCGGACTCCGCGTTCGACCAGGCGTCGCGCCAGCAGGCAGTTACGGGCAAAAGTGGATTCCCCTGGGTCCTGTATGCCGTACATCGCCAGAGTCTGCGGCGTTTCTCCGGATGTGTCCATCAGTTCCGGAGCACTGGACTGCATTCGATATGCCATTTCGTAGGCATTGATGCGAGTTGAAATCTCGGGATCTCCGGTGTCCACCAGGCGTTTCAGGTTCAGCTGCCGCACGGTGTCGACGACCTGCTGCTGATCCTGCGGATTGATGCCGGCGGGTGTGGACAGATTCAGAATCGGGTCACCCTGATTGCGAAGAGGGACGCCCTGAAATGATGTCGGCAGCATTCCGCTGCTCCACAGCACGCCGCCGCCGCGCGGACCTCGCGGACCACTTTGCAGCACCACGAATCCGGGCAGGTTATTGCTTTCGCTGCCCAGACCATACGTCACCCATGATCCCATGCTGGGCCGACCGAACAGTCCGCTTCCGGTATTCATGAACAGTTTTGCGGGTGCATGGTTGAAGAGTTCCGTCTGACACGTTTTGACGAAACTGACTTCATCGACGATTCCTGCGGTGTGCGGCAGCAGATCGCTGACCCAGGCTCCGCAGTCTCCATGCTGTTGAAATCGGCGTCTGGAAGCGAGGAGTTCCGTGCGATGGCTGCTGTCCATGAACGCGAACCGTTTTCCCGCGATGAAACTTTCGGGAATCGGCTGCCCGTTGAGACGGTCCAGCTGCGGTTTGTGTTCGAACAGCTCCAGCTGAGACGGCCCGCCGGCCATAAACAGAAAAATGATGCTTCGGGCTGTGGGCGGCAGTGCGGATTTCCTGGGAGCCAGCGGACTATCGTCTGCTGCTGGCGAACGCCGAGGCGATTCCTGAGCGATAAGGTCGCTGAGCGCCATGGCTCCGACGCCAATTCCGCAACGGCTGAAGAAATGTCGCCGTGTCTGTTGTCGAAGCTGTTCAGATGGTGTCAGCATGGTTTATTCCCGAGTGACAGTTTCATCCAGGTTCAGCAGAACGCGAGCCGCACTGAGCCCCTCGAGCTTTCCCAGCAGGGCCAGTTCATCAGCATCGGGCGTCCGACCGGTGCAGCGTCGAAACGCGGTTTCCAGGCCGTCTTCTGCAATCACCTTCTGCAACGCCTGAGCAAACTCAAAGAACGCAGCATCATTCAGAAGAGTCAGGGCCTGAAGCGGAGTATTGCTGCGGGACCGCCGCGTACATGAACTGAAGCCGTCCGGCGCATCAAAGACGCTCAGCGATGGCGGCGGAGTTGCTCGATACACAAACGTGTACAGACCGCGACGATACCGATCCGGCCCGGTGCTGGCTTTCCAGGAGCGCCTGACTTGTCCCTGCCCCATGACGCCGTCGGGAATCGGAGGAAACACAGGCGGGCCTCCCATTTTTTCCGAGAGCAGTCCGGAGGCTTTCAGTGCGACGTCCCGAACAATTTCTGCATCCAGTCTGAGTCGCTGCTGTCGAGCCAGCAAAAGATTGCGGGGGTCGATTCGTCTGACGTCGTCACGTTCGCCTGAACTCTGGCGATAAGTGTGAGATGTCACAATCAATCGGTGCAGATCCTTCAGGCTCCAGCCATTCGAACGGAACTCAACGGCCAGCCAGTCCAGCAGGTCCGGGTGCGATGGTTGCGTTCCCAGAGTGCCGAAGTCGTTTTCCGTTTCCACAATCCCGCGTCCAAAATATTGCTGCCAGATTCGATTCACGATGACTCGGCCGGTCAGCGGATTCGCGTCATCCACCAGCCAGCGAGCCAGATCGAGTCGCGTGGGGGATTCGGACGTGGTGACCAGCGGATGGAGGATCGCAGGCGTTCCCGGTGTGACAGGATCCGCCGGTCGTGTGAAATCGCCTTTGATGAATACGGTCGTTTGACGAGGCTGAGCTCGTTCCTGAAGCACCATTGTCGTGGCAATGCCGTTCACCTGATTGGTGAGTTCCGTCAGCTGCTGCTGAAGAGTCTGGAATTCGCTGCTGATTTTGCCCACCTCAACGGCAAACAGTTCCTGCTGCTGAGCCAGAGAGCGTTTTTCGGGGGCGGTTTCCAGAGCTCGCTGAGCATCTTTCGAGAGCTTGTTTTTCTCGGCGGATGTCAGGCGATTTTCCCACGCTGTCAATTTTGCCAGATGTTGCTGCATGAATTCTGCCAGCTGCTGTTGAGCTGTCTTCTGGGCGGCTCGAACTTCGGCAAGGTCTGTTCCTGGCTGGTGGACTTTCAGATTGGGTTCGTCCTGATTGTTGAAGAAGGCAAACAGCCGGTAGAATTCCTTCTGTTCAATGGGATCGAATTTGTGGTCATGGCACTGGCAGCAACCCACCGTCAGTCCCAGCCACACGGTTCCGGTTGTGGCGACGCGGTCAAAGACGCTGTCAATTCGAAACTGTTCGCGATCGATTCCGCCTTCCTGATTGATCTGAGTATTGCGGTGAAAGCCGGTCGCGATTTTCTGAGATTCAGTGGATTCCGGCAGCAGATCACCGGCCAGCTGCTGAATCGTGAATTCATTAAACGGCAGGTCGGCGTTCAGCGATTGAATCACCCAGTCCCGGTACGGCCAGATTTCGCGCGGAGCGTCGATGGAATAGCCGTTGCTGTCGGCATAGCGAGCCTGATCGAGCCACCAGCGTCCCCAGCGTTCGCCATAGTGCGGACTGGACAGCAGCCGCTCGACCACGTCCAGATAGGCAGCCTCCTGGTCATCCGCTGACGCTCGCAGGAATTCGTTCAGCTCGTCGATGGAAGGCGGTAAGCCGATGAGATCCAGTGACACTCGCCGCAGCAGAGTTTCCGGTGCGGCAATCGGCGACGGATTCAGAGAAACCTGGTTCAGGCGTGCCTGAACAAAGCGATCGATCGGATGCCGGACTTGCGGAATCTGCGGCGGATCAACTTGAGCCGGAGGTTCGAATGACCAGTGTTTCTGATAGGTCGCTCCTTCAGTAATCCAGCGTGACAGCAAAGATTTCTGTTCGGCGCTGACCGGCTTCCCGCCTTCCTGGGGAGGCATCTGCAGATCGGGGTCATCAGTCAGCAGACGACGAATCAGTTCGCTGTGTTCGGGTTCGCCGGGCACAATGGCCTGCATTCCCGAGTCGGCGGGCCGGGTCGCGCCTTCCTGAGTGTCCAGACGCAGATTCGCCTGCCGGGCTTTGGAATCAAAACCGTGGCAGGCGAAGCAGTGATCGGAAAGGATTGGCAGGATGTCCCGGTTGAACTGCAGCGGCTCGGCACCGAACGAACGACCGGTGGCGAGGACCGTCAGGCAGCATATCAGGATGAAAGAGCGAGTTCTGCAGCTCACGAATCAGGCGGCATCATATTCTGACAGGCGATTGCGAGGGACAAACGATTCCCCGGCACCTGTCAGAGCATACCGCATGTAATAAGCGTCTTCCAGAGTGTCGTCATAGTGATTTCGCAGAACGGAAAGTGCTCGAAATCCACATTTTGCGAAAAACAGCTGAGCTGACAGGTTGGTTTCCCGAACCTCAAGGACGATTTCGCGACGTCGCTGCTGTGACAGTTTGTCAATCAGACGCTGGACCATCTGCTGTCCGACGCCCTGACGACGCACGCCGGGCGCCACGGCAAAGTTCAGAATTCTGAGCATCGATTGGTGGAGCTCATAGATCATGAATCCGACGATTTCATGATCGAGTTCGGCGACTGTCCCGATGCAGTTCCGCTGGCGCAGGCAGGCCAGAAATTCTTCTTCTGTCCATGGAAACTCGAAGCTTCCACGTTCGATACTCAACACTTCATCCATGTCCCGACGGATCAGCCAGCGGATCTGAGCCTGCAGGGCCGCACTCTTGGAAGCGCTGTCAGGGGTTTGCTTTGCCTTTTTCAGACTCATCACGGCCTCCATGCCGACGGAATGAATTTTTGCGAACTGCCGAAGTCTCGCAGGGAAACGCGACAGTGGACTGACTCAGAATAAACCATCGGCATGAGCGTAGCACGATTGCCAGTCCGCCGTCCATCCTAAATCCCGGCTGGTTCCGGTTGTCGCCCTGAGACAAATGTCGCCCCCCTCCCGTGGGCTGAAACTGCCGTTGAGCCCGGAATTCGGTGAGCTTTGCCGACTCTCGGTCTGAGTTTTGCCTCTCACGATCCGGAATGGGTTTTTCCCGATGGCGCCGGGGTTCGTCCGGGATTGGTTTGATCAGACCAGGAATCTCCGTAAAATCTCCGCCTGATCGGCAAGGTCGGAGGTCGTCGATCCCGTTTCCCGTGCGTTTCGCTCGGGGTCACGTCCCAGAACTTATGCTCAGTTTCAGGATACTGGAAACAGCTTCATGAGCGATCTCGCTGGTCATCACACGGTCGTCCTGCGGACTGGCTGGCTGACGCTGATGTTTTTTGCTGCGTTGTCAACATCCGGACTCACGGCGGACGAACAATCGACAACTCCAGCGGCAACTGCAACCGTGGCTGAATCGACGTCCCCGGCCGCCGGGGTTCATGCGAAGGGGGAACCTGCGGCGTCGCCTGTTAGTCTGATCACGCCCGATCTGTCTTCAGCCTGGACTCATTTTTCTGCCAAAGACGGAGTACCACTGGAGTCGGTGTGGACGGTTGAGCAGAGCAGCGGAGAAATTCAGCTGATCTGTAAGGGCGACCCTCGCGGATTCCTTCTCAGTCGCAGGCAGTATGAGAATTTCGAGCTGACATTTGAGTGGAAGTTTGAATCAGATCCGGACGCGAATAGTGGTGTACTTGTGTACACACAAAATGAGCCTCGGCTGTGGCCGACATCGATGCAGGTTCAGCTTCATCAGCCTCAGGCCGGCTGTATCTTTCCCAGCGGCGACGCCACCAGCGACAATTCTTCCGAAGCGCCGCCTCTGGCAATGGAAATCGGGCAGTGGAATCGATGTCGCGTGATCAGTCGAAAGGGAACGTTGTCTGTCGACATTAACGACAAGAAGGCCGGAGAAGTTTCGGGGTGCGTTCCGTCCCGGGGTTTCATCGCTCTTCAAAGCGAAGGGGCCCGGACTCATTTCCGCAACCTGAAACTTCGTGAGCTTTCTGCGGGGGAAGTTCCTCAGGCTGTTGAGCCGGAGGGATCCGTTGAAAGTGAAAAACAGTCTTCGGAAAGCCTCAAGGCCGAATCCAGCCAATCTGAACCGATATCAGAATCTTCGGCTGGCTGATCCTGTAAATCCCTGACCTGGACAGGCTGCCCGTGAGTTCTGCTGAACAGTATTTGAAGCCCGAAGTGATTCGCAATATTGCCCGGCTGGATCTGCGGGCAAAATTTATTGTGGAGGGCTTTCTGAGCGGACTGCATACCAGTCCGTTTCAGGGGTTCAGTGTCGAATTCAGCGAGCATCGTCGTTACAACCCCGGTGACGATCCCAAGGACATTGATTGGCAGGTGTTTGCTCGCACGGACCGCATTTACGTCAAGCGATATCAGGCCGAAACGAACATCACCGGTTATATCCTGATGGATCTGTCACGCAGCATGGCGTACACCTGGCGGCAGACTCTGACGAAGTTTGACTACGCGATTTGTCTTGCTGCGGCGATCAGCTATCTGATGGTCCACCAGCAGGATCCCGTTGGGCTGATCACGTTCGATGATCAGCTTCGTCAGTCGTTGCCGGCCCGAAGTCGCCGCTCGCAGTTCGGCAATATTCTGGCGACACTGCAGAAATGCGAACCTTCCGGGCAGACGGACATTGGAGGATGTCTGAAACGCGTCGCCGCGATGATTCGTCATCGCAGTCTGCTGATGCTGATGTCGGACCTGCTGACGGATCCCGAATCTGTCGTTGAAAGTCTGAGAATGCTTCGCTATGCGGGTCATGACGTCATCCTGTTTCATATTCTGGATGAAGCCGAAGTGACCTTTCCGTTTTCGGGCAGCGTCGACCTGCTGGAACCCGAAAGCAGCGATCATCAGATCGTGGATGCTGCGGGAATTCGAGCCGATTATCTGCGGGCCGTCACGGAACTCAGGCAGCGCTACCAGCAGGAATGTTTCGCGGTGGGAGCCGATTATGTTGCACTCGATACCAGTCAGCCTTTTGACAAGGCTCTCACGGAATATCTCTACCAGCGTCAGGCTCGCTGCTGACCCTCCGGAGTGTTCCGAAGCGTTTTCCGGGTTTGTTCGAAACCTGCTGGTTTTTCGTTAGACTGGATTAATTGATGAGTTGTCGATTCCGGTGACCGGAGATTGTGAATCCTGTCCGGTTACCCCTGTCGTCCATCCTCGAATTGCCCGGTGGCCGGGCAGCCCTGATCCTGAATTCATCTGTTTGTTCTGAAAGTGAAGGCCGTGACTTCCCCGCCGACCGGGAATTTTGACGAAGAGCCCGCGGACGAAGGTTCCGTCAGCCGAGTCATTCGCAGAATGAAGACGGGAGACGATGAAGGGGCCGACCTGCTGTGGGCTCGATTCTATTCGCGACTGACGTATCTGGTCCGGAATCGGCTCAGAGGCCAGCTAAGAATCGTCTCCGATGAAGAGGACGTCGCTCTGGAGTCGCTGGCCGAACTGTTCCAGGGGCTGCTTCAGGGACAGTACCCTGCCCTGAAAGATCGGGAATCATTCTGGAGACTGCTGGTCACTGTGGCATCGCGGAACGTACTGGACAAGTTTGCTCATGAACGGCGTCAGAAACGGGGAGCTGGTCGAGTTCAGCAGGAAAGTGATCTGGCTGGCGACGATTCCCGTCCGATGCTGGACCGGATCGCTTCCCGAATGGAAACCCCTGACATGCAGGTCATGATCGCCGAACGCTGTACTCATCTGCTGGAGGCACTTGACGATGACAATCTGCAGGCGATCGCGTTACTGAAAACCAGCGGTGCCACCAACGACGATGTTGCCAAATCGCTGGGAATGAGCGTGCGGTCCGTCGAGCGCAAACTGGCCGAAATCCGCAGCCGGTGGTCGACAGGCTGAAAGAGGGTCACCGCAACGCCAGGACCGCCGCAATGGTGATGGCCAGCCCGCCGACGGCCGCACCGACCATGGTCAGCACGATAGGGAGCGAACTCTTCATCACGCGAATCTGTTCTCCGCATTCCAGACACGTCACTTTGGTTGGCGCACTGGTTTTCATGCGAACGCGAGCTCCACAGTTACGGCATTTTCCAACAAGAATTCGCTCGTCTGCTGGTTCAGACTCTCGACGCTCAACCGGCCTGTGCGTGCGTACTTTCGTCGCGGCTGCTTTCGCAGAAGTCTGGATCTCAAACGCAGGTTGGACGTTTTGATCCGTCGGGCCCTCATCGACCCGGATGGCTGTTTCGGCTGCCGATTTCGGCTGGGCGTCCATGAGAGGTTCACTGCGCCGGGTTTCAGAAGTGCGCTGAGATCGAACCGTCTCGAGTTTTTTCAGGCGTGAGTTCATCATGGTGAGCTGCGGCGAAATCTGGAAGGCTTTCAGCCTGGAACCTGCCTGTCAGTGCGCAAAGTGTACCGGATGTCGTGATGAAATTCTCGCTGGCGACCCGAATTCACATGCTCTTCTCATTCGATGCGGTGGTGATCCTCTCCCTGAACGAATCCTGCCAGTGCCGGGCCGATTGTTCGCTGGTTTTCGTCTCGAATGGTAACCTGTAGACGATCGCAGAATTCCAGGAGGGGGATCGCGTGTTTGCGAGTCACCTGCCAGCGGTCCCGGATCTCCGCCACGGCAAGTGAAGGGCGCATTTTAAACAGTTCGCCAAGGTCGCTGCACAGGTCGCGAAAAACCGACGAGCTGATCAGCAGGCCCTGACCAGCGTCCAGGAGGATCCCCGTTTGAACTCCAAATCGCGTCAGTGAGGTCACAGCTTCCTCGGTCAGGTCCAGAGCTTTTGCCAGTTCCTTCACGGTCGGAGGGCTGCGGTTACCTTCGAACGCCGCCATCACGCTGTCCAGGCGAGCTCGCTGTTTTTTTGACAGGCTGGTTTCGTCAGATGCCAGTGCGATGACTCGGCCAAGACGAACAGCTGTCCCATCATTCACCAGCTGGTCGACGCATCTCTGAATCAGTGACGCAGTTCCCAGTGGACTGAGCTGGCGAACCAGTGAGTCTTCGACGATCCATGCATCCCGAACATTTTCGGCCTGTCGCTGCAGCAGGTCCATGGCCTTGACGGTGATCCGATTCATACTGACTGCTGATGCCAGTCGTGTTCCGCCATCGATTCGGACGACTCGTTGACTTGCCAGAGCCGTCGTCACGGCATGATCAATCCGTTCTCGTGGAATCCCCAGTTGCAGCTCGCACCACACGGGCGTCGCGTCTGTTTCACCTTCCGATTCTGTCCAGGCAATGATGCGTTCGGCTTCGTCAGCCATCGCCAGCTGCTCGCCCAGTTCAATCAGTCGACGCGTTCGCTTTGTGGCTTCCGGCAGAACCGCCAGCACAGATGCGCCCCCGATCGTTCCTACCGGATACGGCAGTCTCAACAGACACCGCTGGCCGAAGACCGCGACCACGGGCCGAGATGTTTCAAGCAGCACCACGGCGGATTCCGCCGGGTTCAGCCGCCGGACTCCGGTAATTCGAGCTTCGCAGGCAGCAGCTCCCAGGTGCAGCTGCAGGACCGCCGGACATTTCAAAGAGGGAGCTGTGGAAACCGTTCGAAGCTCCACCAGCAGATGAGTGGACAGCGGAAACGTGTCCGGACACAGCAGTTCATCACCACGGGCGACCGCGTCTGCAGAGACTCCGACAATGTTCAGTGCGGTTCGAATTCCGGCCTGTGAGTGATCAACGGCTTCTCCGTGAACTTCCACATCTCGTACCCGAACCGATTGCGAGTGACCGGTGAGCTGAAGATGATCGCCCGCCTGAACAGTTCCGCTCCATACGGTTCCGGCCACGACGCAGCCGCGTCCGGGCATGGTGAAGACTCGATCAATCGGCATCCGGAAGAAACCGGATCCTGACTGGACCGACACGTGTTCTGCTTCGTCGCAAAGCGCCTGTTTCAGAACATCGAGGCCTCGCCCGGTCACCACAGACAACGGAATCACGGGCACGTTCTGAAATCCATAGTCCTGCAGAAACAGCTCGAGTTCTTCCTGCAGTTCGCGGCACATCGTTTCGTCCGCCAGATCGATGCGGGAAATGACCACAACCAGTCGGTTGACTCCCAGCAGCTGCAGAATGGAGGCATGTTCCAGTGTCTGAGCCTGTATTCCCTGATCGCAGGCAACGACCAGAAGTCCCACATCAATATGACTGACTCCTGCCAGCAGGTTGCCGACGTACTTCTGATGTCCGGGAGCATCGATCAGAGCGAACCGATGTCCGTTTTCGGTGAAGGATGCAAAACCCAGATCGATCGTAATGCCGCGTCGTTTTTCTTCCGGATGCGTATCCGTGTCGACTCCGGTCAGTGCCGCGACCAGCGACGTTTTGCCGTGATCGATATGCCCGATCACTCCTACGATGGTATAGCTCATGACACTGCATCGTTTCTCAGGAACAGACAGAACGGCAGAGGGTACCCGGCAGCTTCGTCGATGCATTCGTGCTGCGCAACTGAGTGCCGACTAACGAACGCTGCGGGCTGTCGACATCAGACATAGTCGGTGACGTCTGCCGTCATGTTGAAGGGTTCGCCGATGCGGTTCAGTTCCACCAGCAGGGAATCGATGGCCAGGTCGGTCGGAACGGCAATCTTCATCACCATTTCGAAACCGCTTCCCTTCCGGACGCGAACGGCATGCATGCCTGCGATGTCGACCTGTCTGGCGGCGATCAGAGTCGACACCTGCCGCAGCACGCCAGGCTGATTATCTCCTCCCAGACGCAGCGAATAAATGCGGACAGGCTTTCCGGGCACCGTGTCCTGAAGATCCTGAGCCGGGGCTTTCAGGTTGACATCAATTCCAAACGGGCGACAGATGTCCTTCAGGTGATCCCGAATCACATCGGCATCCAGCTTTTCCGGAAACTCGGCGCTGAAGATCATTGTGAAGTAGCCGCGGACCACGGTCTGGCTGGCTTCCCGCAGGTCAGCACCCAGTTCGGACATCGCTCGAGTCACCGCTGCCATGATGCCGACTCGATTGGCTGCAGTCATCGTGATGATGAATTCCTTAGCCATGGTCCACGCCTTTCGTCTGATCGGCAGGTGAGGTACACAGTTCAATCACATGACCGTCCGGGTCGGTCAGAAACACCTGAATCGCGCCATCGGGACGACGTTTGGCGTCGTCGACGAGTGTAATCCCCCGAGCTTTCAGAAGCTCGGCCGCAGCAGTGGCATCGTCAACTTCAAATGCGAAGTGGTGATTGCGACTGCTCTTTTTCAGGACATGATCGGGATAGCCTGCCGGCCCGCTGCGGTCATGTTCCTGAATCAGATGAACCAGAGTGCTGCCTGCCTGAAACCACGCGCCTTCGAAGTCAAAGGCGGGGCGATTCACTTCCCGCATTCCCAGCAGACCCACATAAAAATCCCGAGCAGCCGCCACACTTTTGACAATCAGTGTCACGTGGTCGATGTAGCGAACCTGAAGCGGTGCAGAGTCGGACATAAGCAAATGCCGCCGGACAGGATTCCAGAACGCCCCCAATGATCGTTCAAACATGCGACACGGTCGCTCTGAAAGCCTGATTCAGTTGTGAATGGAAGACACCAACACGACGGAGTTTGAGCTCAGGAGCATCACGCCGAAAGTCCAGCGTCCGTTCGTGTGCAGCACGATCGGCGGAGAGGATAGCAGAATCTCACCGCACGACCAGCAGGCCCAGCATTCCGGCAAGTCCTGCGTAATACAGGAAGACCGGCAACGTCCGACGAATGACCAGGCCCTCACGTCCCGTCAGGCCGACGACCGCTGACGCTGCGACGACGTTGTGAACACAGATCGTATTCCCGGCAGCTCCGCCAACTGCCTGCAAAGCCACAATCCAGAACGGATCACACCCGATCTGCAGTCCGACTCCGAACTGAAATTTTGCCAGCATCATGTTGCTGACGGTGTTGCTTCCGGCGACGAAGGCCCCCATTCCTCCGGCCAGCGGAGCCAGCAGCGGCCATGACCGGCCTGCCAGCTGAGCCATCTCACCGGCCAGAACATACGGCATGGCTTTCAGTCCCGCAGCCCCGTCCGCAGTGCCCAGAAAGATCTGAACCATGGGAACCGTAAACAGCAGCGCAGTGGATGCTTTCAGCGTTGTTCGCAGAGACTCGGACATCGCAGATTTCAGATCAGATCCGGACATGCGATGCAGCCACATCGTGATCATGACCACCAGCAGGAAGATCGTTCCCGGCGAAGCCAGCGGGGTGTCTGAAAAAGAGGCGGGCGAATTCAGAATATCTGACCAGCGAATCTGAACGGATTCCGCAGTGACCCAGGAACGGACAGGCAGCTGAGGCAGGCGGAACACAACCAGCAGGACTCCCAGCAATGCATAAGGCAGCCACGCTCGCAGCAGCGACATTGGAGGCGGATTCAGATCTGCCAGAGTTTTCTCGGACCGGGATTCAGCTGCCGGCGGACGGACATTCTGAACCGACCAGTCGGGCTGCCATGCGGATGTCGCCGGGAAATCCCAGGGCTCGCCGGAAGGCTGCAGCCAGCGATGTCGAGCCATTCGAATCATGATCATCAGCCCCGTCATGCCGCCCACCAGCGACGGAAACTCGGGGCCCAGCAGCCAGGCGGTCAAAACGTACGGAATGGTCATGGCCAACGCAGCGGCAACCGCGAACTTCCAGCACGCCAGCCCTTCACGAAATGATCGCGAGGTGCCGAAGGTGCGAGTCAGCAGGCAGGCCATGATCAGCGGAATCAGTATGCCGACCGCCATGTGCAGGCAGGCAACTCGCAGCCCAATGACCTGCAGCAGATCTCCCGGAGTTGTTGTGGTGTCGGCGATGAGGTGCCGAGCGACCGCTTCGGCCCGTACCAGTGAATCGGTTGCAAAGGTTTCATCAAGTTCCAGTCCTCGCCGGACACCAACCAGAATCGGTGTTCCCAGAGCTCCGAAAGAAACCGGTGTACACTGAATGATGACTCCGCACATCACGGCTGCCAGAGCCGGAAAGCCCAGAGCGACAAGCAGCGGGACTGCGACCGCGGCCGGAGTTCCAAACCCGGCGGCTCCTTCGATAAATGACCCGAACAGCCACGCCACGATGATGGCCTGAATTCTGCGGTCCGGCGAGATTCGGTGGAACCCGTGACGAATGACCGAAACCGCGCCGCTGTGCTTCAGAGTATTCAGCAGAAGAATCGCGCCGAAAATGATATACAGGAGCGTGATTGCGGTCAGAGCTCCCTTGATCGCAAAGCCTCCGACCTGATTGATCGGGACCTTCCAGACACCCAGTGCCAGAGCCGCGGCGGTGATCAGCGAAAGCGGCATCGCTCGACCTGCCGACCATCGGCAGCCCACAATCAGCACGGCGACGACCAGCAGCGGCAAAGCAGCCAGAAAGGCATGGAACATGACGGCTCCCCGAACTGAGCACCATTCACGGATTTGAAACGGACTGCTATGCTTACCGCATGACCGGCTTTCTGGCAAACCTGCGTACTCGAATTCGCAACAGCGTCCGCAATGCGGTGATTCAGCATCACAAGCGTTCGGGGATTGTTCTGTTCAGCGATACGACTCTGCGCGACGGCGAGCAGATGCCCGGGGCGACGCTCGATCCGGATGATAAAGTCCGCATCGCGCAGGCCCTGGAAGCGGCCGGAGTCCATTCGCTGGACGCCGGTTTTCCTGCATCGTCGGAGGCCGACATCATTGCCATTCGCAAAATGATCGGCGTCATCAAACGTCCCGTTCTGACGGCGCTGTGTCGCACGATGAACTCCGATATTGACGCTGCCGAATCAGCCCTCAGTGGCAACCCGCTGCATAAGCGAGGTGTCAGTCTGTTCTGTGGCACCAGTCCCCTGCACCGCCAGCACAAGCTCAGAAAATCAAAGGCCGAGATTCTGAAGATTGTGACCGACTCAATTCAATACGCAGGGAAGGCGTTCCGAATCATTGCTTTCGGGCCGGAAGACGCGAGCCGCACCGAAGTCGATTTTCTGTGCGAATGTTATCGGGAAGCAATTGACGCCGGAGCCACCACAATTGGCTTTCCGGATACGGTTGGAATTCTGACTCCGGAAAAAACCGCAGACTTCATCAAGGCCATTCAGGACAAGGTTCCGAATATCGACCGAGCTCTGCTGGCGGTTCATTTTCACAATGACCTCGGTCTGGGCGTTGCCAATTCGCTGGCAGCGATTCAGCAGGGGGCCAATGTTGTTCAGTGTACGGTTAACGGAATCGGCGAGCGCGCGGGGAATGCGTCGTTCGAGGAAGTCGTGATGGCTCTCACACTGAATCAGGATCAGTACCGGCGTCGCTGTCGGATCGATACGACAAAACTCGCGCCACTGTGCGGACTGGTGGAGGAGCTGACGGGAGTTGCCCTGCCCCGTATGAAACCAATCGGCGGGAAGAATATCTTTGCGACCGAAGCCGGCATTCATCAGGACGGACTCTTGAAGAACCCGGACACGTATTTGCCATTCCGACCGGAAGCAGTCGGCGCGGACGGTATTCATCTGGTTCTGGGACGTCACAGTGGCCGCCGAGCTGTGGCTCATCGGTTGCAGCAGCTGGGGTTTCAGCCGGACGATGCGACTGTTGCGGCAGTGGCTGACGCCATCAAGATTCAGCCCAAGGGAACAGTCATTGATGATCCCATGCTGCTGACACTGTTGCAGGGCATCAGCGATGGCTGAAAGCGTCTCCGAATCGGCCACTGTGATCTATCTGGACAATGCAGCGACCAGTTTTCCCAAACCGGAATGCGTCTATGCGGCCGCTGACCATTGCCTCCGCCGGTCGGGAGTGTTCGGTCGCGGCACACATTCAGCGGCTGACAACGCGGGCCGAATGGTGGCCGATTGCCGACAGCGGCTTGCCGAGCTTCTGAATGTGTCATCTGCAGATCGCCTGGCTCTGACATTCAACTGCACTGACGGACTTCATCTGCTGCTGCACGGAATTCTGCGTCCTGATGACCACGTCATCATCAGTGAACTCGACCACAATTCGGTGCTGCGGCCGATTCATCACCTGATGCGCACGATCGGCCTGCAGGTGACGACGGTTGCTTTCGATCCTGTTTCGGGAGTGATTGATCTGACACAGCTCGAACGGGAACTGAAGCAGCTTCCGGTGCGACTGGTTGTGCTGAATCACGCGTCGAATGTGACCGGAGTGATCCAGCCGGTTCAGGAGGTTGCCAGGTTGGTTCACGACGCCGGAGCTTTGTTGCTGCTGGACGCTGCTCAGACTGCCGGACACATTTCACTGGATGTGCAGGACCTGGGCGTTGATCTGCTGGCATCCGCCGGTCACAAGGGGCTGCTGGGGCCGCTGGGGACGGGACTGGTCTACGTTCGTCCGGGACTTGATGACGAACTGAGTCCGGTCCGCTGCGGTGGAACAGGAACTGTCAGTGAATCGCTCGAGCAGCCGGCTGTGATGCCGGCAAAACTGGAAAGCGGCAATCTGAACCTGCCCGGGATTGCCGGGCTGAATGCGGCCATCGGCTGGCTGCTTGAGCGAACACCGAACAGCATTCACGAATCCGCAAATCATCTCAACGAGCAATTGCGAGGTGGGCTTAGCGCTCTGTCCGGTGTGACTCTCTATCCCGGTCGGACCAGCGCATCAAATGTCGGAATTGTCAGTCTGGCGATTCGTGGTTATGACAGCCGCGAAGCTGCTCTGATTCTGGATCAGTCTTTCGGGATTCAGTGCCGAGCCGGACTGCATTGTGCTCCGTTGGTGCATCGACGGCTGAACACAAATGCGAGCGGAGGAACGATTCGTTTCAGTCCGGGACCATTCACGACGATCGAGGAAATTCAGGCGACCATCGATGCCGTGGCTCAGATTGCTGACAGCATCTGACGGCAGTCAGCGAATTCGGCGTCGTTCATCCCAGCCCCAGACGCTGTCCCTGGTAGGCGCCCGAGTGAATGCGATTAACCCATGTCGGGTTGTCCAGGTACCACTGAACCGTCTGTTCAATGCCTTCTGCAAAATCCTTTTGGGGGCTCCAGCCGAGTTCCGTCGTGATTTTTGATGCGTCAATTGCGTATCGCCGATCATGTCCCGGCCGATCCGTGACATAGGTGATCAGCTGTTCACAGGGGCCGCGGTTCGGATCGGGGCGAAGTCTGTCCACCGTTCTGCAGATTGTTCGCACGATGTCGATGTTCGTCTGCTCGTTGTTGCCTCCGATGTTGTAACACTCGCCCAGTCGTCCGCTTTTCAGAACTGTTTCGATCGCCTGGCAATGGTCCTCCACAAACAGCCAGTCACGCACGTACAGACCGTCACCATAGACGGGCAGAGGTTTTCCACTGAGAGCATTCAGGATCATCAGTGGAATCAGCTTTTCGGGGAACTGATAGGGACCGTAGTTGTTGCTGCAGTTGGTGATCAGAACGGGCAGCCCATATGTGTGCCGGTAGGCTCGGACAAAATGATCCGATGCCGCCTTTGATGCTGAGTACGGACTGTTGGGTGAATATGGCGTCTGTTCCGTGAACAGTCCGGTTGCGCCCAGAGAACCGTACACTTCGTCTGTGGAGACATGCAGAAAACGAAACTGTTGCTGATCATCTCCGGATAACCTGCCGTAGTAACCTCGGACTTCCTCCAGAAGGCGACATGTTCCCATGACATTCGTCTGGACGAATTCCAGCGGGCCATCGATCGATCGGTCCACATGAGATTCTGCCGCAAAATTCACAACCGCTGCCGGCTGATAGGTATCCAGCAGGCAGTGGACGAGTGCCCCGTCGCCGATATCGCCCTGCACCAGCCGGTTGAAATCCGAATCAGCGGGAAGTGAATCCCTGTTGCCGGCGTATGTCAGCTTGTCGAGATTGATGATGCGAACACCACCTCGAGCAACTGCTCGACGAACAAAACAGCTGCCGATGAATCCGGCTCCGCCGGTGACAAGAATTGTCTTCATAGGATTTCGGACTTCTGAATTTTGGAAACCTGTTCGCGCTCAGCTTCGGTTCCGGAGCGCATGGCCGCAGAGCTGACAACGAGGCCTGAAAGGAATTGTACTGACAGCAGGCGTCAGTGTCTTTCTCTGAGAGTCTCAATGCTCACGCGGACATCCTTCCGGAACTCCTGCCGAGACCATTTCCGTGTGTTTGGTCAGTCTGCACACCGAACCCAGTTTTTCATAGCCAGTTCCAGAGCGTCGTGGACGGGCATCATCGGCAGTCCGGCTGCGACGGCTTTGCTGCTGTCCAGGACGCAGTTGGACCGCGGCGTCTTGGCGGCCAGCTGCATGAATTCCTGTTCGCTGTCAAAAAACGAAAAGCTCCGGTCGCTCAGGCCATGTTTCCGGATCAGATCGACGACCTCCCGTGTTGTCACAAAACCTGGATTTGTCAGATTCCAGATCCCGTAATCAACACGCCTCGTCCAGCAGGCGACACAGGATTCCACGAACTGGTCGAGGTGTGACAGACTATTCTGAGCGTTCAGGAGGCGGTCGTATCTCATCATTTTGCTGATATAGTTCCGGCCCGAGTCAGCCTCGTTGAACGGAATTCGCAGCCGCCACACAAAACAGCGTTCGGCTCCGTCCAGGATCTCTTCCCCCAGAGCTTTGCAGCCCGAGTAAAAACTGCAGTTATTCTGCCGAAATGAAAAGTTCGGAGTGTCCGATTCCCGAAAGCCGCTGCCATCCGGTCGGGTGCCGGTGTAGATGCACCCGGAGGAAACGTGGCCCCACGGAACTCCAGTGTTTTCACAGGCCTCGCGAATTGCCCCCGGAAGTACGGCATTGCCGTCCAGACATTCACTTTTCGCCAGTTCACAGGCGTCCACATTGGGGCGTCCTGTATAGCCTGCAGCGTTGATCAGAAACTCCGGGCGGCGTTCTCTCAGAAAGTCTGTCAGCACAGCCGGTGATGAATAATCCAAGTCCTGACGCGACACCACCAGGACTGTCTGCCCGATGGAATTCAGGTGTTTTACAAAGGCAGAGCCGACATAGCCCGACCCGCCAAGAATGACGAACATGTCTGACCTTTTTTGATGAAGCAGCACCTGCGGCCAGATTTCCCACTGATCAGCCAGATGGCCAGCGTAGCTGCGGCTCGACGTGTTTTCGCGAACAATTCCCGGCTTTGCCAGCTCTTCCCTTCGACTCTGAGACGGAATCGGAGAATTGTTCGAGCTCGGGAAACATTTCCGGATTCCTCTGAACTGGTCTGTCACTCGTCGATTCACTTGTCGCTCCGAACAGAAAACGGCAAACTCCCCGTCCAGGGCCTTCCGGAAACAGGTGAGTTCCGCGCTGAGTGCCCGCTGTTGCTGCCATTTTGAGAGGCTCGAACGGACCGATGCCGATTCTCGGAGAAGAACCCGATCTGTACCCCGACAACCTGCTTGATCGCCCGGAATCGTGCGGCGAAGACCAGCAGTGGTTTGCCATGTACACGATCTCCCGCCGTGAAAAAGATCTCATGAGGCGGCTTCGAGCTCAGAAGATTGCTCACTACGGGCCAATGGTCCCGCGGCGAACCCGGTCGCCGCAGGGGCGGATTCGAACCAGTTTCATCCCGTTATTTACCGGTTATGTGTTCGTCTGCGGCACGGAAGAAGACCGGTACAACTCGGTGGCCACCGGTTGTGTGTCCCGCTGTCTGGCAGTTCCGGATCCGCTGGGTCTGGTGACGGATCTCAGGCAGATTCGGACTTTGGAAGAACACGGCGCCGACCTGCAGGCGGAAATTCGTCCCGTGGTCGGGCAGCGAGCGCGGATTATCCGGGGTCCTCTGCAGGGAAAAGAGCTGGTTGGCACCATTACGAAGGTCAACAGCCAGCATCGACTCACCATCATGGTGAATTTTCTGCAGCAGGGTGCCTCCGTTGTGGTCGACGAAGCGGACGTGGAAATTCTTTAGCTTTCGCCAGTTCTCCGATTGTGTGTTCACCCCCATGTGGGCGGACCTGAGCGATCCCCATGGAAGTGCCACAAACCACGTGATGGCGCTTGCATTGGGGTGCGCCTTTCCCTGAAATGTGGGAACTTGGGCTGTTTGTCCCGGTTCTGACGGGCCGTTTTTGATTGGTTCCATTCTTCGGGGATCCCCGGAAACATATTCTTCCCGGTTGTTGAGGTTCACATGCTTGAGCGGTTTTGGCTGGACGGTCTGTTTTCGACATCGCGTGCTGGATCCTCAAAAAGACGAGCCCGTCGTCCCGCTTCCAGTGGGCGGGTTGGGCGTCCTTCGAAACCTGCTGAAGTTCTGGAAACTCGCGCACTACTGACCAATGCGGCTGTTATTCTGAATCTGGTCGAACTGCCGGGAGATGTTTCGCCAGGGCATATTGACGCCGGTGAGGAGTTCGATGTTGAGGTTCACTTCCGAGATACGATCAACGACCAGGCCGTGTTTTCGGGCTACGTCGATGTGAACTTTGACCCAGCTCATCTTGAAGCTCAGTTTGTGACGCATGATTCGGATTACGCATCAGCGCCTTCCGGAACGATCGACAATGCAACAGGAATTGTCGATGAACTGGGAGGCAGTGACGGATTCGCTCCTCCGGCGCAGTCTCTGGTGGCAACGATTCGCTTTTTGGCGCTGACGGATTCGTTCAGCACAATCACGACGGACATCACTGAACAGACGTTTGCTCAGATCACATCTCACGCTGTTAACAACAGCGGCGATCTGAGAAACGTGACAGACTATGGGAGTCTTGATGTCAACCAGCCGGTCGTGGGGCCCGGAAATCTGATCGGCATCGACCTTGGTGGTGGAGCAACTCCCACAAACTGGACTTCGATCAACTCGTCGTCGGACACCACTCGCAACAACCTGATTGATGAAACGGGTGCAGCCACCGGCGTAAACGCGTTCTTTGATGTCGATTCAAGTCCTGGCGGAACGGACAGTTTTAACTTCCCTGCCGGCCAGATGCCGATCCATTCACAGTCACTGGCCGGACTGGACGGAAATTATTTTGACGCTTCGGGAAATGTTCAGGTGACGTTTTCGTCACTGACACCCGCGACCAACTACGAGGTCTACGTATTTGCGGGAGATACGGTGTCTGCGACTCAGTCCGTCGAAATCACCGGTGATGCCGTCGTCGCGTTTTCACAGACTCACGGGATCAATCAACTGGTTGTGAATGACGAAGTCGGCGACTCAGCTCGCGACCTGTCTTCGTATGCAAAGATCGTGGCTCCGGATGCCGGTGGCAATATCAATATTCGAGTTTTTGCCGGACCTCCTTCGGGCTTCGGTCTGGCCGGTGTGGCGATTCGGGAAGCATCCGGAGCAGCTCCGGCGCCAAATGTCATCATCGACGATGTGACCGTGGATGAAGGAGACGGGATTGCGACGTTTGCAGTTCGGCTGTCGTCCCCCGCTGAAGACTATGTGATTCTGAGCCTCACGACGACCGCAGGAACGGCAACCGCTTCTGACTTTACGCCGACGACGGTCCAGGTCAGTTTTGCTCCGGGTGCGACGACCGCTACCGGAACTCTGAAAGTACCCATCACTGATGATACTCGTGATGAGCCGGACGAACAGTTTACGGTAGGTGTTCTGAGCGTTGATGCGGGACGTGTAGGAGACACGTCTGATACCGGGATTGGAACTATCGTTGACAACGACCTGCCTCCCACCGTGACACTGGCGATTAACAACGGGACGCTCTCCGAAACCGGCGGGTCCGCTACGATTACAGCGACGCTTTCTGCCCGCTCATCCTTCCCCGTCACGGTGAATCTCGGATTCACCGGCACGGCCACCGGTCCGGGAACAGATTTCACGGTGACGAACAGCCAGATCGTGATTCCTGCCAACGTTCTGAGTGGCTCAGTCACTCTGCAGGCGGTGCATGACGCGATCGATGAACTGGACGAGACCGTGATTGTGGACATCACTGGCGTCACCAATGGCACGGTCCGGGACTCAGCGAATTGCAACAACCTGATCCTCGACGACGATATTGCTGACCTGTCTGTCAATGACGTCACGGCAAACGAAGCCGACGGTACTCTGACATTTACCATTTCAGCGCCGATCCGACCGCTGCTGATCTTCCGTCGTTTCTCGACGGCACAGTGGTACGGCCACAGCGAGCCGGACTACACGGCCGTCTCCGGAGCGGCTACCGTTGCCGCCGGAACTGACCCCAGCTTCGCGTTTGTCCCCATCAGCAGCAATGATGGGCTGCCCAGCCGACCGAACGGTTTTCCCCAGATCTGTCCGGCCTCGAACGCCGTCATCGGAGACGCTCAGGGAATCGGCACCATCACAGACAATACCAATATTACGCTGTCCGTTGATGATGTGACTGTCGATGAAGGCGCCGGAACTCTGACGTTCACGATCACGGCCGATCAGGCACCAGCAGCAACTGTGACCGTGGACTACGCAACAGCTGTTGGAACCGCTACGGCCGCTGACTTCACCGCGACTTCGGGACGGCAACGATTGCAATTGGCACGTATAGCTACGGCGGTTGGTGTTGATCACGGATGACACGCTTGACGAACTTGCCGAACAGTTTTCGTACAGACCTGACCGGCTGACGAATGCTGCGGGTCATTGGTGATGCCGGGGGATCACGGGACGATCCCGGATAACGACATCGTGGCTGTAGCTGGATGGCGTCACCGTCGACGAAGGTGCGGGGACTCTGACGTTCGATCACGCAGATCAGGCGGCGGCCGATGTGACGGTTGATTACGCGACAGCGGTCGGCACGGCTTCGGCCGCTGACTTCACGGCGACCTCCGGCGCAGCAACGCTCACGGCCGGCACAACGACGGTGACCGTCTCTGTTCCGATCACGGATGACACGCTTGATGGTGCACGCGAACGGTTGCTGAACTGACAAACCCGACGAATGCGGTTATTGGTGATACTCAGGGGATCGGGACGATGCGGACAATGATATCGTCAGCCTGTCTGTGGACGGCGTCACCGTCAGCGAAGGTGCGGGGACTCTGACGTTACAATCGCACTGGATCAGGCTCCGGCGGCGGATGTGACGGTTGATTATGCGACAGCGGTCGGCACGGCTTCGGCCGCTGACTTCTGGCGACCTCCGGCGCAGCAACGCTCTGACCGGAACAACGACGGTGACCGTCTCTGTTCGATCACGGATGACACGCTTGACGAACTTGCCGAACAGTTTTTTCACTGGATACAGCAAATCCGACGAATGCGGTTATTGGTGGTACTCAGGGAATCAGGACGATCACGGACAATGATATCGTCAGCCTGTCTGTGGATGACGTCACCGTCGACGAAGGTGCGGGGACTCTGACATTCACGATCACCGCAGACCAGGCTCCGGCGGCCGATGTGACGGTTGATTACGCGACAGCGGTCGGCACGGCTTCGGCCGCTGAAACCACGGCGACCTCCGGCGCGGCAACGCTCACGGCCGGAACAACGACGGTGACCGTCTCTGTTCCGATCCCGGTGGCCGCGCCGGTGAACTTGCTGAACAATTCTCACTGAACCTGACGAACCCGACGGTGCAGTTGTGCCAGTGCGCTCAGAGATCGGGACGATCACGGACAATGATATCGTCAGCCTGTCTGTGGATGACAGCGTCGCATCGACGAAGGTGCGGGGACTCCGGCGTTCACCACAATCACCGCGGATCAGGCTCCGGCGGCCGTGCGACGGTTGGGTTATCGACAATCGGCACAGCTTCAGCACTGATTTTACCGCGACTTCCGGGACGGCAACGCTCACCGGCGGAACAACGACGGTGACCGTCTGTTCCGATCACGGATGACACCCTTGATGAACTTGCTGAACAATTCTCCTGAACCTGACTGACCCGACGAATGCGGTTGTTGATGCTCGGGGAATCAGGACGTGATCACGGACAATGATATCGTCAGCCTGTCTGTGGATGACGTCACCGTCGACTCGAAGGTGGGGGACTCTGACATTCACGATCACCGCGGTTGGCCGATGTGACGGTTGATTACGCGACAGCAGTCGGCGCAGCCGGCCGCTGACTTCGGCGACCTCCGGCAGCAACGCTCACGGCCAGAACTGGCGACGGTGACCGTCTCGTTCGATCACGGATGACACGCTTGATGAACTTGCCGAACAGTTTTCACTGAATCTGACAAACCCGACGAATGGTTGGCCGGTGATGCTCAGGGGATCGGGACGATCACGGATAACGACATCGTCGACCTGTCGCAGCGGATGACGTCACCGTCGACGAAGAGTGCGGGGACTCTGACATTCACGATCACCGCAGACCAGGCTCCGGCGGCCGTGTGACGGTTGATGCGCGACAGCGGTCGGCACGGCTTCGGCCGCTGACTTCACGGCGACATCCGGGACGGCAACGCTCACCGGCGGAACAACGACGGTGACCGTCTCTGTTCCGATCACGGATGACACGCTTGATGAACTTGCTGAACAATTCTCACTGAACCTGACGAACCCGACGAATGCGGTTATTGGTGATGCTCAGGGGATCGGGACGATCACGGACAATGATATCGTCAGCCTGTCTGTGGATGACGTCACCGTCGACGAAGGTGCGGGGACTCTGACATTCACGATCACCGCAGATCAGGCTCCGGCGGCCGATGTGACGGTTGATTACGCGACAGCGGTCGGCACGGCTTCGGCCGCTGACTTCACGGCGACCTCCGGCGCAGCAACGCTCACGGCCGGAACAACGACGGTGACCGTCTCTGTTCCGATCACGGATGACACGCTTGATGAACTTGCCGAACAGTTTTCACTGAACCTGACAAACCCGACGAATGCGGTTATTGGCGATGCTCAGGGAATCGGGACGATCACGGATAACGACGTTGTTTCGATTTCCGTTGACGACGTAACGGTCAATGAGGGTGCAGGAACTCTAACGTTCACCATCACGGCCAGTCAGGCTCCCGTGGCCGACGTAACGGTCGATTTTGCAACGGCGGACGATACTGCTGCCGCGGGAAGTGACTACACCGCTCAGACCGGCACAGCGACCATCACGGCCGGGACGTTGTCTGTTGTCGTCGTCGTTAATATTACGGATGATGCGATCGACGAGCTGACCGAGCAGTTCTTTCTGAATCTGACCGGGTCAACAAACTCGACACTTGCTGATGCCCAGGGAATTGGAACCATCATCGACAATGACGTCGTCAGCCTCACGGTCGACGATATCACTGTTGATGAATTTGCGGGGACGGCGACCTTCACTGTCACCGCCAGTCGTGCTCCGGCAGTGCCCGTGACTTTTGATTTCGCAACGGCAGACGGAACGGCCCTCGCCGGAAGCGATTATACCGCTCAGTCAGGAAGCGGCACGATCGCTGCCGCGACGACGACCACAACGATCACGGTTCCGATTACGAATGACAGCCTGGACGAACTTTCCGAGCAGTTTACTCTGAACCTCTCCAATGTATCGGGAGCAGCTATCGGAGATGGCCAGGGGACGGCGACTATTGTCGACGATGATCTGGTTGTGCTGTCCGTCGCGGATATCAGTGTCGACGAAGCGGCTGGCACAGTCACGGTGACGATTTCAGCGGACCAGCCTCCTGCGGCTGCGGTTTCCGTGGACTTCACGACGACTGACGGTTCGGCTCTGGCGGGTCTGGATTATACAGCCAAAAGCGGTACTGCGACTCTTGCTGCGGGTTCGACCACCTCGACCATTGTCATCGACATCACGGACGACGGACTGGTTGAAGCAGCGGAACAGTTCTTCCTGGATCTGTCGGGTGCTGCGAATGCCGCGATCGGCGATGCTCAGGCCGTGATCACCATCACGGACAATGACAAAGTTTCGCTGTCGGTCAGTGATGACGTCGTCGACGAGGCTGCCGGAACACTGACGTTTACGATCACCGCTGATCAGGCACCGATTGTCGATGTGACCGTTGACTATTCGACTGCTGACGGATCGGCTGTCGCGGGAAGTGATTACACCGCCGTTTCAGGTACGGTCACGATCACGGCCGGAACGACGGCTGCCACAGTGGTCGTTGACATCGCCGATGACACGCTTGATGAACTTGACGAACAGTTCTTCTTAAATCTGGTGAACCCGACAAATGCCGTGATCGGCGATGCTCAGGGAACCGGAACAATCACAGACAACGACGTTGTTGAGATCTCTGTTGACGATGTGACGGTCGACGAGAGTGCCGGGACGCTGGTCTTCACGCTCACCGTCAGCCAGGCCCCGGCGGCTTCAGTGACCGTCGATTTTTCGACCGCCGACGATACGGCGACGTCGGGAGTTGACTACCATTCGACCGGCGGAACGGCAACCATTGCTGCCGGTGCCACATCAGCAACCGTGACGATCACGCTGATTGACGACACAGACATCGAGCCCGCTGAACAGTTCTTTCTGAACCTGACGAATCCGACGAATGCCGTCATTGCAGATGCTCAGGGTGTAGGAACAATCACGGACAATGATTTTACCCCGGAACTCAGTCTTACTTTTCAGGCTGCCAGTCTGTCTGAAAACGGCGGGTCCACAATCGGGACCGTCGCTCGAACCGGGGATAATTCCCTGCCACTGACCGTGACACTTTCGTCCGGTGACAGCAGCGAACTGAGTGTCCCTGTTAGTGTGACGATTCCGGGGGGAAGCAACACGGTCGATTTCGCAGTGACAGCCGTCGATGATTTTGTGCTGGACGGAACTCAGTCTGTTTCAGTCACAGCGTCCGCAGCAGGTTTTGCGGACGTCAATGCCGCCGTTGATGTCGTTGACGACGAGACAGCCGTGATTTCCATCGTTTCCGGAGGCTTCGGGACCGAAGCCGGTGAACTGGGACCGACAAACGGGTCGTTTGAATTTTTGCTGTCGACGGTTGCTGAGTTCGACATCACGGTTCCGCTGACGACTTCGGGATCGGCACTGGCTGGCATCGATTTCATCGATTTCGGCGGCAGTTTCATCATTCCTGCCGGAAAGCAGACGGCACTGCTGGAAGTTGAGGTGATTGACGATCGAATCGCAGAATATCCGGATACGCTGACAGTTTCGGTCAGTGATCCTGCTGTTTCCGGAGTGTCTCTGGGAGCATCAACGGCCGGAATCCTGCTGCTGGATAACGATCTCGCTCGGATCAGTCTTTCCCGAAGTGCGGTGTTACTGAGTGAAGCGGGGCCGGGAGAATCGCTTGACGTGACTCTTGCCTCTCAGCCCACCGGAACAATCGTGGTTCAGGTCAGTGTCGGAGATCTCACCGCAGCAACGGTTGACATGCAGGAACTGACATTTACTCCGACGGACTGGAACGTGCCTCAGACGATCACTCTGACTGCCGTTGATGACGCTGTGGCGGATGGCAGCCAGTTTACTCAGCTGACGCTGTCTGTTAAGGACCAGGCTTCGGCACCGGGGCTGTTTGCATTCGCACCGTCAGCGAAGGCGAAGGTGACCGTTCTGGATAACGAGCCTGCTGCAGGCCCGGTCGGAATCGAATCAGTCACGGTGTACCACATTGATGCGGATCGCGAACAGGAACTCAGCCCTGAGGGCAACGGGCAGAGATCGATGATTTCACATGTCCGGATTGTTCTGGACGGCCCTGTCGCTATCTCTCCCGGTCCCGTGACAGACGGCAGTATCACGCTGCAGAATCTGACCTCCGGAACGCTTGTCGGGCTGAGTGTGGATTCGGTTGTGGCGGAATCCGAACGAACCATCGTCGTTCTGTCGTTTCTGGGCAGCACGGAAGCGTCCGGGTCTCTGACGGACGGCAACTACCGGCTGAATATCGATGGCGATCTGCTGTCCGTTGATGCTGATGGCGATGGTGCAGTCGGAGGCATTGGTCAGGTGTCCTTCCACCGGCTGTTTGGTGACAGTGATGGAGACCGTGACGTCGACGGACGTGACCTGGGCAATTTCCGAAAAGCCCTGTTTGCTCGCCCGGATGCTCCGAGCATTTATTCCAATGTGTTTGATTTTGACAACGATGGTCTGATTTTTGGCGACCTGGATGATTACTTCGCATTCCTGTCGCATTACGGAGTCCGGCTGGATCCATGACCCTGCCCCGTGCGTGCGCAGATCAGCGTAATCAGAAATCTGATGCACGACAGAGAATCGAAACCAGGGGAATCGTCAGGTTAGTTCTGGCAATTCCTTCCGAGCCTCCATCAGAATACCAGTGATCCTGTTTTTTTTCGGAGATGCTTCAACATGAGGCCGTACTTTTTTGCCGTGCTTCTGCTGCTCGTAACGGGTCCTGGGGCCCGTGCTGACCTTCTGCTGGATCTGCGTTATTCAGATTCCACGACGTCAAAAACAGTGCTCAGCGGGGACACGGTGACAGTCGATCTGATTCTCCGTGATCCGAGCGACGATACGTTCATTTCGACGGAAGGGCTGGGATCCGGAGGCGGCGCCATCGTTGTTTCCGGAAGTGCTGCTGTCTTACCGGTTGGCCCGGTTGTAGAAGGCCCGGGTTTCGATCCGCTGTTCACTGCCCCGGGCGTTGCTGTTCCCCGCCCCGGACTTGTAAATTCTGTTCTGCTGGGGCCGTTTCTGCCATTTCCGGCAGGCTTGGGAACAACAGACGTGCTGCTGGCCAGTTTTTCATTCATTGCGACCGGGATCGCGGGGGATACAGCGACCCTGAGTGCCGATGTGCTGGATCCCGCTCACATTCTTGTGGGGAATGAAACCTTCGCTTCGTTCACCGATTTGGATTCCATTCTGACAGATCTGGCAACCACTCCCGGAAACTTTGGTTCTGTTACTCTGACGATCGGGGCGGCCGCAGTGCCTGAGCCATCCACGCTGATGACCGGCCTGCTGGTGGCCGGAACGCTTGCATGGCGTCGCCGAAAGTCAGCGCAGCCACAATAGTCAGTTAAGTTGCAGGGACGGACCGGGCTGAGGGCGAGGGCTGACGTTCTGTTCCTCTTTCGCTGGCAGCGCCCCGTGTTCACGGTTAACCTCGGAAATACGGAGGAATACCGGTGTGGAGGCGTCTGACTAAAGTCTCACAGCGTTACCTGCTGACTCATCGGACCAT
>JAWKTY010000002.1:0-488615 GCA_041398865.1 Planctomycetaceae bacterium
ACCCGACAGAAAGTCCCAGCGGTCGAGCATTCCGCAGTTGTGAACATTGTTCCGAGTCACCGCCAGCACGGCGTAAAAGTCCTGAGCAACGATCGACGCCTGCGGCAGTAGGTCAGCGATTGCGAGGCCGAAGAGTCCGTGACTGGCGGCGACATCGAGAACTCGCAGCGGTCGGGACGCGAAACGTTCGGCGACGAGACCTGCGATGAAGTTCGCTGCCGGTTTCATCATGGGTCCCATCGTTCGAGCGAACTCGACCCACGGTTCGTAGTCAACCTTCGTACTGCCGCCGTCCGGAAGCAGCGTACCGCCTTTGCGAACGCAGTCGGCAACGTTCTGAAACAGGTTCATCGTTTCATTTGACGCCACGAACTTCGCCGTACTTCCGAGATAACGCGGCGAATGTTCATCCAGAAACATGGCCGATGTCGGCGTGAGCGAATACTGCTCATCGGACTTCGCCAGCAGCCCGAGCACCACCAGCGAGTCACACAGAATCCGCACACCTCGCGGAACACCCTCAACAGCGGCAGCCAGCGAATCGGCATCCATCGCCCCGGCATGCAGAGCCGAAAACAGCCGCAGTTCAATCGCCGCCTTCAACGCCCCGGTTCTCTGATAAGCATTCAGCGTTTCAAAAATAACGGCAGGATTCGGTTCGTCTGATTTCACAGCAGTCATTCTCTTCCGTTCGCGAAACAGGACCGTCAAGACCCACAAACACGGAAGCTAACGACTCGTCCTCAAATAAACGACCAACGCGAAGTTCTCGCAGAGCCGGAAGAAAGACAGGTTCGACGACTTGCTTGTCAGAGGACCCTCCGAGAACATTGGCCGAGTTTCGCAGAGCCGCCTGTCTGCGTTTCCGGAGTTCAGGGTGACTCTGTGCCGAGAAAATCGCACATGCAGAAGTCACCCCTGCTGGGTTGTGTCAAAAACATGAAGATTCTCCTTGGATACATTCTTGTCAGCAATCAGATCATGAAAGACGGGAAACCCGTTGGGTTCTTCTATCGAGAACAACCTGACAACGGAGATGACAGCGGGTGGCGAGTGATGTCCGGAGATGAGCCGGAGGGATATGAGGACGTTGCTGCCAATTTCGCCCTCTACAATGCGGCAACGGTTGTTGACGTTGCTCCGGAGATTGCCCCTTTTCTAACAGCGGAGGCCCCCGGTGGCGTTTGAGCGTGTCGACGTGAACGGAGAGTTCGTCCGGATCGACCCTGGTACCGAGGCCACCTGATCCGCTCGACGTTTTGACACATTTTTGATCGACGAGAAGTCTCTATGACATTGACAGGGGGGGAGCTTCAGCCGGGGAGGATTGATGAGAGCAGACAAAGACGTCAGGAATTCAGGCTTCTGGCCCAGACCACTTTGTCGTCATCGATGTCGTAGAATTCCGGAAGCACAGCCACCACTTCGTAACCGCATCGCTGGTAGAAGGTTCGAGTGGGGGAATACTGAGGACGGCCGGACGTTTCGATGTACACATTCCGACCTCCGGCCGCTCGAATGAGCCGTTCCGTTTCCTGAATCAGCCGCTGCCCCAGTCCTCGGCCCTGAAACGATGGAGCAACGGCGATCCAGTACAGATCGAAGCTGCCCAGCGTGCAGGCGATCGGGCCGTAACAGGCATAGCCGACGACCTGGCTTTGAATTTCAGCGATGACGAAAAAGTAGCCGGAGGCATCTCCCTTCTGCAGTCGTTCGTCGACCAGTTCGATGGCAACGTCCACTTCGTCGGGACGAAAAAATCCGGTGTCCTGGACGATACAGCGAACTGCCTGAAGATCATTCTCCGTTACTTCGAAACGAATGGCGACGGAATCTTCCTTCGTGTATTCAAACTTTGCCATGAATCGCGTCTCTGAGTCCTCGGAAAAAGTGTACGGCATTCTGACCAAGCGTCCGTGTCCGATAGCCGCCCTCCTGAACAACGACGGTGGGCAGTTTGAGTTCTCCGATCAGCTGCCCGTTGGCCTGAAAATCACTGGCGGAAAGCGACCACGTGCCAGTCGGGTCCCCCCTTTGCAGGATCAAGCCCCAGTGCGACGATCAGAAATGCAGGCTGAAACGCCCGAATGGCAGTCAGCGCGTGAGTCAGTCCCGTGCGGTACTGCTGTCCGTCAAGTTTTTCCGGGAGTGGAAGATTCAGGTTGAACCCTTCGCCTGGACCTGCCCCTCGTTCATCTGCAAAGCCTGTGAAATACGGATAGGCGAAATCGGGGTCACCATGAATTGACACCGTCAGCACGTCGCTGCGTTCATAGAAGATGTCCTGCTGGCTGTTTCCGTGGTGGTAATCCACATCCAGAATTGCCACCTTGCCGTGATTGCTCAGATACTGGGCCGCGATGGCGGAGTTGCCAAAGTAGCAGAATCCCCCAAACGACTTTCGTTCCGCGTGGTGCCCGGGTGGCCGCACAAGAGCGTAGGCGATTCGGCGACCTTTCAGTACAAGATCAGCTGCAGTGAGCGAGCAATCTACGGCCCGTCGTGCTGCCGGAAAAGCATTGCGATGAATCGGCGTAAAGGTATCAATGCAATAGTAACCCGCCCGAACTGCCAGTTCACGCGGAGGGCGTGTCGCATTCCTGATCGGAAAGACGTAGGGATAAATGGACTTCCCTTCAGGAGCCGCGGCACAGGCACGTTTCAGGTAGTTGAACAGATTGGCATCATGTACCGCAAGGATATGCTTAGCCGGAAACTCACGCGCGGGGACAGTCTCAATGAGTCCACTGGCGTTCAATTCCTTCAGAATGGCACTGATGCGGACAGGAGATTCGACATAGCCCCGTTCCCTGATGTGATGAATGTCATGACGATCATTGATAGTCACGGCAATCAGTTCCGGAGAATGTCGCTCCGCTGCCTTGCGAACGGAATTTGCCTTTCGATATCGAGGGGGCCGAAGGCATACGGGATCTCTGAAGGATGCGACAACCTCATTGACGTATTCCGGCGGACAGAGATCACTGTATTTTCGTTCCAGAATGGCTCTGACGATCTTCTTCGTGGATGCTGCAGAAAGCTGTATGTCCTGATCAAGGCGATCCCACACCAGGTCGGGCATGTTATCGGCAGAACCGTCAGGAACGGCCAGGTGGTATTTGGTCTGCAGGATCGGCACGGCCCCGTAATTCTCATAGAAGCGGAGGCGAGCGCCATTCAGCCTGCGAATTGTCGGGTCGCTGCAGCGATCCGGATCATCGGGCAGACATTCAAAAAACAGGCCGTGTCGGGACAGACTCAGAGCTTCATCGCGAATGTATTCATAAAGAGCTGCGCCGACTCCGCGCCCCGGAACTTCTTTCCCGGATGCCAGAAAATCCAGATAGCAAAACTTCAGTTCCGGGTCATGCAGCAGAATTGCGAACCCGGTAACATTCTGCTTTGAATTCTCCGCCACGTACAGAACTGTTCGGAACCTCTTTCGAAAGGGATTATGTAGTCGATCTGCCAGCTGATCGATATCATCGGCCGGAGCGTCCGGGAACTGGGAGTGGAAGATTCTTCGGACTTCCCGCAGAGCTTCCTGATTAACGGGAAGGACGCTGTCATGGATCCGCCTGATAAGGAACATAGATCATATCCGATTACGAAAAAACAGGAGTAAGTTGCGGACAATATCCGGGCGTCTGTTTCTCTGCGTCAACGCTTTCCCAATCACCCACGATGTCGTGCAGGGAGTCGAAAAACCGTACCGTGCATTCGAGAATCAGCGTGGCTTCAGTGACCGATCTGCATTCAAAATATTCTCTGCCGTGGCGTGTTGAAGAACGCGATCGATTGCTGAATCGAACGTAAAGCCACTCTGTGCGACGGCCGCTGCAAAGCCAGCGTCGGGAGAAAGGCAGGGGTTTGCGTTGATTTCCAGGATCCAGGGCCGACCCTGCTGATCGACTCGAAAATCAACTCGGCAATATGCCGACATATTGAACAGTTCGGCACACCTGAGAGCATTCAGCTGCAACTGCTTCAGGAGGTCTGAGTCGTCGGTGGCGAATGTGAAGGTTCGAGGCGTCTGATGATATTCAAATGAGTCGCTGTTCCATTTGGCGTCCTGTCCGACAATTCGCGGCTTGTGCTGAGGAAACGCACTGAAGTCGATTTCCGCGGGAGGCAGTGCCTGTCCGTCCAGAACGGACAGATTGAATTCTCTCCCCGCGATGAACTCTTCCGCAAAACACGGTCGTCCGGTGGTCTGCTGCCAGTCCCGTAAACGCTGCTGAAGTTCCTCTTCAGAGTTGGCTGTGATGACAGCGTCGTCGGTCATTCCCACCGAGGCATGTTCCCAGACCGGCTTCAGAATCCAGCAGTCCGGCCGGATTTCCGAATCAGAACGCGGACAGATGTGGGCTCCACTTTCGGGAATTCGCCATGCCGGTGTCGGCAGGCCGGCGTCGACCAATCGCTGTTTGGCGACCGGCTTGGCGGATGTTTCCAGAAGACTGACCGAATTGGCTCCGGTGAACGGCAGACGCATGGCTTCCAGCAGCAGTGTCGCGGCTGCCATCAGTCGATCCGTTCCGGCCAGCGATTCAACCAGATTGAATACGGCATCCGGCTGATGAGCGATCAGCTGACGTCGCGCGGTTTCCAGATTCAGCGTGCAGCTCAGATGGACGACATCGTGTCCCAGTCGCTGCAGTGATTCAGAGACGGCATCCCGCTGAACAAGCACGTCCAGATCAGACTGGTCGGTATCGTCGAGCGGCTGGTTGTAAAGCACGGCGACTTTCATCGACCGGCTTTCGCTGACGGCTGCGCACAACGCTGGGCGGCGGAATCGACGATCGCCCGCAGCAGTTCCGCGTATGGCAGGCCAACCGCCGTGGCCAACATCGGCAGATCGGAATGAAACGGATGCAGGCCCGCCAGAGGATTGGCTTCGATGAACTGCGGCTGCCCGGCGGCGTCGCAGCGCAGGTCAATTCGTCCTCCGTCACGACAGCCCAGTTCCCGCCACGAGGCCAGTGCCAGAGCTTCAGCGGCATGGACCTGCTCATCCCCGTCGGCACGTACCAGGCGGTATTCCACAAGATCTTCGCAGCGTTCTTTGTTGACGTACGAATAGACGTCAGGCTCTGCATCATTCAGCAGCACGATTTCCAGAGTTCCCAGAACGCGAGCATCCGGTCCTGTTCCCAGAATTCCGACGGTGAATTCCCGTCCCGGAAGAAACTCTTCAATCAGCACCGGCTGCCGATGGCGTTCCAGCAGCTGCCGACAGATGTCGTTCAGCTGAACTGCGTCTGTGACTTTCGAAGCCGGAGAAACGCCCTTGCCTGTGCCTTCGGCAATCGGTTTGGCGAACAGAGGAAACTTCATTCCGCGGGTCACTTCGACCAGCTGTTCCAGCCGCTGAAGCACAGCGTACTTCGGCGTTGCCAGTCCGGCGTGGCTGACAATCGCTTTGGTGATGCCCTTATCCAGACAGGTGGCCATCACGCAGGGGTCGGAGAACGTCACGGGAATCCGGAAGACTTCCAGAATGGCGGGAACCTGAGCTTCCCGGCCGGCTCCGTGCAGACCTTCGCAGATGTTGAAGACAAGGTCCCATTGTCGGCCTTCCGCAAGAGCATGGATCAGCTGCTTTGCGTTTCCGATCCGGACGGTCTGATGTCCCAGTTCATTCAATGCCGATTCAATGGAATCGATCGTGTCAGCTCGATCAAATTCGGCTGTTTCTTCTTCAGAATATCCGGCGGCGAGGTACTCGTCGCGCAGATCGTACGTCAGGCCAATCAGCATAAGGTTTCTTTGTTGAAGCCGATGCACGGACCGTTCGTGCATTTTTGAAAATCGGTCTCGAAGGTGTTGCTTTCGGCAGCACATTCAGAATCACGTTACCGGAAAACCCGTTCATGCCGAGTCCCGCTTTCTGTGCCGCGTCGCCTCGTTTCCGAGCGTCAGGTTTATCGGGCGAAGGCATTGTCCGAGTGGAGCGATTCCGTACCGGTCAGTCGAATCCGGAACGGCGAATTTTTGCACTCGATCAGGCCACGTCGACGGAAATCTGTTCAATTCCGTTCCATTCATAGCCGCTTGTGTTCCATGCGACGCTGCCGTTCAGCGGCTGAGTTCGACCGTACGCATCGACGGCTCGACACCAGATGGGATGACGACCGGTGGAGAAGTTCTGAGCCAGCTGAAAACGAGTCCAGCCATACAGACTTTCGGAAGGTGTCAGCATGGCCTGCTTCCAGGATTCGCCATGGTTAAACGACAGGTAGACAGCGGTGATCCGAGTCAGCCCGTCATTGAAGGCAACTCCCTGAACGACTGTCGAACCTGCTTTCAGTGACTGCCCATCCGTCGGAGTCAGAAGGACGCTCTTGATCTTCATGTTCCAGTTGAAGGAACTGTTTTCCCGAGTGTACTCGTAGGGCGCTCCGGGCTCGATCCGCTGCCGCGGAACCCGGTATCGAGGCACATGGTTTTCGTTGTCTGTTTCGTCGCTCGCAAAATGCAGATGGTTCAGCCACTTGATGTGCATCGTGCCGTAAACACCCGGAGTCATCAGACGGACCGGGCCGCCGTGAATGGCGGGCAGTGGTTCTCCATTCATGGTCAGAGCCAGCAGACTGCGATTCAGGACATCATCAATCGGCAGGCTGTGGAGAAACGGCTGTTTGCCGGGAAGCGGTTCGTCTGTACCGGACGCATTCAGCCAGCGGACATCGTTTTTCAGATCGATGCCGTTTTGCTCGAGCAGGCTCTTCAGACGAACTCCGCCGAACGTGACATTTCCCATGCCGCCTCGTCCCCGCACTGAGTGCCCTTGGTCTGAGCCGCCACAGAAAACAGCGATCGACCGTTCCCGCTGCGCAGGACCATTTCATGCTGAGTCTGATCCATCTTCTGCAGGTCAGAAACGGACACTGTCAGCGATCGGGAAACGCCGCCGTCAGAGTAATCTTCCATCCGTCGGGAGACGCAGCGTTCAGAGTGGCAGCATCGGCAGGCTGAGCGTTGTTGCGGACAAACAGCAGCGACTTGGGTGTCAGGCGGTCCGGAATCAGCAGGGGCAGTGGAGTTTCCAATACGGCCGGAAACGGAACAAGAACTTCCAGCCGAGCATCCTTGCCGGAAACAAGGTCCGCGGCCGATGAAAGCCGGCTGATCGGCGATGCGCCGGTGCGGCGGTTCCCGCCAGAGCCAGGCAACTGTCGAAGAAGAAACGATCGTCGGGAATGAAATCGCTGCACGACGGCACCTTCAAAAAACTAAACACGTTTTTGGAAGATCGCAGCTTACAGCATTCTCCGGATTCGTTCAAGGCTTTTGGGTTGATCGGTGGGCGAAGCGGAACAACTCCGAATTCTTCCCCCGGGCGCAAAAGAAAGGTGGGAAGGTTGCCCTTCCCCACCTTTCCCTCGGTCTCTTTCGCAGACTCACGGCAGGAGCTTCCGCTCGGGCTACGCACCCTTGTGAGCGGGAACAGGCGAAAACGCTTGATGTCACATAAAGAGGGCACTGACATGGAAGCCACTGCCATGCCTCCGGCGGAACCTGCGAGGACACCGGATGGATAAAAGCCCGGCATCCCGTGTTCGCACGGGTCCAGACCTTCGATTTCTTCTTCCGCAGAAACTCACCCAGCATGTTGATGGCCTTCAGGAACTGGAACAGGATGAACATGGTTCCGAACGCCCACACACAAATGATGGCTGTGGCTTTTAACTGAATCAGGAAGTATGCCAGCTGACTGCCTGCCTGTTCAGGCAGGCTGGTGCCGAAGATGCCTGTGGCCAGACCGCCCCAGATGCCGCACATGCCGTGAACCGGAAAGGCTCCGACGGGATCGTCAATCTTCAGTTTGTCCAGCAGCAGAATTCCGCTCACGACCAGAACTCCGGAAACCGCTCCAATGATCGCCGCACTTCCCAATCCAACCTGATCGCAGTTGGCGGTGATGCCGACCAGTCCCGCCAGAGCACCGTTCAGACACATAGACAGGTCGGGCTTGCCGAACAGGACCCATGACAGAATCATCGCAGCCGTTGAGCCCACAGCTGCAGACAGAGTTGTGGTCACAGCAATCCAGGTGGTCGCTTCGGCATTGGCAGCACCGGAATACGTCAGCTGGCTGCCGGGGTTAAATCCGTACCAGCCGACCCACAGGATGAAGACCCCAGAGCAGCCAGCGGCATCGTGTGTCCCAGCATCGGCTGAGACTTGCCTTCCTTCGAGTAGCGGCCGATTCGAGGTCCCAATGCCATGGCACCTGCCAGTCCGGCCAGTCCCCCAACAGCATGCACCACAACAGAACCGGCGAAGTCCGCAAAGCCCACTGCGTCGGCGGATAAGGCACCACCGCCCCACTTCCACATGCCGGAAATCGGGTACACCAGACCGTAGAACACTGTAGAACAGATATCCCGTGAACTTCATGCGGCCAGCAGCACCGGACACGATCGTTGCTGCTGTTGCGGCGAGGCCACCTGAAAAATAAAGTCACTGCTGCAGCACTGTAGTCGGCCAGGTCAGCAACGCTGCCGGTCGCATCAGCACTTATGCCGCCGAAGCCGAACCATTTGCCTTCATAATCGCTTCCCGGATACATCAGCCCATAGCCGATCAGCATGAACAGAATCACGCCGATTGACAGGTCCATGATGTTCGCGAAGATGATGTTCACCGCATTCTTGGCGGCGTTGAATCCACTTCACCATCGCGAACCCGGCCTGCATGAACAGGACCAGCACCGCACACACAAACATGATCAGAGTATTGATCACGTAGTCGATTTCCTTCTTCTCATAAAACTCGGAGCCGCCGCTGCTTCGGGTTCCGCCGTTCCGCGACAGCTGCTGCTGTCGGCTCGGCAGCCGCTGCCTCCTCCTGAGCACAGACTGACGATCCGCTGCCCAGTACCATCACCAACGCCAGCAGCAGCGTCTACCAACAACCCTATTAAGCTCAGATCTCGATTCATATTCGCCTGTCTCCACTCAACGTTTCGCGATATTCAATTCAATTTGGATGCACGACACTTGTGCACCCCGCAGGCAGGAAAGCAAGCAGCCGCCCAATCCTGTTTTCACACTGTGGCAGGAGATCGGTACAGATCGTTTTCACCCGGAAAAAGCTGGGAATGCTTTGCCAAAAACTTTCGAGAGCTGCTCGACTGTGGTCACCGATTCCGGTACGTATCGCCCGACCGCGGCTCGGCGCTGCTTATGAAACAGGCGGCTTCTCGGGATGCCGGATGACCTGCTGCCGGGACATTTCCCGGGGCAGGTGATGGCCGTGAATGACCCGCTGAAACGCGGAGGCGTCTGGAATCGGTCGGCGTCGTGGCCACACTCGGGAAACGTTCGCTGGAAAGCGAGCGAAAGCGGGAAGTCTGCTCTCCGGTGAAAATCGCATCTTGCCACTCGGATGGGGATGCCTTAAATTCCGGCAACTGCAGGCTTTTCCCAATTGCTGAGGCTCGTTGTGGTTAGTTTCGGCTCAGGTTTCGGTCTGTCAGACGGCGTCGCACCAGTTCCGGGTGCATCGTTTACAAAACCTTTATTTTCGAAGAGACGTTCACACATGAGCACTGTTGCTGAAAAGTTGCCGTACAAGGTTGCCGACATCAACCTGGCCGAACTGGGCCGCAAGGAAATTGAAATCGCTCAGATCGAAATGCCCGGTCTGATGGCCCCTCGAGAAAAGCATGGAGCTTCCAAGCCGCTCAAGGGCTTCCGCAATGCCGGCTGTCTGCACATGACCATTCAGACCGCTGTCCTGATTGAAACACTGGTTGAGCTGGGTGCGGAAGTGACCTGGTCAACTGTAACATCTTCTGCTCAGGACCACGCGGCCGCAACCATTGCTGCGCCCGGAATCCCGGTCTATGCGTGGAAAGGCATGACGGAAGAAGAATTTGACTGGTGCATCGAGCAGACACTGATGCTTCCCTGACGGCCAGCCGCTGAACATGATTCTGGACGACGGTGGTGACCTGACTTTGATGGTCCACGAAAAGTTCCCGAACTGCTGAAGGACATCAAAGGACTGTCCGAAGAAACCACCGGAGTTCACCGGCTGCATCAGATGCACGCCGCCGGCAAGCTGGCCGTGCTGCGATCCAGCACGTGAA
This sequence comes from Planctomycetaceae bacterium, assembly GCA_041398865.1. Lineage (GTDB taxonomy): Bacteria > Planctomycetota > Planctomycetia > Planctomycetales > Planctomycetaceae > Fuerstiella. Next base: position 10,103 of record JAWKTY010000002.1, read on the forward strand.
CGACTCCGTGACCAAGAGCAAGTTCGACAACCTGTATGGCTGCCGCGATCACTGGCCGACGGCATCAAGCGAGCCACTGATGTGATGGTCGCCGGGAAAGTCGTGGTTATCTGCGGCAAGGGATGTTGGCAAAGGCTGTGCGGACGCGATGGACGGGCTGGGAGCTCTCGAGTCATTGTCACGGAAATTGACCCGATCTGTGCTCTGCAGGCCACGATGGAAGGCTTCGAAGTCACCACCATGGACGAAGCTGCCGTCACGTGGCGGCATCTTCGTCACCACGACCGGCAACAAAGACGTGATTCGCGGCGGGCATGGACCGCATGAAGCATCAGGCGATCGTGTGTAACATCGGAGCACTTTGACAGCGAGATTCAGGTGGCGTACCTGAAAAAACGCAGGACATCACCCGAGTCAGCATCAAGAAGCATTCAGATGAAGGCGGCCCGGTTGACAAATACGTCTATCGGACAGCAAGGCCATTGGTTCTGGCTGAAGGTCGACTGGTCAATCTTGGCTGTGCAACGGGCCACCCATCGTTTGTGATGAGCAGCAGCTTCACAAATCAGGTGATGGCTCAGCTGGCCCTGTGGCAGGAATCTGAAAAGTACGAGAAGTCGGCGTGCATCTGCTGCCGAAGCAGCTGGATGAGGAAGTGAAGCTCGACTGCACCTGGAGAAGCTGGGCGTCAAGCTGGAAGTGCTGACGGAAGACCAGGCAAAGTACATCAACGTGCCGATTGGTGGTCCGTACAAGCCCGAGCACTACCGTTACTAAGGTGACTTGACACTGTGAGCCGATGGGCATGGCCGCGTGTCTTGAGAGTGGCAGCACTTTCAGCTTGCTGAGCGTCATCTGAAGATGCACGAAGCCTGCACCACAGGATGATGAACAATCTGAACCCTGACGGAATCCTGTGAATCTGTCAGGGTTCTGTGTTTTTCCGGCAGACACCTGCGGCGGAAAGTACGGGCAGTCTTCGACACGTTCGAGGGTCAGCTCTTCAGGCTCATTCATCAGAAGCCGGAAACAACTTCGCTGCCGTTGCGGGAGGCCAATGCTTCAGAAGTGTGGTGGAGCCGGCCGGGGTGTTGGCGATGTCGTAGGACAGCATTTCACGCTGCCGTCGGCCATGCAGAAGAAACCGCCTGCACGGTGGTGGGACCAGATGCGATTGAAGGCGCAGCGATCCTTCGTAATCGCCCGGGCCGTAGTGCGCGTCTTGTCCAGGCATTTTGCCGTTCTGCTGCCGGAGCTGTAAGGTTTGCGGCTCACCAAGGACGGGAGAGATCGTATCTTCGATGCAGCCGCGACGAAAACGGGCCGGTCTCCTCCAGGAACAGCAATGCAGATTCCGCACCGGCGGTTGCAACAGTTCGGACTGTTGAAGTGCCAGGCATTCCCGTTCGCGATCCCATCGATCGAGCGAACTCGACCCACCGGTTCGTAGTCAACCTTCGTACTGCCGCCGTCCGGAAGCGGCGTGCCCGCCTTCGCGCAGTCGGCAACGTTCTGAAACAGGTTCATCGTTTCATTTGACGCCACGAACTTCGCCGTACTTCCGAGATAACGCGGCGAATGTTCATCCGGCTATGGCCGAAGTCGGCGTGAGCGAATACTGCTCATCGGACTTCGCCGCTGACCAGCTTTACACCAGCGGTCACACAAATCCGCACACCTCGCGGAACACCCTCAACAGCGGCAGCCAGCAGATCGGCATCCATCGCCCCGGCATGCAGAGCCGAAAACAGCCGCAGTTCAATCGCCGCCTTCAACGCCCGGTTCTCTGATAAGCATTCAGCGTTTCAAAAATAACGGCAGGATTCGGTTCGTCTGATTTCACAGCAGTCATTTCTCTTCCGTTCGCGAAACGGTTCGTCAAGGCCCACAAACACGGAAGCTAACGACTCGTCCTCAAATAAACGACCAACGCGAAGTTCTCGCAGAGCCGGAAGAAAGACAGGTTCGACGACTTGCTTGTCAGAGGACCCTCCGAGAACATTGGCCGAGTTTCGCAGAGCCGCCTGTCTGCGTTTCCGGAGTTCAGGGTGACTCTGTGCCGAGAAAATCGCACATGCAGTCACCCCCTGCTGGGTTGTGTCAAAAACATGAAGATTCTCCTTGGATACATTCTTGTCAGCAATCAGATCATGAAAGACGGGAAACCCGTTGGGTTCTTCTATCGAGAACAACCTGACAACGGAGATGACAGCGGGTGGCGAAGTGATGTCCGGAGATGAGCCGGAGGGATATGAGGACATTGCTGCCAATTTCGCCCTCCAATGCCGCAACGGTTGTTGACGTTGCTCCGGAGATTGCCCCTTTTCTAACAGCGGAGGCCCCGGTGGCGTTTGAGCGTGTCGACGTGAACGGAGAGTTCGTCAGGATCGACCCTGGTACCGAGGCCACCTGATCCGCTCGACGTTTTGACACATTTTGATCGACGAGAAGTCTTTATGACATTGACAGGGGGGGAGCTTCAGCCGGGGAGGATTGATGAGAGCAGACAAAGACGTGGAGGCGATTTCGCAGCAGATTATCGAACTGGTGAACCGTGGTGACATGATCGCGGCCGGATTTCACGCTGACCAGCTGGAAATCGAAGTCGGGCCTCCAGACCTGGAACGAATCCGCCCGGATCTGACTTTGAAAGCAGCAACCTTGCAGCTCGTCACTCGGTGGACTTACATTTGCGAGGGCCAGAGCAGGTTTTCTGAGGCTGCAGTGATCGGGGACTTCGGCATCCAGGTGCACTTGGGAATGCTCCACAGGACGTATCCGGAATTTTTCGATGGTCCTTCGACGGCGTGTATGACGTCTTCACACCGCGACGTATTCCGGGACGAAATCTCAGACTTACTTCTGGCCATTGAGATTCAGGCGCTGCGCTTGGTGGTACACTTGAGGGACGCGGAACGTGCCTTGACGGCGATGTTGCAGGCAGAAGAATTATCCCGCCGCTTTGGTGTTGAACTGGACGAAGACCAAAGCCGCCTTCTGGGTGAACTGAAGGACGGCACCTGCTTTGGGATGGAGAGCACGGACTGATGCTCATTTGTGACAACGTTACCCATCTATTCCGGACTGCGCATAAAATTGTGCAGGCTGCAGTTTTCGGACGGTCTCATGACAGTTGCTGTTCTCCGTTCAGCGGACGGTAATGATCAAATGACTTTCTCGTACTGCGATTTCCACGACGCAGGCGGGAAGGTCTTCCTCAAGCTGGCCTGTCACCTGGCCGGAATGATGTATGATCGCCTGCAGTCTGTGGATCCTGATGTCTATCTCCGGTTGAATGTGCCGGATTATCAGTTTGAAATTCCGCAGTTGGTTGTTGCGTCTGACGTGCTTGAGTGTCTGCTTTCTGCAATTGGCACCTGGCAAAGCCACCGGGAAGTTTTCGAAATGACGATTGGCAGCCTGAACGAACAGCGATGCACGTTTGGACTGGAAATCCGCGACGACTTTGTCTGCAATCAGGAACGGCCGGTGGCAGTGCTTGGCTATTGCTGCCACCGAGCGGTGAGTGAGGTCAGGTTTGTCGTGGACTCGACATGTTTGCTGCAGTTCGCAGAAGGCCTGAGAAAAATCGTCCGGTTCGTGGAACTCGCTGGCGGCCGGGGAGAACATCAGTGAAGTGGCTTCTCGTGGTTACTTCGAGAGAAGTCGTTGAAATCTATGACAGACATCTCCATCCAATTCCATGCAGCTCCGGATGAATTGCGCAGGTATGCTCAGGACGTGGCGGTGCAATGTGGTGTAAAGATGACTTCCGTCAGGTATTTCCCGTTCCATTCGGAATCAGTGACGGTCGATGCCGTTGCGGCCATTTCATCGAGTGTGAGAAGGCTGGTTTTTTCTCTGCAGCAACCCGGTTTGGTGTGCCGGTCTGTTCTGGAGTTTGAGGCCCTCAACCCTGACTGCCTGCGTCTCGAACTGGGCAGGTTTCAGGCAGGCTGGCTGTCTCAGTCGTGGCTTGTTGCGCGCAGTGACGATCCGGACGCGTTAAAGAAATGGCGTTTGGCGGCAAAGCTCCTTCGCGAGCGAACCCGGGCGGGCGTGACCGCGATCAACAGGGGCACCGGTGCTCAAGCCGTCATGAAAAACTTTCGCTATTCAGAAGGGGCGCTCGAACTGGAGAAATCCGGAGTGATCATGTGTCCGCCGCAGGGCAAAAACGGGCCGGCGATTCGACTGGGGATGTCGACTGAAGTCACGTAACCGTCCGAATCAATCACTGACAGCCGGAACACTCGGCGTGAGTGGTACCGTGTACCGGATTGTGGCTGTTTCGAGTCAGCGTTCATCAGCGGTCCTGATCGTCGATGATGAAGTTGGGGGCGGGCGAATCGTCGGCGTCGTCATCGTCGTCGAATTCGGTGTCCCATTTGCCGTCCCGGTCGAATGCATCATCATCGTCGTCGTCGGTGGCTTCGTCGTCGACGAAGTCGGCTTCGCATTCGTCGATCATGCCGTCCAGTTCGGTGTCGTCATCGCTTTCGGACTGGTCACGTTCGGTGATATCCGGCAGGTTCAACAGGGGATCATCTTCCCCGCGTGCTCGCATCAGCATGCGAATCGGGACTTCCTGAAACGGGGAGACTTCCCGGAGGAAGCCGAGCAGATACCGTTTCCATGATTCATCGAACAGTGTTACGTCGTTGCATTTCACGACAATCGTGGGCGGCGAAACGGCCACCTGCGACGCGTAGAAGATTTTCGGACGTCGGTTTTTTCGGTGAGGCGGGGGGTTGTTCTCCACGGCCAGTTTCATGGCTCGGTTCAGGCGACCGGTGCTCATTCTGGTCCGTGCCTGCTTGTAGATGCTTTGCGTCAGATTGATCAGCTGTCGCACGTTGCGACCGTCTTTGGCCGTCAGCACCGCGATGGGAACATGTCGCATGGAAGCGAATGTTCTGACCAGATACTCGCCCCAGCGGTCGATGGTCATGTCCTGGTCCTGAGCCAGATCCCACTTGTTGACCACGAAGACACAGGGCTTGTTGTGTCGGCTGATTTCCTCGACCAGTTGCTTGTCCACTCGCGAAACGGTCTTCGTCGCATCGAAGAACATCAGGACGACGTCACAGCGGCGGATGCTTCGCTGAGCTCGCACCAGTCCGTAGAATTCAATGTCGTTCGCCAGATTCTTCCGCTTGCGAACACCGGGCGTGTCAATCGCCACAAATGTATGTCCGTCGACGTCGAAGCGGATGTCGATGGAATCCCGTGTTGTCCCGGCGACTTCACTGACAATGACACGTTCCGTCTGTGCCAGCTGATTGATGAATGTGCTCTTGCCGACGTTTCGTCGTCCGACAATCGCCAGACGCATTTCGGGAACTTCCAGCAGACTGGCTCCGTCCTGCCCTTCCGTTTCGCTCTGAACCGGCAGGTGTTCCACGATCATTTTCAGCAGTTCGGCTCGGTTTCGATTGGCCTTCACGCTGGTGATGATCTGTGGCACCCCGGCCAGACTGAGAAATTCCGGGGCCTCAAGATCCAGCTTATGTGAATCGCATTTGTTGACGACCATGACCATCGGCTTGTTGATGCGTCGCACGCGTTCGGCGACCATCCGGTCGAGTGGTGTGATGCCCGCTTTGGCATCCACGACAAACAGCAGCAGATCACACTCATTCAGGCCGATGTCGATCTGCCGTTCGATGTCTTCGGAAAGGTCATCGCTGTCGACGATCCCGATGCCGCCGGTGTCGACCAGTTCGAAGTAGCGATCGGCTTCGTTCACCACCCATGTGACTCGGTCACGAGTGACGCCCGCCGTGGGATCGACGACCGACAGCAGCTTGCCCGCCACCCAGTTCAGCAGCGAGCTTTTCCCGACGTTGGGGCGACCGACAATCGCCACTTTGGGAATGCCCATGATGCTGAATCCTTTTCTTCCTGTACTCTTGAGACGCGGAAATGCTGTTTCTCACAGATTACACAGCAAATGAGCTGGACGTTAGTGCGACCGTCGAAAAACCCGCAGCACGGCGTCGAAATCGTTATTCAGCGGCAGGATCCGCGGACTTTCGAGATCAAAGGCGATCGCCGAACGTGTGAAGTTCTGAAGGCCGCTGACGTAGGCTCTTCCCCAACGGGACGGTGGTTCGCATTCGGATGGAAGTTGACATCAGCAGCAAAGATTACCCAGACAGTACCGCTGGATTCGAAATTGGATAGTGAGAATGTGCAGGGAAAATGCACACTTTTCTGCACACCGAACATGAACCGAATTCTTTCTGCAGACCAGCCCGCGGTTCAAACCGGCGGGCACAATCAGGGGGTTCGAAGGTACGACGCGGTTGTCGCCGGTTGCCCCCATGTCATCCGCACGGACGCATTGCCTGACGCGAATGGACTTCGTGTCTTCTGCTTTCGTCGCGCGTTTGGCCGATCAGTTTCCGTCCCGGAATTCGGCTTTCCTGCCCCGAAAACCGAGTTCGACTCGATTTCAGATCCGATTTTCACAGAAAGCTCTCCCATGGCCAGGATGCCAATTGCAGCGGTGTTTCTCCTTTCCCTAGGTCTGCTGTTTCCTCAGACCGCTTCGGCGGGCGACTGCTGCTCAGACGGCCTGACCTGTGGCGACGGCTGTACGGATGGCTGCGGTGAAGGAGTATTCTCGTCATGTCTTTCCGGCGGAGCGCTCAGCTGGCTGCACAAGAGTGATCACTGCCTGAGCGAGTTCATCAGTCCGATGACCAACCCGGTGTTCTTTGAAGATCCTCGAACACTCACGGAAGCCAGGTTCATCTACATGAACCACGGCATTCCACAGAGCCTGGGGGGACACCAGGTTCAGTTGCTGGCGATGCAGGTCCGGGCCGCTCTGACCGACAATCTGTCCATCATTGCCACCAAAGACGGATTCGTGATGTCCAACAACGGACTGGTTCATGATGGCTGGGCCGACGTCGCCGCAGGTCTGAAGCTGAACGTTTTCAAGGACTATCAGAGCCAGACGGTCGTCAGTATCGGCGGTACCTATGAAATGCCCGTCGGAAGTCCTCGAGCGCTTCAGGGGAACGGCGATGGTGAATTCCACCTGTTCGCGACCGGCGGGACTGAAATTCTGGACAACACTCACTGGATCTCCGGTTCCGGCTTTCGCCTTCCTGTTGACGGAAGCGCTGAAAGCACCGTGTGGTACTGGTCAAACCATCTGGACCGCAAGCTGGGCAACAGCAACCTGTATCTGCTGACGGAATGCAACTGGTATCACTGGATGAGCGGCGGCAACACGCCGATTCCCGTGGATGGTCTGGACCTGATCAACCTCGGATCAAACTCAGTCGCCAATCAGGACGTCGTCACGGGTGCTCTGGGCGTCAAGTACAAGCCGACCATCAACACCGAAATCGGTTTTGCATGGGAAGTGCCGCTGACCAGTCAGCGCGACATCCTGAAAGATCGATTCACGATTGACTGGATCCTGCGATACTGATTGTCCGGCTGACCGTCTCGCCACACGGTGTTCTTAACGACCTGAGACGCGGCGAAGCTTCCCTCGTGTATGTGTCCTTCGCTGTCGTCATGGGTCGGAATCGGCCTGCAAATCACTGCTGCAGAGTCGTCACTTGCTCCGCGGTCTGAATTTCAGACCGCGGAGTTTTTTGTTGGCCGTTGGGTGCTGCCCACGTTACGAAAGAATTCCGTTCACGACGTTGCCGTGGATATCCGTCAGCCGGAAATCCCGGCCCTGATGTCGGAATGTCAGCCGCTCGTGATTGATGCCCAGCTGATGCAGAATGGTGGCATTCAGGTCGTGAATGTGGACCGGGTCCTTTACGACGTTGTAGCTGAAGTCGTCTGTTTCGCCATAGATCGTCCCAGCCTTCGTTCCGGCACCGGCCATCCATTTGGTGTAGCATCGAGGATGGTGGTCTCGTCCGTAGTTGGTTCGAGTCAGCGCGCCCTGACAGTAGATTGTTCGTCCGAATTCGCCGCCCCAGATCACCAGCGTGTCTTCCAGCAGACCTCGCTGTTTCAGATCCTGAACCAGAGCATAACACGGCTGATCGATAATGCTGCACTGACGGCGAATGTTGTCGGGGAGACCGCCGTGATGGTCCCACTGGCGAATAAAGACCTGAGTAAACCGGACGCCCCGTTCAGCCAGGCGCCGAGCCAGCAGGCAGTTGGCCGCAAAGGTGCCGGGTTTTGTGACCTCGGGGCCGTACAGATCCAGCGTCTCTTTGGTTTCGCCGGAGATGTCTGTCAGCTCGGGCACCGATGTCTGCATGCGGTAGGCCATTTCGTACTGAGCAATCCGGGCCTGAATTTCCGGGTCACCGACTTCGCTGTATCGTTCTTCGTTGATGCGATTCAGCTCGTCCAGCATGCGACGCCGCAGCCCTGCCGACATTCCGTCCGGGTTGGAAAGGTACAGCACCGGGTCGCCTGTTGACCTGAGTGCAACTCCCTGATGTCGAGTTGACAGGAAGCCGGATCCCCACAGTCGAGCGTACAGAGCCTGACCGCCGAAGCCTCCGTTGACGGTCGAATGCAGCACCACGAACGCCGGCAGATTTTTGTTCATGCTGCCCAGTCCGTAGGACATCCACGCTCCGGTACTGGGCCGCCCGGGCAGCTGACTTCCGGTCTGAATATAGGTGATGGCCGGATCATGATTGATCGCTTCGGTATTGACCGTTTTGATGACCGCCAGATCATCGACCATCTTTGCGGTGTACGGCAGCAGTTCACTGATCCATGCTCCGTTGGATCCATGCTGATCAAATCGAAACATGGACGGAGCAATCGGGAATCGCTGCTGCCCGGACGTCATCGTCGTGATGCGCTGACCGTTGCGCACGGAATCCGGAAGATCCGTGTCAAACAGTTCATCCATCTTTGGTTTGTAGTCCCACATGTCCAGCTGCGACGGTGCTCCGGACATGAACAGGTAGATGACGCGTTTGGCCTTTGCCGGAAAGTGAGGAATTCCTTCTCCACCGCTGTTGGTGACATTGCTGTTGACATCCGGCGTGGCGGCGAACAGATCAGGATTGGCCAGCGAAGCCAGTGCCGCGGTTCCGATTCCCGCGGACATGCGTCCGAAGAAATGACGACGAGTCTCGATCAGTTCTGATTCTCGAAATGGATTCATGCGGATTATCCTTTGGTCACGGTTTCACTGAGATTCAGAATCAGATGAGTCACCATTGTCCAGGCCGCCAGCTCACCGGAATTCAGCTGGTCATTACGAACAGATTCACCGGTCGACAGCAGCTTCACCGCGTGTCAGGAGCGGACTGGTATTCAGTCATGGCTGCATCCAGCAGTCCTGTTGCAGACTTCAGTTCTGCAGCGGTGGGTGGTCTCGAAATGACGGACCGGAGTCAAATCGAAGACGTTCTTCCGTCGTCTGCCCGCCTTCACTGAGGACTCGTTCGGCAAACTTGCGAGCGGCTTCCACAAACTGGATGTCGTTCATCAGAACCAGCGCCTGCAGCGGCGTATTTGTGCGAGCTCGTCGAACCTGGCAGGTTTCCCGGTTCGGCGCATCGAAGGTGCCCATCGCCGGCGGCGGAGCCGTGCGTTTCCAGAACGTGTACATACTGCGCCGAAACAGCTTATCGCCTTTGTCCTGAACAAATCGAGAAGTATTACTGCCGCCGAACCCCACCGGTTCCCAGATGTTGTCCGGCTGATACGGCTTGACACTCTGCCCGCCGATGGTTTCCACCAGCAGACCGCTGACGGCCAGAGCCTGGTCGCGGATGACTTCGGCATCCAGACGAAACCGCGGGCCTCGGGCCAGCAACCGGTTTTCCGGATCTGCAGCCAGCTTCTCCGGCGTGACTCGTGACGCCTGCTGATAGGTTGCCGACATCAGCATCTGCTTCAGACACCGTTTGACATCCCAGCCGGATTCGACGAAGTCCATCGCCAGCCAGTCCAGCAATTCCGGATGAGTCGGGCGTTCTCCCTGAACTCCGAAGTCTTCCGAAGTTCTGACCAGGCCGGTCCCGAACAGCTGTTGCCAGAAACGATTCACTGTGACTCGGGACGTGAGCGGATGGTTCGGCTGAACAAGCCATTCGGCAAGGCCCAGGCGGTTACCAGGAGCATTGGGAACAGGCGGAGCAATCCATTCCGGTACGGCCGACGACACCGGATCACGCGGCAGAGTGTACTCACCTCGTTCCAGAACAAAGGCCTGTCGAGCCTCTTTGCGATCTTCCATCACCAGTGTGGCCGGAATAGCGGCGTCCAGATCCGCCAGTTGTTTCTTCAGATCGGCCTGCTGCTGCAGTGGTTCCGCCAATTGAACCTGAGCATCCGGATGAATGGTTTTCAGGTAATGAGCCGTCAGCTGTTGCTTCTGATCGTCGTTTCGCTTGTCGCGTTCGATGTCCAGCAGCTTCTGAATGTCCGCGGGCAGAGCTGGCTGGGAACTGACTTTTCGGAACTGTTCCCACGCGAACTGAGATCGTTTCTGTTCTTCAGAAAGAGACTTTGTGGTTACTCCGGCGGTGTCCCAGTGAACGGTGCCGCCAACCTGAGTAAACGCCCAGCCGTTCAGTTCGCCATCCGGCTTCAACCCGACATGAGCAGCGTCGACTTCCAGCTTCACCCATTCTCCGAGCTTTGGAAGCGGGCCCATCAGGCGATTGGTTGTGTCGTTGCGGCCGGCATTGAATGCCTTGTCTTCGCCCCATGAAGCTCGATGATCCCAGCTTCCGTCATTGAACTGCAGCTGAATCGTTTTTGGTGGATTGGTCGGGTCAAGATAGACCCATGCGAACAGAGTCGAATTTTCGCTCAGCTTCAGCTTGTCTGTGGCGTCCGTAAAAAAGTGCTGAGTAATTCCGTCGCCTTCTCCTGTGCGGGTCGTGGAACGAGTGCCGCTGTGAACAGGATGGTCGGGAGCTCCCACAAATCGCCACGGATTGTCTCCGTTGCCCTGAGCCTTCGCGCCCGCCGGAAGTTCATCATCAATCCAGACCACCGGTTGAATCGTCAGTTCCCCCAGCGGTTCATTCGGCCGCGGATCCACGTAGCTGATGCCGGCCAGAAGCGATTCAATCTTCTGATCAACGGCCGCCAGATCGGCAGTGGCCTTCTGCTGAGCACCTTCCTGATCGGCCGTCGGAACCTTAAGACTCGGCGGCGGCAGCAGTGCGTTGCCGTCCATCGCTCGTTCCGTCAGGCTGTAAAAATACGAATACAGCGAATAGAAATCTTTCTGCGTGAGCGGGTCATATTTGTGATCGTGACATACTGCACAGCCGGCCGTCAGTCCCAGCCAGACGGTGGCCGTCGTCTCGACTCGGTCAACCGCGTATCGCACGTAATATTCGTCATCAATGGAACCACCTTCGCTGGTGGTGACGTTGCAGCGATTGAAGCCCGTGGCCACTTTCTGAGCTCGAGTGGCGTTCGGCAGAAGATCGCCCGCCAGCTGTTCGATCGTAAACTGATCAAACGGCTGATTGCGGTTGAACGCTTCAATGACCCAGTCCCGATACGGCCAGATCGATCGTTCGTTGTCCAGATGCAGACCGTGAGTATCGCCGTACCGAGCTGCATCCAGCCAGATGCGAGCCATCTGTTCACCATACTGCTGCGATGCCAGCAGGCGATCGACCACGCGTTCGAATGCCTGAGGAGAATCGTCGGTCAGAAACGCATCGATTTCGCTCAGAGTCGGCGGCAGGCCGGTCAGGTCCAGGGTGACTCGGCGAATCAGCACTTCCCGCGCTGCGGTCTCTTCGGGGGCGAGGTTTTCCTGCTGAAGCCGAGTGTGAATGAACTGATCGATGGGAGTCTGGGTTTTCCAGCCAGACACAGGTTCCGGAACGGCCGGACGTGCCGGTGGCTGAAAGGCCCAGTGTTCCGACCAGTGAGCACCCTCATCAATCCAGCGACGGAACAGTTCGATCTGGCTTTCATCCAGACTCTTGCCGGACTCAGCAGGCGGCATCTTCAGGTCTGCATCATGAGTGATCATACGCTGAAACAGAGCACTCCTGTCGCTGTCCCCGGGAACCAGTGCCACGGTGCCGGATTCAAGAATTGCGGTTGCCCCTTCCCGCCGGTCGAGCCGCAGTCCGGCCGCTCGCTTGTGGTCATCAGGACCATGACAGTGGAAACAGCGATCCGACAGCAGGGGAAGAATGTCTCGACCGAAGCTGACATCCCCGGCATCGGCAGGCTTTGATTCCGGAGCGAAAATCGCCAGGGCCAGGATCAGCAGGCTGGTTCGCACGTGCATGTGGCATCATCTTGTTGAGGCGGGAAATCGATTCGGTGAAGGAATCGAAGAATCATCGGCAGGATCATCATCATACCGATCTCACCGCCGGATTCCAGATCCTTGTCGAGAGCCCCGCCGGACTTCCTGCCGGAGTCCAGCCTTCGGGCTGCCGGAACCGCCTCAGCGACGCATCTCTTGCTCCCGCCTGCCGGAATTCAGCAGGGCGTCGAAGCACAGCCCACGTCAGGGAATTCTCAAAGACACGGTTTTCAGGCTGCCGTCGCGGCTGAGTACGATGGTGATGGTCTGACCTTTGCGGAAAGCCGCCAGTGAAGCTCGCAGATCTTCCACTGACTGGATCACGTCATCGTTCACCAGCAGAACCAGGTCGCCTCGCAGCAGGCCCGCCACGGCCGCAGGTGATTCCGGAATGACTCGATCGATGTACGCAGGAGTCTTCGGCAGAACGGCAGGGACCAGAGTCAGACCGAAATCTGATGTCAGTCGCAGATCAGAAACCATCTTTCGGTTATCATCGCCTTCGTCCGACGACTGGACGATTCGACCCTCCAGCAGCGGTGCAATGACCGGCTGCAGAGTTTTCCAGGGAACTGCATAGTTGACCCACATGCCGGTTTCGCGATGACGGATTTCGCGTCCCAGTAATCCCAGAGGCTGACCGTCCAGAGTTGTCAGCAGTCCGCCGGCCGCACCGGAATTGTTTGTGATGGCATCCAGCAGATACACCGGAGACTTCACCGGAAACTGCCAGCGCCCGAGCCCCGCGTTCAGGACTGTCCGGCAGGCGACGACTCCGTGCACCACCGACACCGGTTCGTTTCCGGCCGCCACATGAAACATATTGCTGAATGCCAGCACCGGCGTTCCGGCATCTGCCTGTGCAAATGTTTTCCAGTCGACAAACGGGAATACATCGTCTTCGGAACCTTCCAGTTTCAGCACCGCCAGATCATGCTGCAGACTGGTGCCCAGGACTTTCACGGAAAACCGGCGGCCGTCCGACACCACCGCTGTCAGGTAGCCCGTGTTCACCAGATGATTCCACACCGTGACAGCGTGACCCTGAGATGAAATCAGCACCGCGCTGCCGTAGGAATCCAGCGTTCCGACTCCGGCTCCAAACAGTTTGACCACCGGTTGAGTGCCCGCGCGAACAATCTGTTCAAATGCCTCGCCCGGAAGCGGCTGAGCCTCACAGCGAGCGGCGGCGATGCAGAACAGCAGCGTCACACAGCAGCGAAGCACTCCGCTGCTGTTGACGGTGAGCTCTGGTCTGATGGAAGTGATCCAGCTCATCTTCAGCATTACAGGGCCTCCCGAGCGGAAGGAGTGATTTTCGCGTCCATCGAATCGACGGAGATCCATCGAATCTGTTCGGAATTGCTGTCGACCACGCCGATGCGGCCGGGCACCGGAATGGAACTTCCGGTTTTCCACTGATCAAAACGGAGGCGAGCTTCGTCGACCCCGGCGCTCAGCTGCACATCGACGCCCACCGGAAGCGGAGCATCGTCCGCGAAGTACCATCGCGACAGGATCGCTCCCTTCTGAATGTTCAGAATGGAAACCCGACGATCATCCGGAAGCAGGTTTGTGCTTCCGAAGTACATCACATCCGCAAACAGTGACCGGTCATGCTGAAACAGCCAGTACCACTGCTGAAGACCTGCCATCAGCCCGAAAAGTTCCGAAGATTCGTTTTCGATCGCCGGAGTTTCGGCGGGCTGCAGCTGTGGAGGCAATCCGGCAAGGTCCATGCCGACACCGCGTTCGTTGATCCGAATTTCGCCCACGTGTTCACCGGCCGCGGTTGTGGCAACTACCTTCAGCAGCCACGAATGATCGCGCTGGGTTTCGGATGAAGGCAGACGTTCGTAAACGCCGTTCAGAATGGCATCCGTCCGAATACGATTGAAGTAGAAGTTGGTAAACGACGTCTTCTCTTCGAACAGATGAGCGTACTCGGCAGGTGGTTTCGGCGGTTGTTCCTTTGCGATTTTCGGATGACGATCCGGCAGTCCTTCGGGGGCTTCATCATCCGGATTCTTCTCCGGCTGCCGCTCTTCGGGCAGCGGCGGAGCGGATGAAAATTCGTGCAGCGGGCTGAGCCTCACGGTGATCCGGTGGACTCCGTCATCCTGGCGAAATGCCAGCGGCACTCGACTGCCTTCCGGATAAATGCCCAGAATATTCTTGAAGTCATTCGCGCTGCTGAGAGCTCGGCCGCCGAACGAAACGACCTCATCACCGATCCGCAATCCTCGTCGACCGGCTTCCGACAGGTCCGAAAGTTCCTCCACGACAACTCGGTTCCCATCCGTTCGGACGGTGAAATCCGTCCGCCCGTGATCAACAATTCGACCAGCCTTCAGATGGTCAATGAACAGCTGCACCTGTCGAACAGAAATCGCATACGCCGCTCCGGAATTAATCCGTCCTCGCTTTTCAAATGAGGCTCGTCCGTTGATTCCGATCCAGCGGCCCTGAATATCGAACAGCGGTCCGCCGGAATTTCCCGGATTGATGGACGCATCGATCTGAATGCAGTCGGTATATTCCAGAAAGGTTCCGGCGGGATACTGATAGCGGTGAGTTCCGCTCACGATGCCATAGGTCACGGTCGGAGTAAAATCCGAAGCCAGCAGAAAGGGATTTCCCAAAGCCAGCACTTCATCACCCGGCTGGACCAGACTGCTGTCGCCAGGGGTGCAGAAGGGAAAATCATTGCGGCCCAGCAGCTGAATCAGTGCGACGTCTCCGGTCGGGTCGATTCCGACAATCACAGCGTCATAGACGTTGCCGTCGTTCAGTCCGCATTTCAGAAAACTGCCGGCTCCCGATGTGACGTGATAGTTGCTGATCGCAAAGCCATCGGCAGAAATCAGCACCCCGGATCCGCCACCGCTGCCATCCGGTGGCATCACGCACACAACGGATGGAGCAATCTTCTGAATCACGTCGACTCGTCGCTGCTGCTGTTCAGGCAGGCTGTCGGCGATCACGACGGATCCGGACAGATTCAGCAGCAGGACAGCGGCACACCAGCGTAACAGCAGCACCATGGGACATATTTCGAACAGAGACAGCTTAGTCAGTGGCGAGGTCATCGCCTGAAGCACGAGTGTCCCAGAAAACGTGGCAGAAGTCGACAACAATCATCGATGTCGCCGTCACGACGGTGCCTGATGGCGATATGAGTGCAGGCTCGGCCGCGGAGAGAAAGCCTGATGCGTCACCGCGCCGACAATTGTGGGGGTATCACGGCCTGACGGTTCCTGGCATCGATGATGGACGGTCTGCAGCAGGCCGCCGGCAATCATGGCTTCAGCGACTTTTTCGTTGCCCGCTCCGACGACATGGCAGGGGTCAAGATAGATGCGGTCGGAAATGTCGGAGAAGCAATCGCTGATGTCTGTCAGAACAGGTGTGTCTTCTGCCAGCCGGATTGCCTTCGCATGGACGGCGGCGGTCAGCCGCTTCACCGGTTCCGGAAGAAAGTGATGATTCAGCAGCTGAGTCTCTTCTTCTGTCAGCACTTTGTGATCGGTTGCCAGCTGAGGCTGCCAGTAACAGTGAACGGCAAACCCATATTCGTCACCCAGCGCCTGAGTCAGCCGCAGAACCTGACGATAGGTGCGAATGATTCCGTCCGAAGTGGCTTCAACATCGACGTCGGGTGTCAGGCGCTGCTGTCGGCGAGACAGCAGACGTCCCAGCTGAGTATTCAGCAGTGCCTTTTGAATACCCGCTTTCAGTGGATCCTGAAAGTCACACAGACCTTCGTAGTTTTCCGGCACTCCGAACCTGCCGGATGAATAGGCCGCTGTCGTTTCGTTGTAGCCATCATAAAACACAACGATATCCGGGACGTTGCCGTGCTCCAGTTCCAGCATCAGCTGAATCAGGCTCTGAGTCGACACCCATGCTCGCTGCCCGAAGTTCGTCACGCGAATGGAACAACCGACTTCGGAAGACAGCTTTCGCTGCAGCCATGCGGCAATGGTTTCCTCGTCGGACGCTCCCTCACCCCACATGGTTGATCCGCCGAAGGCGAAAATCCGAACGGCGTTCCGGTCGTCGCTTCCCGGAATTTCCGGAGTTCGTCGCAGACCGGCTTCGGTCACATGAATGGCCTGGCCATCGTAGGGCCGACCTTTCCATCCGGTATACAATTGGCGAGCCACGCTGGTCTGAAGAACTTCCGACATAGCATCCTGCGCCGGAGGTTCATCGAAAGCCGCAAGGCAGCGGTTGATGACCAGAGCACTGCATTCCAGACACAGCAGCAGGACCAGAGTGTTGGCTGCCGTCACAGCTGTGGCCTGATACAACGAAAAGAAACGGCGTTTCAGAATTCCGATCGCCAGCAGAATCAGCCCGGCCAGGCCTACCAGAATTCTGGAGCCGCTGACCGGTCCGTGGCTGAGTCCCAGCTGATTCGACAGCACGGCAGTCAGCAGCAGAACGGCACCGCTTCCTGCCAGCAGGCTGCCAAATGTTCTTCGAGCTCTTGTTGACATCTTTTTCTCCGGCGGGCAATCTTCCCGCCGGATGCAGACCCGGGACAGCATTTCCCGGTATGTCTGAGCTGATTTGGGGAAAACACCGCCAAACGTGCCACGATTGCCTGCCGAATGACGACGATTCTTTTCTGCAACCTGCCTGATTTTTCTGCCGGATATCCGCGGCAGGCGTTGCGAGGTCCTGAAGCAAATGAATCGCCGGTATTTTTTTGCCCGCGGAAATCAAAGTGGTGTATCTTCCGGTATGACTGCAATTCTTGGGATTTCTGCGTACTACCACGATTCCGCGGCTGCTCTGGTCGTCGACGGCGAAATCGTCGCGGCCGCTCAGGAAGAACGCTTCACTCGGAAGAAGCACGACGAAGGATTTCCGCAGCACGCCGTGGATTTCTGTCTTCGCGAAGCCGGTTTGACGGCTGATCAACTGGACTACGTCGGTTTCTACGACAAGCCCCTGCGCAAGTTCGAACGGCTTCTGGAAACCTATCTGTCGTACGCTCCGTCGGGCTATCGGTCATTCCGAAAAGCGATGCCGCTGTGGCTCAGGCAGAAGCTGTACATGCCTCGCGAAATTCGACAGGGGCTGCGCGACGAATACCGTGGTCGCATCGTGTTTACGGAACATCACGAATCGCACGCCGCCAGCGCTTTCTTTCCCTCACCGTTTGAAGAGGCCGCCATTCTGACACTGGACGGAGTCGGCGAATGGTCAACCACGGCGATGGGAGTCGGTCGCGGCAATCGGATCGAACTCACACACGAAATTCGGTTTCCTCATTCTTTGGGACTGCTGTATTCCGCCTTCACCTATTACACCGGCTTCAAGGTGAACAGCGGCGAATACAAACTGATGGGACTGGCTCCGTATGGAAAGCCCGTTTACCGCGATCTGATTCTGCAGCATCTGCTGGAACTGAGAGACGATGGCTCGTTCCGCATGGACATGAGCTACTTCAACTACTGTCAGGGCCTGACCATGACGTCGGCCAGACTGCACGCTCTGTTCGGCAGCGGCCCGCGAAAACCGGAATCCGAGATCACTCAGCGTGAAATGGATCTGGCCGCGTCCATTCAGTCTGTGACCGAAGAGATCATGATGCGAATGGCTCGTCACGCTCAGCAGCAGACGGGCCTGAAGAACCTGGTGCTGGCTGGCGGAGTTGCTCTGAACTGCGTGGGCAATGGAAAGATTCTGAAAGACGGCCCCTTCGAAAACCTCTGGATTCAGCCAGCCTCCGGTGATGCCGGCGGAGCTCTGGGAACAGCTCTGTTCATCTGGCATCAGTTGCTGCAGAAGCCTCGCACGACAAAAACACCGGATGCTCAGAAAGGTTCTTTCCTCGGTCCGTGCTTCAGCGACACCGACAGTGCAGCCATACTGAAAGCAGCCGGAGCAGTTTTCTCGACAGCCGATTCTGACGAGTCCCTGTGCGAACAGGTGGCTTCGCTGATTGCCGCCGAAAACGTTATCGGCTGGTTTCAGGGGCGGATGGAATTCGGTCCCCGAGCACTCGGAGGTCGCAGCATTCTCGGCGACGCCCGCAGCGAGAAAATGCAGTCGGTGATGAACCTGAAAATCAAGTTTCGCGAATCGTTTCGCCCGTTTGCTCCGATCGTGCTGCAGGAACGAGTTCACGACTTTTTCGACATGCAGCCAGGCACGGACAGCCCGTATATGCTGCTGGTGGCTCCGGTCAAAGACGAGCTGCGGACTCAGTCGTCAGGCGACGTCGAGGCTGCATTCGGAATCGAAAAACTGAAACATCGGAGATCAGAAATTCCGGCCGTGACTCATGTGGATTATTCGGCTCGAGTTCAAACCATCGACGCGACTCGGAATCCCCTGACGCATCAGCTGCTGACGACGTTTGAAAAACAGACCGGCTGCCCGGTGCTGATCAATACCAGCTTCAATGTTCGCAGCGAACCGATTGTCTGTACTCCGGAAGACGCCTTCCGATGCTTCATGATGACCGACATGGATGTGCTGGTTGTGGGAAGACATATTCTGAAGAAGACTGATCAGGCCAATCAGATTTCTGAAGAAGAACGAGCACGCTACCTGACACAATTCGAACTGGATTAACGGGCCTGATTTCAGCATGGCACTGGCAAATCTCAACCTGAATCCTTCGTCCCGACAGTTGAAGCAGTTCGGCGGCATCTGCGTGATCGCCATCCCGCTGCTCGCCTGGCTGTGGACTCGCAGTCTGCCCGTCGCCGGCTGGAGCGCTGTGGCCGGAGTCGTCGCGGGACTCATCGCGCTCGCCGCCCCGAAGCTGCTGCGTCCGGTGTTCATCCTGCTGATGGTGCTGACGTTTCCGATCGGCCTGGTCGTCGGCGAGATCGCGATGCTGCTGATCTACGTGACCGCCTTCGTCCCGCTGGCCCTGATCTTCCGCCTCATCGGCCGAGACTCACTGCAGCGCCACAGAAAAAACCACCCCGCAACCTTCTGGGAAACCCGTTCCCAGCCAGCCAGCGCCAAAAGTTACTACCGCCAGTTCTGATCGGGAATGTGCGTTTCTGCTGCAGGCTGCCCTGGAGAAAAGCGGATGACGTTTCCAGCACATTCAGGTTGCGGTGCGAGGCAGTCGCAAGCTGGAAGCCTTCGCCACGAACGCGCCGACCCTGGCATCCTTGTGTTGCCTGAAGGGAAGCATTAGGCTGGCTCCTCCCGAGGACGATTGAAACCGGAGGCGGAGTGATGGCAGACAATTGGCATAATCCGTTCGCTGCTCCGGAAGCGGAGCCCACAGGGCCACCTGGTGCCAGCAACGCTGATCGTCTGCCGAGTCCATTGTGGGGTGTGTTTGCGGCCGCAGTTTTCGACCTGGTCGGAACCGTGGTGGCCGGAGTTGGAGTTGGTCTGGTGCTGGGTGTCGTGCTGGTACTGGGCGATTATCCGCTGGATAAATTTCCAGCACTCATACAGTCATCCACCATTATGCTGGTGAGCACTGTGGTGGGGCTCGGTGTTTCTGTGTTTGCCGGTCGCTTGTGCATCCGATTGACTCACGGACGGTCGCTGAGCTACGCGGGGTTCTCAGGAGTTCTTGCAACTTCGATTGCCGGCATCCTGCAGTTTGCGGCGTCCGAAATTCGGAATGTCGCCCTGGTCGTTTTGGCTCTGGCAGCAACACCGTGTGCTCATGTCCTTGGCGGGTACTGGGGACTAAAACGCCGCGAAGCAGCCGCCCGAACCCAGCGGCACGCCATGGTGGAATGTTCCAGCCCAAACTGCAGTGTCCAGTTTCAGGCCACGCGGCGCACCTGTCCCGTCTGCGGAAACGTGCGACAATGATTGAACTTCTTCACATTCGGAGAGCTTCCGACTGCATCGCGAGGAAGTCTTTTTTCGTTGCTGCTCTACATTCGATTCGGTTTATCCGATCACTTCTGCTCTCCATCTTTGCGTTTTGCGGCGAAGGCTTCCCGTCTGCGACCGACCCTCAACACAGGCTGACAACTTGTCGTTCTGATTTTCCGGTCGGTCCTGTTCACAGCAGCGTCACGGCGTCCAGGGAACGGATCCTGCTTTTGCCGTGCCGATGAAGACGATTCGCTGGCCGGATCGATCCCAGAAGCCGCCGGACTTTGCCGGTTCAGCGGGGTGTCCGGGAAGAAGATCGATCTGCTTCGAGGCCAGTTGGTACTCAAACAACCTGCCCGACCTGGTCAGCAGAATGCGGCTGCCGTCGGAATGCCACGAGAAGTTTCCGGAAAGGTTTTCGTCCGTGACGATTCGGAATTCTGTGTCCGATCCTTCGGCCGACACGATGGCGATCTGAGCACCATTGCGATGATCTCCCTTGAAGATGATCTGACGACTGTCCGGTGACCACGCCATGTTCCACTGGATTCCGGTAAACTGTTCGGCCAGTTCTTCCCGAAGCAACTCTCGTTTTTCGCCGGTGTTGATGTCGACGAGGATCAGGTTGGCACCGGATTTTCCATTTGCCTGTCGACCGGATGAACCGTACGCCAGCCACCGGCCATCCGGCGACCATTCACAGCCCCAGCCATCGGTGGTGATGACTTTCCGGTCGGTGCCGTCCACATTCATCACGGTCAGGCCATGTCCCGCCCAGGTAAACGCCAGTTGCCTGCTGTCCGGCGAGAACGTCGGGATGAAGCCCACGCCCAGGTCTGTTTGGTTTCCACCGTCAGCATCCATAACATAAACGTGAGACGTCCTCGCATTTCCTGTCCACGCGTCGTACGCAATGAGCCTGCCATCCGGTGACCACTTCGGTGAACCGTGCCACACAAATTCCGGCATAGGCTGAGTCAGTTGTTTCAGATTACTGCCGTCCGTGTTGATCGTGAAAACGACCGGCTTCGAACGGTCCGATTCCGGCAGTCGCATCAATCGCTCGGCAGCGACATCAAAGTGTTTCCATGCCACCTGAACTCGCCCCTCCTTGTGAGTGTTGACGCGAATGTCCAGAGTGGCGGGTAACAGTCCGCAGTTCTCCCACGTATGTTCTGCCACCACTCGAAACGACGTGGAGTCATGATCGGCGAACAGAGCAAAAACGGTGTCACCCCGTCGAACAATGCGAAACGTGCCGGACAGCGCTTCGGTTGTGATGTCGAAGCCAAACATTCGTCGTTCGCCACCCGGAGACGGTGTTGTGTAGGTGGCGAGGACTCGTTCTACCAGCGGTCCACCGTGTCGGCGAAGCAGTTCCATGTGCTTGTCGCCCAGAAACAGGCCAATCCCGCAGCCGGAGTTTTCCGACGGGACCTGCAGATCGTCAAAGTGCAGCGTCACGTCAAAGTCACCATGCATCTCGACTGTGGGGTGAAACAGCGAATAGACCCAGCCGACACCGTTTCCTCGTTCCGCATGCAGAAGCCCACTGGCTGAAACACCAGGTGCAGGCTGACCGGGCGGAATTCGAAAGTGCTTTCGCGGAAGCCCGTCGGTGGCAAAATCGTGGTGGAATACGTCATGCAGGTCCGGAAGCTTCGCGTCAAGCTGCAGAACTTTCTGATCGGCGAAGATCTGATCTGCTGCAGAAGGAACACTGAGAGGCCAGTCAGCGGCCATCCTGACGTTGCGGACTCGCAGTTCACTGTCCGCGTATCGAAAGAAGCCAAAGATTCGCCGGTTCGATGTTTCGAGCTCCCGTTCGAAGATCAGCGTGTCGTTCAGCTCAAGCGCGACGGTCGAGCCCGTGACTGAGATCTTCATGGAGTTCCACCCGTCAGCCAGCAACGGAATCGAAGGCGGCCCGCGGAGACAGGCTGGTTCGTCAAAACTGTTATCGGGTCCGATCGACGATCTGTCGTACTTTCCGTCGGTGACCCAGTGCATCGACACACCGTTCGGCTGCAGAAGAAACGCCAGTCGATCGATTGCGGGGAAGGCAACAGTCTGGCCAGGCTGATAGTAGAATTCATAGCTGACTGAGCCGTCTTCAAACAGAGGCCGCTGGTACTGAAGCAGACTCTCTGCAAACATTCCGACCAGTGCCGGGTTGGGATGAGCAACAATCTGCCCGTTGTTCTGTTCGTCGTGTTCGCTGAACCAGCTTCCGCCGACAACATTGAAAGCTTCTTCGTGGTAGGAGGCCCAGCTGCGTAACGCGGGGTCGGCGGAAAGCAGAACTTCAGCGGGCACGTCTGGCGATCCGGTGATGCGAATATCCCGAATCCGAGCGTACCGTTGAGGACTGCAGTGGATTCCAACCCACGGATCGTGATGTTCCGTCAACGGTTCGGTGAAAGCTTTCCGGCCATCAATCGAAACCGTCAGAGTTCCGTTGCGAACCACCGCGCGGTAACGCGACCACACGTTGTGAGGTCCCCAGTGGGGTTCGACCGCCTGAAGACTGATGCCCTCGCGGAACGTCCCGATGCGCATTGCGTGTCGGCCTTCAGCCATACCCAGAATGCGACCGGCCACCAGAAACTGAGGATCACCTGCCACACACAGGTCCGCTTCAACTTCATAGCTGCCACGAAGCGGGCTGCCATACAGCAGATAATCCATCCCGTGGCCGCTGAGATGCTGCACTTCTCCATTTGATGATACCCATGTCGCCTGAGGGTACCCGTTGCCCTGACTGCCGCCGGAACGCTGCTCGACCGCCTGCCACGGTCGTACATCAGAAACTGCGCCCAGGGGACGCACTTCAACGTCGGCATTTCGCACGGAACTCAGATGAGTCACTGCGGCAAGGTGAGCGCGCCACACCATGAAACCAGCAGGCGGCACCTCCCATGAGCGCTTCGTGTACAAGACGGAGGCAACATCATTGACCAGTTGATCCGCCTGATGCCTGCGAACCGCTCGCTCAATCGCCAGTGTTTCGGGCCACATGTCGGCAATCGATTTCGGTTTCGACTGTTGCACCAGAAGAAGCACTTCATCTGCCGCGGCATCGGCCGCTTTATGGTCCTGCAATTCCAGACAGGCGAGTAGTCGTAACGCAGCACGAGCTTTCAGCTGAAACTCGTCCGTGACCTGGGGCAGTTGCTGCAGACGTTCAAGCAGTTCCGTCAGACGCCCGAGTTCCGCTGCAGCGTCCAGAAGATCGAAGACGGGAGAAACCACCTTGCCGCCGGAATAACGTTCGCCCGAAAGTTCGCGATCGTCGGCTGAGGTCACCGTCACGGGAACCGGATCTGTCTGACTGAAATCGCCGACAACCCGCATCGTCCCGACGGGCGAATCGACAAAAACAACCTTCAGCAGATACTGAAAACGCTCATCTGACGACAGTTGAGCCGCTCGGGATCGAATCGCGTGAACGTTCTCCGCAAGGATCCGGTCGCCAATGATCTTGGCAACCGCACCGGACTCGGCACTGTCCGCAGCCAGGGCACCGCTCACAGAAAACGCGCAGGCAAACGCCAGAGACATTTGAAGTTGAGTCACCATCCGCAACGCTCCCGCCCGCGACGCCTGTTGACTGCCGTCATCAAACCTGCATTTCAACGAAATCTCCCGAACATTCCAAACCAGTCCGGAGAGACTGTCCGGATGCCTGTTGAGACTTCCCGGCGGGTAGAGGTCCCGATCTCCAATGCCAATGGCACCTCCTGCCCAACGTGGACACTCGATGCGAGCTGACGCTCGAAAACGCCTCGCTCAGGCCACAGTGAAAGGAATTGAAATGTCTGATTTCTCCAATGGAAACAGGACTGCCACCGACGAAATCGGCAAAATTTCCGAAATTCCATTTACGCACGACAAAATCATCATACGATGGTTTCGTCGCACGTCTAGTGTTGGAGATTCTCATGGCGATTCAGGTTGATCCGAAAAATGTCATTGGGCGGGACGAACTGATCGCTCAGATCTGGCGTCAGCTTCGCAAGTCGGCTCAGGAAGGCTCGCAGAGATTCACGGCCGAACGACGCGTCGGAAAAACGACGGTGATGACCAAGATGGCCGCCGAACCCCAGGAAGGCTTCGATGCCGTTTTTCTGGAGGTCGAGGGGATTGATTCTCCGAACAGGTTCGTTGAATTGCTGCTGAATCGCATGCGTCCGCTGATGTCTCGGCTGGACAAGGCCAAAAGCTGGTTCGATGGCTTCTGGCAAAACCTTGGTGGTTCGGAGGTTGGCGGAATCATCAAACTGCCTGAAAGAGGCGCGGTGAACTGGCAGGCCGCACTGGACAAGGCCATCGAAGGGTATTGCGAACATCGGACGAATCAGACCCTGCTGCTGATGCTGGACGAACTGCCGTACATGCTTCAGAAGATCGACGCCACCAGCGGTTCAGGTCAGCACGAAGCGCTTACCATGCTGGATGCATTCCGGGCTCTGAGGCAGCGCCATTCCAATCTGAGAATGATCTTTGCCGGATCAGTTGGCCTTCACCACGTGCTGCGAGAGCTGAGGCAGGCCCGCCTTGCCAGCGAACCGGTCAACAACATGCCGCTGATCGAAATTCATCCTCTGCAGCATGATCATGCCGTGCAACTGGCGAAGCGTTTGCTGGCGGCAGAGTCACTGGCATTCTCGGGCAGCGATCAGGATCTCATTCCTGAACGTCTGGCAATCCTGTCCGACTGTGTTCCGTTCTACATGGAGCGAACAGCCGGAACGCTCGGACTGCTGGGACGTCCCGTGACTTTGGAGGATGTGAACACGGCTGTTCAGGACCAGTTGACCAGCGATCACGACCCATGGGAAATGGACCACTTCCGTGAACGGATTGAGATCTATTACCGAGGCACCGTTCCGGATGCCGACGGCAGGCCGATTACTCGTGCCGCGATTGCTCGCTGTATTCTGGATCACTTTTCC
This sequence comes from Planctomycetaceae bacterium, assembly GCA_041398865.1. Taxonomy (GTDB): domain Bacteria; phylum Planctomycetota; class Planctomycetia; order Planctomycetales; family Planctomycetaceae; genus Fuerstiella. The sequence continues at coordinate 35,123 of JAWKTY010000002.1, forward strand.
GTCACCGACGAACCACAGTCCATCGAAGATGTCTGGGCGATCATTCGCTCTCAGCTGCCACTGACAGATCGGCAGGTGGTTGTGACGATGTTGAAATCTCTGGGGCAGGACCACTATTTGCAATGTGATTCGCAGAAGCGGTACTCGTTTCGATTTCCGCTTGTTCAGAAGTGGTGGAAGACGGCACAGGGGCTGGACTGATGGGCAGCAGAAAACACATCTCCGCGTACACTCCCAGCAATACGGACCCGAAGATCCTGAAGCGGATTTTCGTCCAGAGAGAAACACTGCTTGAGAAAATCGTTGATCGCCTGACGGTCAGCATGACATCCGGCGACAAGCATCACATCCTGCTGGTCGGACCTCGCGGAAGCGGGAAGACTCATCTTGTCAGTCTGGTCGCATGGGAACTTCGCCAGAAGGAAAATCTTTCCGATGTCATGAGAATGGCATGGCTGGGAGAAGACGACACCTTCTCCGGGCTGATCCACCTGGCATTCGCCATTGCGAAGGCTCTGGCCGCGGAATACCCCGATGAGTTTCCCGAAGACTTCCGGTCGGATGTGCGAGGCCTTCCTCCAGACGATGCGGCTCTGTCGGTGCTGAATACGGTCATCCGGAATCTGAAGCATCGGCAGCTGCTGATCATGACCGAAAACCTGGATCAGACGTTCAGCGGCCTGGGAGATTCCGGTCAGAAAAAGCTGCGAGCCTTTCTGCAGGAGACTCGACGAATTGCCACTCTGGCAACGTCGCAGCAGCTGTTCGCCGGTGTGTCCAGCCGAAAGGAATCGTTCTTCGGCTTCTTTGATGTGCAGCATTTGAAACCACTGACGGTTGATGACGCGGCCATGCTGATTCGGAAGATTGCCGTTGAACAGCAGCGGTCGGACCTGGTGAAGTTTCTGGACTCTACGGCGTCACGGTATCGTGTTCGAGCTCTGCATCATCTGGCGGGCGGCAATCATCGCATGTATGTGTTGCTGTCCGAATTTCTGACAGCCGAGACTCTGGATGACCTGGTTCTGGCATTTGAAGCTCTGGCTGAAAAGATGACGCCCTATTTTCAGGAACGGCTGCGGTCGCTTCCGGATCAGCAGCGACAGCTGGTGCAGTGCCTGTGCGACGCCGAGGGAGCGATGACGGTCAAGGAAGTGGCCGAAGAAACGTTCATTGCAGAAGGCAACTGTTCGAAACAGCTGGGAAATCTGAAGGCCAAAGGCTATGTGCGCAGCGAAAAGCGAGGCAAAGAGTCCTACTACGACATGGCCGAACCACTGATGCGGCTGTGTCTGGAAGTCAAAAACCAGCGAGGTCGGCCACTGAAACTGGTCGCCCGGTTTCTGAAAGCCTGGTTCCCGATCGACGTGCTGCAGCAGTTCATCGGGAGCCCAAATGCAGCGGCACGCACCGCCGAGTATTGCGCTGCGGCCCTGCAGCTTGACCGCAGTTTTGAAACGGCTATCAATGAGCAGCTCGCAGCCGAGATCAAAAAAATGATCTCACAGGGAGAATACGAACAGGCACGTTCACTTGCAGAAGAACTGGCCGAATCAGAACCGTTCCTCGGGCTGCACTATCAAGGGTGGACTGCGCATGTGGCTGGAGACTTCCGTGTAGCAGTGACAAAAGCGACCGAGATCATTGAACATCCGGGGGCTTCCGTCGATCAAGTGGCCGGGGCGATTAGAATTCGAGGGCTTCTGTACGGGCAGCAGGGGGAAACGGAATCCGCACTCGCGGACTTTACCACAGTGATTGAGATGCCGAATGCGCCCGTCGACCAGGTGGCCTCGGCACTTAACTATCGAGGCGTTACGCACAGAAGGCAGGGGGAAACGAATTCCGCACTCACGGACTTCACATCCGTTATCGAGTTGCCCGATGCTCAGGTCGATCTCGTGGCCGGGGCTCTTGGCAATCGAGGTGTCGCGTACTGGCAGAAAAAAGAATGGCGGTTGAGCCTTTCAGACTTCGCGAAGGTTTTGGCACTCACCGGAGTTTCCAGAGATGTGCAGACGCGCGCGATGTTTCTGATTCCGGAACCCATGATTGCGATCGACACCCGAGAGAACGTGGTGGAGGCTTTGCGTAAGGCATTTGAAACCGGCGACAAGGAATCGAAATCCTACGGAGGAACGCCTCACGATCTGCTGTACATGATTCTTAATCGCGGTCCTTCGGAATGGGGGGACTATGTGGCGGATGTTGCGCCGCTGTATATTCGGTATGGTCAGGCCGATAAGTTGGGCCAGGGAATCACTCAGTCCATTCAGTATCTGGACGAAGGCGGTTTTTCGGAAACTCAACTGGACCTGTGGAATGATGCATGGCAGAAAGCCGGACGGGACTGCGAGGATCTGCAGATTCCTCTGGCCTGTCTGGATGCCGCCGTCGATGTGATGAAGTCTGACCCCAAAACTGATCGTCCTCTGTTTCGGCTGCCATTGGAAATCCGTCAGCTGGTTCGGCCATTGCTGAACAAGTCGCTGGGCCCCGAGGATGATTGATTCCATGAAACGTCTGACCCCATTTCACACCGCGTGCTCTATAACGCCACACCGAAAGTCTTCCCGGCCCCATCAATGAAACAGAAACGATGAACCGACTCACGCTTATTCTGAACGGGATCTTCCTGGCAAGCCCGGTGTTTCTACTGCCGTCGTCGATCCGTGCCGCTGATGATTTTCCTGAGGTGTACAATTCCGAACGGGACCCGGCTGTGCCGATGTCGGCGGTTGAGGCGGCGGCGACCATGGTGTTGCCGGAGGGGTTTTCTGCGACGGTGTTTGCGGCGGAACCTGATGTGCGAAACCCGATTGCGATGGCGTGGGATGATCGGGGGCGAATGTGGGTTGCCGAGAACTATACCTATGCCGAACGAGCTCAGCGGTTTGATTTGTCACTGCGGGATCGAGTGTTGATCTTTCATGACAAAGACGGCGACGGAAAGGCCGATTCGCGGAAGGTGTTCGCCGATCACCTGCAGATGCTGACCAGTGTCGAAGTCGGGCACGGCGGTGTCTGGCTGATGTGTCCGCCTCAGCTGCTGTTCATCCCTGATGCCAATGGGGACGACATTCCCGATGGTCCGGCGGAAGTGATGCTGGACGGATTTGAGGTGGGACCGGACAGTCATCACAACCTCGCCAACGGCCTGCGCTGGGGGCCGGACGGCTGGCTTTATGGTCGCTGCGGACATTCGTGTCCCGGTCAGATCGGGACACCGGGCACCTCCGATGATCAGCGAGTTCCCATCGACGGCGGCATCTGGCGCTATCATCCGGATCGTCGCATCGTGGAAGTTCTGTGTCACGGAACCGTCAATCCGTGGGGACATGACTGGGACAGGAACGGCGAACTGTTTTTCATCAACACGGTCATCGGGCATCTGTGGCACATGATGCCGGGTTCACACTTCAAAGAATCATTCGGTGAAAGCATGAATCCCGGCGTGTATGAACGCATGGACATGATCGCCGATCATTTTCACTTTGATACTCGGCGCAACTGGTCCGACAGTCGAGACGGAAAGGCCAACGATCTGGGTGGCGGGCATGCTCATGTGGGCATGCTGATTTACCAGTCATCGGCGTGGCCGGAGAGGTATCACGAAAAACTGATGACCATCAACATGCACGGCCGCCGCATCAATGTGGAACGCCTGGAACCAACGTCGACCGGTTATGTCGGCCGACACGAACCCGATCTGATGCTTTCAAAGGATGCTTTTTTTCGAGGCACGGATTTGTCTGTGGGACCTGACGGACAGGTTTACGTGATTGACTGGAGTGATATCGGTGAGTGTCACGAAAGTACCGGCGTGCATCGCGAAAGCGGACGCATTTTTCGGATCTCGGGCGGTGAATCGAAGCCGAGTCCGGTGGCAAAACCTGCCTGTATGAGTGGAGAAGGAAAACTCCCTCAGTTGTGGAAAGACTATCAGCGGCAACAGACAACACCGGAACGGCTGCGGCAGCTGCTGACGGATCCGGATGCTCATGTTCGAGTCTGGGCGATTCGGCTGCTGACGGACTTCTGGCCGCTGGATCGCATCACGGGCCCGAATCCTCAGGCAGTCTATCCCGATGACGCCTCAACGATTCAGCGGTTGATGGACATGGCCGGAACAGATCCGTCAGGCCTGGTCGTTCGGACTCTGGCATCAACACTTCAGCGACTGCCGGTTGCGGAACGTCCGGAGTTGGCCGCCGAGCTTCTGGCACGGCGTGAATTCCAGGAGGAACCCGATCTGGCTCTGCTGACATGGTATGGTCTGATTCCGGTCGGGCAGACCGAACCTTTGGCGCTGACGGAACTGGCCGCAATCTGTCGCTGGCCGACTGTCAGTCGCATGATGGCACGCAACATTGCCTCGCGAATTCGAACCGATCAGTCTGCGCTGTCGCAGCTGCTGATGAACAGTGAACAGGCTTCACCTGCCTGTCAGACGGCTGTTCTTCAGGGAATTCATGAAGCCGTGCGAGGTCTGCGGAAGGCGGCCGAGCCTGCAGGCTGGCAGCAGTTCTGCAAACTTCCCGGAGTTCGAACCGAAGCGGCACTCGTGCGGGAACTGAGCGTGGTGTTCGGCGACGGCCGAGCGATGGAAGAAGTCTTGCGAATCGTCATGGATGAACGCGCGGACATGCAGGTGCGTCAGAGTGCTCTGGAAACTCTGATCGAGGCTCGTCCGGAAAACCTGCGAGCCGTCTGCGAGAAGCTGCTGGACGTTCGCATTCTGAACGGCAGTGCTCTGAAGGGACTGGCATTGTTCGATAACCCACGGATCGCCGAACTGCTGACAAAGAAGTACCGCAGGTTTCAGCCTGAAGATCGACCGGCGGTGATTGAGACGCTGGTGTCACGTCCGTTTTCGGCTGCGGCTTTACTGCGAGGAATCGAAACCGGCAGTGGTCAGATTCCGCCGGAAGACATTTCCGCCGGACATGCTCGGCAGATTCTCAGCCTTCGCGACGAACGCCTTGCCGAACTGTTGTCGAAGGTGTGGGGGGAAATTCGGGAATCCGACGCCGATCGTCAGGCGGCCATTGCTGACTGGAAACAGCGGCTGACCGCGGAATCTCTGCAGAAGGCCAATCTGAACAATGGTCGAGCGGTGTTCACCAGGACGTGCAGCGCGTGTCATCTGCTGTTTGGGGAAGGCCGGAAGGTCGGCCCCGATCTCACCGGAGCTCAGCGATCCAGTCTGGACTATCTGCTCAGCAACATCCTGGACCCCAGCGCTGTTGTTGGTAAGGACTATCGAATGGCGATCGTTGCGACAACAGACGGCCGGGTCCGCAACGGTCTTGTGGTGACTCGGGATGATCAGAAAATGGTTCTGCAGACGGCGACTGAACCGGTCACCATTCCGACGGAGGACATTGAAGATGTCACTCAGTCAACTCTGTCTGCGATGCCCGATGGTTTGCTGCAGCTGCTGACCGCCGATCAGGTTCGTGACCTGATTGCCTATCTGCAGAGTCCTGTGCAGGTGCCACTGCCATAGCGTCTGAAAAAAGAAGCCGGCTCGGTTTTCTGTTGAAGAACCGAGCCGGCAGATTCATCGATGACGGCCGACGAATTCAGACGTCAATTGTCATTGACGGTGACGCCTGGCCAGTCATCGGTCCGAAACGGGGTCAGTGGCAGACCCGCGTTGTCGTACATGTTGACGACCGGATTATCTGCCCATCCGTAGCGAACAGAAACCGGATCGGCGATGTCCTTGCTGGACACTTCAATGCGGCCGTCCGGCAGGATCCTGGCATCGGCCCAGACAAACTTCTTATCCTCACCGGCAATGGAAAATCCGACCGGATGAGGCACATCGAACGGTCGCCAGCCACCGCCATCCACGTGATCAAATGACAGCACAATGCTGCTGCCGTTCTTTTCCATGGACTTGTACTGGGGACTGTGGAACGGAACGCTGACTCCGTAATCTTTCGCCAGAGCCCAGCGAGCCAGACGACGACCGACATCGACTTTGTTTTTCGGATGAATGTCCCTGCCTTCTCCGATGTCAATAATCACGGCTTCTCCGGTATTGGCCAGACGGGACATGGTCATTGTCTGAGCTTCCCGAAGTTCGGCCCATGAGCTGTCAGCGGGATCCGGTTTTTCCGGCCGAAAGTCGGCCAGCTGAACCCAGTAAAACGGGAAGTCACCCTGACCCCATTCCTGTCGCCAGTTGGAAATCATCAGCGGAAACAGATCGCGGTACTGGTAGGCTCGTCCCGCATTGCTTTCGCCCTGATACCAGATGGCACCCTTGATGGTGTAGCCGAGGTGTGATTTCAGAACACCGTTATAGATGTTGCCGGGACGTGAATTTCCGCCCATCTGTCGCTTCAGGTTGTCCAGATTTTTCTTTTCGCCGTCGTTCAGGTCCGACTTTGCGGACAGTTCGGCAAACGTGCCTTCCATTTGCTTCCAGCGATCCATCAGCGGTGCGAATTCTTCCTGAGCACTCAGGACATCGCGGTTGATCCACGCTTCGCAGGCGGATCCGCCCCACGCGTTGTTGATCATGCCGATGGGGACATCCAGCGTTTCCAGCAACTGACGACCGAAGAAGTAACCGACCGCGGAGAAGCCTCCGACTGTTTCCGGTGTACACACCTGCCACTGCCGTTCATCGTGTGACCAGATCGGTTCCTGAACGCCGACCTGCGGAAAGTTGATCATCCGCAGGTTGGGATGTTTGGCCGCCAGCCGTTCCAGATCCGGATCATTGGCAGCATTGACGCTCCATTGCATGTTGGACTGTCCGGAACAGATCCAGACTTCGCCCACAAGGACGTCCGTGAAGGTTTTGGTTTCATCGGCGGTCACTGTCAGAGTGTGAGGACCTCCGGCGAGCAGTTCCGGAAGGCTCAGAGAAAACAGTCCGTCAGCATCTGCGGTTGTTTCGGCGGACTGGCCTCCCAGTTCGGCCGTGACCTTCTGACCGGCACTGGTTTTGCCCCAGACCCTGATGGGTGCCTTCTGCTGAACGACCATGTGGTCTCCGAAGATATTCGGCAGCTTCAGTCCGGCCTGACAGTTCGCTGACAGCATCAGCGCAGCGGCCAGCACAAACAGTTTCTTCACGCGTCGTCTCCTGTTACCTGTGACTTGAGGAAAGTAAAATTGCCGGCGGGACACTGCGGAAACATGCACTCGTTTCGACGGGCGTGACCCGGGACGAAAGAGGGTGCCCGCAGTGCGGCTCAGGCTGGAAGTGAACGAACCGAAACTCGAACCGGCTCATTCAGCCCCATTAGAGCGATCCGACGTCCAATTTGCACCCGATTTGCACCGGCTCGTGCCAGACGGGTGCTTCCCGGGAATCCCCGACAGGAACGGCTGCAGTCGGAAGTCCGGCCGCGGACATTTCGGAAACGCCTCGCCCAAGGCTGCAATTCCGTTCAATCGCGAGCCGATTCAGCGATTGAACAGTCGCGACAGAAAGCCTCGACGCTGACCGGCAGGCTGTGTCGGTTGGTCCGGGAAGCCAACATCTCGGGGCAGCGAAATGGGAGTCTCCCAGTTGGGTTCCGCCACTTCGGCATCGCCTTCCGTTGCCCAGTCAGGTTCTTCCACTCCGTTGGTCAGCTTCAACGGAGTCCCGTCCATTGCAGAACGATCAGACTCGCCGGCAAAGGCGCTGCGAACGGGATTGCGAAACACCGGTGGCTGCAGACGAGCTCGAGGTCGGCTGGAGAATGCATTGCCCGCAGAAGTTTCCTGGGAACCGTGCTGAGCCAGCATCATTTGATGACGAGCCATTTCTCCAAGGTCAACGACGGTGACGTTGGTCTCAGGAAGATGCCAAAGGCTGTCGGGCAGATTCGGGTTGGTCTCGATTCCGGTGAACGACAGTGCCAGTTCGGTGTCCATCTGAGGAAAGGTCAGCCGAACAATTGTCGGGATCAGATGTCCGTCGTGTGACTTGTGTTTGCTGAGCAGTGCCTGGACCAGCGGGCGCCCTTCACTGTCATAGATGGCATGTTCACGAACGACTCCGCCATAGGTGTCGACTTTGATCACGCGGCGCAGTGGACGGCCTGTGGGGCTTTGTTCGACAGCCGTCAGCCACAATTCGGGCTTGCCGTCCGCAGAACGACTCAGTTCATAGTCGTTGGCGTCCAGCGGGCGAATTCCCAGGACCAGCATCAGCCAGTTGGGATCGATGTAGGGAATGCCGGTTGTCATCTGCTGCACCAGAGCTGTGTCTTCGTGCTTCCATGTCATCACAGCGTTTTCACCGGGTTTGACGTAGACCCAGCAGCGACTCACGTTCGAACCCAGATCCGCTTTGGCGATCAGGTTGTCTGCCGTCAGGCGAAAATACTGAGGGGTCTGGCAGGCGATATAGCCGTTGAGGTGCTGAGTCGGAAGGCCGGGCATTTTGGCTGTCAACCGAGTCGACATGCACTTCCATCCGTCGAGTCCCGTGTTCTGACGATTCAACAGCTCGACCAGTTCGTCACGGCTGAGCGTCATCGGAAGTGCGGGATCACTGCGATGTACCTGATGCTGCCGTGAAGGATTCTGACAGCCGGAAAAGGCGATCTGGAACACCACCAGCACGAGGACTGTCCACACCGAAGACGCTTTATTGTTCGAACACAGTTCGACAGGTTGCTCTGCAGATTCACATGGACCGCACGCTGCTGCCGACGGCGCGCAGCCACTCATGCAGCCTTTGGCGGCAGCATCGTGTTCGGGTTGAATGCCGGAAACGATCATTCCATGATCTCTGAGACCTGCGATCTCCGCCGCAGGCTGTCGAGTTGATTCAACAAGTGTCTGTGCCGGCTTTCGTCGTGGTCGCTAAGAACGACTCTCCTGACGAACGCCAAACAATTGTTCCTGCATCTGACCGATCTGCTCGTCGGTCAGCTCACGTTCCATGACTTCGAACGGTCCTTCGCCACCTGTTCCGATCAGTCGCATGGCGGGCTGATCGTCGATTTCAATGGTTTCCTCTAGAATCAGCCGCCGTTTTCGCAACAGCAGCAGAGCCAGCACGTATTGATAGTCCTGCTCAACGATGTTTGGAGACTCACACAACCGAACGAAATAATCAAACAGGCTGTCGACATCGATTTTCTGTTGACCCGCTTCGCTGCCCTCGGTGATCTCGACCTTCCAGTGCCCAACTGATCCGGTCGGCGGGCCGTTCCATGCAGCCTCCGAATAGTCCTGCCGCACCAGCTTGCCGTTGACCTCCGTCAGCACCGACCAGCAGGACTCACCCGCGGCAAATGGCTGTCCGGTCTCACAGCAGACTTTGGAAACGGGTCGAATGTTGTAATCCATCACAATCCTCGGCCAACCGCCGGGTTGAGTTCCTGTTCGGAAAGTTGGGAGCGACTCCGATCAGGAAGGGCCTTCCGATGCCGGGAATGCTACGGCAAAGGCGAAATCCGGCCAAGACGGGTTTCCGTGTGGAACGTCTGCGATGCAGACGGGTTTTGCTCGACAATTGGCCACCCAGACACCCTGAGCTCCCTGAATTGTGTATTTTTTCTATCTGTGGATGAGAATGCCGGTCTCCTTGTCAGGGAAATCCCTCAATCCACCCGAACTGCAATCGACGGGTGAAAACGCGATCGATAAGTTAAGTCAACGCGGTGTTTGCAGAGTGGCCGCGTGGATTGTCAAGAGATGGAGGTCCCTATGAACAATGTTCTGACGGTGATCCTTGCCGGAGGCAAGGGGTCCCGACTTGAGCCATTAACTCTGGACCGAAGCAAACCGGCGGTACCGTTCGGAGGTGCGTTTCGCATCATCGACTTCTCGCTGTCCAACTGCATTAACAGTGGATTGCGGAAGATTCTGGTGGTGACTCAGTACAAAGCCGCCAGTCTTGAGCGTCACATCGAACGTGGCTGGCATTTTCTTTCGGCCGAACTGGGAGAATTCATTTCGGTTCGTCCGCCCGAGCAGCGAGTTGACGAGAATTGGTATCTGGGAACAGCCGATGCGCTTTATCAGAACATCTACACGATGGAACGGATTTCGCCGGCGCACGTCCTGATTCTCAGCGGCGACCACATCTATCAGATGAATTATGCGAGATTCATCGCCGACCACATTCAGTCGGAAGCCGACTGCACGATCGGCTGCCTGCCGGTACCTCTGCAGGACGGCCGGCGTTTCGGGGTCATGCAGGTCGATCGACATAATCGAGTGATTCGGTTTTCCGAAAAGCCTGAATGTCCCCAGCCGGACCCCTCGGATCCGAACATGTGTCTGGCGTCGATGGGGATTTATGTCTTCCGAACAGAGTTCCTGTTTGAGCAGTTGTGTCGGGATGCCAACAAGCCGAACAGCCATCGGGACTTTGGCAAGGACATCATTCCGTCAATCATTGATCAGCATGTTGTGCGAGCCTGGCCGTTTGTGGATCCGGAAACTCATGAGCCCGCGTACTGGAAAGATGTCGGCACCATAGAATCCTACTACGACGCCAACATGGATCTGATCTCCGTCGATCCGAAGTTCAACCTGTACGATCCGGACTGGCCGTTTCGTTCGTTTCAGCCACCGCTGCCTCCGCCCAAGTTTGTATTCAATGATCATTCGCCCACCGGCCAGGAACGAGTCGGATCGGCTGTAGACAGCATGGTCTGCCCGGGGTCAATCATTTCCGGCGGTACGGTCGAACGTTCGATTCTGGGGCCATCGGTCCGAGTCAACAGTTACGCGGAAGTCCGCGATTCCATTCTGTACGAAGGTGTGACTGTCGGCCGGTATGCTCGAGTTCGTCGAGCCATCATCGATAAGTTCGTGAAGATTCCGGAAGGGATGCGCATCGGGTATGACTCGGCCGAAGACCAGCGGCACGGGCTGACCGTGACCGACGAAGGCATCGTCGTCGTTCCTCGAAACGCCACCTTTGATCAGGCCTCAAATGTCATGAAGCCGCACCTGCACCGAACTCGACACAGTTCCGGCATTCTGACTCACAACGACGAATAACGCCGGAGACCGGGGCTCGGACCACTTCCGCCGACCATTCAGAAGAAGGTTGCAGGGCACAGTCCCGCCACAGTCAGACTCTGACACGAGCAGTTCTTCGCGGTTTCGCGCATTGCAGGCTCAGGGTGCCCGACAAACATGCTGCCTCCGAAACTTCGCCGGGTGAGCGACTGTCGTAAGGATTTTGGGGAATCCTGTTTGCAAGGGGCACGTTCTTCCAGTGCCTTTTCGATTGCCCGGGGTTGGGTCAGTTGCCAGACTGATGCGCCTCTTCGCTCTTGATTCCTGCCAACCCGCATTCCTGCCGGCGGTGTTTTCGATGCCTGACCATGTCCCGTTGTCGGCGCCTGAATCTTCGGGCGTTCCGCAGTTCCGTTCGTTCGGCCATGCTGTTCTGAACGCCGTTGTTTCCATCGCCGTGCTGTCGGCCTGCGTTTACGGATTCTACGCTCTGGGCGAACGCCAGCCTCCGGAACGTCGAAAGGTCACAAAAGCCGGAGCGGCCAGTGTGGCGGTGGAGGCGGTGCAGAATCATTCCGGTCCGCTGATTGTGAAAACCAACGGCGTGGTGGTGCCTTTTCGAGATGTGAAGCTCGCAGCGGAAGTCAGCGGCCGGGTGATTCGTCAGTCCGCCAATCTGCGAACCGGTCGTCGAGTCACCGCGGGAGAAACTCTGCTGACGATTGATCCCGCCAACTTCGAACTGGACATCCGTCGGCTGCAGCGTCAGCAGGCTCAGGGCAAGGCGGAACTGGCGGCTTTGGATGTGAGTGTCACCAATACGGCTGAACTGCTGAAACTGGAACACAGCAAACTGAAGCTGGCGGAGTCGGAACGGCAGAGGCAGGAATCACTGCAGCAGCGCAAAGTGGCGACAGACACGGACGTGGAAGCGGCCAGACGAGCAGAACTGGAAGCTCGCGGTGCGGTGGTTGAAATCGAAAACAGTCAGCGTCAGCTGGCCGCTCAGCGACTGTTGCTGCTGGAACGTCAGCAGCTGACAGCTGTCGAACTGGAAAGGGCGGAACTGGATCTGACTCGGACGGTCATCAAAGCTCCGATCAACGGCGTCGTGGTTCAGTCGATGGTGGAAGAAGAAACGTTTCTGACAGCGGGCTCGCCCTTCGCTGTGATCGAAGACACGTCCGCTGTCGAAGTTCGCACCAGTCTGACCGTTGATGAAATGTATTGGCTGTGGAACGACAGTTCGGCCGGGAACATGGTGCAGCAACTGACGGATGGAGTGGCTGCCGACAGTCTGGCTCTGCCTGCCATCCCCGCCACAGTCACGTTCGAACTGGGGCAGCGGCAGTATCAGTGGCAGGCCGTTCTGGAACGCATTGACGGAACCGGTATCGATCAGCAGACTCGAACGATTCCCTGCCTGTTTCGAGTTGACAGGCCGGATCAGGTGGCTCGGCCCGGTCATTCGCCCGATGACTATGCCAACGACGGCCCGCGCAGTCTGATGCGAGGCATGTTTGTGTCTCTGGAGATTGCCGCCACGGCTCATCGTCCGCTGTACGAAGTTTCCGAACTGGCGCTCAGGCCCGGGCAGCGAATCTGGCTGGTGCGGGACGATGCGATTCACATTGTCCCGGTTGATGTGGTGTCGTTCGCAGACGATCGCGTTGTGATCGATGCGGCCGGACTGAATTCCGATGATCGGGTGGTTGTTTCGCCTGTCCAGAATATTCGGGAAGGGCTGCCCGTGGCTCCTGTGCCTCAGGGCGGAAAGGAACCGATCGATCCTCCGCCATCCAAAGCGGCCGAGCGTGCTGAACCCAAGCCCGGCACTGCTCCCGTGACATCTGACGGCCAGCGCTCCGAACCGGAAGCGTCGCAGGTGTCCGCATGAAGAACATCATTCGCTGGGCAGTACTGAATCCTCAGGCCATGAACATCATCATGCTGGGGACTCTGGTCGTGGGAGCATGGAGCATGCTGAATCTGCGGCGAGACTTCTGGCCGGAACTTGAGGTCTACACGATTGGCATCTCCGTATCGTATCCCGGCGCGAGTCCGGATGAGATCGAGGAAGGCATTCTGGAAAAAGTCGAGGAAGCCATTCACGGTATCGACGGCATCGACGAAATGACCGGCGTGGCTCGGGAAGGTCTGGGCACCGTTGTCCTGGAACTCGAGAGTGACGTCACACAAAACGATGCTCAGCGCATTCTGGCAGAAGTAAATACTCTGATCGATCAGATTCCCAGCCTGCCTGAACTGGCCGAAGAACCTGACGTCCGCATCATGAGCAGCTACACCACAGCCATTCGAGTCGCGGTGCTGGGACCGGATGATCCTGATCCGGCTCGAGCAGTCCAGCTGCGAAATCTGGCGGAACGGGTCCGTAATGACATCCTGGCCATTCCGTCTGTCTCTGTTGCGGACTTCGCCGGAGCTCCGGATTTCGAAATCGACATCGAAATCCCGGAACATGTCCTCCGGCAATACAACCTGTCGCTGGCCGATGTGGCTGAAACGGTCCGAGACAACAACCTGGAACTGCCCGGAGGAACTCTGAAAAGTCAGTCGCAGGAGATCCTGCTGCGAGGATCGGACAAGCGGGAATTCGGTGAACATATTGCTTCTATTCCACTGGTGACGGAACCCGGCGGAGCCGTTCTGACGGTGGGCGATATTGCCACGGTGCGGGATGAATTCGTCGATGAGGACATCGTGAACCGAGTCAACGGGCTGCCCGCGGTTGTGATTTCGGTCGAAACCACAAGCTCGGATGACCTGATTCAGGTGGCGACCGACATTCGCAATTTTGTTGAAGACTATCGCCATCAGCTGCCGGACGGATTCGGCATGGTGCATCTGCGGGATCGCAGCACCAGCGTGGTGGACCGACTGGAGATGCTGGCCAAGAACGGCTGGATGGGCCTGGTTCTGGTGTTTTTTACCCTGACACTGTTTCTGGAGATGCGACTGGCGTGGTGGGTGGCCATGGGAATCCCCGTCGCGCTGCTGGGGGCCTGCATCTACATGCTGCAGTCCGGCCAGACGCTGAACATGACATCCATGTTTGCCTTCCTGATTGCTCTGGGGATCGTGGTCGACGACGCGATTGTTGTCGGCGAAAACATTTACGCTCACCGACAGATGGGAAAGTCCTATCAGCAGGCCGCGATCGACGGAGCGACCGAAGTGATGCCGTCTGTCGTGACGTCGGTCCTCACAACCGTGATCGCATTCATGCCGATCATGTATCTCGAAGGCCGCATTCAGCGGATGACCGTCGTGTTGCCTTTGTGCGTGAGCGCGATGCTGCTGATTTCGCTTGTTGAAAGTGTCACCATTCTGCCGGCGCACCTGGCTCATCGAACCAGCCTGTTCATGGATGCTGTGACCTGGCTGCTGTTTCCGCTGAAGCCGCTGGGCTGGCTGCTGATGAAGATGAATGCCGGATTTTCGCGGTTTCTTGACTGGTTTATTGCCGCGATCTACGTGCCGGTCCTGAGGCTGTCGCTGAGAAATCCGGCGATCGTGGTTTCGTCAGCGGCAGGTCTGCTGATTCTGTCCATCGGAGTGATCCGAGCCGGTGTGGTGCCGTTTCTGCTGCTGCCCAAATTGGATTTCAGTTACATCACCTGCCAGATCATGTATCCCGACGGCACTCCGGCTCGAATCACCGACGAAGCGACTCGCCGCCTGGAAGCTGCCATCCGGCGACTGAATCAGAAGAGTATCGACGAGGGCCTGACGACGGATCCGGAGGGATACATCAAAGTCGTGCATCGAACCGTTGGGCAGACTCCGGACTTCAGCCGCAGCGGACCGATCAGCGGCAGCCACATCGGCGGACTGCTGGTGCAGCTGAACGATCTGCAGTACCGAAAGGAATCGACGTCCGACATTGTTCGGCAGTGGCGCGAAGAAGCCGGACGTTTTCCCGGTGCCGAATCCGTCGCCTTCGGCTCAAGTCCTGGCGGGCCGGCAGCCATGCCGATTGAAATTCGGCTGATGGCGACGTCGGATCACCTTGATCAGCTGGAAGCAGCAATTGCTCGATGTCAGGAAAAGCTGGCGGAATATCCATACGTTTCCGACATCGCCACGGATACGCGACCAGGCAAGTGGGAATATCGCCTGAAAGTTCGCGACGACGCTCGTTCAATGGGCGTGTCGCTGGCAGATCTGGCTCAGACCGTACGTTCGTCCTATTACGGCGAAGAGGTGATGAGACTCCAGCGAGGACGACACGAAGTGCAGTTGCGAGTTCGCTATCCGCGCGAAGAACGCCGGACTCTGGCCAGCTTCGAAAAGATACGTGTCCGCATGGATGACCGGCTGGAGCGTCCGCTGAGTGAACTGGCGGACGTAGACGTGCAGCGCGGCTATTCGGAAATCAGCCGGGTCAACCAGATGCGGGCAATCATGGTCGTGGCCGATGTGGATGAAGCTCGCGGAAACGCGTTCAACGTCGTCACCGACCTGCAGAATACGTTTGTGCCCGAATTCAAAAAGCAGTTTCCGAATGTCCGGCTGAAGTGGGAAGGACAACAGGAACAGACGACGGATTCCGTCAACAGCCTGACCCTGGGGTTTCTGATTGTGCTGGGAGCCATGTTTCTGCTGCTGACGATCCAGTTCGGTTCGTATTCTCAGGCTCTGCTGATTCTTTCGATCATCCCGTTCGGATTCATCGGCGCTATCCTGGGGCACATCATCATGGGCTTCGAGCTGACTCTGTTCAGCATCTTCGGCCTGGTGGCGCTGGCGGGAGTTGTCGTGAATGATTCCATCGTGCTGGTGGACTTCATCAACCGAAGCCGCGGCGACGGTCTGCCTCTGCACGAAGCTTTGCTGGATGCGGGACAGCGCCGATTCCGAGCCGTTCTACTGACATCCGTGACCACCGTGGCCGGAATGGCGCCAATTCTGCTGGAACGTTCAAAGCAGTCTCAGGTGGTTGCTCCCATGGCTACCAGCCTGTCCTTCGGGCTGATGACCACCACCGTTCTGGTCCTGATTCTGGTGCCTGTCATGTATCTGCTGACCGCCACCATTTCTCCGGCCGATCCCGGGAAATAGGCGAGCGGCGGATGAGCCTGGCCGTTGACTCGTCTTCTGCAGGGCTGGATGCTCCGGGCCGTCGGCGGGAGATCTCAGGTCTTGATCCGGCATTTGGGCAGAGCCTGAGCCAGACTGGCCTGGCCTGCGGCCGTGGTTTTGGTTTTGGAAATCTGCAGGTCGCGGAGCTGGCTGAGGGCCGCCAGAGCCTTCAGCCCTTCGTCGGTGACCTGAGTTCCCGAACACAGCAGCATTTTCAGCCGAGGCATGCAGGTGACGATCATGGCGACATCTGCATCGCAGAACTTTCGGCTTCCCGAAACCGAAAGCTTGTTCAGCTGATCGGCAGACTCCAGTAAGCGAATGGCTCCCCCCGAAATGTCGACTCGACGCAGGTACAGGTTTTTCAGCTGCGGAGCCTGTCCGGCGTACTCAATGCCGGTCCAGGACACAGAGGTTCCTGAGAGATCCAATGTGGTGAGCGCGCTGAGCTTCGGCAGAAACCACAGATCGTCTTCGTGAATGTCCTGGTCATAGAGATTGATGTCGGTTACGACAAAGGGTTCGGCCGGGAGATGTTCCCGAGCGACAAAGCGGCGAATCGTGCCGTCCTCGGTCCGGACTTCAACAACTCCGAAGTGGTCAACCACCCATTCCGCGGCATGCCGCTCCAGAGCAGGTCCCGGCTGATGGCCGGAAAGAACGCCTGTCGCGTGCACAACTCCAAATGTTCCCAGAAGAACCATCAGCGACAGCCCCGCTGCCTTCAGAAGAGTTTGTCGGCTTCCGGATCGCGGCTTTTGCGCCTGGGACGTCGGACTGGTCGCACCACCTGGTTCAGTTGTCACCGATGGCTGATTCGTCGCTGAGGTGCTGTGGCTGTTGGCCTGCGTGTTGTGCATCCGTGCCTGTGTGTGTGGGCTTTCCGGTGTGACGGCTTCCACGGTGTCCGTGTCAGCGCGATGAACAGCTGTCGAAGCGGAGAGCTCTTTCGGTGGATTTGGCCGCTGAGCTCTGAACTGACATTCCCGACAGCTCAGCATCCCCATTTTTAGTTCACCTCCGCAGACCGGGCAGTTGCGGCTGTCCTTTGGGTTTGGGTTGAAAGCCATGACTGGGTTCTCCTGGGGGCTCAGAATGAAGTTCTGTCGCCGCCGGCGAGGGGTTATTCAGAACTGCCGAAGACTGGCCATTGGAAAACCCTGCCAATTCGGCGGTGCGACATCAGGATTTTCAGGGAATCCGGCTGGTGCAGAGTCTCTGTGGCGAAGGAGTCTCGACAGCGGACATGTTTTTTTCAAAACCGGCAGATTGTGCGGCCATGACTCAGCTTCGGCAGAAAAAGGGGGCAGAGGACCTGCAGAACCCGAACATTCGTCACGTGCGTAAAATCCGACATGATCCGAACAATCCCTACAGTTTGACAAATTGCCTGACCGATACATTCCAAAGAACGTCTCGATGCGCTCGGTCCGCCGGTGCGTTGTGTTCCGGCTGCGGAACAGCAGGAGACACGAAAAGCCAGTCAAAACTATGGCTTCTGAAGGATAGATCAATGCGGATTTGGCACCGTTTCAAAACCATTGTGCCGCTGTTGCTGGCCATTTCGGTGGCAACAGAGGGCTCGGCACAGGATATGTCGGGCTACGGCTCTTACGGTGCGCCGGAATTCATGGGAGGGCCGCCGCAGGGCTATTCAGCGACCGGCTATGAAGGAATGCCTCAGTCATTCCAGTCCTACCCGATGATCTCTCCCTTTGATCACGCGTTCGAACAGCATTTTTCATCTGATGGCCTGTGGTTCAAACGCAGCATCGGTGCCATGACGCAGATGAACGATTACTACTTCAACGTCGATTATGTGCGCACCAAGTCGCGGACCCTGCGCGGCAACTTTGGAGATTCCACGGTCGCGACATTTGATCAGACGGCTATGCTGGGAGGTATCCCCGGCAGTGACAATGTTCGAGACATTCAGGTTGCCTTTCCGGACGCTCTGTTCTTTCGCACTTTTCCGCAGCACGACACCGGGTTGCTCCTGGGCAATGATAACCAGGGCATTCGTCTGAGCGGCGGACTGAAGAATCAGACCGGCTGGAGGTTTGCGTGGAATGTCGGTTACAACGGAAAGACTAATAATGTTTTTGATGCTCGAGCCAACCTGAACCGCCTGCGAATGAGTTCAGTAGATGCCATCTTTCTTGACACAACAGGGGGGATTGTCAATGCCGGCCTGCCGAATAATCTCAACGGCGTGAATGAACGGCAGATCCTGGAAACCATCGTTCTGGCCAGACAGCCGTTTGATACGGCCAATGGTCAGTCGTTCGGATATCTGGGAAACACAGACGATCTCCTGGACCGCAACCTGTATCCTTTCGGAAGTATCGGGATTCGGACCGGCGATCCAACGGACCCCGTCGATCCGCGGGACCCCGATGGCGCAGTCCAGCTGTTTGACCTGGATTTCATTCTTCAGCACGAAGTGGAATCCTACGGTGCAGGATTTCAGGTGAGCTCGTCGCCGCTGTACGAGCGGGGCAGTCTGCAGATTCGTCCGTTGCTTGGCGGCCGGATGTTTCGATTGAATGAGTCCATCCAGTTTTACGGAGTTGATTCGCACTTGTCGTATGACGCAAACGTGCCTAATGGACTCGATGATGACGATGATTTCGTCATCGACAATGTCGACGAAGATGGCTCGCTGAATTTCACAACGGATGCAACCGACACCGATGAACAGATTCTGGTGCGTTCCTTTGTCAATAGTGCGGTCCGCAGTGTGATGTCAGGCCCTGAAGTCGGCATTGAGTATGAAGTCGCTAAACGCGGGGGCGTGACGTTCTCCGGATCGACTCGGATGGGAGCACTTGTTAACGTCGAAAAGATGTATCTGACGGGTGATAACATCGGAAACACATTTGCGACAGATGCCCTCGGCGTCAAATCTCACATGTTTTCGACTGACCCGCAATCTGCCGAATCGATGGACCCCGCGAATCTGCACCCCGGGTTCACTCGAAACTTCTTTTCCGATCAGAATACGTCCACTCATATCTCCCCGATGTTCGAACAGAATCTGCAGGCCGAACTGCCGATCTTCTCACGGATCCCGGTGCTGAGGAATATCTGGCAGCTGGAACATGCGAAGTTCCGAGCCGGCTGGACGTATACATGGATCGGCGAGGTTGCCAATCCGACGAACTCGATTGTGTTCATCTCCAACCCTAAAGCCGGTCTGTTTCCGTATCTGAAGACCGAGCGGTCTCAGTACTTCCAGAACCAGTTTAATCTCGGGATCAACTGGGAATTCTGATGTCGTTGTCGAGCCTTCAGCAGACTCCAGCTGACGTCGACATTCTGAGTTCCACGTCGCCGGCCGGGAATCAAACGGCTGGCGACGTGCTGTCGTGGAGACAGTGGCTGCTGATGATGGCCATGCTGCTGCCGTGGCTGTCCATCGTCACCGCTCATTACCTGGGCAATGGTTCACAGGCGACCGGTTTCTTTCAGTACGATCAGCCGTACTACGTGGCCAACGGACGTGCCGCGTTCGAGCGTGGAAACGGTGTGCTGTATCCGAATCCGTCAGACGCTGATCCGGATTCGCCGATCATTTACTTCCATTGGCTGCCATGGATCATGGGCTGTTGTGTCAGTGTGCTGCACTGCGAACCGGGACTGGTCAATGCAGCCCTGACGGCCGCTCTGCTGCCGTTGTTCGGATGGCTCACCTGGAAGCTGATCTGCCGGCGAACTCAGCAACGACGCATGTCAATGCTGTTTCTGGCTCTGTGGGGAGGTGGTGTTCTGTCGCTGCTGGGCATCCTGAAAAGTTTTGCCACGGGAACGTCGCTGATCGAAGCCGTTTTTGAATTCGATCCCACCAACGGACTGTGGTTTCTGAACTGGGGCCGCAACACGGTTTATTCCGTTGAAATCACCTACCACTGCCTCGTGGCCGCGGCGTGGCTCTGCGTCCTCACGGGACGAAACCGACTGGCACTGCTGCCGGCGGGACTTCTGGCCGCAACACATCCGTGGTCGGGCATTGAACTGTTACTGGTGCTGAACGCTTGGTTTCTGATGGAAGCCGTTCGGCATCGCCGTGGTGAGTTTTTTGTAAATCTGGGGATCGCCGTCCTGCTGCTGACTCTTCTGCTGGGTTACTACAAGGTCTGGCTGCCCCGCTTTCCGACGCATGCTGCTCTGCAGGACACCTGGTCGCTGAACTGGAGGATGGAATGGAGTACCGTGCTGTACGCGTACACCCCGGTCGCGACGCTGGCATTTCTGGCACTGTGGAAGAAGCGGTTTCTGGCTGGTCGGCAGGAACAGTTTCTGCTGCTGGCGGCGGCAGTGGCCTTCGGTCTGACGATCCATGACCGAATCCTGCCTCGGCCCGTTCAACCGCTGCACTTCAGTCGAGGCTACATCTGGACGCCGCTGTTTCTGATCGGAATTCCTCAGGTCGTTCACCTGATCAGTCGGCTGCAGAGAATTCCAACCCAGTGGCGTCGGCCGCTGATCGCTGCCTGCCTGTGTCTGGCCGTATTCGACAATGTCGCCTTCAGTCTCACTCACTGCTACTGGCAGTACACCGCAACCGGTGAGGAAGGCTTTCTTCTCACGACTGATGACCGAGCTGTCCTGGATGTTCTGCAGACAGCAGAGAGTCCCGTCATCTTTTGTGAAGACCTGGACTTCAGTTATCTGCTGCCGACATATGTTCCATCACGGCCCTGGCTGTGTCACAAGTTCAACACGCCCGACTACGTGAAACGACAGCTTCAGCTTCGCCCTGCTCTGGCTGACAACGGGTTTCAGCCCGAGCTGCTGCCCCCGGCGATTGACATTGTCATCCTGAAGGCAGCCCGCAACAGCTCAGCACTGCAATCATCACCGAACTGGCAGCCGCTGCTGTCTCCCAACCGGACATGGCAGTTGTGGAAACGAACGTCAGAACGAACAGCAGAAATTCCCGGACCGCCCACGACCGAGGTTCGATGATCACGTCTGTGAGGCAACTCGGCAGTCGGATTTCTGCCGAACGTTTCTGAACCCGCAAGATCAGGCAGCTCGCAGTTTGCGAGCATGCTCCGTGAACTGTTTCCAGCGAGCGATTTCGGCGAGATCCGGAGCTGAAGCGCTGCGGAGGACTCGCTTTCCTTCTGTCGTGTTCGCGTATTGCTGAATGCGATGCAGAAGGTCGGCGTCATCCGCGTCGTGAAGTTCTTCCGGCCGAGTGATTCCGACGGCGACCAGCAGCTGAGCATCATGACCTCGCAGCCCGGGAACACGACACATCAGAACCGACTGCTGCTGCCACGATCGAAACAGATCGGCGGTGATCCAGGATTCATCCAGCTGATCGGTTGCGTCGTCGACGTTGGCGTCAATGAGCTGTTCGACAGTGTGAATTTCGATGCGGTGCAGCCTCGCTGCGGTTTTGGGGCCGATCGACGGCGCGTCCACAACGGGACTGTCGAGTTCAAGGTAAAACCGTACGGCAGGGACCGACGGCGTTCGGGACGGCATCGGCAAAACCACGGCGTCGGATTCTGAGACGAACCGGGTTCCCGCCTTTCGTATTGGCACGCGATCAAGTTCGTCAACGGGAACACCCAGGACCTCTTCGGCGTGAGCTGCTCGGACCGCCTTTTCGTCGGCGGGCAGCTGATCAATGACCTTTCCCGTCGCCTGCAGTTCCTCCCAGATGGCCTGAACCTGTTTTCGATCGGCCTGATCAGCCAGTTTGCGAGTCACCCAAAACAGCGGTGTCGACAGACCGGAAAGCACCGTTGCCACGGTGAGGTTCCGGCGAGGAGGGACTGCCTGGCTGACGGTGATCGCCTGATCGAGAACAAAAGCCAGACTGCGGATCGCACAGCCCAGCAGAGTTGAAAGACTGTCTCGGCAGATCGAGTCAAACCCCGCCCGAGGGTTTTGATGTCCGGTCACCGGGTCGTAATGATCGATCATGATGTCGTAGTGCTCGTGAGCCCTCACGGCACCGGCCTTAACCAGCAGCGCGAGCCAGTCTTCCGAAGCGGACGTTTCCGGTGGTTTCCAGTTCTGCAGTGCCCGAGCCGCCGGAATGGTGCTGACAAGTTCCCGATAGATTCCGGCTGTTCCCCATTCGATGAATTTGTGGACCTGACCTTCGTCTTCGGTCTGTCCCGTATGCAGCGGCATCAGCGGATCCGTCAGATAGTGACTCAGCACTCCGGCGCAGTAAACCGCTCGGCTCCAATCCTGCAGCCGCAGTTGTTCCAGCAGTCGCTCGTACCAGGTCTGCGATGCTGTGACGGCTCCTCCCCAGTCATGATCCGCGACATGCAGAACGTGATTTCGAAAATCCTTAAACTTCGAATCCGGAGCCTTGGCTCCGTCCATATACTGCTGGACATCTGCCAGAAACACGCTCGCCCAAAGATCCGCTTTGTCGCACCGCAGATACCTCAGCGCATCCATGGCCAGCATGTGATGTGTGCTGGTGCACTTCTGAGCATAAAGGACGCGAAACAGGAGATTCATCTCACCCACCCGAGAACGACGATTCGAGAAGGTTCGCGGGAATTCAGTACCACAGCAACCCGAATGGCGTGCATTCAGGGCATCGCCACAAAGGCCGGACAGTTGTCAACAGGGAACACCGGAATCAGCTCACGGATCTCCCGTTCTCTCGGCAGTTTCCGCCGAAGCCTCGATCATTTCGGAATCAGATAGAGATCCGACCGTTCTTCCACGATTCTGACGGCGCATCCCGCTGGAACCGCATCAAAGTCCTGATGAAGCCCTGAAGTCCAGTCCACGGTCAATTGCAGGGACTGAATCTGCGTGTCGAAACAGAAGTTCAGTCTGCGTTCGTTGCTGGCCATCAACCCGTTGCCGGCGCACAGCTGTTGCCGAGCTGAATACTGCCTGGATCGGACGGCAACCTCGCTGCCGATTGCGTCGCGAGCCCCATTGCGGCCGGTCAGTGTCACGCGGAGCGACTGACCAATCGAGGTCGAACGATTGGTTGCCAGTGATGCCGGCTGATTGATATTTGAAACGGCGAAGTCGGGGCGACCATCCACATTCCAGTCAAGGACTGCCAGGCCGCGGCCCAGATACAGTTTCTGAAAATAGGTCCCCATCCCGTCAGAGTTGAGCAGGGTAAAGAGACCGATTCCTGTATTCAGAAAGAACTGAGAAGGCATCTGATAGGCGCCACCGGAGTTCCGGTAATCGTCAACATCTCCGTTGACCAGGACCAGATCCTCGTCACCGTCGAGGTCGGCATCCAGAAACTGAGTTCCCCAGCCAACATACGGAAGGCTTGCCGCCATCATTCCGGATGCTCGTGTCGAGTCTGTGAAAAGTCCGCTCGCATCCTGGATGTAAAGTGTGTTCGCCTCATTTCGAAAATTCGTCACAAAAACATCCGGAAGTTCATCGCGGTTCGCGTCACCGCAGGCGATTCCCATGCAGGCCATGGAAAGCCCGTCTTCGTTAAATGCCAGCCCCGTAGTGAATGCCTCCTGGCGGAACCTGATCTCCTGCGAATCCTCTGCGCGTCCGGCTTTCAGATAGAAGTTGGGAACCTGATCATTCGTAATGAACAGGTCGAGCTGTCCTGGCTCCTTTGACCTGAGCGTCAGAATTCCCATGCCCTTCGAATCCTGAGCTGGAGTAACATCCGCCTGCGGAACGAATGTCCCGTCTCCTCGACCAATAGACAATCGGTCAGGGACCCCCTGAAAATTCTTTGGCGAACAGCCATAGCCCTGGCAAAGAAGTCGAAAGACATCAGGGCCATCGACATAGTTGACGTCAAACAGGTCAGGGATGCCGTCCGCGTTCAGGTCTGCGATCAGGCAGCTTGTGGTCCATCGCGATTCCGAAAGGCCTGCATCGTGCGTGACGTCCGTAAACGTCCCGTCTCCGTTGTTCTGCATCAGCCGGTTATGTCCGATATTCGCGACATAAAGATCCTGAAAACCATCACCATTGAAATCACCAACCGCACACCCCTGCCCGAACCCGAATTGACTGATGCCAGCGAAGCCTGACGCCGCGACAAAGTGAAGACCATGAATATTCCGGAACAGTTCATCGTGAAAGTTCGAATTTGCTGCGGGCAGATCGCTGCCTTCCGGCCACTCGCCTCCCTGCGGGAAGTACAGGTCCGGATACTCATCGCCATCAAAATCAATGACGCCGACCCCACCGCCGGTTTGCTCAAACATGCGGCTGCCCGGAGATGCTCTGTCGAAATCGCCGTTGTTGTATTCGAACAGAAGTCTGGCAGCAGCGGCTTCGTCGTCAAACCGGATGACGGCAGCGCTACTGGACGATTCGACATGGCTGTCCGGAACATCCGCGGTCTGAACACACGGAAAATCATTTGAGATCCGGAACTCAGTCGCAGAAATGCGAAGGGCGAGATTCGATGAGCTGATGACCTGAGGGTCTGATGCCGAAAGAGTCTGCTCGATCTCTCGGACCGTTTCGATCGCCCATTTCGCCTGAGGAAACGTTCTAATGGCGGCGATTGACCATGCGCGTGCTTCCCACAGGCGTCCAGCGGACCGAAGAATGGACACTGTCCGTTCGATCATCTGTTCGTCCCGACCACGAGTTCTCAGGACGTCATCAAGGGCCTGAGTCAGATTGATCAGATTCTGAGCCTGCCGGGAAAACTCTGCAGCGGAGACGTGTCCGATGTTTGTCAGCAGTTGACTGAGTTGATAAGTCGCTCGTCGATGCGTTGGTGCGATTTCCAGGGTGCGTCGGAAGCATCCGATGGACGATTCGGAATCGCCGTGGCGGCGAAACCAGAGTCCTCGCAGAAGCCAGATGTCAGGATCGTCATCGCCGGCGGTCGGCAGGGAGGAATGCCAGCGACAGAACGATTCCGGCTTTTCATTCAGAAGCACTTCGCCCAGAAGGGACTGTGCCGAGACCAGTTCCGGGTGGTCTGCTAACAGAGTTTCCAGTTGTTGCCGACCGCTTTCAAGGTCGCCATCTGCCACCGCAAAAGCCGCCAGGCCCAGGCGAACAAGCGGGTCTCCGGGCTCGGATTCAGCACATCGCTTCAGAAATTCCTCCTGCTCGTGAGGGCGTTCGAGGTCTCCCATGAGGATCAGTTCCTGCAGCGTGGACTGATCGTTCAGAAGTCGCTGAAAATAATACTTCCCGGCCTTCCAGCGCTGGCCAACTGCCCCGTGGATGTACGCCAGCCGCACTGTCGCGGCAGGATTTCGTGGTGAGAGCAGCAGCACACCTTCGAAGGAGGTGACAGCCTCCGAAACCCTTCCCAGATGAAGAAGAATTTCGGCGACAGCAAGTCCCGCCGTAACCTGTGCCTTGAGATTGGATTCAGGCACGGTCTGATAGTAAGCGATCGCATCCTGAAAACGAGACAGTCGCGTCGCCGCTTCGCCGGCAATCAAACGGCAGTCGGAGTATCGGGGGTGCTCCTGAGGAACCTGAATCGCTTCGGCTTCGGCTTCCGCATACTGCCGTCGATCAAGAAGTCGCTTCGCCTGAGCCGCAGAAACATCCGGGTTGACGCTCCGGAAAAACTGCTGACACACCAGCACAACGGCTGCAATCAAAACTGCAGCCCCCACCAGAGTTGTCCGTTTGACTGACGGGGTCACGACATTCCGAAACCGATCAGGGGTTGACTGTCAGGTCGATCACGTTCGTTTCGCCGGCTTTGACGTTTGCGGAGAGGTCTGACGATGCCGGACTGGCATAGCGTGGCGGAACGGCATCACCCTCATCCCCTTTTTTCTTCGCTGAATGCCCAATCACCGTCTTTGAGTTTCCAGATGCAAAGGCATCATGGCTGGGAGGTCCTGCCTCGGCGATGGCTGTGTGCTTGGTAACAAGCACCACGTAACTTCCGGCTGCTGCACCGTCGCCAGCGTCGTAGGTGGTCAGCGAATACTTGCCTTCTGCGTTCGTTCGGGCCGTTGCAACTGGCTGTCCTTCTTTCGGCGAGAATGTCACTGAAGCTCCGGCCAGCGGACCTCCTGCCATTGTCACCGTTCCGGTCACCGCATGGGTCGGAACGCGGTTGGCATCTGAACCACCGCAACCGATCAGGAATCCAAGTCCAACGAGAAGAACTGTTTTTCGAGACCCGAAGAGCAGCATAGTTATTTCCATTCGCTCGTGGAGACAGCGGAGCAGGCTCCGCCGGATGTGCCCGAACTGACGGACAACGAATCACAGCCAGAGAGCAGCCCTTTGGATCGTTCCAAAGGGCTGCAGAGTCAAGATCAGCAGGCGACGCAATTCGGTTGAAGCCTGCAACCAGTGACGTCAGAATTCACCAATCGTTTCACTGCCACCGATGCTGCCGAGCGCTCCCCAGATCCCATAGGGGCTGTGGCCGCTAATCAACGGTGCGGCCGACGTATTTCCGGTGTTGATATTCTCACTGATAAATCGGACCGCGCCGTCACCCATCAGGACCTGAACACCGCCTTCGTGTCGACTGGCCGGTTCATAGATTCCGTCCTCGCCGTCCTAGGCGTTCTGAGTGAACGAGCCTTTATTGGGGCCCAGAATCGTCGTGCAGCCGGTAAATGCGGGAGCACCGTCTGCCCAGCGGGTTCCGCCCCACGAACCATAGCCGCCTGTGTAGGCTCGCGTCGCGGGGTCAACAAATGTCAGTGCATTCGCGGGATTTGTCTGAATCATCGTGTTACCGCAGTTCGTTGCAGTTGCGCCATCATCGACCAGATTGGAGCCCGGCTTGGCCTGAATCCGTTCGGACATCAGAATGGTGTTACTCAGGCCGTCCGTGATATCCCGGAAACCGACGATACGTCCGTTGTCCGCAGGGTTGGACAGAAATTCATCTCCCTGCCCGCAGAAGGCACCTCGAAAACCTCGACCACCATTTCCCGACCATTGATTGTGATCCCAGGGGCTATCACCTCTGCTGAACATGTAGTTCGCTTTTCCGAGACCTGGATCCTGAGTTGACCGAGAGTCGGACGGACACTGCAGCCCGGGCATATTGAGCTTAAAGGGTTCATAGCCGCCGTCCCATGGAGCCCAAGCAAACTGGTCGCTTTGAATGACGTTGTAAACCGGCGCCTGGTCAAAGTACGGCAGCAGTGGCACAAACCCGCTGTAGCGTCGCGGTAGGGGCGCGACAACGCCGTCCGTCATCGACGATCCATAGCACAACATGTTGTACACATCGTGATAATTGTGCAGAGCCAGACCCAGCTGCTTCAGATTGTTCTTACACTGTGTTCGACGAGCTGCTTCTCGAGCCTGCTGAACAGCTGGCAGCAACAACGCAATCAGGATTGCAATGATTGCGATGACTACCAGGAGCTCAATCAGCGTGAACCCACGTTTCCGGTTTCTCATAATGACCTGCCTTTCAATCACGACTGTGGAAAATCACGTTCGGCCGTCAGTACGACTGAACAAAAGAACCATCACCGTCCAGTGTATGGACGAATCCCGACTCAGAAAATGTGATTTTGCGCAAAAAACATGAACACTTTTACGTATTTCGGAACCTTTTGTTCACCGGACGTTCCCTCACCGGATTAATTAATTAAGGTAATAAACAGTCGGGAAATCCACAAGCAAAAACTCCCCGGAAGTGAGAATCCCCTTCCTGTCGCCCCTCAGAACGCCCCACAAACGCTCGAGAATCGACATCTCTTTTGTATTTTTCCGGTGGCGGTGACTGACTCCGAGTTTGTTGCCTGATTGGACAGGACGGCAGTTTTGATCATCCACTGACTTTCCCTGCTTTCCGTCGGCTCTCAGTGGCTCATTTGGGCTTCCCGGATTCGCAGACCGGTTGTATTCCTGACGCCGGAATTCTCCAGGATACAAAGGTGAAACCGAAGATGTCGCGAAAGATTTGGTTGGGAGCGACGTTTTGTCTGTGTCTGATGGGAGGACTTCTGATCCTGTTTTGGCAACCTTCCGGGAATGGAACTCTTGTCCTGTCTGACCCACTCAACGTCCTGGAGCCGGTGACCACCGGGTATGTTGGCAGCGCCTCATGTGCCGGATGTCATGCTGACCTGGCCGAGTCGTATCAGTCTCATCCGATGTTTCGGTCGGCTCGAACAGTCCAGACTGATCAGTTCACTTCCGGTGTTCAGGGGGAGGCCTGGGTTCCGGGTCACAAGCGTGTGCTGACGGCATTTGCGGATCCCGCGGGAGTCACTCACTCGGAGCGAATGTATGATCAGGAGCAGCAGCTGATTTTTGAACAAAGATTTCCGATGGACTACGTCGTTGGCTCAGGTCAGCGAGCACGTGCCTACCTGCGGCAGCAGGGCCATCTACTTCTGATGTCACCCCTGAACTGGTACGCCGCCGGAAAATCATGGGGGCTGGCGCCGGGGTATCGTCCGGATGATGTTCGACGGTTTCGCAGAAGGGTTTCGGAAGACTGTCTGGCCTGCCATTCCGGACGTCCGGCGGTCAAAGTTCACGGCAGCAATACATTTGAGCCATCTGTGTTCCACGAAATCAGCATCGGGTGTGAACGGTGTCATGGGCCGGGCGAACAGCACGTTCGTCACCACGAACAGTCGGGTGCGGCGCAGTCGGTCCCCGATTCAATCGTCAACCCGGCGAAACTGTCTGCGGATCGTCGGGATGCGGTTTGTTATCAGTGTCACCTGAGCGCCGCAGCCCGCATTCTCAGACCCGGTCGAGGACATACAGGTTTTCGACCAGGTATGTCACTTTCTGACGTGTGGCTGATTCTGGATTCAGGAGCACAGCTGACTGAAGATGGTGAGACCAAACTGGCAAATCATGTGCAACAGATGCACGAAAGTGTCTGCTGGCAGAAAAGTGATCACCGGATGAGATGTACCAGTTGTCATGACCCTCACCGAGTGTCATCGCCTGAATCCGCGGCAGGCGACTATCGTGCCAAATGTCTCAAATGTCACGAGACATCTGACTGCAGCGATCGGCCCGAACATCGTTCAGCGAAAAATGATCACTGTGCCGAGTGTCATATGGTCAGGCGGAAGACCATGTCGACCGCCCATGCAGCTCAAACAGATCATCGAATTCTGAAACATGCCGACCAGCCGCAGCCAACGGTCGATGTGACGGCCGAGATAACTCTTCGATTCTGGGGTGACTCAGACCGAGACGTCCCCCCTGCCGAACGAAACCGGGCAGTTGCTCTGGGGACGCTCATGTATCTCTCTCAAAAGGGGCAGACACCACCGGCTGAGCTGGCTGAATTCTTTCAGGAGGTTCTCAGCGATTTCCCTGACGATCCGGTTGTCCTGGAAAATGCCGGCGGCATCGCAGCCCGCCAGGGGAAAGTCCTGCTGGCGAAGTCGTACTATGAAAAGGCTTTGCGTAACACGAAGTCACCTGAGGTTGCGTTGTCGGGACTGGTTCGGCTGCACTATGGCCTTGGAAACTGGGCTTCGGTTGTTCAGTATTGCGAGTCTCTGCTTGAAATCGATCCCGGCGACCTTCAGGCCTTTGCCATGCAGGGAGACGCACTTGCCAGACTGGGGCGTTCGGAAGCAGCAATCCAGAGTATCCGCAGTGCCGTTCAACTGGACCCCGGCCTTCCACAGTTACACGAATGGCTGGTCGAGGAATTTCGTCGCCAGGGACGGTCTTCTGAGGCCGCGGAGGAGGAGATTCTGGTCAATCGCGTCAGGGGAGCTAAGGCCGTAGATCAACGTCCCGAAGACAGGTCTGAACCGGAGGAAAAATCCGGTCTCCGAAACAGCCGTCTCCCTTCGACAGCAATCCACTGACCCGGACCAACGCCTTCATGATTGTCGGTCTGCCCGGATGGCCACTCGATCACCAGATCGCTGCCGTCGCTGTTCACGACGACATGAAATTCAAGACAGGAAGCAGACTGAAAGCTCTGCCCACCACACAACTCAAGCCGGGCCTTCGACTGAGATTGACGAAGCCGGACGCCGATGCCGGTTCTGTTTGATTGAATTCCCACAGCCTTCAGGACAATGGCGTTTTCCCGAACGGGCGTAATGTTGTGCAGAACGGCTGCGTTTTCAAGCTGGTGCGAAATAGCGAGGTCAAGTCGCCCATCCCGGTCAAGATCTCCAGAGGCAACCCCGCGCCCCAGCCAGTTACGACGAAAGTATTCACCTTCAGGCTGATCAGCAATTTCCTTTGAGACGTCTGCGAAGGCTCGGTCACCAATGCCGACAAACATCTGGGCAGGCATGGCGTACGGTTGCGGAGGACTCATCCAGCGTCGGTCATCGACATGTCCGTTGGCGACAAACAGGTCAAGGTGACCATCGTGGTTGGCATCAAGGAAGACTGTACCGAAGCCAAGAGTCTGTCGACTGGGAGCTCCAAGCCCGCTGCTGCGAGTTGAATCTTCGAACAGACCGGCGCCCCGGTTGCTGTACAGTGTGTTGGTGTCGTTTAGAAAATGAGTCAGAAAGATGTCAGTCGTGCCATTGTTGTCGTAGTCACCAGTCGCAATGCCCATACTTGCCTGAGCAAATCCTTTTTCACTCAGAGCTGTTCCTCGCTCAAGTGCCTGATCTGAATATCGCAGTGGTGCTGATACGGCAGACGGGACGAAGTCGTTGTTGGCCTCGCCATCGTTCGCCACCACGATTTCCGGACGCCCATCGCTGTCAAAGTCGCTGATCGCAACCCCCAGTCCCTTTTGCTGATAACGGTCGATTCCGACGGCGCTGGATTCGTTTGTAAATCGTCCGTCCCCGGTATTCAGGAAAAGAACGTCCGCAACGCCGTCAAATTCTGCCGGAGAACAGCCTTCATATCCGTCCGGGTTGGCGATGTTTTCGCAGACCTTCGGATCGTTTCGGTCAACTGCCAGATAATTCGCCACATAAAGATCCAGCCGACCATCACCGTTCAGGTCTGCAAACGCACAGCTGGTACTCCACTCCGAAACGGAATCGTCAAATGCGGTTGATTGATTGGAAAATGTTCCATCCCCGTTGTTTCGGAGAAACCGGTTGTCACCAAGTGCAGTCACGTAAAGATCGTCGAAGCCGTCGCCATCGCAGTCACCAACGGCACATCCCGTATAGAATCCCTGCGGCAGTGGAATCGCCGAGTCTGTCCGGTCGGCGAAGGCCATGGAACGCAGCGTTCTCAGAAGCCGGGATCGAGTTGCTGGTTCCTGCGGCCCCGGAGGAACCCGACAGCCGTCGGGAAAGAACACGTCCACAAATCCGTCCGCATCGGCGTCAATCAGTGCAACTCCGCCGCCATTTGTTTCAGTGATTCGACGCTTCCTGGAGATGTCATCGAATCGAGAAAACGTTAGTCCACACTCCGTTCCCTTCCATTCGAATCGCGGCAGAATTCCCGCAAACGATTGCTTCTTCTCCGACCTGACAACCACGTCGGCTGTGAATGTTGCTGTATCGCTTTCAACTGGATTTCGGCTCTGATCGCATCCGTTGAGGATAGACAGAGCGGGGAGCATCAGCAGGCAGAAAGGCGACCGGGTGATATTCATTCCAGCTGGCCTCCTGCTGCCCGTTCCTGAGGATTCGAATTCAGTTCCCGGCTTTGCCGAATTCTCGCACTGTGAGCCTGGAACGTCGTTGCCGCTTCAGTCAGATCGATCCGGCGACATTGTTCAGCCAGCCATTCGCAGGCATCGGCATCGTCTTCCTGAACCCTGCTGAGTGCAGGGCGGATTTCAGCCAGCACTCGTATTTTCAATGGTAGTGAATCGTCGGCCTCGCCTGACCCGTTCTGTTGCCGGACCTTCAGCAGCCCCATCCACGCGGTGATATTTGCTGGATCGTCCCCGATGACTCGTTCAAAGTGGGTGACAGCGTCCGAATAACGCCGTTCGTGAATGCTGAATTCACCCCGCATCAGTGAAAGCAGCCATGAGTCTGAATTCGTTGGAGAGGCGGCGGCGAAGACTTTGCTGATTTCTTTCCAGTCATCCTGTTCGTAGAGAGATTCGACCAGTGCGGCCTGAATTTCCGGCTCGTTTGAAAATGCCGCGTGCAAACGGGTCAGGAGGTCGATGGCTTCCTGAATCTGACCACTTGCCATGAGGTATCTGCCCTGGGCGGTCAGGAGGACGCGATCATCCGGAGTGGCCGAAAGGAATTCTTCCAGACGATGGCTGGCTCGAGTGGAATTCCAGATCAGCAGCGATGGGAAATAGTACATTTTTGAATCGGAAACTCGCTGCAGTCCCAGTTGATGAAGCTGCTTCAGCAAACGTCGGCGATCCTCAAACCGCAGTTCAACAGAATCAAGATAGATCAGCCAGTCGAGTGCGGTGGCCTGGTCTGACAGGCTGACCGGCCCCCCTGCGGGCCTGGCTTCAAGGAATTTCCGAAACAGCGTTTCGGCCACCCTTGCCTGGTTCAGCTCAAGGCTGAGAATTCCGGCCAGCAGTCTGGCCCTGTTGCCGTATTCGAAGTGATCCTCTTCAATTCCCAGGTAACATGCTCGGGCGTCTTCAGTTCTTTTTCTTTCCGCCAGACGTTCGCCGAGCTCAAAGAGAATCTCACCGTGATCGGGCGGAGTCTGTTTCGTTCTTCCGAGTCGTTGCCTCGCGATTTCATAGTCTCGGCGACTGATACCAGCCGGAAGCGAAGGTCCACGGCTGAGTTTCCAGACCGTCATCAGGACAAGGATCGCTGCAATGAACGCAGCTGTTCGCCGATTCAGATTCATGAGAGGGAGAGAGGCGAAGAGTTTGACGTGCTTCTTTTGTGCGAATGTTTTCCTCGCAGTATGCGTTTCCCCGAGGTTTCGCAGCGAGCTTCTATGCTTTCGAGCCAATTATGTCGAGCCGTGGTATTCATTCTTGTCGCGCCGTAGTATATCGCACATCCAACTGGATGCCGTTATGCCGAGCCGCAAAGAAACTTCGTTGTCTGACGCCTTCAGGAATGCAGTTTCAGCATCCGATTCGGGAATTTTCCGCCAAAGTTCCGAAAACTCTCGTTGGACGAAGGCCGGTGATTTCACGACGGGGCTGTAGGATACCTTGCCGGGATGGTCAGTGGAAAAGGATCAGGCTTTGACCTGGGATCGCTGGTGCCGCCCGGACGTCGTTTTCAGGGGAGCGGTTGAGTGAGATTCCTGTCCCGAAACCTGCCGGAACGCCATGGGCGTCTTCGCGGTTGCATTGGCGGACGACCGACGTTGGTTTGGGTGGTGACGGCCGCGCATTTGTTCGCCGGGGGGCTGGCGGATGCTCAGTTGTCTGAGCCGGCGGATGGCTTTTTCAAGACCCACTGCATTCGCTGTCACGGGGCGGAGGTTCAGGAGGGTGGGGTTCGGCTGGATTTGCTGGCGGGGTTTGGTGAAGCATCAGAACTGAAGATTTGGGGCGAGGTGCTGGATCAGCTGCATCGCGGTGAGATGCCGCCTCCGGATGAAGCCCAACCGTCTGCTGAACAGCTGGAAACTGTTTCCGACTGGATTTCCGATGAGCTGCGAAAGGTGTCTGTGCGGCAGGCGGGAACGGGAGGTCGCAGTCTGCTGCGACGGCTGAACCGTGCGGAATACACCAATGCAGTTCGTGACCTTCTGAGCGTCGACTTTCTCCCGGGCGAAGGACCGGCAGATCTGCTGCCTCCGGATGGTCGCCTGAACGGATTTGATAAGGTCAGTCGAGCCGGCTGCTGGATCCGTCGTTGATGGAGAAATACTTCGAAGTGGCTCAGCTGGTGGCGGCGAAGGCTGTCGTGATCGGTCCGCCTCCGGTTCCGACTCGACGCAACCGCATGCAGTACGAGGACATCAGTGGAGGCATTGCCTATATCAAGGAGAGCCGTGAAACCATTGTCACCGACGAAGGCATCATCACGATGGCTCACGGAATGCGGTCTGATGAGTCCCTCCGTCATCCCCGGAATGATTCACTGATTCCCGTCCGAGGTCGGTATCGGCTGCGGTTGCGAGTCGGAGCGGATGCGAAGGATCGGGACGCATTGTACATTCGGGTTCACCGGGAAGGCGACGGAGATCTCTACACGGGTCGGGTTCCCGGAACACTTGATCAGCCTGAAGTCATTGAAATTGAGCGAGCGTTTGATACTCCGGGCAGTCAGGAAATCGGCGTTGAATTCCGGGACGCTCCGCGATTCGGAACGGTCAACTACCATTTTAGTGAACTTCAACGCGACGCCGAGAAGGCCATCACCGCGGGCAATGCTCGACTGGCGGGCCGGCTGGCCGCTCAGATGGGAGCTCAGGGATTTCCGAATCAGGGACGAATCGATCCGGGCACTCGCACGACCGACCATCTGCCTCGCATCTTCTTCGACTGGATCGAACTGGAAGGTCCGCTGTACGACCAGTGGCCACCTCGCAGTACTCAGCAGCTGTTTCACCGAGGTCTGGCGGAGAAGGAGTTCAGCATTGAGTATGCTGCGGAAATCTTCGAACGACTTCTGCCCGTGGCCTTCCGCCGAGCCGTCGACGAAGCAGAAAGTTGCTGCTGTTGTGAATGTGGTTGCTGATGAACTGCAGCATGATCGATCGTTTCCGGAAGCCGTGCGGACCGGCCTGATTGCGGTGCTGTGCAGCCCTTCCTTTCTGCTCGTTCACGAACCGACGGTTGACGGAGTCGCCGAACGTCGGCCGCTGAATGACTTCGAAGTGGCGACTCGACTGAGTCTGTTTCTGTGGAGTTCCATTCCGGATGACGAACTTCGCAGCGCCGCCGAACAGGGGCGCCTGCACGGGCCGGAGCAACTTCAGCAACAGGTCCGTCGGATGCTGGCCGACCGGAAGGCAGTGGCTCTGGTGGAAGGCTTTGCGGCTCAGTGGCTGAAGGCGGATGAATTCGATCGCTTTACCGTCGACCGCAATCTGTACCGGGATTTTTACCGCACCGAAAACTCGGGGCTGAACGCAGCCATCAACGCCGAGCCTCTGGAATTCTTCCGCGAACTGATGAGGACAGACGGCAGTCTCCTGGCGTTTCTGGACAGCGACTGGACGATGGCGAACGAGGTTCTGGCGCGATACTACGGGATTTACGGAGTCAGCGGGACAGACTTTCGGCGAGTCCGGCTGCCTGCTGAAACTCATCGCGGAGGTTTGTCGACCATGGCGGCCGTCCACAAACGTGGCAGTGACGGAAACCGGACGAAGCCGGTGGAGCGAGGCAAGTATCTGCTGGACGTACTGTTCAACGATCCTCCCAAACCTCCGCCCGCCAATGTGGGAGAAGTGGAACCGAATGTTCAGGGAGAAAACCTGACGGTTCGGCAGCGACTGGATCAGCACCGAACCATCGCCGCCTGTGCGACCTGTCATCGACGGATTGATCCATACGGACTGGCTCTGGAAAACTTCAGCGTCGTCGGGCTCTGGCGAACAAAGCAGGACGGCGAACGTCCCTGGTGGCCGGACAGCGCCGTGATTGACAGCAGCGGAGTTCTGCCGGACGGAACCGAGTTCAAAACAATCGAAGCATTCCGAGCAGCTCTGGCCGACCAGAGTGATCGGTTTCTGCGGGGCTTTTCGGAAAAGATGTTCACCTACGCTCTGGGACGCGTCGTGGAACCGTCGGACCGCAGCACCGTCGATCAGCTGGTCGCCGCGATGAAGCAGAACGGGCATTCCCTGACCAGCCTGGTCGAAGCTATTGTGCAGACGAATGAGTTTCTGACCAAGTGACGAAAGCAACACTTTGCTCGTTGCTGATTCGTATGCAGCGTCAGACGCTCAGCCATTCTGATGGCGAGGTCTCACAAGGACGAATGATGGCTCGGCGATTTCCGTCAGGGTGCAGTTTCAGCCATTCCATCTGCAGCACATGACTCACAATGACCGCAAAGTTGGCTCGTCCGACCTGCACTTCGGTGCGCTGCGGAATTCGACCTCTCACATGCTCGGGCAGATTGCAGTCGGGGTGAACACTGGCGGAACCCGGAGTTCGAGGAGCCAGGTAACAGCGCAGGCTGGATTCCGTTTCCGAGGCCCACAGTTCATCGGCAATCGCATCGTCGTGATGAATGACAGCCCGCGCCTGGATATGCAGCTGAACCTGCTGAACGTGATCGTAGAACAGCCATGTGACCTGAGGATTACGTCGAATGGCCTGGACCTTGGCGGAGCGAAGATCTGTATGCATCAACAGCTGCCGAGTTGCCGGAAGAACTTTTCGGAGCACGAGAATTCTCTGACGCAAACCGTCGTCAGCGGAAGTCGCCAGCACGGGAAGTCGCCATCCGCTGTGGCGGTCGTGAACGGAATCGAACAGCCGCTGCCAGCATTCTGTTTCGATTTGCGAGAGACTGTCTGCGGACTGAAACCAGGCAGCTGATGATGTCGGCGTCACGTTTGTTCCCATGCTCGAATGATGGCACTGTTGTCCTGGTCACCGTATCCCATCTCGCGGACGCGTTCCAGCAGGTTTCGATGCAGTTCAGAAAGCGGCAGATGGATTTCCGCGATTGTTCG
Organism: Planctomycetaceae bacterium; assembly: GCA_041398865.1. Lineage (GTDB taxonomy): Bacteria > Planctomycetota > Planctomycetia > Planctomycetales > Planctomycetaceae > Fuerstiella. Next base: position 71,555 of record JAWKTY010000002.1, read on the forward strand.
GCCTGGTCCAGAATCAGACGGACATCTTTGAGGTGCTGATTCAGCCGAGCCTGCGGATTGAAATCTTCTGAAATCATTTTCAGGGCTTTGGTATCCATGACCCGGGAATAGGCCGCTCCGGCCTTCAGAACTTCCAGCACGGCGTGCAGATTCAGGCCCTGCTTCTTCGCAAACTGCAGGCCTTCTGCCAGGACCGCTCGATTCAGCCCCAGCACCAGATTGGCGACCAGTTTCATCTGCTGTCCGCTGCCGACTTCGCCTACTCGAATGACGTTTTCACTGATCTGCTTCAGCAACGACTGACACCGATGAAAGGCAGGACGAGAGGCTCCGACCATCAGCACCGCATCGCCGTCTTCTGCCTGTCGGCTTGATCCCAGCACCGAGGCATCGATCAGTTCAATGCCGGCCGGAAGAAGAGTGGCTGCCATTTGCTGCGTCTTCTGAGGCGTGCCGGTCGTGGTGTCAATCAGCAGAGTCTGGGCCCGGCAGCGCGGGACCAGCTGCTGAAGGACTCGTTCCACCACATCTGAATCCGGCAGGCAAAGGATGACAGGGTTGTCAGCAATCACCACATCACCGGGCCTGGACACAGCGCATCCACCGGCATCTGCGAAACGGCCCATCGCAGCCGGGTCAGCATCGAACCCCCAGACGCTGTACCCACGGTGGATTAACCGACGGGCCAGAGCAGACCCCAGAAGACCCAGCCCCACCAGCCCCACGGACGGTCGGCGATTCTGTTGATCACGCGGCATCGACATCCCGGTCTTTCGAAATGAACGTGCGGAAGGCAGGCAGCTGGCATCAGTCCCCCTGGTTGTGCAGAGAGGGGCTCACACGGAGCATTCCTCCCGCTGGGTCAGATCGTACCCGGATTCCTCCGGCTTCGCCTCCTGAGCACAGCAACTTGTCACCGCTTTGGCTGTGTTTTGATGCCGCGTTCGGTACGACGTATCCAGGGCAGGGACGTATCCAGGACAGGGGCACCTGCAAATGGAAGTCGGCTGTCTGCGAAACGCGAAAGCCAATGGTGTTCAGACACTTGCAATCACGCGATGGGTGATTCAGTATGAGTCGCCCGAATTTGAAGAAACGTCGGGCAATGGTCCTCAATTCTTTCGAAGGAATGGAACTGATGTACTCCATCAATCGCCGACGATCACTGCTGCTGTTGCTGACTGTCCTGATCGCTGCCGGAATCGACGCGGTCTCTGCGGTTTCAGCCGAACAGCGGCCCAACGTCATTCTGATCATGGTGGATGACTTCGGTTACGAATGCGTCACGGCCAATGGCGGACAGTCGTATCAGACGCCGAATATCGACAGGCTGGCAGCCACCGGTGTGCGATTCGAAAACTGTCATGTGCAGCCCCTGTGTACTCCGACTCGTGTTCAGCTGATGACGGGAAAGTACAACATTCGCAACTATCTGAAGTTCGGCACTCTGGTGCGGACGGAAACGACGTTTGGGCATCTGTTTCAGAAGGCTGGTTATCGCACGGGGATCTGCGGTAAATGGCAGCTGGGAAATGAACCCGATTCGCCGCAGCACTTCGGTTTTGAAGAATCGTGTCTCTGGCAGCAGACTCGGCGACCTCCACGGTACGCAAATCCGGGGCTGGAGTACAACGGAATCGAAAAGGACTTCAACGATGGCGAATACGGTCCGACTCTGGTCAATGATTTTGCTCTGGATTTTATCTCCAGACACCACAGCGAACCGTTCTTTCTGTACTACCCGATGATCCTGACTCACAGTCCATTCCAGCCGACGCCGGACAGCCCGGACTGGGATCCCACCACAAGAAACGAAAAAGATCTGAATCACGTCAAACACTTCGCAGAGATGACTGCCTACACGGATCAGATGGTCGGCCGAATTGTCGATCGGCTGACCGAACTGAAGCTGCGGGACAACACTCTGATCATTTTCATCGGTGACAACGGAACACTGAGCTCAATTGTCAGCCGGTTCCAGGGCGAGGACTTCAAGGGCGGCAAAGGGAGAACCAACCACCGCGGAACACACGTTCCCTGCATCGTCAACTGGCCGGCAGTGATTCAGAAAGGTCGGGTCAGTGGCGACCTGATCAGCAGCACGGACTTTCTGCCGACGATCTGTCAGGCGGCGGGAATTGATGTGCCGGTCGGAATTGACGGAGTCAGTTTCCTGCCCCGGCTGAAGGGCGAAACGGGAACTCCCAGAAGCTGGCTCTACACGTGGTATTCGCCTCGGCAGCAGATGGACCTCACCGTGAAGGAGTGCGCGTTCGATCAGCAATTCAAACTGTATCGGACAGGTGAATTTTTTGACCTTGCGAAGGATCCGGATGAGTTCCGGGCGATTCCGATGGATCGCCGAAATGAAGAAGCCGCAGCAGCAGCCAGCCGCCTGCAGAGCGTTCTGGATCAGTTCACAAATGCCCGGCCCCAGGAACTTGATGACCAGCTGAAGTCGAAAGGCGCCAACAAAGACAAAGCCGCTGCGGGGAAGAAGAGAAAAGCGAAACAAAAGGCGGCCGCCGCAAACTGAGATCCCTCGTGGCACTGTCGCGGCCATGCCGGCTTTTCTGATTTAAAGCTTCCGGCTTGCGCTGCTGTGAACACTTTGATCTGAAAACTGAATCACCGAAAGGCAATGTTGATGAAAATATTCGTGACCTGTCTGATGCTGGTAACTGGGATTGTCGACAGCGACGCTGCGACGGCTCAGCAGAAGCCGCGAGCTGCTCGGAAGCCGAACCCTGCATTTGCGAAGGTGACGGACGTGCCCGGCCTTCCTCGGGTTCTGCTGCTGGGGGATTCGATTTCCATTGGTTACACGGTTCCTGTGCAGGAGGCGTTGAAGGGTATCGCCAATGTACATCGGCCGACGGCCAACTGCGGACCGACGACCAGCGGATTGAAGTCGATTGACGCGTGGCTGGGTGACGGCCATTGGGATGTGATTCATTTCAACTGGGGTCTGCATGATCTGAAGTATATGGGGCCGAAGGGCGAGAATCTGGCCGATCCTCAGGACCCCACCAGCCATCAGCAGGTGCCGCTGGAGGATTATGAGAAGAACCTGCAGCAGCTGGTGGATCGTCTGAAGCAGACCGGTGCCGTACTGATCTGGCGAAATACGACTCCGGTCCCCGAAGGAGCGGCTGGGCGAGTTGTCGGAGATTCCGTCCGATACAACGAAGCTGGGTGGAAAAGGTCATGAAGAATGGGGTGGCGATTCATGACCTGTTTTCGTTCGTCAAATCGAAACAGTATTCGCCTCATGCTGCCGGCAAACGTCCACTTCACTCAGGAGGGTTACGCAGCTCTGGCGACAGAGGTTGCTCGGGAGATTCAGGCCGCCCTGAAAATCGCTGGATCCTCCGAAAGCGTCCGCCGCGAAGAACGGGTACGTTGCTGACGACAGACACAGGGCATACACCAGGCAGCGGACCGCTTCGCATCCGGCTGCGGCACCTGAAGCCTCCCGTCTTCCTGTCCTGTCTTTTCTGTTATCCGGTCATGCTTGCTCGTCGCGAACTGTTTCCTCACGTCATTGAGATGAACTTCCGTGCCGGTGCGACCGGCTGCTGTGTCTATCTGTTGCTCTTCGAATAATATTCAGCTTTCGTTATGCTCGGCTACGAGGACACGGTTCAGGAATCACCGACCTGATTCGTGATATGGACTTTCAACCGGCGAACTGCCGTTATCTGGTCGCCACCACGCAGACGCTGATCATGTTCAGGGGGGCTGAGCGCGCCAGTGAGCCCTGCCGGCGGCTGAGACAGTCGCGCATGCCGATGCCAAACGCATTCTGGAGGAAGGAGATCGCATCGCGTCCTATGCCGAAATTCCTGCTCAGCAGATTTCCATCGACATGCCTGTCTTTCAGATTCAAAGGACCGTGGCCGACGGTGACCGACTGAAGCTGGGCCGTCTGGCTCTGGAAGTCTGGGACACACCCGGCCACGCGACGGGTCAGCTGTCGTTTCGGCTGGGAAATCTGCTGCTGTCGGGAGACAATATTTTTCGTGATGGCTGCGTCGGCGGCATTGATGCTCATCACGGGTCCGACATCCCGGATTTCATCACTTCGTTAAAACGAATTCAGGCCAGTGATGTTGAATGGCTGCTGCCGAGCCACGGGCCGGCTTTCCGGAATGATTTCGACCTGCTGCAGAAGACGATCGAGCGGCTGGAAGGTTATCAGCACATGGCCGATTTCGGGACGTGTGCTCTGGACTGGCCACTTCTCGACGAATGGGACGACGAGCTCGCTCGGGGAACCTCACCAGTCGACGGCTGAACCGGAGAGGTTTCACTGAGGTTTGCGCGGCGTGTTGTCGTTGCCGGAACCAGATGACTTTGTTGAGGGCGTCGGTTTGGCTGACGCTCCCAGTCGTCGCAAACGTGCTTCGGCGTTGGCAATGATCGAGCGCGCATTGGCGGCGATCGTTTTGGCTTCGATCAGGTCCTGTTTCTTCTCAAAGGCTCTGGCACCGGCTCGCCGCTGTTCCTTTTCTTCATCGGACTGCAGACGTTTCGCTTCCTGCAGATCATCGTGAGCGGCCATCCAGTCCGGATCTTCCTGAAAGAGCTTTCTGCGCAAAGCCGTCACCTGTGCCGACGCTTCCTTCACCCGACGTTCAGCAGCCTGATAATGCTCATCGGCATGCAGCTGGTCGCGTTGAGCATCTGTCAGTTTCTGCAGATCCAGAAGTCGATCATCACTGTCGTCGTCGGGATCGGCCTCAGGAAGTCCGGTGACGCGGTGGAATGTCAGGTGCAGTTCGCGCCTGGCTTCCATGGCCGCCTTCTGAGCTTTGCCGAATTCTGATGAATCTTCCTGTTCCGCAAGAATCTCCTGTTCGATGCTGTGCAGCGTCTTTGAGGCTTCCCGAGCATCGTGGCGATGGCCGTCGATCTGTTCGCGAATTCCGTCGAGTCGGCTGGAGGCTTCTCTCAGCTGGGTGGCGGTCATGTTGCCCTGAGATTCCACCTTCTGCAGCACATCTTTCGCGCGGCTGACTTCGGCCTGAATGCCTTTGATCATCGCTTCGCGCTGAGCCTTCGCGGCTGCAGCGGCTCGGCGAGCATACGCGGCATTGCTGCGACGCCGTGATCGGCTCTGAGCGGCTTCTGTCTCTGCTGCGACTGCCAGCAGGCAGATCAGAACAGTCGCCACGACACCGGACCGGTTTGACCAGATTTCTGTGCGCATCGAATGACCTCGCCGCTCATGAACTCAGACCAAACCCTCCGGACGGAAGCCGAAACTTCGCTTCCGACATAAGAAACACGGAAGGCTGTCTTCAGGGTTCGATCTTACGCCTGAGTCGATTCGGCAGCAACGAGATTTGCGGGATTGCCGGAATCGAGCTGATTCGGGTTGCGTGTCGCTGTGCCGAGATCGGGTTGCTGCTGGTACCAGGTGAGCAATCCGTCGATTTTTCGGCCGGATTCGTTCTTCAGCAGAGTCCTCACACAGGGCTGCAGGAGTTTGAGAACCGGGCGTTTCAGAAGTGGGGAAATGCGTCCGGAAAACACAATTCGCTGTCCGCAGGGTTCCTGCCGAAAGCCCATTCCGGTTTTGAAGCGGTCGAGTTCTTCGCCTCCCGGCTCCACGGACTGCAGTCCGTAGCTGACCTGACGAATGTCGGGCCGACGCAGAGTTTCGTACAGGAAACGATACAGCAATGCGTTGTTCGGGTAGGACTTCAGCAGTCGCGTGTCTGATCGAACGATGCACAGGTTGGCCGTTTCTTCAATCTGAAAGCTGACCAGATAGGCGGCCATTTCATTATTCACGAATGCGGCCCATGTTTCGGCTCCGACAGTCGTCTTTGCGGCCTCGAAGAAGCGACCCCATGTCTGCTGATCGTTGGCTTCTTTGCGACGTCCCTGGCGCTCGTGAGTAGCTCGCTGCAGCGGCAGGTAACATCGCTGCAGTTCTTCAAAGTCAATCTGCCGAACGGAGCAGGCCTCCAGACCTCGGCGCACCTGAGTTCGTGTTCGGCTGCGCAGCGCGGGGAAGTCATAGTTTTTGTCATCACAGATCATCCGAAAGCTGCTGACGCCCTGATGCTGAGGACAGCTGGTACGCAGAATCAGGCCATCAGATTTCAGCACATCGGCAACGTCCAGAGACGTCACGTCGACGTCGTGATGGAACGGAAAGTTCGAGTAAACTCGGGAAGCGCAGTCAAACCACCAGCTGTGACCGGCCTGACGGACAGTATGTCCGATCCGCTGCAGAAAGTCGGCGTAATGTTCGGGAGAAACGGACATGGAATGTTCCAATCGAGGGCAGTGCCGGTACGTCAGGCTCCCGCCTGAGGGGAGATGTTTGAATTGCATGCGAGGCCGTGAAACGGCGACAGCAATACGCTGATATCGTCAAAAAAACGTCGCTATCGCCGTTTCACGGCTGATGGATCTGATTTCGGTTCCACCCCCAGGCTGAAGCCTGGGGCTAAATGCTTCCGCAGCTCCGCTGCGAAACACAGCTCCGCACAACCGACCGGAACCTGTGCAATCCCAGGCCATGTCAATGCGTGACCCTTCCGCAGCTCAGGTCTCTGACGGTTTTCTCGCGAAGATCAGGGCTCCCGGGGCCAGAGCCACTCCCAGAGAATGCCATGTGAATGTACCCAGAGCAAAAGCGGCGCGAACTCCGAAGGCGCTGTCGTCGCTGTGCTGAGCTCCCTTCGGAGACGCTTCCAGAATCTCGAAGCCACTGTTCTGAATCGTGGTCAGCAGGCTGTTCAGCGGCATGCTGAACCGGTGATCCGTGATGGCTCGTCGAATCAGCTTCTTCGAAAAGCCGGGCGCGACTTTTTGAAGTGCTCGGCCCGCTGAAATGAAAGGAGCCTTGGTCAGGGCTCGAATAACAAGCAGTCCGCCTGGTCGCAGCAGCTTCCATGCAGCGCGAAGTTCCCGTGGCTGATCGGGCCAGTAGATATGAGCATCCAGAACGGTCAGAACGTCGACAGGATTCTCAGGCGAATGCAGCCGGCATTCTTCCAGCGAAGCACACTTCTGAGCTGGCAGGCCGCACTGCTGCACGTATTCGACAGCTTCGGAAACGATGTCCACGCCGGAGCACCGGAAACCACGCTGCTGAGCGGCCAGAAGAAAGCCTCCGAACGAACAGCCGACATCCAGCAGGCTGGCTTCGGCAAGGCCGTGACGTTCGATGCCATCCAGAATGGCGTGATACATCTTCTGTTTGAAGGAATTCAGCTGAGTGCCCCGATCCAGCTCACCCCAGGCCATCTGCCTGGTGTGCTGTTCTTCGGCAGCAGCTTCATAGTCGCCCTGCATGAAGTAGGCCTGACAGTGGCGACAGCGGGCAAACGGCGACGGACCACGGACGCTTTCCAGCTGAAAACGCGGAGTCTGGGCGTCGACCGGACTTCCACAGCCCGGACAGGCCGGACAGTTGGCGGACGCGGGGCTTTGAGTGGGGGCGGGCTTGGCGGACTGTTCTGTCAGCATCGGCGGCGACTCCTTTCGCACGGATCAGAGCGGACTCTGAGCTGGATTTGCTTTGCTGGGAAGCATTTTGCTGCGAATGATGCTAGCATCCTGCCCGATTTCACTCGATACGAGAAGCTCGCGGCGCAGTGGTTTCCCTGCAGCCGACATCGTGTCCGGCGCTGAACTTCGGCAGTGATTGCCGGTCGCTCTGATGGCCGGAATCAGAATAACAACCATCCATGCGGCTCAGAAACTGCTCAAAGGCGACAGTTTTTCTCCGCCCACAAACCTGGATTCCCGGGATTCAACATGACTCACGACCCCTATGCACCGTGCCTGTGCGGCAGCGGAAAGAAGCTGAAATTCTGCTGTCTGGAAATTCTTCCGGACATGGTTCGCTTTCAGAAACTGGTGGACAATCAGCCGGTCGCTGCTGAAAAACTGCTGCGTTCGCTGCTGGAGAAGCATTCCGACAAGGAAGTCCTGGTCACTCAGCTGGCCATGATTCTGACCAATCAGAACCGTGTCGGCGAAGCTCGGGAAGCTCTGGTCGAGTACCTGAAGCGACATCCGGATGAACCTCGAATTCTGCTGTCACTCGCTGAACTGTGCGTGGGCATGGACGGTTTTTTTGCGTCCCGCCGAATTGTCCACCGAGCCTTCCAGCTGGGAGCTCGCCAATATCCGGACGGCGTGTGTGCGCTGGCGAACCAGATTGCACGGCAGATGGCAAACTTCGGCCTGCCGATCGCTGTGCGTGAACATCTGGCTCTGGCCGCTCGCATGGCCAGCGGAGAACGACGGTCGGCCGTGCTGATGCAGCTGGCGCGTTTCGAATCTCAAAAGACGGTCCCGTTTCCGTTTCGAGGCCGGTTGGCCCTGCTGCCGGTGGCTCTGGAAACTCCCGAACTGCAGGCTGAAGATCTGCGAGCTCGCAAGGTCAGTCATATCGGCTGCTGGGAGCCCGCTTCAATTCTGTATGGACGAATGGTGGAACAGCAGCCGAACAGCGGCGAGCTGTGGTACAACCTGGGATTGTGTCGAGCCTGGGACGGTCGAGTGAAGGAATCAGCCGAGGCTCTGCACAAGGCTGCGACTCTGCTGGAAGATTTTGATCAGGCGACGGAAGCGGAGACGCTGGCACAGCTGCTGGATCAGGAGTCGGCCGGCGAATTTTATACAGTTCAGCAGCGAACGATTCGAGTTCGTTCGCTGTCTGAGCTGCTGACGAAACTGGACGCGGCCCCGCGGTTTGCCCGAGTCAGAACATCCGGCGATGACGACGAATCCGTTGTTGCGGAATTCGAATTTCTGACTGCTGAACCCGGCGACAGCGTGAACATTGATAACGTCCCTGACGTCGTTGCGGACGTGACGGTTTACGATGCGGAATCGGACAGCGAAGACAGCCAGCCCCTGGTTCTGCTGGTCGCACTGAACGACGATCTGGATTCGGCAGAAGCCGCCTTTCGCGAAGTCGTCGGCGATCTGGCTCAGGAATGTCGGGACGAAGATACCGGAAATCTGTCACGCATGCCGACCGAAGCACGGCTGTTTGACTGGAAAATCCACCAGCACACCGCGCTCAGTGCTTCCGATATTCGGCGGGCGGATCAGCAGCGTCTGAAAGCGGCTCTGGACAAATGGCTTGAAAAGCCGCTGGCATCGCTGGGCGGGAAAAGTCCTGTGGAAGCTGCTGGTGACGAATCACTTCGCACAAAGCTGGCGGCTGCGGTCAGTGTGCTGGATGTCATCTGCAACCGAATGAACTATTCACCGGACCTGTCTGAGATTCGCACTCGACTGAAAATTCCTCAGCCCGCCGCGCTGCCCGTGTCCGCGGAATCCAGCATGGGTGCTCTGCCGCTGCTGCAGCTGCTGCGTGTTGATGAGACCGGGCTGACGGATGATCAGGTGGTCGAAATGACCAATCGGGCCGCCCTGATTCGCCATTCGCGTCTGATGGATCGGGCTTCGGCCGAACTGGTCAAACGCCCTGGAGCTCTGGAATCCTTCAACCCGTATCAGGCTCATCTGATGCGAGCCGTGGTGGCTCGTGATAACAATGACCTGCAACTGGCGTCAGAGTGTTTTGAAGCGGCTCGGGCAGCCGTCGAAGATCAGCCCGATGCTTTCCGAACCCGTCTGGAACTGGATATTCGGGAACTGAGCTGTCGTCTGGATGATCCTCAGGATCCCGGGCTGCCCAAACTGCTGCAGACGATTCGGGATCGCTACTTCCGAAAAATTCCGGAAATTGAACAGGTCATTCTGGAAGAACTGACCAACAGCGGCTGCGAGCATCTGGCAGAACATCTGGTTTCTGATCAGGGAGTGGCCATGGCGGGGTCAGGCAGCGGTTCCTCACTGTGGACCCCGGGCTCAGAATCCGGTCAGGGTTCATCCGGGAAACTTTATATTCCCGGACAGGAGTAACCGCATTGTCGGACATCGTGGCTGATTCCGCCGTCGGCAGAGTTCTGGCCGATGATCGTGAAGTGATGCTGCGAGCTCTTCAGCTGGCCCGCCGGGGACTGGGTTTTGTCGAACCCAATCCCATGGTGGGTGCGGTCATTGTGGATGGTCAGCGACGAGTCATCGCCGAAGGCTTTCATCAGCGCTTCGGCGAAGCTCATGCGGAAGTCCATGCGATTCGAGCCGCCGGTGCTCGCACGTCCGGTCAGCGGCTTTTCGTCACGCTTGAGCCCTGCAGTCATCACGGGAAAACTCCTCCGTGCGCTGACGCCGTCATTGCCGCCGGTTTTCGGGAAGTTGTGATTGGCTGTCCGGACCCGGCGGAACATGTAGCCGGAGCCGGGATCCGGAGACTGCGGGACGCCGGAATTCTGGTCGTGACGGGTCTGTGCCAGGCAGAAGCCGAACAACTGATTCAGCCGTTTCGGAAGCTGATGATGCGGCGCCGGCCGTGGGTCCATGCCAAATGGGCGATGACACTGGACGGAAAGATTGCTTCGCGCACGGGACACAGTCAGTGGATTTCCTGCGAACAGTCCCGCGCCGTGGTGCATGAACTGCGAGGTCGCATGGATGCCATCATCACAGCGGCCGGAACCATGCGGCATGATGACCCGCTGCTGACGGCTCGTCCGGCCGGAGCACGAACAGCACTGCGGATCGTACTGGATGACGACGCGTCGTCCGTGCGACTGAACAGCCGACTGATCACCTCGCTCCAGCACGCTCCGGTTCTGTTATGTGTGGCCGAACCGGCGGCGGATTCGGAGCATGTTCGCAGCCTTCAGAAAGCCGGCGCGGAAATTCTGGTTTGCACGGGATGTGACCGGGTTGAACGAGCACAGTCGCTGCTGGATGCGCTTGGACAACGACAGATGACTCATTGTCTGCTCGAAGGAGGGGCTGGCCTGCTGGGCGTATTCTTTGACGGGGGACTGGTAGATGAGGTGCATGTCTTTGTGGCTCCGAAGCTTGTCGGAGGACGTCAGGCGCTCGGCCCGGTGGGAGGGCAGGGAAAGGAACGAATTCCCGAATTGCCGTCGCTGTCCGGGATGCGAATTCGGCAGCTGAATTCTGATGTACTGATCGAAGGGGATGTCGTATGAAAACTGTGGGAATCATTCCGGCTCGTCTGCAGTCGACTCGGCTGCCCCGCAAGCTGCTGCTGTCAGAAACCGGCCGACCGCTGATTCAGTATGTCTGGGAGATTGCCCAGCGGGCCGACGTTCTGGACGAGGTCATTGTGGCGACGGACAGTCCTGAAATCGCAGCGGCGGTTCAGGCCTTTGGCGGCCGAGCGGAAATGACGGGCGAGCACCCCAGCGGCAGTGATCGAGTCGCTGAAGTTGTGCGACGCTGCTGCAGCGATGCCGATGTGATTGTTAACTTACAGGGCGATGAACCGGAACTGGAAGTCGCCACGATTACGGCACTTGTGAACGCCATTCAATCGACCGGAGCTCAGATGGCGACCGTTGCCGCACCCATGCGTGATGCGGGCAACGTCAGCAGCCCGGACTGTGTGAAGGTCGTGGTGGATGACCTGGGGAAGGCTCTGTATTTCAGCCGCAGTCCGATTCCGTGGTCTCGGGATCGTTCCATCAGTCAGGTGCTGACGGACGGTGATTCACCGTGGCTGCTGCATGTGGGACTTTATGCCTACCGCCGGGACTTTCTGCTGCAGCTGACATCCATGGCTCCGTCGTCGCTGGAGCAGATGGAAAAACTGGAACAGCTGCGAGCTCTGCAGAGCGGCGCGGACATCGCAGTCGCCGTGATTCCTCAGGCCGCCGTCGGCATTGACACTCCGGATGACTATGCCGCATTCGTCCGACGGCAGAATGCCTGATGCGTATGTTCGCAGCGTCGCCTTCCAGCCTGTGATGAAAATTCGTCGCAGGCCGGAAACTTAGACCTGAACGCCGGTCAGAGGACGGCCTTCGCAGAGTTGCTGCGGGCGATCCAGGCGATCCCGAAGTTCGGTGCGTGGCGGAATGCCCAGATGGTGCCACATGGTTGCCAGAATATCTGCCGGGCTGACAGGCTGAGACAGAACTTCGGCAGCTTTGGAATCGCTCGATCCGTAAACCGTACCGCCCGGAATGGAACCTCCGGCCAGCACTGTGCTGTAGACATTGGGCCAGTGGTCGCGGCCCTGGCCGTCGTTGATTTTCGGAGTTCGCCCGAATTCCCCGGTGTTGATCACGAGAGTCTGATGCAGCAGGCCTCGATCATGCAGATCGCTGATCAGAGCCGCGAACGCGGTATCCATCTCCGGCACAATTTCCCTGTACCGACGCTCCAGTCCGCCGTGGGTATCCCACTTCTGGTTGAATTCATTGAATGAGACAAACCGGACCCCGGCTTCGATCAGGCGCCTGGCCAGCAGCAGGGACTGCCCGACTCGGTTTCGACCGTAGCGATCTCTCAGCGAATCCGGTTCTTCTGCCAGGTTCAGAGCCTTTCGGACGGCGCCGCTGACGACCATCTCCCAGGCAGCGGCCTTCAGCTGATCGTATTGCTGACTGAGTTCGTGTTCCAGAAGTCGTGCTGCCGAATCAAGATCGCGCATCAGGCTGAGTCGAGTCTGCATGCGCTGAGTGGTCATGCCGTCCGGAAGAGTCAGCGACAGCGGTCGGTATTCTTTCTGAGAAGGATCGCCTTCCAGAAGCATCGGATCGTAAACGCTTCCGAGGAACCCGGCATACTGCCCCGGCATGCGATTGGAAGGACCGGGAATGCTGAGCCAGTTGGGCAGCGAGATGCTTTGCGGGACGGTCGCGGCAGAGGACGCAGTCGATCGGGGTGTCAGCCGATTCAGAACAGCGCCCGGACCAGGGAAGTCATCACCGTGAGCCTCGCGGTCACGATCCTGCTGATTGGTGCTGCCCGTCAGAGTGATGTACGTGCCGGCGATGTGATTGGTGAATTTGTGCGTCATCGAGCGAACGATGCACAGGTGCTGGCTGACCCGGGCACTGTCTTTCATCAGTTCGCCAAACAGCATTCCGGGTGTTGTCGTGCTGATGGGGCGAAACGGACCTCGAATTTCCGCGACCGCCTGAGGCTTGGGGTCCCACGACTCCAGCTGACTCAGCCCGCCCTGCAGCATGATGAACAGGCAACTGGAGTGTCCGATTCCAATCGGCGATGCCGCGGCCGCTGACGCAGTTCCTGCCAGCAGGCTCAGCCCGCCGATCCGGAGCACCTCGCGGCGCGAAAACGGTTCGGGATTCAGCATCTTTGGAATTCTCCGCCAGCGGGTGTCACAGAGATTAGAACACGTCCGAGACAGTCTGACAGGCAGGACGACTCCACACAAATTCACTGCAGTCTTGATTCCTCATCATTCCCGGATGATACTCGTTTCGCCCGGAAAAAACGATTTGTCAGAACTGGTATGGTGAGGGTCAGAGGATGGAGCAGCGATTGGTACATCGACTGGAACGAGATCTGGAAGAGGCGATTGCCGAAGTGATCGACGGCTTTGAGGGACGATTGCCTTTTCGACCGTCACAGCACACGATTCACCTGATGTCCAAGGCAGCCGTCACGGTTTACGAGGCTGCTCTGGACAGCCCGCCACCTCGACCGCCTCGTGATGATCAACGCTGAACCCCGTCCTTCTTATGAATCCTGCAACACTGCTTGTCGTCAGCGGTCCCGGCCGCGGCACTCGATTTGAATTACCGACAGACGGCGGCCCGTCCGTGATCGGTCGCAGCGTCGGCAGTCGAATTCGCATTGATGATACCGAAGTCTCGCGCCGACATGCTCAGGTGCAGATCGAAGGTGAAACCTTTCGGATTGTCGATCTGGGCAGTGCCAACGGGCTGTTCGTGAACGGAACGCGGCTGAAGGAAGCGACTCTGCGCCATGGCGACACGATTCGACTGGGGGCAACGGTTCTGGCGTTTCAGCAGCCGGGATCTGCGGAACAGTGGACGGCTCAGGGTCAGGTTCGCCTGGTCGACGACGCGGCTGCTCCGCATTCGGCGATCGTCCAGCATGTGCGAGCCGACACCGGATCATCCATCGCCGTCTGGCCGGCTCAGCGTCTGGGACTGGAACTTCTGCATCAGGTGGCCGAGGAACTGGTCCGTCCCACGCATTCTCTGGAGTCACTGCTGCAGCGCATTCTGCAGCTGACGGTTGCTGCGGTCCGAGCCGACAATGGGTGCATTCTGCTGCGCGATCCTGTGGGCGGCGAACTGACTCCGTTTGTGTACTGGCAGCGAGCCGACAGGCATTCGTCGCCTTCAGAAGCAGATGCGGACGGCAGCCGGATGTGCATTCCGCGTTCGATCACCGGGCATGTGATTCAGCATGGCCGAGCTGTGCGGACATCGAATGCGGCCAATGACAGCCGGTTTGCCGGGCAGAGTGTGGTGACGTCCAACATCCGCGAAGCCATCTGTGCGCCGATGCAGGGGCAGGGACAGCTGCTGGGTGTGGTTTATGTGGACATCATCAGCGACCAGGGCGAACCGGTACCGGATATTTCCACCGGCCGGATGACCGACGAACATCTGAAATCCGTGCTGGCCGTTGCTCGTCAGGCAGCACTGGCTGTCGAATCCCGACAGTTTCAGGATGCTCTTCTGAAGGCCGAACGATTTGCCGCGATGGGGCAGACCGTCGCTGTGCTCAGCCATCACATCAAGAATATTCTGCAGGGAATTCGTGGCGGAGGTTACCTGATTCAGACGGGACTGAAACAGTCGCAGGAAGAATTCATTCGACAGGGTTGGGGCATTGTCGAACGCAATCAGAACCGGATCTATGATCTGGTGATGGATATGCTGTCGTTCAGTCGCGACCGGGTTCCCGAACTGCAGACCGGATCAGTCAACGAACTGTGTGAAGAGGTCATGGAACTGGCAAATGGTTCGGCCGTGGAAAACCATGTGCGGCTGGAGTTTCGTCCGGAAGCCTCACTTCCTCCGGCCGAATTCGACCACGAAGGAATTCATCGAGCTCTGCTGAATATTGTGATCAACGCCATTGATGCCGTCTCGGAACTGGCAGACGGTCAGGTCGTTCTGCAGACCGGCTACGATCGCACCAACGATGTGATGCTGATTGCCGTGACGGACAACGGTCCGGGAATTCCTGAAGATCAGCGCGCCGGCGTGTTTCAGGTCTTCGAATCCTCCAAAGGCTCGCGCGGGACGGGAATCGGCCTGGCCGTCAGTCGCAAGATTCTGCGCGAGCACGGCGGGCGAATCCGCATTGAAGGCGAACCCGGCGAAGGAGCTCGGTTTGTGCTGTCGTGGCCTCGAGGCAATCCGAAGTCGGAAACGGTTCGACTGCCGCCGGGCGAGCGACGGGAATAAAATAAGAGGGCGAGCCGCCGCGCAACAAAGAAGCCCGATACCTTTCAGGGTACCGGGCTTCGTGTTCGTCTGAAGCGGCGATCGGCCTGACTTTTCCGAAGGCCACTGTCAGTGCGGTGTTTTCGGTTACGCGGCCTGTTCCAGACCGGCGTCCTGGTCATCATCTTCATAGACCAGGTAGTAGATGTTGCTGGAAGCTTCTTCCAGATAGTGTTTGATGTTTTCGCTCTGAATGTTCTCGATCAGGCTGTCGAGAACTTCCACAACGCGATCCACTTCATCGCTGCAGATTTCTTCGAATTCCTGATCATCCTGATTGAGGATTTCGTCAGACATGGTTGACTTCCTGGTGTGACAAGGTTTTGAGTCGAAACTCACTGCTCGGCCCTGAGCCGGCGTCAACAAAACGTTCGCTGAACAGGGCTGATGAGCTGTGTTGCCGGATTCCGGAGTCGTGATGGAGATCCGGCAGCTCACCAGTATCCTGCAAACGGGGGGTGAGGTCACCACCAATCCCGTCCGACAAATCTATCGGACGCCGTTTGTCAAAACCTTTGCTCGAAAATCAGACCATTCGCTCGCAGATCCCGCAACCACCACCCCACCACCGGCACGTTTTGCCCACACGGAACATTGCAACTTGGTTTCTTTCGAACACACCAGGCGGCAAAAGCCTTTCAACGTCGGAGCCTGAAGAATTCCGGGGCTGACCTCGCGGAGCGAGGCGCAACAGTGGCACCTCGCTCCGCGAGGTCCGCCCCAACGCTCAGTTTTCTCTCACCAACTCTGCGTCCCTTTCGGTCAACAGAGGCTGCAGAGCAGCAAGTCGCTCCGCAAACACAGCGTACTCACCCGGTTTGGCGACTGACTGACAAACTGTCGAGCAAAGGCGTCAGCGTTGCCTTCTGTTTGAGGCATCAAAGGAATCAAGGAAGTGTTGGCTCAATCCGCAATCATGAGCGGAACCATCGGCAAAATCCATCGGCAGAAACGGCCGCTTCACTCCATTCCGTTTGTCCCACCGTTCACGATGGTTCGGGACAGTTCGGCAGTGGCTCGGGACAGTGAATCGTCGGGCGGGAGTCTGACCTGCAGGCTACGGGCTGTCCTCGCGGAGCGAGGAGCCACTGTGGCGCCTCGCTCCGCGAGGCATGCCCCGGCGCTGACGCATGGCTCCCTATGTTACTCACATTCCGCGTTCCTCCTCAACGCTCGTTGGTTTCTGACCGGTACAGCCCGTGTTGCTGAATGTAGGCTTCGACGGCTCGGGGGTCATGAAGCGGAGGTTTTTCCGGCGTGGACGCGTTGCCTGAGTTCTGTGGAGGACAGGTCGGCGCCGGGCATGCGGACGGGGCGGACGGACTCAGTCATGGCTGGGCCGACCCAGTCGGTGATTTGCTGAGCTGTGACTGCGGGCTGGCCGGGGCGGTTGACGGCGACAATCGTGGCCAGCTGAGCGATGCGCTGAGGTTCTCGCCAGGCGGGCACGTCTTTCAGAGAATCCGCTCCCATGATGAAGAACAGTTTTGCTTCCGGGAATTCGGCTGCCAATTCCGCAAGAGTTTCCACGGTGAAGGACGGTCCCTGACGCCGCAGTTCCCGGCGATCCACTCGGAATTCCGGGTAGCCGGAAACGGCCAGCTGCAGCATGTCGGCCCGAGCATGTCCGTCGGTGATTTTTTGAGCCGTTTTGTGAGGCGGACACCCGGCCGGAATCAGTCGCACTTCGTCCAGCTGCAGCTGCTCCCGACACGTTTCCGCCATCAGCAGATGTCCGTAGTGAACAGGGTCGAAAGTGCCGCCCAGAATTCCCAGCCGCATCGCGTGCTGCTCCCATGCCTCAGAAACCTCCACAACCGGTCAGCGTTCCCAGATTAACGCTGAAAAGCGACTATTCACAGAAATGCAGCAGTCTTATACTCGGGATTCACGCGGTTGACAGCTTTCCGCACGATTCCTGCTGCTGATGTCGGCAGTTTTTCGGATGAGTGAAATGAACCTGTCCACCGGGTTTGAGTCCGGGAATTCACGTTTTGGCGGTCGCATTCTGACGAAGAAGTGCCTCAGAACTTTTTGAGCGGCCGCTTCACGTGTTCCCGTTTTTCGAAATCAAAAGCATAGAAATGATGCGGCAGTGCCGCGCGAGGAATCTGGAAACATGTCCACACTGGATCCGAATCTCAGCAAGATGGAGCACCTGAAGCTCGGCAGCCGACAGCTGCGAGGCACCATTGGCGAGGAGCTTCAGAACGACAGTCCTCAGTTCACCGAAGACGCGGCTCAGCTTCTGAAGCATCACGGCAGTTACATGCAGGATGACCGCGATGTTCGCAAAGAAAAGAACGAGGACGGCACAAAGAAGGACAAAGCCTATTCCTGCATGGTGAGAACCCGGATTCCGGGTGGCCGAGTATCTGCGGCTCAGTTCCTGGCCGAACTGGATCTGTGCGACCGGCTGGCCAACGGCACGGTGCGCATCACGTCTCGCCAGGGGTTTCAGCTGCACGGTGTTCTGAAAGGCAACCTGAAGGAAGTCATTCAAGCGATTAACGACAGCAAACTGACAACACTGGCCGCCTGCGGAGACGTGAACCGCAACGTGATGGCATGTCCGGCTCCGTTCAAAAACAACCCGGTGCATGAACAGATTCAGCAGCTGTCTCAGACGCTGGCCGAACACTTCCGCCCTCAGACCACTGCGTACTACGAACTGTGGCTGACCGATGAAAACGGAGAGAAAACCAACGCTGCGGAATTCACTCCGGTGGAGGAACCGATCTACGGCGAACGCTATCTGCCTCGCAAGTTCAAGATGGCCATTGCCGAAGCATCGGACAACTGCGTGGACATCTATACTCAGGACGTCGGGCTGATGGCGGTCGTCGAAGGCGGTCGCATCCTGGGTTACAACGTCATTGTCGGCGGCGGAATGGGACGAACTCCGTCGGCGGAAAAAACGTTTCCCCGAGTCGGAGACAAGCTGACCTTCGTCACCGAAGATCAGGTGGTCGCTGTTGTCGAAGCCATTGTGAAAGTGCAGCGGGACCACGGAAATCGCGAAGATCGCAAGCGAGCTCGCATGAAGTATCTCCTTGCCGACTGGGGAGTTCCCGCGTTCAAGGCGAAGGTCGAGGAATACTACGGTCAGACTCTGCCTGAACCGCATCCAGCAGATGTGACCGGTGTCGAAGATCACATCGGCTGGTTTGAGCAGGGGGACGGGAGGCTGTTCCTGGGCATCAACATCGAAAACGGCCGAATCAAGGACGAGGGGTCTCTGCAGATCAAGACCGGGCTGCGAGCACTTCTGACGAAGTACAGCATGAACACTCGCCTGACAGCTCTGCAGAGTGTCATTCTGTGTGACATTGACCCTGCCGACAAAGACGACATCAATCGCATGCTGGCGGATCACGGCATCAAATCCGCCGACGAGCTGTCGCTTGTTCGTCGATTTGCGATTGCGTGCCCCGCGTTTCCGACATGTGGTCTGTCGATCACGGAATCAGAACGAGCCCTTCCCGGAGTGATTGATGAGCTGGATGTTGAGATCGCCCGACTGGGGCTGCAGTCTCAGAAGATCGCTGTTCACATGACCGGCTGCCCCAACGGATGTGCTCGACCCTACACACCGGACATCGGTCTCGTCGGAAAAGCCGTCGGCAAATATACAGTCTTTCTGGGAGGCAATCCCGAAGGAACTCGTCTGGGCTTCATCTACAAAGACATGGTTCCGCTGGAAGAAATCGTTCCGACACTGTCCCCGCTGCTGGCTGCCTACAAGCAGGAACGTCAGAACGGCGAGAGCTTCGGAGACTACTGTACTCGTCAGGGCCAGGCAGGTCTGGAAGCCAGGGTTTAGGAAGTTTTCGTCGAAGGCTTTATCAGTGTCAGGTAGCACAGACATTCCTGTCTGTGGAGTTGCAGAAAATCCTGATCTTGATGACCTGACATTTGTGTGGCACAGGCGCTGCCAGTGTGTTTTGCACATGAAGATCACTGGCAGAACCCGTGCCACACAAAGAAGCCTGCGCTGACTCAGATTGGTTGAATCGAGAGAAAAGCTGCTGGACACAAAGGGTCGGGTCGTCAGACAATTCAGAAGTCTGTAGATCGAATGTGGTGTGAGCACAGCTCATGTCCGGGAGTGACAGGAATGCGGGAATATCGACTGATTGCTGCACTGATGATCGCCGCTGCGGCGATCGCGACCGTGACTCGAGCGGATGAGCGGCCCGATTCGCAGTTGCCGGCGAACCAACGGCTGAAGAATGATCAGGAAGCCGTCATCGGTCGCTACGCTCGGTTCGAACGCCTGCTGTCTCAAATGGCGGACATGCTGGCACATGAAGATCCGGAACGAGCCGAACTGCTGCGTCGAGCTGTCAGCAAGGGACGTGAGCAGGCCATCGCAGCGCAGCTCGAAGGAATCAGCGGGCATCTGTCCAAATCGGAATTCGGCAACGCTCTGGAGAAGCAGACCGGTGTCACGAAAAGTATGCACGCCCTGCTGAAGCTGCTGCAGAGCGAAGATCGCCGCAGTTCGGTTGAGAAGGAACGCGAGCGACTGAATCAGCTGCTGAAGGATCTGCAGAACAACATTGCGCTGCAGCGAGCTGCTCGCGGAGTGACTCAGAATTCCCCGGCCCCGTCCAGTGCCGCGCCGGATCAGCAGAAGGCGCTGAACGGCACACAGGAAATGCTTCAGAGTATTCAGGAACACGATGCTCAGAAGCAGGCCGAAAAAGACGCTGAGGATGCAGAAAACGGGAAGTCAGATGAGAGCTCCGGCAATTCGTCGGAGCCAAAGGCTTCCGATTCGCAGGACCAGAAGAGCAAACCATCGGATGAAGACGGAAAGTCCTCAACAGAGAAAACTCCGTCATCAGACGGCAAGGAGCCCCAGGAAGGTTCTCAGGCAGACAAGTCCGGAAAGCCGCCGTCGGAAAACGGGATGCCTTCGGAACCCAAATCAGAAAATGAACCGTCGGAAGAAGGAGACGCGAAGTCTGAAGCGGAATCATCCGGCAAGTCGCCGTCGCAGTCCGGCGAGTCTTCGGCAAAGAACAGCAAGTCGCCGGAAGATGAGCAGAAGAAAGACGAGACGGAAATGACGCCTGGTCGGCAGCAGGTCGAGGAAGCTCGGCGGCTGATGCAGGAAGTTCTGGACGATCTGCAGATGCAGCTGAGAGACAAGGCTGTTGAAAAGCAGGACGATGCCATTTCCCAGCTGCAGCAGGCGGCTCGTCAGCTCGAGGAAATGCTGAAGCAGCTGCGTGAAGAAGAGAAGGAAATGATTCTGGCCGCTCTGGAAGCCCGCTTCCAGCGCATGCTGGCTCTGCAGACTCATCTGCACGAAGCCACCGTCGACCTGGGCCGCACAGCTCGAGCTGAATGGCTGGACGCCGCCGTGAGTCAGTGTAAGGAGGTGGCAAGGCAGCAGTCGGAACTGACCCAGGAATGTTCTCAGACTGCTGCCCTTCTGCGCGAAGACGGTACGTCGGTTTCGATACTGGTGGCGGTGGAAGATCTGGAAGGGGACATGGGCCGAGTGGCTCTGCGACTGCTGGATACAAAAGCCGATTCGCTGACTCAGGCCATTCAGACTGACATCATTGAAGCGCTGAAGGAGCTGATTTCAGAGGCTCAGGAAGAAATGGAAGAGATGAAATCTCCGGAACGTCAGCCGCCGCCTCAGCAGACGGATCCCAACGAAAAACCGCCGCTGGTGGAGCTGATGGCAGAAATTCGAGTTCTGCGGTCACTGCAGCTGCGAGTCAACCGGCGGACTCGACAGGTCAATGAAGCTCTGCAGCAGGCCGAAGTTTCTGATCAGGCGGATCTGAAGGACCAGCTGATCGAACTGGCTCTGCGTCAGAACCGGCTGAAAGAATCAGCTCAGGAACTTGGCAAACAACTGGAGCAGAATCGATGACGCGTCTTCCGGCTTTGATGATAGTGCTGATGTGTTCCATCATCGCGATGGCTGACCAGTCTGTTCACACGGTGGTCGATCTGCCGGTTCCGGATGCATCTGATGAAAGCTCAGCAGACGCCGCGGCAACTGATTCTGACAGCGGTGCCGCTCGGCCGTCAGCAGAAATCGTGATGTTTGCAAAGCCGTCTTTTCGGAGCATTCGTGATCAGCTGACGGAATGGATGTCAGCGGCCGCTGTGGACAGCCGTCAGCAGCAGGCGGTCTCAGAACGATGGGCAGACAACTCACGCCTTGCGGCGCTCAGCGGCGAAGAGCTGCTGGATCTGCTGATGGAATCCTTCGCTGCGATTGATCCGGCGGCTTCCCGACTGTGGACGGAAGGGAATTCCGCCGGACCTGTCGAAGCGGTTGTGTTTGATGGTGTGCGCGAGTTGCCGTTGTTTCGCAATCAGGTGCAGCTGTTTCGAGGTCGGTGGCTGGTGCAGCACCGCTTCTACGATGATGCTCTGCCCGTTCTGACGGAACTGCAGCCGGATGGGGTTGTTGATCCGGCAGGACTGCTGTTTTACCGAGCCGTTTGTCGAGCCGAACTGCTGCAGCGGCGGGAAGCTCTGGATGATCTGGCACTGCTGTTAAAGAGCACGCTGGACGTTCCGAATCGGTTTCGTCTGGTGGCCGAACTTCTGCAGCAGGATCTGGCCGGCCGGTCTGACGAAGGAATGGATCAGGTGGCTCAGCTGATGCGCGATGTGGAACGCCGTCTGGATCTCGGACGTTCCGGCCAGCCGACTCAGGATCAGGAAGAAGCCGTCATCGCAGCGCTGGACAAGCTTCTGGAAGACATGGATCAACAGAAAAAGCAGCAGAACAGCGGCGGTGACGGAGGATCTCAGCAAAATGAAGCGGGAACTCAGGGAGCGAACCAAAGTCAGATCAAAGGTGGTGCGTCCGAAGGCGAAGCCGATCGAAAGCTGCTGAAGGAAACCGGAAAATGGGGCCTGCTGAATCCGGAAGCAGAAGCAAAGGCTCGCGAGTTGATTCGGCAGCAGTTTCCGTCAAACTTCCTTGATCAGATTGGACGCTACACGAAGAAACTTGCCGAGCAAAGGAAGTAACTTGCTGATTTCAATCGCTCGAATTGCGTTGCTGTCGCTCACGCTGCTGGATGCGAAGGTCACGACTCTGGATGGCCGCACCTCAGCAGGCAGTCTGCAGCAGATCACTTCAGAAAACATCACGCTGAAGACATCCGGTGGAGAAGGCGTTGCCATTGCAGCCGGTGATGTGATTGATGTTCTGGTGGCTTCTCCCGATGCCCAAATGCCTGATCCTCTGCAGATCATTCTGCACGATGAAAGTCAGCTGGCAGTCTCCGACATCACGGCGACTGCCGATACCGTGACAGCCGTTTCTGCGATTCTGGGAGATCTGAAGCTCAGTCGGTCCCTGGTGCGAGCAATTCAGCTGAAGGAGATCGGTCCCGAGACTGCTGGTGAATGGCGGACCTTTCAGGAACGCACCAACGATCGTGATCTGCTGATCGTCGGCAAGCGGGACGGCGACGGTCTGGATTTTCTGGCTGGAGAAGTGACCGGCGTGACGGCCGAAGCTGTTCCGTTTCTGCTGAGCGGTGACGAGATTCCGGTGCCTCGCAGTCGCGTTTTCGGAGTGATTCTGCCGACAGAAAAAACAGCCGGGCGGAAGCCCTTCGGTGTGACCGTCAGCCTGAACGATGGTTCGGTGCTGAAGGCATCTGCACTGGAGTTTCAGGGAGACAGCTGTCGGCTGAAAACGTCGTGGGGCGGAGAGATTTCGATCGGTGGCGACCGACTGCGTCGAGTCGATTTCAGCAGCAGTCGGGTTCACTATCTGTCGGACCTTGAGCCGCTGGCAGAACGCTACTTCGGCATGGACCCGCCGGGTCAGGAATGGGGAAATCTGTTCGACCGGGATGTGGCGACCCGCACCGGCCTTTCGTCTCAGTGGCGCATGTCACGGGACCGTTTTCCCAACAACGGACGACCTCCGCTGATGCTGCGAGGCCAGGTGTATCGCAAAGGGTTGTGCATCTTCCCCAAAGCACAGGTCGATTATGCCGTTGACAGCCGCTATTCCCGGCTGACGGCGGTCGTTGGAGTTGACGATGAAGTCGCCGGGCATCAGCGCCTCGGCCAGACACCGACAGCCGTCGAACTGGTGATTCAGACAGACGGCAACGAAGCCTTCCGTCAGCTGATTTCCGCTCCTGCCGATCCGATCACACTGGATGTCGATCTGACCGGCATTACGACGCTGTCGATTCTTGTCGACTTCGGCGACGACAGCAGCACCTGCGACTACCTCGACATCGCCGACGCCCGTCTGATCGTCGACCCTGCTGCGCAATAAACAGTCTTCCGGCCCTCGCAAAGACACTGCAGCCGGGTCGCGTCGACGATTACGGCGGATTCTTCAGGGGAATCGAAACGGCTGCAAAATAAGGCGGCGACGCTTTGGATTCCATTCGATGCCAGCACTATGATTCGCTGGCTGCGTCCGGTACGAGGATGTCAGTTCGATTGGTGTGCGGGCTCGGCTCGTGCGAGGTCTGATTGTTGGTGTCTGATCCGAGCAGACTGCTTGGGAAGGAAATATCCCGTTGGCTGAAAAACGTGACTTCGACGAGTTTCTGCAGAAGTTCCGCAAGCACCATGAAGTCATGGTTGAGGAACTGCACAAGGTCG
Organism: Planctomycetaceae bacterium; assembly: GCA_041398865.1. Taxonomy (GTDB): domain Bacteria; phylum Planctomycetota; class Planctomycetia; order Planctomycetales; family Planctomycetaceae; genus Fuerstiella. Next base: position 95,497 of record JAWKTY010000002.1, read on the forward strand.
TGATCGGACAGGATGCGGTGATTGATCAGATCCTCGCCGCCGTCTTTACCGGCGGCCACTGCCTGCTGGTGGGAGTTCCCGGCCTGGCCAAGACGCTGGTTGTGAGCACCATGGCGAAGCTGCTGGATGTCAATTTTCGCCGAATCCAGTTTACTCCGGACCTGATGCCGTCAGACATCACCGGCACCAATGTGCTGGAAGAAAATGATCAGGGACGTCGCGAGTTTCGGTTTGTTGAAGGTCCGGTCTTCACCAACGTGCTGCTGGCCGACGAAATCAACCGAACGCCCCCCAAGACTCAGGCGGCTCTGCTGCAGGCGATGCAGGAACGCGAAGTGACCGTCGGGCAGACGACCTACAACCTGCCGGAACCCTTCTTCGTCATCGCCACTCAGAACCCTATCGAACAGGAAGGCACTTATCCTCTGCCGGAAGCTCAGCTGGACCGCTTCATGTTTAACGTCAAAGTCGACTATCCGACTCTGGACGAAGAAGAACGGATTCTGGAAGCCACGACCAGCGGAGAACGGGCTGAGGTTCGCAAGGTACTTTCCGCAAAAGCCATTCTGTTTCTGCAGAAACAGATCAGCCAGATCGCCGCGTCTCCACTGATCATCAGCTATGTCACACGACTGGTCCGGGCAACTCGGCCCGGCGACGATGCATCGCCTGAGTTCGTTCGCAAGCTGGTCGACTGGGGAGCCGGACCGCGCGCCGGTCAGTATCTGATTGCCGGTGCCAAAGCCATGGCGGCGATGGCCGGCCGACCCAATGTCATCACGGACGATGTGCGCCGAGTTGCTATTCCCGTGCTGCGGCATCGGGTTTCCACGAACTTTCAGGCTCAGGCTGAAGGCATGGCCTCGGAAGACATCATCGAAAAACTCATTCGGGAAGTTCCCGAACCCAACGTTCCCAAATACGAAACTCAGCGATAACAACAGCGGCGGATGTTCGTCACATCTGTTCCTGCCGCTTACCTGCCGTCGCTGAATCTTCCCTCGTCGGTTTCCCACCGATGGGCACTTCAGAAAGTCAAACATGCAGACATCACCCGTTACTCCCGAACAGTTTTCCCGGTCCGTGCTGGCCGTGCCTCCGCTGGCTCGAAATTCCCGACTGCAGATCTGTCGCGACAACAATGCAAAGATTGTTCGTTACCTGGAAGACGGCGGTGTTTCCATGCTGCTGTACGGCGGAAATGCCAATCTGTACCACGTGCGTCTAACAGAATATGCCGCTCTGCTGGACATGCTTCAGGACATCGCGGCCGATGAGACTCTGGTGATTCCCTCCGTCGGTCCGGCTTACGGGCTGATGATGGATCAGGCCGATCTGCTGAAGAACACAGATTTTCCCACGGCGATGGTGCTGCCGACCAAAGCTGTGATGACTGAGCCCGGCCTGATGAACGGGTTTCGTCATTTCGTGGAAGCGTTTGGTCGCCCTGCTGTACTGTATATCAAGGAAGAAGGCTACATCAGCGTTGACGGGGCCGCCGAACTGGTGAAAGACGGACTGGTCTCGTTCATCAAATATGCCATCGTTCGTGATGACCCGGCGGAAGATGATTACCTGGAACGCCTCGTCGACAGAGTTGATCCGTCTCTCATCTGCAGCGGCATCGGCGAACAGCCGGCGCTGATTCATCTGACAAAGTTTCGCTGTACGGGATACACATCCGGCTGTGTCTGTGTGAATCCGAGCCTGTCGCAGCAAATGCTGGCAGCCATCAATGCCAGGAACTACGACCTGGCTGAAGACATTCGCAGAAAATTTCTGCCGCTGGAAGATCTGCGGAATCGCATCAATCCCATTCGAGTCCTGCATGAGGCCGTTCAGCTGTGCGGCATTGCAACAACCGGACCACACCTGCCTTTGCTGTCCGGAGTCGCCGATTCAGCTCAACCCGAAATCCGAGATGCGGCTGTTGAACTGAAGAACCTGAAGTAGCCTTCAGCGGCAGTGACCGTCGGGAGGTCTTGTGGCGTAAGCCTGCTTTCAACCCGGTCCACGTCAGGCATCCCGGGGACTGGCTGCTTCGTTCACGAGCCAAAGCGGTAAGAATACTTCGCCGCTCGCCTCACGCTGCGGACGCTTCAATCGTCAGCTGCGGGACGAGGGTGATTCGCTCTGTGATTCGCAGATCAGCAGGCGGGCCGCGTAGACAGTCACTGACACCGCACTGGCTTCAGGGATTTCAAACTGCAGGCTGTTAAACGGCTGAATCAGATCGGTCACGGGAAATCGGCTGCTGACGTTATTCACAGGCTGTTTGTCTGTGGCATCTTCTGAAGGTTGCGTGTTCGAGGCTGCGACGAGCTGATCATTCACCTGAACGAACGGCACGCCGATATCAGCCGTGACTTCAATGAGCAGGATTGTGCGCGAATTGATTCCGGTCGGCCGATGAAACTTTCGCCGCAGCTGAATGCCGGGACCTGCCGCGATCTCTGAGCCCGATGTGCAGGCGGAACGGTCGGGTTCCGGTGTGAAGGGCAGCGAGCAGCGCTGCCAGTCGCCTTCCCGAAGCAGAACTTCCCAGGGACCGGCAAGGCGGATCTGATGAGCAATCCGGTCGGTCACGGGACGCTTGGTTCCTCACTGTCGGCAGGCTCGGGAGCAACGGTCACAGCGTTCGGTTCCGCGGACGATTCCAGCGCCATCTGCTGCTGTTGTTCGATTCGCTGGTTCCAGCAATCGAGGTAGGTGCGATAGGCGGGCTGTTCGTCGGCCTGTTCTTCCAGCATCTGTCGGACCTGATCAATCAGTTCCGCTTCGGCCTCCAGACTCAGACGACCAATCAGAACACGACTTCGCAGAAACACAAAGTAGGTATCCAGCACGTCGCAGCGGCAGTAGTCGTTGATGCGGTCGACCTGGCCATCCCAGTACAGTTCCTGAACCTGCGATCCGTCGATGCCGCACTTACCGGGCTTGTACAGCAGGTTGGCCAGCATGTTCAGTCCCCCGCTGACTCGGACAGCGCTGAAATTGGAGAACAGGTCCTGCAGATCAAGATGAGCGTCGATGTTGTAGCGGTTGCGAGCCTGTTCGAAGGACCTGGATTCCACATTGAACCATGATGGCAGACTGAGCCCGTATCGAAACGCTCCCAGCTCCATCACGGGAATGTCGTAGCTGCGGCCGTTGAACGTCACCAGAGTCGGGCGGCCGTAGTGCAGCCAGCCCTGCCAGAACCGGCGGATAATGTGTTCCGGCCGAAATTCAGGAGCATCCAGAACGGTCAGACTGGCGAGCTGAAAATCGCCAGTGACTTTGGCCACGGCCACGGAAATCGGAACGACAAACGTTGGCGGCAGAACATCACGACCGGTCTGATCGAGCAGATCCTGGCGGTAATGCTGCACGGCTTCCCGAGGTGACAGGTCCAGATCCGGGTAACGAACTCGGCGCACCAGGTCACCATCGCCGACAGTTTCGACATCGAAGATCAGATATCGCACGTCGCTCATGGCTGGCTTTCTCGAAGAAGGGCTCGCGCCATGGCATGCATGGCCAGCAGCCGCTGGGTCGGAGACAGATTGATAGTGGTCAGAGCTCCGGAAACTTCCGTGGAATGTCCGTTTTCCGTCAATGCAAACGCCGCAAGGCTCAGACAGCCCTCTCGCCACAGCTCGTCTTTTAACTGAGCCAGATCTTCGATCAGCGGTTTGGCTTGCTGTTTTTTCGCGGCAAGTTCTGCAAGGAAGGCGGCGTGTGCGGCTCGCAGACCGTAGAGATCCCTGCTGTTTTCCAGTTCGGTAATCGAGACCGCGCGACCCGTTTCCGAATACTTCCCCCATGCGGCTCCAATGGATGTGGCGGCTGCAATTTCCGGAATTGGTTCAGTTCGCTGAAGTCGCTGAACGTGTTCCGGATGATCCTCCGGAATGTCGGCGGAGGAATGTCCGGCAGCGATCACCGCTGCATCAAGGAGCTGTTTGAGATCGTCCAGACAGACTTCCTTTTCCATGACGGCGTCGTTTTCCTTCAGAGCCGCTTTCACGGCTTTCAGACCTCCCTGATCGACAATTCGAACAAGGCAGCGAATCAGCAGCAGACGCCGGTCTTCTGCGGCTGCTGAGAGCCGGTCAATGTTTCGTCGATAGGACAGGTAGCGGGACCGAATCTGGTTATCATCCGACAGGCCCAGCTGCTCGGCCACTCGTCGCCGAACGCCCTGCTCGTCCTTCTGCAGTTCCGCGCTGGCTTTTCTGAGTGCCGTCGTCGGAGCGATTTCCGAAACCAGTGTCGCGTACAGGCGGCCGATTCCTTCGATGGCAGTGGCTTCGTCACCATGCCGCATGGCCGCGATTGCGAATTCTGCCAGCGCCAGAGCCTGTTCTGTAGTGGCTGCCGTTTTGGTGACATCAGAATCCAGCACGGCCTGGATCTTGTCCGGCGAGACGGCCTGGTTTTCCGGAGCCGCCGGCAACGCCGCCGATGCTGCCTGCCACCGATTGGCGGCATTTGAGTTCTGAGCCAGAAGACTGAGAACTCGCAGCTGAGTTTCCGGACTGTGAGCTGCGGCTGCCGTCAGAATCTGATCCCCGGTGGCATCACTGGCTTTCACCGCAACCGCTTCGGCTGTGATGGCGGCCAGAGTGTCACTCACCGTCAGCGGATTCTTGAGACTGGTCGCCCATGCCACAGCAGTCTCCCAACGCCGGTGCAGAGCCAGTTCCAGACCGGTCGCTGTCAGCAGTGGTTCGTTCCACAGGAAGACCGCGTCCGGTGCAGGCGAACGTCGGCCGTCTTCCTGAATGGAAGTGGCCAGGGTCAGCCAAACGCCAAGGCGAACCGCGTCGATCTGGGTGGCCAGCGTCTGATCGCGCTGCAGGCCTTCGACTACCGCGGTGGCAGCCGGCACATCGCCGGTTTCCGCCAGAGCCGCGGCCAGAGAAATTCCGGATTCAATCGCCAGCACACCGGTGCCGGGAATGCCGTCAGACAGCGCAGCGGCTTTCTTCAGCTGTGAATCTGCGTCGGCAGTTTTTCCGGCCGTTCGCAGCCGCCAGAAGTCCTCAACCAGCGGCGCAATCTGATAGTACTTCGTGTCGCGGCTGGTGCTGCTGGAGATCTTTGCCATCTGAGCGAACTCGGCCTGAGCTTCGGCGGTCAGTCCCAGTCTCAATGCAGTATCGCCGGTCAGGCGTCGGCAGAACGCCTTGTCGCGGTTACCACTAGTGATCCGAGCCACCTGAATCATCGCCGGCAGCAGATCGGCGGCTTTCACGTTCGTCGTTTCCGGCGTGTCCTGAGGCGGCTTGACGGGTGTCTGCGGATTGTCCTCGTCGGGATCGTCATCACCGGCAACAGGCAGAGGGATGTTGGCCGGACCCAGATGAGTCGGAGCGGGCTGATTCAGCCACGCCACCAGCCCCAGCGTCAGGACCAGCAGAACGCCTCCGACGATGCCGTACATGACCATCGGATTCTTCGGAGCCCCGGGGTCAGCGGGAACCTTCTTCCGTCGAGGTTCCTCTTCGTTCATTCGAGTCGGTGTGCGAGGCTTTTTGGCTTCGTCCGCGTCCGCCGGAGCTGTGAACAGCGGAACCAGGCAGTCTTTGTTGGCACACCGCACCTGATGTCCGACAGCGGCTTTGGGAACGAATCCCTGAGTATCGCACATCGGACAGACAACTCGGTGCAGCCGCCCTTTCATGGGCTTCGGAGCACACGGAATCACCTTGCCACCGGCCGGGTTCTGAGCAATGGCAAACGGATCGTCGCTGTCAGGTTCGGGTTTCGCCGAAGTTCCAGGTTTGACGGGCGGAGCAGAAGGCGACGTGCCGGGCTTTGCCTGAGCCTTTTTGACGGCAGGTCCTTTCATCGGCGATCCGCAGAACGGACAGTCCTGAGCGTCGTCATCCAGAACTGACTGACCGCACGAAGGACACTTTGGCAATTCCATAACACAATTCTTTCATCAGACTCCCGGACAGCACCGCCTCCGGCACACGTTTCGCCACCCTATCTTGACGCCCGACCACCAGGAACTCAAGACGACCCCCCAACCCGTGATTGTGATAACGCAAAACACAGCCGGAAATCCTCCCGTGACTCAGGATTTCACCAACACGGGCGGATTGAAGGCAGGAACAGAAAAGTCAGCCAGACTGGGACGTGGGCAGCGGACCGAAGAATTCGATGGGCAGTGAAACTCGGTCCTGGGGGCCGGGGGCGTTGTGTCTCCATGCCAGAAGTCGCCATGCGTCTCCGGCACAGTGCAGAATTCGATCGTCGCCATCAAAGGCAGCTGTGGCGTTGGATCGCCCCTGAACGATGGTCAGCACCCGGTCTCCCGAATCGACATCATGCTGCAGAATGTGACCTCGAGACACGGATGCGAGGGTCCGACCATCCGGAGAAAAGCTCACACTCCTGACATCAGCTGTATGTCCCTCGAGCGTGCGCAGGTGCGTGCCGTCCGACGCACTCCACAAACGCACCGTCCTGTCTGCCGACGCGGATGCGAGGGTCCGACCATCCGGAGAAAAGCTCACACTCCAGACATCATCTGTATGTCCCTCGAGGGTGCGCAGGTGCGTGCCGTCCGACGCACTCCACAAACTCACCTTCGTGTAAAGACGCGGATGCGAGGTCCGACCATCCGGAGAAAAGCTCACACTCAAGACAAAAGCTGTATGTTTCTCGAGCGTGCCAGGTGCGTGCCGTCCGACGTACTCCACAAACGCACCGTCCTCGTCAGCCGACGCGGATGCGAGGGTCCGACCATCCGGAGAAAAGCTCACACTCCAGACAGAAGCTGTATGTCCCTCGAGCGTGCGCAGGTGCGTGCCGTCCGACGCACTCCACAAACGCACCGTCCTGTCTGCCGACGCGGATGCGAGGGTCCGACCATCCGGAGAAAAGCTCACACTCCAGACATCATCTGTATGTCCCTCGAGGGTGCAGGTGCGTGCCGTCCGACGCACTCCACAAACGCACCGTCCTGTCTGCCGACGCGGATGCGAGGGTCCGACCATCCGAAGAAAAGCTCACACTCATGACAGAAGATGTATGTCCCTCGAGCGTGCGCAGGTACGTGCCGTCCGACGCACTCCACAAACGCATTGTGCCATCATGAGACGCGGATGCGAGGGTCCGACCATCCGGAGAAAAGCTCACACTCCTGACATCAGCTGTATGTCCCTCGAGGGTGCCAGGTGCGTGCCGTCCGACGCACTCCACAAACGCATTGTCATGTCATGAGACGCGGATGCGAGGGTCCCACCATCCGGAGAAAAGCTCACACTCCTGACATCATCTGCATGTCCCTCGAGGGTGCGCAGGTGCGTGCCGTCCGACGCACTCCACAAACGCACCGTCCTGTCAGAAGATGCGAGGGTCCGACCATCCGGAGAAAAGCTCACACTCAAGACAGAATCTGTATGTCCCTCGAGGGTGCGCAGGTGCGTGCCGTCCGACGCACTCCACAAACGCACCGTCCTGTCAGAAGACGCGGAGGCGAGGGTCCGACCATCCGGAGAAAAGCTCACACTCCAGACATCAGCTGTATGTCCCTCGAGCGTGCGCAGGTACGTGCCGTCCGACGCACTCCACAAACGCACCGTCCTGTCAGAAGACGCGGAGGCGAGGGTCCGACCATCCGGAGAAAAGCTCACACTCCAGACAGAAGATGTATGTCCCTCGAGGGTGCGCAGGTGCGTGCCGTCCGACGCACTCCACAAACGCACCGTCATGTCAAAAGACGCGGATGCGAGGGTCCGACCATCCGGAGAAAAGCTCACACTCAAGACATAAGATGTATGTCCCTCGAGGGTGCGCAGGTGCGTGCCGTCCGACGCACTCCACAAACGCACCGTCATGTCATGAGACGCGGATGCGAGGGTCCCACCATCCGGAGAAAAGCTCACGCTCAAGACAGAAGATGTATGTCCCTCGAGGGTGCGCAGGTGCGTGCCGTCCGACGCACTCCACAAACGCACCGTCATGTCTCCCGATGCGGAAGCGAGGGTCCGACCATCCGGAGAAAAGCTCACACTCCTGACAGAAGATGTATGTCCGGCATCCGTCGTGATTCGGTGGTGATTGGCTGGTCGTTCTGAAGTTCCACTGGCGATTCCCGTTTCCCTTTCGCCGGGGTGAAAGCCCGTGGACAGGACAACCGTCATGCCGCCACAGTCCGCATGGTGCCATTCAGTGCCGATGGACCGGCAACGTCGCCACAGAGTGTTTCTGAAGCACGCTTCATTGACGGTCAGTTCGTCTGCGAGGCAGTCATGGAATTCCGCAGCTTCCAGAATCGTCCGCTGCAGGCAAGCTCCGGTCAGATCCAGGTTTTTCAGAGTGCCTGCCGTTAGTCGGCAATCACTGAAATTGGCATGCTGCAGATTCCAGCGATATTCCGGAGACCTGCCGCAAATCTCCAGTTTTCGCAGATCCAGTCCATGCAGGTCCACGTTTGGCAGTTCCGGCACCGGCAGGGTGTCCCGCATTGCCTGCACGCAGTACAAAAACAGGTTCTTTGCGGTGACATCCGGCCGCCCACTGTCCCGACTTTGCTGCAGCACATCATGAATCGAGGTCAAAGCCCGCTTCTGATCGGTCGTTCGTCCGGTTTCAATCAATTGCCCCAGAAACCGAAATGTTTCCACAGACGGCTGAGGCAGATTCCAGACACGGTTGATCGTTTCAGGCTGCAGCAGGGCCGAATGCAGAGCTTTTGCCAGGAAGTATTCGTGCATGGATGTATGAGCAAACCGGAAGCTGGATTCATCCGTATCCCGCCTCAACACAAATGTGGCCGTGCGAAAATCTTCTTCCACAACCTGAATGGGAAAACCCTTCAACGACACTCTTAATTCGGCATTGTCATCGATCTGTTTCAGCAGCCAGGCACGGACGTTCTCCCATGGCAGTTCCCGTTCTTCATTCTTCCAGATTTCACACGCCAGGCCTTCCATCAGCCGCCGCTTGTCCAGCGGATTCAACTTGTGCTTGGTGTTGTCTCTGCCCAGCCAACTCGCCACCGCCATGTCATACAACGTCACCCCTCGCACCGTCTGCCCCGATGCTCGCATTTCTTCCAGAGGCTCAATCTCATTTGCAATGATCGACATCAGATAAGGCCGCTGCGATAACTCCGACAGATTGTGAATCGACTGCAGGAGTTGCCATGCCGCGTTGGCTCGTTCAGCGGCTTCGGCTTCGGATTCGCATTCGTCCCCAAACAACTGCTTCAGGTAGCCCCGGATCTGTTGCTGTGTCAGTGGCAGCAGAATGAGTGCCAGGTAATCCTTCGGACGCACAGCTTCCCGGTCTTCGCCCAGCAGAGAACTCTTCAGATCCTGCAGTGACGCGAAAAAGTGCGACCGACAGCTGAACACCAGTCGTCCCGAATGTCGCTGTGGATCTCGGATAATGTCCAGCGGCAACGCGTCTCTCAGCCGTCTCAGGAATTCCCGTCCCTCGATTTCGTCCATGTGACACAGCTTTTCGTCCAGGCCATCAAAGATCAGAATGGCTGCGTGATCCCGAACCAGTTTCAGAATGCTGTCCGGGGTCAGCCGTCGCTTCACCTCGACTGACGGTGTTAATTGAAGCCTGCAGAACTGCGTTCAGCGTGGGAATCGCACTTCGTTGCTGGCCATCGATGTGGTGCCGCAGGTCGATGAACAGCACCAGTGGCTGTTCCGGGTGCTGCTCGCGATTTTTCAGCCGTCGCTGCGTCCACTCCTTCAGATTGGTGGTCTTTCCGATTCCATATTCACCCAGAACCGCCGCATAGGGAGCTGACCCGGCATCTTCGGCCCAGTCATCCAGCAGCCTCAGAACGGACTGCGACCCGCCGCGAAGACGTTCGTAACCACTGCCGCCGCTGCGATCCAGAGATGGTGTCTCTCTGGACAGTTGGTCCAGACGAGTGGTTGCTCCGTCCGTTTCCTGATAGCAGGGGACGGAGTCATCATGCTCCGCCAGCAATTGGGCATCCCGTTCTGTCCCAATCAGCTCGCTTTCTTCGGCATCTCGCCGGTCTCGATTTTTGGCTGACACTCGGCTCGGGAGCTCAATCACGGGAGTTGCAGGATACTCCCACGAATTGCCTTCGGTCAGACGGTGTCCATCCGTTTCAACAAAGGTCTCCACCGAGGATCGACTGGCTGCCTGGGACAGGTGAGTGGCTTCAATCTCCGTCCGATCTCTGCCTACAATCCAGACCGTTTTTCGCTCAGCATCCTTCAGCGTATCCACTTCAATCCGCAGCTCCAGCCCGGCTTCACGAGCAGCTTTCGCCACTCGGGACCGAAAGGCTCGAAAGTTCGACTGCTGCGTGGCTTCCGGTTTTCCGGGTGACTGCTGATTCAGGCACGCCACATAGGAAGCATCAAAGTCGCCATCCTTTTGAAACAGCTTCAGAAGTCCTTTGACGTGCTCGTAGTCGGCTTTCGTCAGTGTTTGGTCCATCTCCTCCAAAAGTCCTTCCACGGCCAGCGGCGACAACCGCACCAGCGCAACTCCGGTTCGCAGTGAAGCCGACGGGTTGCGAGTTGTCTTTTTCTTCTTCATCAGTTTGCTTTCAAATCTGAGCGGTACAACCAACTCAGGGTCACCTCCAGCGGCGACCAGAGTAATTTCCCTTACTTCGACTTCGACTTCGACATCGTTGCCGCGTCAACTTCAACCAGCGGATCATCGGTGGGCGTGCTCACTTCTGTTGCAGCAGGCTGGCTGCAACACAGACCGAGAAGAATGCTGATGACCACCAACACCAGTTTCAGGATCTGCACCAATTGAGATGCAGCCGCCAGATGCTCCTTCAAACGCTCCATCGAACCTGATGCGGGTTGTCGGCTGTTCTCGAAGTCTTCCACACCTTTCGCCGTCAGGCCAATTTCACGACCTGTCCGAATCAGCCCGGTGTCTTCCAGATACGACAGCTCAGTGTCGATTGCTCCCTGACTAACCCCGGTACCCACTTCTTTGGCGATGTTCCAGTACAGCCGCTCACGTTGAACGGATCGCCCGTTCGTCCGATACAGGCATTCATGAATGACATTCCGGTAGTGTTGAGGCGATGGGACTTCCCATTCGGGGTTGTGCAGAGAAAAGACGCCCAGCTCGGTCAATGCCAGTCTGTTCCCAGCCTCTTCAAGCAGACCGTCCTGCACCAGCTGATCAATACTTGACCGGCAGTCGACCCAAAGCCGGTCGCGGAGGTCAGCTGCGGTCCGGCGGCCAGATTCAACCGAAGCTACGACCAGCCGCCGCAGCCTGTTCCCGGACGGCGGCTCAAAGTGAGGTGGCCACCTTGAATCGTGTGAATTCTGCTGAACGTTGTTCCTGTTGGGATTCGAAAACCCGCGATTCTGCTGAGGCATCACTCACTCCGTTTCAAGGGGTCTGCAACCGCCACATAGTCGCATCCTATCGATTTCAATAACGCCGTCAATTACATTTAACGAATTTTATCGCACTGCGGTTTTTGATGTTGCCCCACGGATTCTCAGTTGGTTTCAGCAGGTCCCATCGCCTGCAGGGAATCGCTGCGAATCCGGCCGTCTACCGGAGGTCGCTGTTTTCACGGACAGCAACGAGGATGGTCCGGTACGGGAATTCTTCGAAGCGGGCAAAGTGGGGGGATTTCTGGAGGCGGGCGGCGGAGATGGCGGGGGTGGAGAGGCCGCAGAGGATTCGGGCGATTTGTTCGGGAGCGGGCAGAGCGGAGGACAGGTCGCGGATGGCTTTTCGAACTGAGTCTGACTGGTCTTTGCTGAGCGTCACGTCCGAGCGGTGCTGCATGTGGGCGGCGGTCTGTTCCTGACACCACGAACAGTGTCCGCAGGGATCTTCCAGTGGTTTGCCGAAGTGGCGGCACAGGTGAGCTGTCTGGCAGGCGTCCAGTTCGATCAATTCCAGAACTTCATCCAGCCGCTGCAGTTCCCGTCGTTCCCGATCCGCCATGCGGCCGTACAGATCCTGAGTCAGCTGCTGAAGGTCGTCCGGCTGTTTCAGGCGTCGATAACGATTTCGAACACCCTCAACCTTCAGTTCCAGCATCTGCTGTTCCCCCAGATAGTCCAGAGCCCGGATGATGCGGTCTCGAGGTTCACCCAGTCGAGCGGCGGCCTGATCCGTATCAATCCCGAACCATGTGCGGCGTTTGACGGATTGGGCCAGCAACTTCTTCAGGAACTGCTGACGTTCTCCTTCAAACCGTTTCAGGATTTCAGCCGACGACATCAGCGGTTTGAACTGATAGCCCGAATAAAACGGAGTTCCGCCTTCCAGATAGCCGTCCAGTTCCAGATACGTCAGCAGTGTTCTCACAACCAGCGGCCGGATGTCGCTCAGCTGAGCCAGTTCGTACAGACTGATGTCGAATTCTTCCTCCTGACCAAACACTTCTGCCAGCAGACGTCCGACCGCGGCGGCTGTGGGCGTGTCGCCCAGAACAAAGTTTTCCAGCACGGTCAGGTCGTCCGGGCAGGCCAGCGTTTCACACACCGACGGCAGACCATCCCGTCCGGCTCGGCCGATTTCCTGTGAGTAGTTTTCCAGGCTTTTGGGAAGGTTGTAATGATAGACAGCTCGAATGTTCGACTTGTCGACACCCATGCCGAACGCGATCGTGGCCACGACGATGCCGCTGTCTGACTGCAGAAACCAGTCCTGGACTTCAGACCGCACGTCATCCTTCAGACCCGCATGATAAGGCCGAGCATCAAACCCGGCCTCCTGAAGTCGGGCGGCCACATTCATTGCCGTCTTTTGCAGAGTCACATAGACGATGGTCGGGCCGGGAGTGGCCGCCTTCAGACGTTCGATCAGCACGGCATTGCGATTCGTGTCATCGACCGGCGTGGTGACCAGCTGAAGATTGCTGCGATAGAAACCCGTGCAGACAGCACACTCTTCGGCGATGTGGAAGACACGACACATGTCCTTCAGTACCGCCGGAGTTGCCGTGGCTGTCAGAGCCAGAATGCGTTCGGCCCGGAACTGTTTTGCAAACTCGGCCAGCTTCAGATAGTCCGGACGGAAGTTGTGTCCCCATTCTGATATGCAGTGAGCTTCATCGACCGCGAACAGGCTCACCTTCACCTGCTGCATCTGCTGACGAAACATTTCGTTGTTGAAGCGTTCCGGAGCCACATACAGCAGTTTCAGATCTCCTCGCCGAATTGACTCCATGACCTGTCGGCTTTCGTCGGCGGACAAAGTCGAATCCAGCCGGGCAGCGGCGATGCGGCGAGCCGTCAGCGCGTCGATCTGATCCTTCATCAAAGCAATCAGCGGCGACACCACCAGAGTCAGCCCGTCGAGTGCCAGAGCAGGCAGCTGGTAGCACAGACTCTTCCCGCCGCCGGTGGGAAACACGGCTGCCGCCGACTTCCCGTTCAGCAGATGTTCAATGACAACCTGCTGTCCTTCCCGGAATTCAGAGAATCCAAAATGCTGCTGCAGCAGTTCCTGAGGATGTAAGGCGTCCATCCAGGCAAGAGTACTCACCACTGACAAACACTGTCAACCGACGGGCGAACGCGGAAAGTGTTCACACAGACACCATCCCAAAAAAGACACTCACGACGGTGGGCCTGTCCTGGGATTGCCTCAGCAAACGGTTTCGGCTTTCAGTCAGCATCGTCATTGGCAAGCGGGACCTGCTGGCGCGTGCGTTTCAGAAAGGGATGGCCGGTGTGGATGTGGTAGTCGGGGTAGCCGATTTGTGTGGTGATCTGATCAATCAGGGAGGCTCGGATCTGAGGCATCAGCGTCGGTCGAACTCGTTCGGTATTCAGGGATGAAATCCTGTCACCGATCAGGCCTCGACCGATTTCAGAAAACTCCGTCAGACTGCAGCTGACATTCAGGACAATTCCGAAACTGGTGACGCCTCGGTCGACACCAACCGCGATTTCGGCCAGTCGTCCGCATCGTCCCCAGACTCCGGTGGGGTCATCAGGTTTCCGAAAGGCGGCGACCTGAGCTTCGCGGCAGCTGCGGAGGACGGCTTCCTGAAGTCGCCAGCAGAATTCGTTCTGGTGGTAGCCGCATTCATTCAGGGACACGATGACATAGATCGCCAGCTGACCGGGGACATGCAGGATAGTTCCGCCATCACGAGCGACATGATGAACCGTCAGCAGTCGTGCTTCCAGCTCACGCTGATCCACCGGAAGTTCCAGAATGGTTGCCTGTCGCCCCCTGGATACCGCGGGAGGATGTTCGCAGATCAGGATCGCGGCACTCAGACGACTTTGCAGGCGAACCTCATGAACCGTCAGTTTCTGAAGAGCCAGCGCAGAGGGCAGGTCCACCATTCCCAGCAGACGAACTTCGGCGACTTCAATGGTTTTGTCCGAAAAAGATTCCCAGTCAACGGTCATGATGATGGCTTTGGCAGGGTCGAGCCGACGGATTTCAGTCACCCCGAGGGGGCGTCTGCGAACCGTCCGGCTGTTTCTGAATGACTGACAGGACGACTGAATGTGGGGGAATCTATCCAAACGCTGCGTTTTTCGCATATCCCACTTGCAGGCCTGACTGTGTTCTGGCACGCTGTTGAAGTTTGCTGATTCTCACCGCCGGACGTTTCCGGCCGAATTCTCCCTGGAAAGTCGCTATGAAAGTCGTGTTGGAACTGCAGGATCAGCCGTCCAACATTCGCAGGGTGACTGTTCGACACGATATCGTGATTGGCCGGGGAGCCGATTGCAACCTGCGTTTGTCAGCTCCGCAGGTCAGCCGCCGACACTGCTTCCTGAGGATCAGCAAAGACGGCGTGTCGGTAACCGATCTCGACAGCAGTAACGGAACATGGCTGAATGGCCAGAAGCTCAGTTCCGGAAAACGGTTTACATTGTCGGATGGAGCCGTCCTTGCGGTCGGACCGATTCGGTTTGTGGCTCGTGTGGAGTCGGAATCGCCCGCTGCCGGACTGATGGAAATCAATGTCGCTGATCAGAGTCTGGAAGCGGATGTCGAAGCACTCAGTGATGATCTGCTTCCGACGCTTCCTCAGGATGAATTCGAAGGCACTCTGGCCGTCTCACCTGGCGCATCGGGTCCGTCGGATGCGATGAAATTCTCGCTGGAACACGCGGGGCCTTCTGCTGAGGATGACGAAGCAACGGCAGACTACGTTTCTGATGAAGTGCTCGAAAACAGCCGTTTTGCCGATTCCCCTGTCGAAGCAGATGATGAATCACTTTTGGAAGATCTGCCGCTGTTTGCCGACGATGATGCTGAACCGACGGCGGTTGTCAGCGAGGCCGACCTGGTGACCTCTGAAGCGGATTTCGAAGACGGGTTTCTGGATGCCGATCTGATTGAGGTCATTGACGAGGATGTCGTGGAAGTCGTCGAGGACGACATTGGCGAAATCATCGAACTGGACGACGACGCTCTGGAATTCGTAGACGAACACGAGGTTCTCCTGGTTGACGACGACGATCTGATCGAAGTGATTGACGATGGGGAAGAGCCGGAGGTTGTGGAAGAGCCTGCTGCCCGCCGAGTGAAACCGGTTGGCAATGGTGCGGAAGAGCTGGAAGCAGATCTGAAAAACTTCCTGAAGGGCCTGGAGTGACGCCATCGGTTTCGCTACGCTGCCCGGCCGCAACCCGGTCCGGATGAGTCTGGTTTTGACGGCGACGGGCAGGGTTTCCGAGCGGAAACTCGGATGACCTGAGGCACCGCCTCTGATCTGCGTGTCTGATGATGGAACAGAGTACCGCCTGAGATGTCTGCCTTCCCCAAGCTCACTGATCTCGGATGGCGCCGTCGACTGCGATCGCGAATTCTGGGCTGGTATGACCGGCACGGACGACAACTCCCCTGGCGAGCATCTTCCGATCCGTATCGCATCTGGATCAGTGAAATCATGCTGCAGCAGACGACCGTCGCTGCTGTCCTGCCGTACTTCGAACGGTTCCTGTCGCAATTCCCCGACGTGCAGACGCTGGCGGCAGCGGAACAGTCGGACGTGCTGCGAGCATGGGAAGGTCTGGGTTATTACAGTCGCGCTCGCAACCTGCACAAAGCGGCTCAGACCATTGTGAATGACTGCGATGGTCGGTTTCCGGAATCAGCGGAACAACTGCAGCAGTTACCGGGAATCGGCCCGTACACCGCTGGTGCGATTGCGTCGTTTGCCTTCCAGCAGCCCGCCGCGATTCTGGAAGCCAACACCCTGAGACTGTTTTCCCGACTGATCGCCCTGGAAATTGATCCCCGCGGCACTGAAGGCCAGAAGACATTATGGAAGTTTGCCGGGTGGGCAGTGTCCCGAAAACGACCGGCCGATTTCAATCAGGCCGTGATGGATATCGGATCGCAGATTTGTCGTCCTGTTGATCCGGAATGCAACACCTGCCCGCTGCTGGCTTCGTGTAAAGCTCGGGAGAACAATCGACAGAATGATATCCCCGTGGC
Source organism: Planctomycetaceae bacterium (assembly GCA_041398865.1). GTDB lineage: Bacteria > Planctomycetota > Planctomycetia > Planctomycetales > Planctomycetaceae > Fuerstiella. The sequence goes on from JAWKTY010000002.1 coordinate 111,901, forward strand.
CGCTCAGAAGGTGGTCATGACGGATCTCATCGAAGTGGCAGTTGCGGTCCGGAGAAGCGGCCGGTATCTGCTCAGGCAGCGAACGGAAGCAGAACGCTGGGCCGGGCTGTGGGACTTTCCTCGCTTCGAAATCACTGAAGCCGAAGCTGAGGCTCTGCCGCGGATCCAAAAACAGCGATCCGGGACGGCCCGCCATTCCGGACAAAGATCGCTGTTCGACATGGAGACCGATGACAGTCCGGAACCAACCGCGTGGCCTCTGAGTCTTCAGGATCGGTTTCGAGACATCACGGGGCTGAATCCGGTAGATGCCGCACCGGTTCAGGAAATCCGACACACAGTGACTCGATATCGAATCCGCCTGCTGTGCTTCCAGGCCACAGCTGATTCGGGACGGATTCTCGCAGGATCCGGATTTCAGTGGTTCCGAGCCGACGATCTTCATGACCTTCCGCTGTCGAAAACCGGTCGTCAACTGGCCGAAACTCTGCTGACACAGCAGGCTTCTCGAAAACCGTCGAAGCGCTCACGGCCCTGATTGTGGCCAGCGGTCGTTATTTTGGGTCGTTCAGCAGTTGAATGGGCAGCCAGAGCGACGGGTCGAATGTGACGGGAAAGTTTTCGTCCAGAAACATGTGCTGCTGCCCCAGGTGGCTGTCCTGGACGATGCAGGAAAAGCCAATCCGCCCGATCTGAGCGATTTCCCGGAAGCCGTGGAGCTGACTGCCGGGGATCCAGATTTCCAGTTCGTAGCCGTCGCTGGTGATGTGAGTCTTCAGTTGGAAGCGACGGACATCGGAATCAATTCTCTGCAGTCGCTGCTGAGCGATCGGCAGCACACAGGCCGACGGGGCTCCGTCATTTTCATTGTCCGCGGGCAGAAACCCAAAATGGTGACAGTATTCGGTGGCTCGATGCACGTTGGCGGCCGGCCGAGTATCCAGCCACAGCAGGACGGCATCCGCGTGGCGCATGTCCTTCGACGCCCCGTCGGGAACATCCGGTTTTCCATGAACCCGGACACTGACGGCGATCCCTTCGTCGTTCCATCCGGCTCGCACGTCTGCGAACATCTTCTGTTCGTTCAGAACCGCAGGCAGGAACAGCTGACTGCCATCGCCCGGATTCAGCAGGCGTTTCGCCTTTGAGCCCTGCGGCGATTCGCATCGAGGAATCGCCAGCTGAAAGTCAAACAGCAGAGATGGCGGGACAACGTGTTCCATGAGACGTCTCGGGACCTGTTTCGAACCACACCGACAGATGTGGCAGGAAATTTGAGCATCTTTCGAAATCGCTGACACACACTGCCTCGCGGGCTTCAGCGTTTCTGCTATCGAAAGACGCTTGGCGCGGGCACATGGTAAAGCAAACTGCTTTAGTGTAGTGTCTGGCTCTGAAAGATGTACCCAGCGGACCGGGCACATCGATTCAGAGTGACAATTGAGAGCGTTTCAGATGTGAGCATTTCGGAAACGTCAGCCCACGTCCTTGTGCCCTGTCCGAGTTATCGTCGCTGAGTTCGGCGGGGAGAATCTGCATCAGACCCGGAATCGTACCGGCCCTTCTGATCAACGATGATGGCTTCGATTTTGGCATTTTCCAGCTCACCTTCGTCCGTGATCTTTTCGAAATTCAGGCGACAGGTGACGATCGGTTTTACCCAGATCGCTTTGCGTTCGGTCGGAATTTCCGGATTCGGCTGAACAGCGTTGTACAGCCGCATGACGATCGTGCGATACAGGTCACGGTCGATATCCTTGCCCAGGATCTGCGCCACATGCTGCTCCTCGCCTCTGGTATTCGCCGCGAACAGCAGTGCGACCGGAACGCTTTGCTTATTGGCAATGACTCCGTAGACGTAGCAGTTTAATGTTGCCTTTTCGCGAGTCGCCGCCAGCTTTGCGGCCATCTCTTCGGCAGTCATGGCAGCAACGCCGGCTGCTCCGCCCATTTCATTCAACACGCCGGTGCTCTGTTCCAGCATCCTGTCGACGTCACCGAGTTCTGCGAATGCTTCTTCCATCGACTTGCCCGAACCTCCGCCGTTCTGATTGACCATCTCCTGAGTTTGTGACTGCAGGTCAGCGAATGCTTCGTCCAGTGACTGAGGCTGGTCGCCGTTAGCGGCCGCCTGTGCTTTGGCCGCATTGGCGACGGCACCGATGACGCTGAGTGGCTTCAGTTTTGGAGCTTCGCGTTCTGTGCGAAATGGAGCTGAGTAGTCAATCCCGCCGATGATCGTCACGGCCGTGATGACGGCAACTCCGCCCCAGACCATCGCCCAGATTCGTTTGCACGTTTCCGGAAGACTGATGATCGTGGGCTGCCAGATATTGAACCAGGACAGCACGATGTCGCCGGCATTCAGACGCCGGTCGTTGCTGAGCGCATATTTCGCGGCCATCAGATGGGCCGTCAGCATACTGATCAATCCGATTGTCAGCTGAACCAGAGCGATGGTTCCGCGAACAGGAATGTCGTCTTCGGTTGGCAGCGTCAGCCGCACGGCCGCACTGATGACGGTGATGGCCATACTCACGCCGATCATTGCCCAGAACCATCCCGGGATCGATTCCAGAGCGGTTCTATGATCGTCCGTTTCTTCCTCGGGCAAATCCGGAAGACTGTCGGCCCACGAAGAACCGTCGGTGGCTCCCCGGTCGACCATGGGATAGTAGCCGCAATCCGGACACCATGAGTTTTCGCCCCATGGTCGCAGCGAATGACATCGAGGACACTGTTCCTGAGTGCCTGAATTTGAGTGTTCTGTGGCGGTAGAGGCAGTTGACATGTCGAGGCCCGAAGAATCGAAACGAAGGTTGCGTTTCGGAAACATAGGTCGCATGTATCGGCAGGCCCTCAGAAATCCGGAAAACCAGCAAGCCTCCGTCCGGAACAGGCGTCATAACCCCACCAAAAGCGGCAACAGATACACAGTTGCAAATTGGACCGGTAACCGGGACCAAAGAAAAGGCGGCGACTCGCAGCGCGTCCAGCCTTCAGGCTGTCTCTCCGTTCTGCAGAACTCTGAGGACTCGTTGTCGCGCATGCCAGCTGTCAGATTTCCGCAGGAAAGCCCGCTCGATGTAAGCACGTTCCCATCACGCAAGAATGTCGTGAAGAACGTGCCCGGCGACATCCGTGAGCCGCATATCGCGGCCGCTGAAACGGTAGGTCAGTCGAGTGTGGTCCATGCCGAACAGATGCAGCATGGTTGCATGCAGGTCGTGAATTTCTGTTTTGTTCTCCACGACCTTGTAGCCGAATTCGTCGGTGGCACCATAGACGGTGCCGCCTCGAATACCGCCACCCGCCATCCATAGCGAAAATCCATACTGATTATGGTCGCGACCGTCTGAGCCCTGAGCGAACGGGGTTCGTCCGAATTCACCCGTGAAGACCAGCAGAGTGGTTTCCAGAAGTCCGCGTTCCTTCAGGTCCGCGATGAGAGCACCGATGGGCTGGTCCACGCTTCTGGCATTTTGGGAATGACCGTCCACCAGATTGCTGTGCTGGTCCCAGCGGTCACCGTTGCCTCCGGGACACGTCAGCTGAATGAAGCGGACACCCCGTTCGACCAGGCGGCGGGCAATCAGGCACTGACGTCCGAAGGTCTGAGTGTTCTTAAAGTCGGCCGACATTCCGTAGGCATTCTGAGTCTCCTGAGTCTCGGAGCTCAGATCCATCAGGTCCGGCACGGCCAGCTGCATGCGCGCGGCCAGTTCGTAGTTGGCAATGGCGGATTCAATCTGGTCATCATGTCCGTACTGTTCCAGCACACTCTGATCGAGCCTGCGAATCAGATCCAGCTTGCGTCGCTGCAGATCGGCGGTCGCTTCCCGACGCCGGATGTCGGCAACAGGAGGATCCGAATTTGCGAAGATAGATCCCTGAGTACTTGCGGGAAGAAATCCGCTGCCGAAGTTGTCCATGCCTCCGGGCGGAATCAAGCCGCCATTCAGAATGATGTAGTGCGGCAGATCCCGGCATTCCGTTCCCAGACCGTATCCGAACCAGGCTCCCATCGACGGACGCCCCTGCTGACCGTGACCGGTGTGTAGAAAATAATTGGCGTTGGTATGTTCCGGAAAATTCGACACCATCGACCTCACGACAGCCATGTCGTCGACGTGTTCGGCAATGAACGGAAACAGATCGCTGACGGGAGTGCCGCATTCACCGTAGTTCCTGAACTTCCACGGACTGGCCAGAGTGTTTCCGATGTTGTTGAACTGAGTCGGTTCTGTCTTTACAGGGAAGGGTTTGCCGTTTTCCTGATCCAGCCGAGGCTTGGGGTCGAAGGAATCCACCTGCGAAACTCCGCCATCCATATACAGAAAGATGACGCTGCGAGCCTTCGGGTCGAAGTGAGTCGGCTTTGGTCCGAATTCATCGAGTGCTGAATTCTTCTCAGCTGCCGCTTCCGTTGCTCGGGCTTCATGCAGCAGACTGGCCAGCACCACCGACCCGAATCCCGTCGCGCACTGCCGAAGCATGTCACGGCGGGTTCCATTCAATTTGCGATATCGACGACAGTGATGCTGCATCTGACCTCTTCTCCCACAGGAACGCCCCGAGACCCCACTCGTGGAATATCTCGAGCCGGAACTTCCTCATTGTTCATCACCCGACCTTCCGATTGTACCATTTCCGGTCCCGTTTTTGTGAAAAGCGTTGAGGCGGAGTTTTCTTCGAGGCGGCGGAATTCAGCGCCGTGGGGGAATCCGGGCTGCCCTCTTGGCATAATCACAGTTCGACGGTAACCTCAGAGGACATCCGTCCGCAGAACAACAGCGGTTCCGCAGACAATCGCCCGCCCCCAATGACAATCTCCGGAAAGCCGTCTCATGAAACTCTGGTCTTCGTTCACAGCACTGCTACTGCTGACTGCAACTGTTTCGCACGGGAATGCGGATGACAGTTCTGCGGATTCCGTTGTTCGAGCAGCGGTTGATGATCAGGGGCCCGGCTGGCGAGCTCTGGGTGCAGCGGATTTTGTCAAAGTGAACAGTGCTGATGAGACGTGGTCATGGAAGGAGGGAGTGCTGCACTGCACGGGAAGGCCGGTGAGTGTTCTGAGAACAGCTCAGCAGTTCAGCAACTTCGAAATGGTGGTGGAATGGATGCACGAGAAGGCTGCAGGAAACTCGGGCGTGTTTGTGTGGACCACTCCGGAATCCATTGAACGACTGACGGCCGCGGGCAAACCGGGGCTGCCTCAGGGAATTGAAGTGCAGGTCCTGGACCACGGTTACACCGACCTTGTGAAATCCAACGGCGGAAAGACGGACTGGTTCGGCACCAACGGCGACGTCTTTCCTGTTGGAGTCAAAATGACGCCTTTTCCACCGGTTTCCCCCAACGGCAGCCGCAGCTTTCCTCGAAAGCATCTGGCCAAAGGCCATGGTCAGTGGAATCAGTACTACATTCGAGCAATCAACGGAGAAGTTCGGTTGTGGGTCAATGGCGAGGAAGTGTCAGGAGGAACGGACATCAGTCCTTCGAACGGATATCTGTGCCTGGAAAGCGAAGGCTCTCCGATACAGTTCCGCAAACTTCGGATTCGTGAGCTGCCATAAGAGCCAAAGGTCCGACACAGACGATGTTTGTGTCGACTTCCAGAGACTCGTTTCACTGACGCTTCGCTTCCCGAGACTCGCGCCGCGGGCAAAGACTTTGTTCGGCCTGAACCGGCTGAAAAACGGCTGGCTGACACTCCGGAATGAAGGCCGAATTCAGTCGGTCAGGACCTGTTCTGCAATCAGGCGGCCGATGTTTAAGGAAGCGGTCGCTGCCGGAGACGGAGCGTTGCAGACGTTGAGGACTCGGTCCTTTCTCAGGATCAGAAAGTCGTCCAGTAGCTTGCCGTCTCGCCCCAGTGCCTGAGCTCGCACACCGGCCGGAGCAGCTTCCAGCTGGTCAGATCGAATTTCGGGCACCAGCTTCTGCAGAGCCCTCACAAACGCAGCTCGAGACAGCGAACGATACATTTCACCGAGTCCCGTTTTCCAGCAGCGGAACGCAAGCTTCTGAAATCCCGGATAGGTGATCGATTCAAACATGTCTCGAACATTGATTGTCGTCCAGGTGTAGCCTTCTCGAGCCAGCGCCAGGACTGCGTTGGGACCGCATTCAACACCACCGTCAATCATGCGCGTGAAGTGCACACCAAGAAACGGAAACGCGGGATCCGGGACGGGGTAAATCAGAGTGCGGCACAGATGATGTGCATCAGGTTTCAGCGTAAAGTACTCGCCCCGGAAAGGGACGATTCTTTCTGAAAAGTCCTGTCCGGACAGGCGTGCCATTCGGTCACTATGCAGCCCGGTGCAGTTGACCACCTGAGCTGCCTGAATGTCGGCCGTGGGAGTGGAGATGTTGACGCTGTCGGTCTGCTGTCGAAGTCCGGTGACTCGGCTCCCCAGCCGAATGTCAGTTCCATGTTGCCGCAGCAGTTCGGCCAGTTTTTCGCAGACGCCGGGATAGTCCACAATGCCGGCTTCGGGAACGTGAATCGCTTCAAGACCAGCCACATGCGGTTCGAGTTCGAGAAGGCGTTCTTTCCCGATCAGTTCACACTGCACTCCGTTCTGCTGGCCTCGTTCAAAGATCGACTGCAGCTGCGGTCGTTCTGATTCCGACGTCGCGACAATGACCTTCCCCGTCCGCTGCCACGCGACGTTGTGTTCGGTGCAGAAGGCTTCCAGTGCCTGCCGACCTTTGCGGCAGTTGACGGCTCGCAGTGACCCGGGTTTGTAATAGATTCCCGAATGAATCACGCCGGAATTGCGACCGGTCTGGTGAGCGGCGAGAGTCGTTTCCTTTTCCAGCAGAATGATGGAACGACGGGGAGCCAAACGGGAAATCTGCCACGCGGTGGCCAGCCCCACAATGCCTCCGCCCAGCACGGCCACATCGTATCGAGACATGCGATCAGATCCGCAGATGAGCCAGAGCTTCTTCCGGAGCGGCCGGGTAGCTGACGTAGAACGGTCCGAAGCCGGCGTACTTCGCGGAGGCCTGATCAAAACGCATCGTGTAGACAATTTCCTTGATGTATTCCGGACAACGGCTCCACAGGGTGACGCCCCATTCCCAGTCATCAAAGCCCGTTGACGCGGTGATCAGCTGAGTCACGCGACCGGCAAACTTGATGCCTGACGTCGCATGTTCAGCCATCAGTTCAGCTCGGGCACTGAACGGCAGGGTGTACCAGTTTGCCTGAGGATGACGGATCTTATTCATCGGATAGAAGGCCATGACCGGAAACGGCGGGATGTCCGGATACAGTCGCTGCTGATTCATGGCAGGCAGTCGCTGCCGGTAAGCATTGATCTTGGCTTCAAATGCCGGGGTGCCCGGAGCATCGCCTTCGCGTTTCAGCCGGTCACCGTACTGTTCGACGCTCGGAACATATTCCGAAATCTCTGTGATCGATACGAAGGAATACGTTGGCTTCAGAGCGGATCCGATAGCTGAGTTGCGGATTTCCTGAGTGATGGCATCGATTTTCAGAGGATCCGGATCCATCAGCAGCACGCACAGGTCAGCTCGGTGACCGGTTACGATTGACGTCTGCATTCGGGCAGTTGCAAATTCGCCGGACGGATTCAGAATGCGACTGACATAGTCACGTCCTTCGGCTCGAGCCACATCCGTGAGCAACATCAGCGCCTGCTGATCGACCTTGTAGTACTGATGCAGACAGTGCCAGCCTTCGTTCAGTCGACAGGTGGGTTCGGGAAGATTGGCGGGAACGTGGGGACGATTCACGGAAAACCTCGACGGGAAACACGGCAACGGAACAGTGCTGACAGGCTGACCGTCTGAAAGCGGCGAGTCACCTGCTGTCCGAAGTTATTGCACACCCCTGTGCAAGTTGCAATGCCGCAGATTGGCGGAGTTTCGGGGCTCCGACAGTTGAGAGGTGTTTCCCGGCGCGGGCAGTGTCAACTCCTCAGTCGAGCTGACACCCGGAATTGTGACCTGGTCGTTCCGAAAAAGTGACATGCACCGGACTGTCGTGAAGCGTCGGCCGCAGTCGTCAGACTCGTTCAAACACAGCCAGAGTATCTGTGGTGCCGGGCTGAGCTTCAAAGTCTTTCGGACGCGGCTGATCGAAGGCCGCCTGGCGGTGATGCAGCTGACCGTCCACCAATCGAACGATGCCCAGATGACTTTTCCCGGAATCTGCCCCTGCTGTCAGGTGCTGGTCCAGATGCACGGGATTCTGATCGGCCTGAATAGTCAGACTGCCTTCTTCCTGAACTTCATCACCGGCTTTGACAGAATACTTTCCATCGGCGATCTGGAAAACAATGGAGGCCGCACTGACATCGTCCGGGCTGGAGAAGTTTCCGTTCAGTCCCAGCTTCAGCATTTTCCAGGAGCCCGACAGCTGTTTGACCAGTTCCGCCTGCCCGGAATCGGCTGCTGGTTTGGCAGCTTCAGGTGTGGCTTTGGGTTTCAGCACATCAGCAGGATCATCTTCACTGCCTTCAGCCGCGTCCTCCTGTGGCGCTTTGGCGATCTTCCATGTCTTGTTGTCGCCCATCTTGTTTGAGCAACCCGGACACTTCGCTTTGGCAATACCCTTGCCGTTGGCGCCTCCCAGCTTCTGTCGAGCTCGTGCTTCTTCGCTGACAGCAATGCCGCAGGTTCCGCACAGAAAGCCGGACACTTCAAGTTCGTACCCCGAGTCGGCCTGATAGTAGTTCAGCGACCTCAGGCTCTGCACCGGGATTTCGCTCAGATGACACTTCTTCGTGTCATAGGCATCCTTCATCGGCACGCCGTTCTGTTCAGCCTTCAGGTTCAGGCCGAATGTCGACTGAGCGGTTTCGGCGAACTTGCGGAAGCGGCTGATTGGAAATGACAGGAAGCCCTGACGATTGTCGTCCAGATTCAGAGGCAGATAAACGGCGATTCGACCTTCACCAAACACCGGCACACCGGCAAACATGCTGGCATGGGCTTCTGCGACGGGCTGCATCAGTCGAATACCACTAACTCCGGATGCTTCGATCGACAGCAGTTCGCCAAACGGCAGGTCGGAAACGGACCCGGTTTTGGCGATGTGCTCACGAATCAGTCGGCGCTGCTCGTCGATCTCCGGTGGGCCGTCTGCCTTTCCGAACAGTCCTTTCTTCGCCGGCGGGGCGTACTTCACCAGAAACAGACCGCTTTCGTGGAAGCCCGCATCGACGGTTTCTGCGCCTTTTTCAAGGCTGCCGGGCTTCAGCACAACTTCCGTCGGAGCCACTCGATGAAGCTGTACGTCCTGCAGCCATGTCAGAGTCATCTGCGGACCGACAGGCTGGCCAGGTTTGTCCGAAGCCGTGGCCTGAGCCTTCTTTTTCATCTGAGGCACAACGAACGGGGACTTACACTGGCGACATCGCAGTGTCTTCCCGGTCTGGTCTTCGTGAACCCGAATCCAGGCTCCGCAGCGAGTACACGGCATCAGGATGCGACGTTTTCGAGCGTCTTCGACTTTCTTCTTCTTCTTCAGCAGAGCTTCGCGCTGATCCTGCAATGCAATGCCGACAAGATCATCCGGGTCGACCGGACCTGCCGGCTTTTGCTTTGGGGTCTGAGCATCACTGGCAGGAGCATCACCAGCAGAAGTCCGGGAGACTGTAGCCTCTGTTGCGGGCTGCCCGTCCGGAGGCGTTCCCGGCTTCTGCTGAGCTGGTTTCGGAATGGCTGGTTTTGCGGGCTGAGCAGGAGTCTGGCGGGCCGCCGGTGCCTGAAGTTCGAATTCATCGTCTCCGGAGCTGTCGCGCAGTGTGAATTCGACGCTGTCGTCTTCGGCATCGTAGACGCTGAAACCGGACGAACCCTCGGACCGCACCAGCAGCTCCGTGCGTTGTTCCAGCGGCACGTCGCTGAAGATGATCGGCTGCGGAGTCGCCTGCATCTGCTGGTATCTGGCTTCCACGTCCTTCCGCATGAACGCATTGCAGCTCCAACACCGCACCAGTCCGGCTCGAACCGATTCGCCGCAGTTGCGGCATGTATCGTACATCCGCTGGCTCTGCAGATCCTTCGACAGAGCCTCCGCGGCCTGTTTGGCCTTCCGGGCTCGTTCCTGATCAAACACATGCCCGCACTCCGGACACTCGAACGTGTCCGAAAGAATCAGCGACTCGCATCCCGGGCATGACTGAAATGTTGTCCGCATGTCTACGTTTTCAGGTGACGTCGTTGACTGACTGTTTCGATCCGGCTGACACCGGGAAAATCGCCGGGCAGCTCCTGACTGTTCCTTGAATTGTCAATGCCTGACAGCGCATCGCCAACCTAAGAATCGGAACCTCAGCCTATCTGCCGGAAATCGGGTTCTGGTCCCAGTTTCCCCCGTGACCGTTCCGGATGCAATTCCTGCCCGACCCTGAAAGCGGTGAAGATGAAAAGGCCAGTAAATCTGAATCGATAATCACGATTAACGTACGCATTTCAACGCGGGATACCAGGACAACATTCCGATTTTACGACGTCGTCGACGGAATGGCTCAATTTCCCGATTTTTTTTCCCAGCAGGCCCCGGTGTCAATCTCCTCCGGTCAAGGTAAATGCGGCCCAGTAAAACGGGTGAGCCGCTCCGAATCGTTCCCGCCTTGCCTGAATTCTGGAGATCTGGGCCTGTCGCAGAGCTTCGGATTTTTCCATTCCTTCCGCAAGGTTTCGGAAAAACTGCGCCATCAGTCGAGCGGTCTCGCCATCGTGGACCTGCCACAGGCTGGACACCACTGACCGGGCTCCGGCCAGCTGAAATGCCTGCCTGAGTCCCGCGACCCCCTCCCCGTTGCTGATGTCTCCCAGCCCGGTCTCGCAAGCGCTCAAAACCACCAGTTCTGTGCCTCGCAGATCGGTTCCGACAATCTCCAGGCCGGTCAGAATGCCGTCTTCATGACCTTCGGCTGCCGCCGAACGATTGTTGCATCCGGCCAGAGCCAGCCCGCAGCGCAGCAGGGGATTATCAAAGACAGTGGCCTCAGGTGCTCGTTCATCCGCGCCGCTGGGCAGCGCCGGAGCGGGTTCGAAGTATCCATGAGTACTGAGCATCAGAACTCGCGGACGGTGCAGGCTTTTGAATGTTGCTTCCTGAGCATCATCCTGAAGATGCACGAGCGCTGTCTGCCGCACATATCCTTCAACGCTGGGCCGAATGGCAGCGGCTTCCGGAGCGCTGGCAGTCAGCGGAGGAAAGTAGGCCGTCGTCGCGGAACGCAGCTGAAACTGATCGGACCGTTCGGCTCGACCCGCAACATTTGAAGCACTGAGATCGAAATCCGGGTCAGCGAAAATCACCGGAGCACTGACGGCTGCTCGTTCCGGCATGGCCACGGCCAGTTCCCTGCCGCTCAGAACGTACCGAGTCCGCAGTTTTTCGACCAGGAACTGACCATCAGTAAACAGAAGTGCGTTCCAGGGCACGTTCCACAGTTCACCATCCGGGCTCAGAATGACTTCTTCAACGTTGCCCAGAGCCGGCTCGAGCGGACCAAGCAGACGCTTCGACAGCTCCTGAATACTGTCACGGAAGTCAGCGGTGACCTTTTCTTCACTTGAATTCTTCAGTTCTTCAGCTGAACCCTGAATGTGGGTTCTGAGCCCGCGGATCAGTTCGTCGATCGGCGCTGCTTCGCCCAGGTCAATGATGCGAACATCTCCGGCACCCGTCGCGGGAATCAGCCATGCAACATAGCGAGCAGGCGGAGCATTTTCTTTTCGTTCCCGAATCGACTGAAACTCCGTCACCTTGTCGACCTGAAATCGAGCAATGTTAATCAGCAGTGATCGAAACGGAATCCGGCCCATCAGCGTGCCCACATTGATCCAGGGATCTGCCTTGTTCAGCCCCAGACCATGGTTGGTAATTTCGTTCTGCAGCTGTTGCTGGCGAGTTTCCGCAGCGGCCAGCTGAACTCGACGATCAGGGCTGTCCGGCTGAACGGTCAGTCGAGCAATCGTGTCTCGCACATCACGAAGTTCACGTACCAGGGGAGCGGCGTCTGCTGATGACAGCAGCGCAGCCTCGGCCAGAACTTCCTGAGCCACCGCTTTCCCGTTCAGCAGCCATCCGGCAGACAGAACCGCAGCACGGGGGTTGTCCTTCTGCAGAAGCCCCAGCGACAGCGCGGTCGCAAAACCCGGATGAAAACTGCTGGCCAGATACTTCTGACGCGACTGCTCGGACAGCCCCGGAAGCGTGCGAGCCATGTGCATTCTGACAGACCGGCGCACCTGTTCGCAGAATTGCAGTGACTTTTCAAAGTCGCCCTTGGCCGCATAAAGAGTCGACAGAGACTCATAGTCTCCTGCCAGACCGGGATTTTGCGGCTGAAGAAGTCGTTGGTCGATCGCCAGGCTTTGCTGCATCAGCTCTTCTGCTTTGTCGAATTCGCCCCTGGCCAGATACAGCTGCCCCAGTGTCGACATGGCACTGGCCGTCTGAGTATGGTCACCCAGCTTTTCCCGGCTGACTTCAAGACTCTTCTTCAACAGCTCTTCGGCCTGGTCGTAGTCTTTGTTCTCCTTCAAAATCGACGCCAGATTGATCAATGCCAGTGCCGACGTCGGATGATCGGCTCCCAGAATCTCGACATACAGGTCATAGGCCTTGCGAAACAGTTCACTCGCCTTCTGAGACTCGCCGGACCGATAATAGAGCCAACCCAGGTTCAGGTCGGAATCCGCAACCTGGCTGCTCTTTTCACCCAGCAGCTCAAGTCGGATCTCAGCAGCCTTCTTTAAATGCTGCTCGGCCTTTTCGAACTCGCCGATACTTCCAATGATCGAGCCGAGACTGAAATACGCCGATGCTGTATCAAGGTCCTTTTCCCCGAACAGCTTCCGTCGAATCTCCAGCGACCTTTGCAGAAGCGGCTCAGCAAGTGAATACTCGCCGCGACGATCATGCAGCCAGCCCATCTGTTCATACAACCAGGCCGCATCCCGGGTTTCTTCGGCATTTGTTGACCTGTAAAGATCGAGTGCGCGACGGTAGTAGTTTTCCGCGACTGAGTACTCGCCTGTGTTTTGATTGACACTGCCAAGACTGGTCAGGACGCCTGCAATCTGCTGGTCATCCCGCGGCGTCAGCTGTTCAAACGTCTTCAGGCTCTTCTGGTACAGCTCTTCTGCATCCGCGTGACGCCCCTGAGCATCGCTGACGCTGGCAACAGAGCTCAGCAAGGCTGCAACTGCGTCGCTGTTTTCACCCTGTGTGGCTGTTGCAATCTTCAGGGCTCGACGATACAGCGCACCGGCTTCGTCGTAGTGGCTTCTGTCGAATTCAACCCCTCCCAGGTTTTTGAGCGTGTCTGCAACGTGTTCGTTTTCCTCGCCCAGTTCCTGCAGGCGAATCTGCAGAGCTTTCCGGTAATGCTGTCCGGCTTCTTCCAGTTGCCCAAGATTATGCAGGGTGATTCCCATTGAATTCTCTGCATCACTGACATCCAGGTCCTCCGCGCCGGAAATCTCTCGCTGCATCGCCAGCACTCGCCGGTCATACGGTTCGCTTTTCTTATAGTCACCTGTCGCGTCGTAGAGGGATGAAAGATTCTTCAGGACCATCAGGACATTGGGATTCGGTCCCTCAGTCGTTTCCTTCTCGAAAGTACTCAGGGCCTCCAGATAAAGGGGCTCGGCCTGCGCGAATTCGTCTGAAAGGTAGTACGAGTAGGCCAGCGCATTCCGGACGAAAGCCGTTTCTGTATGAGCATTGCCGTAGAAACGCCTTCGTGTTCTGATGGATCGCCGATAAAGAGCGATGGCTTCTTCCTGTCGCTCCAGTTCACTCAGGCACAGTCCCAGCGAGAACTCGACGTAGGCAGTGAACGGATTGTCTTCGCCCAGAACTTCAATTCGCTGCTTCAATGCGCCTTCATAGAGCGGAACGGCCGCTTTGAAATTACTTTCCTCGTACAGTTCATCGGCCTTGTTGACTGCTTCGTCCGAACGATTCAGCACGTCATTTTCTGCGTCTGTGCGTTCCGGTTCAGAGACGTCTTTCTTCGAGATCCAGCCGAGCTGTTGCGATGACGGTTCGACAATCTGGTAAAAGTCTTCCAGAGTTTCCAGGGGCCAGACCAGTGTGTTCATCGGCAGTGTGCCGATGCTCCGGGCGCTGTCACCTTCCAGAATCAGCACCTGAGCCTTGGCCGCTCGGACGATTAGCAGCGGACCGTCTTCGGCCCGCGCCTTTGAGGTGCTGAGAATAAGAAAGAGCGCCTGCAACCCGAAAAACAACAGTCGATTTGTTCGAACAGATTTCATCATCAATGGCCCCTGCGATGCTGATCCGGACAGTTCCGTCAGGATAACACGGCGGGACGACGATTCTTCCCGAATCCTTCGAAATTTTTTACCGTTGCGGACGACGCTGCCCTTTTCCGAGCCAGCGGTGATAACCACAGTTTGTGGCCAACGCACCCGCCCCGAAATTTTCCCGGGCCAGCGACTCGGGCAGAGATTTACAGAGACTTTGATGAAGAGGCTGGAATCACGGCCGGAAGGCGGCTCGGGTCGCACACCAGATACTGCCGAGCTGCGGCTCGTCCCAGTTCGATCAGGTCCTGTGGCCGGGAAAAGTCGTACCACTGTGTTTCGCTGACGTCGGGGCGAATGACCAGGTCGGCAATTTCCACGGTGTAGTTTCTGACCAGTGACTCACCGATGTTATACAGACGCATAAAAATGTCAGCGGCCGTGCGGCAGTCCTGCACGGGTTCGACCTTCGAACTGACATCAACCGCGATGGTCAGGTCGCTGTGCCTGGATCTGGCAACACGAGCCGGAATTGAGTCCATCATTCCGATGTCGCACAGCAGCCTGTTCTCCCAGCGAACCGGCGGGAAAACTCCGGGAATGGAGGCCGACGCCACAACGGCTTCTCTCAGGCTGCCTTCCGTCAGAACGACTTCTTTTCCCGACAGCAGATCCAGAGCAACAATGCTAAGCGGCAGTCGGGTGTCCCGAATGTCAATATCCGGCAGCAGCGCTTCGATAATGTTCCGAAGCAGCGACGCTTCCAGAAGTGCCGATTTGCTGAACAGCGCCGTCAGCTTCTGCCGAGCTCCCAGAAACCGACGGATCTGTCCGTACCATGCAAACAGTCCCGAAGCCCCCGGTTCATCGGCTGGCGGAGCAGCTCGGAACAGTTCCGCCTGATTCGACTGGAACTCTTCCGACGTCAGGTAATCCACGACTCGTTTCTGAACGCCTCGGGTATCGCTGTCCACGGCGCACAGAGCACCTGCCAGACTGCCGATACTGACACCGACAAGATGATTCACCTGAATCGGAGTCTGCTGCAGAACTTCGATGACTCCCAGGTGGGCGATCCCCCGAGCTCCGCCGCCACCCAAAGCGAGGACTGCGGTCTGCTTGTGCGAGTTCACTGCAATCATGGCATCCTCCTTTCCCGTCATCTGTGTGTCCGACCTCAGTACTTCATGAGAATTTCTTCGGGCTCAACATCGTGCAGAGCCGCCCAGCCGGATTCTGCAATCGCAGCTCCCACTTCGGTGACTCGACGGAAGTCTCTGCCCGACGGTCGACCGCCGACGATTCGATTTCGCAAATGAGCACACAGGACATCGGCAGCACCTCGAGTCACTTCGCACACATGACCGGCGGCATACAGTGCCGTGACCAGAACTGTGACCGCGTCCTGAACCCGAGCAGAAATCTGTGCCATGCTGCACTGTCGGTCAGCCAGTTTCAGCTGGTAGGTTCGCATCATGCCGCTGATTTCAAAGCAGGACCGGCTGAGAAAGTCGCGGGCAAACTCGGCATGTCGCCGCAGATTGTCCGGCATTCCATTCAGCGCATCGCGAGTTGTTCCCAGCAGCTTTCGTCCGGCATACCAGCTCGCGTACGCCGTCATGGGAGCCTTCAGCTTCCACAGATGAGCCGGGTTCATCAGATTGGGCTGGCGAATGCCGGCGTCGTACAGAATCCGACCGATGGGTTCAAAAAACTCCTTCCCGTGCTGTTTGACGAGCGATTTGAAGAACGCCATCCCCAGCATTTCCCCTTCGCCTTCATAGATGCACGGTGCCAGAAATTCATGAACATTGTCACCAAACAGGTGACCTCGAATAAACGACCGACCGCCATGAGTCTTCATGTACAGTTCGATGGCTGCTTCCTTCTGAGCTTCACTGCCGAAGATCTTGGCGATAATGCATTCCATTTCGCCTCGGTAACCCGAATCAATCAGGCCGCTGCACCATTCGACCAGAGCATCACAACCAACAATCAGCCCGGCCAGATGCCCAATTCGCCTCTGCACCAGTTCGCGATTGGCGATCGGCAGTCCATAAGTCTTGCGGAAGCCTGCCCAGGGCAGCATGTCGGCCAGCATGGTTCTCATCGTTCCGGCCGCATTGGCGCACAGAGCAATGCGACCGAGATTCAATCCGTGATAGGCGATCGTCAGACCGTCGCCGATTTCCGGCTTCAGCAGATTCTCTGCCGGAACACGGAAGTTGCGGAACACCAGCCCGTTGTTGTGAGCTCGGCGCAAAGCGTACAGACCGTACTGCTTCATGGAAAAGCTGTCTGTTTCTGTTTCGGGAAGGTCGGCAATCAGCACAGCCGGTTCGTCGTTGATGCGGCACACCAGTCCGATTGTGCGACCCGGAATCGCATTTGTGATGAACAGCTTCTCTCCGTTGACGACATAGCTGTCGGCATCCAGCACCGCTGTTGTCTTCAATGCTGTCAGGTCACTCCCTGCACAGGGTTCCGTCAGAGCGAACGCGGACAGACGTCGGCCACTGGCCAGCAGCGGCAGATAGCGTTCCTTTTGAGCCGCGGTGCCAAAGGTTCGAATCGGATCGACGGCTCCGATGCAGCCATGAACCGACGCCAGACCCGCCACGGTCGGTTCAATGGTGGCCATTCGAGTCAGAAACGGAGCGAAGTGCTGAAACGCCAGTCCGCAGCCACCGTAGCGTTTGTCGACCAGAGTCCCCCAGTAACCGGCATCTGCCAGATCGTTGAAGACACCGGGCGTCAGTTTGTTGTGTTCATCATACAGCGTGCCGTCTCGTTTGTGCTGACGAACGACGTGCAGGCAGTCGTGAGTCACCTTGCGAATGTCGTCCGTCATCGGAGGTGGTGAAAAACGGAAGAGATCTGTGGGAACTCGACGCTCCCAGACGGCTCGATGCACAGGGCTCGCGGTCGTTCGATGCCGTTCGGCAAACATGGCTTCCACCTGATCATCCGCCGTATCGACGACTCCGGTCCTTCGAGCTTCATCCGCCGATTTCCCGCCGAGCCGCAGAGCTGTCTCTGCAAACGAAACTCCGTCGGACCGACGAGGCCCGCGCCCATCGTCGTGAATCTTCACATCGTTGGTGTTGGTGCTCATGATCAGACCTTTCGAAAAGGGATTGCTGTTTTCAGCTTTTCGTTGTTGTGGTTTCGGGAGACTGGCTTCAAAATCCGAAAAGCTCATTTATCAAACGGGCACGTTTTCCTGGTTCTTTGGTTTGCGGTGCAGGTTGCCTCGCTCCACAAGCCATGCTGACGGTTTGAAGCGTTCGCCCAGACGAGCATTCAGGACGGCCATGTTGTTCAGAAGTGTTCCGCGATCGATGGCATCCGCCATGGTCATCGGTCCGCCTCGGAAAGGAGCAAACCCGGTTCCCAGAACCATGGCCAGGTCGGCCATCCAGGGTTCGGCCACAACTTCTTCCTGCAGACAGAAACCTGTCTCATTGATCATTGGATAGATCAGTCGCCGCTGAATGTCTGTCAGTCCGTCGGGCAGAAAACTGCCCACGTTGTCGTGATGACAGTCATCGCCGCAGCATTTCGGCACGACCTGTTCGGGCGATTCGACTCGTGTCAGAGCATTCAGCGCTGACAGATCGTTTTCCCGAAGTCGCTTTCCGTTGCGATAGACAAAGAAGCCGGTGCCGGATTTCTTCCCGATCCAGCCTCGTCCTGTCATTTCGCCCAGCAGCCGAATAACGGAATCCGATTCCGGCAGCACATGTCTGAGTGTTTCAGCAACGTGCCAGGCGATGTCGATGCCCACGTGATCGATCAGTTCAATCGGTCCCATCGGCATCCCGAACCGTTTGATCTCACGGTCAATTTCACCTGCGGAATGACCTTCCAGAATCATGCGAACGGCTTCTCCGATGTACGGAAACAGAACCCGGTTCACAAGGAATCCCGGAGTGTCGCTGGTGATGACAGGAGTCTTACCGAGTTTCTTCACCAGCTTCAGCAGCATCTCGACAGTGGCATCGCTGGTCGTCTCTGTTCGGACGATTTCCACCAGATCCATGCGATGAACCGGGTTGAAAAAGTGCAGTCCGGCGACTCGGTCCGGTCGTCCGGTCGCTTTGCTCATCTCCGTCACCGACAGTGCTGATGTGTTCGAAACAATGACCGCGTGGTCCTTGAGTACGGCGTCCAGTTCAGCAAAGACTCGGCGTTTGATTTCCATCTTTTCCACGACGGCTTCAATCACCAGATCACAGTCAGAGAGGTCGGCAAAGCTGTCAGTTGCCGTGACGCGATCCAAAGCTGCATTTCGTTCCGTGACGGAAAACTGTCGCCGGGAAACCATGTCATCCAGCAATGCTGCGACTCGCACACGACCGGCATGAGCCAGTTCCGAATTCAGTTCCTTCAGGACTACGTCAAAGCCCTTCAGAACAGCCAGCTGTCCGATCCCGGCTCCCATTGCTCCCGCACCAATCACCGCCACCTTTCGGACTTTCACCGCCGACGCTGGATTCCCGGTCATCTCCGATGTGTTATCTGCTCCGCGTCCGGCGGTTTGGGACCGAGCATCCTCGCGACGCAGAAACAGATTCAGCAGGTTGCGGCATGTTGATGTTTCAATCAGAGCCGCGAATTCATCGCGTTCCACTTTGAAGCCATCCGCAGTGCTGTTGAAGGAAGCCCGAATGGCCTTCAATGCGGCGGGCAGAGCCGGATAGTTGGCGGCATCACGAGCAATTTTCTTTTCTGCGGTTCTCAGCACCAGCCAGTGACCCAGCGGATTGTCCACGGCCAGATGCAGCAGACGACTTTTCCAGTTGACTCGGCGAGGTGACACTGGGTGTTCAGAATGGTGCAGCGTTGTTGCCGGAACTGGAACTTTGGTTTCGACAAAAGCCACGATTCCTTCATCCCATCGTCCTTCGTCGAAAACGGCATCGACCAGACCAGCCTTCAAGGCGGCCGACGCCGTCAGTTTCTTTCCCTGCAGGATCATGGGAAGAGCGGTCAGCAGTCCGACAGTCTTCGGCAGCCGCTGAGTCCCTCCCCAGCCCGGAATCAGTCCCAGCTGAATTTCCGGAAGACCGATTCGGGTGGACGAAACATCCATGGCGATCCGATGGCGGCAGGCCAGAGCGAACTCAAGCCCCCCGCCCAGACATGGTCCGTGAATGGCGGCAATCGTCGGCATCGGCAGTCGTTCGACCGCCCCAAACAATTCCTGCCCACGACGGATGACTGTTTCCACTTCTTCATGGGTTCTGAGTGCCGCAATCTGATGCACGTCGGCTCCCGCGAAGAATCCCGACGGTTTCGCACTTCGAAACACGATCGCTCGCACGCCATCCGTGTCTGACAGTTCGGCAACAAGCCGCTCCAGTTCGAGGATGACACCATCATGAAAGACGTTCATCGATCGATCCTGCACATCAATCCACACGGTCATGATGCCCTGCAGATCCAGTTCCGTGCGGAAGTTTTTCAGGTTGAGATCAATCATTGTCGTGACTCCCTGTTTCAGAACAGTTTCCTGTCAGCTCACTTCGACCATCATGGCAACACCCTGACCACCGCCGACACACAGAGTCGCCAGCCCGCGGTGAAGGCCTTTTTCACGGAGAGCTCGCAGCAGAGTGATCAGCATGCGAGTTCCCGTGGTTCCAACCGGATGCCCCAGCGCGATGGCTCCGCCGTTGACGTTCAGCTTCTCACGTGGGACAGTTCCCAATGCCTTTGACAGGTTCAGTTCTTTCCCGGCAAAAGCGTCTGATTCAAAAGCTGCCAGGCAGGCCAGAACCTGAGCAGCGAAGGCTTCGTTGATCTCCACCAGATCAAAATCGGCCAGCGTCAGGCCGGTCTGTTTCAGAAGTCGAGCGGTCGCGTACACGGGACCCAGTCCCATCCGCGAAGGATCGCAGCCGACAATTGCAGATCCCGTGACGTATCCCAGCGGCCTCAGCCCCTGGCGGTTTGCGAATTCCGATGATGTCAGCACCACGGCAGCACCTCCGTCCGTTAGTGGACAACTGTTTCCTGCAGTCACCGTGCCATCTTTGCGAAAGATCGGTCGCAGCTTCTTCAGAGCCTCAAATGTCTGATGATGCCGTGGTCCGTTGTCCTGACTGAGTTCTCGAATCGATGGCGCGATGTCTCCTCCTGATAACGGCGTCTTCAGCGACTTCACGTCCTTCATCGCGGAAATTTCTCCGGAAAGAAAGCAGCGTTCCTGAGCTGCGCTGGCGGCACGATGGCTTTCCAGAGCAAATCGGTCCTGATCTTCACGTGAGATGCTGAATTCCTGCGCCAGCTTTTCTGCCGTCTGTCCCATATTCAGACCGCAGAACGGATCCGTCAGCCCCAGCAGAACGCCGGGCACCGGTTTAAAGTGTCCTGGTCGAAATCGAGCGAAGACTTTCAGTCGAGCCCCGAGTGTTTTGGCTCGGGACAGTTCCGTGAACAGACGTGTCGCTTCCGGCCCGAACAGCAGCGGAATGGCTGACATGGATTCCGTCCCGCCCGCCACGATGGTGGACGCTCGACCAGTCTGCAGAATCTGCCACGCCGACAGCACCGACTCCATTCCGGACGCGCAGTTCCGATTGACCGTATGAGCAATCCGGTCCTGAGGCAAGCCTGCCTGCATCGCCACGATGCGAGCAATGTTCGCGGCATCGGCCGGGCCGGAAACATTTCCCAGCACGACCTCGTCGATGTCCGCAGGAGTCAGCCCCGCCTTCTGAATGGCCGCTGTGACAGCTGCAACTCCGAGATCAGCGGCGTGGACGTTCGAATAGTCCGTTCCGGCTTTGCAGAACGGAGTTCTCATGCCGCTGATGACAGCCAGTCGTTTCAGGTCGCCGTTCATCTGAGTTCTCCTTTCGTGGGCAATGCCCAACGCCGCGAAGAGTTTTGAAACGGAAAACATTGGCCTCGATCTGTCAGCGCCCGTAGGTCAGGCTCCCGCCTGACAAATCTGTTCAGAACTGTCAGGCAGGAGCCTGACCTATAGCGTTGTTGTCCTGCATTGTCCGATTAGCTTTCCTTCAGTTTCCGCCGAATGACCTTTCCCAGAAAGCTTCTGGGAAGATCGTCGCAATGCTCAAAACTTCGCGGTCGTTTGTGAGCTGACAGATGAGCTTTGCAGTGTTCTGAAAGAGCGGACTCGTCCCACTCAAAGCCCGCATTCAGCACAACAAATGCCTTGACCAGTTCACCGCGGTGCTCGTCGGGAACTCCGACAACAGCCGCATCTTTTACTGCCGGATGCCGTTTCAGCACCGATTCCACTTCCTGCGGATAAACGTTGAATCCGGAGGTAATGATCAGATCTTTTTTCCGTTCCACGATTTTGAAGTAACCTTCCGGAGTCTGTCGGGCAAGGTCCCCGGTGGGCAGCCAGCGATTCGGGTCCGTGTCGGTCACTTCTCCATCAACCAGTTTTTCTCGGACGCTGTCCCAGTAGCCCAGCATCACCTGCGGACCTCGGACCAGCAGTTCTCCGACATCGCCGAAGCTGACGTCACGTTCGCCCGTTTCCGAATCCACAATACGGCAATCCGTGTCCGGCAGCGGCAGGCCGATACATCCGGCAGGAGCCGTCCCGTCCAGTGGTCCGACGTGTGTGACCGGACTGCATTCCGAAAGCCCATAGCCTTCCACAACAATCGCTTTGCTGTGCTTTGCGAATTCCTGACCGACAGCTTCCGGAAGCGATGCCCCGCCGCTGATGATCCACTTCAGTGAGGACAGATCCACAGTACGATTTCGCAGCTGTTCGTTGAGCGCCACCAGCATCGCCGGCACTGTGTGAAAGACGGTGGGACGGTGCGTCTCAATCAGCTGCAGAGTCTTTCGCGGATTGAAGCGGTGATCCATGATCAGCGTCGCTGCCATGGCGGCACCACCCAGCACATTGGTCGACAGACCATAACTGTGAAAGAACGGCAGCAGAGCCAACAGGGTTTCCTGACCGGTGGTCGCACCGGCCCAGTGATACTGCTGCCAGGCATTGGCCACCATGTTTCGGTGGCTGAGCGTCACAGCTTTGGGCTCACCTGTGGTTCCGCCGGTCGGCAGGATGTAGGCCGGAGTTTTCGACCAGTCGTGCCGGCGCTCCGACGCTGCTTCCCTGGAGATTTCCGTGCTGTCTGTGTTAATGGCCAGCTCATCCCAGAACCAGCCGACATGTTCGCTGGCCGCCAGCCACCAGTGCCCGGTCCGACGTTTTCTGAGAACAAGATACCCCAGCTGTTCGAACAGAGGCAGCCGAGGACGCAGGGACACAAACAACGCTTTGTCGGGACGGTGAGGCCCGGAAATCAGTTCGGAAAGCATGTCCAGGCAGATCACCAGCCGACATTCTGTTGAGGCCAGCAGTCGATCCACTTCTTCCTGAACCGCCATCGGACTCAGCGCCACCGCAATTGCGCCCGCCCGCCAAATCCCGTTCAGAGCGATCAAGTATTCCGGGATATTCGGAAGCAGGATGCCGACTCGGTCACCCGGCCGAATTCCCAGACGTCGCAATGCTGCAGCACAGCGGACGGCGTCCAGATTCAGCTCCTCCCACGTCCATTCGACATCATGGTAAACACAGGCCAGTCGACCTGGTTCGAGGCAGGCAGCCCGTTCCATCAACGCCCACGCGGGGAAGTCGGGATATTCAAGTCTGCGGGCAACGCCAACCGGATAACGGTCGACAGGATCAGAAGCGCCATTGAAAATCGTGGCCATCATCCACCTCACTTTCAAATCACACTGTTGCGTTTCGAACAGACGAAACGGAGCAGCATGCTGTTCCGATGAGGCGATCCGGCTTTCAGATTTCCAGGCAGTCTGTGTCTTCGCACAGACAGACATCCGCTGACTATGGGTGCCGGATGAAAGCAGTTCGCATTTGTACAAAAATTGTTCCGAGCATCAGCTCAGTTTCTCTCGCGGGCAGTTGCCCGATACTAAGACGTTGCCGTGTTGAACAGGTTCCCGAATTCTTTTTTGTTTTATTCCCGACAGGCCGGTTTTCGTTCACCCCACCCATCAGCTAAACGTTAGGTCTCAGATCGAACTCAGTCAAACTGGCTCTGCCTGAATTGATCGCAAGTGGCCTGAGAGTAACATGTTACGGTCAGCTCCGCATTTCGTCGACTTCCGCCCTGAAATCGCCGCGGCTCACAAAGGAACCCCATCGAAGTGACAACACAGCAGAAACTGATCATCGGCAGCATGATCACAATCGGATCCGCTGCCGCCCTGCTGGGATTCTTCGCCTTTGCCGGATCGTCGGCGGGTTTCTGGCTTTCACTCGCAGGAATCGTTGTCAGTCAGAGCAGCGTGTTGCTGCTGGCAGCATCGTCAGTTGATCAACAGCAACATGATCAGGACGTCGAAGACTCACCGTCTGACCGGCAGCAGAAGACAGAAGAACTGATTGAGCGAGAACGGCGACTTGAGGAACGAGAACGGGATCTCAGTCAGAAACTGGCTCGGTTTCAGGAGTTTCTGGAATACCCTCAGGAACGCGACCTTCCTCACGACGATGCTGCTCAGACCATGAAGCTCAGCGAACAGGATCGGCGAGTTCACGAACTGCTGGAGGCGGAAGCGGAACGAGTCTACAACCGGATTCGAGTGAACGCATATCTGGTGGACGGAGCTGTTGATGTCGCCACCATTCGTTCCGATGCCGTCACGCTCATCAGAAACATCGCTCAGATCTATTCACCCGACAGTCAGCATCCTCTGCTGGAAACAAGTTTCGAACAGCTGGCTCGGTCTGCCAGCCGCATCTGCCTGCATGCTCTGGTTCTGCTGGAACGCCTTCCGCTGGATGTCAAAAGTTACAACATCAATCAGCTGCACGGGTATCTCAGAAAAGCCGTTCAAAGCTACGGCACCTGGCAGCAGGTCACGCCCTGGCTGAAACATCTCAGCCGAGCCGCCTATGGAGGTCGTCTGGCGGCAGGTGCCAACCCGTTGACTCTGGGAGCATGGTGGCTGGCGACCGAAGTCGGACGCCGGGGAGCTCAAAAGGTCGTCGAAAACGTCGTCGATCGCCAGGCCATCGCAGTTCTGCACGACATCATCACCGTCATCGGTGTAGAAGCCGCCAACGTTTACGGCCCCGGAATTCGTCAGCGCAGTGCGGCGTGGGTTTACGGTGCGGAACTGGCCGAACTACTGACACGATTCCCCGTTTCCCGCGAAGCACTTCAACAGGGACTGAAGGAAGTCACCGCGCTGCCGCTGCACAGTGAATATGATCGCATTTATCTCTACCGCTGCGTGGCCGGACACCGATCTGCCGGGCTCAGAATTCGCGACGCCGCGTCGCTAAGCCGAACGGAACGAGACCGGGTGGCTCGTCAGCTGGAACACTTCTTCGACAGCTATATTCACGGGGCGACCCCGAAAGACACGCAAGCCTGGCGTGAGGATGTCGAATCACGACTCGATCTGAAACTGCATCCCGGGCAATCGCGCCGAACCAACCCACATCAGCACAATCAGGCGGAAGCCGCCATTCAGTCACTGTACGACTTCATGACTCAGGTGATCGCTGTCACTCCGGAAGATGCCGTTCGCCAGCTGGAAGTCGGACAGCTGCTGCCCGAAACGGAACTCGAACAGCGGACGACTCTGCTGAACAGCCTTCCGTCCCGAACAATGCCTTTCGAACCACCGGATCTCGACCCGGCCGCTCCGCTGACGGATGCATTTTTGAAGGAAGTCATGGATGCCGTTGTGCAGTGCGGACGCTGCGATGAGCACCTTGAACATCTGGCACTGGAAACGGCTCAGTACTTCCGTCGAACTCACGAACAGGCCGTCACACTGCTGACCGGCAGCTGCCGCCGAACTTTGGAAACGATTGCGACAGCAGACGTGAAGATCAAAAGTCTGAATGCCGAGCACATGAAGGCCATCATTCGAATTCTTCCGCCAGGGCGGCAAATCAATGCGGTCTATGACGGGATCTCGCTGAAGCACGGTGAACACCTGACGCCCTGTCCTGCCGATATTCTGATCGTCACGACGAGCGGCGAATCAGATGCAGGACAGCTGATGCTCATTTCATCAGCTCCGGCAGCTGTGCTGTGGCGCTGCGAATCAGACTGCCGGGTCCAGCGCCGCAAGGGATACATTATTGACGACTGCGAAATCATTGGGGGGCAGTGGCTTCAGTCTGAACCCCAGGCAGACGCAATCATCATCGCCGGCTCAGTCACCGGCGGAGGTTTCGACAGAACCTTTGCCGCTGTCAGTCGAGGGCGATAGTCACGGACCATTTTCGGCTTTTTTCCCGGCCCCGTACCTGTCATTTGGAGAGTCAATCGTGCGTGTTGTTTTGACGCTGACAATGTTCGCGATAAGCATTGCTTCGGCAGGTGCCCGAGCCCAGTCCGCGGAGACACCGTGGTCGCGAATCTCATCCGCCTTCGAGGTCCCGGATGTTTACCGAGACGACTTTGGGTCCTGGGCATCAGTCCTGTCGTTTACGGATGGTCGCCGAGTGCAGTCGGCAGAAGACTGGACGGTGCGGCGGAGTGAAATTCTTCAGCAGTGGACCGATCTGCTGGGAACATGGCCACCGCTGATCACTGAACCGCAGGTGGAAGTTCTTGAAACGATTCGCCGCGACACGATCACTCAGAAACGCATCCGTTTTCGGTGGACCCCAACGGAATTCACCACCGGATATCTGTTGATCCCCGACGGCACCGAAGAACGCCCGGCGGTTCTCACTGTCTACTATGAACCGGAAACGGCCGTCGGGGCCCGAGGAGAACTGCGAGACTTTGCATGGCGACTGGCTCAGCGAGGTTTTGTGACGCTGTCGATCGGAACAACGGAAGCCTCCGAAGCACACACGTATGCTCTGTATTATCCGTCGATCAACGATGCCAACGTTCAGCCGCTGTCGATGCTGGCCTGCGCGGCGGCCAATGCGTGGCACGTTCTGGCTGCTCAGCCTGAAGTCGATGCCGATCGCATCGGGATTGTGGGGCATTCGTTCGGAGGCAAGTGGGCGATGTTCGCGGGCTGTCTGTTTGATCGGTTTGCTGCGGTGGCGGTTTCCGATCCGGGCATTATGTTCGGTGATCATCCCAGCGTGAACTACTGGGAACCATGGTATCTGGGCTGGCATCCTCAGCCCTGGCGAAAGCGAGGCCCCATCACCGCAGACAATCCGGCTCGAGGCCTCTATCCGAAACTGCTGCAGCAGGGCCACGACCTTCACGAACTGCAAGCTCTGCTGGCACCTCGACCATTTCTGGTGTCCGGGGGCGAGGTGGATCCGCCGGATCGCTGGCGAGCTCTGAATCATCTGGTCCGGCTGAATTCCCTTCTCGGGAAAACTCACCGCGTCGGCATGACCAATCGGCCACAACACGCCCCGACCCCTGAATCGAATTCCGTCATTGACGATTTCTTCGTTCACTTCCTGCAACCGCCACCTGGTCAGGAATTCACAACGCAGGAAGCAGCTCGCACGCAGAACTGATTTCGCCATCGCGAAGGCGGTATATGCCGATTGGATTGCCTGCACTGTCCGGACGTTCAGATCTGCGAGCTGAACGTCCATTGCGACGCAGAATGCATGGCGTGGAGACGGCTAAGGACCGGCCTGGAAATTACCGTCGAGGACTTTGTGGCGGAAGCTGCCAGCTTTCGGTTCGCCTCACGCCGAAGCCGACGGCTTCCGTCACTTATGTTGACGATCCTAAGGCTTTCATTGCAGCGGCAATCAACAGAGTGGTGATGCTCAGATTGATCGCACTGCGATACGCTCATGTTTGCAGTAAGGAACCCCAGGGCGTTCGCCTCGTTTTTTCGACGAGCCGGATGCTCACGCGTTCCAGCTCATAAGATGGCGTATTTACGGGTGATCCCTAAGTGTCAGGACATGCCCTGCTGATGTTGTTGCTCAGAAGGTGGGTGGCGCGCATCTTCTATCCCGGTGTTTTTGAGTTCGATTTACGTTGAGTTTTTTGTGAAACGAATCAATGCAATGAGACCGTCCGGACGCTCTAATCTAATGAGAAAGATGTATTGCAGGAAATGGAGCGAGAATTCACTCGAAACATCTCATCAGCGGCAATAGGCGGCTTCGGTGCAATGAACGACCGATTCAATCAACGTGTTCCCTGGTCAGCAGCAGCAACCTGTGGAATGATGATGCGTTCAGGTGGGTCCATTCTGAGCTGAGTTGGGGAACTTTTTATGCCTGATGTTCTTCAGGAATACCTTTTAAGAATCGAAGCGGTCAATCTGGACAGCTTCATTTTCGATTCGAGCGACCTTTCGACAATTCGGGGTGGCGGATTGCTTCTGCTCGGTCTGCACCAGTTTCTAACGGGTGCCGCGATCGCCGACGCGAAGGCTGATCAGCAGGCGGAACTTCCACAAACAACGCCTGCCGACGGAAGCGCAGAAGGAGACTGGACGGCCGAGGGGGCAGCACCTTTGCTGCGACCGTGTTCTCGGACAAACGATGGCAGCCTCTGGATTCTTCCACTCGTCTACGCGATTGAGATTTCGAAATCGCATGTGGAAGCTCTTCAAGAAGCGGTTTCCAGATGGCTGAGAAGACATCCGAAGCTTCGTCACGCGACGTTTGCGATCGCCATCGTGTCGGAACCAGGGCAGGATAGTTCGCTGCCTGACATCTTCGTGTCGATGACGGAGAGGACCGTGCAGCAGGTCCGCCGCCAACAACTGCGGCTTCCATCTGTTTCCCCTGGTAGAATTCATGTCAGCGGCGGCACATTAGGAGCCGGGTTCTGCGACATCGATTCACGGCGAGCGGCCACGGTTCCGTTAAAGGAAGGGCAGAAGGCGGCAGACATCCGAACTTCATTTGCAAAAGCGGCTGACAAGAATTTTGCTTCCGAGGCCACGCACGTCAGACGGGCATTCGGTCGGGATCGAAAAATCCGACTCTACCATATGCTGCGACAGGAGGTCGACACGGAGGAGTCAGCAGAAACTCTCATTGGACGTGAAGCACAGTCACAGATTCTTGAGCGATTTACTCCCGCATGGGAGTTTGAGGACATCGGCACGCGAACGAAGGAACGCCTGAGTCGAGCTGATCCTGCAGTCATTGGCGGTCGAGACCGATGGTCGTCGCTGAACAACAAGATGGCTGTTATCTATATTGACGGCAACCAGTTCAGTAAGCAGATTCGGAAGCTGGCGACCGGTCCGGAGCTATACTCGGAAATTGACCGGACGATCCGCAGATCTCGAGCGGCGTTAATGCGGTCTCTGACAGACAGGATGCAGGAGGAAACCCGAAGCTACTGGAGAGTTCGGATCAAAACCGGTCAGCGCACTGTTGATGCATTTCGCATCGAGACGCTGATGTGGGGCGGGGACGAAATGATTTGGATTGTCCCCGCGTGGTGTGCCCTCGAGACCGTGCAGTTCTTCTTCCGTGAAAGCCAGGGATGGAGGCTGACTGGTGATGGATTGCCTCTGACGCATGCGGTCGGCCTTGTTCTGTGCTCCCATAAATCGCCGATTCGCAGCGTCGTGGCGCTGGCGCGTGAGTTAGCTGACGGTGCCAAGGACCAGATAAAAAACATGTTTCCCAGCGATCAGCCGCCTTTGTATTTCAACCGACCGGAAAGCAACGTCGTTGCGTACCAGGTACTCGAGTCGTTTGACCATTTGGGCGAGGAAATCATGTCGACTCGCCGAAGACACCGATTTCCGGGAATGACTGATCAGCACATGGTGTTATCGGCTCAACAGCTGAACGAGCTGCTGAACCACCTGGACTGTCTGCGGAACAAGGTTCGCCTTCCTCGGTCACGATTTCATCAGATTGCACGTTTTCTTCAGCGAATTCCACCTCCGACATGGTGTTTGCCTGATCCTGCCGAGTCCGGCTCGCGTTCAGAAACCGGCATCGCGACTTCTGACTTGAGATGGCCGGCCTACGAAAAACTGATGCGGCGGATTGCCCAGACGACCAACAGCGTACCGGGGTGCAACGCTTATGAGGTGCTGATGAAATCGTTTCGTGATCGGCCAGAGCCTGCGGCGACCAGCGCAACAGACACAGTTTCGGCCGAATCGTGGGACATTCAGGGTCAGGCGGGCAGGGCGGCGGCGTGGTGGTATCACGTCGTTGAACTGTGGGACTACCTGGGAAGTGCGGACACCAGTGTCATTGATCAAACGGAACCCAACGATTCTGAATAACAGAATCCGGCTGATTCGCCCGAATCCGGTTCCTCCTGCCGCGAATTGTTTCCAGAAACGCAGCGGGGGCTGAAAGCGACATGAATCGGGCGGCGACTGAATTGAACAGGTACCAGGGCTGAAAGATTCATGACAATGAAAGAGATTGGATTCGAAGCAACACTGCAGTTAACCATTCAGGGCCCGATTCTCGTTCACAGTTCTGAAATCGGACCGTGGGGAGTGGATGCACTGCCAATGCGCAGTTCTGATGGTCATCTGGTGATTCCGGGAGATCAGATCCAGGGAAAAGTCCGGGAAGTTTTGGAGCAAATCGGGGCCGACTATTCCGGATGGAAACGGAGCCAGGAACTCGATGGAGACCGGGCGGATCATCGCGACAACGATGACGAGGCAACCGGCCGGGTTGCTGACAACGCCGTCAGCCGGGAAGACAACCCCAGTCAGAAGAATGAGCCGGCTTCTGAAGCTGAGACGGAGAATCTTCGCAGGATTCAAAACCTCGATCGAATTCAGCGCAGGTACCCGGTGTTCTTCAGCGATTTTCAGTCATTGGTTGTCTACCCGCCGCCGGGAGCCAGCACCATCACTCAGGTGGCCATGGATCCGGAAACCGGTGCCGCTGAGGCCGGTCAACTGCGAGTTCTGGATGGCCCTGTACCGTCAGGTGGCCAAGCGGCATTCACAGGGCAGGTCCGATTTCTTTGCCGCGACAGCAAAGATGCTTCCGAGCAGATCAGCAGGATCATTTCGGCACTGAAATGGAACATGTCCGTCGGCTCAAATCGCAGTATTGGCTTCGGACGAATTCAAAATGTCCATTGCCTGTCACAGACGCAGACAAAGTTCAACATTCCGGTGACCGAATGTATCGGAACCCCGGATCAGTCGTTTCTGTTGGATATCGTGTTTGCAGATCCCGTCTGTGTACCGGAGGGACTGACCAATGGGAATATCTACGAAACAAAAGACGTGATTCCCGGCGAAACAATTCGGGGTGCGATCGCCATGCTCCTGAATCGAATCGCCGGGCTGGAAGTTCCGGGGGCGGAGTTTGCAGATGTCCTGCTGAACGACGGTGCCGTGTTTGGTGACCTGTGTCGGCAGTTTCACCGAATCCGAATCACCACTGCTCGCCCCGTGCGGTGTCATTCGGAACCGGAAATTCCGGCCGTCGTTCCTCTGTCCACAGGGACTGCCTGCGGAAAGGTGTTCGATTTTGCGCTCATGTCGGACCGCGAAGAAGCGACCTTGTTCGATGGTCAGGCTGCAGCATTTAGCCCGGACTGGAAAGGTGATGTGTGGCAGGCGGTCAACGCCCATTTCGGAATTGTGAAGCCGGACAAAGAACTGCGAGTTCACACGGAGGGGGTGTGCATGGGGACTTATGAAAGCTGGAATCGATCACCGGGCCGGACAGGGCTGACCTCGCGGAGTGTGATGGCTGCGTGGCCGTCACACTCCGAGTGACGAGCCGTGCAGGATCGGCTGCCTGTTGCGATCGCGTTCCGCCGCGCCCATGAAGGGTTCATTCGGCATTCATTGTCGCCAGATGGTCTCGATACTGCTGATCCAGCACGGCGAATCGAACGCCGGTGATTTTCTCCAGAGACGGCTCTGCGGTGACGTTCTTCAGGTCCGGCCGGTAAGCTGCCGACAACAGTTTGACAAAGTCGTCTCGGTAAATTCCGTTGTCGTAGTGCAGCAGAAAATGAGCGACGCCTGAGGCCTGAGAGTACAGCTGAGGCAGATTGGGATGATGCTGAAAGTCGTCTTTGCCCAGGCTGCTGAATGTCTGCAGGGGGATAAAGAAATTGTCATTCAGCATCCGCTGCTGTGCGGCGACAAAACGAGTGTAGTCGGGATTGCCCGCGCTGATCACACCGTCATGAATTTCCAGCGACTCGAAATAACAGGCAATGCCTTCCAGCATCCAGAAGTTTGATTTTTCGCACATCACCCATGGTCGAGCCTGGCGTTCGCGGAGGACGATCTGGCGTTTTCTCGCGGCTGAAAGCCGATCGTCGGCAGTTGCCAGGTCGAAGATCTGATGTGTGGCTTCGTGAAAAACGGTCCGCAGTTCGGGGTCGTCCGGATTCAGAAAGAAGTAACAGGTTCGGTCGGGTTCCCAGTACAAGCCATTGGTGACGACCTGAGCCAGCAGCGGATTCTTGGACTGAATTCGCCGATCGTATTCTTCGCGAGTTGCGTAATAATGCACCTCCATGGGCTTCGGATCCCGGTAAACCCGGCGACGCGACTGAGCTTCCTGAAAACGTTCTTCCAGAGCATCCGGGGTTTCGAAGAAGGCGGCGAAATGCGTCGTCAGCCAGTTGTGGAACAGTTCCAGCTTGCGTGAAATCTGAACTCCCTGCTCCAGGCTGGTGTTGGTCTTCACAAGGAAATGTTCTGTCCGGATCTCCCACGCGTTCTGAAAATTTCGACGCAGTTCGGCTTCTTTCTGAACTGACACCCAGTTGCCTCGCCAGGGTCGTTCACCGGCTTCGTAGCGACTGATCAGGCGAACGGGAATCCAGCCGAACTCGGGATGATCCGTTTCCGGGTTGCTGCCTGTTCGGCGTCGAGCTTCGAAGGGGGAAACCCATTCGCCGGCATAGGTGGCATCGTCCACCCGAGTCGGATCGCGGAACAGCTGCTGCCCCAGAACAGCTCGGCTGTCTTCATGATCCGGATTCAGTCTCAGAGTATCCTTCACCAGATCATAGGCCAGGGTCGGCTGGTCATTTCGGAGGGCCTGGCGAGCCAGTCGGTAGAGTTCCTGCCCCTTTTCTTCCCGCAGAAACGCGACTCGGTTGCGCCAAAGTTTCTGCTCATCCGGCAGATTCTGACTCAACGGCAGCTGCACCAGCTGCGGCAGAACTGTTTCGGTGCCGCTGGTGGTCAGGTCCAGAGACAACGCCGTGATGTCACTGGCGGCCTGAGTCTGCCCCTGCTCGTGACACGTGCGACTCAGTTCTGAAAGTTCATGTCGCAGATTCAGCAGAATCTCCTGCCGCCGCTGTTCGAACTGAGCTCGCTGTGTCTGCTGAGCAGTGCGGGTTTGAGCTCTCAGTTCGCCGGAATGAGGAGACAACGGAAGTGTGGCCAAAACCAGCACACACAACACCAGCGGCATTCGCAACATGGCAGCGACTCGGGGAATTCAGGAGAAAAACGGCCACCCCAGTGTATTCCGCAATGCTGGACAGGCGAACCCCGATTTTCGGTCCCGATGGGGGTGCAGGACACGGTTTGCGCGGGTCAATATGGTGCCAAAAAAGTCAATGTCAGAAATCGATGAATTCGTGTAATGTTCGGGGAGTTGCGTAGGGCAGACAAGAGGACTTTTGAGGGAGGTTGTCATGGAAGACACACAGATTGTTCGGAAAAATCGAAGCGGTGTCGACAGCGACAATTCGCTGCAGGCGAGGATCAAAGAGGTCAGTCGGCAGTTGGTGAACGAACAGATTGAGAACGGCCGCATCGATTTGCAGACGGCATCGTTTCGTCAGATTGAAGTGCTCAGTCATGAAATCGGACAGCAGATTGCTCGTCAGTTGGGGCAGCATCTCACCGAGAAGCAGGCTGACCAGCACATTGCCGACCAATACGCCTGTCCAACGTGCGGTCGGGAGTGCCATCCGATCAAGAGGCCCCGCGAAATGATCATGGTCGATGGCCCGACCGAGATTATCGAGCTGAAGTGTGACTGCCCCAAATGTCGGCGGTCTTTTTTTCCCACATCGCGACATCACCAAACTGAATAACCGCACGATCAGCCCACTGGTGTATGACAAGGTCGTGCTGGCCGGAGCTGAAGCGTTGTCATTTCGCAACGCGGCCCGACTGCTGGAACGACTGGCGGAAGTGAAGTTCAGTTCGCGCCAGATCAACCGGATCGTTCATGAAACCGGTGAGCAGCTTCACGCTGAACAGGCGGAGCGGGCTGAGCAGTTCTTCTCCGGAAAGCTGGCGTGCGAAGTTGAAAACGTTCCGGATCTGGCGGTGGTCGAATGCGATGGTGGTCGCATTCGGACTCGGCAACCGGACAGCGGACCAGGGACTCATGACCCAGCCTGGCGTGAATCAAAAGTCGGTCTGTGCATGCGGATGACGAGCGAGGTGCACGAACACGATCCAGCTCCGGAACCGCCGGAATCACTGCAGAATCGCCACTATGTCAGCAAACTGGCGAAGGAAGTGGCCGGAGCTGTGATCCCTGAAAGCGAATCCGATCCGGGCGAGGCAGAAGCCATTTCTGACAACGAGCCGGATGCAGACGACGTCCACGCCGTGGATGAATACAAAAGTCCAAAGCGGTTGATGCGCACCGTTCTCGCCAGCGTTGATGACATCAAAACCTTCGGCCGCAAACTGGCGGCCGAAGTTCACCGAAAAGGCCTGAATCAGGCACCGCGAAAAGCCTTCGTGGGCGATGGAATGCCGTGCAACTGGACGCTGCAGAAGACGTTCTTCCCACTGTTCGTGGCGATCGTCGACTTCATTCACGTGATCAGCTATCTGTACAAAGCATCGGTTGCGATCGGCGAATCCGAAGACTTTGGCTGGGGCCTTTGTGCCGACTGGATTCGTGCCTGCTGGCAGGGCCGAGTGACCGATGTGATTCGTGAACTGCAGGAATGGCTCGATGCTCAGCCGGCCCGCCCTGACGACATCTCAAATGATGATCCCCGGGAAATCGTTCGCGTGTCGATTGGTTACCTGAAGAACAACGCGTCGCGGATGGACTATCCGTCCTACCGCTGCCAGGGACTTCCGCTGACCAGCACACTCGTCGAATCGCTGATCAAGGAGATCAACCATCGAGTCAAAGGGACCGAAAAATTCTGGAACGACCCGGAAGGAGCCAATCGGATTCTCGCCGTCAAAGCCGCCTCCCTCAGCGAAGACAGCCGACTCGTTCCCGGATGGTGACTACAATTTCGTGTCCTGCACCCTCCCGATGGTGCCTGCGCAGCGCAGTGGCAAGTTGAATCCGGGATGGCGGGAAGTATTAAAAGCGGGCAGATCGGGACAGGTCCGCTGTTCCGGCGAAGATATTCTTGTCCTGTCGGCAATTTCCCTGTCTGAGCCTTCTGCGTCTGAATTTGTATTCTTTTTGATTCGTCTCCCGTCGAACGTCGCGGGCGGATAGACTGCGGTTCGGCCCATGGTGGGGCCTGGTGGGTTGCGATCGAAAATGAGGTAGAGTCATGAGGACGTTTGACGGGAAGACCGCTTTTCTGACGGGCGCGGCGTCTGGGATTGGTCGGGAACTGGCTCGGCGACTGGCGGAGGAGGGCTGTCATCTTTATCTGGTCGATATTGATGCCGATGGCCTGCGAGCTCTGGCTGAAGAGTTGGCTCATTTTGGTCAACACATTCAGACCGATGTGTGTGACCTGTCT
Source organism: Planctomycetaceae bacterium (assembly GCA_041398865.1). Lineage (GTDB taxonomy): Bacteria > Planctomycetota > Planctomycetia > Planctomycetales > Planctomycetaceae > Fuerstiella. Next base: position 146,778 of record JAWKTY010000002.1, read on the forward strand.
CAGCTGGATCAGGTTCAGGAGATGCTGCAGCGCTGTGATGGCCGAGTTGACCGGATCGATCTGCTGATCAACAACGCCGGCGTTGCGTACTATGGTCCGACAGATGCGATGACTCAGCAGCAGTGGGACTGGCTGATGAACATTAATCTGCTGGCTCCATTGCGGATTACTCAACACTTTCTGCCTCAGCTGATGACTCGACCGGATGCTCATGTTGTCAATATGTGCAGTATTTCCGGACTTGTGGCCGGAGGCCGGTTTGCCGCGTACCACACCAGCAAATACGGACTGGTCGGATTCACGGAAGCGTTGCGAGCCGAATATGGTCGCAAGGGAATCGGTGTGACGGCCATCTGTCCGGGGCCGGTCAAAACGAACCTGTATCAGGCGGCAGCCAGCGGACGGCAGAACGCCAAAGTTCCGACTCCGCCCAACTGGCTGTGTGCGTCGCCGGAACGAGTTGCCGAACTGACGCTGCGAGGCATCCGTCGCAATCGGCGGCAGGTTCTGATCACTCCGCTGGCTCATGGACTGTTTCAGTTAAAACGGTTTGTTCCCGGGCTGCTGGATTTCGCCAGCCAGTTCAGTCGAAAGAAGAAGGCTCGACTGGCTATACTGGAAGCTGAGGAACAGGAACGGCTGCGGCAACTGCAGAATCCTGATCATTCGGAATCTCAGTCCCAGCAAAAAGCGGCGTAGTGTTCGATGATGTCTGAACGTGTTTTTGTCCGATGTCCGTCCCTTGCAGTCTTCGTCATCCCGGTTCTGCTGTGCGTGTTTTCAGGTTGTGGCGAAGATCTGCCTGGCCCGCCGCCGCCTCCGGTGATGTCATCCGACAGTCCGCCGGTCGCGTCTGCACCGGCGGAAACGTCAGCTTCAATGGCAGACTCGCCCGCGGGAGAAGCCGTGACAGGGCGGAAGTCCTATGACGGGCTTTCATTTTCTGTGCCGGACGGATGGTCAGAGCTGCCGCTGTCTGACTTTCAGAAAGGTGTGGTCACAGCCAAGCTGGCCATGCCGAATGTCGGGCCGGATGTGATTCTGACACTGTCCCGATCGGGTGGCGGAGTCGAAGCCAATCTGGATCGCTGGCGAGGTCAGGTGGAAGGCAGTCGGCAGGAAATCAGCGAAGAGCTGTCTGTTGCCGGAGTGGCTGCGAAGCTGATCGATCTCGAAGGTCGGTTCTCGGCAGGTTTCGGAAAAGAACCTCAGGATGGCTGGCGAATGCTGGGAGTCATCGTTCCGCTGTCTGACCAGGGCTACTTTATCAAGCTGACCGGTCCGGTTGATCAGGTGGCGAAAGTGGAAGCGGAATTCCGTTCATTTCTGAATTCAGCGTTGGTTGACTGATATCTGATGTGCCGGTCAGCCGCAGGCATGATTCCGCCAATTCGCGGCTTCTGTTGGATCTGTGGGCTCCGTCTGAGCCACACCGTCTCGTTTCCGAGTACCACAACGTGTTTACCGATCAAGTGACTCTGGTTTGTCGAGCTGGAGATGGCGGCAATGGCTGCAGCAGCTTCTGGCGTGAAGCTCATGTTCCGCGCGGGGGGCCGGATGGCGGCGATGGCGGAAACGGCGGAAACATCGTGATTCAGGCCGACCGCAATCTCGGGTCGCTCGGCAACCTGGTGGGGCTGTATCACTGGAAAGCAGAACGCGGTCAGCACGGCAAAGGCAGCAACCGAACCGGACGGTGCGGTGCCGACACCGTGATTCTGGTTCCTCCCGGAACACTGGTGAAAGACAAACAGCACGGACATCTGCTGAAAGATCTGCAGGAACACGGCGAATCCGTCATCGTCGCGCGCGGGGGTTGGGGAGGACGAGGCAACAAAAAGTTCGCGACGTCGACGGACCGAGCACCCCGGGAATGCGAAGACGGACAACCCGGCGAAAAACGCGAAGTTGTTCTGGAGCTGAAGCTGATTGCAGACGTAGGTCTGGTGGGGAAACCCAACGCCGGAAAGTCGACTCTGCTCAGCCGGGTGTCTCGGGCGACGCCGGAAATCGCGGACTATGCTTTCACGACGAAGTATCCGAATCTGGGGGTCGTCCGAGTCGACATCAACAATGAATTTGTGCTTGCGGACATTCCCGGGTTAATTGAGGGTGCTCACGCCGGAGCAGGACTGGGGCATGAGTTTCTGAGACACATCGAACGAACTCGGCTGATTGTGCACATGGTTGAGCCCAATCCGATGGACCAGTCGGATCCTCTGTCAAACTACGATCAGATTCGTCTGGAACTGGAAAAATACGATCCGCGTCTGGCGGCTCTGCCCGAAATTCTGTGTGTGACCAAGGCGGAACTGCCGGATGCAGAAACCTGTGCGGAACTTCTTCGCGAAACTTCGGGACGAGACGTTCATCTGATTTCCGCTGTCACCGGCCAGGGGCTGGAAGAACTGAAGCGGATGGTCGTTGACCGTCTGGCTGACATTGAAACATGAAAATCCTGCTTGCCAATCCGCGTGGTTTCTGTGCCGGTGTGAACATGGCCATCGAATGCCTGGACGAGGCCATTCGGCGGGTCGGGCCAAACATCTATGTCTACCACGAAATTGTTCACAATAAGTACGTGGTCGACCGCTTTATGGCGCAGGGCGTCACCTTCGTGGAAACTCTGGAAGAAGTGCCTCACGGTGCCATTCTGCTGTTCAGTGCTCACGGCGTGTCGCCGGAAATTCGCCGCATCGCCCGAGACCGGAAGCTGCAGACCGTGGATGCCACCTGCCCGCTGGTGACCAAGGTTCATCTGGAAGCCATTCGCTACGCCAATGCGGGCTACAACATCATTCTGATTGGTCATGAAGGGCACGACGAAGTGATCGGCACCATGGGGGAAGCTCCCGAAAGTATCACTCTGGTGGAAACGGCCGACGACGTGCGTCAGCTGCCCTTCGGCGACAGCGATCGTCTGGCATATCTCACTCAGACAACACTGAGTGTCGCGGAAGCCAATGCCGTGATTCAGGCATTGAAAGATCGGTATCCGCAAATTGAATCGCCGAAGAAGGAAGACATCTGCTACGCGACCACCAACCGACAGGACGCGGTTCGCCTGCTGGTGGCAGAAGCCGACGTATTGATCGTGCTGGGCAGCCAGAACAGCAGCAACAGTCGCCGCCTGATGGAGCTCGGCGCCGGCCGCGGAGTTCCGTCGTTTCTGATTGACGGCGTTTCCGAAATGCAGACGGCGTGGTTTGAACAGGACAGCACGGTCGTCATCACCGCCGGCGCCAGTGCTCCGGAAGTTGTCGTGCAGGAATGCATCGACTTCCTGAAGACAACTTATCATGCGGAAGTCGTGGAGGATGCTCTGCGGGAAGAAAACGTCCACTTCCACCTGCCTCGCGAACTCCAGCAACTGACCGTGCCCGCGTCTGAATAGGCCCGTCGCTCGCAACTTCCGGAACTTTTGTGGTTCCGTTCATCCTCCGCGGCTCTGCGGCTCTGTGTGATCATTTCGTGTTCGATCCCGGAATGAGTCAATGCTTTCCCATGAGTCTGCCCGGATTGGGATTGCGGTCTTAAGTCATTGCGTTACTCTGCCTGTTCGCGGTGGATGCGATGGCACTGATGACCGACCTGCAGAAGGAGATTGGCGATGTCGAAACCTGAATTTGCTGTGGTGCTGATGACTGCTGCCCTGTGGCTTTCCCCGATTCGTGGAGATGAACCTGCCGCTGCGGATCAGCCTGCGAACGCGGAAGAGACCGCGAAGACAGAATCTCCGTCCGAAGAATGGAGACCGAAACTGCTGGTGACCGTGTCGCTCACTGAGGACGGGTTGCCGACCGAGGTGGAGCGAGTCGTAATTGTGAATCAATACCGGAAGGTTCCCGGCCGTACCTTCGATGAGGGGCGATCGCCACGGATCGGCAGCCCTCCCCCCGAAACAAAGACAGTGGTCGAGACGAGCACAAAAACTGTCAAAGTCAGGGAACCTGGAATTGCCCGACTGTGGTGTGATGCCATCAGTGCCGATGTTTCGCACAGCGAAGCCGACTCGCCTGCCTATCAGTTCAAAACAACCGGCCGAACGGTGCTTCAGCTGAGCGGCGTGACCATCGAATGTGACTCGCTGGAACTGAAAGACGGCTCCATGGAACTGCTGAAGACGCAAATCATTTCTGCAAGCCATCAGATGTCCAGCGAAAAGCTGACTCTGCCGCTGAAGGTCTATGGCCTGCTGACGGAAACCTTTGATCAACCTCTGAACGTTCAGCAACTGGCTCTGACCCATCCGCTGCAGGCAGGCGATTTCCCCAGCATGAAATCATCGCCGCCGGAATCCAGGGCCTGGAACCCGACGCCGCAGCCCGAAGTCGACCCCGGGTTTACACGAGGTGATGACTTTGGTCGGCCTCTTGCTAACTTTCCTGACGAACCCCGCGTGCCCGCATTTGAAGAACGCCTCAATAGCCCAAACGCCAGAGTCAAAAACTGAAATTCGCTCTCAGTCGACAAGCGGCGATTGCCAGGACTCGGTCGCGGATGACGCAAGGATTCCGGAGTTGCAGAGACTCGTCGCCCTGTCTGCCGCGAGGTGGTAGAACCGACTCCCCCGGTCGCCTTGCTCCACGCATGCGCGACAAAGCGCGAATTCAAACGGTTAACCCACAGACCTGAGGGATTGTGATCAGGAAACGGCTGGCGCCCGGGCCGATCGACCGGGTTCGCCTTCGGGCGGGTTGAAACTGGTTGCAAGATTTCGGTTTCGCGTCCAGAATATCCCGCCGAGTCGCCTGCCTGATTGGCTCGGGAATGGTTTTGAGCGAGCGTTGTCCGGCCCTGTTTCTGGAGAATCCATGCGTCCATTGATCCTCACGTGCCTGCTGGCGGGAATGCTGGCGACAGACTGCCCCGTTTCTGCTCAGTCCCGAGATGGAAAGCAGCCTCCGCCGAGCAAGGTGCCGAAGGGGTCCGGAAAGGTCGAGTGGGGTCCGGTGACTCCTGTCAAAGCTGAAAATGCGGCTCATGTGCGCGAGGTCGCTCGGCAGATTGACCGCCTGCTGGAAGACGCATGGAAAAAGCACAGCATCACGCCCAACGAGCCGCTGTCGGAATCGCTGTTTGTTCGTCGAGCTTACCTGGAAATCGGCGGACGTATTCCGCTGCTGCAGGAAATCGGAGACGTTGTCCAAAGCAAAGACAGCAGCAAGCGCGAGAAGCTGATCGATGAGCTGTTGAGTTCCCACGATTATGTCAGCCATATGTACAACTACTGGGCGGATGTGCTGCGTCTGAAGGATCATCCGATCAACAACAACCAGATTGCTCAGCCGTATCACGAATGGATCAAGGACAGCATTCGAACCAACAAGCCCTACGATAAGTGGGTTCATGAAATGCTGACGGCGGAGGGCCGCATCTGGGAAAATCCTGCGGTTGGATTCATCATGCGGGATTCCAACATGGAACTCGATGCCGTCGACAACATGGTTCAGGTCTGGCTGGGAACTCAGATCGGCTGTGCTCAGTGCCACGACCATCCGTTTGACCGCTGGACTCAGAAGGAATATTACGAGATGGCGGCCTATTGGTACGGCACTCGAACCCGCAGCAACACCGGCGACAAAAAGCTGTTTGCCAAAGGCAATCCGCTGAGTCGTCTGCGGGATGAGCTGAAGAAGCAGAATCCCGATGCAAATACCAACGGGACCTTCAGCCGGGTCATCAATGCCAATCTGTTTGAGGTCTGGGAAGCTCCGCGAGCTCTGAAACTTCCGCATGACTATCAGTACGACAACGGCAAGCCCCACGAAGTGGTCAGCATGAAGCCGCTGTTCGGGAAGGCTCCGGATGCAAAAGGACAGACATCGCGGCAGATTCTGGCCGACTGGATGACCAGCAAAGACAATCCCCGGTTTGCGAAGAATATTGCGAATCGACTTTGGAAGCATGCCTTCGGCGTCGGCCTGATTGAACCGTACAACGATATCCGCGACGACAGTGTTCCCAGCAACCCGGAAGTTCTGGATCTGTTGACGAAGGAACTTGTGAGCAGCGGTTTCGACATTCGCGAACTTCAGCGCATCATCTTCAACACTCGCACCTGGCAAAGGGAAGCGACTCGACAGGACATCGACCTGACGGAACCCTACCACTTCCCCGGCCCGGCTCTGCGACGAATGTCCGCGGAACAGATCTGGGATTCGCTGCTGACACTGGCCGTGTACGAACCTCAGTCGTTCACTCGTCCGTCCATGAAGACGCTGTCCGATGTGCTGAACATGAATCTGGATCAGGTTTCCGCAAACGATGTCCAGCGGATCGCCACGACCTTTGACGAAAAATTCAGCGCTGGAGCGGAGCGGAAAATCACTCGTGACCGAAATTCGTACAAGGGCATGACTCTGGCTCGTGCAGCCGAACTGCCGTCGCCGCTGCCGCCGGACCATTTTCTGCGGCAGTTCGGTCAAAGCGATCGTGAGCTGATCGAAAGCTCGGGACGTGCCGGCAGCGTCAGTCAGGTGCTGACGATGTTTAACGGTGAGATCACTCACATGATGCTGGAACGCGGCAGTGTGATTTACGACACCGTCATGTCAGCTCCGTCCACCAGTGATCGCATCGACGCCATCTTCTACAGCATCCTGACTCGACCGCCGCGCAGCAACGAGAAGGAAGTTGCGGAACGCGAGATCAAAAGTGCCGGCGCCGCCGGTTTCGGAAACGTTATCTGGGCACTGATCAATACCAAAGAGTTTCTGTTCATTCAGTAAATCAATTCGACGTGCGCATCGTGTGTGCGTTCTGCTTCTGAGCATTCAACAGCTTTTCCGGGCATCAGCTCATCTCCGGTGCGAACCGTTTCCGCGCCGAAATCACTCTCTTCAGGAATCATTCAAATGCGGTCAGTCACTTCCCGTTCTGACGATGTTTGCCGACGCAGTTTTCTGGAATCGATCGCCAGAACGGCATTCGGTGTCAGTGTTCTGCCGATGTCTGAGGCGCTGTTCACCAGCGCTGCTCAGGCGGGATCCGCCGGACCTGCTCAGAAAGCCGAACACATCATCAGCCTGTTCATGAACGGAGCGATGAGTCACATCGACACGTTCGACCCCAAGCCGGGTGTCGAAGAAGGCGGCGAAACAAAAGCCATTCAGACATCCGTTTCCGGAATCCAGCTGGCAGAACATCTGCCGATGCTGGCCGAACGAATGAACCACCTGGCCGTGATTCGTTCCATGACCACGGAAACCGGTGCTCATGAACAGGGGCAGTACCTGATGCGAACCAGCTACAAGATGATCGGCAGCATCCGTCATCCGTTTATGGGAGCCTGGCTGACTCATTTCGAAGGCAAGAAGAACAAAGACCTTCCCGGAAGTGTGATTGTCGGCGCCGGAAATCTGCATCCGGGACAGGGATATCTGTCAGCGGAAGTCGCTCCGGCTCCTGTGGGCGACCCCGAAAAGGGACTTCAGAACATCAAATCCCCCAAGTATCTCGACGAGAAGAACTTCGAAAAACGTCGACGCCTGATTTCTCAGTTTGAATCCGGCTTCAAGCAGAAATTCAACACGACAGACGTGAAGGCGTATTCGGATTATTACTCGGAAGCGGTGCGGCTGCTGAAAAGCCCGGACCTGGAAGCCTTCGATATCAACAAGGAAGACGCTGAAGTGCGGGAACGGTATGGAGCCAATCGCATCGGGCAGGGCTGCCTGCTGGCTCGGCGTCTGATCGAGAAGGGTGTTCGCTGCGTGGAAGTCGAACATGGTGGCTGGGACAATCACAACGACATCTACACCACATTCAACACCCGAGCCGGAGAACTGGATACGGCAATCGCCGTCCTGCTGGATGATCTGAAGCAGCGTGGTCTGCTGAATAAGACTCTGATTGTACTGACAACAGAATTCGGACGAACTCCGAAAATCAATCAGAATGCCGGTCGCGACCACCATCCGGCCTGCTTCAGTTCCATGCTGGCCGGAGCCGGAATCCGCGGCGGTCAGGTTGTCGGAAGCACTGACAGGATCGGCAAGTCGGTCGATGATGGCCACTGTTATCCTCAGGATCTGAACGCCACCATCGCCTACGCCTGTGGTTTGCCTCTGGAAAAAACAGTGATGTCTCCCAGCGGCCGGCCTTTCAAGATTGCCAACGAAGGTGCACCGCTGATGAGCCTGTTTGGCTGAGGACGAACAGAACCGCTGCTCTGGTGTCCGGTCTTTGACACGGATCATCGCTTCAGGCTGACTTCGCGGAGCGAAGTGCCACAGTGGCGCCTCGCTCTGCGAGGCCCGCCCGCTGTTCCCGTGATCAATTGGCGGCTTTCTGGAATTCCAGAGCGTCAGACCCGGACGGTTCGAAGCGAAAGCGAGTCGGGCTGATGGTGGCGAAGGTGCCCTGCAGTTTGATTCCGTCGCTGCCGGTGAGGGCCAGGTTTGATTGAGTCACACTGAAGCTGCCGGAAGATTTGGTCTGTGTTCCGTTGTTGACATAGACCAGGTTGAAGCGACTGTCCGCCAGGAATTCGATGGCGAATGCCTCTTTATCTGATCGAGCTGCGCTCCAGCGTCCGGTCAGCGTTGGCGGCGCGGACTCTGGGGCTGCAGACTGAGCCGTTGCGGGCGGCGTGGCTGCAGGAGCGGCAGCGGAAGCCTGTGTCGGCGTTTCTGTGTTGGGTTTGGCGACTTCCGGAGTATCATCGACTGCGGGTTTCGGCAGTGACCAGGTCTCGGATGTATCACGAGCGATCACAGCAAGGCGGTTGATTTCATCGCGGAGGAACTGCCCGGACAGATCCTGATTCTTCATCGTCAGCCGCAGTTCGGTGCGTTCGCGATCGGAGCTGTAAACGAACATGGCCGGAGCATACTGACTGCTGGCGGCCATCAGCTTCAGCAGGCGATCCGCGGGAAGCTGTCGATCCACATCGTCGATGACGTTCAGCCCCAGCAGAATGGAGACCTGAGTCTCATCGTCCGAGATTTCCACCAGGACAGGCAGTGTCCACGGGTCGAGGACTTTTTCGGTTGTGACCTGTCGCGAGTTTTCCAGCTTCGCGGTGAACCCTGCTGTCTGCAGCATGTCGCGAAGCTGTTCTCCGGACGTGATGCGTTCCGGGACACCTGACGCGGAATTCGAAGATTCGGACTGAAAGACCGAACCGTTGCGAATCGTCGAAAACAGGTCATCCGACTCATCGGCAACAGCAGCAACGCTGATGGGAAGCAGCAAAGCAAGAGAGAAGAAGCGAGTCAGCATGGCGGCACCTGTCGGAAGTTCGCGGGGTCAGAAAGATCCGGCACACAGGCCGTCTGATGACCACAGCGGAATTCCCGGACAGATGTTACGGCAATTCTGTGACGGCACTTTGTCCGAAATTCAGGTTTCGGCGCGGCACACTCCGCGAAAACCCAGCCGCCCCCCCGGGACTCGGTCGTTACTGCTGACGTTCTGCTCTGGAATCCGGACCGTCCACTCTGGACTCCCGGCTTTCCGCTCTCGACTCTCTCAACGCTTGCACCAAAGGTTGGTGGATTCCACCGGCAATGGCTGAGACCAGCAGTTCCCTGGCGGTGCCACTGTCGCCCTGAAATTCCTGAAACGCAGCAACCAGCAACAGGCGGTCGGTGGAATTGGGCCGCTGCTGCAGCCAGTCCCATAGTTTTTCGTTCTGTGCGGCCGCGATTGTCGTGAACTGGTTTCCATACAACTGAGTTCCCGGAACCCAGGCACTGGTTGGATCGTTAGGCAGCTGCAGGGCTGTTTTCAGACTCACCGCAGCATCGGCATATCTCTCTTCAGCAATCTGAGCCCACGTCAGGCGCAGCCAGGGAGCTCGACGTTCCGGAGCTGTCTGTGCGGATGTCCGATACAAAGCGGCAGCTGCTTCGAAGTCATGGTTTCGAAAGTCCTGATCACCGGATGTCTGGTAGCGGAGACTCCTCAGTCGATCGACGGTCCCGGTGGCTTCTTCGACCTGCGGAACGGCGGCCGGGAACTCATCCTGAATCGGCCGAGCATCCATGGGAATCGGAACTGACAGCGGTTCACCGTCTTTTTGTGGCACAGGCTGCAGAGGAACGGGAGCGGTCGGATTCGCCGCTGGCTGTGCCAGCGAGGGTGTGATCACAGTTGAGACGCTGCCCGAGGTCATTGGAATGGCCGAAATCCCGATACCGCCGTAAGGCACGACAATCGGCGGTGTGATGACACCGGATGGCAGATAGCCGGCTCGGTAATCATGAAAGCGATGGTAACCCGGATGCTGACTGTAGGCATACGGCACGATCGGAGGCAGCGAATAGGCTCCGGAAAACGGCGGGCCGCCGTATTGAATGATTCCGGTGCCATACAGCCCGCCGTAGACCTGACCGCCGTAGCCGTAACCGGAAATACCACCGCCGTTCGAATAGGGGGACGAATTTCGGTGAGAATACGAGGGAGCTCGATGCGTGGGCGGACTGAGTGTCCAGTCAGATCGGTGAGGTTCGCCCGGAGTGCCCCAGCGTGATCCCCCGCCCGAGGCAAATCCTCCCTGATCGTTGAAGCCATGCGGGCTGTGAGCTGCCGCAGCATTTCGGGAATTCGAATAGACTCGCTGAGCTTCTGCGAGCGGCATCAGCAGCATCAGCAGGCCGGGAATGGCGATTGTGCGGACGATGGTCATCATGGCTGGTATCTTCCCGTGGGGAACTTCCCGGTGCGAGCATCTTTTCTGAGCGGCAACGGCGCATTTGTGAGCGCACGTTGAGGAATGATACCACGCCGCGAAGTTGAAAGCGGGACGAAATCTGCAATCAAGGAGATCCCGCAGACGAACCGTCATTTTTCCCGCAGCACTTTGTCGGGGCGTTTCAGCGGCTGGCCGTGTTCGTCAACAACACGGTTTCCGTAGTAAGCAAACTTATCCCAGCGATCGTCGTTCGGATCGGTGCGAGGATCTGAGGTCTCAACCATCCAGCGAGTCACCTGGTCACTGAGCTGCTGCCTGGCGGCTGCGTACTGCGGCTGGTCGGCGACGTTGACCAGCTGGTCAGGATCACTGCGAAGGTCATACAGTTCTTCAGCCGGTCGTTTGGCAAAGGACAGCTGAAAGTATCTTGCGATGGCGGGGTCATCGGCGTGCTGACTGATCTGCAGCTTCGCCGGAGTGTCATCAACGTCACCGAAATCCCCGACCGCAAACCACGCTTTCGGATCTCCGGCCGGCCATCGATCCGGTCTCAGGTTGCGGATGTACAGAAAATCGCGATTCCGGATGGCTCGAATCGGGTAGCTCAGGTTGCCCCGACGAACATTCGCGTGACGTTCACGTTCCAGAAAGACGTGGTCACGATGAACAGCGTCGGGCTGATTCAGCAGCAGGTCCAGGAAGCTGACGCCGGTCATATCGGAATGAGGCGGCAGTCCGGCGGCTCGCAGAATAGTGGGGCCCAGATCGGTCAGGGAGACAAAGTCATCCACTGTCATGCCCGCCTGCAGACGCCTGCCCCACCGCACCGCCATCGGAATACGAACTCCGGTGTCATAGCAGTTCGCCAGACCTCGAGGCATCTGCCATCCGTTGTCGCTGGTGTAGATGAACAGAGTGCTGTCCATCAGTCCGGCGTTTTCCAGAAGTCTGACGTGCTGCCCGGCGTCTGCATCGATTCGCGAAACACCTCCGTAGTAGCCCATCATTGAGCGGCGAACATCATCCGTATCAGGCAGCATCGGCGGGACGCGAACGCTGGACGGGTTCAGGCCTTCCCAGCCATCGGGTTCGAACTTCCAGTTGTTCTTCGATGTATCGACATTGCCTCGCCAGAAGAAGAAAGGCCTGGCGAGATCGCGCTTCATCAGGAACTCAGCGAAGTCTGTGTAACGTTCACCGACGGGGTTGGTCTTCCAGCCGAATTCCGTATAGCGTCCCGGAGACCATCCTTTGCCGCTGTATCCCACCTGATAACCGGCCTGTCGCAGAGTTTCTGTGAAGACGTTCAGGTCTCCAGGAAATGCGCTCCACAGACTGGCGGCGTCTTCCAGCTGATGAGCCGGACGTCCGGTCAGAATGCAGGATCGAGTCGGCGAACAGGACGGAACCGGACAGAACGCATGCCGGAACAGCACGCCTTCCCGAGCAATTCGATCAAAGACGGGAGTCTTCGCAGTTGGATCACCCAGGATGCCCGCATGAGGCCAGGCCCAGTTGTCGGCCATGAACAGAACAATACTGGGTCGCAGATCGGCCGCCTGTACCGGGCAGGCCGCGAACAGCAGGTGCAGCGCCGTGAGAAGAGACAAAAAACTACGTCGCAGCGTGGAGATGGACATCTTCATCGTCGGTTTGCTCCTGTGAACAGGTTCAGATCCGCGGCTCATCAGACGTACGTCACACGCAGTGCGAATCGATTCTATGGATGCAGCTCGTGCGAAGCGTCTTCGAGTCGCTGGCGGGCGTGGTCTGCCCAGGGACCTCGGGAATCGTGTTTCAGATAGTCTTCCCACCAGGCGAGTGCCTCTTCAGAACGGCCCATGCGGTCCAGCAGCTGAGCGTAATGCAGCAGAGCATCGGGGTTGGAACTGTGAATGGAAATCGCAGTCAGCAAAGCCTCTTCCGCGGGCAGCCAGTCTGATCGTTCGGAATGCAGACACCCCAGCTGAGTCCACGCTTCGATGAAGTCCGGAGCGAATTCAATTGCGCAGTGATAGCGTTCAATGGCCGCATCCGTTTTGCCGGCACGATACAGCGCGTCGGCCAGATGGAAATGAACGTCGGCCGGATCGGGGAACGGCTGTACATCAGCCGGCGGCAGGCTGAGGTCCGGATCCCGCAGCATCGCATGATCGGACGCCAGCAGCGACAGGCAGTTTCGAAAAGCATTGATGGCTGAATCGAAAGCTGCTTCTTCAGACAGCCGACAGCCTTCTTCAAACCATTCGTCGGCCGACCACGTGCTCATATCGCGGTTTTCGCGACGCAGTCGAGCTTCCGCCAGTGAAAAGACCACGGGGCGATCGTCGTCATCGTCGTCGCTGTCATCATCCTGAGGAATCAGAGACAACGGATGCGGAGTCCTCGGGCCGTCGTCGGGCGGTGTCACAATACTGATCTGAGGAGCGGCATCCGTTTCGAAATCAAGCAGCCGCTGGCCGGTGCGGGGGTTCAGAACGCCATGAGCATCTCGCAGCAGAACCTTCTCGTCCTGCACCAGAAGATTCAGCTGAGCGAGCGAACGATCGGTACCCAGAAGTGTTCGGCTGAGTTCAGCGAGGCTGCCTTCCAGCACGTCCGGCCGGACCCCTTCCTCCAGCAGCCGAGCCAGACGCTGAGCACTGGACACTTCGCGGAAATCGAAGTACGGCAGACGACAGATTCGGCGAACCGGTCGGATCAGACCGATTCGAGCCCAGCGGCGGATGACTCCGACCGGCAGGTCCAGCAGACGGCTGAGCATTGCCGGAGTGTACGAACGCTGAATTTCCTCCCGACGTTCGTTCAGACCAATCAGGTGCAGCCAGTCCGATTCCGAAACGATGCGGATGTCGGCGCCGGAAGCGATGAGCTGAGTCGCCAGCGTCAGTTTCTGAGACGCAGCGCCGTCGTCTTCCAGGGGCCAGCCTTCTTCTCCAACCACCAGCATGGTCGTGCTGCCGGAGACTGACTGGCTCGCTCTGCCGCCACAGCTTTCGACCAGTGTTGCCGCATCGCGGTGAACCATCGATGCCAGTGTTCCGGTGAAACAGACGGTTTCGCCGGTCAGCGGCAGTGAGCTGCTGAGCACAGAGTTGCTGTTCTGGGAATCAGTGGATTTGGCCACAACCTTGCTCGCCCTGGACAATTCTCACACGTGTTGCATCAGCCTGATCCGCTGATGATTCGAATCCATTCCTCGCGGCAGTGACATCCGTTCGCCGGAATCAGTGCCCGCACCGCTGAATATCAGACTCGAATGTTCCGAGTCTGTGAGAATTCAACTCTGATTTTACGCGAACATACCGTCAGAAAGTCGGGAAAGGTAGCAATCCGAGCCTCTGGTGTGATAAGACTCCGAATTCGCCGATCTGCCGCTCAGGTCTGTGAAAATTTGCTCATTCTGCGGTCTTCCGGTTGCACTCCGGGCCTTCTGATTTCTCACAGGTAACGACGACGCCATGTCATCCATTCAAGCCAACGATCCAGCCGTCTGGGATGCGATTTGTCAGGAAAGAACACGCCAGGTCCACGGTCTGGAACTGATCGCTTCAGAAAACTACACCAGCGCGGCCATCATGGAAGCCGCCGGAACCGTGCTGACAAACAAGTACGCCGAAGGCTACCCGGGCAAGCGATATTACGGTGGCTGTGAACACGTCGATACCGTCGAACAGCTGGCTCGACAGCGAGCCTGCGAACTGTTCGGAGCTGAGCATGCCAACGTTCAGCCGCATGCCGGATCGCAGGCCAATATGTCCGTCTATCTGACTGTGATGAACCCCGGCGACACCGTGCTGGCCATGGACCTGGCTCACGGCGGACACCTGACTCACGGTATGAAACTGAACTTCAGCGGTAAGCTGTATCACACCGTTCACTACGGAGTTCGGGAAGACGACAACCGCATCGACTTTGATCAGGTGGCGGCTCTGGCCAAAGAGCACAAGCCGAAGATGATCATTGCCGGAGCCAGTGCGTATCCTCGGGAAATCGATCATGCAAAGTTCGCTGAGATCGCTCGTGAAAACGGCGCCTATCTGATGGTCGACATGGCTCACTATGCCGGTCTGGTCGCTGGTGGAATTCACAACAGCCCCGTGCCCGTCGCCGACTTCGTGACCACGACGACTCACAAAACTCTGCGAGGCCCCCGGTCCGGCATGGTGCTGTGCCGTGAAAAGTACGCCAAGGACATTGACCGCAGCGTCTTCCCGGGCATGCAGGGCGGGCCTCTGATGCACATTGTCGCCGCCAAGGCGATCTGCTTTGGTGAAGCTCTGCAGCCGGCCTTCAAACAGTATGCTCAGCAGATTGTCGACAACGCTCAGACTCTGGCCGAAACTCTGCTGGCGGGAGGACTGAGACTGGCATCCGGCGGAACGGACAATCACCTGATGCTGTGCGATGTGACGGCCATCGATCTGTCCGGCAGCATTGCCGAAGCGGCTCTGGACAAGGCCGGTATCACCGTCAACAAGAACATGATTCCGTTTGACAAACGCAAACCGATGGACCCCAGCGGAATCCGGATCGGAACCGCGGCTCTGACCACACGGGGCATGAAGACCGACGAAATGAAAAAAGTCGGCCAATGGATCCTGGAAGTACTGAAACACACCGACAACGACAGCCAGCTGGAACGAATCCGCAACGACATCGCCGAATTCGCTCAGAACTTCCCGGTCCCCGGCATCTCGTAGCGTGGGCAGTGCCCACACCCCATTCGAGCTAACGCTCGGAAACGCGACTGCGTCGCTCAGAAAAGATGCGCACACCGTGCGCGGATCTGACAGTGTAAGACTCTCATGCTCCTCGCCTCACATCATCAGGATGTCCCCGTAGAAGCTGACTCGTCAGGCTGGACATCTGGTTTGAACGCTGTTTCCGACTTTAGCGGTTGCGCAGGTGGCACATGATTCAGCGGGGCCGTTGACGCCGGTGGTCTGGTGGACATTTCGGTCTGTTGCGTTCGTGAATCATCAATTTGTGTGCGGCCGTTCCCGCACATCTTGAACGCCGTTGCCCGTGGGATAACCTCAATGTGTGAAACTCAGCTGGCACTTCAATCGAGTCAACCCGCGTTTTAAGAACCGGGAAGCCACTCAGGGCGAATTCTTCGCCGCTGATACCGAGCTGCGCGCCTTTGTTCGCGAGGCCATTCAGAATTCTCTGGACGCCAAACGCGACGATGCCTCGGGCCCGGTCAGTGTGCGGATTTTTCTGTCCGGCAGCAGCCACGCGCTTAGCCGCGAACAGACAAAGCCGTATTTCCGAGGCGGGTGGGCTCATTTCTACGCCGAAACCAGCGGACTGCGCGAGCCTCCCGAAAAGAACGACGCTGTTCGCTTTCTGCTGTACGAAGACAGCGGAACCACCGGGTTGACGGGCGATGTCCAGCAGTACCACGAAGTTCCGGGTGTGCGGAATCCGTTCTACTATTTCTTCCGAGCGGAAGGGCAGTCAAACAAGTCGGACACGGATCGAGGTCGCTGGGGGCTGGGAAAATTTGTCTTTCCCCGTTCCAGTCGGATTCGCACATTCTTTGCCGTCACGGTGCGGCATGACGACAACCGCCGACTGCTGGTGGGGCAGTCGATTCTGCGGTCTCATCAGATTGGTGACAACAGCTACACTCCGGATGGCTGGTTTGGAATGAAGCCCGGCCGGGACGGCATTCCGCTGCCCGTCGAAGACGAGGAATTCATCGACGCTTTCGAATACGACTTCTGTCTGGAACGCAATGGTGAGCCTGGCCTGTCGGTGGTGATTCCGTTCTGTGATCCCGACTGGAATGCTGACCAGATTGCTCATTGCGTCACCGAAGACTACTTCCAGCCGATCCTGAATCATGAACTGGTGGTGACAGTTGAGGGACCGGAAAGTCAGCTGGTCATTACTGCTGATTCCATCTTTGATGTGGTGAATACATTTTCGCCGCTGCAGCGAGGCATCATTCGGCCGCTGCTGGATCTGGCGATGTGGGGCATGGAGCAGCGAGTAACCGGAATGCCCCTGCTGAATCTCAGCGATCGCTCTGCCGCGCCACGGTGGTCAAAGAAGATCATTCCGGACGATGTCTTCGATGAACTTCGTGAACGGTACGCCGGATACCGGAAAGTGGCGCTGCGAGTTCCGGTGATGGTGCGACATAAATCCGGCGAAGACCATGTATCGCACTTTGATCTGTTTCTCGAAAAGGCGGAAGGCTCACACCTCAAGCGGCCTCTGTTCATTCGCGAAGGCATTCTGGTTTCCGAAGTTCGCTGCCGACTGACTCGTGAACTGAGGTCCATCGTCTGCGTTGACGATCCGGCCCTGGCGCGCTTTCTGGGAGATGCGGAAAACCCGGCTCACACCGACTGGAATGAAAGCTCATCGCATTTCAAAGGGCAGTACATCAACGGAGCGTCCACGCTGAGATTCATTCGGAACTCAGTGGCGGAAATCTGCCAGATGCTGGCTCGTGATCCCAGCGAAGAAGATCCTCGTCTGCTGCTGGATGTCTTTTCGATCGGTACGGACGATCGCAGGCAGGGGCTGCTGGTGGACTACGAAATGCTGAAGTCTTCGGCTCAGCAGGTTGCGGATCGAGGTCCGCGAGAACTGTCTGCGCCGCCGAGGCCGCGGCGGTTTCGAGTTCGCAGGCGGAAGGGTGGCTTCCGAATTCTCAGCGGCGACCGCCGATCACAGCGTCCGGCGTTCATTGAAGTGCAGGTTGCCTATGATCGTCGCAACGGCAATCCCCTGAAAAAATATGCCGACCAGGACTTCCATCTGGGGAAAGCTCCGATCGAGATTCAGACAGTCGGTGCCGCTGCGGAATTGCTGACAGGCAACCACATGCTGCTGGACATCCAGGAAGACACGTTCGATATCGCCGTCACCGGCTTTGATCCGAATCGTGATCTGTATCTGAACGTGCGTGAACGAGCGTCCCGGGAGGACGTGGCAGACCTGTCGGATGTCCGTTCCGGAACCGCTCGTCGCAGGAAGGTTTCCTGAGATGCCGCGTTTGAATTTCACCGGTCGCAAACGGATTTCGCATGACCATGTCAGGATCAGCGTCACGGCTGATAACGGACAGTACAGCTTTTCAGCTCGCATGAATCTTGAAAGCTATCGCTTTCCGGAAAGCGCCGCTGTGATTGTCGAAGCGTATCGACAGCTGGAACTGCTGCGGTTTGAGTTCGGGTCGGTTGTACGCCCGATTCCTCCACCCAATTGTCGTCTGACGGAATTCGGTTCGCTGGACGGCGTGCGTTTCCGAGTCAAAGTGGTGTCGACGGATGCCCCGCGAGGGCAGCTGCTGGCCGTCGCGGACCGAATCACAGCAACCGATGAAGCCCTGGGCCGAGTTCGCAGGATTCCGCTGATCAACGTCAAAGGGCACGACCTGGGGCGCGAGATCTGGAAACTGGATCTGACCGACGAGCCCCTCTTGCTGATCAATTATCGCATGGCGAACAAGCATTCCCTGGTGCGGTCGCCGATGTTTCAGTCGCTGGTGCTGCCGTCCGTTCTGCGAACCATTCTGACTCGGGTGCTGCTGATTGACGGCTATCGGCAGTTTGAAGATGACGACGACTGGGCAGCTCGCTGGCTGAGATTCGCGGCGTCGTTTCCGGGAGTGGGCGAAGTCCCCGAAGACGAAGATCCGGAAATGGATGCCGAATGGATTGAAGGTGCTGTCTCGGCCTTCTGTCTGTGGCGCGGAGTCGATCGGCTGTTTCGTGAATTCTGGCGCGATGCGGAAGCAGGAGCATAACCATGCTGGCTCGACGTCTGACGGCAGAAGGAATCGAACGGTTCGAAGAATTCCTCGAACGACTGAAAGGAAGTCCTCAGTCCCGACTGCCCACCTACGCGCTGACTGACGAACGACTGTCGGAACCGGTCGATGTGAAAATCAACGTCGAACCACTCCAGCAGACAGCCCGATTTGCCGTGGCTGAACACGTCTTTCAGCTGTTGCGTCGGGATACCGAAGCTCTGCGTCTGGATCGGGGTTTCTGGTGCTGGCTGAGTCTTTTCTGGTTCAATGACCTGTGTCCGACGCATTCGGGGATTCGCATTCCGGGCGATCGTTATCGCTGGATCGCCGAACTGGAGAATACTCATCGCGTCTGGAAGCATCTGCTGGCCGGGCCGTATCAGATTTTTCGAGCTCACCGGGATCACCCGGAACGTGCTCGATCTTTGCTGTGCGGGTCCATCCATCAGCAGGGAGACCTGCTGGCTCAGATCGCCTCGCGCCCGTCGCTGGTCACCTGCCGAGCTGTGGTGGGCGTGGCCACACGACTGTACTACGATGAAGGCCATGACCGGCTGCGTCGCGGCTGTAGTGGAAAAGGCCCGGGTAGTGCACGCCGATTCGCCGATGTTCTCAGCCAGCTGGACCTGACATGGGACCTGCACTCGCTTTCTGTGCCTGAACTGCTGCAACTGCTGCCCGAGGAATTCGATCGCTTCCAGCAGCCTCGACAGACTCAGCTGCTTTTGATCGATTAGAGAATGCCTCAAATAGAGAGTGCCGCAAGGCAGTGTGGCACAGGCTCCGCCGGCTTTGCCAGTGTTGTCCAGAAACGGAAGATCCGGTGAGTAACCTTCCAGCCTCCGCCTGACTTCCATCACAGTCTGGAAGCTGACCCCGGTTGGGTCCCGCGCCGCCCAGAACAGACCTCGGCCTGGAATCCGCCGGTTTTCTCATAGCCTGCATCCTGGACCCTGCCTGAAATCGCGCGGCTGGGAATTGGCCGTGCGGACTGATCCGTCTGCTGGAAGCGGTCGGCGCCGAGCGATACCATCCGGCCATGCATGCTTCAGAACGAAGCGGCCTGCGTCTGACCGTTGTTGTTTTTAGAACGAAGAGATCTTCATGTCTGCATCCGAATATCGAATTGAGCGGGATTCCATGGGAGACGTTCAGGTTCCCGCTGACGCCTACTACGGAGCTCAGACGCAGCGTGCCGTGGAAAATTTTCCGATTTCGGGATGGGAACTTCCTCCGGAACTGATTCATGCCATGGGGCGAGTCAAATATGCGTGCGGTGTTGCGAATCGAGATTTGGGCAAACTGACCGGATCCGGAAAGAATCCGCTGACGGACGATCAGGTCGAAGCCATGCTGCAGGCGTGTCTGGATGTGGCGGAAGGCGAATACGACGATCAGTTTCCCATCGACGTCTTTCAGACCGGTTCCGGTACCTCCAGTACCATGACTGCCAACGAAGTGATCGCCAACAGCGCGATCGAGGCGATGGGGGGAGATCGGTTTTCGGCCTCCAAACCGATTCATCCCAATGATCACGTCAACATGGGGCAAAGCACGAACGACACATTTCCCACCGCAATTCATGTGGCTGTCGGAACTGCGATCTTCAATGACCTGATTCCCGCGCTGCAGCGATTTGCGGACGAACTGCAGGCGAAGGCTACTGCATGGGACGGCATTATCAAGATCGGACGAACTCATCTTGCCGACGCCACGCCTCTGCGACTGGGACAGGAATTCGGCGGGTTTGCTCGTCAGCTGCAGCTGTCAATTGAACGAGCTGAACGAGCGATGCAGGCTGTTCTGGAACTGCCTGTGGGCGGAACAGCGGTTGGGTCCGGTATCAATACTCACCCCGAATTCGGACGCCGAGTCGCAGCGGTGCTGGCCGAAACCACCGGCGTACCGTTCGTCGAAGCGGTCAATCACTTCGAAGGCAACGCTCAGCGCGACGGGCTGGTGGAGTGCCATGGACAGCTGCGAGCCATCGCGACGACCCTGTTCAATGTCAGCAACAACATTCGCTGGCTGGGTTCAGGACCTCGCTGCGGCTTTTACGAAGTGCAGCTGCCCGATCGTCAGCCGGGATCGTCCATCATGCCCGGGAAAGTCAATCCGGTCATGTGCGAATCCATGATGCAGGTGTGTGCTCGAGTCATGGGCAACGACCAGGTCATCGCCATCAGCGGAGCAACCGGTGGTCAGTTCCAGCTGAACATCATGATGCCGGTGATGGGCCAGACCACTCTGGAAAGCATCATGCTGCTGTCCAACTGCACCAGCGCCTTTGTGGAATTTTGCCTGGTTGAGATGGAAGCCAACGAAGCAGCCTGCGAAGCATCCGTTGAGAAAAGCCTGTCGATGGTAACCAGCCTGAACCCGCATCGGCTACGAGAAAGCGTCGGCGCTTGGCGAAGGAAGCCTTCAAGACCGGAAAAACCATTCGCGAACTGTGCACCGAACAGAACATCCTCCCGGCCGACGTTCTGAAGGCTGCCGGACAGATGAGCATGACCGAACCCCACGCCTGACAGGACATCATCGCAGGAAACGTCGCCGGAACGGTTTCAAGAGCCCGCGTTTCGTCGCGAGTCCGCTTCAGTTCTCTATAAACCAGCGGCAACTGCCCCGCCGCCTGCGGATCGCCATTTTCGATGGCATGCGGAATTCTGGTGACGTCGTTCGACATCGAAACAAATCGGAAGGAAAGTTGCTGAAAAGTTTCCCGCGGCTAACAAAACGGAAGTTCAATCCGGCGAACTGACAATCAGCCGTGAAGGGGTGTGAGGAACATCGATCATCTTCTGCAGGTCAGAAACGGACACTGTCAGCGATCGGGAAACGCCGCCGTCCAGAGTAATCTTCCATCCGTCGGGAGACGCAGCGTTCAGAGTGGCAGCATCGGCAGGCTGAGCGTTGTTGCGGACAAACAGCAGCGACTTGGGTGTCAGGCGGTCCGGAATCAGCAGGGGCAGTGGAGTTTCCAATACGGCCGGAAACGGAACAAGAACTTCCAGCCGAGCATCCTTGCCGGAAACAAGGTCCGCGGCCGATGGCTTCGGCTGATCCTGGCGAGAATACGCCGGTGCGGCGGTTCCCGCCAGAGCCAGAGCAGCTGTCGAAGAAAGAAACGATCGTCGGGAATGAGGAAATCGCTGCACGACGGCACCTTCAAAAAACTAAACACGTTTTTGGAAGATCGCAGCTTACAGCATTCTCCGGATTCGTTCGAGCTTTGGGACGATCCGGTGGGCGGAAACCGGAACAACTCCGAATTCTTCCCCCCGGGCGCAAAAGAAAAGGTGGGAAGGTTGCCCTTCCCACCTTTCCGCCGATTCTGCTTTCGCAGACTCACGGCAGGAGCTTCCCGCTCGGGCTACGCACCCTTGTGAGCGGGAACAGGCGAGACGCTTGACGTCACATAGGACGGCACTGACATGGAAGCCACTGCCATGCCTCCGGCGGAACCTGCCAGGACGCCGGATGGATAAGCCGGCATCCCGTGTTCGCACAGGTCCAGACCTTCGATTTCTTCTTCCGCAGAAACTCGCAGCATGTTGATGGCCTTCAGGAACTGGAACAGGATGAACATGGTTCCGAACGCCCACACACAAATGATGGCTGTGGCTTTTAACTGAATCAGGAAGTATGCCAGCTGACTGCCGCCTGCCTGTTCAGGCAGGCTGGTGCCGAAGATGCCTGTGGCCAGACCGCCCCAGATGCCGCACATGCCGTGAACCGGAAAGGCTCCGACGGGATCGTCAATCTTCAGTTTGTCCAGCAGCAGAATTCCGCTCACGACCAGAACTCCGGAAACCGCTCCAATGATCGCCGCACTTCCCAATCCAACCTGATCGCAGTTGGCGGTGATGCCGACCAGTCCCGCCAGAGCACCGTTCAGACACATAGACAGGTCGGGCTTGCCGAACAGGACCCATGACAGAATCATCGCAACCGTTGAGCCCACAGCTGCAGACAGAGTTGTGGTCACAGCAATCCAGGTGGTCACTTCGGCATTGGCAGCACCGGAATACGTCAGCTGGCTGCCGGGGTTAAATCCGTACCAGCCGACCCACAGGATGAAGACCCCCAGAGCAGCCAGCGGCATGTTGTGTCCCAGCATCGGCTGAGACTTGCCTTCCTTCGAGTAGCGGCCGATTCGAGGTCCCAATGCCATGGCACCTGCCAGTCCGGCCAGTCCCCCAACAGCATGCACCACAACAGAACCGGCGAAGTCCGCAAAGCCCACTGCGTCGGCGGATAAGGCACCACCGCCCCACTTCCACATGCCGGAAATCGGGTACACCAGACCCGTCAGAACAGCACTGTAGAACAGATATCCCGTGAACTTCATGCGGCCAGCAACAGCACCGGACACGATCGTTGCTGCTGTTGCGGCGAAGGCCACCTGAAAAATAAAGTCTGCTGCAGCACTGTAGTCGGCCAGGTCAGCAACGCTGCCGGTCGCATCCCGAGCGCCCCACATGCCGCCGAAGCCGAACCATTTGCCTTCATAATCGCTTCCCGGATACATCAGCCCATAGCCGATCAGCATGAACAGAATCACGCCGATTGACAGGTCCATGATGTTCTTGAAGATGATGTTCACCGCATTCTTGGCGGCGTTGAATCCAACTTCCACCATCGCAAACCCGGCCTGCATGAACAGGACCAGCACCGCACACACAAACATGATCAGAGTATTGATCACGTAGTCGATTTCCTTCTTCTCATAAAACTCCGGAGCCGCCGCTGCTTCCGGTTCCGCCGTTTCCGCGACAGCTGCTGCTGTCGGCTCGGCAGCCGCTGCCTCCTCCTGAGCACAGACTGACGATCCGCTGCCCAGTACCATCACCAACGCCAGCGGCAGCAGCCACCGCAACCCTATTAAGCTCAGATCTCGATTCATATTCGCCTGTCTCCACTCAACGTTTCGCGATATTCAATTCAATTTGGATGCACGACACTTGTGCACCCCGCAGGCAGGAAAGCAAGCAGCGCGCCAATCCTGTTTTCACACTGTGGCAGGAGATCGGTACAGATCGTTTTCACCCGGAAAAAGCTGGGAATGCTTTGCCAAAAAACTTTTCGAGCTGCTCGACTGTGGTCACCGATTCCGGTACGTATCGCCCGACCGCGCTTCGACGCTGCTTATGAAACAGGCGGCTTCTCGGGATGCCGGATGACCTGCTGCCGGGACATTTCCCGGGGCAGGTGATGGCCGTGAATGACCCGCTGAAACGCGGAGGGCGTCTGGAATCGGTCGGCGTCGTGGCCACACTCGGGAAACGTTCGCTGGAAAGCGAGCGAAAGCGGGAAGTCTGCTCTCCGGTGAAAATCGCATCTTGCCACTCGGATGGGGATGCCTTAAATTCCGGCAACTGCAGGCTTTTCCCAATTGCTGAGGCTCGTTGTGGTTAGTTTCGGCTCAGGTTTCCGGTCTGTCAGACGGCGTCGCACCAGTTCCGGGTGCATCGTTTACAAACCTTTATTTCGAAGAGACGTTCACACATGAGCACTGTTGCTGAAAAGTTGCCGTACAAGGTTGCCGACATCAACCTGGCCGAACTGGGCCGCAAGGAAATTGAAATCGCTCAGATCGAAATGCCCGGTCTGATGGCCCTGCGAGAAAAGCATGGAGCTTCCAAGCCGCTCAAGGGAGCTCGCATTGCCGGCTGTCTGCACATGACCATTCAGACCGCTGTCCTGATTGAAACACTGGTTGAGCTGGGTGCGGAAGTGACCTGGTCCAGCTGTAACATCTTTTCTACTCAGGACCACGCGGCCGCAGCCATTGCTGCCGCCGGAATCCCGGTCTATGCATGGAAAGGCATGACGGAAGAAGAATTTGACTGGTGCATCGAGCAGACACTGATCTTTCCTGACGGCCAGCCGCTGAACATGATTCTGGACGACGGTGGTGACCTGACTTTGATGGTCCACGAAAAGTTCCCCGAACTGCTGAAGGACATCAAAGGACTGTCCGAAGAAACCACCACCGGAGTTCACCGGCTGCATCAGATGCACGCCGCCGGCAAGCTGGCCGTGCCTGCGATCAACGTGAACGACTCCGTGACCAAGAGCAAGTTCGACAACCTGTATGGCTGCCGCGAATCACTGGCCGACGGCATCAAGCGAGCCACTGATGTGATGGTCGCCGGGAAAGTCGTGGTTATCTGCGGCTACGGGGATGTTGGCAAAGGCTGTGCGGACGCGATGGACGGGCTGGGAGCTCGAGTCATTGTCACGGAAATTGACCCGATCTGTGCTCTGCAGGCCACGATGGAAGGCTTCGAAGTCACCACCATGGACGAAGCTGCGTCACGTGGCGACATCTTCGTCACCACGACCGGCAACAAAGACGTGATTCGCGGCGAACACATGGACCGCATGAAGCATCAGGCGATCGTGTGTAACATCGGGCACTTTGACAGCGAGATTCAGGTGGCGTACCTGAAAAAACGCAAGGACATCACCCGAGTCAGCATCAAGAAGCATTCAGATGAAGGCGGCCCGGTTGACAAATACGTCTATCCGGACGGCAAGGCCATTCTGGTTCTGGCTGAAGGTCGACTGGTCAATCTTGGCTGTGCAACGGGCCACCCATCGTTCGTGATGAGCAACAGCTTCACAAATCAGGTGATGGCTCAGCTGGCTCTGTGGCAGGAATCTGAAAAGTACGAAGTCGGCGTGCATCTGCTGCCGAAGCAGCTGGATGAGGAAGTGGCTCGACTGCACCTGGAGAAGCTGGGCGTCAAGCTGGAAGTGCTGACGGAAGACCAGGCAAAGTACATCAACGTGCCGATTGGTGGTCCGTACAAGCCCGAGCACTACCGTTACTAAAGGTGACTTGACACTGTGAGCCGATGGACATGGCCGCGTGTCTTGAGAGTGGCAGCACTTTCAGCTTGCTGAGCGTCATCTGAAGATGCACGAAGCCTGCACCACAGGATGATGAACAATCTGAACCCTGACGGAATCCCTGTGAATCTGTCAGGGTTCTGTGTTTTCCGGCAGACACCTGCGCCGGAAAGTACGGGCAGTCTTCGACACGTTCGAGGGTCAGCTCTTCAGGCTCATTCGTCAGAAGCCGGAAACAACTTCGCTGCCGTTGCGGGAGGCCAATGCTTCCAGAAGTGTGGTGGAGCCAGCCGGGGTGTTGGCGATGTCGTAGGACAGCATTTTCACGCTGCCGTCGGCCATGCAGAAGAAACCGCCTGCCTGGTGGTGGGACCAGATGCGATTGAAGGCACAGCGATCTTCGTAATCGCCCGGGCCGTAGTGCGCGATGTCCGGGCATTTGCCGTTCTTGCCGGAGCTGTAAGGTTTGCGCTCACCAAGGACGGGAGAGATCGTATCTTCGATGCAGCAGCGAGTATCCCACCAGCCCTTCTTGCCATCGGACGACGGCGGACGTTCGGCCAGCATGATCGTATTGGAAAGACCATCGGAAATGTTCTGCACCAGAACCTTCTTCGGCTTCTTCAGATCGGCATCATCAATGATCACTCCGTCGTTGACGTGATCCGGATTGCTGTACACGCCGACATACCACGTGAAGCCGTAATCCGGAACGCGGTAGGTTTGGCCTCGGGGCTCAGACGGACAGCCGATCAATGTAACGGCATCCTGAACTCGAACGCGTTCCTGATAGATGAAGGCCATGATCTGACGGCACCACGATTCATACGTTCCGCTGTGCCAGTGCCAGAGGTTTCCTTGCGGCTCGTCGTCGATTTTGGTCGTGCCGCGGGGGCGAACGGTGTTCCGCGGGAAACACTTGTGAGTCTGTTCGAATGTCAGGCAGGCAAGTCCCAGTTGGTGAAGATTGTTTTTGCACTGAGTCAGCCGGGATTGTTCGCGAGCATTCTGAACGGCCGGAATGATGATACCCAACAGGATCGAAATGATCGCAATCACAACCAGCAGTTCGATGATCGTGAATCCATATCGCGTTTGACGGCGCCACGACTGATTTGTGAATTGCACTCGGTATCCGATCATGGTGCCCCTCGCTGCGGCTCTTCCGTTTCTGTTTCTTCGATGGTATCGCAGGCCATTCGCTGCAATTCTTCTGAAGCCAGATTCGTCACAATATTGCCGACACGTCCGAAAGCGGCTCGACGCAGATCCTCGCAGGCTCGTTCCCTGTGCATCAGTGCCGTATGGGCCTGTGCTCGGAAAAAGTGACCCCACAGAAAGTTCGGTCGCTGAGCAATACAGGCGGTCAGAGCGACGTGGGCTTCCGCCGGGCGGTCCAGTTTCAGAAAACACACGGCCTGAAACATGCGAGCCGCGAAGTGTTCCGGAGTTGTTTCCAGAACCGTGCCGAAGCAGACGGATGCCTCGGAAAAATTTTCTCGTCGAACGCAGTTCATTCCCTGATCAAACGTCGCCGACAGTTCGTCCGCCGGAAGTCGTTCCGCCGCGGCACGAGCAACGGCAGCTTCAGAGTCGCGGTTCAGTTCTTCGAGCAGTTCAGCGCGTCGCAGATGGAAACGCCGCGACGAAAACGGGCCGTTCTCCTCCAGAGACATCAATGCAGATTCCGCTCCGGCAGAGATTTGCAGCAGTTCGGATTGTTGAAGTGCCAGGCATTCCCGTTCGCGATCCCACCGAGCTTCACCTGCAACCGTGAATGTTCTGGCAGATTCAAGGGAATCCAGTGCGGCTTCCATCCGATTGCCCGGCAACGGAACCAACAACAGACTCAGCAGCAACGCTTCGTCCCGACGATCATCAAACAGCAGCGGCGGAGTTCTTTGCCATTGCTGGCGATCGGCGATTGTGCGGGCGTGATCCAGCCAGCCGTAGACACTGGTTTCGTGATCCGCCAGTTCCGGTTCCGCCTGAACCTTCATCCACGCCGTTTCGAATCGGGACTGAGCTGTTTCGACGTCATTCTTTTCCAGAGCATCGCGACCATCTCGCACCAGTTCGGCAACTTCAAATCGCTGTTGAGCCAGATGAGCCTGATGCTGCACGGACCGGAACATCAACGCAAACAGGACCAGGCAGGTCAGCGCGACTGAACCCAGAATGATGGTCGCTTTTGCCGGTCTGCGTCGACACCACTTGACCAACCGTTCGGGCAGCGATGTGGGGCGAGCACTGATGGGTTCGTGGTTCAGGAATCGTCGCAGATCTTCCGCAAGCTCCAGTGCGGACGGGTATCGGTGATTGGGACGTTTCTCCAGACAGTGCAGGCAGATCGTTTCCAAGTCCTTCGGAACGGATGGCTGCAGGCGACGCGGCGACAGAACGTCATCGGATGTGATCTGCTGCAGAGTTTCGAAAACGGTGACAGCCAGAAACGGCGGTCGTCCGGTCAGGCATTCGTACAGCAGAACTCCCAGAGCATGAACGTCCGTCGCGGGACAGATTCGATCGTGTTGACCGGCAGCCTGTTCCGGAGCCATGTAACGCGGTGTTCCGATCGTGTCTCCGGTGCGAGTTGCGTCGTCGATCGATCCCATGCGGTCCTGCACGACACGAGCCAGCCCGAAGTCCGTGATCATCGGGCGATCGTCGGCAGCAAACAGAACGTTGGCAGGTTTCAGATCGCGATGAATGATGCCGCGCTCGTGGGCGTGGTGGATTGCTCGGGCCAGCGTCTCAATCAACTGAGCAGCATCGAGCGGAGAAAATGGAAACTGCTGCAGACGATCCGCCAGAGTTCCGTGGTCAGCAAGTTCCAGTGCCAGAAACGGAGTGCCGTCGGATTCACCGATCTCGAAGATCTTGACGATGTTTGGATGCGAAACCCGAGCCATCGCTTCGGATTCGGTCCGGATTCGAAACGTTTCCCGCGCGGTCAGACTTCGGCCGGTCTGAAACATCTTCAGAGCGACAGGTCGATTCAGCCGAACGTGGCGCGCCTTGTAGACGGTTGCCATACCGCCCTGACCGAGCACGTGGAGGATTTCGTATTCCGGATTCGTAAACAAAAACGGTGGCTGACGAAATTCCGGCGTCGGCAGCGATTCGGAAGTTGTTTCCGTGTCAAAGAGCGACTGCTGTTTGATCGCGGCATGAATTTCAAAGTGCAGCTTCAGTTCTTCCTGCAGGTGCGGATACTGCTGCAGGTAGTCGTCAGGATGGATTTCCAGACCCAGCTGTTCACGCAGCACGACTTCGTTGTAGACGAGATCCAGTGTGGCTTCGTCGTCGTCTGCCAGAGTTGTTCCGGCCAGCAATTCGCGAGCCGATGGCTGCTGTCCCGCCTGCCATGCATCTCGCTGGCGATCGAGCACCGTGTCCAGTTCCTGACTGCTGCTAAACATCATCCTGTTCATCGCTGTCCAGCCCCAAAGCCACCATGGCTCGATCGAGCGCTCGACTGAGTTTCTTTCTTAACGCGGCGGGCGTTGCGTTGAGTTCTTCGGCAAGTTCCGGCCACGTTTTTCCTTCGCTGCGCTGTTCTGCCAGATAACGTTCATCAGCATCCAGCTGACTCCGCACTTTTTCCAGTATCTCTTTCGCGGAAACATCGTCCGCCGGATTGGGCGAACGATCCACGATTCCCTGTGAGTCCATCGGCAGTCCGATTGTGCGTCGAATGTCGCGACGCTGTGTCTGATGCCGCTGAACCTGATTCACAACTTTGTTCCTGGTGATTGTCGTCAGCAGATTGATCAGTTGGTCGGGTGTGTCGAGTTCGTATTCCCCCAACGCCGTCCGAACGAAAAAGCTTGTCAGCACCGACTGACAAACATCCATGGAATCCATCACTCGCCGCATCCGCGGATCTCGCAGGTGGATGCGGACGACTCGACGAATTGCCTTTTCGTATCGCACGGTTAGTTCGCGGGCCGCATCTTCGTCGCGGTCACGAACTCGACGAATCAAATCCTGAAACTGAGCAATCTCCGGCACGCCTGGCCCCCGCAGAGTTAGAACACTTTCCGGGAGACAGATTACCGTTCGCGAACAAATGGAACCACCTCTCAATCGTTCATTTTCTGTGGTTCAATGTCCGCCACAGAAGAATCAGTTTCTGAGCGATCATGGGGACACAAAATCTGAAAATGTGGTCGTCCGGAGTTCCCGGGTGAATGGGCGTCGCAATGATTGCCCTGAAAACAGAAGTCGATGTGTCAACATATGACGATGGATACGAAAAACACCTAAGGGCTGGAAGCCCGGAATAACCTCTGCCGGGGCCGCAAGGCTCCGGAAGGCGGGATATCCGCGAAAAGAGGCCTGAAGGGCCGACATAGTATAAGTTGTGTCGGCCCTTCAGGCCTCAGTCTCACTCACGTACCGACACCGGTGGCTCGCGAAACCGGCAGAGGTTGTGTCGGGCTTTCAGCCCTGGACTTCTCGCAGCCCAACGAGTGATCGACAGCAATAGGTCGCTGCGAACGTGCCATCCGGGGCTCCGGGGACAAAAACCGGGGGTGTTTCCTTGTCAGGCGGTCACGTTCTTTCACTGTCAGTTCTCCCACCGGCACATTTTTTCCAAAACGGTGTCCGCTTCTTTCGGAAATCCTGATTCCTGAGGGCAGAGCCGATTGGCATTGCGATTCGTGCCTGTCTCTTCCCGGTTCGTGAATGTCGAGGAATGTCGATTGGCGGCTCGTTTCCCCATCTTCCGGTAACAAGGATTTGCAATGAAAATTGACTGGCTGAAATTCATCCGAAAACGTTTTCGTCCTCAGCGACGACGACAGGCCGTGCGACATCGGCTGAGCATCGAAAACCTGGAAAGTCGTCAGGTGCTGACGATGCTGACACCGGTCACCATCGGCGCCGGGACCACGCCGACGGCGGTCGAAGTGCATGACTTCAACAATGACGGCATTAACGATATTGTCGAACTGAATTCGTCCGTGCAGACGGTTTCCATTCTTCTGGGTAACGGAGACGGATCGTTTCAGCCGGGGATCAACACAGGGTCCGGTGGGTCCGGCTCGACGATGGCCATTGCCGACTTCAATAACGACGGCTATCTGGACATCGTCACCAACCACAGCACTCACATCGACATGCTGCACGGTCGCGGAGACGGAACGTTTGAGCTGCCGCATTCGTATCTCGTCGGAGCCACCGCGAATGACATCGAAGTCGGCGACTTTGACGAAGACGGCTACATCGACGTCGTCACCGCCAGTTTTTCATACGGCGGCACATCGGAATACTACCACAACGACGGCACCGGCTATTTTGACCGTCATCACAACAGCTCCATCGGACCGACCGGTCTGCACGTCGAAGTCGGTGACGTTGACGGCGACGATCACGAAGATCTGATCCAGTCGGACGGCAACGGAATCATCGCGGTCCTGTCCGGCCAGGGCGACGGAACATTCGCTTCCAAGGAATGGGTGAACACCGGGCATCGAGCCATGGATATTGAAGTTCACGACTTCAACATGGACGGCCTGG
This sequence comes from Planctomycetaceae bacterium, assembly GCA_041398865.1. Taxonomy (GTDB): domain Bacteria; phylum Planctomycetota; class Planctomycetia; order Planctomycetales; family Planctomycetaceae; genus Fuerstiella. Next base: position 177,578 of record JAWKTY010000002.1, read on the forward strand.
TGGAACTGATCGCCACGGACGGCAATCTGGTTTCCGTTTATGACGGCAATACCACCGGAGTCTACTCGACGCCGTCGCATCAGTACTCGGTGGCCGGAGCGACAAGACTGACGGTCGGCGATGTGAACAATGACGGCGTGGCTGATATTGTCACGAACACCGGAAGCGTGATTCTGGGACGCGGAGACGGCAACTTCTACGCACCCACCAGTTACGGTGCCGCGACGGGTACGGATATCGCTTTGGGAGACATTGACGGCGACGATGTGCTGGATGCGATCGCGTCTTCACCGGCGGGAGCGGGCAGTGGAGTGGCCATCAGTTACAATGCCAACAACGACATCGAACTTCTGGCCGGAGCGACTCAACTGGTCGTCACCAGCAATGCTTCCACCACCGCGGGAACTCCGTTTTCTGTGACCGTGACGGCTCTGGATGCCGACGGAAATATCGTGACCGATTTTCTGGGCACCGTGGGAATCAGCGGAGCGGCCGGAACTCAGGCGGTTTCCTACACGTTTACTGCGGCTGACGCCGGTGTCGCGACCATCGCGGATGCCGCTGTACTGTTCAAGGCAGGATCACAGACTTATTCGGTGACGACGCCGTTCCTGCCTGACGCCAGCGGCACAATTGATGTCCAGGCCGGAGCCACAGCAGGATTCTCCGTCAGCACCGCAGACAGCAGTGTGGCGGGCGAAACGCTGCTGGTCACGGTGTTCGGAACGGATGCCTACGGAAATCCCACCAGCGAATATGCCGGAACCGTTCGCATCGGTTCCTCAGATGCTCAGGCGACTCTGGCGACGGACTACACCTTCACCCAGTTTGATGGCGGCAGTCATTCGTTCGAGATCACTCTGCGAACCGCCGGACTTCAGACCATCACGGCGACAGACGTCGCGGGCGGCTATTCATCTCAGACATCAACAACCGTTGCGGCTGCCGCGGCGTCTGCGCTTTCTCTGACGGGCGGGGGCGGTTACATCGGGTCGGTCAATGCGGTGCAGATTTCGGCTGTGGACCGCTTCGGGAATCTGGCAACCGGCTACAACGGAGTGGTTCATCTGGCTTCGTCCGACGCAACAACAGTCGTCTCGGCAGATGCTGCTCTGGCGAACGGTGTCGGCACATTCACGGTCACTCCGATGACGCTGGGAACGCAGACTCTGACCGCAACATCCGTTGGTGACGGTTCCGTCAGCGGCAGTGAAGACATTGAAGTGACGCCTGGTTGGGGAGTCAGCATGTCGGCAACGACACTGGCCAACGCAACTGCCGGTGAAGTTCAGTCGATGACACTCACGATGTTCGATTCCTTTGGCAATGTTTCCACGGTATTCACCGGCTACGTGACTGTCAGAACCAGCGATCCGCGTGTTCCCGCTCGCAGCTATCTGTTCACCGCGGCAGACGCCGGCACAAAAACGATTCCTGTGGCGTTTTACACTGCGGGAAGTCAGAACATCACGGTCTCTGTGAATGCCGATGCCGCGGTCACCGTGACTCAGGCCGGAATCACCATCAGCGCCGGAGCTGCGGTTTATGCGACGGCCGATCCGCTGCACGATGTCAACGCCGGTGACACTCAGGACGTGACCGTAACTGTTCGAGACGCCTACGGCAACGTGGCGGTTGGTTTTACCGGTACGATTGGAGTCCGCACGGACAACACCAATGCGACTCTGTCGCCGGACTACACGTTTACGGCCGCCGACGCCGGAGTTCACACGTTCAGCGTGACGCTGAAGGAATCCGGAAGTTCGACGGTGTCCGTCGTGGACGTCAACACGTCAAGAACGTACTTCATGCAAACGGACATCCATGTTGCCGCCGGTGCCGCCGTCGGATTCAGCGTGCGAGCCCCGTCGAATGTGGAAGTCGGCACCGCCTTCAGCTTCACTGTTGAAGCTGTGGATCAGTATGGAAACATCGCTCCGGACTATCGAGGCACCATCAGCTTCAAGGGCCCGGACGGACTGCCGGCAACTTACACCTTCACAGCCGCCGACGCCGGTTCGCACACGTTCACGCTCGTGATTTCCGTTGTGAACAAATACAAGATCGAGCTTCAGGATATCCTCGACGGCGGCCTGAAATCCAGCTTCACCGTTGACGTCCGCGACTCCAGCTCCGGTGGTGGCGGTGGTGGCGGTGGTGGCGGTGGCGGTGGCGGCGGCGGTGGCGGGAAAAAGGGTCGCTGATCCCGCAATGCCTCTCACAGTTCGGCACCCGCAGTAACGATTGCAATCGAGAGGAACCAGCAGGAGTTCAGAAATTCATCTCAGAGATTCATCCTGAACACTGCTGCCCATTCCTCTCAACCGAAATCCCGGATGCACCCTGCATCCGGGATTTCTCTTTGGGGTTCGGAGATTCAAAGCCAGGCCACAGTTGCCGCGGAACCGGCGTGACGGCGGCAACCAGTCTGTTCGAACGTTTCGACGATTTTCGCATCGCTGGTGTGAACGGAAGATTTTTGTCAATCTGCTTTCCTGAGGGCACTCTGGTGCGACTTCAAATTCTCTCTGCGTCCGGATCAATTCATCATGCTGGCGGGACAGTTTATCAGGGCACGAACATTTCAACTGGTTGACATTCCGGAACCGGAACTGGACCCGGCTGTGTCCGGGCAGATCATCTTTCAGCCGGAACTGACCTGCCTCTGCGGTTCGGATCTTCCTTTTTTTGACGGCGATTTCGAAGGACACGACATTCCGTATCCTCAGCCGGTTGGCATGTCTCTGCACGAAATGGTCGGCACTGTTGTGGACACCAATGGCGGCCGATGGCAGCCGGGGACTCGGGTTCTGGCGGTTCCGGTTGGGCAGCGAGGACTCTACGAACGCTATGTCCTTTCGGAAGACCGAGCCGTTGCGCTGGACGATCGGCTTTCGGACGAAATTGCTCTGCTGGCTCAGCCGTTCGGAACCGTCGTGTGGGCTCTGAAGAAGCTGCCGAACATGATTGACCGCGATGTGGCTGTCCTGGGGCTGGGGCCGATCGGTCAGATGTTTGTTGCGGGGCTGAGGAATCTGGGAGCTCGGCGAATCATCGGCATTGATCCCGTCCCCGACCGAACTCAGCTGGCGCTGCGAATGGGGGCCACCGATATCGTCACCGCCCGCGGCCAGGACGCGGAAGCCCAGGTTAGAACGTGTCTGAGCGGCGATCTGCCGGACGTGGTGGTGGAGGCCGTCGGACACGCCGCCCATGCATTCAACGATGCCGTTCAACTGACGGCGGATCACGGTCGCATTCTTTTTTTCGGAGTTCCGCCGGTGCCGGTGAATGGCATCGAGCTGAAGGCCGCTATGCTCAAGAATCTGCAGATTCTGACCAGTCTGCATCCGGATTTCGATCGCACCTTTCCGCTGGCGATGCAGTGGCTGGCGGAACAGCGAGTCGACCTGTCGCCACTGCTGACTCACCGCTTTCCACTGCAGCAGCTTCAGGATGCCTACGACCTGTTTCGCGACCGAAGAGACGGTGCCATCAAAGTTCTGGTTGAATTTCCGTCATGGAAGCCCTGATTGCGGAACAGGCTGTTCAGGCATGGCAGCAGCTGGATGGCGATCAGAATTCAGCGACTGTCTGGCCGCTGACCCGAGAGGTGTGTCCGGAAGGCCACCCATTGCCTTCGGTCAGCCTGTCACTGCCGCGACTTCCTCTGTCGGACTTTCAGCAAATTCTGGGATGCCGTCTGCTGGTCTGGCCCGGAGGCATTGAGAACCGCTTGAGAATCGCCGTTGTTTCGTCGCGACTGAAACGTCGACGGGATCAACTGGCATGGTGGTTTGATTCGCTGCGAACCATCACTGTTCGCAGTTGTGCAGAAACCGAATGTCTGTGTGTTGTTGACGGAACCGCAGCGGCGGAAGCGACGAGCCGCACGAGTGAACTGTTCGGCATGCCGCGGCTCAAAATCTCAGTCAGTCCGGAATCGGTGACTTCCCCGGCAGAGCTCACACAATGGCTGCAGTGCATGAGGCAGCGAGTCGCCGACTGGCGGCCGGAATGCGAGTTTCAGTCTGAAGTGTGGCTGTCGCCTCGGTACCTGTTGACAGTGGACGAAGCACCGGCTGTTTCCGGCGGCGATGCAGCCTTGATTCTTTTCGGTGAACGAATTGTCAGCCTGTACTGTCGCGGAAGCGGGAACATTGTTCGCGAACTGAATCGGCAGCTGAATCCACAGGAACCAACCTGCCGACGCCACCGACCGATTCTGCTGGTGACAATAGCAGCGAATTCACCAGCGCCACCGGAGACTCTGACGGAACTGCAGCCCGTCGACTGGAGACTTGACGGTGGCCCTGAAACCTGTCACACCGAGTTGGCTCAGGCTGCGCCATTGGGTTCGAAGAGTCCGCCTGCCGTTGTGTCGGAAGCGTCGCCTGATTTGATCATCGCCCCACAGGATTGGCTGCTGCACTGGACTCGGCCATCACCGGGACCCTGGCCCGGACAGCCTCGCGAAGACTTTCTGGATGAACTGATCCTGGGCTGTCCGGGAGCGGATCGATCAGCTCTGGCCTGTCTGCTGCGAATGCTTCATCAGCAGCGAATTCTCGCGACCACGGTGGCTCGGAACGCTCAGCCAACCGTGTCCTTCACCGATGTCCCGCTGACCGAGTTCCGCCAGCGCCGGGTGTTTCGCAGTCATCGTCAGCGCTATGATTTCGAACCGTGGGGCATCGCCATTCAACGGGAAGCGGCCATCCGGCTGGGAGCCGAACCGGTGCGGTATGTGGAATCTGAAATATCCTCCGAAGACGATCAGGTGCGGCCCGAATTCCTTCAGCGGCGGTTTGACGCATCCGGAAAGATCGACTGGTCTGAAGAGCGTGAGTGGCGTGTTGTGGGGGACGTCGACCTGGCAGCTCTCCCGCTCAGCCGGATTCGTGTCTTTGTCGACAGTCCTCCGGAAGCGGCTCTGATCCGGTCGCTGTTTCCAATTCAGGCCATCCCCGTTCCGATAGAGAATCGCGCTTCGGGTGGACAGTGAGTTCGGCGATGAGTCCCGGGCGGAATCAGGTGAACCAAAGTGACTCCTCGCTCCGCGAGGACAGCCTGTGAATTCGCTGATGAGTCCCGAGCTGAATCAGCGAAGGACTGGCACGTCTGCAGGCTGATCCTGCGACGCCTGTCGAAACGGCACCGGAGGATGATGTCGGACACTGTCGTCGGTTGTCGGGAGTTGCGGCCCGGTGGCCACCGTCGCCGTGCGGGAGTGACTGAGCTGCTGAAGGTGTTCAAGCAGAATCCGACGGACCTCAGCGATCGTTTGAGGATGTCGGTGAACTTCGCTGTGAGTCGCTCGAACGTGAACTTCGGAAACGGCGTCCTTCCGGTGAGCACTTTTTTCCAGGACCACGCCGTCCGTCGGCGGGCCAAACAGCTGATGCTTCTTCAGCCCCACGACATTGTGATGAATGACATCCGGAGGAACGGTTGTCTGGCTGACCAGATTCAGAACGGCGGAATCCTTCTTCAGAGAATCCAGACTGGTTCTGGGAGCAAAGATGCGGTCCTTCAGGCTCTGATGATTCTGCTTGAAGATCAGCTGACTGAGCCGTGACGTGTTTGACGGCAGCGAAACCAGACTGCCTCCCAGCCAGCTGGTGAACCGGTTGGCATAGCCGCTTCCGTTGAAGGGACTGGCGATGGTGACAATGCGATCGATCGACGAATCTGATTCAAAAAAGAAGACTCGCTGAATCTGTCGCCGAATTTCCGAGTCTGCTTCAATCTGGTCAACAGACAGGTGGCTTAGCCCCTTCCAGAGTTTGTCCTCGCTGTTCACGGTCAGCAGATAGGCCATCAGTCCGCCCATGCTGTGTCCGACCACGACCATCTGGTCCAGTTTTTCGTTCTGGCCGAACGGGTCACATCGCAGACGAACTTCCTTCAGCCGATCGCGCAGATTGGCCTGAGAAAACGTCAGGGGTTCGCCGGTCGGGTACATGTAGAACCAGAACTGGTAGCGATCACGGATGGCCGGATCTGCCTGAAGATCGTTGAACATCTCCATCCACGTGATCGGACTGGACCAGATGCCATGCACCATCAGCACCGGAATTCGATCGGGATCGTAGGGTTGAATCATGTACAGCCCTTCCAGATCCCGAGCTTTGTCAGATCGAAAGAAGGCAAATGTTTCCAGCAGCGAGTTCTTCGGGTCGGTCAGATACCACGCCAGCGGTGTACTGAGATCCGCTTCCAGCGGCAGCAGAGTTTCTCCCACGCGAACACCGTCTGAATCCCTCGGATCAAGAAGCTGAAGGCGGATCGGTTCCTTCGGATTGCCTTCCCACGACGAGGGATTGAAAGTTGCGACGGCTGTCACAGGAAGGCTCAGGTCGTCAGCGTAGAAGTCTTCCAGTTCCGATGATTCCGGAGGTCGTTCGCGGCGGACCATCAGCGGAACGCCCACGCCGTGCGTCACATGCCGGTTACGAAGATTCCGCAGTTCGTAGTCGCACACAAATGCAAATTCACCCAGCTGCTGGTCGCTGAGCCATTCTGTCGGGAATGCTGTTTCCACGGTGATCACCCGCCCGCTGATCGGCAGATGAATGTGCTGGCGTAGATGTTCGCCCGAACCTTTCGCCAGCCGCAGCAGATGCTGAAGGCTGGTGTTATAAATATCCACGGTTTCGCGATGAGGTGAAGAGTTCGGATCGATCAGGTGGCTGGTTTCATCCGGAGTCGCGATTGACATCCAGCTGAATCCTGCTGCGTCCAGATAAAGCTCCAGAGCCAGTGGGCGGTCGGCAGCTTTGGTTTTTTCGGCGGCCAGGTAGCTGATTTCCGACAGAGCGTGCAGAGCCTCCCGATGATGTTCCCCGCCAAGGACATTTCGGCCGTGCTGCAGCATGCGAGCAAAGTCCGGAGCTCCACTGTAGCCGCTCACTGTAAGAAAATGCTGGACTCGTGCAGAAGGGGCCGGTCCACCGAAGGTTGTTTGTGTCAGCCGCTCCATAATCGGATTCGGCGGCTTTTCCCGCAACTGGACGAATTCAACAGTCGTGCAGCCGCAGAACACTGACATTTCCGTCAGGACCAGCAGCAGCAGCATCGGTGAACGCATCAACATGGCGACGGAAGACAACTCGACAGAAGCCTGATTCCGGAAACGGCTGACGACTCGCCGGAGATGCTCCGGACCGCACACAGAACAGCCCGCTCGGCGAGTCAGACACGGAAAATCACGAACGCGTAGAGTCTCGCAGTTCCAAAATCCGGTCAATATCAGCATGTTGATCTGTGACGTTTGGGGAATACAGGATGCCGAAATCCTCGGTCCTGCCTGCCGGGGTGTCAGAAATTTGGGATTTCAGCGGGATTCAGTGAAGCCGTGAAACGGCGCCAGCAATGCGCTGATATCGTCAAACGAACGTCGCTGTCGCCGTTGCACGGCTGATGGATCATGTTTTCGGCTCCAACCTCAGGCTGAAGACCGAGGCTGAATGCTGCCGCAGCTCCGGCGCGAATCACACCTCCGGACAACCGACCAAAACCTGTGCAAGCCCAGGCCACATCAACTCCGGATTCCTGCCACTCCGGGTCCGGCCCGAGGAATGAACTCCGCACAACCGGAATAATCAACAAACACGAAGCCTCTGGCGTCTGAGCGATGTGGCGATTCGGGATGATTCAGGCAGCTTTGATGGAAAGGCGGTATGTTTCCTGATCGCAACATGCCCTCAAAATCTCTGTCTTCAGGCATCCATCACCAGATGTGGAATCGTGATCTCAAGCTGAAAATGTGGTTGATCGCCGTCACCGGAATCATGGCCTTTGCGCTGATGCTGAGGCACGGGATGCGGTTTGATTTTGCGTCATCAGTTCACGCCGCCGGAACGATCGGGCTGCTGCTGCCGTTTGCACTGGTCTTTGACAGCCGTCGACTGGATCAGTTTGCCAATCTGCTGACCGGTTTCCTGTGCATGGTCGCCTTCAACTTTTTTCTCAGCGTATTGACGTACGCCGGAACTCCGCTGAATGCTCCGCTGGCGGATGAATGGTTTGTGCGAATGGATCAGGCCATGGGAATTGATGTGGCAAAAATTGTCACGTGGTCCAGGAGCCATCCGGTTCTCTACCGCTTTTTCGATATGACTTATTATTCTGTACTGCCGTCAACGCTGCTTGCACTGATTGTCCTGGGATTCGATCGTGATGTGACTCGGCTGCGGGATTTTGTGCTGCACTTCATGCTGGGCGGATTCATCACGACGATCATTTTTTTCTTTTTGCCCGCAGAAGCTCCGGAAGGCCATTTCAATTTCCAGCCGACTCAGGCTCAGCAGAATTTCCTGAATCACTTCTACGCTCTGCGGTCCGGCGAGTTTCGAGTGATCTCGATGAACAATCTGGAAGGACTGATCACCTTTCCTTCGTTTCACACCACGTGGGCTGTTCTGGTGGCTTATGCCTTTCGACACTCTCGCTGGCTGTTTCCGCCCATGCTGTTTTTGAACGGAGCTGTTGTGCTGGCCACCGTCATTCTGGGATGGCACTATGCGGCGGATGTCATCGGCGGAGTGCTGACGGCTGGTGTCGCTGTTGCGATTGCTCGGATTACCGCTGGCTGGCGATTCAACGAACTGCTGCCGCCCACGAGCCTTCAGGGGGCCTGACGAGTGAAACAGCGGACGCCTGGAATCCGGGCAGACCGCGGCCATCGACCGGGGTTCACGGAAATATCAGTTCGGCCGTGACCGGGAAGTGGTCAGACGGATATCTGCCGTTTCGATCGGTTCGGATGATCGCCGCGCTGCGAATCTTCAGGTCGGGGGCACACAGAATCCAGTCAATGCGGCCTCCGTCGGCCGTTCCCCGAAACCCGTTGAATGTTCCTTCCAGCGGCTGCTTCTCCGGATAAGCGGATCGGAATGTATCCATCAGCCGCACTGAAGACAGCAGCCGGCGATAGGGTTCAGAACCTTCAGCGCAGTTGAAGTCTCCGGTCACAATGACGGGCAGATCCGTCGGCTGAGCTTCCACAAACCGGCGAAGTACGGCGGCTGATTCACGTCGAGCGACCGCGCCCTGGTGATCAAAGTGAGTATTGACGAACAGCAGGCGGCGACCTGTGCTGCGGTCCTGGAGTTTCACCCAGCAAGCGATTCGAGGCAGTGACGAATCCCAGCTCTGGCTGAATTTCTCGTCCGGCATTTCACTCAGCCAGAACTGACCGGACTCCAGCTGCTCGAATCGGTCTTTGCGGTACAGAACACCACACTGTTCACCATCCGGGTTGCGGTCTCGAGACGATCCCACATAGGCCATGTGAGGCAGAGCGTTCCGGAGGTACTGAGCCTGAAAGCCCAGCGTTTCCTGAGTTCCCAGCAAATCCGGGTCGAACGTCTGAATGACGTCGGTCACGAACTGATCACGAGCCACCCAGTGATCCGGGCCATCATTCGCCGTCCCATAGCGAATGTTGAAGCTCATGACTCGCAGTGAATCATCGTCTGCCACAGAGGCGGACATCAGCAGGGCAACAACGGCAGCACCGAAAATCCGCACCGCCCTGCTCACAATGCAGATCGTGTTCCCCGACATAGTTCGTTCTTTCAGAAGGCGAGTCACTACATCATTGAATGTTCACATTGTTCCGGAGCCCCCAACTCGCTGTCGGCGGAATGTCCGGGGCAGCATGCAAAGCCGTGAAGAGTTTTCAGGTGGGAAAACACAGCGATTCAACCCGGAACGGGTGAAACAACATAGCCCGGGGTCGACGCGAAGCGGCGCACCCTGGGTTCGTGTTCATCAATACAGAGAACCCTGAATGGGTTCAACACAGGACGGAAGTCCGTTGCCGTTTTCCCGGGGTGCGCCGTTGTCACGGCGACCCCGGGCTGTGTTGTGAAACGCCATTCGGGGTGATGTGTAGCCGAATCTCCGCTTCCATAAGTCCGGCGGCATTCCCCCTGGAAAATCTCTTCGCGGCGTTGGGCAGCAGGGGGCTGACCTCGCGGAGCGAGGTGCCACTGATCCCATGCCTGCACCGCTCAACTGAGCAGGCCCGCCTGATGGATCCGGCAACGTCCCTTCGTGCTCTTCGTGGTTCAATCTCCTCGAACAACACTGCCAGTGGCCTGGACTGAGTTGTTTAACTCGCACCGCTTCTTCGCCCGGGGCGATCACTGCTCGTCCAGCTCGCCGTGCAGGTGGATCAGTTTCTGGCGAAGCGTTTCCGTTCGTTTTCGGTCAGGAAGGTTTTTCGCAGCCGAATGACTTTCGGAGTCACTTCGACGTATTCGTCCCATTCGATGTATTCCAGAGCACTTTCCAGAGTCAGTTGGCGAGGCGGCTTCAGCATGATGGCATCGTCCGCGCCGGAAGACCGGATGTTGGTCAGCTTCTTTTCGCGAATCGGGTTCACGACCATATCGTTGTCTCGCGAGTTCTCACCGATGATCATGCCCTCGTAGACATCTTCACCGGGATTGATGAACATTTCCGCGCGTTCCTGCAGTTTCCACAGAGCATAGGCCACGGCCTTTCCGCTGATCTGCGAAATCAGAACTCCGTTATTGCGGGAAGGCACGTCACCTTCGATGGGGCGATATTCTTCGAAACGGTGATGCATGATGGCTTCGCCGCGAGTCGCGTTCAGCATGCGAGTCTTCAGGCCGATGAGGCCTCGGGCGGGAATGCTGAATTCCAGGTGAGTCATGCCGGTTCCGGTGGCCGTCATTTCCAGTGCCTGACCTCGGCGATAGCCAACCAGTTCCATCACCGGACCAACGTCAGCTGTGGGAACATCCACAACCAGAAGTTCGTAAGGTTCGCACTTCTTACCATTGATTTCCTTCACGATGACTTCCGGTTTGCCGACGGACAGTTCAAAACCTTCGCGACGCATGGTTTCGATCAGAACTGCCAGGTGCAGAATGCCTCGACCGGACACCTTGAAGGAATCCTTGTCGTCCGTTTCTTCAACTCGCAGGGCGACATTGGACTGCAGTTCGCGAGTCAGTCGTTCCCGCAGATTGCGGCTGGTGACGAACTTGCCGTCCTTTCCGGCCAGTGGCGAACTGTTGATGGTGAACTTCATGGACAGCGTGGGCTCGTCCACCGGAATACGCTCCAGTGCAATCGGATTCAGCACATCAGCGACGGTGTCGCCGATCATCGGGTCGATCAGCCCGGTCAGAGCCACGATATCTCCGGCATGAGCTTCTTCCGTGTCGACTCGTCCCAGGTTGCTGAACAGCTGGACCTGGTCCACTTTCATTTTGTCGATCGAGCCATCTTCCCGCATCAATGCGATCTGCTGGCCGGTGCGAATCTTGCCGGCTGCGATTCGGCCCGTGGCAATTCGGCCAACGTACCCCGAATACTCCAGCGATGTCACCATCAGCTGCAGCGGATCATCCGGACGAACGACGGGTCCGGGAATTCGCTCAAGAACCATATCCAGCAGCGGCTTGAAATCACCTTCACGCTTTGTGGAGTCGTGAACGGCATAGCCTTCCCGCGCACTGGTGTAGATGTATGGGAAGTCGAGAGTCTCGTCGTCCGCACCGAGCTCAACCAGCAGGTCAAATGTCTGAGAAAGAACTTCTTCCGGTCGACAGTCCGGCCGGTCAATTTTGTTGATGACCACCATCAGTTTCAGCCCGTTCTGCAAAGCCTTCTGCAGGACAAACCGAGTCTGCGGGCGGGGACCTTCGAAGGCGTCGACCAGCAGCAGAGCTCCGTCCGCCATCTTCAGAACCCGTTCGACTTCACCGCCGAAGTCTGCGTGCCCCGGCGTGTCGATGATGTTGACTCGCACGCCTTCGTACATCATGGCGATGTTCTTCGCCAGAATGGTGATGCCGCGTTCGCGTTCCAGGTCGTTACTGTCCAGAAGACATTCCTGCATCTTCTGGTTTTCGCGAAACATGCCACTCTGTTTGATCAGGCAGTCGACCAGCGATGTTTTGCCGTGGTCAACGTGAGCAATGATGGCAATGTTGCGGATGTCCGAACGGCGAGTGACGTCCTGTTCACTTGAGGGAGACAGCATAGTGGCAGCGGCAGACATGAAGGGAATCCTGAGGCTGAGCGGAAGATGAAAACGCGACCCTGAGCCTTCGGCAGCCGAGCCGAAGTGACATTCATCGGCCGACAGAACCGTCTGCCGATGAGGTCAGCGTTGAAGATTTGGGGACCGCTCGGAACGTTTTTCTGAGGCCTCAGCAACCGGCTGGGCCCGTCAGAAGCCGCGGATACTAACAAAGTGCCGGCAGGTTCTCCGAGATGCTTTTTGACTTTTCACTCGAAATTCCTGGTCTCTTTCAGGGAATTCCGGCCGCACTGATCGGGAAGTCTTTCCCATCGGAGATTTGGCCGAAATGTTCGGGTTTCCCGCCGTTTCTCCCGCAGATGATCGCAAACCACGCGATCCGAACTCAGGCCTTCGCTGCCGGAAAACGGGCTCCAGGTGCGAAACAACAGTGCCGTAGACTCCCTGCGTGAAGGCCTTGACGGCCTGTCGGGAAACACACAGGCTGAAGCCTGTACTCCAGCGCAGGACCGGCCAGTCGGCTAACTGCCGGTCAGAATTCTGCCGGCTTCGGCGGCTGGCAGAAACGTCATGACCAGAGGCTGAGACAGGTCGGGCTGAGATTGCTGCCAGGTGGTGTAAAATCCTTCCGGCGTGGAAAGGACATCGACATAACGACTGCAGCCGGTTCCTGTCGGGCTGATGAACAGGGGCAACAGGTCCGAAAGCCGTTCGGCTGCCGCGATGTCATCGTCGATGATCACCGCGGCGCCGCCGATTTCTTCGCAGCTGTAGCCTCGAGGACGTTTTACGGCTGTACCGTGTTCTTCCATCGGCCGCAGACATTCTCCGCCGCAGTAAAACAACAGGCGGTAATCGGCATCGGCGAACAGGCCAACGGCAGGAACGGGAAGCACACAGGTTCCTCGAGTTATCGCAACGTCAGGTTGTCCCCGAGGAAAGACGCTGTGCTGAGGCTGCAGTACTTCCTGACCCGCGGCGGGCAGATCGGCAACGCCGGTATTGGAACTGCTCCAGCCGAAAGGATGACTGCAGTAGCCCAGTCGATCGCCGGATCCGGTTGACCAGAAGAACGGATCCTTGACGTGCAGATGACCAGGGCAGCGACTGCGAAATGCCGGCTGAACAGAAGCGCTCCGCAATTCCGCGATGGAGGGACCTCGCAGAACATCGATCGTCCAGACACCGGCCCCCGGTTTCAGAAAATCGGCGACCTCGGCCGGGTACGGAACTCCGATCTTTTCTGTCGAGACATACAGTTCGGCGCCGGATTCCGTCAGCCTCAGACAGCTGCCTTCGATGGACAGCACTTCACCGCTGGCACTGTTCAAAGCCGCTTTGTCCCACGATGCGACTTTCTGAAAACTGTGTCCGCGATCGGTGGAGCTGAAGATGGCCAGTTCCAGTCCCCGCGTTCCCGCGGCGACTCCCGTTCGTGAATCGCCGGCATTGCGGAATCGTCCCACGACAGACAGAGTTCCGTCGGGACTTTGGATCATATTTCCACCCCCGAACCAGAAACCGGATTCCCGGGCCTGTGGTTCGACGATGATTTTCGCGGCCGACTGATCAACCAGAGCAAGACAAAACGATTTCAGACGTGAACGCTGTTCAGCAGACAATGACATGACTTAACCTGTGGGCGGGAAGAGTTGGAGAAGCGGCCGGGATCATTCGCCCAGGAGAGCTCGATGGACAGATTCCAGCAGCACTTCCATTGCGAACGGCTTCCGCAGGTAATCCGCGACTCCCAGCATTTCGGCGTAGGCTTTGTGTCGACTGCCCTCGTTGGCAGTCATCATGATCACTTTCGGCGGGTTTTCGAGCTCACTGAGAAACTCAAGAACCGGAAAGCCGCCCATGCGCGGCATCATCATATCGGTCAGCACCAGGTCCGGGTTCTGAGCGGTGATCAGCTTGCGACCGTCGTTGCCGTTGGTGGCCGCGGAAACTTCATACCCGGCCGCTCGAAGTACTGTCTGGACGGTATTCGAGATCTCCCGATCGTCTTCGATCACCACAATTCTTTTCTTATCGCTCACAACCATCCCCCTGCGACTTCGGCAAATCCTGAAGCAGGCAACGCCTTCGTCAGGGACGCTGATTGAAGAGAACGCGGATTCGTTGAACCATGGCTTCGAACAGCAACTCCGCGTTTTTTGAGCGTCACGGGAAAGTTTATTGTCACATCCGGCGGATGTCACGGCTCAAACTGCCCGAGTGGGCTACCGACGGCGCACAACTTTTCTGCGAATCTGAACTCCGTTCAGATGCCCGAAGGTCAGCAGTAGAGCTCCGGTGGCAGCGAACTCGTCGAACAGTGCGGCGATGACGTGTTCTTCACCAGGCCAGGGAAATGCGTAAATCACATCGAAGTCGCGAACGGTCAGGCCCAGCTGGTCGTAGGCGTCGTCGGAAATTCCGGTCAGCCAGGCATCTTCTCCGGAACACAGGCGGTCTACGATCGATTCGCCTCCGGCCGGAACAAAACTTCCCGTCACAAAATCGACAGGCAGGCCAAAGTCAGCTGCCAGCTCGCGGGACGCCTGAACCAGACTGTCTTCGATTTCAATCCCGCAGGATTCAAAATCCAGCATCGCCGCCAGCATCGCAACGACACCAAAACCGCTGCCCCATTCACAGAACGAATTCCCCGGAGCCACATTCTCATGGACGATGGATTCCAGTGCCTGGTAAACGGGGTCAAAGTCGCTGGGCACGAAACCGCTGATCCTGATGGGGCGGTTTTCAATGAAGTCCTGAATCCGGTGATTAGCATCGCTCAGAAACGTCACCACGTCGAACGGCGGGCGTCTGAGTCTGATATTTACGGGCACATCGATCAACGCCACGAAAGGCTTTCAGCAATCACGGACCGAGCTGACTTCTGCGATCACACGGTTGAGTTCCCGAGGAGTCGCAGTGATGAAATTGAATGGCCCGGCCAGAGTGTCCGAACTGGAAGGATCGAATCCAGCGCAGGGCGTCACATTTGATCCATTTTCAGGCGGATGCACCTCGGGCAGCCCGAATGAAGGCCGCAACCCGTTCCGAGCATTTTACCCCAGGACTTTGTTCAACTCCTCCGGCCGTATCGATTCCCCACGGCTTCACAGACTTAATCGCCGCCGCCACATTTTCCGGCTTCAGCCCGCCGGCCAGAATCAGGGGCACGCCGATTTCTGCCGAGTGCGGAAGCAGAGCGATATCGATCTGACGGCCGGTTCCACCGTATTCACCGGCAACAAACGCATCCACCAGAACAGCCTGCAGCGGGACAGACAGGCTCTGAAGCTCACTGAGCTGTGACGGCAGTTCCGAATTTTCTCCCGATCCAATTCGGCAGGCACGAATAATTCCGATCTCCGGACACCGCTGGTGGAAGTCTGCGATCAGTGACGCGGATTCGTCTCCGTGAAACTGCACCATTGACAGTCCAACAGAATTCACAATGTCGACAACCTGACCGACGTCACTGTTTACAAAGACACCGACGACCGACAGACTGGTGCCCACCTGCTGACGGATCAGACGTCCCTGAGCCACAGAAATGCAGCGTCTGGAACCGGAATAGAAGTTCAGCCCGATGGCATCGGCACCGCATTCGGCGATCTGAAAAGCATCCGATTCGCGAGTCACTCCACAGATTTTAATCCACATTCAATCTCGGCTTTCTACATTCAGGCGGTGGACTCAGGTCAATTCCATGAGCGAGACATTGCACTTTATGATGGGGCAGTTTCAGGCTCTCATCCCCACCGATCGAAACTACAGCCGCCGTCATCTCTGGCTGCAGGAGACCGGTGACGGAATTTACCGAGTTGGCCTGACCGCGTAATCCGTGCGTCTGCTGCAGGATGTGTTTTTTCTGGAATGGAACATCGATCCTCATACGACCGTTCGTGATCGTCAGGAAATTGGTGAAATCGAAAGTCAGAAAGCTGTTTCGGGAATGTTCCCGCCCTGTTCGGGAACCGTTCTGGATTTCAATCCCGAACTGTTGAACGACCCATCCGGAATCAATGCCGACAACTATGGCTCCGGCTGGCTGTACACCTTCCGGCCTGCGGAACCCCTGCTGACCGCTCAACAGTATCTTGTCGTGCTCGAAAACAGCTGGGAAGACACTCAGCGAACGATCAAAGGTCAGATGAACTGACTGTTTGTGTCAGACGTTGTGATCATCAGCCTGCTATTCTGATTCGTCCGGCTGATCGCATGACACGAACACGGCCAGCCACACGGTGACTTCGTCCGAAGTTGTCCAGTCAACACGATGCCGTTCATGAGGCCCGATGCAGACATGGTCTCCGGGATTCAATTTAACGATCGTCCCGTCGGAAAACTGCAGCCGAGCACTGCCTTTCAGAACAACCACCCATTCGGTCTCGTCCTGATCGTACCAGAACCCTTCAGGACTGCTCTGCCCGTGACTCAGAATCCGCTCGATTCGGCACCCCGGCGATTTCAGCAGTATCGTGACCAGTTCCTCCGGAAGTGAATCGGGGATGTTGTCGAAAAAGTTTGCGACCATAAACAGCGATTCCGTCCCGGTCAGTGAACTCAGAATGCCTGCACACTGAATGCCGGAAGAGTAACGTTCAGAGCGTCATTGAACGGACACGCCAAACAGCCAGCCGATCGCCGACGTTGTCGCCATTGCGATCATTCCCCAGAAAGAAACTCGGAACGCTGCGGCAGCGATGGGCGCTCCACCAGCGGCAGCAGACACACCGCCCAAAATGGCCAGGGCGAGAATTGTCGCCACGGCCACCGTTGCAGTCATCATTTCTGCCGGCGTCAGAAGAACAACGAGAAGCGGCAGCGCTGCGCCGATCGCAAAAGAAATGGCTGAGGCCACTGCTGCCTGGAGTGGTCTCGCGGCAAGTTCATCCGTGATTCCCGGTTCATCGCGAAGATGTGTTTTCAACGCGTCGCGTTCGGTCAGCTGGATGGCAACCTGTCGAGCCAGCTGTTCGTCCAGTCCGCGTTCAACATAAATGTTCGTCAGTTCCAGCAGTTCAGCCTCAGGTGAGTTTTTCAGTTCTGCTGCTTCCCGCACTCGATCGGCGTTCTCGGTGTCGGCCTGAGAACACACCGAGACATACTCACCCGCGGCCATTGACATCGCTCCGGCAGTCAGCCCGGCGACTCCGGCCAGCAGCACGTTTGCAGGATCGGGGTCCGCGGATGCAACGCCCACGACAAGGCTTGCGACCGAAAGAATTCCGTCGTTCGC
Source organism: Planctomycetaceae bacterium (assembly GCA_041398865.1). Taxonomy (GTDB): domain Bacteria; phylum Planctomycetota; class Planctomycetia; order Planctomycetales; family Planctomycetaceae; genus Fuerstiella. The sequence continues at coordinate 194,842 of JAWKTY010000002.1, forward strand.
TCCCAGCACGGCGGCCCGTAACCACCCGATTCGGTCAGCTCGATGAAACTCAGAATGCCTCAACATTTGCAGTCACTGCCTTTTGCGATTTGCTTCACAAGTCTCTCATCCCGTACACCGCGAGACGCCGAAGCACCATCGCAGATCGACTCTGCCTGCTATCTCGCAGACTTCAGGTGCTCGGGTTTGATGTAGCGTTTGAATTCGGGGCGGTCCTTCCATTCATTCAGCCACGGGCGATATTCGGCGGTTTCCGGCCAGGACCGCGGGCCCGGGTCCGGCGGCTGAACTTCGCCTTCAGGGTAATCCTTTCCGGCAACGCTGTTTTCCACGCCTGAATTCCACTTCGTCCATTCCTTCAGCATGCGTTCCGCAATGTCCGGATGGCGGTCGCTGAGGTCCACGGTTTCGGCTCGGTCCGCATCCACGTCGTACAGTTCCCATGAGTTGCTTCGAGCATCCGGTTTCACAAGTTTATAGTTGTTGTCAATCCACGCAGCTCGATCCGCATGCCGAAAACCCAGTGGCTGAGAACGACGGGGCTGGTCCTGGTTGAACAGCGATACGAGGCTCAGACCATCGAGCGGCCGTTCGGGAAGCGGCAGTCCTGCGAGTTCCAGAACAGTCGGAAGAATGTCCACCGTCCCGGCCGGATATTCGGTAACGCGAGGCTGACGAATTCTGTCCGGCCATTCGATCACACAGGGAACTCGCAGCCCGCCTTCGTACAGAGTGTTCTTGAATCCTCGCAGCCCTCCGACCGTTTCCGGTTTTATTTCGGGCAGCCCGCCGTTGTCACTGCAGAACCAGACCAGCGTGTGATCAGCAATTCCCAGTTCACGAAGCCCGGATCGCAGAGTTCCCAGACTGCGGTCCATGGCGACCAGTTCGCCGTAATGATTCGAAGACGCACTGTTCAGGTCGGGGAAATCTCTCCGATCGTCTTCAGCAGCTGCAAACGGACTGTGCGGGCTGCCGTACCAGATGACCGTCAGAAATCGCTGTTTGACCGCTGCCTGCTGCGTGATGTACTTCAGGGCTTCCGCGACGATGATGTCGGAACTGTCACCTCGAAATTCTTCAAACTTCCCCATGCGACTCAGAATGGGATCGCGGTCAAAGAAGTTCGTGACCGACAGCCAGTGCTGAAACCCAAACCGGCCGGGGCTGCGAATGTCGTCCTGCAGAATCGGAGCTCCGGGACCTCGCAGTCCGTTCAGATGCCACTTTCCGAAATGAGCCGTGGCATACCCGCCGGCGGACAGAAGCTGAGCAATGGTGATTTCCTGAGGACGCATGGGGACGCCATGATTCTGAACTCCTGTTCGATCATTCGTGCGGCCCGTCATCACGGTGGAACGAGTCGGCGAACAGTTGCTGGCTCCCGCATAGAACCGATCAAACCGAAGCCCGTTCGCCGCCATGGCATCCAGATTGGGCGTCTTCAGAACCGGATGGCTGTAATATCCGGTCTGTCCATATCCCATGTCGTCCGCCATTACCAGGACGATATTCGGCGGGCTCGGATCTTCTGCATGGACAGCCTGCGGACCACCTGACGCGGCCGCAGTGATGAACACGAACAGACCTCGCATCACAGTGGACTGAAATGGACGAGATAACAAGCAGTTGTGAAGTGTCATTGGGAGCATGATGAGTTCGCTGGCGAAAGTTTGAGTCGCGACGCGGGGAGGATCGCAGCGACGGAGTCTGATCATAACTGCATTGGCCGTAAAGAAAAAATGTCTCAGCTGAACCACTCGATTAACATCTCCAATGTCGCCATCACCCAACGTCGCCATCATGTTCCGCCGTGATGAGCAGTCAGCTGGCGGCAGATAAAGATCCCACGGTGGCTCCGGCAAAACGGCATCCGGGCTCCGGGACAGCTGCTTTTCTGCGAGCGAAGACGGCACGTCGAAGGTTTCCGATGATCTGCGCCGCTCATCACAACGGAGTGTGATGGCGACTTTGTTCTCATGCGCCGTCCCGTTAGACTTCCGGCAGGTTTTCTTCTTCCGTAATCGAAGTTGAGCTTCTCGGGCAATGCTGTCGAAAGGAACCAGGTGATGGGTAAGGTGTCACGACGTTGTTTTCTGGGGAGCATCGCTGTCTCGGCAATTGCGGCAGCAGGGGCTCGGGCGGACGAGAAGTTTTCTGTCGACGGAAAGCTTCCCTGGATTGATGCTCATTCACACATCTGGGAGCCCACGGATGAACGGTTTCCTCTGTCTCCCGGAATGACTGTCGCCGATCTGGCTCCTGCCAGCTTCACAGCTGACGAACTGCTGCAGGCGGCTGAACCCGAAGGTGTTGGGCGAGTCGTTCTCATTCAGCACACGTGGTATCACGGTTTTGACAATTCGTATCTTGTCGACGCCTGGCGACAGCGCCCGGATCGGTTTCGAGTCGTCGGGATGGTGGACGACCTGCGTCCCAAAGCAGGAATCGCCATGAAGCAGCTGCTGAAGCAGGGTGTGACCGGTTTTCGTATCACCCCTCGCAAAGGAATTACCGACTGGCTGAAGACCGACGGCATGATTGACATGTGGAAGACAGCCGCTGAGACTCGGCAACCCATGTGCTGTCTCATCAATCCGGAGAACCTTGTGCAGGTGAAAGACGCCTGCCAGCGAAACCCGGAAACTCCCGTGGTGATTGATCACTTTGCCCGCATCGGCATTGATGGCACCGTTCACGAAGCCGACCTGAAGCAGCTGTGTAATCTGGCTCAGCATCCGCACGTCAAAGTCAAGGTTTCAGCCTATTATGCTCTTGGCCGAAAGCAGCCTCCACATTTCGAACTGATCCCGATGATCAAACGGCTGTACGAAACCTTCGGACCGAAGCGACTGATGTGGGCCAGCGACTGCCCTTATCAGCTGGACGGCGACAATAATTATCAGGCTTCCATCAGTCTGATCCGCGACCATATCGACTTTCTGTCTGCGGATGACCGCCGCCACATGCTGAGAACCACCGCCGAAGAGACGTTCTTTTTTGTGTAGCCTGGATGATTCGTCACCCGAAGTGTCTGCGAGGCATCGCCGGCAAACCTCTCGCTGACACATTGGATTCAAAAACGGCCTGATTTCCTGGTCGATCACGCCACTGAATTCGGGGGCAACTTACGTCGCCGATTCCACAACGGCGGAATCTGTTTCATGGCTGCGGCGTTCGCCCAGAGCGGCCAGCTGGCGGGCTCGGGCCAGCGATGTGTCAAGAACCAGGCGGACTTCGACGGACCAGGTCCCGCTTTCCGGGCCGGTGAATTTCCAGTGCGGCACCACTGCAACGCTCTGATGAACCAGTTCGAAACCTGATTCTGACTGGCTGATGGTTTCGACGGGAAACGCCCACAGCGAAGCGTCGTCTGAAATTTCCAGACTGACATCAATGCCCTGCCATTCGTCCACCAGCCCGATCCGGTCGCACTGATCGAGCTGCTGCAGCGAATCCAGAGTTCCCAGCTGACTGCCGTTCGGACCGTAAAAGTATCGGTCGGATGCTCCACCCGGCAAAGTGGCGATGTTGAATTCGCAGCCGAACTGGACCGGCTGCCCCGGCGGCAGACCTCGAAGCTGATACTGAATCAGCAGCTCATTCGGGCGGTCTGACGATATGGTCACAAACTTGCGAACTTCAACAGCAGAGCCGTTCACGTGTCCGCGACCACGCATCTCAACCGAGATCTCAGTGTCGCCTCGGCGCACGGATGCTTCGTATGTGGACGATTCGAAACCACCCACAACTCCTTCGCCGCGGCGGAAGTCGTCAAACGACAGTCCCGGTGTCATGAAATGGTCGACCAGACTTTTTCGAGGCCACCGGTCGTAGACGATTTTGCGGTCCAGGTCAGGCTGCTTGAATCGCACCAGATCATGAATACTGGAGACGTTCTCGTGCAGCTGTTCGCCGCGAGCCGATGCTTCCCGCAAACGTTCAGCGTGCTGGAAAATCTTCTGGTGATAGGCTTCCGGTCGGCGGTTGAGCGTCGCCAGCAGATTCGTGTTGCAGGCTCGCAGATCCAGTTCATACATGTGACCGCCGCAGGCCGGAGCAAAGCTGGCCACCAGTCTCTGGTTGCTGAGCCTGACTTCCTGGCGAGCATCCAGATTCAGATCACCGGTCAGCATGTCGACCCAGCGATCACCCTTTCGGGAAATCTGTTCCAGAAGTCCGTCGGCTTCAATCAGGCTGGCATAGACGGCATTTCTGAGATGAGGCAGATACAGACCGCCGAACGCTCCGTGCCAGTACGAACAGTTGCATTGTCCTCGGTACAGCAGCTGACGGGCTTTCTCCAGCAGTTGACGCTGGTCGTCCGAAAGCTGTTCCCCTTCCAGACGGGCAATGCGAGTACTGATTTCCATCGCCCGAGCGTACATCTCGTTGCTTTCCGAGTACTTGACTCGGAAATTTCGCCAGAAGCCCCCGGCGGTGAACTTTATCAGCTGCTGCCAGTCCGGATCATCGTCGCGATGCTGATGAGTCAGCCGATGCAGTTCCGTCTGAGCGTCCGTGGGCAATGCCCATTCCGTCATTTCACGATAGCTGGCATCCGGGAGATAGCACGTGCCCCGAGGCTTCACGTGATCCAGTGTCTCGGCCGGCGTGGTGACCTTCAGCCAGGACTCGTTTTCGCGCAGTGCATTCAGAAAGCGGCCCAGCCAGCGGTCCTCGTAGACGTGTTTGTAAGTGTCAGGCCATGTGCCGAATTTCTCTCCGTCATCGCCGAAGACCACCACCGGGTTGTCCTGAGTCTCAGCGATGTTTTTCAGGTAGCTGATCGTTTCGTGGGGATCCCGAAACGGAATCAAATATCGCAGACGTTCGCTGCCCGGCAACACCGACAGCAGTCGGCCTTCGTCTTCTGTGACGTAATACCCGAACAGATCGTTTTCCGGGACGCCGCCGGCTTTGAAATGATGGTCGTCCAGTATGGTGTAACGAATGCCAGCCGCGCTGATGTCTCCGGCAAACGACTGCTCCCACACGCGTTCCGGAACCCACATGCCCCGAACTGTCGTGTGAAACAGCGATTCCAGATGACGGGTATAGGAGCTGATCTGCCCGATGCGGTCACGTCGGGGAATATTGGCCAGAATGGGTTCGTAGAAGGCACCGCCGATGATTTCCACCTGCTGCCGGCTGACCATGGCTCGCAGCCGGTCAATGTATTCCGGATGAGCCTTTTCCAGCCATTCCAGCAGGCTGCCCGAAGTATGCAGAGCAAAACGGATGTCCGGATAGTCATCCAGAACATTCAGAAACGGCAGGTAACTTTCCTGGTACGACTGCTCGAAAACTCCATCGAAGTTTCCGATGGGCTGATGATTGTGAAAAGCCAGGATCAGGCGGACAGTCCCTGCCATGAAATCAAACTCCGTTGACTGCAAACTCACGAGGCAGTGCTTCAGGCCACTCGAACTGCCGCTCGGAAACGCTCCCGGTGATCGCCCCGAAAACATGACTCAACATGAAATAGGTTTCTCTAAATCAAAACCGATTCAGGAGAATCCTGGCGGCTGCCCGAAGCACCACAGAATGGCGAATATAGGCGATCGGTCACCGAAAAGGGAATCCTGCTGCGTGAGGGAGACCCGTTTTCAGTGAAGGGATAAGTGCCGGTTCTGGAAATTGCTCGCCGGAACCTCCACCGATTGATGCAGATTGGTCACTTCCCCAAAGAATCTCAATGTGAATAAACCGTGCAGCCCGCGTTTCCCTGAAACAGCTCCGAAACTCCACGAATATCTTCTCTCAGTCACCAGGTCGTATTTGAAAACCTCAGATCGTCACATCGTCATGACTTGGAAACACGGCGCGGAGTTGCTCCGGTAGGGTTATCGGGGCCCCGGACACAGAACACGCAAGAGAAACGTCACCATCGAGAAACCCTGCCAAAAACAGGCCCGTCACCCATTCCCCCCAGATTCCGGACGTCCGGTGGTGAGATTTGTGTCGAAGTGCACTGTGGAAGCTTCTGTGCCGATAACTCAGATGGCCCCTCTTTTAATCGCAGTCGGTCGTCGGCTGGATTCCAGTTGTGATCGGCAAGGTCCGTATTGACGGTTTGCCGAATTCGTTCCTCAGGTTTTTCAGGTGATGATACCCATGACGGACTCAGAACGCATTCAGCAGCTCGAACAACAGGTTCGGCACCTGGAAGAACAGCTGCTGAGAACACAGCGGCTGAGTTCCGTTGGGGCACTCGCCAGCAGTATCACCCATGAGTTCAACAACATCCTGACGACAGTCATCAACTATGCGAAGATGGGAGTCCGACACAAGGACGCAAAAACTCGCGACAAGGCTTTCGACCGCATTCTGTCGGCGGGGCAGCGAGCCTCGCAGATTACGACGGGAATGCTGGGGTATGCTCGAGCGTCCAACGATCGCATGGATCCCTGCGAACTGAACCGCCTGCTGAAGGACGTGATGATTCTGGTGCAGAAGGATCTGCAGATGCATCGCATCACTGTGGACTCAGATTTGCAGCCCAACGTCTGGGCCATCGTCAACAGCAGCCAGATTCAGCAGATTCTGATGAACCTGATCGTCAACGCTCGACAAGCCATGGGCGACGGCGGACGACTGAAGCTGACCATTCGAGACAACACCGCCGAAGGCTGGGCGGAAATCTCGATTCAGGATTTCGGCTGCGGTATTCCGGAAGAGCAGCTGCAGAAGATCTTCGACCCGTTTTTCACGACCAAGACCGCCGACAAATCCGGCCAGGGCGGCACCGGGATCGGCCTCTCCGTCTGCCGAAAAATCATCGAAGCCCACAAGGGCCGCATGCGAGTCGAAAGTGAAGTCGGCAAGGGGACGACTTTCACCCTGAAACTCCCCCGAACCGACTCCCCCGCTGGCTTAATTGACACATCAGCGGCGTAGAGGCATGAATTTTCGGGCGAATCCCGCGAGGCAACTCTGGCGGGCGCGCCGCAGTTGCAGTCAACAGGGCGGAAGAGCTCGATGGCAGATGAAAATCGCGGTCTTCGCTAATTTTGTTTTTTTGTCTCACTCAGTGTTGACTTTTCTCATCCGTGAGACAACGATCCCGTTCGCTGCTCCTGTCCTAATTCGCAGCGAATTTCCCATCTTTTTTGGAGGTCCATTCATGCGTAAGCACTTCCCGTCGTCTCGCAGCCGAGGCTTCACCCTCATTGAGCTGCTGGTTGTTATCGCCATCATCGCCATTTTGATAGCGCTTTTGTTGCCCGCTGTGCAGCAGGCCCGTGAAGCCGCTCGTCGGACTGAATGTAAGAACAAGCTCAAGCAATTGGGGCTGAGCATGCACAATTACCATGATGTTTTTAACAAGTTTCCGGGAAACGAAGTGGGTTGTGTCACAGCTGCCGGCGGTGGTGCAACCAACTGCTGGGAAGGCTGGAGCGGCCTGGCAATGATTCTGCCCTATATTGATCAGGCCCCGCTTTACAACATGGCGAACTTCGGCTTCTATTGGGATTCAACGACGGCACCTGCTGCCCAGAACAGGACGGTTTCCCGAACGTTTCTGCCGGCCTTTGCCTGCCCCAGTGATCCTTTCGCCAGAAAAGCTCGCACTGATGGTGCTCCAACCAGCTACTGCCTGTCGGCCGGACCATCGTCTTCGTGGCACCTGTCGATGAATCACAATCCGGGGGTTTTCAGCCGGGAATCGTCCGTGGGAATTCGCGACATTATTGACGGAACCTCAAATACCGTCATGGCCAGCGAAGTTGCTGTGGGCACGAATACAGGGATCCGAACTCATGTCAGCTACCGAAACAACGCCGCTGGAGACCTGAACACAGCCACAGGGACGACCAATGGACGCCGGTTCAGCAATTCTGCGGCCAATATCACGGCCATCAAAACCTACTACGATGCCTGCGCCGCTGGCGTGGCAGGAGCCACGTTCAATGGTGACGACGACGACGCCGGGCGATTCTGGGCATCCGGTCAAGTTCATTGGGGGCCGTGGTTCAACACCCTGATGCCTCCGAACACCCCGTTCGTCTGCGACAACGATACTTCCGTGACGGAGGTTCGCCTGAAGTCAGCATCCAGTTATCACACCGGTGGCGTTCAGGCTCTGCTGTGTGACGGCTCTGTGAAGTTCGTCTCGGAAAACATCGACCACGGCACCTGGATCGCGGTGGGAACCAGGCTCGATGGCGAAACGATTGGCGAGTGGTAAGTCTTTCAGCAACTGTTTCCGGTCTGCCTGAAACTTCATTCGCGGGGCTTGAACCGTTTCAGGTCCTGCGTTTTCATTCTCTAACCAAATTCACTGCACATGAAATCTTTGAAAACGCTGTTTTTTTCCTTATGTCTGCTTCATTTGGCCGCCGGATGTGGCGGAGGGTCCCAGGAAGCTCAGATCCCGGACGATCCAGGTGGCCCGGCGGTGGAAATGACTCCTGACGAGGAAACCGCGGAACGAGAAATCGGCAAATAATACAGGGATCCTTCCAGACATCATGCAGATGCCCGCAGCTCGTTCTGCTTCATATTTGACCAGCGGAGACGGGTTGCGGGCTTCTGGTGTTTATGGGTTCTCGGAATCTCCGGCGTGCCGCGAGGCTCCCGTTGCGGCGACTAATGCATCGTGAATTTTGCTGCCAGCATACGGAGACGGGGAGAACTCGGCTGGTAGGTTGCTTCGGGCTCACTTGCTCTGCTGGGCAGCGGCTTTCTCCATCTCCATCTGTTCAGGAGAGAGTTCATTTGTCGGTGGGCCGGAGGAATCGCCCGGGATGACTTCGTCAGCCCCACCACAGCCGGCAGCAGCCATCAGGAATGTAAGCAGCAATAGATTGAATTTCATCGTCTGACCTTTCGACACTCAAGAAAAAGAGCAGGGTCTCAAATGTCTGTTTGAGACCCTGCAGGACGTTTTCGTTGTTGAGCATTCGTCGCACGGTTCCTCCTTCTTCGATGCCATAGCACTTCGAAGGCTGGAACATTTCAGGATTCGGCCTGGGGACAGCTTCGATTACCATTCACCCAGGGTCTCACCACCGGCTTTTGTACCGGCACCGACCCAGATACCGTGGTCGATGTTTTCTGAAACGAATTTGACGGACCCATCACACAACACTGCCTGAACGCCGCCGGTGTGGTAGCTGGACGCTGACTTCAGATCCATATCCGTAACGGAGGTGTCGTTGTCACAGTTCACAGGTGTGTTCGGTGGCATCAGGGTGTTGAACCATGGCCCGCGAAACACACCGCCCGAAGCCCACCATCGGCCGGACCGAGCATCATCACCATTTACGGCTGCAGTCAACACATTTGCTTTACAGGCAGCATGGTAGGTTTTGATCGCTGCCAGGTTTGCAGCGGAAGCGCTGAAGCGTCGAGAATTACTGGTTCCGACGGCAGTGTTCAGCGGCCCGGCCGCTGAGTTGCGAATGTTCATTGCAGTCCGGTCACCGTCATCCCGACCGACCTGAGCTTCAGACGCAAGAATTGTATTGCTGGTTCCGTCCAGAACGTCGCGAATTCCGATCGATGACTGCAGTGAAAACATACCCGGGATGTGCTGCATTCCAAGATTCCACGTCGATGCTGAGCCAGCGGAGAGGCAATAGCTCGTAGGGGCCGAATCCGGAGCGTATTTCCGAGCGTAAGGGTCGCTGGGGCAGACGAACGCGGGGAGAAAGGTGCGGTTAACCGTCCGATTGTTGGCGGCCGGAGCTGCAGTTGAGTCCCAATAGTGATCGAAGTTTGCCTGTCCATACAAAGGCGCCTGATCGATGTACGGCAGAATCATCGCCAGCCCGCTCCATGCCTCCCAGCAGTTCACACTTCCCGCGCCGATGGCTGTCACACAGGCCATTGGGCTGCCTGGAAACTTCAAGTGGGTGTCGTGGTAGTTGTGCAGAGCCAGCCCGAGTTGCTTCAGCTTGTTCTTACATTCTGTCCGGCGAGCTGCTTCGCGCGCCTGTTGAACTGCCGGAAGCAGCAGAGCAATTAAGATCGCGATGATTGCAATCACGACCAGCAGTTCGATCAGGGTGAACCCGCTTTTGCGAGTTTGCAGAGTTGTGCGCATCTGGGATGGCTCCTGAAGAGTGAGAAGAAAATCCGAAAACCGAGGACGCAGACATCGGTCCAGGAATGGAACGCAGTCTTCGTACTGAATCTATCGGTGTTGACGATTTTCCGTCAACAACTCTCACTGCAGAACTGCAAGTGTTTTTTACTATTCCCCTAATCTGCGCCCTGAAACATACACAGTGGCGCAATTGGCGATCACGCTTATTCGTGCCTATTCTTAATGGCGAATCTGGCGAATTGCGATTCCCAATCCACAGGTTTATCAGAAATTTGGCGAGTTCAGGCTTCAGTCCAACGCTCGTTTCAGCGACGGGACTGGCATACCAGGTGACAGTGGGTCACTGCATGGCGTTAAGTTGTGACCGATAAAGATCCCGTATTGCAGCAAGGCGTGAGTGGGGATTGATCAGGTCGCTGGATGTCAGTGACTCGTAAGCACCCTGTGAATCACCGACTTCCAGCTGCAGGCAGCCCGAATAAAACGCCGCTTCTTCCTCAAGGTTCGATGGCAAAGTGGCAGATTTCAGCACTGACCGAAAGCGATCCAGTAAGTCGGTGGAAGTAAGGTCCGGTGACTGGATCAGGACTTTGTAGAAACCTCGAACGCCGACATCCGCAATGTCATTCGTGGCTCGCTCTGCATTGGCAAAATCTCCATTCGTCAATGCCGTCCGAACTTCCTGTTCCGGTGTAAGACCCATTAACCCTGCACCGAGCTTCTTCAGATCAGTGGAACGGACCGTGTTATCGGTCAGGCTTTGGAGAGCACGTCGAACCTGATCTTGCTCGCCAGCAGTGGTGACGCTTGTACGCCTCAGGCGATTCATTCCTGATACTGCTCGGCATTGATCCAGCAATGATGGTTCCCCCGTGTGTCGGATGGCGCGGTGAGCGAGTTCGACATAGGCCCAGCATCGGGCCGCTTCCGTCTCGATTGATTGATCGTCCGGAAGAACTCGCAGAGCTGCATAAGGCAGTCTCATCGCCGTCAGGACTCGGGAGACGGCTCGGGAGTCAGCGGCAGTCCCCAGCGCTAAGATTCCATCAAGCTGCATAGAGACACCGGGACGAGGCCACTCCAGCTGAAAGAACAATTCACCTGCTCGAACTGCTTGTCCGCGAGTCAGCAGATGTGTGGTTTTTCCAAAGACAGTCTTTCCGGCGTCAATGGCGATGACTCGCCACTCCGGATCGACTGAAAGGCGTCGAATTGGCTCGAGTTGTGTGGAATCAATCGCGATAATCAGTGGCTGATGCTGATCCAGAAAAATCCGGTAGCCTCCTTCCCCGACAGGCTTTTGATGAAATTCCCTCAATCCCTCCAGCAGATCGAAAGTTGCCCTGGTGTATTCGGGCACATGGTCGGCTGCTGTGTCCCAGCGATCGTCCAGCAGTACTGGAAAACGTTTTCGAGCAGCGGCTCCCTGCCAGTCGATGGCGTGGTCGAGATTCGTGAGCATAACAGGACCGTCGAAGCGCCAGAGTGTCGGGTCGACACGACGTGGCTGGCTGGGATTTTCCGGGATGGACATGCCATTCACAGTCAGGAGCCATCCCCAGTAAGCTCCGGTCATCGTCAGACTGGCAAGAGCAAATTTTCGCGGTCCAGCGCTGCCGGAGGTCGATTCAGACACTACAGGGAAACGAAGTTTTCCCAGCTCGAAAACAACAACGGCAGTCACGACAGTGTATCGCCCGCACCCCAGCCCGATTCCCGCAAAGAGCAGACACATCCCCTTGACTGTCCACGCTGTCGACGGTGACCGGAGGACTTGCCAGACCTGGATGACGATGACAAATGCGAGAAGAATATGACCGCTTCGGACCGGTAGGCTTCCCGTAAAAACTGACATCGACGGCATCAGGGCGTGATTCTGTCGAATCCAGCTGATGGGGCGGATCAGCGCCGGGAAAAATCCAGGAGTCGTTGTCGACAGGAATACGAGTGACACCAGGAGGATGCCACAAACAGTTCCTTTCGTCTTCAGCGAATGAACGAAGTCTGCCGAACCAGCACTTGGGCGTCCGGAAATAAATAGTCCCAGGGCGACAGCCCACGCCAGTCCGAAATCAAGAGTGGTCATGGCCGCCAGTATCAATGCCATGAGGGTCAGGGAGGCTGATCGGAAGGGCATGGAATCGGTATTCCCGACTGCAAGTGATCGGCACAGCAGCACGATCGATACCGTCAGCAGCCACTGGTCGGGTTGCATGGCCAGCGAAATGCCGGCCAGCAACAGTGCCTTCCACAGCTCGTGGCCCTTTGATCGAGTCTCCTGTGTGACAAATACCGCCAGACCGGCAACCGCGGTGGCAAACAGTGCGAAGGGCCACGTCGCGATTGATTCGGTCCACGGCCACCTTGTAATCGGGACCTGCCATGGCGGACGGATCGCAAGAATTGAAGTTTGCAGGGGAGCAACGAGTCGGGAAGAGCGTTCCATCCAGCAGAAATTTGTCGACAGCACCAGCAACACCGACACCGCCAGCCATGTCTTCGGAGACTGAACTTTCCGATGGCCCTTCATTGCAGTGACTCCGCCGGTTGCTTCAGAACACGAATCCAGTGGTCCGTGAACTTCACGGGAAATTCCATCTGCACGGCCGGCATGTGACACCGCAGACAGTCGTCATTCCTGCCCAGTCCGCACAGTGTGTGAGTATCGTCCTCCGGATTGTGACATTGCAGACATTGCCAGATTCCGGCTGAGTCCTGAGCATCCATTGGGCGATGCGGATCATGACACGTTGTGCACCGCATTTCGGACTTCAGAAAGCAGGCTGACTGCTGAAGTCCCATCGGCTGAAATCGAACGATGGCCGGATTGTCAGGCCTGATGTCCGCCGCAGGCCGTTCTTCGGGCAGCCTGTGGCAAACCGCACATCGCCGTACGGATTCCATTCGATCGGACGTCGTCCAGCCCACAGGATGAATTTCTCCCTCGGACCGGACGTGTTCTTCCCGAGGCCCGTGGCACCGTTGACATGTTACACCCGGATGGATCCCGTCTTCTTCGATTTGTCCTGAGCTCACCGGAAGCACGGTCGAATGGCAGGAGAAGCAGCGTCTGGCCTTGGATCCATCAAACAGCAGGCCATGAACTGACACCGAACTATCGCCTCGCTGGGCCGGTTGTCCCGGAGTCACGGCGAATCCCTGCAGCGATGTAAACCAGGTCCAGCGATATTCCAGAGTGTCGGTGTTGCCGTGGCTGTCGGGAAGAGTCGACACCCACGTCGTCGCGTGCATTCCTGACCCGAAGCACCAGTCCAGTTTCAGCCTGTGAAGAACCGCGTCTGGCGATGTTTCAGCAATCAATTGATCGCCCTCGTCGATCACTCGGGTTCCTTCAGCCAGCGCTGCCTCGCATTCGGACAGCTTCGACAGCAGGGCTCGTGACGCTGGAGTTTCCGCGCGTCGCAGCGTATTGGCATGTCCTGTCTTCGAAAACTCGTCTGATTGATTGTGACATTCCGCACACGACGACTCATCCGCCCATCCGCCTGTTTGCGAAATCACATCTCCGCGGTAGTCAGCGTTCGGGTGTCCGGGGAGGTGGCAGGACATGCTGAACGCAATCAGTCCGCAGATCGCCGCCACCGAAATGAACAGCGCGAATTGATTTGATCCGGGCCACATGATCAGAAAACCTCCTGCCACCAACTGAGGCAACCACGAACGTAACGAGCACGCATCTTATGGCTTTTAACGTCCGGTGTCAGACTTCAGTCCTCAAAATACCTGTCCGCACTTTTTCAGGTTGTTCTGATCATTTGACACCTTTTCGCCGGGACTTCGCATCGCGGCCGATTGTCATCGGGTCCGCAAATCACCCACGACGTGATTCCGGAGCTTGGCTCAAAGTCTTGATGCAGGCCCGGGCTGGAGTTCACCTCTGTGAGCAGCGAGCAGTTCTTCCGTGCATCTGAAGCCTCGGACACAGAGCCTGCTGCCAGCCGGTGCCTTTTGAGCACCAGATGAATGCTCCCACATTTTCGGCAGTTTCAAAATTTTTCGGCGGAGGTCTGTTGCCGGATCGCGTTATCAGAATTCGAAACTCGGTGTGCGTGATCGGTTCGTTCTGCTGTGGATGTCTCCACGGCGGGCAGGGCATTCACGACAGCACTTTCCATTCTCTCGCGCTTCCGGAGCTCTGAAATGCAACGTCTTTCCAGCCTGATTTGGACGGTTGTCTGCGTATCGATGTTGTTCGACGGTGATGTCCTGTGGGCAGACGGCGAAGGTCTGGTCGTCCGGCTGTATGACGTTTCTTCTCTGGTTAACAGCCCGTCACTGATCGAGTTGAGTCAGCCGATGGATTCTCGAAGCACCTCTGGCAACTCCGGCCCCTGCGGCGGAAGCGGGACCGGCAGCGGAGTCGGCTATGGTGGCGGTTTCGGTGGTGGCGGTGGGTTGTTCAGTGTACCGGTCTCCGGCGGGCAGTTCGGAGGTTCGGTTGAGGCTGCTCCAGGAACCCATTCCACTGGCTCTTCTGTGACCGACGTGCTTGCAGAACAGGGGCTTTCGCTCACTGATCTGATCGTCGAAAACGTGGCTCCTGAATCGTGGAACACCGAGGCCGATGTGCAGCCTGCGGTTACCAGTCTGGGACAGACACTCCTTGTTCGTCAGACTCCGGCTGTCCATCAGCAGATCCGGGATTTTCTGACGTTGATTTCTGAAGCGACTGCCCCATCGACTGTTCGCCACGTGGAAGTCTGGTGGTTGCCATTGCAACAGGCGGATCGTGATCAGCTGACCCGGCTGTTATCGGAAACGCCTGTGCCGAATGATGTGGCTCATCAACTGAATCTGCTGTGTGACGACACCTCCGGCTGCCACGCAAAGATGTTGTGTCGTGATCGAGTGGTCGGAAGTTTGTTTTCCGGGAAAAGGATTCCCGTTGTGGCGGGGTCGGTGCCTGTTGTGGGAACGGGTGCGATCGGGGATCAGCCCCGGATGAAGACACTGCAACTGGGGCTGAGTGCCCACGTGAGAATCAGCCCGGTCGCTTCCGAGCCGACTTCAGGAGAGGTTTTCAGCCTGGAATATCACATCGCAGCCACGGCTCCGGATGCGGATCTGCAGCCCTGGGCCGTCGACGGCAAAGTTGATCGCTATACTCTGGGCACGCACACCGCCGTGGGCCGATGTCGAATTACGGTTGGCACCCCTGTCGTGATTTCCGCAGCCACACAGGTCTTCCAACCGCCACAGAAATCATCCGAACCAGTTCCGGAACTGACGATCGTTGTTCGAGTCACAGACGCTGGCACGAAGTGATCACCGGTTGCCCACTCGGCCGCCGGTCATTTTTTCAGGTCGGGGATTCCGATCGTCTGGCCGTATTTTCGGGTGAGGTCTTCGAATGTCATGCTGAATGCCCTCTGAAATGCTTCGTCCTGGTCGAAGCCCTGTTTCAGCAGAATAAAGAATCGCTTAAATGCTCTGTCGGGTTCCTTCAGCAGCAGGTCCACCAGCACAGCTGCGGTGCCGTACAGATTTCCGTCGATCTGGTCGGCCTCGAAAAATCCAGCCAGATTCCCGCGCTGGCGGAGTTCGACGGTCGACTTTTCGACGCTCTTCTGCAGAGTCTGGTCCTTCCTGACAATTCGAGCCCCGATCCAGACGGCCATTCCTTCGTTCAGCCACGAGGGGATGGCGGCATTGGAATAGAACCGGCTGACGATGGCGTGCGACGTTTCGTGAACCAGAACATACGCAAATCGTGATTCGAAATCCTTCTTGAACAGCGAAACCATCACCTGCCCGTCAATATTCGGATGGCACAGTCCACCGGCTCGGGTTGCACCTTCGTAGTCCTTCTTCAGATAATCGGCTTCAAAGCGAATGAAGTCTCCCCGCTGCTCAAACGCGCAGATGATGCAGCGTCCAGGGAAGATGTTACGTCCTTCCGGAATGCCGAAGTCGCTGCACATCTGATCGTAGAGTTCATCCAGGTACGGAAAATAAGCTCGACCTTCTGCTTCTGAAATGTCCGTCACGATCAGAAAGAAGTCGCTTTCCATCACTCGCATCGGACGATCAGCGAAGTACCTGCGAACGCCTTGCACGAACTCGCGATTCTTCTTCAGCCACTCCTCCTGCTCTTCCTCGCTGAACACGCTGTACAAACGCTTCCCGCGAACGGCCAGTCGCTTTTCCGCCGCCACGGCTTCGTCCCTGCGGCGCTGACGCTTGTCGGTGTTCGGTGACAGGCTGCGAGTTTCACGGTCGTATGTCAGGTCCAGAGGCACACCATCGACCACGATGTCCTCGACATCATCAGGCCGGATTGTGCGATCACGTCCCCGCTTCAGGCGCACCTTCAGTCCGGCGATCGATTCCGGCGTCGAGCCCGGAGTGATTTCCGTAATCACGACGTCGGCGTATTGCCGACCACCGGTCAGATATAAGTCGACCGTGCGATTCGGCAGATCCGCCACCGCCGCTGCCGGACGTTCGGACTGCAGTTGGTACTGAATATCACCGGGCGATTTGATCGTAATGCCGGGAACCCGAACACCGCCTGGATTTCTGAGTTCCACTTTGCCGGTCACCTGAATCTGACGTTCGCTGAAGAAGCGAACCAGATTGTCGATCCCTTCGGATTTCGCAAACTGCCCGGCGACATCGGCATCAATAATCACCTGCAGATTCCCCGGAGCGTCATAGGAGGCAAGTGAGTTGAAAACGTATGCTTCCCCGAATCGTCCGGTGCTCTGCACTGACATCTCGACTCGCACGATCCGCCCCTCATGTCGACCAGCATCGTCCGGGGAAATGACAGTCGGCATTCCTGAACTTCCACCCGGTGACGCAGCGGCTGCTTCCGGACTTTTCTTCATCGTCGGGGCCGACGGCGAAAGAATCTTCAGAGACGACGCCGATTCGAGAAAGATGGCGGCTCGCGTCAGACCACCCGGGTTGATGGTTTCGATCACGCCGGTCACTTCGACATCTTTTCCCACAAAGTGCCGACCGCTCAGAATGCTTTGCTCAGCAAACTGCTTCTGCACGTTCTCCCGGACTCGGATCATCAGCACTCCTTCATCCATCCAGGACGACTTCGAACCCAGTGCCCACTCCGTACCTTTGGCAGCCATTCCGGCCGTATGAATGTGAATACGGACTCGCACCGCCTTGCCGACATGGTCCAGTGCCTTCTCCGAATTGATCGCAATCGGACCGTCAGAATTCTGAAAACCCTGCACGTGCGCCGCACAGAACAAAACGCCAGCCCCAACCATCACAAGCCAACTCACCCGGCGAATGAATTCCCGCGCCATCACGTTCTCCTCGTCCCTCTGTATTTCTCTCAACCGAACGTTCGGCCGTTCCGGAAGGCAGTCATCCCCCCCCCGAACCAGAAATGGGCTATCGCAGATTCTTACTGAAAAACCTGCACACACGGCGCACACATTTCTCCTGAGCGCCGCAGTCGCCTTCCCGAGCGGCAGCTCGAATGGGGGTGTGGACGCTACCCACGTTAGGCGCGATCTTACAGGCTGAGCACCACCGTGGGAATTGGTGTCTCACGAACTCCCCGGGAAAATCTGAGTCGATCATACGTCCGTCGATGTGCTCAACGCCGTGAAACATGCCGAGGCGAGCTTTGGCAATCAGGCGCTCGAGCTCCCGCCTTTCTTCAGCAGAAACGTCTTCGGCCTGCAGCATGTTCAGAACCAGCCTGTTCAGCGACCCGTCAAAGATGCGTTTCAGAAATCGTGAACTCACCTGTTCAACGCGAGATTTGGGCTTTCAGAGATGCCTTTCAGGGGCTGGTTCCGGGATCTGGCTTCCTCTGGTCGGACCTGGTCTGCTACACGACAGGATGTCGCGGGCGTTCGTGGTCGAGGTTGCTGCAGTGTCGCTGCGAAGAGACGCTCCCAGCGCTGATCCGCCAGGCCGCGAAACAGACGTTACCTGATGGTCCTGGTTTCGAGAATTCAGAGGCCGTTCCGGTGTCCGGCAGCCGGAGTTGAACCGTCAGCGTTTAGGATGGCGGTGTGGAGAGCGGGGCGGTTGCTGACGTCTCGTTTTTGGAATCTGTTGTGGCCAAAGGCATTTCCGCCTTCAAACGCCGACGCTGGTGGGAGTTCGCAATTCTCCTGCTGCTGGCCGTTTCGTGCGCCGCAATGGTCCTTCCTCTCCCCGTCCTGCGGACTCCCGAAAAAGACCGCTCCGAACCGTTTCCGTGCATGAACAACCCCTGTGGCTGCGGGTCTGCGGAACAGTGCTGGAAGCAGTGCTGCTGCTACACCAACCGCCAGAAGGTCGAATGGGCAGCCCGGAATCGCGTCCTGGTGCCGGACTTTGTGGTCGCCGCTGCTGAAGAGGAAAGCCGGAAGTCGGCTGCCGAAACAGCTCAGGCAGCCACTCCGAAGTGTGCTCACTGCGAACACTGCAAAACAACGTCCGGATCATCGGCCCAGTCCCGCGATACAACAGTGGTCGCAGATTTGCATTCGGACTCCCCGAATTGCAGTGCTGCTTCAGGACCGACAAAACAGCGCCGAACGGAAAAACGATACACCTCGGTTCTGCTGGCACTGGAATGCCACGGACTTTCCTCGTTGTGGCAGATTCTTTCTGTCTCAATGCTGCCGAATGTGGTCGCCATTGAAGAGCAGGGCGACCCGGTTACGGAATCTTCACCGCTGAGATCACTGCGGTTTCTGAGTCGCGATCCGGTTCCCCCGGATCCTCCACCGCGCCTGCGGATGCAGCGGCCTGTGCCTTCTGCATGCTGAATGATCTTTGCGATTCGACCGGCGCTCGCAAGACCGGCCGCTCGGTCGCGATTTGCGTCTCGTGAATTGTCGTTGTGTTCGACCAGCTGGCCATCAACGTCGCGCTGGAATGACACGAAGATGATTGCGGGCGCCGAGTCAGCCGCGTTGCTCCCGCACAGTCCGCTTCGCTCGAACCGCACTGCCCGCGCGGCCCGTGTTCACGCGCTCACGCTCGGTTTCAACCCGCTCTCCACAGGCAGATTGTGCTGCGCTGTGAGCGCGTGATCCCGTGTCGCGCTGGTCAGCTGCCGTTCCTGAATGCACCCCGGTCAACAGTCCGTCTGTTGTGTTCGTTCATTTTGCGCACCGACCTCAGGTTCAGTGCGGTCTTCTGATGCTTTGTTCATTCGGAACGTTTGCTGTCTGTGCCGGCTTCGGCCATGGCCCCAACGTTCGTTTTTCTAAGGGAATTCCTGATGACTCTTCGAACATCCCCCCGGCAAAAGCCCGGTTTTACTCTGATCGAACTTCTGGTCGTGATTGCGATCATTGCCATCCTGATTGCGTTGCTGCTGCCCGCCGTGCAGCAGGCTCGGGAAGCCGCCCGGCGGACTCAGTGCAAGAACAACCTGAAGCAGATCGGACTGGCGATTCATAACTATGAATCCACATTCGGCAGCTTTCCTCCGGGGCGAGTTGGCTTTCCCATGGTCTTTTCCATGCACGCTGCCATCCTGCCCAGTCTCGAAGGCAGTAATCTCTACAACCTTATCGACTTCAACACCAAACCCACCTTTGTTGAACCGCCCGTTGCTCCGTACACGCAGAATGTGGCTGCGGCCATGACGCTCATCCCGATGTATCTGTGTCCGAGCGACTTCAACATTGTGGAAGGCAACTCTTATGGCTGCACGAACTATGTGGCGTGTGCCGGAAGTGGTTCAACACCGACGGTTCGATATATTCGTTCCGGGGACGGCGTGATGTTCGACGTGAAGTTGCGGGGCGTAATTAAATTTCGCGACGTCACCGACGGACTTTCAAACACAGCCGCCGTAGGTGAACAGACACTGGGGAATGGCTATGCAAGGGGAGGCAACGGCACGGGTTCCATTCCCTCCGGAACAGCTCCGGCCGACCCGACCCTGCAGGTGCTGAATCTCACCGCATCTCAGAACGATACGATCACCGGAACTGACCCGGGACCACCGAACTGTGCGATCAGCACCGCCGGGTCCTGGGCAGGAATTCGCGGTGCCAAATGGATGAATGGTCATTATGGCGACACAATCTACAACCACGGCATGACTCCGAATTCCCGACAGTTCGATTGCGGCAACAACAGTCACAACGCGGGCTACACAGCGGCACGCAGTCGACACACCGGCGGCGTCGGACTGCTCTTGTGTGACGGATCCAGCCGTTTTGTCAGCGACAATATTGACCTGGAACTCTGGCAGGGAATCGGCAGCCGCAGCGGCGGCGAGGTGCTCGGGGAGTATTGATTCGCTGCAGAATCGCGGAAAGACCTCTGACCGCCGCCTGACCAACGACAAAGGCTCTTTGCACGAGGTGTTCGACGTGTCTTCGAGAACAGCCCCTTCCAAACACCTGGCACCCCACAGTGACATCGTGGCTCTGATAGCTTTCAAACACCAGATTGACGCTCACACAACCTGATGACTCGCACCAGTTACGCCCGGCAGATCGACGTTCACAAACAGCGAGTCTGCCGATGCCGCTGTCTGGAAACAGGAAGCCGATAAACTGGTCGCTCATCTGTTGTTCAAAGACGAACTGAAACTGGACCACCCCATTCAGGGCACCAGCAGTTTTGCTCAGGACTTTGCAGGCCATGTTCCGACAGTGAATTCGAGCCATCTCGGTGAAAGTTTGACCTGCAGACAAGGCTGTTTTGTTCACCTGTCAGCTACACGGTGGAATCGCACATGTTTCGGAATCTGCCACAGCCTGTGCGGGATTATGTTCAGCTCGGGATTGATAACCGCAGTGGGGCCTGAGTTCTCCCCGATCCTATCGTTCTCCCCCGAAAGAGCGCCGGCAGAGAAAACGCACTTTCGCGGAATGGCAGTGAATCTATACTGTCGGCATGGTCGAGAGCCTTCCCAACCCCCACGACGCCTTCTTTCGCCACAGCTTTGCGCGAGTCGAAACAGCTCGCCAGTTTCTGCTGACGTTTCTGCCTGCCGAGGTTTGTGCGGTGCTGGATCTTCGGTCGCTGCATCTCACAAAGGAATCCTTTGTTGATGCCGATCTGAAATCGAGCCAGTCTGACCTGCTGTTTGAAGTCTCGCTTGCTGGTCACCCCACTGATGCTGAGGACCCCGCAGACAACGAAAGCTCAAATATCCCTCGACGCCGGGCGCTGGTATACGTGTTGTTCGAACACAAGAGTACTCCCGAACCAACGACTCCGCTGCAGTTATTGCGGTACATGGTTCGCATCTGGGAACAGCGTCAGAAGCAGAGTCTGCCTTTGCCGCCCGTCATCCCGGTGATCGTGTATCATGGCGTTCAGGAATGGACAACGGCTCGAACTCTGCGGGAACTGCTGAGGGGCCGGAGGAATTGCTGGCCTATACTCCGGATTTCGTGTCTCACCTGATCGACCTGGGACGTTATAATGACGACGACCTGCCTCAGGAACACCTCACTCAGGCGGCGCTGTTGTTGCTCAAGTATATCGCTCGCACCGAACTGGCCGATCGACTTGGGCGAGTGCTCGCGCTGCTGCGGGAGTTGCTCAGCCAGCCGGACGGCCTCGAGAAGCTGCGAGCATTCCTGGTCTATGTTTCTGTCGGAACAAAGCAGGTCAGCCAACAACAGCTTCGAATGCAGATTGAGAAGATTTACGGACAACGAGGAACAGAGATCATGGGAACCATCGCTGAAGAATGGGTCGAAGACGGCCGACGTGCAGGGCTTGAGAAAGGTCGGGAGGAAGGTCGGGAGGAAGGGCTTCGTGCCGGGATTCAGGCTGTCATCGAGTTGCGGTTTCCTGAAGGCTGTCAGCGCCTGACGAAACGGCTGGAATCGATCCGCTCGGCCGATCGGTTGTCTGAGTTACTCCAACTGAGCCGCACCGCCGAATCCATCGACGAACTGGTCGCCACTCTGGATCAACAGCAGCAGTAACTGAATCAGCAGAAGTCTCACGAGGCAGAGCCTCGAACCAGTTCGAGCTACCGCTCGGAAACGCGACTGCGTCGCTCAGAAAATCTGACTCACCTGAAACAGGATTTCTGATAAGAAGTCTAAACATGCCACCAACCGGCGACATTCATCATCGCTCATCGCCGGAAGCGAAAATTTCTTTGTTTCGGTCGTTGTTCCGTGGTCGTGAGGATGTTTATCCGCAGCGGTTTGAAAGTCGCTCGACCGGCAAGTCGGGCTATTCGCCGGCGTGCGGCAACGAATGGGTGCGAGGCATCTGTGAGAAGCCGCGAGTGAAGTGTGCGGCCTGTCAGCATCGACAGTTTCTTCCTGTTTCCGATCAAGTGATACGCTGGCATCTGTCGGGAAAGGATGCGACCGGAGCCGACTTCACGGCCGGTGTGTATCCGATGCTGCTGGATGAAACGTGTTTCTTTCTGGCGATGGATTTCGACAAGTCGCACTGGCGAGAAGACACGGCGGCGGTGCTGGAAACGTGTCGACGGCTGGATGTTCCGGCAGCTTTGGAACGTTCGCGGTCCGGCAATGGCGGGCATGTGTGGATCTTTTTTGACGAAGCCATTCCCGCCACGATTGCTCGTCGACTGGGATCTCACGTGCTGACTGAAACGATGGAACGGCGGCCGGACATCGGGCTGGATTCGTATGACCGTTTCTTTCCGAATCAGGATACTCTGCCGCGCGAAGGATTCGGCAACCTGATCGCTCTGCCGCTGCAGAAGCAGCCGCGCTCTCACGGGAACAGCGTGTTTCTCGACGACAACGGAATGCCTCACGACGATCAATGGGCGTTTCTGTCGTCGGTCCGGCGGATGACTCGGTCGAAGGTCGAGGCCATCGTTCGCGACGCCGGTCAGCGAGGCCGCATTGTCAACGTGCGGATCGCGGTGCCGGATGACGACGACGCGGAACCGTGGCTGGCAACTCCTTCTCGACGAACACGTGAACCTGCCATCAGCGGGCCGTTGCCGAAACGGGTGACGGTGACTCTGGCAGATCAGATTTACATTGCCAGGGATATACTGCCGCCCGAACTGCGAAATCGACTGGTGCGGACGGCGGCCTTTCAGAATCCGGAGTTCTACAAAGCTCAGTCGATGCGGCTGCCGACGTACGACAAGCCGCGGATCATCGCCTGCGCGGAAGAGCACGCTCAGCATATCGGCCTGCCGCGAGGCTGTCTGGAAGATGTGCAGGCGCTGCTGACGGACCTGAAGATCGAGGTCGACGTTCAGGACAAACGCGTGGCCGGTGAACCGTTGGACGTTGAGTTTCAAGGCGAACTGCGTCCGGGCCAGCAGACCGCCGTCAATAAAATGCTGCAACATGACACGGGCGTGTTGTCCGCGACGACGGCGTTCGGAAAAACGGTGGCGGCCGCGTGGCTGATTGCAGCTCGCAAAGTCAACACGCTCGTGCTTGTGCATCGTCGTCAGTTGCTCGATCAATGGATCGAACGCCTGACTCAGTTTCTGAACGTTGACGAACAGGATATCGGTCGCATCGGTGGCGGTCGGAAGAAACCGAAAGGACGGATCGATGTGGCGATCATTCAGAGTCTCGTGCGCAAGGGTGTGGTCCGGGATTGCGTGGCGGATTACGGCCATCTGGTTGTCGATGAATGTCACCACCAGTCGGCTCAGAGTTTCGAACTGGTCGCTCGGCGAGCCAAAGCGAAATTCGTGACCGGGTTGTCGGCCACGGTGACTCGCAAGGACGGTCATCACCCGATCATCTTCATGCAGTGCGGCCCCGTGCGGCATACGGTCGATGCGAAGTCGGAAGCGGTCGCTCGACCCTTTAGTCATTCCGTGTTCGTGCGACCGACCTCGTTTCGGCCGGTCGTCGAAGCAGATCCGGATATGCGAATGCAGTTTCAGGATTTGTACCGGGAACTCATGGCCGATGATGACCGCAATCTGGCGATTCGCGATGACATTCTGGAAAGCATCAAAGACGGCAGGTCGCCGCTCGTGCTGACCGAACGCAAGGAACATCTGAGCGCGCTGGCGGCGTTACTGGAACCTCACGTGCCTCATTTGGTCGTGCTGCATGGAGGCACGGGCGTGAAGGAAGGACGAGCGATTCAGGAGCAGCTTGCATCCATTCCCGAAGGCGAACCGCGAGTGCTACTGGCGACGGGTCGGTACATCGGCGAAGGCTTTGATGATTCTCGCCTTGATACGTTGTTTCTCACCCTGCCGGTTTCGTGGCGCGGCACGATTGCTCAATACGTCGGACGTTTGCACCGTCTGCACGACGGCAAGGCCGAAGTGCGAGTCTACGACTATGCCGACCTGAACGTGCCCATGCTGTCTCGAATGTTTGACCGCCGTTGTCAGGGCTATGAAGCGGTGGGTTACACGGTGTTGTTGCCCGGCAGCGCCGTTCCTGGCTGGCCGTCAGACGTGCCGCTGCCGGTGGATCCTCAATGGAAGACGGACTACGCCGCGAGTGTTCGGCGTCTCCTCCGCGACGGAGTCGACGAACCTCTGGCCAGGCTGTTTGTACATGCGGCTCGCGCAGTTGAACCGCAGCACGAAGGCATTCAGCGAGCTCGAAGTGCCAGCGAAGCGTTCCTCTTTCAACGTCTCGAAACTCTGGATGAAACAAGAGGACGTTTTCGATTGAACGCCGAACTGCCGATTGCGTTCGATGGCTGGGGAAAGATGGAAGTGGATTTTGTGTGCGAAGAATGTCGGCTGGTGATTGAACTCGACGGCGGCCAGCACTTCGCCAACGAAGAAGCCTATCGTCGCGATCGTCGCAAAGACGCGCTGCTGCAGGAACACGGCTACTTCGTGCTGCGGTTTCTGGTGCAGGATGTGGGAGCGAAACTGGACAGCGTACTGGACACGATTCTGCGAGCGATGGCGCATCGGCACAACCACTCACATCAACACCACCGGCTTCATCCCGGTTAACCCCGTGTTTTGCACGACTACCTCGCCTCCTTCGATGCGCCGCTTTGCCTACGTCTGCTTGTGGATCGCCTGCGGCGATCCACAAGAGAAATCCGCGAGGGTTTAGAAGGCGTAGCCGTGTAGCTTGGCAGTCTTTCTCCCACCGACGCAGGGTCGGTGGAGAGTTTACATGGAGAAAAGACGCCGGACTGCCGGACGGTGTTAATCTGCCGGTCGCCAGGTTTTTCAGTGTGCCAGGCAAATGGAACGGTTGCAGAAACTTTCCGCAATCCGTAACTGCGTGGGGTTAACTACCGCACCGTGTTGGCCGTGGCGAGGTTCCCGTATCGCCGCGACAGCTCGTGAATAGTCATCCGGATCCGTATATTGTCCTGCCGTTCATCGTATAGCTGGAAGCCTTTCATTGCCGCGCAAGTGACCGCGGCCGCGATGACAAAAGCGCCTCCCGTAACCACAGCACCACCTGCCAGCACACCGCCGCCACCACTGGCCACGCTTCCGCCTCCCAACCAAGCCATCGTTGCGCTCGTCGCAGCCGCACCATGCAAAGAGGAAATGGCGGTCCCGGTTGAGGCAGTTCCGAACATACCAATCAAAGACATGGTGCCCAACTTCGCGGCCACTCCTGCCCCTACACCGGCAGCATAGGCGGCAGTGGTGCGGTTGGTCGTCCGGAGGTCATAATATCCCGCAAAGTAGCCGCCGTATGCCATGATCATGCCCGCGACGGTTCCTCCCACCATCTGAGAAACTCCGGAAGAGAGTGAGGCAGACGAGCGAAGCCCCAGCGCTGCGGCCCCCTGCGACGTGATTTGCTGCAGCGTGGGATTGGACGTCAACAGATAATGCGTGCTTTGTCCAGCGAGGCTGCCGCTGAAGCTCGCCACCGCCGCAATTCCGCTGTTTGTCAGCAATTCAGTGCCGTCAATTTCACGGCCCGCCAGAAGATCCGTCGATGCCTGCAGCCCCGCAACAACCGCCCCGGTGACGGCTCCGGTGTACAGACTCCGACGCACGATCGTCATCGGAATACTCGGTTGCCTGCCTGCGAGCAGATCGTTGATCCGCTGCTGCGAATTCACGATGTCACGGCTGTTCTGTTCAATTCGGCTGCGAGACATGTCGGGAAATTTCTTCGTCAGCATGTCTCTGACCTCGGCCCGCGTCATTCGTACAACTGCCTGTTGTTCGCCTGCGCTCAAAGGAACGGTCAGTGTTCTGACTGTGGGTAGTTTCCCCACGTCGGTCGCCAGTTCCAGTTTTGACGCATCTTTGACAGTAATCTGCAGGCCTTGCCTTGTGAGCTGCGTGTGGTACAGATGCCGGGGAACAGTGATGCGACCGCTGCCGGCGTCAACCAGGTACCGGCCGATGCGTGAAGCCTGACGCCCGGCTTCTGACGATAGCTTTTCGGGACCGGCAAATTTCCATGAATCACCGCTGTGTCGACGCCAGAACACTGCTGCTTTTCCGCTCGTGAGGCGAAACTCCAGTCGTTGAACACTTGGCGACGGAAGCTTTCCGACGCTGAGCTTTCCAGCTCGCACTGATTCCCCGACTTCCGAATAAATGTTGCCCAGACGCTGCAGTCGCACGCTTGTCCAGCGACTTCCCAACTGAATGCCATCCCGGGTCATTCCAAGCTGACTCGTGCCGTATTTGGCTTCGGAAACAATCAAACCTCGCACACGGCCCCAAGAATCATAACGGACATGCACGCCATCAATGCCCTGCGTCCCAATTCGAGCTCGAATCGGCGTCCATGCTCCTGTTCGGCCCAGGTGCTTTGTCAGATACCGATTCATATGCGCCTCGCCGAACGCCCCTTTGAATGCGCTGGGGGCAATCGTTTGTTGCATTGCGTCCAGGTCAACGCGGCTAAGCGCAGTTGAGACCGCTCCTGCCGAACCGGCGGCAGCTGCAAGCCCGAGGTGCCGTTCATCGGCGCGAACCGTTTGACTGCAGAAGGCAATGCCGAAGAGGCAAACTAATGTCAGCCGAAAAATGCAGCTTGGCATGGGGGAAAAATCCAGAAAGAGAGGCGCAAAGACGAAGAACAGTACGTCATTAAAAATCACTAAGCTTCATTTTCTGCCCCAGGCTCAGTTGCTTCTGACAAGCCACAACGGTGGCCGGACTGACTTCCGCCAAAAGCTTTCCAAGGACGTCATTGAAGCACATCGCGACCTCCGGCGAGAGCGATCTTTGATCCACCTCGAAAAGCCGAAATCTTTCAAAGAACAGTTTTGCATCGGCTTCGGAAACTTCCCATTCTTCGTTAAACCTGCCGAATACGCTTTCACACTTGTGAACCACGAACGCCTGATACGCATCGAACTGCCGCTGCCGTTCTGCTGTGACTTTCTTCAGCATGTCCTGAGCGATTTTCCCCGCTTCCTGCTGACGATCTTTTGAAGGAATGTCGCCGAGGAGTCCCTGAACGCGTGCAGCAATCGTTCTCCTTCAACACACCGCTGTTCAAAAAACCAACTCCCTCAGTCTTCTTTGATTGCTTCAGGAGTTCCTCAAGTTCGGTCCGACAGTCTCTGACCTGTTGCATCGGAATTTCAGAACGCCCTTCTGCGATTCTGTCGACCCAGCTTTGAATCTCTTCCGGATATGCTGTCATCCGATTTTTGATGACAGTAGGCAGCGACTCCAGATCGAAGGCCCAGACTGCCTGCAGTGAGTTCTCCGCTGATTGAACGAGTGCAACAGCCAATTGGGATTTTTGTTGTTCCGTCGACAACGATTTCAGATTTGTGACACAGGCATCAATGAATGCTGACTGATTCATGGCCGCCAGTCCCTGTTGCCACCGTTGCAGTTCTTTCGCAATCTCTGTGACCAATGAAGAATCTGTGTGATGATGAGCATCCGACAGGAGTTCCTGAAGTTGCTGAATGTGAGCGGCGACGTCGTCTGTCGTTTTGACCGAGGACGGCCCCTTCCGCAGCAATTCCCACTCGGTTGTGACGTCAATGGCCGTGTCGCTGCTTCCCACATCTTCCGATTCCTGAGCATGCGTCGTCACTCGCTGAATCAGTTTTTCAACCTGAGTAATGTCTGCCGGCGCGACCTGAAACAACGCCGACTCAAGGACACTCAGGGACCGGTCGGTCTCCGTCTCCCACGTCTCACCCTGCTCTGTCACGTAGTCGACATACATTGTCAGCAGGCTGATGTCGCCGGGATTCTTTCCGATCACGTTAATCAAACATGTCTCGGCGAGGTCGCGACGTCCGTCGGAAACCGCCGAGTCAACGAATGCCTTCACCGCTTTCGAGTCAATCGTGCGGGCGTGACTTAGGCCGGCGCCGGGGGCAACATTGACCTGGCTCGAGCGCGAAGCAAGTTCCGACACGGCAGACTGAAGGCGATATAGCCAAAGCCCATTAAGAAACAATACCACGGCGATGACAGTCCAGACCCATTTCACGGAAGACCTTTGGGAAGCGGGAATCTGTTCCGAGGAATCAACGTTCATCATCAGCCCCCTTCATATCAACCTGGGAAACGGGAAGACGTTCAGCACAGAATCTGATGCATGCCCTGGTATCATTACACATGACCCCAGGAAGTTCAATTGCAAGTAGTGGAGGAAATGAAGTGGGTAACGTATTGACAATAGGTGCAGGGATTTCGAGACCTGTCCCTTCCTTTGTGCTCGTCGTGTCCTTCATGGTGAAAGCCACACGATCGAAGAACCACGAAGTGCATCAGGGGGCGGGCGGGTACCGACTCGCTTTCGTTATCCGCGGCTGTTCGGTGTGTTCGTTCGGGGAAGATTCATGGCGAGATAAGTGACCGGCAGACCAGCGAGCTCTGACGAAACCTCAGCGATGGCGTGATCTGTGATGGAATTCGTGATACATTCACGAAGGTCGTCGAGCGTTCCGGCTGTGATGGCCGCAGTCGTTTCGCAGGAAATCTTCTTTCGAGTATCAATATGCTGAAGCTTGCGCTTTTGGAGAGATCGAGGACATCGATGATGAGCAAATCCGATTCTGTTGTTGGTTGTGAAGCGTTGCCGTCGGGGGCTGAGCGAAGCTTCAGTTATTGGGTGCGGAATGTTGTGCAGGTGATGCTGCCGGGATGTTTGATCTTTCTTTCAGCCGCAGCTGACGGACAGGCGGCCGACGAGATTCGGCATTCCTTTTTTATTGCAGGTCCGACCTTGACCGGCATCATCGGGGAGGATGGTTCTGAGGTCTGGAATGCCGGGCGACCGGCCGCTCGGGATGGCTTTGTTCTGCCCAACGGCAACGTACTGATTGCGTGGGCCGATGAGGTCAAAGAGCTGACTCGCGACGGAAAGGTTGTGTTTCAGTACCGCAGGTCTGCTGAAAATCGCGAGATCGGCACGGTGCAGCGACTGGAGAGTGGAAACACGCTGGTGACAGAGCTGGGTTCGCAGCCTCGACTGTTGGAGATCACGCCTGACGGACAGGTTGCGGTCAACGTCCCGCTGCAGCCGGACACAGACAATGCTCACATGCAGACTCGGATGGCTCGTCGCCTGCCCTCGGGCAACTACATCGTGCCCCATCTGCTGGCGTTTCGCGTGAAGGAGTATACTCCGCAGGGAGAAGTGGTTCGCAGCATCGCGACGGACCTGCCGGAACTCGGCGGGCGTCAGGCTGAAAACTGGCCGTTCACTGCGATTCAGCTGGACGGTGGTCAGCTGCTGGTCAATCTGACACACGGCAACAAGACAGTCATCTTTGATGCCGAAGGAAAGGTTGTCTGGAAGATCAGCAACGATGATTTTCCGGGGAAGCCGTTTGACGACGCCTGCGGTGGTCAGCGTCTTCCAAACGGCAACACAGTCATCTGCAGCTACCACGCGAAGAAGGGGGTTCGAATCTTCGAGGTGACGCCGGACAAACAGATCGTCTGGACCTACGAAGGCCCGCATTCAGCTCACGAAATTCAGGTCCTGACCACCAACGGAGTTCCCGTTCCGCATCCGCCGATGAAGTAGCGGACAATTCGATCCGGCAGGTTCAGGCTGCGGAGCGCTGCTCGTCCTGGTCGGGCAGCACCAGGGCTGAGTTCACTCGAATGGCGGCGGTTTCGGAACGAACAACTTCGTCCAGCACCTGGCGAAGTGCCGCTTCCGATTCTTTAAGTTCCGTTTGCCAGCGCTGGCGGGTCTCGGCCAGCTGCGATTCGAGGTCGGCGATCTGCTGCAGCTGGTTCTGATCCTGTTGCTGAGAGACTGATGCCAGCTGCTGTTCCTGTTCGGCAAACCAGCGTTCCAGCTCGTCCCGATCTTTGCGGAACTGTTCCTGTTTCTGAGCCAGTTCCGTGAACTTCTGTTCGATGCGATCGCGTTCGGCCTGCAGCTGCAGATGGAGGCGTTCGAAGAATTCCTCCACGGCTCGCCGGGCATCACGGACCTGCTGATTGGATGTTTCCGGTGTTCGGACAGAGGCCTGCAGTTCTTCGACCAGCAGCCGCTGTTCCAGAATTTCGCGCTGCTGGAGGTCCAGTTCCGAACGCATCTGAGTCACGTGGCGGAATCTCTGTTCGATGCGCTGCGACTTTTCTGCGGCGGCGTCTTCCGCCTGTTGAATTCGGCGGGTGCGAGCTTCCAGATCCTGTAGAACGGCATCGTGATGTTCCGCCAGCCGTTCGCGCTGGCGATTCAGATCCAGTTCGACACTGATTCGACTGCGTTCAATCACTTTCTGATCACGCAGCAGCGATTCATCCCGGTACAGCAGAGCCGCATGAACTTTTTTCAGCTGCTGAAATCTCAGACGGTGCTGTTCATCGAAGCTCTGACGTTCACAGCGCAGCTGCTGCTGTTCCCGGCGAAGTTCGCGCAGTTCTGTTTCGAAGTCTTCACGAGCCCGGCCGAGATGTTCGAACTGAAACCGGTAACGTCGCTGCAGGTTGTTCTGTTCTGAAAGCAGCATCTGGCGACGTTTTTCGATTTCATCGCGCAGCCGCTGCTGTTCGGCATCCATTTGTTCGCCGAACAGTTCCCGCTGCTGCTGCAGATCTTCCGACTGCTGATGCAGCTCGTGAGATTCCCGGTCACGATGAGCGGCCCATTCCTGACGTTCCCGCTGCAGTTCCTCGAATTCCGCCGACAGTTCCCGACGCACGGTCTCGCGCATGTGCTCGCGTTCCTGCAGCAGAGTCTGTTCCATCTGCTGGAGTCGAGCGGCATGTTCTTCGTCCTGCTGACGCGTCTGATCCAGAAGCTGCTGCCGGACGGCTTCCATTTCGTCGCGCTGTCGCTGCATTCCGGCACGCTCGCGCGCCAGTTCGTCATTGACGGCGTGATGCAGACGTTCACGTCGAGCGTCCAGGTCGGCTCGCTGATCATCCAGCAGTTTCTGGTGCTGCTCAAGTTCGGCCTGCTGCTGTTTCAGCTGGTGCTGGCGCTGTTCGAGATCAGCCGTCAGTTCGCGATGTTCGGCTCGATCCCGAGCCACCTGCGAGACATATTCGCGAGCTCGACTTTCAAACGCCGAACGGTCGGCGTTCAGCTGCTGACGCTCTGCCGCCAGATCCGATTTCATGGTCTGCAGTTCGGCAAATCGAGCCTGCAGAGTTTCGGCGGCAGCACTGGCCTGCAGCAGCACCTGGAGAGGATCCGGTTCGGCCGCGACGACTCGAATGGGACCGCGTCCCTGTTCGTCAGCGTGGCGAGCCGACGGATCAGACAACCCGCCCCCGGACGCCTGCGTCGAGGCGATCTCCTGCCGGGAAGAATTGTCGGGGAACTGTGTCATGAGGGTCCGTCAGCGATGGAATCCCCCAGATTCTGTGGAATGTTCAAATCCGACACAAGACGACAAACCGCCGTGAGTCGGTCAAAACTCACGGCGGTCAGAGAAGGTTTGCAAGTTTCGGTCAAATCAGCCGACAGCGGTCTTCAGCATGTTCTCAAAGTGAGCCTTACCGGGAGCGCCAACGACTTTGTCAATCATTTCGCCGTTTTTGAACAGCATGACCGTCGGAATGCTGGTGATTCCGTAGCCGGCAGCGGTTTTTTGATTCTCGTCCGTGTTCACCTTGCCGATCTTGACTTTTCCGGCAAATTCAGACGCCAGTTCTTCAATGGTGGGCATCAGCATTCGGCACGGACCGCACCACGGGGCCCAAAAGTCCACCAGAACGGGTTCTGAAGAATTCAGAACTTCCGTTTCGAAGTTTGAGTCAGTGAATTCGTGAAGATTTCCGGCCATCGTTCCTGTTCCTGAATGTTGAAATTGAGTGTGCGAGATCATCGTGCCGAAGCGACGGTCGCGGAATCGGCGACCTTACACAGTTGAGGGAGACATTTCGTTTCGCTCGCAGGTCTCTGAAAAACCACTGAATCTGTGTGCATTCTCTGGAATTCGCACCCTCGCGCGGCGGATTATCGGTAAACCTTTCCAGAGTGTCAATGTGGAGAAACGGCTTGCGACATCTTCTGCTGACTGAATTCCTGCATGCGGATGCCGCCTCCTTTTCGGCCGCCTCAGCGTCCATGAAAAGGGAAGGCCGAGCCATGCTGGAAGCCGTTGCCGCCGACCTGATTCGCGTTCCCGGCGTCGAACTCTCCGTCATTTTGTGCGAGGCCGCAGTGAATCAGGTCGCCCTGCCTCCGGCAACGGAGGTCCGCATCGTGGCGGACTCTGACTGGCAGTCGGCTGCGGTTACGGTGGCTTCACAGTTCCCACTGACGGAACTGCTGCTGATTGCTCCGGAATGTGATGGCGTTCTCGAACGTTCCACATCGCACCTGCGAGCTCAGGGTGTGAACGTTTGGGGTCCGTCTCCGGAAGTGATGGCCATCGGTTGTAACAAATGGCTGACCTACGAGTTTCTCCGTCGGCATAACATTGCCACCATCCCCACACGACGCCTTTCCGGTCCGGATGGCCTTCCGTCCGACTGGGATTGCTGTGTCGTGAAACCGGTTGACGGTGCCGGCTGCGAAGGGATCGTACGCTGCAGCCGCGCTGCGGTCCGGGAAATGATGTCCACTGTAAATGATCCTTCGAAGTGGGTTGTTCAGCCGTGGCTGGAGGGCCGGTCATGCTCTGTGGGAATCATCGGGCAGGGGCCAGGTCAGCCTCCGGTTGTGTTGCCGCTGGCTGGTCAGTCGATTCAATGGACATCGGATCGGCCAGCTTATCTGGGCGGAATCATTCCCGCGGAATGCAGTTCTGCCGACGAACAGCAGCTTATGGATCTGCTGCAGGTGCTGCTGGAGGTGCTGAATATCGACTGCGGTTATGTGGGGATCGATCTGCTGCAGACGACGACTGACGGCGTGACTGACTGGCTGATTACCGAAATCAATCCGAGACTGTGCAGCAGTTACATCGGTTACCGAAGGCTGGCAATGTCGAACCCTGCAGAACTGATGCTGCAGGAGAGCTCGCTGGTGCAATGGAACAGCGAAAGAGTTGTCTTTCGAGTGAACTGACAGAGGCGTGAAGGGTTCAGTTCATCATCTCCATGACCTTGGTGCCGACGTAGTCGAAAATTTCCTTGCCGAATTTCAGCAGCACGCCCAGCAGCACGATCACGATCACCAGCCAGATGAGAAACGTGACACCGCCCACGAGGCCTCGAACCTTGCTCGAAATCCAACGCCAGCGGTAACGGCGTTTTTCGTCGCGTTCAACCTGAGAATACAGGTTGCGCATGTCTTCCTGCTTGATCTGAGCGGTCTTTCGGCTGAGCTGACTTTCGACTGCTTCTGTGAATTCCGGGAACTGCGCCAGCGGGAAGTAGGAACCTTCTGCCGACGCTTTGGCTCGAGCCTTGGGCGTCAGAATTCCGGCCTTGATCATTTTCAGGATCCGGCCGGACGTCAGCTTTTCGACCTGCATATTGCCTTTGGCATCGTCGTACTGCACGAACCAAGTGCGGGATTCTCGCTTTCGTTCCTGGCGCCGGGCGTCAGCTCGTGAGGACACATCCCCGACAGGTCGAGTCACGCCGGAACTGGTACTGCCGACGCCGGCACTCGTTGACTGTCCGACAACGGTGGGGGCCGACCGGCCGACTCCGGACGGCTGAGCACCATCCAGAAAACTCAGTGCCGGACTGTGGAGCCCCAGAGACGCAAGGTCGCGAAGAAGTTCACCGCAGTTGGCATGTCGATGTTTCGGATCCTTTGACATCATTCTGTCGATGATCAGATCCAGCTTTTCGGGAATCTCCGGTCGCAGTTTTCGAGCCGATTCGTACTTGCCGGTTTCCTTCGCCAGAATCAGTTCCAGTGCCGAGTTTCCTCGGAACGGCAGTGCTCCGGTCAGCATGTGATACAGGGTCGCTCCCAGAGCATAGATGTCACTTCGCTGGTCAACGGTCTTGGCGCTGCGGGCCTGTTCCGGGGCCATGTACAGCGGAGTTCCCAGGCCGGTGCCGCTCTGCGTCATCGACACGTCTTCGTCGATCACTTTGGCCAGCCCGAAGTCGGCAACTTTCACCACGCCTTTGCTGGTCAGCAGGATGTAGTCCGGCTTGATGTCTCGATGCACCATGTTCAGTTCATGAGCGTGCTGCATTCCTTCCGCACAGGCCATCGTGATATGAACGGCATCGGCGATGGGCAGAGTCTTCAGCTTTTCCAGCCACGCCTGAACGCTTTTGCCGTCCACATATTCGATCGCGGCGAAATGGATGCCCTTGAACGAATCAACCGCATAGACCTTCACGATATTGGGGTGGTCGAGCTTGGCCATCGACCGGGCTTCCCGCAGAAAGCGAGCAACGAAGTCTTCCTTTTTGGCCAGCTCTTTTGACAGCGTCTTCAGTGCCACCAGGCGGTCCAGGCTCACCTGTCGCGCGAGAAACACTTCGCCCATGCCCCCCTTGCCCAGGCGCTTCTTGAGCTCGAAGTCACCGACAGCGCTGACCGTCTGCTTCTTTTGTTCAGCAGCAGGTTTTGAGGGATCGGAATCGGACACCAGACGGTCCCCTCAACGTGGTGGGTTCAGAAAACGGCGTGACGACAGAACGTCACGCCGGACAGGATAGTCAACCGGGCGGGCAGGAGGGAAACCGGAAGGCCCACAAAAATACTCCAGGAACCTCAGGACGAATGCTGAAATCCCTGTTCACTCTCCAAATCCGGCGGGCACCGCGCGTTTGGCAACAGTTTGTTGCGGAAAATCCTCACGCCCCAACTCCCTTCCGCACCGAAAACCACCGTCACAGCCATCTCATTTGCCGGAAAACCAAACAGCCTCAGAATGCCGTTCCTGTCAGAGTTTCATAGGCTTCGATGTATTTGCCTGTTGTCATGGCGACGACATCGTCGGGCAGCTGCGGTGGACTGCTGTTGCGATCCCAGCCCGATGCCAGCAGCCAGTTGCGAACAAACTGCTTGTCGAATGACGGCGGGCTGCTGCCAGGCTGATACTCGCTGGCCGGCCAGAAACGGGAACTGTCCGGAGTCATGACTTCGTCAATCAGAATCAATTCATCATTCAGGCGACCGAATTCAAATTTCGTATCCGCGATGATGATGCCTCGCTGACGAGCGTACTCCGCGCCCTGTGAATAGATGTTCAGGCTCAGAGTTCTCAGAGCTTCCGAGGTTTCTGTTCCGACGTCGGAGCACATCCGGTCGAAGGTGATGTTCTCGTCGTGGCCGCTTTCCGCCTTGGTTGCCGGAGTGAAAATGGGTTCCGGCAACTGACTGCTTTCCTGCAGGCCCGGCGGCAGAGCAATTCCGCAGACGGTGCCGTGCTGTCGATATTCCTGCCACCCCGATCCCGCCAGGTAACCTCGAACAACACACTCGATCGGCACAACGTCGGTTCGTCGCACCACCATGCTGCGCCCCGTCAGTGACTCAACATCCGTTTCCGGAGGAAGCGGCAGTGTGGTGACATCGCTGGTGAGGAAATGGTGGGCCACGTTCAGGCGTTCGAACCAGAACTGACTGATGCGAGTCAGTACTTCGCCTTTCCGGGGTACTCCGTTGGGCAGAATATAATCGAAGGCGCTGATGCGGTCAGTCGCGACAAACAGCAGACGATCGCCGAAGTCGTAAACGTCGCGTACCTTTCCACGGCGAGCAACCAGATTCCCGACACGACTTTCCAGAACAACCGAAGACATCGGCATGGTGCTTTTCAGAATTGTTGGAATCAGAACAAAGAACGACTGCGGAAATCAGCAGTCAAAATACATCGCAAATTCATAGGGATGAGGCCGCTGACGGATGGCCGCGACTTCAGCGGTTCTCTTGAACTGAATCCACGTGTCGATCACGTCTCTGGTAAACACATCCCCTCGCAGCAGAAAATCATGATCGTTCTGCAGTGCGTCCAGAGCGTTCTCCAGAGAGGATGGAGTTGACGGGACGTTCTGCTGCTCTTCCGGAGCCAGATCATACAGATCTTTGTCCAGCGGCTTGCCCGGACTGATTCGGTTCTGAATACCGTCCAGCATCGCCATCAGCACGGCAGCATTGGCCAGATAGGGATTGCACGATGCGTCGGGACAGCGGAATTCCAGTCGACGTTCGCTTTCGTCACCCGAATTGGCCGGAATGCGAATGGCAGCAGAACGATTTCGATAGCTGTACGAGAGATTGACCGGAGCATCGAAACCGGGGATGAGTCGTTTGTAGCTGTTGGTGGTGGGACAGCAGAATGCCAGCAAAGCAGGAGCGTGCTGCAGAATTCCGCCCATCGCATGCATCGCTGTTTCGCTCAGACCACCGTAACCCGAACCGGCAAACAGCGGAGTGTCATCGCGCCACAGCGACAGCTGCAGATGCAGACCGGATCCGTTGTCATTCCAGACCGGCTTCGGCATGAATGTGGCCACCTTTCCGTGAGCTGCAGCCACGTTGCGAACGATATACTTCAGACGCAGCAGACGATCACTGGTCGGCAGCAGCAGATCGGGTTTGAGCGAAATTCCGCACTGGCCTCCGGTGGCGACTTCACGATGCTGCCTCACGACGTCAATGCCGCTGTCCTGAAGTGACAGAGTAATCTCGGTCCGCAGTTCCTGCAGCGTGTCCGACGGCGGCATGGACAGGTAACCTTCGCGATAGCGAACCTGATAACCCGAAGACGCCTGCTGATCCAGTCCCCGACTCCACTGCCCTTCGCTGCTGTGCAGATGGTAGTACCCTTCGTGTTCGTTCTGATTGAATGAAACCCGATCGAAGACAAAGAAGTCGACATCCGGAGCAAAGCTGGATCGGTCAGCGATGCCGGTCGACTGCATGTACTGTTCGGCCTTGCGGGCCACATTCCGAGGATCACGCGGATAGCTCTGATGAGTCACCGGATCCTTGACGTTGCACAGCACTGCCAGCGTCTGACGGAGAAACGGGTCCACATAGGCAGTGACCGAATCCGGCACCACCAGCATGTCACTTTCGTGAATCGCCTGCCATCCCCGCATGGATGACCCGTCAAACGCAAACCCGTCTTCGAAGCTCTGATCCGTCAGCTGTTCGGCTGGAATCGTGAAATGCCGCTGCTGTCCGCGAAAATCAACGAACCGCAGATCAATCGCACGAATTTCACGCTGACGGCACAGGGCGATGACTTCGCGAGGTGAAAGAGAATGTTGAGTCATAGTTGTGTGCCGAAAAGGCGACGAATCAGGCACTGCCTGACGAAGGACAATCGAAAGATTTGCCTGCCAAAACACCGGCCACGCCGGAGGACATGTCTGGACCTGAAAAAAACAAACCGTCCCGGCAGCTGAGGGCTGTCCTCCGGCAGAGTCTCGGCGAGACTCTCTGCCCAATCCACTCAGCGTGTTGGAGAATAATCAGTTGGTTTCAGAAACACTGACTGAACTCCGCCGTTGATCAGCAGCTTTCCGTTTTCTTCAGACGCAGTTCGAGCGGCCTTCCAGTCGGGATCCTGGCCAAAGCTTTTGAACCCGGCGTCCCGGGTTTCCTGATCCCTGACGGCCAGCAGATAAATCAGCCGATTGTCGCGACCGTCTTTTTCATCCATCGGCGTCCAGTAGCCGAATTGTGGCAGACCGTGTTTCTCGAACAGCTTCGTGGTGTGATTCCGAAACCGGGCATTCAGGTCGCTGAGCTTTCCGTCGTTTGTCGTGTAGATCCGCAGCTCGAACAGCCGAGGTGATTCTGAGGCGGCGGCCTTGATCTCGGGCGAGTAGTCGGTGGCGGTCAGGAAGACAGATTCCACTTTCGCAATCAGCTTGCCGTCCCTGATGGATTCTGCATAAGCGGCCTTCCAGTCTTCATCCGCCTGAAACGCCTTCCAGCTGGCGTCGCGCTGCTCCCGTGACGGATATGCCAGGATGTAGATCAGCTTGTTGTCAGGATTGTCAACAGGCACCCAGTATCCCACATTCGTCATTCCGTGTTTTTCGAAAAGACCAAGAGTGTGGTTGCGGAAACGAGCGTGCAGAGCGTCCAGTTTGCCTGGGTTCGCGTAATACGTTCGCATCTCAAAACACCTCGTATCCTCTGCTCCGACGGCGGGAATCAGCAGAAGCACGGCAACGACAGGAACTGCGGATTTCAATTTGGAACTCCCGAAGAAATGCAAAAGGTCAAACGCACCGACCGAACAGAGTAGCACGCTGCTCTCGCATAAAAAAGTTCGCCATCGCCGCGACTGGTATGAGTCGCCAAATCGTCGAAAAAAACCGTTCACACACCGGAAGGTCGGAAACCGAGCGAATTCGCGGGTGCAGCCGTTGCCGGAGAAACATCGTTATGCGGCAATCAGGAAGACACAGAGGATGCCCAGCCATACGATTCCCAGTGCATGCCAGAACCACATTGCGAACGTGACTCCGAAATAGTATTCGTGGTCGTATCGATCGTAGTGAGCAGCGATGGCGATCCACAGCAGGGCGGACTGAGCGATCAGAAAGTGCATGGCGTGCAGTGCGACAAACACGAAGACAAAGCCATGAGCGTTCGTCTGGGGATTGAACGCATCATGCGTCCCCCGAACAAAGCCCAGCAGGCCGAACGATTGAACGGCCACAAACAGCACGGCAAATGCGAGTGAAAGTTTCAGGTGCCGACGAAATCGATCCTGCTGTTCGCGACGCACAGCCTGCCACGCAATGTGCAGGCTCCAGCTGCCGATGATCAGAAATCCGGTACTGAAAACAAACGCATTCGGCAGCCGGATTCGAAGACTGGGAGGCGGCGCCGGAAAAATGGTCTTCAGCAGCCAGGTCAGCACGAGACAGACGACAGCCTGAGCAATGGTTGCCAGGAAGAAGCGGCGAGCCATCAGGCTTTGATTTTCCGCCCAGCGTGAAATCATTCCCGTTGATCTTCAGTTTCGGCCGACATTCGCGTGAATCACATTCTGATCGCTCGGTTGATCGTCAGAATTCTGCATGACCGGGAGTTCGAGGGAAGGGGATCACGTCTCGAATATTGGTCATTCCGGTCACCAGCTGAACGGCTCGTTCCAGCCCCAGCCCGAACCCGCTGTGTGGAACGGTTCCGAAGCGACGCAGGTCGGCATACCACCAGTAGTCGTCCGGATTCATGCCGCATTCCGTGATGCGACTCAGCAGAACATCCAGTCGCTCTTCTCGCTGACTGCCCCCGATGATTTCGCCCACCCGAGGCACCAGCACGTCCATGGC
The DNA here is from genome assembly GCA_041398865.1 of Planctomycetaceae bacterium. Taxonomy (GTDB): domain Bacteria; phylum Planctomycetota; class Planctomycetia; order Planctomycetales; family Planctomycetaceae; genus Fuerstiella. Next base: position 234,336 of record JAWKTY010000002.1, read on the forward strand.
TCGGACTGTTTTCCCGTCGTCATTGCACCGCATGTAGAACGGTTTGATCGACCGGGGATAGTTATACAGAATGACGGGCTGCCGGAAATGTTCCTCCGTCAGAAACCGCTCATGTTCGCTCTGCAGATCAATCCCCCATTCCACCGGATAATCAAACTTCCGGCCACAGGTCTGCAGCAGTTCAATCGCTTCGGTATACGAAAGTCGAATGAAGTCGTTGCTGCGGATGTTCTCCAGAGTTTCCGGAATCGTCCTGTCAATCCGCTGACTGAAGAACTCCATGTCATCCGGGCATTTCTCCAGAGCATCATTCACAATGGTTTTGATGAATGCCTCGGCCAGGTCCATGTTGTCAGTCAGTTCGTAGAACGGCATCTCGGGCTCGACCATCCAGAACTCCGCAAGGTGTCGAGTGGTGTTGCTGTTTTCTGCCCGGAACGTCGGCCCGAACGTGTAACAGTCTCCGATGGCGGTCGCGAAGATCTCACCTTCCAGCTGACCACTGACTGTCAGCGATGCGGGCTTGCCGAAGAAGTCCTGCTTCCAGTCAATGGTCGTTGATGGCAGGGACGCCAGCCGTTCGAGGTTCAAAGTCGTGACCTGAAACATCTCACCGGCACCTTCGCAATCGCTGGTGGTGATGATCGGAGTGTTGATGTACAGGAAGCCGCGTTCCTGAAAGAAGTTGTGAATGGACCGACTGATGCAGTTGCGAACCCGAGCGACGGCTCCAAAGGTATTTGTCCGAGGTCTCAGGTGAGCAATCTCTCGCAGAAATTCGAAGCTGTGTCCTTTCTTCTGCAGAGGAAATGTCTCGACGTCAGCTCGTCCCAGCAGTTCCAGCGACGTCGCGTGGACTTCGATTCGCTGTCCCTTTCCGGGGGACTCTTTCACGACGCCGATAATCGACACACTCGCTCCGGTTGTGACATCCCGAATGGTTTCGACGTATCCGGGCACAGAACTGTCCACGACAATCTGCAGGTTCTTCATGCAGCTGCCGTCATTCAGTTCAATGAATGAAAACGCATTTTTGGAATCTCGCCGGGTGCGCACCCAGCCTTTGACGGTGACGGTTTGTTCCGGTTCAGCGGCCGACAGCAGCTGAGCAATTCGAATGACGGGCATAGGCTTTGTTTCTCGGGATGTTTCCAACTCGCAGATGGGAATGAAGCATTTGATCGGCTCTCCAGGTTCACTCCGGAGTGTTTTTTAGCTTTTCAAAATCCAGGAAGACAGAGTCCGCTGCCCGTCGTAAAAAAAGGCGAGGCGCGAGAATTGGAAACACTGAGGTCAACTTGCCCGGTACGTCACAAAAACCGAGTCCGGAAAATCAGGGGACAGTCGTCCAACTGGAGTTTCTCGCAACCTTTGCAAGTGCGAAAATACAGTCATCACAAGAATTGTCACGATCCCATTAAAAAAACAGCCTTTGGACTGGACACCCCAATGGAATATCCCGAAACTCACTGGCAGCCGGATTCTCATTTTTCGTCCATCCCTTCTCGTTGAAAGGAAATTGTTATGCAGAAAAGATGCCGCGGTTTCACACTGATTGAGCTCCTGGTGGTGATTGCGATCATTGCCATTCTGATTGCCTTGCTGCTGCCTGCGGTTCAACAGGCTCGAGAGGCAGCCCGCCGCACCCAGTGTAAGAACAACATGAAGCAGCTTGGGCTTGCGCTTCATAATTACCATGACGTGTTCAACATTTTCCCGAACGACAAGCACTCCTACTACACCACACCCGCATCTCTGGGTGGTGCCCTGCCGCGAAATCACAGCTGGATGGTAGCAATTCTTCCATACATCGATCAGGCCCCGCTTTACAATCAGATCAACTTCTCTGCACAGTTGTATGGCCAAACGCTCGCCAGCGGTGAGCTTGTCACGGCGACAATTCTTTCTGGTTACCTGTGCCCTTCAGATATTGAAATCGGGCCTTCTGCCCACTACGGACTGGCGACCACAAACTATGCGGGAACTCAGGGGTTCGACTGGTGGCGACGTCAGGGGCAGGTCCACGAAGGTATCTTCTCACTTGAGGCCAAAGTCCGTATGCGAGACATCAAAGACGGCACGTCGAACACGATTGCCGTCGGAGAAGTCAATACGACCGGACAGAAGGGTGGTGGTCGCGTTGGCGGGGCGGGAACCCCGAGAAACACCGGTGGCGAAGAAGTTTTTCGAAATTGGGCGGTTGCAACAACCCATCGCGTAATCGCGGATAACGCAGCATACAAGTACGCGACTCCCGATAACATGCCTGCGGAGGACGGTACATGGTGGAAGAACGCACCGTACTGCATGGGACCCTACTACATTGCAGCTCACATGATCAACTCCGACTGGCCAGGGCCCAGCAGCCTGCACGAAGGCGGAGCACAGTTCCTGCTGGCTGACGGGTCTGTGCGGTTCATCAGCGAGAACATCGACTATCACGGTGATTACAACGGTTCAAGCGGCAAGAAGAGTCTCTGGATGTCGTTGAACACGCACAACGGAGGCACAAATGATTCAATCATCGGAGAGTTCTGATTTCTGATTGGTGCACAGACGCTTTTTTTAAGAAATGGCTCCTGATACTCTGCGTGTCAGGAGCCACGTTTTTTGAGTACTGGAAAGTCGCTTTAACTGGAGACGGGGACAAATGTCGAAAAGTGTTTGCAGCCTCTTGGCCATGTTCATTCTGGGTTGTTCAGGGTCCAGCGTGGATCGACTGGAAACAGTACCTGCCAGCGGGACGGTAACGCTGGATGGAAAGTCTTTCGGGCCAGCAACCCTGGACTTTCTGCCCACGTCGGGAGATAAGGTGCACAATGCTTCCGGGGCGGTGAAGGAGGACGGAACATTTGTCGCAACAACATACGAATCCGGCGATGGAATCGTTCCGGGGACCTACACGGTTAAGGTCAGTGTCCCTATTGAAAGCGCTTCTCCGGCTCCAAATGTCAAGAACTTTGAGTTCACCGTGGATGCCGGTGGCAGCAACAGCATTTCGATTGCCCTTGAGTCCAAGAAAGGGAATGTTGGTACCCTGCTTTCGCCCGAGATGGGACCAAGTGGCGCCTCAACAGATCTTTGATGAACAGACATTGGGCTCAGAAACTCAGCAGAGTCTCAAACGTCGATATTCTGCCGGGTTTCAGTTCAGAGCGCTCACCAGCGGACAGGCCGGAAGTGGAGCCTGTCCCTGGCGGTATCGGCTGAGCAGTTCCTTTGAACGCTGAGCCAGCATGCGGCGCACCTCACGGCGTTGTCCTTTGATTCGAGGGATCGCCATGGAATCGTAGCCGGTGGTCTGATGGCGCATCCAGGCAATGACCGCCGCTTCGGCCCGGCGTTCGATGGGAATCCGTTTTGTTCGAGCAACCGTTCCGCTGCCGACGGGGGTTGCGTGGGCTGCCACCCGGTCCGCCATGCGATTTGCAAGGTCTGCATGTCGTGGGTGGAATTTCAGAAAGTCGACCACGGCGGCATGGAAATCCTCCACATAGGCTTCCTGCGCCTTTTCGCGCCGGGCCGCATCTGACTGCCTGCGTCTGGCGTAACTGTCTGTTGATCGCTCTGCATCCAGATCGGCTCGAATGCCGACGACCGTGGCGGACGGAGCCCACAGGCCGCGGGAAAAGACCTTCCGGCCTTTGACTTCCTGCATCAGCCAGAATTCACCCGCAGCCTTGATGCGACGAGTCAGTGCGGCGTCGCCGGGAGGAACCAGTTCCCAGCCGTCCGGAACTGCCAGGATCCGGCCATCCGCCGCCCGAACGGTTCGGTCTTGTGGACCAGGCAGAAAGACGGAATTGACTGGTGGCTTCATCGAAAAACCTTCTCACCGGGTGATTGAATTCAGAAATGTATCGTCAGGCCCGCTGTGCGAAGCGACTCAAAAGCCCTGTCGGAGGGAATCGTTGGCGATTTTGACGAAAACCGGGGCAGGGTCATTTCCCGTCGAAATGCACCGCCAACGCGAAAATCCGTGTTCCCGATTGTTTTGCGCCTGGAAAAAGAGCTAGAATTGGGTGTGCAAATCAGTCGATCACAAACAACACAGCGCCGAGCTGAAGCGTTCGGTGCTGCCCACCTTTGTCGGCGAAAACTCCCCCCAAACTCGTCGGCCACCTCTGTTTTCAGCAAGAGGTTCCTATGCTCACCATCCGCGGACGACAGACAAAGTATTGCGACGGCATCGCTCGTCGCGACTTCATCAAAATCGGCGGGTTTTCTGCCGGAGCCATCGGCGGTGTCTCGCTGGCAAATCTGCTGCGAGCAGAATCCGCATCACCAGCCCGCAAGACTCAGAAGTCCATCATCAACATTTTTCTTGGAGGCGGGCCTCCGCACCAGGATATGTGGGATATCAAGACGGAAGCGCCAGCCGAAATTCGGGGTGAGTTCAGTCCGATCAGCACGGCTGTTCCAGACATTCAGATTGGCGAATGCTTTCCGAAACTTGCGGCAATCATGGACCGCCTTGTCGTCATTCGCAGCGTTGTCGGCTGCCATGGGGGACATGATGCGTTTCAGTGCTTCAGCGGCTGGGACCGCAACAGTCTGAAGGCCGTTGGTGGTCGTCCCAGCATCGGCAGTGCTCTGTCGGCTCTGCGAGGTCCCACCGATCCTGGAATTCCGGCAACGGTGGCTCTGGCGGCAAAGACTTCCCACGGGCCGTGGTCGGAGCCCGGCGATCCCGGATTTCTGGGAGCTGCACATCAGGCGTTTCGCCCCAACGGCGGCGGCATGGAAAACCTGACACTGAACGGAGTCACTCTGGACCGTCTGCAGAATCGTGAACAGCTGCTGACCAGTCTGGACGGACTGAAGCGGCAGGCCGATGCTTCCGGAATGATGGAAGGAATGGACGCGTTCACTCAGGCGGCATTCGGCGTGCTCACGTCGAATCGACTTGCGGACGCTCTGGATATCAGCAAAGAGCCCGAAGAAGTTCGTCAGCGTTACGGTGACGGCAAGCCCTATCAGTTTCAGTACGATGGTGCTCCCACCTGCAACGATCACATCCTGCTGGCTCGGCGACTGGTCGAAGCCGGTGTTCGTTCTGTGACCCTGTCGTTCGGTCGCTGGGACAGCCACAGTAAGAACTTTGATCTGGTTCGCGATCACGGATCCAAGCTGGATCAGGCGGTGAGCGCTCTGGTGCTGGATCTGGAAGAACGCGGAATGCTGAATGATGTCACTGTGCTGGTCTGGGGCGAATTCGGACGCACGCCTCGCATCAATCAGAACGCCGGCCGCGACCACTGGCCTCAGGTCAGCTGTGCTCTGATGGCCGGTGGCGGGATGAAGACCGGACAGGTGATCGGCAGCACAAATCGGCTGGGGGAACGAGCTGTCAACCGCCCGGTCGATATGCAGGAAGTCATCGCCACGGTCTACCACAACCTGGGACTTGACCCGATGAACACCACCATCAGCGACCCCACCGGTCGACCTCAGTTCCTCGTTGATATCCGCGAACCCATCCACGAACTCATTTAACGTCGAGCCGGGATCGATCTTCCCCACAGATGTCGGCTTAGTCCACCTGCTTTGAATTTCGACCGGACGCGGACAGCTGCGACCAGAGCCTGTCGGATTCGTGTTGACTTCTGACGAGCTGTCGCCGTGCATACTGAAGACTGGCAGCGATTTGTCATCCTTGAGCACGATCATCCGTTTCTGCACTGGGACCTGCTGATTCAAAACGGTTCCGTGTTGAATGCCTGGCGGCTGCTGCAGCCGGTCCATCCTGGCAAATGGATTGCTGCAGAAACATTACCTGAACACCGGCTGCTGTACCTGGACTATGAAGGTCCCGTCAGTCAGAATCGCGGATCCGTGCGACGTCTTGTTCAGGGACAGTGTTGCCAGGTCTCGGCAGAGTCGGATTCGGCCGAGCCGAACGAACAGCGCTGGAGAATTCGGGATGCTGACGGAATACAGCTCGCCGCTCGACGCCAGTTGCCGGACGGCCAGCCGCAATGGCGTTTTGAATGACCGGTTTGACTCATCTGAAGACTTATCTGGATACCGCTCAGCAGCGCCTGCAGCAGCTGGCGGAAGCGGGTCAGCTGCGCACAGTTCGGACTGTCCGGACGTTCGCTGACGGAACCTGTGAAACTGACGGGCGTCGCCTGATTCATTTCGGAGGCAACGACTATCTGAACCTGGCTCACGAACTGGCCGCTGATCCCGATTATCAGCAGGTGGCCCTGCAGCAGGTCGGTTCCACGGCCAGTGCTCTGGTGTGTGGTCGCAGTCCATGGCATGAACGGCTCGAGCAGCGACTTGCCGATTTCGAAATGTCCGAAGCGGCTCTGCTGTTTCCCACCGGATATGCGGCCAACCTGGGAGTCATCGGCGGGCTGGTTCAGTCTCAGGATGCTGTGTACTGTGATCGAGACAATCACGCCAGCATCATTGATGCCGCTCAGCGCAGCGAAGGAAAGTTTTTGGTGTATCGCCGCGATCGGCTGGAGGATCTGGAAGCCTCACTGCGAAAGCGACGTTCGTCCTTCCGTCAGGTCTATCTGGTCACAGACGGTGTCTATAGTATGGACGGAACCGCCGCTGACCTTGCGACACTGTGCGACCTGGCAGAACGCTTCGAGGCCGCAGTCGTTGTGGATGAAGCTCATGGAACCGGAGTTCTGGGCGTTCATGGGCGAGGAGCCTGCGAGCTGCACGATGTCGAATCACGAGTCCTGATTCGGATTGGTACGCTGAGCAAGGCTTTGGGAGGACATGGTGGTTTTGCTGTCGGCCCGTCACCGATGATTCAGCTGCTTCGAAATACGGCTCGAACTCAGTTCTTTTCCACGGCTCTGCCGCCCTGTGTTTGTGCGGCCATGGTGGCAGCATTGCGGATCATTCAGGACGAACCGGAACGACGATCGACGCTGGCTGAACTGACGGCCTTCACTCAGGAACAGCTGCGGCAGCATCAGCTGCAAACAGTGCCGAACGGGAAAGCTCCGATTGTTCCCATTCTCATGCCGGCACACGCGGACGTCCGGCAGATTTCGGCGATGCTGGCTGATCGCGGGTTTTTCCTTCCCGGCATTCGTCCTCCCACTGTGCCGCGGGGCACGGACCGTTTACGCCTGTCTTTGAGCGTTGTCCACAGGAAAGATATGATCAGAGCAGCCGTCCAATCCATTGCCGACTGTCTTCGCGAAACTGTTGTGGAAACTCGAGGCTGATGTGGTCGGGTGTCTGTAATTTCACGGTCGCGCGCCGTTGTGATTTTTTGGTCCCCGGTACATTTGAGACCTGCGGCACTTCTGAATATGGCCAAGCTTTACTTTTACTACTCCGCGATGAACGCAGGCAAATCGACCAATCTGCTTCAGGCGGCGTACAACTATCGCGAACGAGGTTTGCGGCCTCTGCTGGTCACTCCGGATCTGGATACTCGCAGCGGTCCCGGGATGATCGGGTCCCGAATCGGTCTGAAGGCTCAGGCAGAAACGTTCGTCGCGGCAACGTCGCTGCTGGATCTCTGTCGACGCGAACACGCGCAGACAGCCATTGCCTGCGTCTTTGTGGATGAAGCTCAGTTTCTGACTCGGCGGCAGGTGTTTGAGCTGGGAGAAATCGCGGACGATCTCAACATCCCCGTGCTGGCTTATGGATTGCGGACAGACTTTCAGGGAAACCTGTTCGAAGGCAGTCAGCACCTGCTGGCCTGGGCCGATGTGATTACCGAAGTGAAAACGATTTGCCACTGTGGTCGGAAAGCGACGATGGTCCTGCGAATCGATTCGGACGGCCGGGTGGTTCGGGGTGGAGAGCAGATCAAGGTCGGTGGGAACGAAACCTACGTCTCCGTCTGTCGCCGACACTTCAAATCCGGCCTGGCCGACTGCGGTCAGCCCGAACTACCGTTTGAAGATTCGATCGAGCCACCCGCCTGATCTGGTCTGAGTTCTACGCTGCTGCGGTTCCGCGCAGCCAGCCGATTCCCACACCGATCATGATGATTCCGGTTCCAATGCCGCGAGCTGCTCGCGGAGTCCCATTGATCAATGCCACAACGGAACTGACGGCAATCAGGGCGCCGAGCACGATCGCCAGAATGCCTCCGATCCGCTTCAGGACAGATGGTCCTTCCGAACTTCCGGAAGCTGTCGACTTTTTCGAGCTGCCGGCTTTCTTCGCCTTCTTCCTTGGTGGCGGAGATCCATAGGCCGGTTCGTCCTCGAAGCCGCCGTCTCCCCAAAGGTCTTCTTCCGGAGGCGGAGGAGCCGGAGCTGCACGGCCGACCTTCATGCGGCCGCCGCAGGCTTTGCACGGTAGTGTCTTCCCCGCCAGTTCATCCTTAACTCGATACCGCTTGCTGCAGTCGGGACATTGAATTTCAATCGGCATAAATTCCAATCGATCAGTCGAAGTGCGGTTTTCGAATTCGAAGACTCTGCCTGAGTGCGAACCGAAGAATTCTGCTGATCGAAAGTCTGAACAAAATTTTCGGTGGATGCAATTCCTGAAGTGAACAAAGCAGGCAACTCCACACCGAATCTGTGCGGCGCCCGGATATGTCCGTTCCCCTCCGAGCCTCGGCGTCGCCACTTGATCCGACCAAACGGCAATCGAATGAAATGTCACTTGCAGACCGGGGGGCGGTCCGGATAGGCTCGACGCCGAACTTATGTTTCGGAGGCTGATATGAATCGTAAATACTCCCAGCACAGTCACGAAGCCCGGCACACACCCGCGCTGCGTCGACGGCCGTTTCTGAATCGTCTGGGACTGGGGTTCGGCAGCCTGGCTCTGCACAGCATGCTGCAGCGGGAAGCGCAGGCAGACAGCGGGACATCGGCGGCACCTTCGGGACGCCCGCATTTTGCTCCGAAGGCGAAAAGTGTGATCTGGCTGTTCATGCGCGGTGGTGTCAGCCATATGGAAAGTTTCGATCCTCGACCGGCCCTCAGCCGATTTGCCGGTAAGTCCATTCCCGAAACGCCGTTCGGAAGCGTTCAGGATCCGGAACGTCTGAAAAAAGTTCGAGTCGTCGTTGTGAACGATGCCAACGGGCAGCAGCGAAACAAACTGTATCCGCTGCAGGTGGGCTTTCGAAAGTACGGTCAGGCGGGTATTGAAATCAGCGACTGGTTTCCTCACATCGGTTCCGTGGTCGATGACATTGCCATCATTCGTTCCATGTGGACCACGGATGACAACCACGGTGCTCAGGTGCAGTTTCATTCCGGTCGCCACATGCTCGATCCCCGGGTCCCCACCATCGGAGCATGGATTCACTGGGGTCTGGGAACTCTGAACGAAAACCTGCCTCAGTTCATCAGTATGGGGCCTCGGTTTTTCGATAACCGGGACGGCCATTACCTGGGCCCGGCGCATGATTCCGTGACACTGAAAATCGATCCGGCGAACCCGCTCGATTATGCTCGCCCCGAAGGTGACCTGACCGCGGCGGAACAGCAGCGGGAATTTTCGCTGGTCCATCGCCTCAACAAACTGACGGCTCGCCACTTCCCCAATGATGCTGCTCTGGAAGCTCGGTTGAAATCCTACGAGCTGGCGTTTCGAATGCAGACTGCTGTTCCCGAAGTCATCAACTTCTCGCACGAAACATCAGCCACTCAGGCCCTGTACGGTCTGGATCAAAAGGAGACGAAACCTTTTGGAGAACAACTGCTGGCTGCCCGACGTTTTGTGGAACAGGGTGTGCGATTCATTCAGATCATGCACGGAGACGGAGCTGCCGGAGCGTGGGATCAGCATTCCGGCCTGAAGGCTCGTCACGCAGAACTGGCTCAGCAGGTCGATCGGCCGGTCGCCGGTCTGATCACTGATCTGAAGCAGCGAGGTCTGCTGGACGAAACGCTATCGTCTTTGCGACAGAATTCGGAAGGACTCCGGGATCACAGGGATCCGACGGTCGCGACCATCATCCGTATGGTTTCAGCGTCTGGATGGCAGGCGGAGGTCTGAAGGGCGGTCTTGTTCACGGAGCCACCGACGAGATCGGATTTCATGCCGTTGAAGATCCGCATTATGTGACAGACGTCCATGCCACGATTCTGCAGCAGCTGGGTCTGCAATCGCACCGCATGGAGCTCCCCGGCCAGAAACGTCTGGAACAGGACTTCGGGAATCCGATCGCCGAGATCATCGCCTGACTTAGGCGGGGCTCACACCCGATGGGAGCTGACGCTCGGAAACGCGACTTCGTCGGTCAGAAATGATGCGCGCACTGCGCGCAGGTTTCTCAGTCAGGAAATAACGATGGCACGTTTGATCCAACTCTGATCCCGCAGTTAAAGAAGTGACGCCTGTCCACAAACTCGGTGAACAGGCGTCGGTTCAGGGAAAGCTCAGACCCGAGGTGTGTGATTTGCGTCACCGTCGGCACTGCTGACGCGTCAGGGTTCACAAGACCACGGCCTCAGCGGGTCAATGATCCCGACAACACGTCCCGGCGGCGCAGCAGCCACCCGCGGCACAGCATTCGGTATCGCAAGCGCACGGCGTATCGGTGCCGCATTCACAACCTGCTTCATTACAGCTGCAATCGCTGCACAGGCAGACGTCGCAGCACTCACACGGGACAAACGATTCGGATGCCATCAGCGCGGCCAGCGCTGTGACTGCGGAAAGTACAATCAGTTTCATGGATTCACTCCTGAAAAATGTTCAGACGGAAAAACGGATCAATGCCGAAATTCCTGAGTTAAATCCACCACACGCAAAGCATCGCCTGACGCCGGACTGCGGTTGGCGCAGCTCCCCGTGTCACACGCTCCCGAAAACTGCGGCGGGTTGATTCATCCGCACGAACCTGACGAGGCAGGTACGACAGCAAGCGACCGTGATCGTACTGACGGAAAACACGAACGGACTCCGTCACAGCCTTCCGGCAGCACTGACAGAATCCACAGCAGGGCAGCCGAACCGGACCCGATGAACGGGGGAGACTCGTTCGACAATGAGGGCAGGCGGGTTGAACAGCGGCCTGCTTTACAGTGGAACAGCAGACAGGCGACGCTGCGCAGGCAGGCATCAGGACCGCTGCAAGCAGCAGATGCACAACCTGAGTGGGGTTCGACTGAGCCATCGTCCAAATCCTCTTCCGGTAGGATTCTTGGCGGCAGGCCAAACCGGGTCAAGGTCGTTTTCGGAACATGGCTGGAGACGTCTGCGATCGCCTTCACCGCAAAAGCAGGCGAGGTTTACCGAGCCTTACGGCGACGCAGTCGCATACGACGCATCAGGACGATCTGTTCCGTTTCTGACAGATTGGGCTGAGCAGGCGGACGGGGCCGAGGCCGGGGTTTGATCTGTTTCAGGTTGCTGAGAGATTTCATGACAACTGCCCGGCTGGCCGACATGACGAAAGCGATGAGGAGAGAATACAGCGGGTTCCAGGCAAATGGTATCCGCCGGTTCGCGGATTTTTGAGGAAGACCTGATCCGGTGAATTCCGGGTGATCAGTCGTTCATCACTTCCTTTTCCCTGGATTCCGCTGCGGAATTGACGGCTCCTTCGAACTTCTTGGTCAGCTCCTGAACCTTTTCCTTGGTTGAGTCGCGGTCGTCTTCCGTCATCGTCTTGTCTTTTTCGGACTGATCCGCATGTTTGTTGGCATCACGACGGACATTGCGAATAGACACCCGAGCTTCCTCGGCCAGCTCCTTCACTCGGCCAACCAGCTGAGTTCGACGTTCAGTCGACAGAGGCGGAACGTTCAGCCGGATGACACGTCCGTCGTTGTTCGGAGCCATCCCCAGATCGCTGGACTGGATTGCTCGAGCAATCGCATCCAGTGTCGACACGTCGAACGGCCGAATCATGATCTGCTGAGCTTCCGGGACGCTGACGTTGGCGATCTGCTTCAGCGGCGTCGGTGATCCGTAGTACTCAACCCGGACAGAATCCACCAGGCCCGGGTTGGCTCGGCCGGTTCGAATGCCCTTCAGAGAGGACTGAAAGTGCTCCAACGCCTTTTCCATTCGTTCTTCGGCGTCCAGCAGAATCTCGTCCTGATCCATGATGCGTTCTCCGATATTGATCGTTCGCGTTTGGCAAGGCAGCCTTTTCGCGGCCCCATCCCGACAGGCCCGCATCGTAGCTTTCCCTCAGCGTCCGTCAAATCCATTGCCAATGGGCCGGACCGAGGGAATTGGCCTCGGCAGACCGCCTTCCTCCGTTTCCCGCGGATTCCTGGTCTTCAGATCCGTCCGTTTCTCGCCGAACAGAGAGGCGACTCAGTCGCCTTTCAAAGCGTCAGCTCGAATGGGGGTGAGGAAGGCATCCTCGCCACTTGACTCTCAAACCTTCCCGCGGACAATTCGCCTTCAGAACCTGACCCGGACTTCAGGATGTCGCCGGGCCGGTCGCCTTTCGACCAACCGAGGATTCGCCGGAGGGTCGGGCCACTTCAGAAATCACATCAACTCATGACCAGTCTCCCCTTCATTGAAATTTCTCCCGAGACGCCACAGCGACGACTTCCTCGCTGGCTGAAGCGTCCGTTGCCTCAGGCCGGCATGGCCTACACCAGCGACGTGATCGATGACCTGAAGCTGGAAACCGTCTGTGAAAGTGCAAAGTGTCCCAACCGCACGGAATGCTGGAGCCAGAAGACGGCGACCTTCATGATCGCCGGAAACGTGTGTACTCGCCCCTGCGGTTTCTGTTCGGTTCCCAAAGGAAAAACAACAGCACTGGAAGTGGATGAACCGGAACGCGTCGCGGAAGCGGCGGCTCGACTGGGACTAACTTATGTTGTGCTGACGTCGGTGACTCGCGATGACCTGCCGGATGGCGGAGCTGAACACTGGTATCGGACCGTTCTGGCTGTTCGAGAACGCACCGGAGCCGAAGTGGAAGTGCTGACTCCGGACTTCCTGGGCAATCGAGCCGCCATCAGCCGAGTCATTCAGTCCCGGCCGGATGTCTTCAATCACAACACGGAAACTGTGCCCCGCCTGTATCATCGTGTTCGTCGGAATGCTGACTACCAGCGCACGCTGGATCTGCTGCAGCAGGTCAAACACGAAGCTCCCGAGATGCCCACGAAGAGCGGACTGATGCTGGGCCTGGGAGAAACTCGGGAAGAACTGCTGGACGTCTGTGCCGATCTGCGAGCTGTCGGGTGCGACATCATCACGCTGGGGCAGTACCTGCAGCCATCGCCGGACCATCTTCCGGTGGAACGGTATCTGCCCCCGGAAGAATTCGACGAAATTGGTGAACAGTGTCGAACGATGGGATTTCGCATGGTCGCCAGCGGCCCGTTCGTTCGCAGCAGCTACCACGCCGGAGAGATGACGGAACACCTGGATTCGGGAACTCAGCCCTCCAGCATGAACGGCTGACCGAGTGAAGATTCTGGCGGTCGAAACATCCGGCCTGTCCGGGTCCGTGGCCATCGCGGAAAATGGCCATGTGCTGCAGCAGCGTGTGCTGTGCGCCGAAGGTCGCCGACATGCTCAGACACTGGTTTCCGAAGCTCGTGAAGTTCTGAACAGTCACCGACTGCGTCCGAGCGATATCGATGCCGTCGCCGTCAGTATCGGGCCGGGAAGTTTCACGGGCCTGCGAGTCGGCGTGGTCTTCGCGAAAACCTTTGCCTGGGCCAATCAGGCCCGTCTGATCGCCATCGATACTCTGCAGGCGGCCGCTCAGCAGTGTGATTCAGCGATTCCGTTTGTCACCGTCATCAGCGATGCTCAGCGAGGCGAAGTGTTTGTCAATCGCTACCGCTGTCGGTCAGCGGAAGACATTCGGATGCCCGTCGGAGAAATCCTGATTCTGAATGTCGACGAACTGGCGACCGTTGCGCAGGGAACTGACCCCGAAGTCGTCACCGGCCCGGGACTCGAAAAATTCGTCGATCGATTTCCGCCGCCATGGCAGCCCGCTCCGCAGACCGATTGGACTCCGCGGGCCGCAACGATCGCGGTCCTGGGGACTCACGCAGCCCATGAACAGCGTTTCGCCGACCCCGAAACTCTGGAACCTTTGTATCTGCGACGCAGCTATGCAGAGGAGAAACGTCCTGGGTAGAGCTTTCAACCGTAGACGGAATCCGTCACAAATTCGACCTATCAGGCAGAACCCTTTCGTCCGTTTCATACAAGCCGCATCCAATTTGTCTCAGAGGCAATCCCTATGATGACCACGTTTCACAGCAGTTTTCGATTCCTCAATCAGCCGCGACTGCTGAGCACCATCGCTGTCCTGATGTGTACCGTCCTGACACAGGGGACTCTCCAAACAAATGCCGCCGCGACAACCGCCGCCCGGCCCAATGTACTGCTGATCTGCGTAGACGACCTGAAGCCGGTGCTCGGGTGTTACGGTGACAACACAGCGAAGACTCCGGGGATCGACAGACTCGCGGCTCGAGGTGTCCTCTTCGAAGCGGCCTACTGCAACCAGGCGGTGTGCTCGCCTTCACGTAATTCGCTGATGACCGGTCTGCGTCCTCAGACACTGGGCATCTATGACCTGCCCACCCATTTTCGACATGGTGCACCGGATGCAGTGACATTTGCTGAACACTTCCGCAGTCACGGTTACCGAACTCAGGCCATGGGAAAGATTCTGCATACCGGCCACGGTAACAAAGAAGACGAAGCGTCATGGACAGTTCCTCACTGGCGCCCGAAAGCAGGACAGTATCAGCTAAAGGAAAGCACCGAGAATGCCCGCGATTCAAAAAACGGCCCGCGAGGTGCAGCAACGGAATCGGCCGATGTCGCTGACGACGCGTATGCAGACGGCCAGATCGCAGCAGAGGCCGTTCAGCGAATTCAGCAGGCAGCAAAGGACGATCAGCCGTTTCTGATTGCAGTCGGATTCCTGAAACCTCATCTGCCGTTTGTTGCTCCGAAAAAGTACTGGGATCTGTACAACCCGGCTCAGCTGCCCATGCCCGCCGTGACCGAACCACCGGAAGGAGCTCCGTCGTATGCTCCGCAGTTCGGCGGTGAGCTTCGAGCGTACCGAGACCTTCCGGCCACCGGTCCCATCGGAGACGACGTCACGCGTCAACTGATTCACGGCTACTACGCCGCCACCAGCTACATGGATGCTCAGGTTGGCAGGGTACTGGATGCTGTTGATTCAGCGGGAATTGCCGACAACACAATTATCGTGCTGTGGGGCGATCACGGATGGCACCTGGGAGACCATGGCATGTGGTGCAAGCACACCAACTATGAACAGGCCGCTCGGATTCCCGTGATTGTGTCCGGACCCGGCATCGCTGCCGCCGTAAAAACGCGGTCGCTGATCGAAACCGTCGACATCTATCCAACTCTGTGCGAACTCGCAGGGCTGCCGCAGCGTGAAGGCCTGGACGGGATCAGCTTCGCCAGGGTCTTAAAGTCTCCCACTCAGAAGTCGCGTGAAAGCGTGATTCATGTCTACCCGCGATCGAAGGGGCTCGGTCGGGCAATCCGGACTGAACGTTACCGAATGGTGGAATGGAAAGCCCCCGGAGCCGACTCAGCCACCGCCGAATACGAACTGTACGACTACGAAAAAGACCCTTTGGAAACAGTCAACCTGGCAGCTCAGCAGCCGCAGGTGCTGAAGTCTCTGCAGGACATTCTGGCTCAGCACCCGGAAGCGAAGGCTCAGATTTCCGCAAAGACCAAAACCACGAATCGGAAAAAAACGGATCCCGCCACAGCAAAAAAGACCAGCAAACCTCAGGACCGAACCGCCATGTTTCGCAAACGCGATCGAGACGGCGACAACCGGCTCTCCCGTGAAGAATTCCTCGCCAGCCAGCCCGACCCCGACGAAGCCCCCGCCCGATTCCCGCGTTTTGATACCAACGGAGACGGCTTCCTCAGCGAAGAAGAATTCGTCAACAGCGGACGTCAGAAAGAACGCAGCACCGTCGGGACAGAGTAACCGTCAGGCGGCCCGACAGCACATCGACCAGGGCTGCCCGGAGAACGTCTCCTGCCCACGAGCTGACAACTTCCGGCAGTGAGGCCGCCGCAGAACGTGACAGAAGCTCCGTGGCGATCAGCAGCCCGGCCACTGCAGCCGGACGCCGCCGGTGTCGAACCCGGCGCAGGGGCGGCTGCGAATCAACCATCGGTCAGCCCTGATTACTCATCGGATGTCATTCCCGAACCGACTTTGAACGCCGTGAAGATGGCCAGTCCAAAGAACAGCAGATCGATCGGACTGAAGCTGGCCTTGAAGCCTTCCTGAGTAATCTGCGAATGGATCATGTCCGTGAACTGAGCGATCTGCTCTTCACGTTCCTTGAGTTTCTTCTGTTGTTCCTCTGCCGGAATATCGTTCCAGCGCTTCATGGCTTCGGCCCAGACATCGGGAGGATAATCAGCCTGTGACTCAGCTTCTTCAACAGTCATCCCGTCGGGCCACTGCATTTTTTTGCCGGCTTCTTCCCATTCAGCAACGACTTCGTCGGCCAGCCCCACCTGAAGTCCCGTCTGGAGGTCCGCAGCAGAGACCGTCATCGGGTTCTCCTGAATTGTGTGACTCACCAGCAGGTGGACCGCCGCATACTTGCCGACCAGCAGAGCCAGGATGGCTCCAATGACAGCGATGCTTCCGGGAACCAGACCTTCGTTGTCACCCGCGGCGACTCGAACCGCAATCCCCACGACCAGCCCGACACCCCAGGCGATCCAGCCAATCTCCATTTCGGTGGCATAAGTAATGCCGGCCCACACGGCGGCCGCAAACGCACCTCCAACCAAAGCTGCAATAATGCAGCGAACCAGTCCGTTCATGTTGCATGCCCCTGCTTTTCAGATTTCAAAAACGAGTCTGGTCACGCAGAGCGACGCCATGCCGGGACGCGCCAGTGGCATTCAATATGCGGGCAACTACATCACCCCGTGACAGATGGCAGCCTACCCGCTTAGAAAGCAACGCACCAGCCTTTGGGGCACCCAAACCATGGACAGCATCCACAAACTTCGAATCACTCGATGGCAATTGGAGCGTCAGCCGGCTGTCGAATTCCTTTAGGAGCGGGTACGGCCACAGGGGTTGCTGCAGTCTGGTGCAGTTCCCGACTGCGGTCGGGACCGAAATACATGACTCCGGAATCAGTTTCCGCTGTCGATGGCCTGACCGGAATTGGTCCAGGATTCGACTGCAGCCCGGCTGCGGATCCGCCGGGATAATCCGTCGGAGTTTCGGCCATGGCCGCCGCGACTTTCGCCGCCTGTGGGCCGAAGACCTGCACTCCGGAAATGGAGGGCGCTTCTGTTCGAGGTCGACGGCCGGCCTGAGTTGTCTGGTTCGACAGCTGTCCGGGAATCAGTGCTGCC
The DNA here is from genome assembly GCA_041398865.1 of Planctomycetaceae bacterium. GTDB lineage: Bacteria > Planctomycetota > Planctomycetia > Planctomycetales > Planctomycetaceae > Fuerstiella. The sequence goes on from JAWKTY010000002.1 coordinate 251,628, forward strand.
TGAGGAGAACCGCTCCGACCATCTGTGACGTCCTGACTGAAGACAGCCGGAGTGACTCGACCGGATTCGCTGGTCGTCGAGCCATCGCCATCTGCATATCGTCGGTAAACAGCGTGATCGACGCGCCCGGATTCCATGTCATCGTCTTCGCCGGCCGATGCCGGCCGAACTCCGGTGCTGCTGCCGTCGTTCATTGTGGCTGACGAGGCCCAGCGATCGAAGGCGGCGGCTGTCAGGCCATCGGATTCGGCGTCTGTCATATCGACGGCCGCTTTTGTGACTTCGATCGGAACGATCTGCTGATAGCCGTCATCACGAGTCACGGTGGAATATGATCCCTTCAGCAGCTTCGCGGCGATCTGACCTCGCAGAGCTTCCCGAACCGCAATGACTCGTCCACCGCCTTCGTCGGCCTGAACTTCATCCACCACCCAGAAGCCGTGTTCCTGAATCAGGTTGGCCACTGTCGGAATTCCCTGTCCGTCTCCCAGTCGCACGGTGGCTCGTTCGAGTGTGACTCGGGTGTCAATCAGCGGTGCGGACATCTGGCGAGGCAGAGCACTGAATCGACCGGGGCGAGCCTGCAGGTGACTCCAGACCAGCCGATTGAAATCCGATGAACACGACTTCTGAAGTTTCTCCATGTCGCCGGCCGCCCATGCTCGGCGAAATTCCTGAATCGGAATGGACAGTTCCAGCGTGTTCTTCAGAGACGTGACCTGTCCGTGATTACTGGGATACTGAATATCGTCCACTCTCAGGAATCCGTTCTGATTGACCATGCTGCAGGTGAAGACGCCGCCATTGCCGCTGGTGAATTCCAGTTCCGTTCGATTGCCGATCGAATGGCTGTTGGTGAGCTTCATGCCTTCGTCATAGAAGTTCGGAATCGGCAGGGCGCTCAGGATGTCGGGGGTGGCTCGCTGCCAGGTGCCTTTGGCAAATTCCCCGGTGGAAACCTGAGTCAGCATTTCGTGATCACGATCCTGCAGAGCCTTCAGGAACAGTGAAGCTCGTGTTGGTGCGGTAAACACCGCTGACAGCGATCGCTGACGATCGGTGCCCTTGTCGTACAGCGTGACTTCGCGAACCAGAAAACGCGGACCGGTGTTACGGGTTCCGGTCAGTTCCAGTTGAACAACGTCAGGGATTTCGCTGATCTGTTCTTCCAGATCCAGTCGAACAACTTCGCGTCCGGCCGGCAGCATAAAGGTGAGCAGATTCTCGTAGGCTCGAATGTCAAATTCCGTCGGAACCTTTTCCGGGCCGGGAAGCTGAATCAGAGACAGGTCGGCAAGGTCCAGCGAAGTGGAATAGAACTTCTCGGTGGTGATGGACTTCAGCTGATCATGATTCTTCGCGCCGTAGGCCGTGAGAAACTGATTGACGGCGTTCATGGCGTCGGCCTGACGGCGAATGGATCCCGCGTAGTTCTCTTCGCGACGGCTGTGAGCTTCGACATCGTCGATCAGCCAGCGTCCCTCATCGCGAGTGATGCGGATCATGAGATGACCAACGCGGGTCGGCAGTTTGACGACCGCGTCTTCTTCGTCGAGGTTGGCTTCCGGCTTGCGAGCCATCCCTTCCTCATAGGTTGAGGCGATGCGCTGAGTCAGCGCTTTGAGCCATTCTTCGGGCAGTGGTTCCAGTGACGCCGCCAGATCGGGTGACATCATCGCCAGAATTTCGTCTCGCGATCCCTGTTCCCACACGTCCAGGAATTCTCGCAGAGTCATCAGCAGGTCCATGACTTCTGTGGTGGACTTGGTGATCTGAGTTCCCTTGCTGCGCTGACGAACGAGGACATCGTCAACCGTCCAGTAGTTCTTGGCCGGGTCGTTGACCAGATGGAACTGATACTTGCCGCCGCTTTCTTCCTTGGCAATCACTTCGCGCCGATCGGGAGTGATGTCCTTCACTTCGACGACACTGAGTTCGCTGGTTGGCAGCCGCAGGACTCGCAGATCCGTCAGAACATCATCGGAGCGCAGTGCTTTTTCCTCAAAACGCGTTGACGCGATTCGTCGCAGTGCCGGTTCGTTTTCTTCGCGCAGAGCGTCAGCGAACTCCGTGATGACTCGCTCTTCCACTGCGGAATGATTCAGCAGGGAATGAGCACAGCCGGACAAGCCGACGATCATCGGCAGCATCAGCAAGGAAATTCGATTCATGACGCAACAATCCCTGTTGGCAGCATGTCGGCGACGTCACTGGACGGCGTCATCCGACTTCATCAGACAGACCTTCGTGGTCTGAGTGTCTGTAGGTCAGGCTCCCGCCTGACAGTCATATGGTCCGGCAGGAGCCTGCCCTGCGGACCGTACTGACTCCGGAGCCGACATTTCGGAAACACTTCCACTGGTTGAAAGCCAGAGATGCGCGCACAGGCTGCGAACCCGAATCTGTCAGACTCTGACGGCTTGTCGCAGGTTCCGGCGTTCGGGTCAACGTGGCTGAGCGAACGGAAATGCTGTGCTGCCGGAAGCACTTCATGAGTCCGCATCAGTCCGGCAGAATCGGCCTGGCTGTCGCCAGAATCGGCAAATTCCCCGCAAATCCCGCAGTTGATTGAATTCAGCTGCGTCTGGAATACACTCAGGGGCAGTTTCGGGAGCCACGGCTGGTGGAATTGGCCGGGCGTGCATGGCCGTTCGGGCTGTGGACGCGCCGAACAGCTGGTTTTTCTGACCAAGGCGATTCTCGAATTTCCCCACACGACCTCTGCCCGCCTGCTTTTCGTCCTTTCCCGTGGCTTGTCGCGCACCGCACATCGGCCTCTGACACAAACTGACGAGGAACCCCAAGTGATGAGATTCTGTTGTTTACTGACACTCTTTGCCTGCCTGCAGCCCATCGCCGGCGCAGCTGACTGGGCCTCCTGGCGCGGTCCGGAACACAACGGCATCAGCCGCGAAACCGGACTTGTTGAAAGCTGGGACCTGGCGTCCGGAAAGAACCTGCTGTGGGAATCACCGATCGGCGGCCGAGCTGCTCCGATTGTCCTTGACGGACGCGTGTATCTTGACTGCCGGACGGAACACGATGTCGCTGCCGGCAGCCCGGAACTGGTTGACGCTCAGGAACAGGTGGTTTGCCGAGACGCAGCCACGGGCGAAGTGATCTGGGCCGATAAATTCAACGTCTCACAAACCGACATTCCGGCACCCCGAGTCGGCTGGGCATCCATGGTGGGCGATTCCGAAACCGGCTTCGTGTATCTGCATTCCGTGAGCGGGATCTTTCGCTGCTACGATCGGGACGGCAAGGTGCAGTGGGAACATTCACTGGGCGAAGAATACGCCAAGATCTCCGGCTATGGCGGACGAACTCAAACCCCCATCATTGATGAAGATCGCATCATTGTCGGCTTCTTCGGTCTGAACTGGGGCCGCACCGCGACTCCGCCTCCGAAGTCGGCCTACTACGCCTTCGACAAGCGTACCGGCGAACTGCTGTGGGTTTCGCTGTTCGGCGGCAAGCCTCTGGACACCTCTTACTCGAACCCGGTTGTCGCGGTGATCGATGGTCAGCGACTGCTGATTGCCGGCGGTGCTGACGGTGGAGTTCACGCCATCAATGCTCGGACAGGCAACTTTGTCTGGTCATTCGATATGTCCAAGCGAGGACTGAATGCGACACCTGTCGTTGACGGCAACCTCGTGTACATCGCTCATGGCGAAGACAACGTAGACAGCCTGGCGTTTGGTCGTGTCCAGTGTATTGACGGACGCGGCAAAGGAAATATCACCGCCACCAACAGCGTGTGGCGGAAGGACGGGATCAAGGCCGGCTACACGGCTCTGATGGTCAGCGACGGCATTCTGTACGTTGTCGCCGACACAGGAAAACTGCACGCCTTTGACAGCAAAACGGGCGAAGAGCTGTGGGACTACACTCTGGGCACCGTCGGCAAGGGATCTCCTGTGATGGCCGACGGCAAGCTGTACGTGATGGAAGTGAACGGAAACATTCACATTCTGAAGCCGTCCCGCGAAAAATGTGAATCGCTCAGCAAGGTGACTGTCAACGCAACTGCGGGTGAAGGTCTGGACGAAATCTACGCCACACCGGCGATTTCCGACGGCCGCGTTTTCTTCGTCACTCGTGACCGCACCTTCTGTATCGGCAATGAGAACGCCGGCAAACGCACTGAAACGGAGATCCCAAAGCTCGAAGAATCGCCGGTGGGAACGGAAGTCGCCAGTATTCAGGTACATCCTTACGAGCTGTATACAAAGGGCGGCGGAGACATTTCCTACAAGGTCGTGGGATTTGATGCCAACGGCGGACTGATTGGTGAAGTCGATGCGGAACTGAGCCTGCCGGAAGGTATTCAGGGTGTCACCATCGAAGGTAAAACCGTCAAGGTTGCCACCGATGCTCCGCTGCAGGCTTTCGAAATCGCCGCCAAATCCGGTGAACTGAACAGTTTCACTCGATTGCGAACCTTCCCGGCGCTGCCCTGGAAGTGGGACTTCGAAGGGTACACCGGCAAGAAGGTGCCGCCGACATGGGTCAATGCTTTTCTGAAGCTGTCACCTGTGCAGGAAGGCGATTCAACAGTGCTCAGCAAGAGTCTGGGGATTTCCGCGGACTCATGGATCGGCACACCGGAAATGAGCGGCTACACCGTTCAGGCGGATGTGCTGATGAAGGAAGAAAAACGAAAGCTGCCCAGCATCGGTCTGATTGCTCAGCGCTACAATTTCATCATCAAAGGCAATACCAGCCGACTGTCGATCCAGGCGTGGGCGCCGCACATGAGGATCTCGAAGGAAATCAAATTCCGCTCCGACCCGGATGTGTGGTACACCATGAAAATGAATGTAACAGTCAAGGATGACGGAGCTCATATTCGAGGCAAGGTCTGGAAACGAGGCGAAGAGGAGCCTGCCGACTGGACACTGGAAGCCGTCGACCCTCATGCTGATGCAAAAGGTTCCCCCGGACTGTACACGTACGCTCTGGCACCGTGTTTCTTCGATAATGTCATCGTGAGTGAGTGACCTGCGTCGCCGCCCGTCCCGCTTTCACACATATTCCACAGGAAGTCATCCATGCGTAAATTTCGATTTCAGCTGCTGTCACTGCTGCTGACGGCCGCTTTTGTTGCGGGGTGTAACGACCCCGATTCCTCAGGTCCGATGAAGGGCGGTCCGGGACAGAGCGAATCCGGCAGCGGCGTCGGCGGCGGTTCACCTCTGGTGATCCCCGACGAACCCGCCGGCAGCCCGGAAGACCCAGCCGCTCCGGCCAATCCGCCTGCCAATGACGTGGCCCCGGATATGGCCAAGCCAGCTGACGCCAAGCCAGCGGAAGAGAAACCAGCTGCTGAAGAGAAGCCGGCTGAAGACGCGAAACCGGCCGAAGACAAGCCTGCTGACAAGCCGGCCGAAGACAAGAAGGAAGCAGCCAAACCCGCTGAAGCAAAGCCGGTTGCCGCAGCGCCCGGTGCGAAGGACGGCGTATCCGGAGACTGGCCGATGTGGGGGGGAACACCTGATCGCAACATGGTGAACTCGACCACCGGCGTGGATCTCAGCTTCAAAGCCGCCACGGATCCGGCGAAAGGCACCAACATTCTGTGGACCGCACCACTCGGTTCGCAGACCTACGGGAACCCGGTTGTTTCCGGCGGCAAGGTGTTTGTCGGGACCAACAACGGCGGCGAATATCGTGAAAAGCACAAGGGTGACCGAGGCTGTCTGCTGTGCTTCAACGAAGCCGATGGCAAGTTCCTGTGGCAGCTGACTCGTGAAAAACTGCCTCAGGGGCGAGTCAACGACTGGCCGGAACAGGGTATCTGCTCAACCCCGTGCGTCGAGGACGGCAAACTGTATCTGGCCACCAATCGCTGCGAACTGATGTGCATTGATGTGGAAGGCTTCCACGACGGCGAAAACGATGGTCCTTACAAGGATGAAGCTGACGCTGAAGAGCAGGATGCGGACATCATCTGGTCGCTGGACATGATCGAAGACCTCGGCGTGTTTCCTCATAACCTGGCCACCAGTTCGCCCGTCATTCACGGCGACCTGGTTCTGCTGCTGACTTCAAACGGTGTCGATGAAGCTCACCTGGAAGTTCCGTCGCCTCGAGCTCCCTGCTTTATCGCCGTGAACAAGAACACCGGCGAAATCGTCTGGGAAGACAGTTCCCCTGGCCTGGACTCCAAGGCTCCGGAGCCGTTCAACAATATCCTTCACGGCCAGTGGGGGTCGCCCGCAATCGGCGAAGTGAACGGCAAGGCTCAGATCTTCATGCCCGGCGGCGACGGAGTTCTCTACGCGTTCGATCCGACGAATGGGGAAATGATCTGGTGGTTTGACCTCAACCCCAAGGATTCGGCATGGGAACTGGGTGGCCGAGGAACGCGAAACAACATTATTTCCACTCCGGTCTTTGCCGAAAACAGCGTCATTCTGGCCGTTGGTCAGGACCCGGAACACGGTGAAGGTGTCGGACATCTGTATCGCATCGACGCCACCAAAACCGGTGACATCAGTCCTCAGATTGCCGATGGCGATGGCTGGAAAGATAATCCGAACAGCGGTCAGATCTGGCATCTGGGAGGTGTCAACGACGATAAGGAACTGCTGTTCCGTCGAACCATTTCCACAGCCGCGGTTCACGACGGTCTGGTGTACGCTCCGGATCTGAGCGGCTTCCTGCACTGCGTCGATTTCAAAACCGGTGAAGAGAAGTGGGTGTTCGATACCTTTGCTGCCGTCTGGGGATCTCCGATGGTGATCGATGGCAAAGTTCTGCTGGGTGACGAAGACGGCGAAATGGTTGTTCTGAAAGCCGGCGACAAGCTGGAAGAAATCGAAACCAAAACCTTCGATTCGTCCATCTACAGCACTCCGACCATCGCCAACGGAACCATGTTCGTCTCCGACCGATCCCGACTGTATGCCATCAAGGTCAAATAGTCGGCGGAGTCTGCAGGCAGAGTCCTGCTGATACCAAACCACGGCAACCCTCGAATTCCTGCTTCAGGAATTCGAGGGTTTTTCCTGCGCGGCTGAGTACCGACGAAGACTCCTGTCCTGGTCAATACTGTCGGCGGCCTGGAATCGTTATCCTGCATGCAGGAAAGTATTCTGAGCGACGCCGTTGAGTTTCCGGGCGTCTGCTCGTGCGGGATGTGGAAACTGACCACAGGAACACTTGAGGAGATTGAATCGATGAAACGTCAGATTGTCAGCGCGTGTCGGGTGGTGCTTGCGGGAACCTGTCTGCTGTCCGGAATCGGGCGAGCCGACAGCGACGACGCTTCTGCCGAACAGCAGAATCGCGAAGCGGCGTTTGTTGAGCAGCTGTCCGGCTGCGTGCTGACGGGTTCCTTCACCGTCGACGGACAGACTGACAAAGCTCCGAAAACAGAACGCTACGACATTGAAAGTGTGTCGAAACTGACGGGCAACCTGTGGACGTTTATGGTGCGGATTCGTTATGGCGAACGAGACGCTCGACTGCCGGTGGCTGTGCCGGTGATCTGGGCCGGCGACACTCCGATGGTGTCACTCACGGATCAGTCACTGCCCGGCCTGGGAGATGCATTTTCTGCTCGAGTCATCTTTCATGGAGATCGATACGCGGGAACGTGGCAGCATGGAGACAAGGGCGGACACATGTTCGGAACGATCCGAAAGACGGCAAAGAACGGAGATTCCAAAGCGGATACTCAGTAAACGGGCTGTTGTTTCCGGCGACACCGTCGTGTGTTTGAATGTGAATTCGTACCGGGTGTGGGCTCAGCCCGCGTGAGGAACTGATTGTGAAAATCTTGATTCGCGGCGCAAGTGTGGTGTTTCCGGACGGAACGCGAACTGCCGGTATTTTGATTCAGGACGGCATCATCGCCGATGTGGCTGCTGATCCGCAGACTCCGGTGGACGAAGTCATTGATGCGTCCGGGCTGCATCTGCTTCCAGGAGTCATTGACGATCAGGTTCATTTTCGCGATCCCGGTTTGACGCACAAGGAAGACCTGGCGACCGGAAGCCGCGCCTGTGCGAAGGGAGGTATCACCACGTTTCTGGAGATGCCCAACACGAAGCCACCTACGATTACTCTGCAATCGCTGGATGACAAGCTCGCGATCGCAGCTGAAAAATGTCTGGTCAACTTCGGCTTCTACATCGGTGCCACGCCCGATAATGTTGAGGTGCTGCAGCAGGCCAGTCGGACACCTGGAATCAAGATCTTCATTGGTTCCAGCACCGGCAACATGCTGGTTGATCAGCAGGCGGCTCTTGAACGCATTTTTGCGGAAACCAGTCTTCCGATTTGTGCTCACTGCGAAGACGAAGCCACGGTGCGAGCCAACAGTGAACGCCTGGGTGGAGGCCGCACGTGGGAAGATCACAGCCGGATTCGCGATCACAGGGCGGCGTTGATAGCGACTCGGCGAGCCGTTGAACTGGCGGAGCGACATCAGCATCGCTTCCATGTGCTGCATGTTTCGACGGCCGACGAAGTGCGGTTTCTGCGTTCGACCAGTGATCTGATTACGGCCGAAGCCTGTCCGCATCATCTGCTGTTCAGCGTGGACGACTACGCTCGGCTGGGATCGCTTGTTCAGATGAACCCGTCGATCAAAAACAGAGAAGACTGCGAAGAACTTTGGGTCGGTCTGCAGGATGGAACCATTCAGGTCATCGCCACCGACCATGCTCCGCACACTCTGGAAGAGAAACAGCAGCCCTATCCTCAGTCACCTTCCGGACTGCCTGCCGTCGAGAATTCACTGGCACTGATGCTGAATGAAGTGAATGAAGGCCGCTGTACTCTGGGACAGGTGGTCAGCTGGATGTGCGAAGCTCCGGCCCGCGTCTGGAACATTCGCAGCAAGGGAAAAATTCAGGCCGGTTTTGATGCCGACCTGGTCCTGGTCGACATGAATCGGATTCAGCAGATCCTGAATCAGAACCAGGTCACGAAATGCGGATGGAGCCCCTGGCACGGAGTCACACTGAAAGGCTGGCCAATCCGGACCATTGTTGGAGGCCGGACGGTGTACAACGACGGCCGTTTCGATGAATCCGTCCGAGGCCAGGAAGTGCTCTACGATCGGCCATCGTGATGGCGCATGCCGAGAGCATGACGTCCCTTCGCCCGCGTTGTGGCAATTCTGATTCGACGTTATAAAACGCGAGTCAACGACTGCAGCGGGCCGCATTTGCAATCCTGCGGGGGCCATCTGTTTCGGTCGCCGGGTCTGCTGCAGCGTGATTCAGATCGAATGACGCGCTCATGATTCAGGTACAACTGCCCGACGGGAACATTGTTGAAAAAGAAGACTTCGCGACAGCTCTGGATGTCGCTTCCGGCATCAGCGAAGGGCTGGCTCGAGCCACCGTGGCTGCCGTCATCGACGGCAAAACCGTCGACGCGATGCGGCCGCTGGCGGAACTCACGGATGCTCGCCCCGTGCCGCTCAAACTGCTGACGACTCGCGATGCTGAAGCGGCCGCCGTCATGCGGCACAGTTGTGCTCACATCATGGCTCGAGCCATCATGCGGTTGTACGAAGGCGTTGGTCTGGCGTTTGGTCCGGTTCGCGGCAACACGTTTTACTACGACTTCGATCTGGCCACGCCGATTCGGGAAGACGACTTTCCGAAGATCGAAGCCGAAATGAAACAGATCATCAAGGAAGCCGAACCCTTCGAACGCTTCCACATGAACCGCGACGAATCGATTCAGTTCTGCCGGGACCTGAATCAGGATCTGAAGGTGGAACACATCGAAGGCGGTCTGACGGATCATGATTCGCTGAGCTTTTATCGGCAGGGCGAGTTTGTCGACCTGTGTCGCGGTCCGCACATTCCTCACGCCGGTTTCGTCAAAGCCTTCAAGATTCTCAGCGTGGCCGGATCACACTGGAAAGGCGACGTCAACAACAAGCCGCTGCAGCGAGTTTACGGGACGGCGTACTTCGACAAGAAGGAACTGGCCGCGTATCTGGAACAGATCGAAGAAGCCAAGAAGCGCGATCACCGAGTGCTCGGGCAGCGGCTGCAGTTGTTCACCATCAGCCCGGAAGTCGGTCAGGGATTGTGTCTGTGGCTGCCGAAAGGGGCCACCATTCGAGCAACTCTGGAAGAATTCATCAAAGCCGAACTGCTGCGATGCGGTTACACGCCCGTGTATTCGCCGCAGATTGGTCGAGTTGAAATGTATGAAACCAGCGGGCACTTTCCTTACTACCGCGAATCTCAGTTTGCTCCGCTGTTCGGGCATTCGGCCGGGCAGCTGGTGGACCACTGGATTCGCTGTCTGGATCCCAACGATGAAGAACTGGCGGCACCTTCTGCGGACGACGAAAAGAAGCTGCTGGATGCGGCTCTGGTGCTGGGCTTCGATGTCGACGACTTCCCCATCAACGGTTCCGCCGATGAAAAGCGAGCCGTCCTGCGTACATGGGAAAAGCAGCACGAACGCTATCTGCTGCGGCCGATGAACTGTCCTCATCACGTGCAGATGTACAAAGCGATTCCTCGCAGTTACCGCGATCTGCCGGTGCGTCTGGCCGAATTCGGAACGGTGTATCGACACGAAAAATCGGGGCAACTGAACGGCCTGCTGCGCGTTCGCGGGTTTACTCAGGACGATGCTCACCTGTTCTGCACGCCCGAACAGGTGGAAGAAGAATTCGTGAATACTCTGCGGCTGGTCAAGTACGTACTGGAAGCTGTCGGCATGGAAGACTACCGAGTTCAGTTGTCCACGCGCGATCCGAATTCCGACAAATACGTCGGCAGTGACGAACTGTGGAATAACGCCGAAGCGATTCTGCGGAAGGTGTTGACGGAACAGGGGTTGAACTTTGTCGAAACGCCGGGCGAGGCCGCTTTCTACGGTCCGAAGGCCGACTTCATGTGTCGAGACTGTCTGGGTCGCGAATGGCAGTTGGGAACCGTCCAGCTCGACTACAATCTGCCGGAACGCTTTAAGCTGGAATATACCGGAGCGGACAACAAGCCGCATCGTCCGGTGATGATCCATCGAGCTCCATTCGGTTCGATGGAACGATTTGTCGGCGTGCTGATCGAACACTTTGCCGGCGCGTTTCCGCTGTGGCTGGCTCCGGAACAGATTCGCGTTCTGCCGCTGAGCGAAAAGTCGGACGACTACGCCAAAGATGTGGCCGCTCGACTGAGGCAACACGACTTCCGAGTCTCCACGGACCTGCAGAGTGCCAAGCTGCAGGCAAAGATCCGGGAAGCTCAGATGGACCTGATTCCCTACATGCTGGTGGTCGGTCCGAAGGAAGCCGAACAGAACGCCGTCGCCGTTCGTTGTCGCATCGATGGTGATCTGGGAGTCATGTCTTTCGACGATGCTCTGAAGAAGCTCACCGAAGAACGCGCCGTCCGCACGATTCGACAGGTGGTGAAGTCAACATTCACGGCTCTTCCCGCCGTTGAGGACAGCGACGACGAAGCGGATTATTGATTCCCGCCGGCAGCCGGCATCTGTGGAAATCACTTTCCCGGTGCCGGACACTGCTCCTATCGATGAGAAGGCGGGTCGGGAGACTCCCCTGGGATATTCCGTTAGGTTGACGTAATTTGGAAATTCCGTGAGGGTTTGGTTCGTCACGGGGGTATGATTCCCGGACGCATGACGAGGTCTGAGTTTGACAACCTTCGGACCAATCGAATGTCGATCCCTCGTTGAACCCGTGAAATCGAAGCTGCCAGGGCTGCTCAGAGGAGCCCGCCCGTGAAGACAATGAAGCCTGCTTCGGCAGGGCGGCGAAGGAGGGGGGGTCGTGCCCCGTACCAGCCCTCCTTTCGCCGTTTTGTTGTATGCCTTCCGCGAACGGAATTTCTGGTTTGATTGACGAAACCAGTCCCGCGCCCTAATCTCGAACGACGTTCGGCCCGTCTTCGGGACGAAGATCAGGTCTCCATTTGTGACTGAGGTTTTGGCGTGCAGACATCGTTTGTCCTGATGAGCGTTGATCAGGGAATTCATGACACCACTTCTGTGATTGATGCTGCGGCCTGCGGGTTGTCGTCCGGCGAGGGCTGGAGCGTTCGCATGCAGCGGCTTTCGGGAGGACTTTCGGACGGCGTGGATGTCGTCTGGCTGAACAACGGGTGTACTCGCATTGCCCTGCTGCCGACACGTGGGATGGGAGTCTGGAAGGCGGAATCGGCCGGCCTGCCGCTGGAATGGAAGTCTCCGGTTGAACGTCCGGTCAACCCGGCCTTCGTGGATCCAATGCGGCGAGGCGGTATCGGGTGGCTGGATGGATTCAATGAGCTGATCTGCCGCTGCGGCCTGGGATGGAACGGGGCACCAGGAACCGACAAAATCACGGACGAGTCCGGGAAGGTCGTTTCAGAACAGTTTCTGCCGCTGCATGGTCGCATCGCAAATCTGCCGGCTCATGAAGTCACCGTTGAAATTGCCGATGACGGAGCCATCTCCGTTGTCGGTGTTGTGGACGAAAGCAGCATGTTCGGGGGCAGGCTTCGACTGATTTCCCGACTGACAACGTATCCCGGCAGCACCTCTTTTGAAATTATGGATGAAGTCCGAAATCCGGGATCATCGCCTGCTGAAGTCGAAATGCTGTATCACTGCAACTTCGGTCGGCCGCTGCTGGAAGGGAATTCCGTGCTGCACATCGCCGCAAGTGAGATCGTGCCGAGAAACGCTCGGGCTGCCGAAGGCATTGCGACATGGAACCGGTACACCGACCCCGAACCGGGTTATGCCGAACAGGTGTATTTCGCTCGTCCGATTGCGGATGAGTCCGGTCGGGGACTGGCGGTTCTGTCGAATGCAGATGCTGATCGAGGTGTCGCCGTTCGGTTCGACGTCGACACCCTGCCGTGGTTTTCTGTGTGGAAGAACACTCAGGCAGAAGCAGATGGTTACTGTACCGGCCTCGAACCCGGCAGCAGCTTTCCCAATCTGAAAACCTTTGAACGGCGACACGGACGAGTCATCAGTCTGCCATCAGATGCTGAAGTGACATTTCGTCTGGCCTTCACGGCCGCAATCGACAGCGAAGACGTCCGGCAGCTTGTGGCCGAAGTTGCCGAACTGCAGAGCGGTCGACCGATGGTCGTTACTTCAAAGCCTCGACCGGACTGGTGTGATTGCTGATCATCGGCACAAAAAAAACGCGAACTGCCCGGTTGAGCAGTTCGCGTGTGAAGGTCAGGCAGGACAATCGTCCTGAATTCTGAATCCAAGTCCCTTACTTGGCGACTTCTTCGGTGCCAGGCAGTTCTCCGGCTTTGATCAGATCGCCAAAGGTCTTTCCTTCGGTTGCGCTCTTTTCTTTTTCGATCTTGACCAGAGCTTCCTTGATCTTGGCTTCGTCGGACTGGTTTGGCTTGTCGAGAGCCTTGCCCAGAGCCGCACCGTAGTTGTTGCGTTCTTTCTTGCTCTTGGTCGGGTGACAGACTGCACAGGTCAGCTTACCGTCTTTGCCGTGCTTCTTGGCCAGATCTTCGTATGTCGAGCTCATGACGCCGGAATATTTGGGACGGGCAGACGCCGTTTCACCCAAAACCAGGACCATCGCAAACAGACATGCACCCGCGACCAGAAATCGACCGGCACTGTTCAAACTACGCATTCAATTGCCTCCAGAGTTTTGTTCAGGACAAACAAGTCACCACGGACCAGGCGACACCGCCATTCTTCGGTCAGTCGCGCTGACAATCAACGCGAAATTTTGCCCGTGTTCCTGCATCACCATAAAACCGTTTTCGAGGAACGATGTCAAGGGATTCGGCAGTCTTCGTAACCCTCCCTGTCTGACAAACGGCTTCCGGCAACACCGGCAGATTCTCGTGAAAATCCCCGGATGACGCCAGATCGGCTGATTTGACGGAAAACCTGGCCGATTGTTCGGTTGATCAGGTTTGTTCCGGTCGAGCGTCCAGAGCGTGTTCCAGAAGGGTTTCCATGGAAATGTGCTCAATGGCCGACATATGCGTGGCTCGCAGCACCAGTCGCGGAGCCACACCGGCCTGCAGGGCTTCCAGCCAGCGCGACAGACACAGGCACCAGCGGTCTCCCGGGTTCAGGCCAGGAAACCGGTATTCGGGGTGCGGTGTGCTGAGATCGTTCCCGACGCTCTTCGAGAATTCCAGGAACTCAGCGGTGGTTTCCACACACACCGTGTGCATTCCCAGATCATCGCCGCATGTGTCGCATTTGCCGGTGCGAAAAAATCCGGTCATGGGGTCGGAGGAACACACCTGCAGATCTTCGCCAAACACGTTCTTTGCCATTTCCGCAGTTCTCTCTGAACCAGTTCAGGATAAACGAAAACACCAACTCTGAATGGACCTGACGAAGTGCCGTCACTTTCCGATGGAGGCCGGAGGCGTGAATCACGCCCGGCCTGTGATGACATCGCGACCAACCCATGGCCTCAGGACTTCCGGAACAACGACGGTGCCATCGGCCTGCTGGTAATTCTCCAGCACTGCAATGATGGCTCGTGCACAGGAAATGGCTGTTCCGTTCAGAGTATGGACAAACTGAGTGCCCTTCTTTTCGGCGGACCGACAGCGGATTCCCAGCCGACGTGCCTGATAGTCTGTACAGTTGGATGCGGACGTCACTTCGCCGTATTCGTTGCGACCCGGCATCCATGCTTCCAGGTCGAACTTCCGATAGGCAGGTCCGCCCAGGTCTCCGGAAGCCGTATCAATCAGTCGATAGGGAATACCCAGAGCCTGAAAGATTTCTTCTTCGATCCGCACGATGTCCTGATGCAGAGCATCGGAAGCGTCCACATCCGGTGCGGTGAAACCGAACATTTCGACCTTGGTGAACTGGTGAACTCGGTAAATACCGCGAGTCTTTCGTCCGTGAGCTCCGGCTTCCGTTCGAAAACAGTGGCTCAGGCCGGCGAATTTCAGCGGCAGATCCTTCAGATCCAGCGTCTGGTCTTTCAGGGCTCCACCCAGAGTAATCTCGGCGGTCGCCACCAGACTGAGTTCCGTATTCGCGACGGAATAAATCTGAGTTTCATCGCCTCGCGGATTGAAACCGATGCCTTCCAGCACCGAATCACGAGCCAGATCCGGCGTGGTAAACAGCGTAAACCCTTCGGCTCGCAGCTTCTGCAGAGCGAACTGAACGAGCGCCATTTCCAGCATGACAGCATCGTTCTTCAGGTAATAGAAGCCATGCCCGGCGACTCGAGCACCGGCTTCGAAATCGATCAGGTCCAGTTTGGCCGCGATGTCGACATGATCGAGCGGTTCGAAATCGAACGCCGGTTTCGTTCCGACGATCCGGATTTCCGTGGCGTCGTCTTCCCCGCCGGTCGGAGCCGACGGGTGAGTCATGTTGGGGATCTGTGACTGAGCTTCGTGCAGACGGGCTTCGATTTGCTTTTGAGCTGTTTCGGCTTCTGCAATCTGATCTCGGAGCTGTTTGCCGAGTTCAATCAGCGCCGGGCGTTCTTCCGCAGTGGCTTTAGGGATTTTTGCTGAGGCTTCCTTCTGCTGTCGACGCAGATCATCGCCGGCGACAATCAGCCGGTTTCGTTCGTCGCGCAGCTGCACCACGGCGGCTACGTCGGCCTGAACACCGCGAGCTTTGCAGTTCTGTTCCACTTCTTCGCGATGGTCGCAGATAAACTGCAGATCCAGCATGGTCCTGTTTCCTTGGAGGTGTTCAATCTGCCGCTCGCAGAAACTGAGCGGCGGCGAAGAACATCGTCTTCGCCCACTGTCCGGTGTGAGGCACCGGGACCAGTTGGGAGGTCCGGGTCCCGGGAGAAAAATCAGCCATCGACCTTCACGGCCGCCAGACTGTCCCACAGAGCAGCACTGGCCAGAGTTCCGTTGTGAAAGTCTTCCACATGAAAATGTTCATTCGGGCTGTGAAGGTCATCGGTATTACGGCCCCAGCCCAGCAGCAATGTATCGATTCCCAGAATCTGCTGAAAGCTGGTCACGACCGGGATCGATCCGCCTTCTCGAATGAAAACCGGTTCCTGGCCGTAGGTCTGCTTCAGAGCTTCCGCCGCCGCTGTGATCCACGGACTGGTGGGATCAAACACGAAGGCTTCGCATCCGTGGAAGTTCTGAAATTCGAACTTCAGTCCCGGAGGACACTGGTTCCGCAGAAAGGTTTCGAGTGATGCCATAATCTTTTTCGGATTCTGACCGGGCACCATGCGGCACGTGATTTTGGCTCGCGCCGTGGATGGCACAATCGTTTTGGGCCCTTCCCCCGTGTAGCCGCTGACGATGCCGTTGATGTCGCAGGTCGGCCGAACCCAACGACGCTGCAGAGTGGTGTAACCGGTCTCTCCGAACACGTCAGAACTGCCGACTTCCTTGAGAAACTTTTCTTCCGAAAAGGGCAGCCGGGCAAACTGAGCCAGTTCCGGATCCGTCAGTTCCTGAACATCGTCATAGAACCCGGGAATCCGGACTCGACCATCGTCCCCTACCAGGCTTCCGCACAGTCTGGCAATCGCGTTGGCAGGATTGGCGATGCTGCCGCCGTAGACTCCGCTGTGAAGGTCCTTGGCCGGTCCGGTCAGGCGAACTTCCGCTGCAATGATGCCTCGCAGGCCATAGGTGATGGCCGGAATTCCGTCTCCGTACTGGCTGGTGTCACTGATGACGGCAACATCTGCAGCCAGAGCGGATCGGCGTTCCGTGAGGAAGTCTGTCAGGTGATCGCTGCCAACTTCTTCCTCGCCTTCGATGATGAACTTCACATTGACCGGAAGCCGGCCGTTCAGTTCATAACAGGCCTGCAGCGACTTCAGATGAGTGAACACCTGCCCCTTGTCGTCTGTGGCACCGCGAGCATAGATCTTTCCGTCGCGAATCTCCGGTTCAAACGGCGGGCTGACCCATTTGTCCAGCGGATCCGGAGGCTGGACGTCATAGTGCCCGTAGATCAGCACAGTGGGCAAACGGGAATCTTCCAGCCGTTCTCCGTAAACGATCGGATGTCCCCGAGTGGGCACGATTTCGGCGGTCAGGCCACAGCGCTGCATGGCTTTCAGCAGCCATGCAGCACATGTCTGCATATCTGTTCGATGAGTCGAGTCCGCGCTGATGCTGGGGATTCGCAGCAGTTGGAACAACTCTTCAATTGCGGACTGCTGATGATCATGCAGGTGCTTCTGAACGACATTCATCGACGTTTACTTCCTGACGTCATAACAGTTGATGATTTCCTGATCGCGCAGATACAGGCGACCATTGGCAATGACGGGATGAGTCCACACTTTGCCTTTGGATGATCGCTGTTTTGTCTGAGGCTCAAGAACGAAACGACCGTGTTCCTCCCAGCCGCTGGTGGTGGCTTTGATCAGCACGCAGGTTCCGGATCCTTCGTCCAGGCAGTAGAGCATGCCATCCGCATACGCGATGGCGCCTTTGCCCAGCTTCCCTTTTTCATTCCAGGTGATTTCGCCGGACTTCAAATCCTGACACAGCCAGCCCACACCGTCACTGTGACCATAAACGTGATCACCGATCAGGATTACGCCGCCATGATGGTTCTTCATATTCTTGTTGTCGTAGGCCTTTTCAGCTTTGTTATCTTTGCTGACATTCACCAGCATGCAGCCGGCACCGTATCCCGATGTCACGTAGACAGAACCATCATGATAAATCGGAGTCGGAATGACGGCCGTGCGGCCCAGCGGCCATTCGGCATCCCACAGCAGTTTCCCGTCGGCATCCAGTCCGAACAGCTTGTTCTGAGTCAGCTGAATGTACTGTTTCTGTCCGAAATGATTGACCGGCACGATCGAGGAATAGTGAGCTCCCTCGGTCACTTCAGTCGACTGCCACAGTTTTTCGCCCGACTTCAGGTTAAAGGCCACAACGGTTCCCTGATCTCCGCCCGGAGTACACAGGACAACATCGCCGTCGACCAGAGGCGATTCAGAATAGCCCCAGTTCGGAATTTTTCCGCCCAGCTTCTGCATCGAAGCCGACCATTTCAGAGCTCCGTCGGCAGCGGCGACACACACCAGATCACCTTCGCCTCCCAGAGCAACAACCAGATCACCGACAACCGTCGGCGTGCTTCGAGGACCATCGCCCCAACCGTTGGACAGTTTCGACCCGACTTTCGTCTGCCACAGGCGTTTGCCACTGGAGGCGTCCAGGGCCATGACGTATTCGGAAGAATCGTCGGCGCCCAGTGTGTACAGGCGATCACCAACAACGGCAATGCCTGAATACCCCAATCCGGCTTCGGTGCTGGTCCAGACTTTCTTCGGGCCACCTTCCGGCCATTCCGTCAGCAGCCCGGTCTCCTGAGAAACGTCATCGCGGGCCACACCTCGCCAGGTTGGCCAGTCAGCGGCCTGAACAGCACAAACGCTCAAAAGGGTCAGGGAAGCTACAAAGAATCTCATCGAATTTTCCTGTAAATTTGGAGGGAACCCGTGCGGGGCCGCAGTCTAACAGCCGGATATCAAAGATGCAGGCACTGTGGCAGGCCCGCCCGCTGAATTTTCACGTTTCCCTGCTGGAAATCCGAAAGTTTCCACTGTGTTTTTGAACATCAGGTGTCAAAGATGAACGGGTCATCCAGTCGCCGGAGCCATCGCCGGTGATCCGTCAAACTGACGTTTGAAAATGTGCTGGTATCGCTTCGAAAACGTGATTTGTTTGAAACAAAATCTCGTTGAAACGCGTCTTGCATATCATGACCTGACTGTCCCGGAAGTCTCCTGCCCCGCTCACCTTCCTTCCGAACTGCCATCAGATGATTCATTTTCGCACCTGCGAACCTGAAGGTTACCCTGAGATTCTGGTTGTCGAGCTTACTGCTCAACTGGATGCAGGAACGCCTGAAGCGTTTTTCGAACGCCTGGAACAGGAAATCAGTCAGGGACACAACCGCCTGATTTTCGACTGCCACAACCTCTCTCTCATCACCAGTCTGGGGTTTGGCGTGATGATTCGAGCCCATTCCCGGCTTCAGAAAGCCGGCGGCGCTGTTCGGTTTGCTCGACTGGAAGGCATGATCGAAGAAGCCTTCCACGTGGTCGGCTTTCATCGCCTGTTCGACAACTACCCAACCGTCGAAGCGGCAGCTGCGTCATTCTGAAATGCGGGGTCCCGCGGCTTTGGTCAGATCGTACATGATGGCGGCAATCGCGCCCTGTTCCTTGGTTGTCACAGCCGGGCGAATCTGACACGCATCGAAGGACGGTTCAAGAGCTCGTCGACGAGTCATCCGAACGACCTGATCCATTGTTGCCTCACTGATCGACATCAGACGGCCGTACACGTACAGCGTTTTGCGGATTCAGCAGATTGATCGTCGCCGCCATGGCAATGGCAGCATACTCGCAAACACGATTCAGCTCATCCGGAGCCTGCAGAGCTCCGGTGCGCAGCAGTTCGATGACTTCACCGGCGGTGACTCGGCGACCAGTCCGTTCAGAAACCATTGTGGCCAGAGCAGCGTCGGTTGCCAGGGTTTCCAGGCAGCCGTGATTGCCGCAGCCACACAGACGTCCTGACGGATCGACCGTGATGTGTCCGAGTTCTCCGGCAAGCCCGATATGTCCCTGCAGCAGTTCGCCTCCGGTGAAAATTCCAAGTCCCAGTCCGGTCGTCAGATCCAGCATTGCGAAGTTGTCGCTGCCACCGGCGCTGCCGTACAGACGCTCAGACAGACACAGCGCTCGGGTTTCCTGCATGCAGATGCAGGGTATGCCAACCAGCTGCCGGAGATCCCGAGCCGGATTCTGGTGACTGATCGCATGCAGATTCGGCGAGAACAGACACTCCGTTTCATTCAGCAGTCCCGGCGTGCTGATGCCGATCCCCAGTGTTCTTGCCTGAGACCCGCTGTTGATGGCTTCGACTGCTGCTTTCAGCTGTTTCAGCAGGGGCTGGTAACCCGACGGCGTCGGAAAAGAAACCGAACGCGCATGATCGATGTCTCCGTTCAGTGATGCCACCACCACGACACACGTGTGACCGTCCAGAACAACCCCGATCACCTGCGCGGTATCACGAGCCAGATAGACTCGTTTTCCCGGCCGCCCCACACTGTTTTCCGGAGCCTCACCTTCTTCCAGAAGACCGGATTCCAGAAGATCCGCAACGATCTTGGAAACCGTCGGGGCACTGATGCCGGTTTCACGAGTCAGATCGGCTCGAGACAGCGATCCCTGTTCCTGCAGACATTCCAGAACACGGCGAACCGTCATCTTCCTCAGCAGCGCTGGTTGAATGTGCGACGAGGGCATGGGACGGGAACCGTTCAGACGTCCGGTTTCAGAAATCTTTCAACTCGTGATCTAACTTCAGCGTGGACAATATCATTGCGTCCCCGCAGAGATCTATTCGTGGCAACGTCGCAGGATTGGTTGGATTGACCAATGCAGCATTCGTCCCGGAAACAACAGGCGGAGCAGCATGGTGATCCTGCTCCGCCTGTCTTCATCGACATTCGCTGATGCCCGTCAGACTTCGTCCAGGATCTCAACCGCTGCAAACTTCCTGCCTTCCAGCATTTCCAGGCTGGCTCCCCCCCCGGTGCTCACGTGAGAGACCTGATCTTCGAAGCCCAGCTGGCGAATCGCAGCCGCGCTGTCTCCGCCACCGATGATGCTGATCCCGGAACTCTGAGCCAGTGCTTCGGCAACAGCTTTGGTGCCCGCATCAAAGGGACTCATTTCGAACACGCCCATCGGCCCGTTCCAGACCACGGTTTTGGCACCCCGAACGATGTCGGCATACAGAGCCGCCGTTTTCGGACCGATATCCAGACCTTCGTAACCATCGGGAATATGACCGGCGTCCACAACAACTTTATTGCAGTTGGTGTTGAAGGCATCTCCGCAGTGAGTGTCCAGTGGCAGCACCAGTTTTTCACCGCCCAGAGCGATCAGTTCGTTGGCCAGGTCAACCTTGTCGGTTTCGACTCGACTGCCGCCGACCCTGCCGCCCTGTGCCAGAGCGAACGTGTATGCCATGGCCCCGCCAATCAGCACCCGGTCGCAGATTCCCAGAAGATTACGGATGACCATAATCTTATCAGAAACCTTGGCTCCTCCCAGGATGGCCACAAACGGTCGTTCCGGGTTCTCAATGGCGTCCGTCAGATACTGGATTTCTTTCTGCACCAGAAACCCAACAACTCGCGGCCTGCCAGTCATCGCCATGGGAACAGCATACATTGACGCGTCAGTTCGGTGGCATGTTCCGAACGCATCGTTGCAGTAGATATCACCAAACACGGCCAGTTTGGCAGCGAAGTCGGCATCGCCCTTTTTCTCGCCTTCTTCGAACCGCAGATTCTCCAGCACCACAACTCCACCATCCTGCAGAGCCGCGACTTTGGCGGCGGCGTCCGGGCCGACGGTATCGCCGGCAAACGCAACGCTCGAACCCAGCAGTTCTGCCAGTCGGTCAGCTGCAGGTTTCAGGCTGTATTTCGAATTGTCGGCCCCCTTCTCCGGTCGACCCAGATGACTCATCAGAATCAATCGTCCGCCGCGCTGCAGGACAGACTGGATTGACGGCAGAGCCATCCGAATCCGTCCGTCGTCTGTAACGGTTGTCCCGTCCAGCGGCACATTAAAGTCAACCCGCATCAACACTCGTTTGCCCTGAACATCGACGTCAGCAATTGATTTCCTGGCCATCTCGGCACTTTCCATTCACTGTCAGAATTTGTTTGAACCAGTCTCTCGAACGTCACCTTCGGCCGCGACTCAGCGACCTGACTTCTCCGCAGAACTTCTGCACGCAGTTCGGTTCGTTGTGAATCGTCGCTGATCCGGGAACCTGCCCAGGGTCAGATCGGCCACGTTCAGCGGGGATTCTCGCGAATTGCAATTCCGATTCAAATGCTCGGGCTGTGCGTTTGCAGTTTCACACAAAACTCACGCCCCCTGCTGTTGGTCTTACACTTTGGGATTCCGTCAAGCCGTCGGAAGCGAAGCCGAACCTTCCCGAGTTCCGCCGCTCAACGCAGACCGATGATCCGGAAATCAAAGGTCCAGGCACGGTTCTGCTTGCGGTTTTTCCCGGGCTCAGGATACTTCCGTCTGACCGCCGACGCCGTTGTCGCGGTCGGCCTTTTGTTGAAGAACATTTTCCCAAACCGATGTCTGATCTCGAAATCGTCCACCATCCGCATCCCGCGCTCCGCTGGAAATCCCGGGAAATCACCCGGATTGATGCCCAGCTGCGCAACTGGGTCGAGCAGATGTTCGAACTGATGTACGAAGCCCGCGGAATTGGTCTGGCCGCCAATCAGGTGGCGCTGCCGTATCGGATGTTCGTCATCAATCCCAGCGGCGATCCCGAACAGAATGATCTGGAACAGGTCTTCATCAATCCGGAAATTATCAAACGCAACGGCAGCTGTGACGCCGAAGAAGGCTGTCTCAGTCTACCGGAAATCTACGGTCCGGTGACGCGAGCCGAAAGGATTACCGTCGAAGCCTTCGACCTGAACGGAACTCAGTTTTCCATGGACCTGACCGGCCTGCCGGCTCGAGTTGTCCAGCACGAAAACGATCATCTGGACGGCGTGCTGTTTATTGACCGAGTCAGCGAGGGTGAGATTCGGTCGCTGAAACCACTGCTCGAAGACCTGGAAGCTCAGCTGGAACACCGCCGCCGCCAGGGCCAGGCACCTTCCGAAGAGCAAATGCTGGCAACGCTCAAACAGCTGCAGCAGGAACGCACGGCCGGGTGATCCGGCTGTGAGCCGCCAGCAACCGCTCCCCTCTGACGCAACACCTGCTGAAAGTCGTTCCCCGTTGTTACATCAGACCGCGGCGGTTCAGTTCGGCCACGACCTGCTGCACGATTGCTGACACTTCAGCGGTGTTGGCGGCTGTGTTGCCCGGACCGATCGGGCAGCCGCCGATCGGCTGATCCGTGAAGCCATGAGCTGACAGCATGCACTGAAGTTCGTTGCTGAGCGTCGACAGGTCTGTTCGCTGTTCGGCTGACAACGGTTGTCGGCCTTTGCCCATCTGAAATCCTCGCAGGCTGACGGCCGCTCGAAAGCCTTCCGGAAATTCGGCCGAATAGATCATTGTGTCAAACAGTTTGACAAGGTCGTACTGCACCTTTCGAGCTTCATCAATGCGGTAACTGGTGGTCAGGTCGTACAGTTTTCGAGTCAGTTCGGGAACGACTCCGGAACTCGCGTTGGTTCCTCCGTCGCATCCCACCAGCAACATCGGCATCAGGGCGGCATCCCAGCCGGTCAGGAAGGCAAAGTCCGGTCGGTTGGGTTTCACGGCCTGAATCATCCGGATCATGTGAGGAATTTCGCCGGACGAATCCTTGATCGCCACGATGCGTTCGCATTCTTCCGACAGTCGCTGAATGGTGGGAACATCAATCGGACTGGCGAACATCGGAATGTTGTACAGCGTCACATCGATCGGTGTGTTGTCGCCGATCTCCTTGAAATAGGCGTAGACACTGGCGGGGCTCAGCTTGTAATAAAACGGAGCTACAATCGCGACCGCTCGGATTCCCAGCGACGCATAGTACTCGCAGGCCGCCAGAGTTTCCCGGACGTTGGCTTCCGCCGCCCCGGCCAGAATCGGAACCCGCCCCCGAGTCTGATCGGCAATTACGGCCACAATTCGCCGCCGCTCTTCCGGTGTGAATCGAGTGAATTCGCCCGTCGAACCGTTGGGATACAGTCCGTGCACTCCTCGCTCAATCAGCCAGTCAACGTACTTCCGCAGCTCGGCCTCGTTGATGCTTCCATCTGCGGTGTAGGGGACGAGATTCGGAGTGAAGATGCCCTGAAGGCGAGCCTGTGTCATGGAACGTCGATTCGGCAAGATGGCAGAAATGAATTCATCTGTGGTGTCCGGATTTCAGTGCTGAACGGCAGGGAAGTCAAGGTTGTTTTCATCACCGGCTATTCCCGGGAGCAGATCATTGATCATCCTGTCGTCCGGTTGTGCCGGATTCCGGATTCGTCAGACTGTTGATGCAGCTCATGCCACTGATTGCCAGGTCTCGCCGTTGGGCAGAATTGAATTCGGCTGGCTCTGAGCTTTCCGTTCCTTTCTCTCGATTCACCTCCGGGCAAATGACGCATTCCCAGCACCGTATCGAACTGCCCATCAGTCAGGAAGATTTCCGCCGGCTGCCACAGCATCCCGGATACCGATACGACTACTTCAACGGGACCGTGGTGATCACTCCGGCGAGTTCCGAGCATCATGCCGTGCTGCAGCTCGATTCTGTCCAGTCAGACCACGTTCGAAACCGAAATCCGATCGAGTTGACAATTCAGCCGCTGACGTCGGCAGGTTTCGACGAACTTGCCGATCTTTTTGCAGCATCGGCCGGGAGTCTGCCTGCTTTCCACGGCCTGAGCGGCGATCAGCTGCGACAGGCTTCTGAAAACCGACTCCGGCGGACTCTGAGCGGAGGCGACGGACAGCTGCTCGTGAATGCCGGCTTCGTTGCCGTGGATGACGGAAACGAACAGTTGCTGGGGGCGGTCATGATCACGTCTGAATGGGAACCCGGCGTTCCGGCACACCGCCCACACCTGACCTGGATCTTCGTTTCCCCGACCGCTCTGCGCCGAGGAATCGCAACCACACTCCTGTCGTCATCCATTCAGAGCCTCAAGAAAGACGGACACAGCATGCTGCTGAGTACCTTCGACAGCGGCAACGTCCCCAGCCTGCTTTGGCACTGGAAAAACGGGTTTCGACTGACGCGGGCAGCGCCCGCACCCCATCAGAGCTGACGCTCGGAAACGCGACTGCGTTGCTCAGAAAAGATGTGCGCCCGGTGCGCGCATCTGATTCACGACGAAACTGACGTGAGCCGCTGCACAAGTTAAGCATTGGTTCTGAAGCTCTGACCTGCGTTCAGGTATCAGGTGCCGGTTAGTGCGGTCATCGCGTTGTTGTAAAAAATGTCAGCTCGGCGGTCCGGGTCGTCGACCAGTTTCCTGATCAAAGTCTGCAGTTGAGTGCTGTAGCAGGTGCCTTTGAAGTTCTCTCCCTTTCCGTCACGGCAGGGACAGTCGCTGCCGAACAGCAGCTGTCGAGGATGACGCCGGAAGAAGCCCGCGGTGAAGTCTTCGTCCCGCGTGAGCGCACCGTAGCCGCTGCCGGCGGACATGTCGGCATACAGATTCGGATATTCTGACAGCAGGCGATCCAGCAGCCCGCCTGGTTTAACGGGGCCGGTCGGGTACAGGCTTTTCGACGGGTCCGGAACATCGGCGCTGATGTTGGCCCACCACGTCTGAGCGTGTCCGATGATGCGGACTTTCGTGTACCGCTTCAGATAGGTTTCCAGATGGTCCGCCAATCCCTGATTGAATCCTCCGGGACCATCCTGAAAATGAATCGTGATCGGCCAGTTCAGTTCATCACAGACAGCGATGACGGCTTCCACCCGCGGATCATTCAGCGGCAGGTGTTCCTTCTGTTCCCCAACTCCCCGACAGCCCAGCAGATGGTAGGCTCGAATCCGTTCAATTGCGTCCGGTTGTCGCAGGTCTGTCTGGCAGAATGGAATCAACCGATCTTTGTGCTGATGGAATGCGTGCAGCACGGTTTCCGATCGCAGCAGAACTCCGCCTTCTCCGGTTTCCAGCGGCAGAATGAAGGCCTTCGTCGTACCGGTGGCATCCATGTGCTTCAGGGTGTCTTCAATCGAACGATCGAAGTGATTGATGTGCAGATGACAGTCCAGCAGAGCCGGAGGTGCCGCTGCTTCGTCGGCATTGACCGCAGGTCCGCGACCCAGAGCAAAGCCGGCCGCCAGAGACATTGATGTTCGCAGAAATGCTCGACGGGAATCACGGGAAGGGTTTCGCACTGCATCGCCTCCGGGAATGACCAGGGATCGGTTTCTGTTTTCAGATTTTCATGTCTGCCGTCTGCAGGTCAGGCATCTGACAGCCGTTTCTTTAAGAATGCGAAATCCGGGGATCATTCCGTTGGCCACACGCCTCAATGCCTGACGGCTTCAGGCACTGTCCACGTCATTGCCGACGGGTTCTTCCTTCGGCAATGATCATTTCCAGCTGCTTTTGCAGACGTTCTGCGACGTCGGGGTGTTTGTCTGCGATGTTGTGTCGTTCTGCGGGATCGTCGTTCAGATTGAACAGCTGGTACTGAGGTACTTTCACATTTGCCAGTTCCTGTTCGACAACAACGTTTCGAGCCGTCTTTTTATCGGCTCGCTGCAGCTTCCATTCCCCGGAACGAAACCCGAATGTTCCGCTGCTGCCGTTGTCCTGCTGAACAAGGTGATCTCGCCCCCGAGCATTCTCGCGACCGAGCAACGCGTCCAGAACGTTCATGCTGTCCAGGCAGGCATCTTCAGAAAGCGGCTGGCCGGTCAGTGCAGCGACGCTGGCGGCCAGGTCAATCGTGCAGACCACCTGATCGCTGACGGCTGGCTTAATGCGGCCTTTCCAGCGTGTCACAAACGGAGTTCGGGTGCCGCCTTCAAAGACGCTGTACTTGCCGCCGCGAAACGGTCCCGCTGCTTTGTGAGTTCCGATTTTCTCGACAGCGCCATCCTGATAGCCGTCATCCAGAACGGGCCCGTTGTCGGAACACAGCACCACCAGAGTCTTCTCAGCCAGATTCAACCGGTCCAGTGTCTTCATCAGCTGCCCCACGCACCAGTCGAATTCCAGAATACAGTCACCTCGAAAACCCAGTGACGTTTTTCCCTGAAATCGTTCGTGCGGAATTCGGGGGACGTGAATGTCGTGAGCTGCAAAGAACAGAAAGAACGGTCGGTCAGCGTTCTGTTCCATGAACTCGACGGATTTCTCGACCCACTTGTCAGCCAGATCTTCGTCACGGAACCGAGCCGCATGGCCGCCGGTATAAAATCCGATACGACTGATCCCGTTATGAATGGTGGCGTTGTGACCATGCGACCAGTTCATCTTCAGGCTGTCACGATGAGTAATCCCCGTCGGATGATCGGGACCGGGCTTTTTATCCCCGACCCACAGCGGATCCGCCGGATCAAGATTCAGAACGCGATGATCCTGAACATAGACCTGAGGCACGCGATCGTTGGTCGTGGGCAGCAGGAAACAATGATCAAAACCGATTTCCAGCGGCCCGGGCTTCAGTTCGCCATTCCAGTCCGGCCCCCCTTCGCCTCCCAGACCCAGATGCCACTTGCCGATCACAGCCGTGGCATACCCGGCCCTCTTCAGAACAGACGCAATCGTTTCTGTCCCTGGCTGAATGATGGCCGGAGCATTCGGAGGAGCAATCCCCGTCCGTTTGCCTCGAAACGCATACGTCCCGGTCAGAAACGAATACCGAGTCGGGGTGCAGGTGGACGCAGAACAGTATCCGCTGGTAAACCGAATTCCCTCCGCCGCCAGCTGATCAATTGCCGGAGTCTGCAGCGAATCAGCTCCGTAACACGACACATCTCCATATCCCAGATCGTCCGCCATGATCACAATAACGTTCGGGTCCCGCTGTGCCTGGTCAGCTGCGAAAGCTCTGCTTTCAAACGTCAGCAGACAGGTACTGGCATGAACGATGAACATGGATGACGACAACCAGCGCTTCATGGCAGCTCCTGGGACCTGTGGAAAATCTGATTCGGTGAGACGCACACATGGTGTTCGTATGTCTTCTGAGCACCAGCGACGGGATTTCGAATTTCAGTCTGACAATTGTGTGAGCACCGCCCACGTGAAGACAGGAATTGTGCAGAAACAGAGGTTTATGTCGAGCGTCCCTGGTCCGGATTTACGTCTCCGCCGGCCGAGTCCCTCGTCAGCGATCGCTTCTTCGAATGGCACGGTTCAGCAGGTTTCGGGTGATCGCCTGAATGCGTTCATCGGGTCCGTGAGGACGACTGAAATGAGACCAGGGAAGAGTGTGTCCGGGAGGAGAACTGAGTCCCTGTGCCCAGAAAATCGTCGCCGCGTTGAAGACGAAATTGTCTTTGGGGCCGGGATAGATGGTGGCCGTCCACTGCTGCGGATTGACTCCGCCCTGCCAGGCCGTTCCTGATGCGACAACTTCCAGTCCCGGAATGTCGGCGGGCTGACCGTGATATTCCCAGCCAATCAAACCGGGGATGGAATCTCCGTTCTGCAGTCCGGTGCCTTCGAACATCCAGTGATCGGCTTTCGTCACCACCCAGTCGCCTCCGCCGTTGACGGGTTCGACATTTCGAGCTCCCATCAGCAAACCTTCATCCGGGCCTCGGTGCGGAAACGGTCCATGATCACGTTCGCGGTTGACGGCATATTCGTTGTCTCCTCCGTACGGACCGCCTCGAAAGATGATTCGGTTTGGCTGGCCGGAATGGCTGTTCCGAAACGGAGTCACCCAGCAGACACTGTTCCCGGATAGAAACAGCAGACTGACTCCGGCATCCCGCATGGTTTCCACACTGCGGAACTGTCGCAGATCCCAGTATTCATCATGCCCCACGCTGATGAAGCTGCGACACTTCAGGCCTCGATCCGGCGTCAGCATGTCACAGTTGCAGCAGTAGGTGACGTCGTATCCGTGTTCTTCCAGCCAGTAAGCCAGAGGAAATTCCAGTGGCAGAAATTCACCGGAACCCATCGTCAGCGGATCATTCACAACTCCGGTGAACTGAGCTTCACGGCCATAGGGGCGATCAAAACTGACATCAGCCCACGGCCCCTGATTTCCATTGGGATGAGTGTAAATGGAATAGTTATCCGGCCAGCGGTTGTAAGCCTGCCAGGTGTTGTCGGAACACTGAAACAGAACGTCCGCCGGACGATCATCCGTCACCACAAACACCACGTAGCTCTGCCAGTAAGCCGCTTGTCGAGGCGGATCGGCCTGCTGAGGCAGAGTTGTCAGGCGACCCAGATAGACTCCGCTGACCCAGTCATCAGGAATCGTCAGCGTCAGCGACGGCTGCCAGACACATTCATGCAGATTCTTTTCGCCCGGCGACGGTGTTGGCTGAGTTGCAACGTCAACCCGGTCGATGGTTTTCATCAGCCGAGCACCTCGGCCGCCGTAGTAGCCCATTCGAAAGATTTCCAGACGAACAGGAATCGGAGGATCTGCAGACAGCATCACATCCAGCGACTCACCCGCTCGGAGACTCTGCTTCGAACAGTACCCTTCAATCCACGGAGAACGAAACCCGGCCTGATCCGGTCGAACTCGAGTCAGTTGCCAGTCCGTCGCCCCCGATTGACGATTCTCCTCGACGATGACGGAAGCCGTCGACTGAGCCTCCGCACGCATCGGCAGGAACACGCACCAGAGAACAGCAGGCAGACACCAGCTCCGAGACTCGGACATTTTGCAGCTCCATGAAACAGAGAATTCAACAAACAGAGGAGAGCTGAAGTGTAAACGTCCCAACCGGCAGCACAAGAATTGCGCTGTCGATCGAACCAGACTTCTGATCGCCTGCTTTGCGCCCGGACCATAACGACGTTGAAAGCCCTTCACAGATGGCGTGCTTTCGGAAGCGTCAATCGGCCGTCGAAGTCGATCGCGGTACAACCGTGAATCCGACGTAGACGCAGAAGAAAATCCAGAGAAGGGTCAACATCACTCCAACCTCGATCAGATTCGGAACGTTGTCGTAAGCCCCCTGGCCGTCCGGAGTCAATCTCAGAATCGTGGTCCAGAAGTATGCGACGATGGCGGCACTGAACGCCGCTCCACTCAGCAATGCCCACGGTCCAGGCGGCTTTGGCTTTCCTCGCACCAATGACATCAAACACTGCGCGGCCCAGATTGTGATCATGAATCCGGGGTACCGAATCAGTCTGGATGTGATGCCGAACTGAGTTCCCGACTCAATAACGGAATACCCGCCTCCGATCGCCGCCATCAGGACAAGGATGGCGATGTATCCCGGCCATTGAGTTCTTAACTGCGCTGCATGAGCCTGTGGCGAAAGTTTCTGTTCTTCCGGCCGCGCACTGACCAGTTCAACCGGTGCCGGTCGCAGCTTTCCTTCAAGCAGAAAGTAAATCAGCAATCCCAGCGGCCCGAGACCCAAAAAGAGTGCGGCGGCCATTGTGTATCGACCAACCGTACGACGACACAGAATCAGCGACATCAGTCCCGAACCGACACCAAAGATCATCAGGATGATGGACGCCTCTGTGGGCCCAATGGCGATACCGGGCATACCTGACAGCGTGAACAGGCCGATCAGGACAACCGGCACCAGCGACAACAACACTCGGCTGATCGACCGCAACCAAACCGGAACCAGGACTGTGCAGTTACCGATCAGTGGCTGCTGAGGCTCGACAGTCGTGATCCCGGATCCGGTGTTCGAGAAATCACTAACCTCTGACGCAGCTGGTTGTCCTGCCCCGAGCGTGACCACAGGCAACTGCTGGTTGATGACCGAATGCGAACCCGATTCCGTCGGATGCTGAATGCGTTTCAGATGTTCATCCAGGATGGCCACCACGCCTTCGGCACTTTGAAAACGCTGATCCGGATTTTTCTGCAGCAGGCAGTCAATGATTTCACGAAGCCATGCCGGAATTTCCGGGTTCTGGTCCGTGATCGAGCGAGGCGTGTCCTGGGTGACTCGCTTGATCACATGAGCAATGCTGTCGCCACGGAACGGACTGTGGCCGGTGCACATCGCGTACATCACACATCCCAGACTGAACAGATCGCTGCGATGATCGACTCGTTCGCCGCTGGCCTGTTCCGGTGACATATACTGAGGTGTCCCGCTGACTTCGCCGGTGCGAGTCACCGTGATGTCGTCAATCGCACGAGCCAGGCCGAAGTCGGTGATCTTGACGCGTTCGACTCCGTTTTCGAGCAGAATGTTCGCCGGCTTGATGTCTCGATGAATGACGCCCTGCTTGTGAGCGTCCGCGAGTCCTTCCGCGATCTGGCGGCCGATTCGCAGAATTTCGGTCAGTCGCAGTGTGCCGACTCGATCCAGCTTCTGCTGCAGTGACTGCCCGGCGACGAATTCCATGACCAGATACGGCGGAACCGGTTTGCCGTGAGCGTCTTCGTGAGAATCATCGACCGCATGAATGGTGACGACGTGCGGATGACTGATCGCAGCCGCGGCCTGCGCTTCCCGCAGAAAGCGGCGGCGTGAATTGGGATTGGCGGCCAGTTCGGGAAGCAGTGCCTTCACCGCGACAATGCGATTCAGCTTGGGATCAACCGCCCGCAGCACAACTCCCATCCCGCCGCGTCCGACCACATCCAGCACTTCGTACGGCCCGATCGTACCCTTGACTCCGTCTTTTGCGCTCGGTTTCAGAAAACTGAGCGATACGTCGTCTGTGGGGCGTGGCCCAACTGCAGGAGTTTCCAGAAAGCTGCCAGCGTCGTCGTAGGCTCGCAGAAGTGCGGTGACGCGCCGCCGTCGTTCGTCATCGTTCGCGCACATTTCGTTCAGAAACGCGGTCTGCTGTTCGGTGTTCGGCAGCTGCAGTGCGTGCAGAAATAACCCCTCGACAGAATGCGGATGCACCGAGCAGTCGGGGGACGGGCTGAACGATTCCGTCACGCCGGGATCGTCGGAGTTCGGGCGTTCCGGCTCAGAAGACTCTGCTGAATTCGCTGACATGATTCGGATTCCTAGCGGATTGGACAAGGATTCACAATGTCATGCGACTTCGCCACTCTGCGCGCCTCAGGAAATTCTGAAAGTTTTTTCCACGCACCGTTAAATCGTCGGGAACGTCCCGAAACGTACGTCGTCAGCCTGTGACTTGCGGAGTTGTTCGGTCATTCGTCCTTCATCTTCGAAAACAGCCACGCTCGGGAATACGCCCACCAGCGAGATGCCGTGGCACGCGAGATGTTCAGTGTCTGACAGGCTTCCTCTTCCGACAGTCCGGCGAAAAATCGCAGTCGAACCAGCTCCGCCTTCTGCGGGTCGGCAGACTCAAACTCAGTCAGCGCGGTGTTCAGCGCGATCAGATCGACCGCTTCCCGAGCATCGTTTGCCGCGACTTCCGAGACAAGCTGAGCATCTGCGAAATCGATTCGCTGCAGATTTCCTCCGCGTTTGGTCTGACTTCGGCGGCGAGCGTTTTCCACGAGAATTCGCTGCATGGCGATGGCTGCGGCTCCGAAGAAGTGTCGCCGATTCTGCCAGGTCGAATTCCCGTCACCCAGCAGACGCAGGTACGCTTCGTGAACCAGTGCCGTCGGCTGCAGCGAGTGGCCATTCGGTTCGACCTGCATGCGTCTGGCCGCCATTTGCCGCAACTCTTCATAGACCAGCGTCAGGAGGTCACCAGCGTTCCCGTCCCCCGATTCAATCTGCTGCAGAATCAGGGTGACATCCGACATTCGTCCCGCCTTTTTGCAGATTTCAATGTTCTCGTAACCAACACCGACGCACCGCATTCTAACCGGTCCGTTCGGGTGATGACAGATGCCCGTGTGACTTGTAATGAATCGCCGTTGTCGCAGAATCTCGCATGGCGACGAATGATGTCACCCGCGGTGGGCTTTTCTGAATGAAATGAGGTGGACGATGTTTCGACATGGAATCATGGCCTTCCTGCTGGCAGGGCTGAGTGTCGGGTGGGCGGAATCGCCAAACGTGTTGGCGGGGGTGACAGAACATGCGGATGTTGCGTTTGCAGATGTGGATGGGCACACACTTCTGCTGGACCTGTTTGTTCCTGATGCGGATGGGGATTCCGAAGGCCAGAAAATCAAGCCGCCGTTGCTGGTCTGGATTCACGGTGGTGGATGGCGCAGCGGCAATCGAAAAAACGCTCCGCTGAAGCCGCTGACGGAACATGGCTATGCCGTGGCCAGTATCAGTTATCGACTGACTGACAGGGCTTTGTTTCCCGCACAGATCCACGACTGCAAAGCGGCTGTGCGCTGGCTGCGAGCGAACGCGGATCAGTATGGCTACGACCCATCACGTATCGCCGTCGGAGGCAGTTCGGCTGGCGGACATCTTGCGCTGTTGCTGGCAGTTTCCGCGAACGTGCCTGAACTGGAAGGCGACGTGGGCGGCAATTGTGACCAGTCATCGGCCGTCCAGGCGGTGGTAGACTTCTATGGCCCGTCGGACTTTGAGCTTCGCGGGAAGACTCAGCCCGATCGAGCCTACACAACCAAAGCAGGCAGCTTCGCACTGCTGGGCGGACTGCGTGACGGAAAGATCACTCCCGAAGCAGAGCGTTTTGCGAGCCCCTCAACATACGTCAGCAGCAATGATCCGCCGCTGCTGATCTTTCACGGCACCAAAGACCAGAAGGTTCTTTTAGATCAGAGCGAACGCATGGTGTCGCTGTATCGCCAGTCCGGTATCAGCGTGCGGCTGATCACCATCGAAGGCGCCGGACACGGTGGAAAGGCGTTCTGGACACCCGAAAATCTCAACACCGTTCGCCAGTTCCTGGACCAGCAACTCCAGGCCCGTGGGCAAGGCTCCGGGAAGTGATGACGTGTTGCAATCCGGAGAATCGAAAACGCTGACGATTCCCGGGACCTCCGTTTTCCTGTCGATTATTTTCAGAATCAAGGCGCCCATCGATCGCCGTGGCGCGAAAACCGGGGGTGCTCGCCGACGGGCATGGTCCGGTCTACAATCCGGGCAATGACAGACGATCGCGGGATTTCCGGGCTTTCCTGTTTTCATCCGTGTACTCGGGACTGGTTTTTGCAGTCGTTTGCCGGGGCGACTCGGGTGCAGGCTGAGGCGTGGCCGGAGATTGCGGCGGGGCGGAGTGCTTTGCTGCTGGCTCCGACGGGGTCGGGCAAGACTCTGGCCGCTTTCCTCGCGGCGATTGATCGTCTGTTTTTTCAACAGCTCGACGCCGCTCCGACCGCCGGAGTTCGGGTGCTGTACATTTCGCCTCTGAAAGCTCTGGGAGTGGATGTCGATCGCAATCTGCGAGCTCCCATTGCGGGGCTGCGAGCATTCGCGGAACGCAGGGGGCAGCGACATCAGGTTCCCCGAGTCGCAGTTCGGTCGGGCGACACGTCGGCTCAGGACCGCGCGGCTCTGCTGAAGACTCCGCCGGAGATTCTGATCACAACTCCGGAATCGCTGTTTCTGATGCTGACATCCCGAGCCGCTCAGATTCTGGCCAGCGTCGAAACGGTGATTGTGGATGAAATTCATGCTCTGGCGGCCACCAAACGCGGAGCTCACCTGGTCTGTTCGCTGGAACGTCTGGAGCGACTGCGGCGGCGGACGGTGGATGGTTGCGAAGAACGAGTTTCAGAAGGTGGCTCGACCGAGTTTCGATCGCTGCAGCGGATCGGACTTTCTGCCACTCAGCGGCCACTCGAAGAGATTGCGCGACTGCTGGGCGGCGGCGAAGCTCCGCTGGATGGAACTCTTCCCGTGTGTGCTCGACCGGTTCGCATCGTGGATGCTTCGGAGCGTCGGCGAATTCAGGTGACAATCGAAACACCGGCAGAGGAGCTGACGTCTGCACGCAATCCCTCGCAGCTTCCGCCGGATATTCCGATTGGATCAGCAGCGTCGGCGCCGAGTCTTCCGTCGGTGTGGCCGGCCATTCAGCCTCGACTGCTGGAACTGATTCGGCAGAATCGGTCCACGATGATCTTTGTCAACAGTCGACGGCTGGCTGAGCGACTGGCAAGCGCCATCAATGAGCTGGCTGACGAGGAACTTGTGCTGGCTCATCATGGTTCCGTCGCCAAAGACACTCGGGCGATGATTGAAGACCGGTTGAAGCGAGGCGATTTGCGAGCGATCGTGGCGACCAGTTCGATGGAGCTGGGGATTGACATGGGGCATGTTGATCTGGTCATTCAGATTGAAGCTCCGCCATCAATCGCTTCCGGAACACAGCGGATTGGCCGAGCCGGACATCAGGTGGGAGCTGTTTCCACCGGGATCATTTTTCCCAAATACCGAGGTGACCTGCTGGCGTGCAGCGCGGCCACCGGAGCCATGACGGACGGCTGGGTTGAGGAAACCCGGTATCCTCGCAACCCGCTGGACATTCTGGCTCAGCAGATGGTGGCCGTCGTGAGTCAGGAAGACCTGTTGGTGGATGAATTGTTTGCCGTCATGCGCGGAGCGGCTCCGTTTTTTGAGCTGCCGCGAGCGTCGTTTGATGCGGTGCTGGATCTGCTGACCGGTCGTTATCCGTCGGATGATTTTTCAGAACTGAAACCTCGACTGAACTGGGATCGACTCACGGGAATCGTGTCGGCGAGAAAGGGAGCTCAGCGGCTGGCCATTCTGAATGGAGGAACGATTCCGGACCGAGGTCTGTACGGCGTGTTTCTGGTGGGCAGCGACGGCGAAAGCGGCAGCCGTTGTGGCGAGCTGGATGAGGAGATGGTCTTCGAATGTCGGCCCGGTGACGTTTTTCTGCTGGGAGCGTCATCGTGGCGAGTCATGGACATCACTCGGGATCGAGTTCTGGTGGTGCCGGCTCCGGGTGAAGCCGGTCGAATGCCCTTCTGGCGAGGCGACGGCCCCGGTCGGCCTCTGGAATTCGGTCGTGCCATCGGACGGCTGGCTCGGCAACTGACGACTCAGTCGCAGGATCTCAGCCTTCAACAGCTTCAGCAGCAGCATGGGCTGAATGCGGCTGCATCTGAAGCATTGCTGGACTATCTGCAGCAGCAGTTGGCAGCAACGTCTGAGGTGCCGTCCGATACGACGATCGTGATCGAAAGTTTTCAGGATGAAGTCGGCGACCGGCGAATTGTGATTCTGTCGCCGTTTGGTTCCCGAGTTCACGCCCCGTGGGCGATGCTGCTGGCGGCTCGGCTGCAGCGAGACAACGAAAGCGACGTCGATCTGATGTGGACAGACGACGGAATTGTGTTTCGCATGGCCGAAGCGGCCGACATTCCGCCGGATGAATTCTTCTTTCCGCATGCCGACGAAGTGGAAGACGAACTGGTGCGGGAACTGGCCGGCACCGCCATGTTTGCAGCTCGGTTTCGCGAGAACGCTGCGCGATCACTGCTGCTGCCGCGCCGATCACCTCAGCGTCGAACACCGCTGTGGCTGCAGCGACGTCGAGCGGCCGATCTGCTGAAGGTGGCCGCTCGATTTCACAGCTTTCCCATTCTGATGGAAACCTATCGCGAATGCCTGCGCGATGTGTTTGACATGCCGGGGCTGACAAATCTGCTGAAGGACGTGAAGGCTCGGAAAATTCGAGTGCGTTCGGTGCGCAGTGAGCAGCCGTCACCATTTGCTTCGGCGGTCCTGTTCAATTTCGTCGGCAATTTTATTTATAACAGTGATGCTCCGCTGGCCGAACGCCGAGCTCAGGCGCTGTCGCTGGATTACGCTCAATTGAAGGAACTTCTGGGCAGCGCAGATCTGCGGGATCTGTTCGACCCGGCGATCGTCGCTGGTCTGCAGAATGAGCTGCAGCGACTTTCGGGTTACAACCTTCGGGATGCCGATGACCTGCACGCCCTGCTGCTGTGGCTGGGACCATTGTCTGCCGACGAGATTACCAATCGAGCCGGCAACGCAGACGTTGATGCCGTGAAGCAATGGCGGAACGAACTGGTTCATTCGCGTCGCATCTTTTCTTATACGATCAACCATCCCGGTGTCGCAGATTTGCAGGGGAGCTCCGCGGATTCGGGAGGCCAAACTGTCGTTGAAGCGCCGGCGAAATCTTTGGAGATGTTTGCTGCCACGGAAGATGCCGGACGTCTGCGGGATGCGATCGGTATCGTGCCGCCGCCCGGACTGGCTCTTGCGTTTCTGGAACCTGTGCAGGACGCCATCACCGACCTGGTGTCCCGATTCGCTCGAACTCATGTGCCGTTTTCCGTCCATGATGCGGCCGAGGCATTACAGCTGAGCACGTCGGCCGTTCAGATGGCTCTGACGGCGCTGCAGGAACGCGGACGAGTTGTGGACGGAGAATTCCTGCCGGGAAAAACCGGGCGGGAATGGTGCGACGTGCAGGTGTTGCGACTGCTGAAGAGTCGCAGTCTGGCGGCGCTGCGACGGGAAGTCGAACCGGTCGATCAGCAGACGCTGGCCGAATTCCTGCCGGTCTGGCATGGCATCAACCGTCCTCGAAACGGTCTTGATGGATTGCTGGATGCCATTGAGCAGCTTCAGGGAGCCCCTCTGCCGGCCACATCGCTGGAAACAGAAATCCTTCCGGCTCGCGTGACCGGGTTTCGGCCTGCTGATCTGGATGAACTTTGCGTGCAGGGTGAAGTTGTCTGGCGAGGCTATGACAGCACGGGCAGCGGCGACGGCCGCATCGGACTGTTTCTGACGGATTCGTACCGGCTGCTGGCTCCGTCGCCGGAGCCGATGGACAACAGCGTGGCGAATCAGGTTCGTGAACTTCTGAACGCTCGCGGTGCTCTGTTCTTTGAGCAGATCGCTGCAGAACTGCATCTGTTTCCCAACGACCTGCTGACGGATTTGTGGCAGATGGTGTGGAACGGCGAAGTTACGAATGACACCCTGACGCCGCTCAGGTCACTGCGGCCAGCTCGGAAGAAAAAAGAGTCCCGGCAGCATCGTGGCTTCCGGTCTCGTCGGCAGAGTCGTCTACCGGGTTCCGAAGGTCGCTGGAGTCTGCTGCCGACGATTGAATTTCATTCCGGGCGTGAACCGGCAGGTGCTTCCCTGACCGGCAGCGTTCCCACCGTCACGGAACGACAGATGGCCATCGCCGCTCAGTTGGTGGAACGTCATGGAGTTCTGACACGGGAGATGCTGTCTCGTGAAGAAGTTGACGGTGGGTTCGCCGGTCTGTATCCGGTGTTGAAGGCGATGGAGGAAGCCGGACGAATTCGCCGAGGTTACTTTGTGGAGGGTCTGGGAGCCGCTCAGTTTGCCGCTCCCGGAGCGGAAGATTTGCTGAGATCGTGCCGTCAGCTGGATGACGGCGTTCCACGATCCGGTGACGATCGCGACCGGGTTCTGCTTCTGGCCGCGACAGACCCGGCGAATCCATGGGGGAACGCTCTGTCATGGCCAACTTGTCCGGACGGTCAGCGGCCTCAGCGGACAGCCGGAGCTCGCGTGTTTGTGCATCGCGGAATTCTGATCGGATATCTCAGCAGGACAAAACATCAACTGACAACGTTCCTTCCGCCGGACGATCCGCCTCGCCGGCACATCGCAGATCGTTTGGCCAAAGCCGTCGCCGGACTGGCTCGCCCGGGAAGTTCGGTCCTGCTGAAGAAGGTGGATGCCGTTGCCCCCGAAGCATCAGTGCTGTCGGAGACACTTCTGGCTGCGGGATTTCAGCACACCAGCCAGGGATTCCTGCATCAGGGCCGATTTGCTCATGCCTGAAGGTGACACGATTCACACGGCGGCCATGAACCTGCGAAAGGTCCTGGACGGAAATCGCATCGTGTTTGCCACCGGTCGCCACGAAGTCCCGGAAGCGGTCTCGCTGGTCGGACACGCAGTCAGCGGCCTGGAAGCGAGAGGAAAACATCTGCTG
This sequence comes from Planctomycetaceae bacterium, assembly GCA_041398865.1. Classification (GTDB taxonomy): domain Bacteria; phylum Planctomycetota; class Planctomycetia; order Planctomycetales; family Planctomycetaceae; genus Fuerstiella. The sequence goes on from JAWKTY010000002.1 coordinate 290,025, forward strand.
ATTCATTTCGACGACGATCGGGTGCTGCATTCTCATCTGGGCATGACCGGCAGCTGGCATATCTATCCTTCCGGATGGAACGGAACGGACGTCGATCGGACGCGCTGGCAGAAGCCTGTTGTCCAGGCTGCCATCACCCTTGCAAACGAATGCTTTGGCGCCGTGTGCTTCAATCCGAAGTTGATTCGTCTGATTTCGGAAACCGAACTGAGTCGCGATCCATGGCTGCAGAAGCTGGGGCCGGATTTGCTGGGTCCGCCGGTGGATGACGTCGCGATACTGGTGAGGTTTCGAAGTCAGAACGCGGTGCCGATCGGCGAGGCGATCATGAACCAGACCGTTGTGAGCGGAATCGGCAATGTCTACAAGTCAGAACTGCTGTTTCTGGCCGGCGTTCACCCGCTGACAACGGTTGGGCAGCTGACGGACACCCAACTGATGGAGCTGCTGCATCGAGCCATTCAGCTGATGAAACGCAACCTCACCGGCGGACCTCGGAAGACACGCTTTCGATCGGACGGAACTCGCCACTGGGTGTACGGTCGTTCGGGCGAAGACTGCCTGAAGTGCGGCTGCCGAATTCAGCAGCTCCGACAGGGCGATCTGGCTCGCTCGACTTATTTCTGTCCCGCGTGCCAGCCCGAATAGCGTCAGGTGGCACAGACATTCCTGTCTGTGGAACTTCGAGACGTGTCAACAAATCAGCGGGTCACGACCGAGTCTGATATTTCGACTTCCTGCCGTCGGGACCGATCTGGATTGTGTAGCTGCTGCCGTCCGGAGCGATGGATGCTTTCACCCATTGACCTTTGCAGGTGTCCGTCGTTCCGGTGTTGGCGATGAAGTCTGCTGCGGCCTGCTGTTCCGGCGGCACGCTGACATTCTGATGCAGCTGGTACATGGCCTGCAGCGATTTGATTTCTTTCAGTGTCGCCAGAGTCTGTGGAGCACCACCTTTGGTGGGCCCGTTACACATCACGGTGACAGTCGGGTCGATGGCCAGAACCAGAGCCGGGTTGTTGCTGCTCGGCAGTCCGTGATGAGTGACCATGAACAGGTCGACGCTGCCGACGGGATTGTTCGGGGTCATCAGTTTGCCTTCGATGTTCCATGTCAGATCGCCGCAGCACAGAAAACGAAACTTTCCAAACTGAAACAGCAGGCTCAGGCTGGCGGCATTGTCGGACGGATCGTTGTCCTGAGCGATGTTTCGGTCTGCGAACGGGTTGGCTGGTCCGTTGTTCGGAATGACGTTGCGTCCGGATGTCAGGACCTTCACCGTGAGTGGTGTCTTCCCCGATTTCAAGGGAATGCTGTCACCGGCGTTCAGCGGGTGCGACGAGTTCTGTGCGGCCGATCGATAGGCGGCGATGCGGGTTTCGAAGTCTTTGTCTTCCTGAAGCGTGTCCGGAATCCCGCGATCCCAGAACTGACGGATGCCAAACGCAGCCGCAACGGAGGCATGGTTGCCGTAGTGATCCAGATGCCAGTGCGACACGACACCGTGATCGATTGCGCTCAGCCCGGCGACGTCCTTCGCTACGTGAATGATTCGGTCCCGATCGCGACCATTGTTGTCCGGATAACCTGAATCGATCAGCATCGATTCGCCTTCCGGTGTGACCAGCAGAGTCGCGGCTCCTCCTTCGACGTCGATAAAGTAGATGTCCAGGCTTCCGTCATTCGCCATGACGGACTGCGAGAGAACGCAAACGACAAGCAGCGCGGTGAGGAACAGTCGGGTCAGCATGAGTTGTTTCTTTTCGGAAGGAGAATGACTGCGGGATTTCAGACATCTGCGGTCAATGTTGCCAGATGCCGGACGGCTGTTTCCGTGATGCGTTCGGCCGGCCAGCGTTCGAGCGGGCTGTATCGAGGATGTCGGCCTTCTTTCCACGGGTTGTTGTGCCGAGTGTTATAGCAGCAAATGAAGGCCCAGCGCGGATGGTCGCTGAGATTTCGGTCAGATCGATGCAGCGTATTTCCGTGGAAGATAACCGCCGAACCCGGATCCAGTTCCACATGAACCAGTTCCATGCGTTCCAGAGCCGCGCGGATGCGTTCCTCATCGGCCCCGGTCTGGTCGCCTCGCTTCACATGGTCGACTCGGCCCATGAGATGCGAACCTCTGATCACCTGCAGGCAGCCGTTTTCGACGGTGGCTCGGTCAACAGCAATCATGCAGCTGGCCATGTCCGGAAACAGACAGCCGTTGCTGTACCAGTAGCCATAATCCTGATGCCATGTCCACGCGCCGCCGACTCTGGCTTCCTTCAGAATCATCTTGTGATGATAGTGATAGACTTCATCCTTCAGCAGGACTTCCATCGCGTCGACCAGTGGCTGATTTCGAACGATCGCTCCGTAGATGGTGTCTGCTGAAAGTTCGTTGGTGACCACCAGTTCAACGGCTCCGCCTTCACCATCCGCCCGGGACGTGCGTCGAGCCGAAATGTCCCGGTCCAGCACTGCGATCTCCTTCAGCAGCCTGGCCTGTTCAGCAGTCAGCAGGTTCGGAACGATGATGTAACCATTCTGATGGAAGTCGACAATCTGCCGGTCGGTGATCAGCGAATTCATGAGCGTGCTGCTGAGAGGTAGGAACAGGCCTGAGCAACTCCGATGGTGCCTTCGTACAGAGCTCGACCGACAATCGCACCGATCAGCTGCGGCACCTCGGCAGAAATCAGCTGAAGTGCCTCGATGTCAGCCATCGTGGTGACTCCGCCGCTGGCAATCACCGGCAACCCCATTTCTGCAAGAGCCTTCAGATCGGACAGAGTCGCCGGATCAACGCCCTGCATCATTCCGTCGTTGGCAATGTTGGTGTAGATCAACGCCGAGATCGGAACCTGAACAAATCGGCTGGCGAGGTCCATGACGGACACCTGCGAAACTTCCAGCCAGCCTTCCGTGGCGACCATGGAATCCCGTGCGTCCAGTCCCAGAGCCAGTTTGTGAGGGTAACGGTGACAGACATCGGCGAACCATTCCGGTTCCTTCAATGCCTTGGTGCCGATGATGACTCGCGTCAGTCCAACGTCCTCCAAAGCCATCCGAATGCTGTCTTCATTACGAATGCCGCCCCCCATCTGGCAGGGAAGCTGTGTTGCCTGCACGATGCGACGGACCACATCATGGTTGACCGGCTTGCCGGCTCGAGCTCCGTCCAGATCGACCAGATGCAGCCACTCGGCACCTTCATCCTTCCAGCGCAGCGCGACTTCGACCGGGTCGTCGCCGAACACCGTCTCGTCGTTGTAGTCACCCTGGCGGAGACGCACACACTTGCCGCCTCGCAGATCAATGGCCGGATAAAGCTGCATAATTGCCTTGTTTTCCTCGAAGAATCCCGCGCTGCGTGATGGTCACGCAGCTGAACTGGTTCAGAAGGCGTCGATTCTGACGCAGCCTGAAATTGAAGTCAAACCGTGCCGCCGCCATGACAATTTCGAGAAAGCTTTCTATGCTGGCGACGCGAATGATGGATCGGCGGCGAATCATCGAGTCAGAATTTCAGGGCGAACATGCGGGTTCTGTTGTCGGACTCAGGGAAACCGTTTCAAGACAGGAAAGAAGATTCAGATGCTGACACGACGTGATGCGCTGACGGGAATGCTGGCGTGCGGAGGGACGCTGATTGGGTCGAAGCTGTTCGCCGCAGCGAACCTGGCGTCGCGAAAGTTCACGATGGATCTGACGCCCGGAGCCATCGGTGTACAATGCAATCAGAAGGATTGCATACTTCTGGCCGCCGAGTATGGATTCGAATCGGTTGCTCCGAATGTCGGCGAACTGGCAACGCTGTCGCCTGCGGATCTGGCTGACATGGCGGATCTGCTGAAGGACAGAAAGCTGGTGTGGGGTGCAGCCGGTTTGCCCGTCGACTTCCGCAACGACCAGGCCGCGTTTGAGGCCGGCCTGAAGAATCTGCCTCAGCAGGCCGCCGCGCTGCAGCAGGCCGGAGTGACTCGGGTCGGCACATGGCTGATGCCGAAACACGATTCGCTGTCCTACGTTCGCAACTTTCGACAGCATGCTGAGCGTTTGAGACAGTGCGTGAAGATTCTGAACGATCACGGACTGCGGTTTGGGATGGAATATGTCGGTCCGAAAACTCTGTGGGCCTCGGGACGGCACAGTTTCATTCACACGATGGCGGAAACAAAGGATCTGATCGCAGAAATCGGGCAGCCGCATGTCGGCTTCGTGCTGGACAGCTGGCACTGGTATACGGCTCATGAAACCGTCGACGACCTGAAAACTCTGACCAATGCTGACATCGTGGCCTGTGATCTGAACGATGCACCTGTCGGCCGCGAGATCGACCAGCAGATCGACAGTCAGCGAGAACTCCCGGCTGCCACCGGAGTCATCAACCTGAAGGAATTCCTCACGGCACTGGTCGAAATCGGTTACGACGGACCAATCCGCAGCGAACCCTTCAACGCCCGCCTGAACGCACTCGACAACCCCGCCGCCTGCCAGGCAACTGCCGAGGCCATGAAGACAGCTTTTGCCCTGGTCGAAAAGTCGTGAAGCCTGGTGGACTTGCCCGGAAATGCTCGACCGGATTCAGGTCCGGAGAATATGTCGGAAGGAACCATGCTTTGGCTCCGACAGGTTCAATTCGCCGGACCACGGATCGAGCCCCTGCCTCGTCAATCAACCGGAATCGACTGAGGTCTTGACATTTCGTCTTTCGTTTCCAGTTCGTTCGGTCTTTTCTCACCTCGGGTGAATCGCGTTCCGTGGCATCGACTTTTTTCTTTCGCGTGATTTCCTCGGCCTGCAGAACAAGAAGCACGACACCGGAGTTCTTCCAATGCGGCATCCGGTTTTTCTTTCAGACGATCACTGACCTTCTCCAGCTGTCGCACGGTGATTTTCCAAGGCCGACTACTTTGCAGCTGCGAGCAACAATTTCGCCGGTCTGCCGCCGCAGATCGATGAACTGATAGACGCAGCGTCGCGAAACCCTGAATCGACGTGCAATCGAAGCAATCGCTTCACCACCCTGGTCAAGAGCATCCGCGACACGACGACGCAGATCAAGCGACAGAGCTTCCATGTCTGACTCCTGAAAGTTAAAAAGCGGACTCACGAAGATTGACAGGTCCCATCAATCGTGTGGAGACAAATTCGTAATTCGTAAAATGCACTGGACGTTTTGCGGAGGAATCTGACTCATTTGCATCGCGACTTCAGTAGCTGCTGAGCGGATTCAGATTGGCCGTACCGATATTCCTGACCGAATGTTATCATCTTTGAGGTTAAGAGGAATCTCCTCCTCCGGAGCGTCGCCGATGCAGGCCGCAATCAGTCTGTCCATTTTCAAACTCAGAAGTGACACTCAGATTGTCACGATCTCGAATCCGCTGCAGGCAGTGCTGATCTCGTCTGACAGCGTAACAACAGTCTCTGCTCGCAATCCCGTCGACGGACCGGATGTTCTGTGTGTGGTGAGATCGCTGGACGAAGTCTGGCGTCTCGAAAATCCCACTCGCGCCGCAGACGTTCTTCTGAACGGAAAGCCGTTCCATGATGAACCGCTGGAAGAAGGCAGTGTCGTCACGATTCCGGAAGGGCGCATTCTGGTCAGCTTCGACGGGCCTGCCGGGTTGAATCAGTATGCGACGACGGTTCGAGCCAGCGATGGTTCCGACGATGCGAGTGACGATTCTCTGGACGACACTGCAAAAGCCGAACTCAGGGAAGCCGGGTATACTCTGTATCAGGAACTTGGCCGAGGCGCGTTTGCTCGCGTGGTACTGGCAAAGCTGGAAGCCACAGGGGAATACGTTGCGATTAAGATTCTGCACGCGGAACTGCGAAGTTACCAGGCAGAGTTTCTGCGGGAAATTCGCAGTCTCCGGGAACTCCGTCATCCCCACGTCGTCACCGTTCACGACTCGGGCACTCTGTCTTCCGGTGTCGGCTGGTTAGCAATGGACTGTATCGCCGGGACAAATCTGAGAGATCTGGTGCGAAGCCGTGGAACGCTGTCCGAAGCAGATACATGCGATATTGTGCGCCAGGTGCTGTCGGGCTTGTCGGCCGCTCACTCGCTGCCGCCACCGGTTGGCCCGCTGGTTCATCGAGACGTCAAGCCGTCCAATATTCTCGTGACGGGAAGCGCGGGAGCATACACGGCGGTGCTGGCGGACTTCGGTCTTGCCAAGAATTCTGCCGCCGCCGGATTCAGTGGGATTACTCGCACGGGTGAAGTTCGCGGCACACTGAACTTCATGTCGGCCGAACAGCTGCGAGACAGCAAGTATGTCGGTGCGGAAGCCGATGTGTTTGCCGTGGGAGCCGTCCTGTATTTCTGTCTGACAGGACAGTACATGTATTTCCTGCCGTCCAATGTTGGCCAGGGAGATTTGATTGAAGCGATTGCCAGTCGAGCCATCGTGCCGCTGCAACAGCGGCGTCCGCAGACTTCGCAGCCGCTGGTGGAAATCTTCGACCGGTCCGTCGGACGTGACGCCGTGCGACGATATCTGACCTGTGACCGGTTTCTGCATGCGGTGGAGCAATTTCGTGATCGAGGCATGGCGTGACGCATTCTTTTACAGATGCTGCATTCCGGCCGGGCAGTCGTGTTCTGGATGAGTACGAGGTGCTGGAGGAAATCGCGGCCGGCGGAATGGGGACCGTGTTTCGGGTGCGGCAGAGTGTTCGCAACGAAGACTTTGCGTTAAAGGTTCCTCATGCCGCACTGTTTCGGACAGCGGACGATCGCCGAACGTTTGTCAACGAGATTCAGCACTGGGTGCGTTTGCCGCGACATCAGCACCTGGTTCAGTGCTATTTTGTTCGGGAACTCAATCAACAGCCGATTGTGTTCGCCGAGTACGTTCCGGGCGGCACTCTGGCCGACTGGATACAGGATGATCGCATCGAATCTGCCGAGCAGGCTCTGCGATTTGCCATCCAGATGGCGGAAGGGCTGGCTGTCGCACAGGCGGCTGGGCTGATTCATCGTGATCTGAAACCCTCCAATTGTCTGATGACTGACGATGGACGTTTGAAGGTCGGCGACTTCGGTCTGGCAGCCGCAGAATCCATGCTGGCAGCCAGCGGCCATGTCCGGGAGTTCCAGGGAACCCCCGCCTATTGTTCGCCCGAACAGATGAACGGAGAACGGCTGGATGTTCGTACCGACATGTGGGCCTTCGGAGTCACGCTGCTGGAAATGATGACCGGACTGCGGCCTCAGGTTGGCCCGGCTGCTCGACACCTGCTGCTGCACTTAGAGGAATCCGGTCAGGCAGAGACCGTACCAGCTCCCGTTATGCCGCTGCTGTATGAGCTGTTGGGAAAACTGGATCAGCGTCCGCTGCAGTTCTCCATTCTCGCCAGTCGACTTGCCGGGCTTTACCAGGCGGTGACGGGTCTGGCGTATGAATCAGGCCGGCAGGATCGCAGCGGTCCGTGGAAGACGGAAGAGCTGGATGTAAACAGCATTCTGCAGTCCACATCAGCGGCCGATTCGACTCAGCGTACCAACGCGATAAAACTGTTGCGGCGAGCGTTGAGCCGAGCGGGGCGGTCTCCGGACGAAGCGGAGCAGCTGGCTCCGGACGCGGTGTCCGGGACGGCTCATCAGGCGGGCGACCTGCTCGCCGCGAAAGCGATCCTGGGAGAAGCCATCCGGTTGTATGAACCTCTGACCGGTCCTGGCGCGGGCAGTGATGTTCTGGCGGAATACTTCGCGGCGCTGCATCTGTCGGCTCAGGCCAGTCACACGCTGGGCGACACTGCAGCCGGCATTCAGATGCATGGCAGGATCATCGAACGCGCTGCAGCGGTCGATGGATGGATGCAGCAGCCGATTCTGTTTACGGCCTGGCTGCAGGGACGATCGAACCGAGCGGTGATGCTGAGGCAGAGCGAACGAGCGTCCGACGCACTGCACGACTACGATACGGCAATTCGCGCGCTGAGCGACGCGCCGGCGAGATCGAAGCTGCTGTTGTCACGCGCTCAACCAGCCATGCTGATTCAGAATCGGGCGATGACGCTGTTGTCTCTGCACGAACCCCAGCGGGCGCGACGGAATATGGATCGAGCCATCCTGCTACAGCAGGCGCTGGTGACAAAGTCGAACAGCAAACGACACGTGCGGACACTGGCCGGCATGCTGGCGGATCGCGGAGTGGTCCGACGGCAGCTGGGAGATGCCAGCGGTGCCGTCCGTGATTACGGGCGTGCCATCGATTTGTATGGCCAGGGCGATCCAGAGGATCCAGTGGAGTTGTCTGAGTTCGCTATGTGCTTTCTGAATCGCGCTTCCGCCAGACTGTCGCTTGGAAAGCATCAGGAAGCTCTCATGGATGCGGACGAAGCCGTGTCACGGTTCGATTTTCTGGCACGCAGTCGTCGCATGGACGATCAACTGTTCCGTCTGTCTCAGGCCTACAACAACCGCGGCCAGATTCGTCTGGAACTGCGAAACTTCCACGGAGCCACTGACGACGGAAAGCGGTGCATCGATCTGCGACAGCGAGTCGTCCGCGATCAGGGAAAGACTCAGCACGCGATTGATCTGGGAAAAGCCTACCTCAATCAACTGATCATTTACATGAAGCAGAATTCGCTGGACCGAGCCGATCAGATGGGCCGTGAGTCCGTGGCCGTGCTGCAGCCGCTGTCCGAACGACGGGATACACGGGACATCAGCTTAGCACTGGCGAAAGCATTGTGTCTGTATGCCACCGTGCGTTTCATGAAGGGACACACCACTGAAGCGGCGGATCTGTTTCGCCGCAGCAGCCAACGCTATCAACATTTGTTGCAGCAACCATCTGAGGATGTTTACCACGGCACGGCAGAACTGCTGCTGACGGCCACGGCGGTTGCCCTGGAACGCCCGCAAACTGAACTCGCCGCAATCTGTTCGAGTCTGCTGGATGAACTGAACGCTGCCAAGTCCAGGGTTCCGCTCAGCGGCAGCGTCAAAAAGCAGCTGACTCAGGCCATGATGCTGTTTGCTTCGGCTCCCGTCTTACTGAAGACCGAACCGTTCCGGCAGTTGGCCGCGAAGACGGCTCAGGCCATTGGGGTTGGAATATCAACTCCGTAAATGTGAATATGCGTTCACCATGAGATGTGAGGCAGAACAACGGCAAAGTTCGAGTCGTCAGCGTGCGTTGCTTGCAATGTCACGGTCTTCACGGAAAACTGGCGGGATCTTTCCGTAAACGACGATGTCCGCAAACCGCAGATGTGTTGGCCGCGACGGGATGAGCTCTCTTTCGTGGCGAATAACTTCCGGAAAATTCCATGACGCAGTTAAATCACGCAGTCGAACCGTTCGGAGAAGTCAACGTTGACGTGCAAAATGACGGAACCATTGCCGTCAAGGCAACCATTCTGATGCAACCCAACATCGAGGGGGCGAAGGCAGGGCTGGCGATCGACGGGTCGAATTCGATGTCTCAGTTCTACGGTGTGTCCGGAATTGTCAGCCCGATTTTCCAGAGCTTGGCGACTCAGCAAAACGTCATCGAACCCATCGTTCGCGCCATGACGGCCTTCTTGGCGGAATTTGCAGCGAATCGGCAGGTCGAGCTGATGTATTGGGCCTGTGGCGCGGATAACCAACAGGTGGAATCGCTGGGCAGCTTCAGTGCGGCTCAGGCGGCGACGCTGCGAGTATCCGGGCCCAAAACGCCCGGAAGGAACACCCTGATTCTGCCCGTGGTCCGACATCTTGTCGACATATTGACTGATGCTCCATGGTCAATCGGCGTGATCGTGACGGATGGGTTGCTGAGCGATATTAACGAGGCTGTGGAATACACAAAAACACTGGCCCGTGAAATTGCGGACGGACGGCGAAATTTCATCAAACTGGTCGCGCTTGGATTTTGCCATGATGTGGACGAAAATCGGATGGTGGCCAATCTGGAGCAGCTGGACGACTGTCTGGATGGCAGCGGAGTTGTGGATTCGGACGGTGAGGAAATCGACATTTGGGACCACAAAATCTGCAAGTCGATGGAAAAACTGGAAGAAGTGTTCGCCGAATGCGTGACCGAGCGCATGACGGTTCTCCCGGAAGCCAGCATCGAAGACTCTTCGGGAAATGAGGTGATTGTCTACCCGAATCGCAGGCACAAAGACGGGATGCCGGCACTGTTGCGGTTTGTTTTGCCGCGTGGAGCGACGTCTTTTACACTGAAGTGTCCAGGCCAGTCGTTTACACAGGATATCAGGGAAGCACTCTAACGAGGCCATGCCTCAGGCTAATGGAGACAGAACATCAAGTAATCTGCACACTTAACCGGGCACCGCGTTTTACGGATCGCTAACCCAATGTATGAGAACTTCATAAAGATCTGTCGCAGTGTAGTGCGGCTCGTGGCTACATCGACAAACCAACAGCGCAGTGTCGCTGGCGGAGTCGCTCTGGGGCTGCTGATTTCGGCCGTCATTCATCTGTTTCTGATGATGTTTGGGATCACGGCGGTCAACCTGGTGGGAGTTGTCGCCACGATCGCCTTTTTGGCGATGTGTGGCTGTCTGCTGGTTGTGTTGGATGAAGTTGCAGCACTGCGACAGGTCATCAACAGGCGGGAACCAGACAGTGCCAGCGTTTCATCGGACAAAAGGAACGGAAGAACGCGGTCAAGGGAAGGACGTGCCGAAAACGCAGCAGCCGGAACTTCCCCGGCTGCTGCTCAGACGAATTCACCACGGCCCAGCGCGGTGTTGACCGATGATTCAGGCACGGACGACATAGACGATATATGGGATGAGTAGTTTCCATCGAAGGTTTCACATCGCAGCTGTCCTGCAAATGTCGGTTAAGTTAAGACCAGAGTGGAAGTTCGAAAGGTGATCAAATGGGCCTGTTTGACAACGTGTTTTCGGACGATGACTCCCCCGCCGCTTCGGCGGAAAGTCGGCAGTTGCCCGACAGCATCGTCAACGAAGCATTTGGAGAAGTAAACGTTCGCACCGTGGGTGACCGCCACGAAATCAATTTCACGATTCTGATTGAACCGGAAAACCCGGACAACTGGCAGACCGGAGTGGCCCTGGACGCCAGCGAATCAATGCGTTCCGCCTATGGACGTCAGCTGCGGCGTGACAACATCCCCAAAGAGGCGATGGATATCCTGAAGCAGGAACGGCTTGTGCAGCGCGTGGTCAAAGATGGAGCAGCAAAGCTGATTCCAGGTCCCGGAGCAAAGCAGCGTCTGGCGGAACTCGGCCATTCCATCGGTCAGACCAAAAACGTGATCGAACCGATTGCTCAACAGTTCATTTCGTATCTGGCATCCAAACTCGACGCGGACGGCGGCACGACCGTCGTCTACTGGGCCTGCGGAAAGCGGGGCGACCAGTACGAACTGCTGGGAGACTACACAGCCGAACAGTGCCGCTCGCTGAAGATCAAGGGACCGCGCGACATGGCGTTTGGCGGGGGCACGTGTCTGGTTCCGGTGGCAAAGTACTTCGTTGACCGCTTTAGCGATGCCGCGCAGGGAATCTACGTGTTTGTTACGGACGGTCGCCTGGACGATATCGAAGAGGTCTTTCGTTATACGACTCAGCTTGCCCGCGAAATCGAAAGCGGACGACGCAATCCCGTCAAATTCGTGCTGATTGGTGTCGGTTCCAACATCGACGTCGACCAGATGACACAGCTCGATGATCTCGACACGGGCACAGACGTCGACATCTGGGATCATAAGATCGCAGAAGACATGCGGCACATGAAATCGATCTTTGCAGAGATGGTGGATCGCAATCGCATCGTGGCACCTCAGGCGACCATCTACGATGCCGCAAACAACGTCGTGAAGGAGTTTCATGACGGTATGCCGGCCATTGTCGACTTCACAATGTCCGCATCGTCTGACCGGTTTAAGCTGAAAGTCGGCGGGCATCAAATCGAACAACTGCTGAATGAGAACCCGTGATTCGTTTCGGTAGCGAACTTTAGGGGCCAGACTGTTGTTGAGAGTCCATCGCATCAAAGACGAATGCTCCGTGCTGGGACCAGGTCGACGCACCGTCCTCTGGTTTCAGGGATGCGCTCTGGACTGTCCCGGCTGCATCGCGTTCGAAATGAACCGGTCATCCGACCATCGCCTGTACCGTGCTGAACAACTGGCCGATCGAGTAATTTCCGGTGGCGGTCAGGTCGAAGGCATCACCCTGTCCGGTGGAGACCCCTTTGACCAGCCGCTGGACGAACTTCACAGGTTTCTGAAATGCGTGCGGGAATCTTCCAGCCTGTCGGTCATGTGCTACACGGGCCGAACCTTGTCGGAACTGAACCGGCATCCGCAGCAGAACATCGTTCAGCAGATTCTGTCGCACACCGATATCCTCATCGACGGTCGCTATGTCGAAGATCGTAACGATGGTGCGCTGTGGCGAGGATCTTCCAATCAGACGGTGCATTTCCTTTCGGAACGCTATCAATACCTGGCAGCCGATTTCGAAACAGTGAATCAGCGGGAAGTGGAAATCGAACTGACGGCTGACGATCAACTGCTGATTGCCGGCATTCCGCGGCCCGGATTCATGAACACACTGTCGCAGCGACTGAGCGAACGGGGTTTCGATCTTGGACTGAGCACTGCCGCGACGAATCAACAATGTCCGGTCACGAAGGAGGCGAATTGATGAGTGGTCCCAAAAAAGCCGACGTGCAGCTCAAGCTGAACCGCGCCCGTTCAAGCCATTGAAGCTCAGCTTAAGGAAGAAAACGCCAACGCCGGACGGATTCAGGGCGTGTTGGGGAAGGCGTTGAAGCCAGCGGGCGAGCTGCAAGGGCTGCGGTTTCGGCCGTTCAGGCCGCTGCTCCGGTGGCGGATGCCACATCCGCAGAGCAAACACGGCTGACCAAAGCGGCCGCAGAGGTGCAGAAGGCCGCGACGGCCGGTGAAGAAGCCGCTCGAAACGCCAGCGCGAAGGCTCAGGACGCCGGAAACAAACATACTCAGGCGCAACGGGAGCTCGCCCAGTGTGTGACTCAGTGCGCTGCGATCGCCGCAAAGATTCGCAACAAAGCGCATTACCTTCACGCCGAAGATCGAGAAGCAGCGGGCGTTCGACAACGAGCCGAAGCCGCCCTTGCCACAGAGAAAGCGGCAGGCCAACAGTTGCTGCAAATGCTGGAACTGCAGAAACAGGCCCGCAACCATTTTGACAAAGCCACGCGGTTGGGAGCTGAATTTCAGAAGCAGCGACAGCAGGTGTCAGAGCTGGCAGAACAGCGACGCGAGGCGGCTCGGATCGCTGAAGAGCAGCAGCGTCGTGCTGTCGAGTGTATTGATGAGTTGCGGCTGCTGGAGGGACAGCTGGATGAACTCAACCACGAAAAGTTTCGGCCCGGAGAAGCCGCCGCCATTCGGCAACAGCTGGCTCCCGTGAGAGCGGCGTTCGAACAGGAAAACTTCGAACAGGTGATTGCCGACGGCCAGGCTCCTTTGGCAGCACTGCGTGACTTCATGGCCGATGTTTCTGAGTGTCAGGCGAAGTGGGACGAAGAACGCCAGGCGGCGATCAACGAACAGGAAGCGGTTGAAACCGAAGTGCAGGGAATCGATCGCGATCAGCTGGTTCAGTGGTGCGGTGATTCATCGGCCGTCGAAAACGCGTGGGAGCAACTGAATCGAGCACGCCGGCACTTCGATCAGGAAGACTTTGTCGCCGCCAGAAGAGAACTGGAAGAGGGCATGGGCCGAATCCGCCGGCTTGCGGAAGAAGCGGGACAGAATCGAGTGAGGTTTCAGCAGCGCGAAGAAATTGCTGATGCCATCATGCAGGCGCTGTTCGACCAGAAATACGACAACCCGGAATTCTACTTTGCGGAACAGAAATCAAACGGAGACGACAATCAACTGGGAGACCTTGTCATCTTTGCCAGAGCGCCCGGTGACAAGGGAGACATGCGGATGCAGGTGGATCTGGACGGTCACGTGAATCTGGAAGTTCAGAACATCCCGGAAGGCGAAGAAGGTCTTTGTCGTCAGATGATCAACGGTCTGCAGGAAGGTCTCGCCGGGGAAGTGGATTTCCAGATGCGCGACTGGGGGCGAGCCGAAAACGTGACTGACGACCGCATCAGGATGCCATTAGACCAGCCCAAAGATCGCGACGTCACGCGTGAACGGGAGTCCGACTGAATTGAATTCTGTTTCCAAGCTGAAGACCTGCGTACGTGTCTCGACATTCTCACAAGCTTCCCACTCCGCCCTGCCGTTTCGGTCGTTATGAACTGACGACTGAACTTGGTGCCGGCGGTATGGGGAAAGTGTATCTCGCCCGCGACACCGCGATGGAACGCGACGTGGCGCTCAAGATTCCACTGGTGGATGCCCGTTCCGGTTCGGATGTGCTGGAACGATTTCGGCGAGAAGCGATGGCGGCGGGAAATCTTCGTCACCCGCATCTGTGCCCGGTGTTTGACGTCGGTCAGATCGACGGCCTGCACTTTATGACGATGCCGTTCATCAACGGTTACGCTCTGAGCGAAACGACCGAACGAGGCACCCTGCCGAATCAGGAAGAAGCTGCGGTGATCATTCGCAAGGTCGCAACCGGACTGCATCGAGCTCACCAGCAGGGAATCGTGCATCGCGACCTGAAGCCAGCGAACATTATGATCGATGCGGATGGCGAACCACTGGTGATGGACTTTGGCCTGGTCCGGCTGACCAACCTGGACAACAGCCTGACGTCCGACGGCGCGCTGCTGGGTACTCTTCCTTTTATGTCGCCCGAACAGACTCGCGGTGTCAGCAGCGAAATCACGGCAGCCACGGACATCTACAGTCTGGGCATTATTCTGTATCAGTTGCTGACGGGTGAACTGCCGTTTCTGGCACCGCCCGTTGTGCTGCTGGAAAAGATTAAGAACGAACCTCCCACGGCCATTCACCAGCTGAATGCGGATGTCGACTACGACCTGGAAGCCATCTGTCTGAAGATGATCCGAAAGGCTCCTCAGGATCGGTTCGCATCCATGCAGGACGTCGCGGATGCTCTGGACCGGTGGCTCAACCGCAATGTTGCGGCGATGACCACGGGATCGTCGGATTCGACCGCAGACTTAGCCGCCGAAGTGTCAAGCCGCAGTATTGGCCGGTCTTCTCAGGCCGTTGGTTCAGACTCCCCGGACGCAGCGGACGGTGAACGCACTTCGACAATGAACGTCGAACGGACGCCATCGGGCGAAGCGAGCCATTCGGGCGCCCATCGGGATTCCGTCGCCTTATCGGCCTCGGGCGGCGACACGGCTCAGGAGGCACTGCCAGCGGAATCGCAGCGAGCCGACCCGGCAGAACGAAGCAGTGCTGCAGGCGCCGGAACAGAACTGCATGATGCTGCAGCGGCACAGCGCGACCACCCGGCGCAACCGATCCGACCTCGCCGCAAAGCCCCGCCCGCTCCTGCGTTTCGTAACCGCCGACTGCTGGGACAGCTGGAAGTTTCCAGCGGCCGACGTCAGTTCGTGCTCTATGGCCAGACAGCAGACTACTTCGCGATCGATTTGTACAACGGCGTGGTACCCCTGGAACGTGCGCTGGCGATCCTGGCAGAACAGAGCCAGGTCAAATGTGTGGTGACCATCAACGAAGAAGGCGGACTGTCCTTCGGCGACTCGGACCAGGAAAGACTGTTCAACAAGACCGTTCGGCGTCAGTCCGCAGATCCACAGGCTGGCGGCGGACAACGTCGGCAATTCGTTCCTCGAAACCAGCGCAATTCCGAAACTCCTGCCGAGCCTGCGCCTGCGACTCCTCAGACCGCACCACCCGCTGACGAAGATGCGCCGGTCGACGCCGCTCGTCAGGTGGCCGAAGTCACGGAAGCCGCCGCCAGCACCATTCAGACGGCGCTTGATCAGGTCACCCGAATGCTGGAATCCCGGCACCGCACCATGGTCGTCGTGCAGTATCCTGAATTACTGACCGGGCTGCAGCCGGGCAGCGAAGACCTTCGCAAACTGAATACCATTTTGAAGTGGAGCACGCTGACGAAAGGACATCGCAAAAGCAGCAGTGTGCTGATTGTCAGTGAAGCCCGGCTGTCCCACTTTCGCAATCTGACCCGCATGTGCAGCACCGATCAGGACAATTTCACCAAAGAAGTCCGCCTGGGACTGCCCGATCAGCCGGAGCTGGTCTGTTTCTTCGAACGCCTGATGGCCCGACAGAATCTGTTCGGACACGCAGGTCGTCTGGCGGCGAGTGCTCAGGCCCAGGAATTCACGCTGATCAATCTTGTGTTTCACGTCACTGATTACCTGGAAGCCCATGCCGCCATCGAATCGCTGGACGGGCTTTTTGCGGAAGATTCTCAGGCGCATACACTGGAAGACCTGCTGGACGAACTTGAGAACATGGTCGGCCTGGCACCCGTGAAACAGAAGGTTCACGAGCTGGTGACTCTGGCGCAGAACGCTCCGGAGGACGTCGGGCAGATGGCTCATCACATGTTCTTCCTGGGAAATCCGGGGACCGGCAAGACAGTTGTCGCTCGACTGCTGGGCCGTATCTTCTGGGCTCTGGGAATTCGATCGACTCAGTCCTTCGTTTCTGTCTCGCATAAGGACATCATCAGTCCGTACAACGAAGGCGACACCGTTCAGCGGATGGAACAGCACATCCGTGAAGCCATGGGCGGCGTACTGTTCATCGACGAAGTCTACACGCTGGCCGACCACAAATGGGGCGCGCGAGCTTTGGAAGTGCTGATGGTGGCCATGGAAGATCATCGCGACAATCTGACGGTGATCATGGCAGGTTATGCTCATCATCTACCCGAGCTGTACAAAGTGAATCCCGGCCTGAGGTCCCGAGTGCCTCATCGGTTGGACTTTCCGGATTACTCATCCGACGAACTCGTGCAGATTTTTCGCGTGATGGCCGCTGCTGAAGACTTCGGTCTGAAACCCACGGCAGAACATAGGCTGCTGCAATACGTCGATTCGTTTAATCGGATGGGTGGCATCGACAATGCTCGAGGTGTTCGCAATCTTTATGAACGGGCCAAGACCGCGTGGTTCATGAATCCGAGCGATGACCGTGCCTTCGGCGAAGACGTGCTTCCTGCGCCCATTCAACTGCAGGAAGACCAGGCCCGAGAACTGCTCGCGCGACTGGACCGAGACTATATTGGCCTGCCGCGGGTGAAGGCGTTCTTCCGCGAGGTGTTCAATCGTCAGCGAGCGTCTCAGGTAAAGGGTGGGACCGGGCAGAAAGGGTTCAATCATTGCCTGTTTCTGGGCAACCCCGGCACCGGAAAGACCAGCATCGCTCGGGAAACAGGGCGGCTGTTTCACTATCTGGGATGCATTTCCGAACCGGACCGGCTTGTCGAAATCGGAGCGGATGCTCTGCAGTCGCAGTACGCGGGCGAGTACGCCGAGAAAACGCGAGATCGCTTCGATGAGGCGGTCGGAGGGGTGTTGTTTATCGACGAAGCCTATCGCCTGGCCGGAGACGATCAGGGGAGAAAGGTTCTTGATCAGATCGTGCAGCTGATCACCGAGCCGAAGTATCGGAATCTGGTGGTGGTCCTGGCGGGCTACACGGACGACATGAATCAGCTGTTGAAGGCCAACGCCGGACTGGATCGCAGGTTTCCCAATCGCGTCTACTTCGACAACTTCACGCCGCCGGAACTGGCTCGAATTTTTTATCGCTGTGTGGAAACGGAAAACCCGCCTCATCACATTCGCGAAGCAGAACGAACGGCGTTTGACACGCAGCTGAATGGCATCCTGCGTCGGCTTTCCAGCACTCGAAACTTTGGCAATGCCGGTGCGGTGGAAACTTTTTATCGGAATACGGTGCTGGCCAATCAGGGTGGTCGTCTGATCGACAGTCCCGGCAGTGATCCTCTGGAAATCTGCGTTCAGGACCTCACTGGCGAATCCCAACCAGCAGAATCAATTAATGACATACTGAAAGAGCTGGACGAAAACTTTATCGGCATGCAGCCGGTGAAGAATCGCATTCGGGATCTGGCCGAAGAAATTCGATCAGAACGCGAACGCCGGGCGCGTCTCAATCTGCCCCCGCTCGAACGTCAGTACCACATGCGGTTTGAAGGCAATCCTGGCACCGGCAAGACGACCATTGCTCGTTACATGGCCAGAATTTTTGCCGCGATGGGAATTGTGGAACACGGTGACCGAGTTGTCGAACGACAGGGAACTGAATTGAAGGGCAGCTTTGTCGGCCAGAGTAAGGATCGGGTACTGGAGCTGTTCGAAAACGCGGCCGGACGAGTCGTTTTTATTGACGAAGTCTATGCACTGTACGATCCGACCACCGGGCAGGTGGATTCTTTTGGGAGGGAAGCCGTTGACACGCTGGTGGGCTGCATCACCAGTGAAGCCAACCAGGATGTCGTTGTGATTCTGGCGGGGTATTCCGATCGGATGAGCAACTTTCTGTCGGCCAATCAGGGACTGGCAAGCCGTTTCCCGGACGTTGTGCCGTTTCCCGATTACAGTCCGACCGAATGCGTGCAGATTCTGGTCGGAAAGATGAACGCCGAACACTTTCACTTCGCAGCGGATCCCGATCCGATTCCGCGTCTGGCCGAGTACTTCGATCGCAAGCGAAGTCAGCCGGGCTTCGGAAACGCTCGCACTGTCAACAATGTGTGGAGTACTCTGAAGCGAATTCAAAGGCGTCGCATCAGCGTTCGTGCGGACAGTCAGGCGGACGACAGTTGTATGACCACGGAAGACATCGAGCAACTTTTTAATCAGGCTTAGCCGTCAGCGCTCATGCAAATTCAGCAACTCAGACAGTCCCTGGAATCTCTGGAACGAGCGGCTCCCGGATCTCCGCAGACGCTCGCTCTGCTGCAGATGTTAAGGCAAACGGCCGCACAACTGGCGGCGGTGACGCCCGATTCGCCGGCAGCCCCAGCGCCGCCGCCGCCGAACGCGGGAGATCCGTTTGGCCTGAAGAGTCTGGCAGGTCCTGCGGCCAAACCGGCACCCGTGCCGAAGGAAACGGAGCCTCGGCAGCTGCTGCCGACAGCCGTCGACCTGATTCAGGCGGCGATCGACTGTACGGCCGCCAGCGAAGCGAAGTCACTGAAGGATCTGGACCACTTTGCCGAAGCGCTGACGCCACTTCTGCTGACCGAAGTCGGTCGCATGAACAAGGCGGTCGAAAAAGCCACCAGCTCACTCCAGCGACTCAGAACGCTGGCTTCTGAAGGTGCCAGACTGCAGCAGGAAACCAGTCGGCTCAGCAGCGACAACGCCGAACTCCTGAACAGGATTCAGACACGGCGAAGTGAACTGGACGACGTTCGAGCCCGCAACACCGCACTGGTTGCCGAAGCGGAATCACTTGAGCAGGAACTGTCCGAACTCAGGGCGAAACTCAGCAACATCAACGCCGCGCAGCAGGAAAAGAAACAGCTTGAACAGCAGATTCAGGACGGTCAGCAGGCAGTCGACGAGCTGTCACGACGGCGTGGCGAACTGCAGGAACGCGCGGCAAGTCTGGGGGAACAGCAGGACACGCTGCGGCGGCTGGTGGAATCCCTGGAGTTCCAGGCGGGGTCAGACACGGTGGAAAAGATTCGTTCCATCTGGAGACAGCTGCCACAGGACGCCTTTGACGAAGTCGCCCAAGAATACGCAGGCAATCGCTGATCAACGGCAGTTTTTATCACGTGCCTGGAAACAGTGAAACTTTTTGACACCCACCCACTCTCTCTCCTTCACTTAATTCGGGAGCAATAGCCATGTCAGTCAGTGAACAGGAACCCACAGGCGATGATGATTCCGGCGGCAACCTGACATGGTTGGTGGCGGCGGTGGCCGCGGCCATTCTAATGATTGTCTTTCACCTGCTGGGACCGGCATGGGGGCTGGCGTTTCTGGCGGCGGAAGTCGTGGTGATTTCGATTGTGATTGCTCAGGCCTGCGATCCGTTTGCTGATGCGGCGCAATACATCGGCGACACCCTCCGGCTGCCGGGTTCGGTTCGCGGAGCGACTCTGGACGCGATTGCCAGTTCGATGCCTGAATTGTTCTGCGGGATCTTCTTTGTCATTACGGCTTTGTCTGCTGCCGGAACGGACGAATTGGCAGGCATTCAGGCCGGAGCCGAAGGGTACGGATCGACAATTGCAACCTGTGCCGGCAGTGCTGTCTACAACATGATACTGATTCCGGCGTTTTGCGCTTTGTTCATCTCTTACTTTCGCACTCAGAATCCCACCATCGTTGTCGATGACGAGGTGATCTCGCGCGACGGCATGTGGTTCGTTAGCTGCGAGGTGCTGATGATTCTGTTCCTGTTTCAGGACCAGATGTACTGGTGGATGGGCGTTGTGTTTCTTGCTCTGTATTTCGTGTACGTCTGCCAGCTTTACCGCGATGCAAAACTCTGGCGAAGCCGGATGGCCGCCATGAAGGATGTAATCGACAGACACGGTTCGGATGTTGAGATCGGCCAGGCTGTAGACGAAATTCGGCAGTCCGGGCTGAAAATATCACATAACTTCGTGGCCCGTGCGCTCCAACAGGCAAGTGACGGAACCGAAGAAGATGATGATGGCAGTGACGGTGATGCGGGTGTTCTGTTTGGCTATTTCAGTGTGCCACTGAACGGCTTCTCGGCATGGGCGATCATTGCCTGTTCGACTGTCGTGGCGGCGATTGCATGTTATTTTCTTGTCGATGCAACTCGTGAAATTGCCTCGCAGTTGTCGGTGCCAACATTCTTTGTCGCGGTCATCGTGGCAGCCGCCGCGTCGTCCGTGCCGGACACCCTGCTTGCGATTGGAGCGGCCATGAGAGGCGATGATTCCGGGGCGGTTTCCAATGCCTTTGGCTCCAATATCTTTGACATCTGTGTTTGCCTGTCCATTCCTCTGCTGGTGAATTCTTACCTCACAGGGTGGCAGCCGGTTAGTCTGCTGCAGGACGGAAAAGCCATTCCTGGTCTTGTGGGATTGCGTGTGCTTCTGGTGACTCTCACTGTGGTGACTCTGGCCATCATGTGGCACAACCGCGAACTCACCAGGAAAAAGGCATTTATTTTGTGCGGACTTTATGGCGTTTTCATTTGTTATGCCGTTCTGGGATCACTGGGCATCGGAATTGGCTAAGGATCAGCAGTTGAATTAGGTCCTTCTTTCCTGCGATCTGATTTGGTGGGTCCATTGAGGACAGAGTTTTGCTCGTTTGATGAACCTGGGAGTGTCGGCATCGGTGTCGACGCACACATGGCCGCGATCGTTGGTCACATCCTGGCATTCCGTCGTACCCTGGTCTTCGGGTAGAAAACGGGCTCAAGAGCACATTCTCCTGGGACCAGGGACGGTCAAAAGTCGAACCGCAAGATTTATCGTATCGAGTTGACCACTGAGGAACGTCAAGCGTTTGCGAAGGTGAGCTCAGAAAACGTGGCAAGCTCAACGTAGCGGCCTGGAAGGTGCAGCGGGCCGGTCAGGCGTTTGACGTTTGTTCGAGTTGAATAGCCCTGCTTCTTGGGCATTCGGCCAACAGTCGCATGACGGATCCGGCCGAGACGCCTGGCCACGACCGCAGCGAGGAGCGAACGAACCTGCGTCCGCCGGTCGGTTTGCCGCCCGTCTCAGGTTCCACTACTGCATTCGGGTTGTCCTTGACCCGCGGGTATGTTTCTCCATCATCGAAAACGGGGAGACAGGTTATTTACGCGTCCTAAGCGGCGGAGCGGGTGTTGCTGAAGTCGGTTCCGTTTGCTGCGTGTTCAAGCAGCAGAGCGGTGGGTTCGAATCTCTGGCCGAGTTTCTGCAGTGGTCGCAGCCGGTCGATCATATTGCTGAGTCCGATGCGGTTTGCCCAGGCGAAGATGCCCGAATCGGGACAGGTCATTCCCAGCCCTTTTCTCAGAACGTCGTCCACGGTGGCCAGGTTGTCTGCCAGTGATTCGCTGAGGGTACGCGTGGCTTCCAGCAGCATCGGCAGAAACAGTCGATGGCGAACGACGACGTCCGAGAGCGGATTCGAAGTTCGTCTGCGTTCCTGAATCAGCTCAATCACCACAGGATCAACTTCACCGTCTCGATAGAATCCTCCGCCCGCTTTGCGACCCAGGCGTTTGGATTTGTACATGGCAATCAGCAGTTCAGACGGAACAATCCGATCCGGGAATGCTCGGTACAGTGACCGACCAACAGCGATTGCAACATC
This sequence comes from Planctomycetaceae bacterium, assembly GCA_041398865.1. GTDB lineage: Bacteria > Planctomycetota > Planctomycetia > Planctomycetales > Planctomycetaceae > Fuerstiella. Next base: position 312,214 of record JAWKTY010000002.1, read on the forward strand.
AATTCCGAATTCATCAAACAGTCGCAGCGGTCCGTGAGGCAGGCCGAAGTCGCTGGCAGCTGAATCCAGTGTTTCAATGGCGGCTCCGTCCAGCAGCAGTTCCAGCGCTTCATTCAGAAACGGAACCAGAAGCCGATTCAGGAGAAATCCCGGGCTGTCCCTGACAACAAACGGAAACATCCCCAGACCTGATGCAAACGCGTGTGCCCGGTCCCTGGTTTCTGTGGACGTCGAATTGGTCGTAACGATCTCGACAAGAAGGCGTTCGCTGACCGGATGGCAGAAATGCAGACCACAGAACCTGCCGGGGTTCTTCAGCGATCTTGAAAGCTCGGTCATCGACAGGCTGGAAGAATTGGATGCCAGAATCGTGCCGCCTGCGAGATGAGGTTCTATCCCGGACAGAATTCCCGACTTGATGTCGATGTTTTCCGTGACGGCTTCCAGAATCAAATCGGCGTCGGCGATGTCGGCCTGTTCTGTTGCGACGCGCACCCTGTTATCAGCGTCCGTTGAGTCTCCACTCGGACTCGAGTTGCCGCCTGTCCTGATGGATTCCCGCAGACTCTGAACTGCGGCTTCCGCACAATCGACATTCGCATCATTCAGCCGCACAGCCAGTCCCGCTCGCAGTGCAACCGCTGCGATCTCGCGACCCATCACGCCGGCTCCAATGATGCTGATGGTCCGGCATGTTTCCAATGGCTGCAGAATGTGGGGCGAAGTCATCAATTCAACTTTTTCGAGACGGACATCAGGGACAGTCGTGAGGACCAGTGGCGAAACCGACCGGCGGCGGGACACGTTTTCAGACGGCCGCTCAGGTTCACTACGCAGCTTTGCGCTGCCGGCCGGAAGAGGACGACGATTCGGAAAACTGTGAAACGATCAGAGCTGCGTTCTGGCCGCCAAAGCCGATGTTGTTGCTCAGCACGTGACGACACCTGACTTCCCGGGCATTCCGCGGCACGTAGTCGAGGTCGCACTGAGGATCGGGGCGGTCGTGATTCATTGTCGGAGGAATGACCTGCGACTGAAGACTCAGCAGACACACCGCCAGTTCAATGGCTCCGCACGCCGTCGTCGCATGACCGAGCATACTCTTGGTGCTGGACACAGGCACTTTTTTTGCGTGTGATCCGAACGCCTGTTTAATGCCCAGAGTTTCCACGCGATCATTCAGAAGCGTTCCGGTCCCATGAGCATTGATGTAGTCGATGTCTTCAGGGTTCAGTCGGGCACTCGTGAGAGCTCGCTGCAGTGCTGTTGCGGTTCCGCGGCCTTCCGGATGGGAATCTGTGACTCGATAGGCATCCTGAGCAGAACCGTATCCGGTGAGTTCACCCAGAATTTCGGCACCTCGGCGACGAGCGTGTTCCAGTTCTTCGACGATGAACATCGCCGCACCTTCACCGATGACGAAGCCATCCCGATCCGCATCAAACGGACGAACGGCGGACTGAGGGTCGTCGTTGCGAGTACTGAGTGCCGAAAGTCGCTGAAATCCCGTCACGCCGAACGGGTGAATCGTACTGTGAGAACCTCCGCACAGCATGACGTCGACTTCGTTGTGACGAATCATTCGAGCGGCCTCGCCGATAGCCTGAGTGCTGGACACGCAGGCGGCAATGCAGTTCAGAACGGGGCCCTGAGCGTTCAGGTGGAGTTCGGCGTTGGAGATGCAATTTCGGGCATGTCGGGTTCATATTCACAGTCAGCATCCGGATCAAAGATTTTCAGTGCCGGCGGGGCGGAACGAGCGGACGACGTTTCGGGATGTCCCAAGACGTGAATGGATTCGGCAAAGCTGGGAAAGTCTTCGAACGGTTCACCGCATCCCAGGTAAATGCCGAATCGCGACGGATCGATTTTTCGGTTGCTGATGTCTGCGGATCGAGCCGCCTGAAGTCCGGCACCGATGGCGAACGTTGTTTGCCGAGGACACTGCCGCCACCGCTTCGGATCTTCACCGACGTGGCTCAGATCCCAGTCACGAACTTCTGCAGCAATCCGGACCGGAAAGTGACTGGCGTCGAACAGCGAAAGCCGTCCGACTCCGATCTGTCCAGCATACAGATTCGCCTGCAGATCCCGGACTGTGCTGCCAATGGGCGTGACGCATCCAATCCCGGTCACCACGACTCTGCGTTTCATTGCGCTCACTCCTTTGATCCTGTGATCAGCTTTGATTCCGGTCAGCCGCGGTAAATTCCGGCCGCGACACAGCTTGCCATGCCTCGGCCAAAAACATTCAGATTCAGAAAACTGCTGCCCGCTTCGTCGCTGCAGTTTCGAGCCGGACGGATGGGACATCGCGGATCGTGTTCGCTGAAGTTCACAACCGGAAACAGATGGCCGTGACGCAGAGCCAGCAGGCTTGAGATCAGCTCCAGGATTCCGGAACCCGCTCCGGCGTTCGACAGTTGACTCTTGGCGGCCACCACCGGAATTCGGTCGGCAGAATCTCCGAACACCTGACGAATGGCTTCCGCTTCGGCGATGTCCGATGCGACCGTGCCCAGCCCGTGAGCGTGAATGTGTCCCACGCCGTCCGGTGACAGACTGGCTCGGTGCAGAGCCTGTCGCATGGCGTTGATCAGGCCCGTCCGGCAGGCGGCCGCTCGATCGCGACCATGTCCGGACGACGATGACGCGCTCAGAATTTCGCCATAAATCGTGGCACCGCGCTGCAGAGCACTCTGAAGTTCTTCCAGCACGATCACTCCGGCCCCTTCACCGGGCACGGATCTCTGACGGCGGCGGTCAAAAGGACGACACACATCGTTGGACTCGTCGTGATGTTCAGTGTGGTCGACGTTGCTGTATGGATCACAGTCTGCGTTCTTTTTCTTCGATGCACTGCGGGATGTCCGGCTGATCGGAATCGTTGTTCCCGTTGCGCCGACAACCATGGCATCAGCATCGCCGTCTTTGAGGATGCGACAGGCTTCTGCGATGGCCATATTTCCCGCGACGTCGCGCTGAGTCACCGTGTTTCCGGGACCTCGCAGGTCATTCAGAATGGCCAGATGACAGGCTGGCATGTTGGGCAGACACTTCAGCAGCCACAGCGGAGCCACTTCCGGAATTCCTGTCTGTCCCCAGCGATCTGAATGAAAGCCAGCGGCATCAGAACACGCTTCGACACCGGCCTGAAAGTCTTCCGGCATTACCGGAAAATTCTCCGCTCCAAAGCAAATGCCGATTCGGTCCGGATCCAGCTGCCCGATGATCCGGCTGTCGGCCAGCGCCTGCTGACCGGCGGCGACTCCGATTTGAGTCTCACGGTTCATGAGCTTCAGCGATTTCTGAATGGCCTTCCGAGTTGCCGAGGGCAGCTCACAAAAATCGTCAATACGTCCGGAAAAATCAGCGACTCCATCGGCAGAATCTGCCGGTTCCCGTGGCGACGTCAGCGACTTCCACAAATCGCCTGCCGTCCGTCCGGTTCGACAAACCGCACCGATTCCGGTGACAACAATTCGAGGACGGGTCGACGCCTCACTGAGCCCAAATCCGGTCATGGGACACCTGCTCGATCAAATCCCTGCCAATGGCTGAATCTCCCAGCCAAAACCTGCACTTTCTCCTGATGATTCCGCTGCAGCGATTCGGAAACATCTCCGTCCGTTGCTTCACAAACTGAGGCAGAAGAATCAGGCGAACGCCGACGGCACCCGCAGAGCGATGGTATGTAGGTAAAAACCGTGTTGGGTGTCGAGCCGAATTTGTGAAAAGCCGGGCGCCCGTCAGATTCGGTCATCTCGCCGTCAAACAGAGCCCTCGACTCAGGAAAGTCTTCCGGAAAAACCGGAAGAGACCTGCAATGCTTCCGTAAGGCAGAGTACACTCAGCGGGCACGGCAGGTAATTCAGGCGGAGCAGCGATTTTCCTCGACGCCTCGAAAGTATCGGCCAGGAATCAGAGCGGGGCGTGATCAGTGTCCGGAAACTGCGACTGCCGATCATCGTCGACTTTCAGACGTCCCCTGAACCTCGCGCCGCCGGCAGACCTGGAAACCAATTGACATGAACGCAAAGTTGAAAACCGAACTTCTGATACCCGCCGGTTCGCTCGATAAGCTGAAGGTCGCAGTGCTGTACGGTGCGGATGCTGTGTATCTGGGAACTCCCGACATGAGTCTGCGGACGAAGTCGGACTTCTCGCTGGAAGACGTTCTGGAAGGAGTTCGGTTTGCTCATGAGCACGGAGTTCGCGTCTATCTGACACTGAACCTGTTCGCTCACAACAAGGACGTCGAGAAGCTGGATACATTCGTCGATACGGTGCGGATGGTTCAGCCGGATGGACTGATCATTGCGGACCCGGGTGTGTTTCAGTACGTCCACGAACGAGCTCCGGAAATTCCGCTGCATGTATCGACTCAGGCCAATGTCTGCTCATCGCTGGCCGTTCGCTTCTGGCAGTCGCAGGGAGCCGAACTGGTCGTGCTGGCTCGGGAAGTTTCCTTTGCAGAACTGACTCAGATTCGCCACGAGTGTCCTGACATTCGGCTGGAAGTGTTCACGCATGGCACCATGTGCATGACGTATTCGGGACGCTGCCTGCTGTCGAACTTCATGTGCGAACGCGGAGCCAATCAGGGAAACTGTGCCAACAGCTGTCGCTGGGATTACAAACTCCATCTGCGTCTGAAGGACGGCACGATTGAGGAACTGATCATTGACGATTCCAATCGTGAGATGTTCGAATTCCTGCTGGAAGAAGGAGTGCGTCCGGGCGATCTGATGCCGATCGAAGAGGATACTCGCGGGTCTTATATTCTGAACAGCAAAGACCTGTGCCTGCTGCCGAAGCTGGATGAGTACCTGAAGCTGGGCATCGATTCGCTGAAGGTCGAAGGACGCAACAAAAGCGTGTATTACGTCGCCTGTGTGACGCGAGCCTACCGGATGGCGATGGATGCATGGGCGGAAAATCCCGACACCTGGCAATACGAGCCGTTCATGGAAGAACTGGACCGTGTTCCCGGTCGAGGCTACACGCTGGCCTTCCATGACGGGCAGCTGACCAATCTGGCTCATGGATATCAGCACACAGGTCAGGTCTCGGATGTGGCGTTCGCCGGCTATATCGAACGTCACGACGGGGACACTCTGCTGATCGATGTTCGGAATCGTCTGGACGCCGGCGATGTCCTGGAATTTGTGCCGCCCGGTTCGATCGATGTCATCCGACTCAGACTGTACGAATTTCATGTGGAAGGCAAAAAGGATGCCCTGGACGTTGTTCATCCTGGACGAGGTCATCTGCTGCAGATCCGCTGTCGCTGTTCGAACAGGAGGACCAGACAGCTCTGAGGGATCGCCTGCCGCCACTGACCGTGATCCGAAAGGAAAAGCCACTGACTGACACGGAAGTCGCCCGCACGAAACTGGACGACACGGCTCGACGGCTCGAGCTGGCCGGGGCCGCCACCGGTGGTGAAAACAGTTCAGACTGGTCGAAGTACAAGCTGTATCAGCTGGAACTTCGGGACGCTCGGGATCACGAAGACGAACAGGCCGAACCTAAATTTCGGCGAGCCGGCACGACCGGATGCTGCGGTCGCGGCTGCAACGGCTGTCTGCCCTTCTGGCACGATCCGGCGTATGCGAAAGGTCGTGAACTGATGAAACAGAAGAAAATGGGCGAGCGACTCGAACGAAAAGTTCAGCCCTGACGATTCCGCCTGTGCAGTCATGCCCCAGGTTTTTCATGCCGAATTCCGGAATCACGAGGCGATTGGCGGCCTGATGCAGAGGGGGTTTTCCCTGCAATTGCCTGCATTTCCGTGCACTGACTTTCCTTACTGAAGCAGCAGACACGACGAGAGGTTGTCTGCCTGGTCCTCGGCGGGTACCCTGTATAGGGATTTATGGGCTTCCGTTTCTTTGTCCGTGTTTCAAGAGAGGAAGGTAATCATGAGAAGCGATCATCTGTCAACGGGAAGAAGATCGGCACGAGGTTTTACGTTGATTGAACTGCTGGTTGTCATTGCGATCATCGCAATACTGATCGCCCTGCTGCTGCCGGCGGTTCAGCAGGCTCGCGAGGCTGCTCGTCGCAGTCAGTGCAAGAACAACATGAAACAGATTGTGCTGGGGCTGCACAACTATCACGACACACATCGCCTGTTTCCATACGGATATATGGAGTCCGGGAGTTTTCACCTGCGGGATACGTGGATGCAGCAGGTGCTGCCGTACGTCGATCAGGCTCCGGCGTACAATCAGTATCAGGGATGGGTTGGCCAGTGGGTGATGGACACTCCGCCTGCCATCAAGGATCTGATCATGACAGTGTTTATGTGCCCGTCAGATCCTTCCGGACCTGCATATGGCGGAGGTGGCGGACCGCGTGCCGGCGGGAAAGGGTTTCAGGGAAATTATGTCGTGTGTGCCGGCAATGTTCAGATGAATGCCAATACTGATTCCGGCGGGATGTTCTACGGGCTGTCGTCGCGTCGGATGCGGGACATGCTGGATGGGTCATCAAACACAGCCTTCCTGAGTGAGTCGATTATCCGCGGTCAGAGCGGAGCCAGCTGGGGCGAGGCCGGTGGGTATTGGGGCGGAGGCCGTGGCGGTGGTTACGGCTTCATCACACTGGAGCCACCGAATACGACGCTGCCCGACGAAGTCTATCAGTGTAAGAGCACAACATTCCCCAACGCTCCCTGCACGAGCCTGACCAGTTACAGCTACACTCGAAATTATGCCCGCAGCTATCACGAAGGAGGCGTGCATCTGGGGCTGGGAGACGGTTCGATTCGATTTGTCAGTGAGAACATTGATCGGACCCTGTTCCAGTACATCGGCACTCGACAGGGGGGGGAGCCGATCGGCGAATTCTGAAGTCGGATCTGTTGAGCCTTCTTCCGACAGAACGAATTTTCAGTCAGGCCGCCTGATCAGGTTTCAGGTGGCCTGCCTGTTTTATGATTCAAAAAAATCCACTCAGGAGATCGTGCATATGAACTCAGTTTTTTCAACCATCCTGACACCCGTGGCCGGACTGCTGATGCTGGCAGGATGTGGTGGCGGATCGGACGGGCCCGCTCTGTATGAGGTGTCCGGAACGGTCACCTGGAACGGAGCCCCGCTCAGTCAGGGGGACATCATCTTTCGTGCGTCGGATGGTAAGGGAAACTCGTACGCTGCAAAAATTGCAAATGGTGCATACACCGCGAAATGCGAACCGGGACCCAAGCAGGTGGAAATCACAAGCATTCAGGAAGTTCCCGGAAAAACACGTGAAGACAACCCTGGCGAAATCGTGGCCGTGACGGAACAGGTGATTCCCGAACAGTTCAATACCAAAACAGGGCTCAAGACGGATGTCGCCGCCAACGACGACAATGTTGCCGATTTTGACCTGACGAAGTAGGGAGTCGCCTGATTCCATCCGAATTGCTCCTGGTTTCGGTGGATCCATTCAGAAGACAGAAAGAAGTGGCACCTGGCTGGTGCCACTCCCGACTGTGGAACGGGACGATCGCGACATTTGTGCGGCTTCGATGTCTCCTCCTGAGACACCCGTCACATCCCCGGGGCTGCAGCGTTGCTGGAATCAGCAGGCTCGAGAAGCATAGACGGCTCGAATGCGGGCAGGCAAAGCGTCCTGATTGACCGGCTCCGCCAGCCGGGCGTCGACGCCCCGATACTCCGGACGTCGATTGACTCCGCTGACCACAAAGAGTTTCGGAGAGCCATCACCGTCGGCTCGCTTGATCTGCGGAATCAGCCATGCGCCTCCAAAGGCGATCATAGCCCTTTGCTGATCACCTCAGCGAAGTGATCTTCAATCATTCGGAATCACGATGACCGACACAGGAAGTTCGTTGGTAAGCCGCGGGGAAAAGATCACAATGGAAAGGACGACCCATTCCTGAAACAGTGAGCGGCTTCTTATGTTTCTCCGGATCAGATTCGGTTTGAACTGCAGGCGGTTTCCCCGCTGGCAGGTCGTGTACGGATGTCTTGTTGTGCTCAACCTTCTGCGACCCGTCGGAGTGCAGGCTGACGAAGCGCATGTGGCCGGGCAGAAGCTGAGCTTCGATCGGGACGTGCGACCTCTGCTGGCGGAGAAGTGTTTTGCCTGTCATGGGCCGGCTGCAAATCGTGACGATGGTGAAATTCGGCTGGATGTCCGCGACGAACTGCTGAAGGTCGGCGACAGCGGGCGAGCTGTCCTGGTGCCGGGGAAGCCTCAGGAAAGCGAGCTTATTCGGCGCATTCGATCCGATGACGACAGCGAAGTGATGCCGCCGCCAGCGTCAAAGAAGATGCTCAGCCGCGAAGAACGCGACCTGCTGACGCGATGGGTTTCTGAAGGGGCCGACTTTGAAACTCACTGGTCCTTTGTTCCGCCTCGACGTCCCGAGCTGCCGCATGTCCGTCGCTCGGAATGGCCGCGCAATGCGATTGATGCTTTCGTGCTGGCTCAGCAGGAAGCTCACGATCTACAGCCGTCACCGCCTGCGGATCGGACGACTCTGCTGCGTCGTCTGAGCCTCGACCTGATCGGGCTGCCTCCGACGCCTGAAGAACTGGACGAGTGGCTGGCCGATTCGTCGAACGATGCTGAATCCCGGCAGATCGAACGGTTGCTGGCTTCCCCGCATTACGGAGAACGGTGGGGGCGCATCTGGCTGGATGCGGCTCGCTATGCCGATTCGGATGGCTACGAAAAAGACAAGCCTCGATTTGTTTCGCGGTACCGTGACTGGGTAATTGCCGCTTTCAATTGCAATCAGCCTTACGATGAATTCATCATCGATCAGATTGCCGGCGACCTGCGTCCGAAAGCAACTCAGGATCAGCGAGTCGCCACGGGGTTTCTGCGGAATTCCATGATCAACGAAGAAGGCGGCATCGATCCCGAACAGTTCCGCATGGAAGCCATGTTCGATCGCATGGACGCTGTTGGAAAGAGCATTCTGGGGCTGACGATTCAGTGCAGTCAGTGTCACAGTCACAAATACGACCCGCTGACTCAGGAAGACTATTACCGCATGTTTGCCTTCCTGAACAATTCGCATGAAGGCAGCATCGCCACCTACACACCCGACCAGCTGCGTCAGCAGGCTGACCTGCAGCAGCAGGTGCGAACTCTGGAAACCGATTTTCAGCATCAGCATCCGGACCTGAATCAGCGGATCAAGGCATGGGAATCGCATGTCATCGAACGCGAAGCCCTGTGGACCGTGGTGCAGTCGGCGGAAGACGACCTGTCCGGCGGGCAGAAGATGTACCGAATGCCCGACGGATCGTATCTGTGTCAGGGGTACGCTCCGACGAAGCACACCGTCACCATTCAGATTACCACCGACCTGCCGAAGATCACTGCGATGCGGCTGGAGCAACTGAAGGATCCCAACCTGCCTTTCGGCGGTCCGGGGCGGTCGATTCAGGGAACGGCAGCACTGACGGAATTCAAAGTCCGGGCCTGGCCGGTGGGACATCCGGAACAGGCAAAGCTCGTTCGATTTGCTGAGGCGACTGCCGGCATCAATGCTGACGAGAAGCCTCTGGATTCGATCTATTCAGACAAATCCGATCAGAAGCGCCGAATTGGTCCCGTGGCGTTTGCCATCGACGGAGTCAATGACACCGCATGGGGCGTCGCCATCGACCCGGTGCGACGCAACCGTCCGTGCCAGGCCGTCTTTGTTCCCGAAACGCCGATCGAAAACCCGCATGGGACGGTTCTGGAATTCCAGCTGGTCCAGAACCACGGCGGATGGAACAGCGATGACAACCAGAACCACAACCTCGGTCGATTCCGACTGGGAGTAACCTCGGCCGACAACGCCATTCACGATCTGGTCCCGGCCGATGTCCGGGCAATCCTGGACATTCCGTCGGCACAGCGCACGGCGGCTCAGTCGGCCATGGTGTTTGCGGCATGGCGGGAAAACAACGAAGATGGCCGGGAGCTGACACAGCAGATCAACACCATCTGGAAGCAGCATCCGGAACCCGTGTCGCAGATGGTTCTGCAGGAACGCCGACAGATGCGGGTGACCAGTCTGCTGAACCGCGGGGATTTTCTGAAACCCGTCCGCACGGTTTCAGCGGGTACACCGGATTTCCTGCATCCGCTGCAGAGTGAATCTTCGAAACCTGATCGGCTCGATTTTGCTCGATGGCTGGTGTCACGGGATTCCCCGACGGCAGCGAGAGCCATCGTGAATCGCATCTGGCTGGCGTACTTCGGCGAAGGGCTGGTTTCAACTGTTGACGATCTGGGAATCCAGGGAGCTCGCCCATCCCATCCCGAACTTCTGGACTGGCTGGCCGTCGAACTGATGGACAGCAACTGGGATCTGAAACATCTGCATCGTCTGATCACGGAATCCGCGACATATCGTCAGTCTTCGCGGGTGACACCTGATCTCCTGCAGCGTGATCCCACCAACCGCTGGCTGACTCGCGGAGCTCGGTTTCGTGTCGATGCAGAAATTGTCCGCGACATCACTCTGGCTGCCAGCGGACTGCTGAATCCGACCATCGGTGGTCCCAGCGTTCATCCGCCGGCTCCTGAATTCCTGTTTGTTCCTCCGGCCAGCTACGGTCCCAAAGTGTGGCCGGAATCTCAGGGAGCGGATCGGTACCGTCGAGCGATGTACACATTTCGTTTTCGGTCCGTGCCCTACCCGATGCTGGAAGCTTTCGATGCGCCAAATGCCGATGTGTCGTGTGTGCGGCGATCGCGTTCCAACACGCCGCTGCAGGCTCTGACCTCGCTGAACGAACCGCTGTTTCTGGAAGCCGCACGAGCTCTGGGACGCAGGATGGCGTCCACCGTCGAACAGGATGACACTCAGCGACTGACGCTCGGTTTCCGTCGCTGCACAGCACGATTTCCAACCGAACGCGAAGCTCAGGTTTTGCTGAATCTGTTCCGCGAACAACGGCAGCGTTTTGCCGATGGCGCTGCCAACCCTCAGGAGCTGATCAACGGGAACGCGGATCAGTCTGCGGAACTTCCGGAGAATGTTGCCGCGGCCGATCTGGCAGCATGGACGGCCGTGGCCCGAGTTCTGCTGAACCTGGATGAAACCATTACGAAGGAATGATCATGAACTGTTGCGATCAACCCCCGAATTGTTCTTTCGACGCATCCCGTCGCTGGTTTCTGAAGGACTGCGGAGTCGGGCTGGGAGCCATTGCCGCTCAGCAGCTGCTGATGAATTCCGCCGGAGCTGAAACCGCCGCGCTGCGGAATCCTCTGGCGCCGCGAACGTCACATCTGGCAGCGCGAGCAAAGCGGGTGATTTATCTGTTCATGGCCGGCGCTCCCAGTCATCTGGAACTGTTCGACAACAAGCCCGAATTGTCCCGGTTCGATGGTCAGCTGCCGCCCGCAGAGTTGCTGGAAGGTTATCGAGCCGCGTTTATCAATCCCAATTCGCGTTTTCTGGGACCTCGGTTTCCTTTCAAACGTTATGGTCAGTCGGGCACGGAGCTGTCCAGTCTGCTGCCGCATCTCTCGTCGATCGTGGACGACATTGCCGTTGTTCGATCGATGACGACCGATGCCTTCAATCATGCTCCCGGACAGATTCAGATGAACACGGGCAGCCAGCAGTTCGGGCGGCCCAGTCTGGGAGCATGGACGTGTTACGGTCTGGGCAATGAAACTCAGGACCTGCCTGGCTTCATCGTGTTCAGTTCCGGAAGAAGGGGCCCAGTGGTGGCAGTTCCAACTGGGGCAGCGGATTCCTGCCCACGGTTTATCAGGGAGTTCAGTTCCGGACAGGCGGTGACCCCGTGCTGTATCTTCCAATCCGCCTGGTGTCGATGCTCAGCTTCAGCGAGCATCCCTTGACGCGATTCGGCAGTTGAATCAGGAACGCCTTGCGGCGGTCGGTGATCCGGAAATCGCGACTCGCATCAATTCCTTCGAAATGGCGTACCGCATGCAGTCTGAGGCGCGTCGCTGGTGGATCTGTCTTCCGAACCGGAACACATTCTGAAGATGTACGGAGCTGAACCCGGGAAGTCGTCGTTTGCGAACAACTGCCTGCTGGCTCGGCGGCTGGTGGAAAAAGGTGTGCTTTGTGCAGCTGTTTCACGAAGCCTGGGACCAGCACGGAAACCTTGTGAAGGATCTGCAGAAAATTGCGCGGACACCGACCAGGCCTGCGTGGCGTTGATTCAGGACCTGAAGCAGCGGGGCATGCTGGACGACACTCTGGTGATCTGGGGCGGTGAATTCGGACGTACGCCCATGGTGCAGGGTGGCAGTGATGGCCGTGATCATCATCCCAACTGTTTCAGCTACTGGCTGGCCGGAGGTGGCATCAAAGGCGGCATCACGTACGGAGCCAGTGATGATTTCGGGTTCAATGTGACCGACGACCAGGTCCATGTCCGCGACCTGCACGCGACAATCCTGTACCTGCTGGGGCTCGACCACGAACGTCTGACTCATCGAGTTCAGGGGCTGGACATGCGGCTCACCGGAGTCCTGCCCAGCCGCGTTGTCGGCGAAATCCTTGCATAGATCGATCGGCAGGAAAGACGGGCGGTCACGGCCGAGGCGACGATTTTCGGCCGCATGCAGAATTCAGAAGCCTGTGGCGACCGGGCCGCAGATTTCAAACACAGCCTTCAGGAATTCGGTCGACGGTGGCAGCTCCGCGTGGATCAACCCGGAATCGCTGGTATCATGGCCGCATGGCAACACCTTCCGATACCGGCCTGCCGATCATTCAGCGTCCGTCGTGTGCATCTGATCCGCTGGCGCGTCTGGCGGCCACCGCGAAGGCGACGTGTCATGCCGATGCTCTGCCCATGACGATGGCGGAAGCCCGCAAACGCGGCTGGGATGAAATTGACGTGGTGTTCGTCACCGGAGATGCCTACATCGATCATCCCAGTTTTGCGATGGCCATCCTGGGCCGGACTCTGGAATCTGCCGGGTTCCGCGTTGGAATGGTCAGCCAGCCGGACTGGCGTTCGGCCGATGCGTGGAGAACCTTCGGCCGACCGCGACTGTTCTTCGCCATCAGCGCGGGGAACATGGATTCGATGATCAACCACTACACGGCCAGCCGCAAGGTGCGCAACGACGACGCGTATTCGCCGGGCGGACGAATCGGGCTCAGACCGGATCGAGCCACTCTGGGGTATTGTCAGCGAGCTCGCGAAGCATTTCCCGGAGTTCCCGTGATCGCCGGCGGGGTCGAAGCATCATTGCGCCGACTGGCTCATTATGATTACTGGAGCGACAAGGTTCGGCGATCGATTCTGCTGGATTCGAAGGCTGACCTGGTGTCATTCGGAATGGGTGAAGAAGCCATTCTGGAAATTGCTCGCCGCCTTGCGTCCGGAGAAACGGTGCAGGACCTGCGCGACATGCGAGGTGTGGCTTATGTGCTGGGAGCGAAAGAAAGTCAGGAACGTTTCGAGATCCGGCGTCGGAACCGCATTACCTGAGACTGCCGTCATTCGAAGAGGTGTCCACCGACAAGCGGCGTTCGCCGAAGCCACAAAGATCATTCACAACGAAACGAATCCCTACAACGCGAAACCGCTGGTTCAGTTTCATGATCGTCAGGCAGTGGTCTGCACACCGCCGCGGCTGCCGATTTCTCAGCCCGCCATGGATGCGATCTACGACATTCCATACACCCGAAAACCCCATCCGTCGTACTCGGAAAAGATCCCGGCCTTTGAGATGATCAAAGACTCGGTGACGATCATGCGAGGCTGTTTCGGCGGCTGTACGTTCTGTTCGATCACGACTCATCAGGGCCGAATCATTCAGTCACGAAGCCACGATTCAATTATTGGCGAAATCCGGCAGATGACGCACGACCCGGATTTCAAGGGTGTGATCAGCGACATCGGCGGACCGACCGCCAACATGTATGAAATGCGATGCAGTCGGCCGGAAGTCGAAGAAAAGTGTCGGCGACAGTCATGCGTGCATCCCACCATCTGCAAACTTCTGGGAACGGATCACGGACCTCTCGTGCAGCTGATGAAGGATGCTCGGGAAACTCCCGGCGTGAAAAAGGTCTTCGTTGCCAGCGGCATTCGCATGGATCTGGCCACCCGGTCTCCCGAATACATGCGGGACCTTGTGCGGCATCACGTCGGCGGGCATCTGAAGGTCGCTCCGGAACATACTGACCCCGGAGTTCTGGATCTGATGCGCAAACCGGCAACGGATGACTTCGACAGATTCGCGGAAGTCTTTGAAAAAGAATCCCAGGCCGTCGGGAAGAAGCAGTATCTCATCCCGTATTACATCGCCAGCCATCCGGGCAGCGATCTGGATGCCATGATTGACCTGGCCCTGTTTCTCAAACGTAACGGATATCGACCGGATCAGGTTCAGGATTTTATTCCGGCTCCGTTCGATGTCGCGACGGCGATGTACTACACCGGAATTCATCCATTCACGAAGGAACCGGTGTATGTGGCTCAGCACCTGCGCGACCGGCGGCTGCAGCGAGCCCTGATGCAGTTCTTCAAGCCTGAAAACTACTTCGAAGTGCGGAAGGCACTGGAACAGGCCGGACGTCAGGACCTGATCGGCAGCGGCTGCGACTGTCTGATTCCCGCCAAACCTCCTCGAGAAGCGCTGGACAAACGTCGCAAAGACGCCAACGCCCGACTGCGAGACCAGCACGTCCACGACATCACCGGCGCTGATTCTGGTGGACGCCCCGGCAGGAAGCCCCCAAACGCCAAACGCTCGAAAAACAGCCGACAAAGCCGCAACAAGCCCGGCAAAGGGTATCGGCCCGGCCGATCGAGCACGAAGGATGGCTGATCAGCAGCGACTGAAGAATTCGCTCATTGGACCTGCTCCATTCCGTGTGCCACCATGGGCCGATGAGCTCACTGGCCGGCATTTTAAAATACTGCGACGACCGACAGCACCTATGCGAAAGGAGATCTGACGATGCATCGTCAACAGGGACGTCTGAAATGTACGCCGATGATTTGCCTTCTGTTGCTGCTGCCGGCGTGTCGCGTTTCGGCTCAGGATCAGCCTTCAGCCGCGCCACTCACAGACGATCAGCAGCGAGCGATCGAAACAATCACGGCGGGGAGGGTTCTGAGTACCGTCGCCTTTCTGTCCAGTGATGAAATGGCCGGACGACAGACTCCTTCTGCTGAACTGGAAATCGCCAGTCGGTTTGTCGCCAGTCGGTTTCTGGGAGCCGGGCTTGAACCGCTCACCGACGACGGTTCTTACTTTCAGACCACGCAGCTGGACATGATACAGCCGCCATCACAGGTTCAGCTGAAACTGGCGGATGGATCGCCTGTGACAGTTCGCGGCGTGCTGGCGGGCAGCAACGCTGATCTGACCATCAGCTCAGTTGTCCGGACCGAAGTCGAATTCCTGAAGGGGGAAACGGCAGAAGCCGCTGCATCGCAGACACCCGCAATTGTGCTCATCGACGAGATCTCACTCAATCCCCGCACCGGCAACAATCCGGCTCAGGTTCTGGCGACGGTCACTCGCCGAATTCAGCCGCTGGTCGAGAAACACGCGGCTCTGGTGCTGATGAAATCTTCCATCGCCGGCCCGCTGCGAGAGATCGCCGAACAGCTGCAGGAGCGGCCTCTGGCATTGCGAAGCAACGGACACCCGGGCTGCGCTGTGGTTTTGATTGCGGACGACGCTGATTTCGACGAAACACCGATCACAGCGCATGTCCCGGCCGCCATTCAGACGTCGGCGGCCGTTCACAATGTGCTGGCGGTACTGCGAGGCGGTGACCCGGAACTCAATCGCGAAGCGGTGCTTGTCTCGGCTCATCTGGATCACATCGGAGTCACTCCTTCCGGCCGCGACCACATCAACAATGGTGCTGATGACAATGCAACCGGAGTCACGGCGGTCCTGAGTCTCGCGGATGCCTTTGCTGCACTGCAGCAGCGGCCCCGGCGATCCATTGTCTTTGCCACGTTCTGGGGAGAAGAGAAAGGTCTGCTGGGTTCCAAAGCCTTCGTGGACGCACCTCTGTGGCCGCTGGAAAAAATCCATGCCAACATCAACATCGAAATGGTCGGACGGCCGGAGACCGATGCCGTGAACAAGGCCTGGATGACCGGCTGGAAGCATTCGGGTCTCGGTCCCGTGATGAATGCCGGAGCTCAGCGCGCGGGTGTGGAAATCTTCAACCGCACCGATGTCGGTGAGATGCTGTACACTCGCAGTGACAACGCTTCCTTCGCCAACCGAGGCGTGATTGCTCACAGCTTCTCCGCCGGTTCTCTGCACAGCGACTACCATCAGCCCACGGATGAATGGCAGAAGCTGAACATCGCCCACATGACGAAAGTCATTCAGGGGCTGTTTGCCGGAATCCTGCTGGTTGCCGAAACAGGCCGGGACCGACTGCAGGACTCGCCGGAAACGCGTTCCGACCAGCGCTGAAGTGTGCCTTGCCGGGTCCGGCCTGAGCTGACGCTCGGCAGCACACTGCTGATCGGGGTGACGGGCCGACCTCGCCGAAGGTGCCACTGCGGCCTCGCTCCGCGAGGACAGCCCTGTCCGGACCGGTGATCGTTTCCGGCTTTCATAAGTCCGCATGCACACCCCCTCAGGAAATCTCTTCACGGCGTTGGGCACTGCCCTCGCGAGAAAATGATTCCCATGAGAAATCACCACCAGTTCTGAAAGGCGTGCTCCTTCAGAGCGTTCCATGCCCGAGTCGTTCTGCTTCTGACGAAAACTTTGGCTGGTTGGCGGCGGCTGAGCTTAATGCCTGATCAGCGTCCAGGCGGACTTCTGCCATGCGGTCCATCCCAGAGCCTTCTCTGCCGCGAGCCGTTCCTGGACGCGGTTCCGTCGGCTTTCGAGGAAGGCTCGCATGCCCGACGCGATCATCTCATCGGATGACGACATCAGCGGAACGAGGGTTGACAGTGCTTCGTCGTCGACATCATGTTCGGTGATCTGAACGATCGGAGCATGGTTTCCGGCCAGAATCTGTCGAACGTTGTAATGATGAATCAGGACGTCCACGGGCAGCACGGAATACAGGATTGCAGCCGCCAGAACGACCCACAACTGCCGGCGAATCAGCCACAGAAAGTTTCGACTGGTATTCAGTTTCACAAGGACCAGGCCGAATCCGGCAACAACGGAAGTGATCCCCAGAAAGCCGATAACCCGCATTCGAGTCATGCCGTTGAAGTCAACGTAGATCAGCAGCCGGTGGTAGACAGCCACGGCCAGCAGCAGATTCAGAGCTGACCAGATCCAGGCCAGCCGCCTGAGCTGGTTCAGACGCGGATCTGCCAGCGTGCGGCCTCGAAAAATCAGCGACAGCATCAGCGTCGCCAGTGCCAGAAACCAGTGTCAGCCATGCGGCTCCTTCGTGAGCATACCCGGAATAGTAAAACCCCTTGGGAAATGTCGAAACCACAGCGTTGAAAACTCAAAGATCAGGTACGCGACAAACAGACAGATGAGTGTCCACAGTGTCTTTCTGAAGGCATGAAAGCCGGGGCTTTCGTCACTGCCCCACGCACGTTCGTCTCGTTCTCCGGTTCCAGCCATCTTCCCGGCAATCGGTCTCAGCATCCCTCCCGTCAGCCAGCCGACGACCACCCAGAAGAACAGTTCGAACGGTGAAAACTGCATCAGCCATGATCGCACGTGGCCGAACAGATCTCCGAAATGGCCGGATACCCAGGACAGCACGTCCGGGTTCGCCAGCACAAACAGACCGCCGAAGACAATTGCGCTGGCGGTTGGCAGCACAAGTTCCAGCAGTCGGGACGATGGACCGGAATCGATCGGATCCAGAACGGTCTCACGGACTCGACGGTTGATCCGAGCCAGGAATTCATAGCCGCCGGGAATGCACTGAGCTCCAAAGACGACAGCTTCCACCACATACGGCACCTGCCTCCTGAGACTCATCGCCAGCGCCGGAAGCAGCCAGGTTCCGGACAGCATCAGCAGGTTGCTGCCATTGCACACCAATCGCAACGAAACAATCAGAAGTGTCAGAGTCAGCAGCAGCACAGTGCGACTCAGAGATCGCCGGGGAATTCCGATAAACAGCAGAACTGTCGCACCGCAGAAGAATGCGGCGGGCCCGGAAAAACCTTCTGCATGATAGATCGTGAGATCAGCCAGCAGGACCATCATTGCGATGATCAGCACGGCGAGTCGTCCGCGAACGATTTCGGGATCGATGTTGTCTGTCAGGCTGCTTTCGGACAGAGAAATCTGCGGACCTGCGGATTCTGATTTCTGCAGATCATCGGAGTCGGAATTCACGGCGATCCTTTCATCAAATTGGATTCTTTGAGTTCTATCAGCGAAACATGCGCGCATCGTCGGCGCATTTGTGCTAACGAAAATGCCGTCGACTAAAGCGGCGGCTCGAACGCGGTGTGAAGACTGCACGCATCGCGAATCACGGAAGCGATCCGGACGTCAGTGCGAATCGATTGCAGGCGCTGCCTGCGACGACAGAAGGTTTCTGCGATGAAATACTGCCAGAAACGACTGCGGTCGCACGACAGATGATCGCCGGATCGCAGCAGTTGCTCTTGCCTGCGTCCTGAACCGAAAACGTCTGATTTCGTCAGAACTGTGGACTGTTGAGATTCTTTCAGAAACAGATGCATCTGTTTCTGAGCGACGCCGTTGCATTTCCAGGCGTCAGCTCGAATGGCGTTGGGCACTGCCCACGTTAAGAAAAAGAAAAAGACGGGCCGAATACGAGATCTCGACCGATGCGTCGCTTGTCTGAAAAAAGAAAAAGTTCCAGGCGACGTATGAAAAGTTGTGTTGGCGGATTGATGAATGCTTCTGCTGACAAATACTTTGTGAACAGATGCCCCATCGTACGAAGCGATGGACTCAATCGTTTGGAGAACTCTGATGTTGAACACGGGCAGCTCGTTGGCCGATATTTTTCCTGTTGGCTTTCCTGCAGATCGGCCGTATTCAAAACATCGACGCAAACTGACTATGCTGCCTCCACGGCAGGAAAGGGAATGACGCAATGGCTCGCCACGAAGCAGACAAAGAAGATCTGATGGTCGAAGCCACAGCGCTGGTGGAGAGGGCCGAATATCAGTGTCGGTCGGACGACAGCGAGGCTTGCTCCTGGTCGGTTGTGACCGTCGGCTTTCGGCGGGATCAGAGCCTGAGCGTCTACTTCGACCAGAATCCGTTTTATCAGTTCGATCCGGAGGGGCGGCTCCGTCGAGCTCATGTGGACGGCCTGCTGTACCGCAGTCAGACAACCACCCTGGCCTGCCTCCAGCGAGCTCGAACAGAAACCGCGACGACGCTGCTGCGGCGAGATCTGGACGAATCGGAACTCCGGCAGTTTCGAAACCGACTGCGGCTGCTGTTGACCAATCTGCAGCAGTTGTTTGAGCGTCAGGAACTGGTCTGCCTGCGCGAGGTGACAAGCGTGGCCGACTTCGCGACCCGGGTTTCCGAATCCCTGAACCGAATTCTCAGCCACACAGACAGTTTTCTGTCATCGGCGATCCGTCAGCGGCAGTAAGTTGGCCGGTTGAAAAAAATGCACTTTCGCGGCCTCGCTCACGGACAGCACAGGCATCGTTTCGTTGGCCGCGTTTCTGAACAGTTTACTGCTTCCGGTCCTGCGGTGCAGATGGTTCTGCCGCGGCCATGCTGAGATCAATCCAGACCAGGCGATGATCAGAGCATTCCGCAAGTTTGGCCATTGGATCATTCGATGAAGGCCAGAAGACTCCACTGCCAACGACGCTCAGCCCGACAGAGGGCAGCACATAGTCGACTCGCAGATTTCCCACGGCCTTGTCGGAAAAATCTGCGGTGTCGTATTCAGGAGCAGCAATGTGACTGTCATTCACGCCTCCCTGAATTCTGCCGGCCTCGATCGCTCCCTGGCTGCGAGGAGCAACGGCGGCGTTGACTCGAGGGTGTGTCAGTAACTGCCGCGCGGCATGCGCATGACTTCCTCCATCCTGAGGGTCAGCGTTCAGATCGCCGACAATGACAAACGCCGCATCCAGTGGAAGCCCGCCCGTCTGACCGTTGTCGTCAACAATCCACGAAGATGATGCCGGCCCGGACAGAAAGTCGGCCCACAATCGAATCTCGTCGTGATTTCGACAGCCGTTGCGGTCTTCCGGACCGTCGAACGCCGGGGCGTCGGATGGCAGGCCAGCAGATGCAGCGACCGCCTGCCAATCTGAATGGGGAGGTCCCAGTGACTTTTGGAAGACAGCCGAAGCTGCTTCCAGACGTTTTCCGGATACCAGAATTCGTTCGTGGCGGGATCTTTCGGGACTGTCGCCCGGGCATCGCAGACCATTTGAGAAGCTGAAAGCTCGAACATCGGCGACCTGAATCGGAAACGCGGAATAAACCACCATTCCGTACTGTCCGGGAAAACGGCCAAAACCAAACGCATCGTCCGGCCCGGCCGGTCTCCATCACCGTTCAGATCGAACCCGCTTGGCACTCCGGTATTGACGGGCAAAGAAAATGCATAGGGATAATTCAGTGGCCGACCGGAAAGCTGATCCGATTCCGGGGCCTCAGAAACCGACTTCGAAACAAATCCTGCGACACATGCTGTGGGTCGAAGTCGAATTCGTTCAAAAGGACGATGTCCGGACGCACATGGCGGAGCACTGCGGCCACCGAAGTCGCTTGAGCATCGTTGGACATCAGGTCAGCCGACAACTGTCCTTCCCGGCTTCGGTTCAGACTGCAATTGAAAGTCGCGACGCGGATTGTTGAAGACTTCTGCTGAGCCTGCACCTCATTTGCCGCAACCCCGGGCAGAATCCCCAAAAACACAATGATCAGAATTCGTGCCCGGCGGTTGAACATCGTTCTCACTTCAGACTTCAATTGATTGCCAGTTTCCGCAACATCATTGCGGCAGGGGACAGGGATAGATTGTTGTCCCCGATCGCGCGGAAAATCGCCCATTGGAGAGACGCGATCACGCACGCTGGCTTCCGAGATCGGCTCGGGAACAGGTCACGAATCCCCATTGCACTCGAATTCAGGAGGAGAAGTACCAGAGAACAGAGTACAGGATTCCCAGACCAACCAGCGTTTTCACAAACATGGTCCCGGCACTTTGAAAATCCGAGACGGCATTTCGTACCGGCTTGTGCAGTAGACCAGACTGATCACAGCGGCCAGAGGCACGGCGTAGACGAGGGAAGGCATCGGTGATCGGTTCCTGTGAAAATCGCTGTGCCGAGAAAAAGACGTTCAGTCAAACGTGAATGGGATTGGCAATCCGGCTATTCGGAACCGGATTTCGGATCGGCATCCGATTCTTCTTCCTCCGGATCTTCGTCGCCGTATCCATAGGCCGGCCCGTCATAGGCATCCCAGATGGCCATCAGATTCAGAAGCCCCGCAATCCACGTAAAGACGCAGGCGATATCAAATGAATGGCTCAGCTTTCCGTGCAGTCGGTCAAGCTCAACCGTATCTCGAGGCGCCTGATACCAGTCTGCGAATGGACGACTCACACTGCCAACCAGCTGATACGGCCGAACCCCGCCGACTTCGATCCCGGTTAGGCCCGAGACCACAATGTCTCGATTGGGCGAACCGAAGACTTTTCTTCCCAGCGAGACAGACCCTGCGATCTCCACGGAAACCGGCTCGCCATGCTGAGTCGTACCGACGAACCGCCCTTCCCCGGCGCCCAGTCGAGCCGGCTTTATTGACAGTTCGCCCGTTACAGGAACAAACACCTCGCCGGACCGGAATGCTCCGACGAATGGACTGACCAACTCAGACTGCAGACTGTTGACCATGCCCGGATCAGATGCAAATCGGGATGACTGCACGATAGCAGGAAGTGCCGGAAGCCCAACAAGAACCTGAGCTCCAAAACCAATGGATGGCTGTGAAACAAACGGAACTTCGCCAGCCTGCATTTGGAAGTTCCCGGCGCGAGTTGACTGGACAGTCTGAGAATAGACCGGCTGCCAGTCTCCCAGAACCATTCCGGCGTAGAACAGAAACAGAATTCCCGTGAAGTAGATGCCGCTCTTTAGTCGTCGCCCCTGATAAAAATGGCCGGCGCCGGGAATCAGAAAGGCCAGAACAGCAGCAAACTCGCGTGAACGAAAAGAAATTCGAGGGTCTCGCATGTGGCCTTTGCCAAACACAAGGTGAAGTGTGAAAGTGGACTGCCTGAAGCGGTCTCCGTGGAATCAGATCATATGGCCCGATGATCGTCAGACACCAGCCAGTTTTTGCCGGCGGCCCTGAGCCGACTCTGATTTCCCGGAGAATCAGAAATGCCCGAAAAGAAGATTCAACTCTTTCCCGGAAACTCCCGATACGCATCTGGCAGCAAAATCAGAGCAGATCGCTCTGAACCACCTGCCGGAGAAAGTGTCTGGATATTCGCCGTTCGGTTCAGATGCTCAGATACTTTTTCAGGTAATCTGCCATCAGACTGGACAAGCTTCGCGGTCGATGACAGAATGCGTGGCTCGTCTGTTTCGGGTGTGTAGATCAGCTGGTTAGATCGCAGCTCTGATAAAGCTGAGGTCGGAGGTTCGAGTCCTCCCACACCCATCCTGAGGAACCGTGGTTCGCGAATTCTTCAGCTGGAAATCGACGGGGACGTAGCTCAATTGGGAGAGCGCCGCCCTTGCAAGGCGGAGGTTGTCGGTTCGATCCCGATCGTCTCCACTGGGGTTGGAATCTTCTTTTCAAAAATCTTTGAAGAGCTGAATCTGAAGAGTTGACGAAACAATCTCAGCTCGATACACTCCCCCGCTCGCGGAAAACGGCCCTGCCAAAAACCGCGATACTGATCTTTGACAATCTGAAAAAGTCTAAGTGGCATCTGAATTGCGTTTTCCCGCAGTGAGATCCAGCTGTCTTTGGGCAGGTGGGTGTCGTCTGCGAGCGTGCGATAATCGTTACCATGTTTGACAATGATTCAGCCGTTGGCAGTGAATCTTTGTGGTCAAGCATGTAAGGGCGTATGGGGGATGTCGAGGCGTCAAAAGGCGATGAAGGGCGTGGAAGGCTGCGATAAGCCTGGGGGAGTTGTCAAACAAGCGTTGATCCCAGGATCCCTGAATGACTGCATTCTGAATTCATAGGAATGCAGGGCGAACCCGGAGAACTGAAACATCTAAGTACCCGGAGGAAAAGAAAGCAACAGCGATTCCCTCAGTAGCGGCGAGCGAAACGGGAACAGCCCGCTGATCACAAAAGCCAGAAGAATCCGATGGAATGCGGAACCACAGAGGGTGACAGTCCCGTAATCGAAAGCGAAGACGATCAGCTATATGAGTAGGGCCGGCCACGTGAAATCCGGTCTGAACATGGGAGGACCATCTCCCAAGGCTAAATACTCTTTGACGACCGATAGTGAAAAGTAGCGCGAGCGAAAGATGAAAAGCACCCTTTCAAAGGGAGTGAAAAGTACCTGAAACCATACGCTTACAAGCTGTCGGAGCACATTTATGTGTGACGGCGTGCCTTTGCATAATGATCCGGCGAGTTACCGTCGACGGCACTGGTTAAGACCTTACGGGTCGGAGCCTCAGCGAAAGCGAGTCTGAACAGGGCGTTATGTCGGCGGCGGTAGACGCGAAACCTTGTGATCTACCCATGGGCAGGTTGAAGCGCGGGTAAGACTGCGTGGAGGACCGAACCCACTAATGTTGAAAAATTAGGGGATGACCTGTGGGGAGGAGTAAAAGTCTAATCAAACTGGGAGATAGCTCGTTCTCTCCGAAATAGCTTTAGGGCTAGCGTTGAGCCACTATGTTGCGGGGGTAGAGCTACTGATCTCGGCTGGGGCCCTTCCCGGGGTACCCACCGTAGTCAAACTCCGAATACCGCAATATTTATCTCAGCAGTCAGTCCACGTGGGAGAAGCTGCGTGGTCAAAAGGGAAACAACCCAGATCGCCTGCTAAGGCCCTAAATCTTTGCTAAGTCACAAAGGATGTCTGAATACTATGACAGTCGGGATGTTGGCTTAGAAGCAGCCACCATTTAAAAGTGCGTAATAGCTTACCGATCGAGTATTCATGCACCGATAATGAACGGGAGTAAGCAAAGTGCCGAAGCAGCGGATTCACCTTCGGGTGAGTGGTAGGAGAGCGTCCTGACTACTTTGAAGCGATACCGTAAGGAGTCGTGGAGTGCTCAGGAGTGATTATGCCGGAATGAGTAACGATAAAGCAGGTGAGAATCCTGCTCGCCGTAAACCTAAGGTTTCCTGGGGAAGGTAAATCCGCCCGGGTTAGCCGGCCCCTTAGTTCAGGCCGAAAGGCGTAGACGATGGGAAGCAGGTTAATATTCCTGCGCGCGTACGGAGGACGTTGTGTGAATCGAGGTCGGGGTGCTGGACATCCCCGTCCCGCAGAGGGCGAGTGCATTTGATCACGAAGCCTCCTGCAACACAACCAAGAAAAGCCCGTATATCAGCGACCGTACTAAAACTGACACAGGTAGGTGAGGCGGTAGCCTCAGGCGCTCGGGAGAACGCTGGTTAAGGAACTCGGCAAATTGGCCCCGTAACTTCGGAATAAGGGGTACCACCGCAAGGTGGTCACAGCAAAGCGGCGGTAGCAACTGTTTACTAAAAACACAGGACTCTGCGAACTCGTAAGAGGATGTATAGAGTCTGACGCCTGCTCGGTGCCGGTAAGTTAAAGAAGAGGGTTAGCTTTCGGGCGAAGCCAGCAACTGAAGCTCCGGTAAACGGCGGCCGTAACTATGACGGTCCTAAGGTAGCGAAATTCCTTGTCGGGTAAGTTCCGACCTGCATGAATGGCGTAATGACTTCCGCACTGTCTCAACCAGCGACCCGGTGAAATTGTAGCCGTGGTGAAGATGCCACGTACCCGCAGCAAGACGGAAAGACCCCATGAACCTTTACTGCAGGCTGATGCTGGTACTTGATATATTTTGTGTAGGATAGGTGGGAGGCTAAGAGACCGGGACGCCAGTTCTGGTGGAGCCATCCTTGAAATACCACCCTGAATCTATTAGGTATCTAACACCGTTCCGTGAATCCGGGCGGTGGACACCGTCAGTTGGGCAGTTTGACTGGGGCGGTCTCCTCCTAAAGTGTAACGGAGGAGCTCAAAGGGTACCCTCAGCCTGGTTGGCAATCAGGCGAAGAGCGTAAAGGTAGAAGGGTGCTTGACTGTGAGACGTATGTGTCGAACAGAAACGAAAGTTGGACTTAGTGATCCGGCAGTTCCGAATGGAAGGGCTGTCGCTCAACAGATAAAAGGTACTCTGGGGATAACAGGCTGATCCCGCCCGAGCGTCCATAGCGGCGGCGGGGTTTGGCACCTCGATGTCGGCTCATCACATCCTGGGGGTGAAGAAGCTCCCAAGGGTTCGGCTGTTCGCCGATTAAAGTGGTACGTGAGCTGGGTTTAAACCGTCGTGAGACAGGTTGGTCCCTATCTGCTGTGGGCGTACGAAACTTGAGGGGTATTCTCTTTAGTACGAGAGGATTTGGAGGGACGTACCTCTGGTGTTCCTGTTGTCACGCCAGTGGCAGCGCAGGGTAGCTAAGTTCGGTTGTGATAAACGCTGAAAGCATATAAGCGTGAAGCCATCCCCAAGATTAGGTTTCGTTGGACCTCGGTCCTGAACTCCCTGGAAGACGACCAGGTTGATAGGCTGGCTGTGTAAGGCGTGCAAGCGTCTCAGCTGACCAGTACTAACGGAGGAATGCTTGACCACTTTGATTGACCGCCACTGGCGATCGTCATGTGGTAACGATTGGTACGCAATTCATTCAATCGCTGAATGTACACTTAGACTTTTTCACACGAGGAAATGCGGCTCTGCTGGCGTCCTCGTGCATCCCGGTGACATTACCTGTGAGGAAACACACGTTCCCATTCCGAACACGACCGTTAAGCTCACAGGGCCGATGATAGTGCCCACCAGTGCGAAAGTAGGTTATTGCCGGGAACATTTTACAAAAGTCGGACCCTCCGGGGTCCGACTTTTTTTTGCGCTGCCATTCCCTCTGACGGTCCGTCTCCCGCCTTTCGCATCGCAACAGGTTAGCGGCTTTCTGAGATTGACCGGTTCCATGTGGTTCGCTAGTCTGGAAGGTCTCTCCTGTGAGTTTCGTTGAATGTGCATGGACGTTCTCGAGACATTGCTCACCTTCATCACTCCTGCCTCAATGGACGTTTGAGACAAGCTGAAGCCGGGACGGCTTTGGATGTCGAACGTTTCCTTCCGTCGTACACCATGAGATTTTCTCGTTCAATCTTCGCGGCAGCGACGGGGTTGCTGTGGTGCTGCTGTCTGAGCTCTGCTTCCGAGAATCCGAAGTCATCGCTGACTGTTGGTGATGTTGCTCCTGCATTCTCTGCACCTGACGATACCGGGAAGACCTGGGTGTCGGATAAGGTTGTTGGTCAGAGCGTGGTGGTCCTGTTTTTCTACCCGGCTGATCTGAGCAGCGCCTGTACGAGGCAAGCCTGCGGTTTTCAGAGGCAACTCAGTGCTCTCCGCGATGCTGGGGGCACGGTTGTTGGAGTGAGTGGTGACTCAGTGTCCAGTCATCAACTCTTCAAGAAGGTCCATTCTCTCGATTTTCCTCTCCTGTCGGATGAGGAGGGGACAGTGGCTGATCTTTTTGGCGTTCCCGTTCGTGAAGGCGGGCAGCTGAATCGCGTAGTCGACGGTGAGCAACGACAGTTGATTCGAGGCGTTACAGCACAGCGCTGGACTTTTGTGATTGGGCTGGATGGGCGAATTGTTCACAGAAACACTGCTGTGGATATTGCCGGGGACAGCGAATCCGTTTTGAAAGTCGTTAGACAGCTTGCCTCCACAAGACAATAATGTCCGGTCGCTTCGTGTTATCACGGGCGCCATTCCCAATTCCGTCCGGCACACTCATGTGTGGGGGCGGTTCCCAAACTGCTGAAGGAGTTCCATCGATGCGTTTGACCGCTGCTCTTTGCCTGTTGTCTCTGACCGTTTCAGCTCAGGCCGCTGATATCAAGTCGGGGCTGGATGTCGGGGCCAGCCCGGGTGCTTACTACGTTCAGGACGTCACCGGGCCATCAGCTGGCACGAAGCTCTGCTACCGCTGCCAGTATGGCAACCAGCCGGTCGTGAACATCTTTACCCGCAAGATGGATGCGAACGTCACAAAGCTGGTTAAGGAAATCGATTCCGTCGTCGCGAAGAACAGTGCCGACCACAAGATGAAGGCGTTTGTAGTTGTTCTGACTGACGACCCGGATGCTCAGGCCGATGGCCTGAAGAAATGTGCTGAGGAAAACCAAATCAAGCACACGCCACTGACTGTTTTTGACAACAATGTTGGTCCGAAAAGTTACCGTCTGTCAGAAGACGCTGATGTCACCGTGCTGATGTGGGTTGAGTCTGACGTGAAGGTCAACCATGCCTACAAACTGACGGAATTGAACAGCGATGCGATCCAGAAAATTGTTGGCGACACCGCAAAGATCCTGAACTGATTGCCGTTGATGTTTGGGCAGCATTTGCCTGTCCGTGTGAGATCTATTCGAGCCGACAGATTCTGTCGGCTCGTTTCGTTTCCTGTCGGTTTCCAGGAACCTGAGTGATGATGGTAACGGCGGCCGGACTTTTCATTCTGCAGGTTTTTCTGCACGCTGCATTCCCCGAAGATGCCACCACTTTGCAGCAGCCGGCCAGACTGTTGAGCGGATCGTCACTGAAATCAGCCCTGGAAACTCGTAGAAGCATTTCTGTGGAGGGGGCGCCTCTGAAGCAGGTGGTATTCGACATTCAGCAGGATACCGGAATCCCCGTCATTCTTGATCGAAGAGTCGATCCCTCGCAGAAGGTCAGCCTGACCACAGGCTATGTGACTGTGGGAGAATGCCTGCAGATGCTGGCGGAATCGAGTGCCCCTGAGGTTAACTCGCTGGCAATGACGGACCACGGAGTCGTCGTTGGGCCGATAAACGCGGTCGGGCGCCTTCGAACTCTGCAGGAAATTCTCCGTCGTGAGATTGTTTCACACCGGTCGGCAATCCCCTCGTCTGTCTATCGTTCGATGAGCCAGCCGCGGCAGAGATCTGGATCCCGAGCTTCTTCGCCAGGATTTCTCTTCGAAGAGGCCGCCCAGGAATGTGGACTGGAGGTGACGAATCCCGAAACCATTCCGCATGATCTGTGGGACGCGATTCAGTTGCCGGCGATGACATTTTCTGAATACGCTGCCTGGATCCTGAATCAGTACGACCTGACGTTTCAGATCAATGAAAACTCTCAGCTGACCATCTCTGCCGTTCCTGCCACGCTGGAAATTTCAGAAAAACATCGGATTCCCTCGTCGCACCGAGCGGAAATTCTGGATCGCTGGCAGACAGAATTTCCGGGTCTGAAGATGACTGTTTCAGGCTCGACGGCGACAGTTTCGGCAACAGTCGAAATGCACGAAAGGCTGCGAACTCTGATTGATGGACCGGCCCCGAACAGAGTGGCCGCCGCGGGAATGCAGAAGCGGTTGTTCACGATGACGGTGCCCCGAGGCACTTCCTTCGGCCAGCTCGTTCAGAGCTTCAGAAGTTCGGGAATCCCAATCCGAATCGAGGGCCGAACGGACGACGAACTTATCCCTCTGTTGTTGGAGACGGTCGAATTCAGTTTTGAGAAAACTCCCGGTGATCGGTTCTTCCCGGAGGTTTTTCGCGGTTGGAAAGCCCGGGTTGCGGTCAGGGAAGATGAAGTCGTCATTACTTTTCCGGCAACGAGTGAATGAGCGTGAAGCGGCGGCTGCGAATCGAGACGCTCGAAGCTTGGGCATTGTCTGGGTTCCGGACAGACGCAAACCGGAATGTTCTGATTTTTCCTTCTTGAAATTCGTAGGAAAGACAACTTTGGGGCTGTGGGGGCAGCTGTGCTCCGGATATCGCTCAGGAAAATCTTCCGAAACCCGGGCCTCGGAACTTTGTTTGAAAGCAGATCGTGACGACAGGCAGAAATCCTACTCGAAAAGTTCAGATCGGCAGCGTCGCCATCGGGAACGGTTCTCCCATCGCCATTCAGAGTATGACGGCAACAAGAACAACGGATATCGATGCCACCGTTACTCAGATTCGCGACCTGGTTGCCGCAGGTGCGGACATTGTTCGCGTAGCGATCGACAGTCGGAAAGATGCAGAAGCGCTGATTGAGATTCGCAGTCAGGTCACAGGAAATCTGTCGGTTGACCTGCAGGAAAACTATCGGCTGGCCGAGGTCATTGCGCCCCATGTGGAAAAGCTGAGATACAACCCAGGACACCTCTATCATCACGAACGGGAAAAATCCTGGCAGGAGAAAGTGCGGTATTTGGTCAGTGTGGCCCGGGATAACGACTGTGCTCTTAGAGTCGGAGTGAACTGTGGATCCGTTGATCCTGACCAGAAAGCCAGGCACGCTGCAGACGACTCCATTTCCCCCATGCTTGACAGTGCAGCCGAACACTGCCGACTTCTGGATGATTTGGGATTTCATCGCTACTGCGTATCGCTGAAGGACTCCGATCCTGAAAAAGTGATCGAAGTCAATCGTCGGTTTGCCGACGTGCGGCCGGATGTTCCGCTGCATTTGGGGGTGACGGAAGCGGGCCTGCCACCGGATGGAATTATCAAGACTCGTATTGCATTCGAGCAGCTGATCAGCCGGGGAATCGGCGACACAATTCGGGTTTCCCTGACGGTTCCGAACAATCGCAAACACGAAGAAATTGAAGCCGGACGACAGATTCTGGATGACATTGCGAATGGTCGAGTGCGTTCAGTGGTCGACTTTGGGCGGAATACGCTGAACATCATCAGTTGTCCCAGCTGTTCGCGTGTCGAAAACGAAGCGTTTGTCGAGCTCGCTCAGCAGGTGAAGGAGCTCACTCGGTACGCAGAACAACACGCAATCACAATCGCCGTGATGGGTTGCCGGGTCAACGGCCCGGGAGAAACCGACGACGCAGATCTGGGACTCTGGTGCGGCCCCAGTCACGTGAATCTGAAAAAAGGTCCGGAAACCATCGGAGCGTTCACCTATGACGAAATCCTTCCCCGTCTGAAAACAGAACTTGATCTACTGATTGGGTCATGATTCCGCACAAAAAAATCGTGAGTGCGTCGGAAATGTGGGGACGAATTCGGTTCGTTGCGAATTCGCCTCAAAAATACCCGCCGCAGAAACCCGTCTGTGAGACTATTCTTCGAACAGAATCCTGTGCAGTTCAGCCAGCTCCTTCGCCGGAATCTTGATCACCTTGCGGTCGTAGGTCATCAATCCGTTGATTTCACCCTCCACGTCAGTCGTTTGAGTGTACACGCCGGCAGAGATGCCTTTCTTTCTGAGATCATTGAGCATTTTCAGTGACGTCTCGTAGCGTTCACGGAATTCGGCTTCATTCTTCGGAAGTCCACCATAGCCCCAGTTCTGGCGATCGGGGTCCCATAGGTGGTCTCGAACCGGATAGCCGTGGCCTCCGAATTCCCCCATCACCTTAACGTAGGCATCGAACCGGCCGCCTTCCCCCAGATGAAACGGAAACGATGGGTGGGGGTAAGCGTGTTCATCAACAATGTGTCCGGCAGGCCAGAAGTTGCCGCCACTGGCAACGTTCACCATCCGGAAGGGATCTCGTTTCACCAGCCATTCGCCGACTTCAACTGTGCGATGCTGTCCCCAGGCTTCATTGAACGGGACCCAAACAGTGATGCAGGGGTGGTTTTCCAGTTCGTTCACCATTCGCTCAAGTTCCACCATAAACTGCTGGTGATGGACATCGGGCCAATCCGCATCTCTGGGGTTGGGTTCCAGCCGTGTCCACGGCGGGTTGTGGCCGGCACTGACCTGATCCTGCCAGACCATCATGCCCAGTCGATCGCAGTGATAATAGTAGCGTCGCGGCTCGACTTTGATGTGCTTGCGGATCATGTTGAAGCCCGCCTGTTTCAGAAACTCAATATCGAACACCATCGCCGAGTCCGAAGGAGGCGTCAGCAGTCCGTCCGGCCACCAGCCCTGGTCAAGAGGCCCCCAGTGAAACAGCGGCCTGCCGTTGAGTGCCATTCTCCAGTGACCGTCCCCATCGCGAACTCTGCCGCTCGAACGCACTCCGGCGTACGAGGTCACCGAATCTGCCACGCTGCCGTCTGTATTCTTCAGAACAATTTCCAGGTCATAAAGATGCGGGCTCGACGGCGACCACAGCTTCACTCCGGCAACTGTCACGGATCCCTGCGGAAACTGACCGGATGCGTCAGCCTTGATTTCAAAGGTTGCCACAACGGTTTTTCCATCCTTCATGGTAACCTGCACTGACTGACCGGTTCGGCCATTCCTGACAAGCGGCCGAACATAAATGATTTCAGCAGCGGCCTCGGCGGTGATTTTCACATCTTCCAGGTAACTTGCGGAAACCTGTTCCAGCCACACTGTCTGCCAGATCCCGGAAACCTGGGTGTACCAGATTCCCCGAGCATTCAGGACCTGCTTGCCTCGCAGCTGCCAGCCTTCCGTGTCGTCGGTGACACGAACCACCAGATCGTTCTCACCGTTCCGAACCGCGGTGGTGACGTCCATCGTGAACGGCGTATTTCCTCCCTGATGTTCACCGACTGTGGTTCCGTTGACAACGACCTCGCAACGATAGTCCACAGCTTCAAAGTTCAGCAGTGTTCGTTCGCCGGCTTTCGGAGCAGCCGTGAAGACACGGTGGTACCACAGAGCTTCTGTGCTGTCCAGAAGCCTCTGAACTCCCCCCAGTTTTGATTCCAGGCAGAACGGCACCAGGATTTTTCCATCCCATGCGGACGGTGCCTGCTTCTGATCGATCGGGGAGACGGCGTAGTCCCACTGACCATTCAGGTTTTGCCAGTTCTCACGAACCAAGGCTGGGCGAGGATATTCCCGCCAGGCGTTTTCAGGTTTGACTGCCGAACCCCATTCCGTGATCAGTTCAGAAATGAAAGGTTTTGTATTCCGTTTGGGGGCAGGCAGAGTCGGAAGTTTGTTCGCGTCGACCAGGTGCACGTCAATGAACTGACCACCCCCCGTTTGTCGACAGTGAACTGCCATGACGTTGGGACCGGACTTCAGAACTTCCCGATCTTTCTCTTCGAGCGGTACCACGATGTATTCGGTGGTATATCCGTTCTTCTTTGTGACCAGCATTCCGTTCAGGAAGACTTCAGCATCTTCATCGTGATGCATCAGCAGTGCGGGTTTTTCAGGGATCTCAGTCAGAGAGACCGTTTTCCGCAGCCAGATGCTGTTGGTTGACCAGATGGTACCGACCCGGCTTCCCGGCGTGTCGTAAGTTCCGAAACCTCCGTTCCCCACCGTCCATTTGCTGTCGTCAAACTTCGGAGCACGCCAGCCTTCACCGGGCGGCCGCAGTGTGTACCGCCATGAATCGACAATCTCCTGAGCCATCGCCGGCAGACCAGCCACAGCGAAAAATACCGTCAGCATGACCGAGCGAAACCGGAGCAACTCAACAGATCGAAGTTGCCGACCGAGGGCGTTTGTAACCTGGAACATGAACATCGCCTGATTTGTCAAGGAAGATTCAGGATCCCACAGCATCAGCGCGAACACCTGGAGTCTGCGGGGCACTTTCAGAACGACCGATTCCGTTTTCACCCGGTCGATTCTGCATTCGCATCTCAATGAGTTTTGTTAAGAAAGTCCAGGCTGCGACAGGTTTCCTCAGGGTAACGCTGAAAATGGAGAGATGCCCGTTTGGTTTGGATCACGAGCCG
This sequence comes from Planctomycetaceae bacterium, assembly GCA_041398865.1. GTDB lineage: Bacteria > Planctomycetota > Planctomycetia > Planctomycetales > Planctomycetaceae > Fuerstiella. The sequence goes on from JAWKTY010000002.1 coordinate 344,960, forward strand.
TTTTCTTGACAGGTCGAATTTTTGCCGAGTGCCTGGGATGCAAAGAACGATTTCGATGCCACGCGATTTTACGTTTCCAACCGTGCCTGCCGAGGCTCAATCATGGTCAGGGTCAGGCACCATGCCCCCAGCAGGATGGCAGCGATGCCCAGGAACGGTGCCGTATACCCGATTCGTTCGACGAGATCTCCGACCAGTGGCGACAACACGATCGGGGGTGCCATACACAGGACAACTGTGCAGACGTAGATCGGATGTCGACTGCGGTCTGTCAGTTCCAGAGCATAGTTCAGCTGAAGACGGTAGGTCACGGGGACAACTCCCAGCCACGCAAAGGTCAGCCAGTACCACGACACGCTCAGGCTGCACTGTGAAACCAGCGCCAGCAGAGGAGCGAAGATTCCAGCAAATGCCAGCCAGCGAAGAGCGCTGCGAGTTCCCTGACGATCAGCACAGCGACCCGCCAGCCAGCTGAAGAACGCCGCGGACAGGTTCTGGGCGATCACCCAGAACATCAGCATCTGTCCTTCAAAGCCGGGCTGAGTTCGCCCGAGTCTCTGATAATGCGGAAAGAGCAGCTGCGAACAGACAAACATCGCACTGAAGCACGACAGACGCTGCAGATGCCGATCTTCCTTTAAGGCAGTCCACGCATCGATAAACCTCTGCCGGACATCAATTCGCTGCTCGGCCTGCACGGGATCCGGGTGCTCACACAGGAACCTCATCGCCAGACTGGCGATCAGAAAGGCAGCGCCGGTGAACAGGAAGATCATCGCAAAACGAGGTGGCTGACTTTCGGTCCACGGTTTCAGCAGCAGCCATGCACAAAGAACAGCCAGCGGCGAGCCGATCGATCCTCCCATTTCCATGAGCCGGCCGCGTTGCGTGACCGGAATCAGCTTGCCCTGCAGCGTGTTAAACGACGCCTGGTTCACGCCATGAACACAGAAAAAGCCACCGTACAGGATCAGATACAGCGCCACAAACCAGTCGGAAGTCAAAGGACCTGTCGCCACAAGGATGGCCCCCAACAACAGGAAAGGAAGGCTGAGCAGGAAGGTGGTGCGAGCCAGCCATGTTGATTTTCGGGGTGCGCGACTCAGGCGATCGGATAACAGCAAAGGAGCGACAGACTGACCGATGCGGTTCAGGGGAGGAAGCATTCCGCGAACCCACCCTGCTGAGGAGATGCTGTCGAGGAACGCCGGCATGATGACGCTCTCGGTCTTGAAGATCCATGCAATTCGGAACAGGATCTGATGCAGAGCCAGCGTCAGAAGATTGATTCTCTGAGTTTGCTCAGGATCATCCGGTGAAAGATGTTTGGTCATGCCTCAGCAAACACAGAAACCCATAGCACCTGGTATCGGCACTGATTGATCAACGAAGCGAAAACGGAAATGTTCCCGGCCCGACCGTGACGCGATGTCTAACCTCTGCTCATGGACGGAACGCACACCACACCTGAAGAGGTGAAGATTCAACCGGACAAAGATGATGAACTGCTTTCTGCGGTTGGTTGGTCTTCTTCATGGCTGGTGCGCGGAGACGACGGTCGGCCAAAATACCACCAGGCCCCAAGCCCGCTGGCGAGTGTAACTGCGATTCCAAGCAAATGCCAGATTCCCTGAGGCTGACCGCCGACTTTGTGCTGCCAGACCATGAGAAGAATAGCCAGAAGAGAACTCAGGACAAAGACAGCGGCGGCAAGATCAGCAGTCATTGATCGTGACGTGACTGGTGTTCGGCGAACGGAAGGCAGGAACAGCGTAGCGACACACAGAGCCGATGAGAGCGAAAGTGTTGTGCTGACGTAAATCAACAGGCCCAGCAGTGAATCGGTGATGATGCTGATCTGAACCAGGACGCGCTGCAGCCCGATCAGTCCGATGGCAATCAGACTCTGCAGCAGAATCGACCGCCTGAAACCTCGACCTTCGTATTCGGCGTTTGCAGTCCGAAAAGCAGGTGGGAAAATGCCATCATTGGCCATCTGCGAATAGACCCGAGGCCCGGTCATCACCATGCTCATGACAGACGTCAGTAATCCCAGGGAGACGGCGACGCGAATCAGAGTTTCCAGCTGCCGTCCTCCAATCGCCGCTGCCGCGATGGCAGCAACTGCCGGCTGACCGGCCAGTTCATCCCGAGGCGCAGCGGTCACAAAGATCAGATTCAGAACGAGGTAAAGGAGCGTAACTGCGACTGTTCCGATCAACAGAGCTTTGGGCACCGAACGTTCCGCAGCTTCTGATTCTCCGGCAACATAAATTGCCGCATTGAACCCGGCATAACTGAGCGAAATCCAGACGATGGATTCGGCCATCCGAGGTATCAGGCTGCTCCACGACAGCGGTTCTGCCGAATCCGATATCCAGTGCCATTGGTGAGTGTTGAAACTCACGGCGGCTGCAAAGACAAAAGCCGTCACGGCCAGGAGCTGAATTACCACGACAGCATTCTGAATCCAGGCACCCAGTCGAACGTGAAAGCAGTGAAGCAGACTGCAGACCATGATGACGGCAACGGCGACACTGTCTGCGGGAACGTATTCGGCCAGCTGTTCGGGAACCGCGTACTGTTCGAAGGCGACGGCTGCCGCAGCGGTGGCTCCGCTGAAACCTGCGGTCAGTGATGTCCACCCGGCAAGGAAGCCCGCCAGCGGATGCACATGCCGACTGAGATAAAGGTACTCGCCGCCGGACTCGGGAATCAGACCTGCCAGCCGCCCGTATGCGACAGCGCCGCAGACTGCAATGATCCCGGCCATCGCCCAGCACACCATCACTCGGCCGGGAGTTTCGACCGCCATCAGAGTAAAGCCTGATGTCGTGAAGACTCCGGTGCCAACCATTGCCGCGACAACCAGCAGCACGAGAGAACCGAACTGATAGGGCTTTGTCACGGCGAACCTGACACGGCGGAGGTGTGATTGCCCGCAACTGAAGTCAATAATTCTGTGAGCCTCGAGCCTGTGGTTTGCCGAGGCTTACCAGAATTATTTCTGGTAGGCTCCACTGGTGATAACGGTGGATTCTTTCGCGGATGTTTTGCGTTCTGAAAACTTGCTTGAAATCGATGCGGAACTGACTCGATTCGCAAATGTACTGCGAGTTGACGAGCTGGCAGCTCCTGCAGTCAGAGCACCAGGAAACGGCTTCCCGTTATCCGGAGTCCACGCAATCTGGTTCTGGTTATACCCGAGATGTTCAAGGAAGGCGGATAACTCGATCGAGTAGATTCCCAGGTTCTCGGCTTCCTTTTTCAGGACTTCTGTCTTGTCTCGAATGGCCTTGTACTGAGTCTCCAGTGCGGTGTCGTCGCTGGAGCCGCTGGGATCGCCGGTGTCCCCGATCACCAGAAACCGAGTTCTGGCAGTGACCAGTGCGCGTGCCTGATCATCGGAAATCTGCTCGGACCTGCCGTTCACGAATTCGCCCTGATCCGAAATCTCAACGGCGATCTTTGCTCCATTGCTGCGAACGAGTCGATGGAATTCCTCACGGTTCAGCCCCATCTCACGGACCTGTCCGGCCACCAGAATCTCCAGCGACTGGCCCGCCTGAAACAGCGGTGAATAGAATGGATCGCCGGGGGCAACAGGGTCAGTATCCCTTTGGTCGACGATTCTCGCTTCCGCTCGGCGAGGTCCCAGGACGGCCACGATTTCAATCTTCCCCTTGATGTCCGATGTATCAGCACGACCGACTCCGGAATTGCCCTGAGTGTACACCGAAAACGTTGTTCCCGTCTGCAGCCCGGCGTCTTCTCCGATATTCAGATAGCACAGTTTTGCTTCCTGATTGACGGTGGAAACCACGCCGTCAGGTCGTGAAAAACTGGCGTCTTCCTTTTTCCGCAGCTGCCGGCGCAATTCTTGAAGAAATCCACTTTGCTCGAGAATGGCAGCGTCCAAATCGGCTTTGGTGAGTTCCAGTTGCGACTGAGTTGCGGCAAACTCAGCTTCTTTCTGAGTGATTTCAGCCCGCAAGGCTTTGTTCTGGTCTTCGAGCTTCGCGATCTGTTCGCTGTGCTCCTGCTCTTTCTTGACAAGGTCCGTTTCCGTCTTATCACGAGCGGCCTTGAACTGAGCGATTTCCGCATCTTTGGCCTGAATGGACTGCTGATGACGCAGAGCTGCAAGATCGGCCTGCTTTTTACGATCTTCCGCAGTGAAAATGTTGCGGTTACTTTCAGAAAACGTCTGGCTGAGTGACGCCCCAAGATTTCGGGGAGCCGTCGTGCCGTCACCGCCGACCTTCGTCAGCAGGTCGCTGACGGACTTCATAACCGTGCCATCGGCGGCATCGTTATGTCCAACCGGCGTATTCGCAGCGCTTCCGATCTTCGTGGTCAGTGATTCAATTTGGGTCGTGAGATCCTGGATGACACTCTTGCTGCTTTGCTGCTCACTGGTTGCTGCCGCCAGAGCCACCTGTTTCTGCTGGTTCTCGATGCCTGTCATGTACGCGACAATACCAAGAACAACCGCCAGAAGGCTGAAGATCACCATTCCGACGACCGGGCCGTTTTTGTTCTGAGCCATGATAGTGTCCTGTTTCGCTGGATCTGACCAGGAGATGAAAGATGATCTGAGGCCGTTTCGTCAGCGTCTGCGTTACCCTGAAACTCCGATGTGCTCAAGAAACGAAGACAGCCCAATGGGATAAATTCCTCGGTTCTCGGCTTCCTTCTTCAGGATCTCCGTTTTGTCTCGAATGGCCTTATACTGAGCTTCGACGGTCGGATCACCATCGGAACCATCGGGCGGCTCCAGGTCTCCAATGACCAGAAAACGAGTTCCGGGCGTGACGAGCTCGCGTGCCTTTTCTTCGGAAATCTGTTCTGTCTGCTCGTTCAGGAACTCGCCGTCATCCGAAATCTCGACGGCAATTTTCGCTCCGTTGCTGCGGACCAGTCGCCGAAACTCTTCGCGGTTCAGCCCCATCAGGCGGATCTGTCCCGCAACAAGAATCTCCATCGCCCGCCCCGCCTGAAATAACGGCGAATAGAACGGATCGCCTGGTGAGACCGGTTCCCCATTCTTCTCGTCAATAATCCTCGCTTCTGCCTGTCGAGGCCCCAGGACGGAAACAACTTCAATTTCCGCTTTGATGTCCGCCGTGCTCGCTCGACCTGTTCCTGAGCTGTCCTGACGATAGACGGAGAACTTTGTTCCCGGCCGCAGACCGGCGGCCTGTCCGATATTCAGGTAACACAGATTCGATTTCTGATCAACGGTTGTGATGACGCCATTCGGTTTGGAAAAACTGGCGTCCTCTTTTTCACGGCGACGGCTTCTCAGCATCACCAGCCCCGTTCGCTGGTCATCAAACTCTTTGTTGAGTTGTTCGATTTCCAGCTTCATCCTCTCGATTTCGCCATCGAACTCTTCTTCCTTATCGGCGATCTCAGCCCGCAGGGCTTTGTTTTGGTCTTCCAGTCGAGCCATCTGCTCACTGTGTTCCTGTTCCTTCTTCACCAGGTTCGCTTCAGCAGCATCTCGAGCGGCTTTGAACTGAGCGATCTCTGCATCTTTCGACTGCACAGACTGCTGGTGCGTCTGAGCCGCTACGTCGGCCTGCTTCTTGCGGTCATCCGCAGTAAAGATGCTTCGATTGCTTTCGGAATACTTCTGGTTCAGTGCCGCCAGGAGGTCCTGAGGTGCTGCAGTTCCATCGCCGCCGACTCGTGCCAGCAGATCATTGACGGATTTGATCACTGTGCCGTCCGAGGCATCGCTGTGACCCACGTCTGTCTGACCGGTGCCGATCATGCTCTTCAGAGCTTCAACCTGAGCTTTCTGGTCTTCAATTGTGCCTCGGCTGGTCTGCTGTTCGTTGGTCGCTGTCGTCAGTGCAGCCTGTTTCAGCTGGTTGTCGGTATGGTTCATGTACGCGACGACAGCAAAAATGACCGACAACAGGCTGGAAACCGCCATCCCAATGATGGGACCAGTTTTATTTTGAGCCATGAGGGTGTCCTGTTTCGCTGGGTCTGGTCCGGATGGAAAAACGACTGATCTTCCCGGAAACGCCGAATCGCGGTAGGGGTTTGCTGAATCTGTAAGCTTACAACTCAGAAAACCGCGGAACGCCGGTTCGTTTCAGAACTGAATGGTTCCGGAAAAAACCTGCTCGAATTCGTTGATTATGCGGAACCGGGGAATTGTTACGACACCACATCCGTGCGGCAGGAACTGCTGAAAACACCGATGATATCGTTACCAGGGGTGGGGATTGAGTCAAGGAGTTATGATCAGGCAGGCGGCAACACCCCGGAATTTCAGCCGTCGCCGAAACGGGCAATGATCCAGGGATTACCCTACTCGGTATATCGACCTGAGGTCGGCCATCATCCAGCTTCCCGGTCGAGCAGCAGATTCTGCCGGTTTTTCCGATGACGCGACGCGGCGGAATGTAGAGTCATTTCCTGGGCCGCTGAAGGTTCTCAGTCTGGAGCCAGGGGGGCGATTCGCCGCGGACTTCGGCGAATCTCAGCGAAATCTGAAGACACCCCGCCGCGACGAACCATGCTCCGCAGGTCAGGCTCCCGCCTGACAAGCCGGATAATTCGATCAGGCGCAAGCCCGAACCTCTACGGTGTTTTGAAACTCTTCGCGGCGCTGGTGGGCGACGAATCGCCCCAGCGATCTGATTTCCAATCGTCACAGACTGGGATCAGAGACTTCGGCCCCAACCAATTTTCGGACGGTCAGCTTTCGTCATCTTTATTCAGATCGATCCCGTACTTCTTCCAGAGTGCGGTTTCCCATTCGATATTCGCCGGCCGAGCAATTTCCTGCTGCATCACAGACAGCAGCGGGCTTTGGCGAAAACCGAATTGAGCTTCGGTGGCGAATTTTTCCCGGAGACTGTCTTCGCCAACTTCAGGTGTCGGGAACCGATTGGTTGTCTGCACGACGTAGTAGATGGAGTGATCGAAGTTCGGGATGACTCCCACTTCGTCGTTGCCCAGACCTTCGAAGATTGCCTCCATGAAGTCTGAGCCAATCCGGTCGAGCGTGCCTCCGGCGGCATCATCAAACTGAATTTGCCCCATTTGAACCTGAGGCTGTTGGAAGCTCATCGGCGCCGCGGCAGATGTTCTGAGCCACGAAAACGGGAGTGATCGGCGAACTGCCAGGGCGGAGCTGCCTTCCTTTCCTGTTACCGTCGCTTCTGCCAGCGAGCCCGCCATGTCTTTGTGATCTTCGCCTTCCTTTTTCAGTCCGTCACGCACCAGATCAGCCAGTTCTTCACCTCGTTTTTTGATGATCTCGCGTGCCTGAAGCTGTTTCCATGTTTTGACGACCATGTCACGGACGCCTGGTTCGCTGAGCGTCGGCACGTGGGAAAGATCGAAATCCGTTGCCCAGTAAAGAAAGTGACTTTGACCTTCCCCGTTCCGTTTCAGGCGCTGAGCTTCCCGGACAAAGAACAGCTGAGCATCATTTCCCTGCTCTTCCTCACCGAATGATCGGAAGACAGTCTCAGCCACGGACGGACTCTGAGGTGCGAACATGGGATTGTCCACGGGTTCTGTGGCAGTTCCGATCGCGAAATCTTCGCTGTCCAGCAGTTCCGCAAAGGTCAGAAGTGGAGTTTCCACGTAGGCCATTCCATTGTCGGCCGCGTGTTTCTTCAGACGTGCAGCCAGATCTTCCTGCAGTGACTGCAGAGACAATCGCAGTGCCTTGAATGCGTCCTGCTGTCCTTCATTGTCGGCACTGAAACTTTCGGGCGATTTCTCCAGTTCAGCGAAGCGAGCGCTGTTGCGCTCACTGGCGAGAGACTCCATCTGGACGCGAGCTCCCTGCATTTTCTCCTGCACGATCTCGCGAACTTTCTGCTGTTGAATCTCGTCACGAATCAGCTTCTTCATTTCGTCGTCCAGCGGACGATATTCGTATTTCACTTCCGGTTTGCTGTCAGCAGTTGCTGAGCCCGCGGGGGCGTCCGGAATTGTCAGCGAAGTCGATGTATCCGCTGGTTTGTCAGCTTTGTCACCTGCTTCCGCAGGAGCGGTTTCCGGCCTGGCTTCCGATTCTGAAGGAGCGGCCGATGGCTTGTCTTCGCCCGGCTTGTCTTCGCTCGGCTTGTCTTCTACCGATGCCTGCGAAGGTTCCTCCTTCTTCACGGATTCGTCTTTGGCTTCAGTGTTCGTTTCGGCAGACTCCGGCTCGTCGTCATCGAAGTCATCTTCTTCTGATTCCAGAATGTTGTCGTCTGCGGCTGGCTCGGCGTCGTCTGCGGACTTGTTCTCTTCAGCTGGTTTCGCATCGTCAGCGGGCTTTGCCTCTTCCGTTGACTTCGCTTCCTCAGCAGGCTTCGCTTCAGCCGCCGGCTTGGCATCGTCAGCCGGTGTAGGTTCTGCAGGTTTTTCGTCCGCTTTCTTTTCGTCAGTCTTCTCTTCGCCGCCTGATTTGTCTTCGGCTGGTTTGTCGTCAGTGGGCTTGTCTTCGGCTGGTTTGTCCGTGTCCGCCGGAAAATCGGGGGTCACTTCGCGACGAATCAGCGAGGATTCTTTATTGTCCTGATAATACTTTTCAACAGCCTCGTCGGACACGGGTTCCAGACCGGCTTCGATGGCTGCAGAATCGATTTCCAGATACGCCAGCTTTGCCCGCAGCGGCAGCCGGAAGCCTGGGCTTCCGGGTTCGACTTCGTTGGGCAGTTTCCTGCTGAACTCACGAAACAGCTCTTCAACCTGAGCATCCGTGGGGTCACCGACCTGATCGACGAAATCATTCACATCAAGCGCTGCAGTCAGGACCTGCTGGCGAACGTTCAGGCGACGGTAGAATTGCCAGTAAACTTCCGGGCCAGGCGGCAGAGTGCTGGTGCGGGTTGTCAGAGTCTGATAGGCCATGCGGGCCTGGATCTCATCCGCCAGAATCTGCTGGAGCTGGTCGTCGGTGATGGCTCGGCCCTGGTAGGCGAGGTTATTTCGAATGGCCACGTAGTCTTCTGAAGTCAGCTTTTCCGACGTTGCCCGCTTCAGGTAATCGCCGACCATGCTCTTGTCGACGGTGATTCCCAGTCGGCGAGCTTCTTCACGCAGCAGTCGTCCCAGAATGACGTCGCGAGCTCCGTCGTATCCAAAGCCGAACAGGGGAGCAAACTGAGCCATGCCCTGCCCAAACGATGCTTCCGTGGCCTGCATCATGAACTGATTGGCCACGACACGCCGGCTGGCAAGGTCGTTGATTTCTTTATCTTCCAGCACTCCGAAAGAGGTACTGATCCCACCCGGAGCCAGAAAACCGGGCAGAACGTAGCCCAGAACGGTTCCCAGGATCGCTCCACCGATGCCCCATTGCAGCCAGCGCCCCTGACCGATTCCCGCCACCCCAAAGACAGCTCCTCCCAGCAGCAATCCCAGCAGCCAGAGATTCAGTTCGCTGTCACTGAACAGGCTGTCGAGCGTGAACAGCAGCATGGCCAGGATGACCAGAACGATCATCATTCCGGCGGAATATTTTCGGAAGAACTTGAACGGTGAAGCCATTTGTGTGCTCTTGAGATTCCCTCAGGTCGGCAAAACCAATTTGGCGGCCTGGGTTGACAGATCGTTGAAGGAGTCGTATCCCACCGAAGAATTCGCCGACAACTCGGCCGACAGAAACCACCATTCAGACGCCCTGAACGGCAGGCCTTCAGAGTGAGAAGTCGCGGATTTTAGCTCGGGCCACGAATGAAACAAGGTTAACCCAATCCTCAGGTTACGTCGCTGCGGAAGCCGTCTGCAATCCGGGCTGCTGTCGCCGTGTCCGGTTCTCAAAGTTCATCATCGACAACCAGTTTGAAGTTGTATGGCATCACGGAAAAAGGCGCTCGTCATTGTCGAGTCGCCGGCGAAAGCTAAGAAAATTCAGGGATTTCTGGGAAACGACTATGTCGTTCGCGCCAGCGTGGGTCACGTGCGCGATCTTCCGGCCAAGGCCGCTGAAGTTCCGGAAAAGCTGAAAAAGGAGTCATGGTCCAGCCTGGGTGTCAACGTCGACAACGATTTTGAACCTCTGTACGTCGTCCCTGCAGAAAAAAAGAAAATCGTCAAAGAGCTGAAGGATCTGCTGCAGGAGGCAGACGAGCTGATCGTCGCGACCGACGAAGACCGCGAAGGAGAAAGCATCGGCTGGCACCTTGTCCAGCTGCTGACTCCCAAAGTCCCGGTCCATCGGATGGTGTTTTCCGAAATCACCAAAGATGCGATCCTCGAAGCGCTGGCGAATACCCGTGCGATGGATGATAACCTGGTGGCGGCTCAGGAAACCCGCCGCATCGTTGACCGACTTTACGGGTATACGCTGAGTCCGCTGCTGTGGAAGAAAATCGCGCCGAAACTGTCGGCCGGGCGAGTTCAGAGCGTTGCTGTGCGAATTCTGTCCGAGCGTGAAATTGAACGCATGAAGTTCCGCAGCGGTTCTTTCTGGGACCTGAAAGCCGGACTGCAGGCTCCGAACGGAGGGGATTTCGAAGCGGTTCTGCAGACGGTCGGCGGCAAACGAATCGCAACCGGTAAGGACTTCGACGAAAACACGGGGCACCTGAAGGAGGGTTCAGACGTTCTGTTGCTGGAAGAAGGCCCCGCCAAAACGCTGCAGGCCAGAATCCAGTCCGGTCAGTGGCAGGTGACCAGCGTTGATCAGAAGCGTCAGAGTCGCAAACCGGCCCCGCCCTTTACGACCAGTACTCTGCAGCAGGACGCGAACCGCAAACTGAACATGACGGCGCGGCAGACGATGCAGACAGCTCAGCGGCTGTACGAAGCCGGCCTGATCACCTACATGCGAACTGACAGTGTGAATCTGAGCAGTGAAGCGGTTGATGCCGCCCGCAAACGTATTCAGGATCTGTACGGCAAAGAGTTTCTCAGCCCGTCGCCTCGGCAGTACGCCAACAAGTCAAAGGGAGCTCAGGAAGCTCACGAAGCGATCCGCCCCGCCGGTAAGGAAATGAAGACGCCGGACGAAGTCGGGCTTTCAGGTTCCGAATACCGTCTGTACGACATGATCTGGAAACGCACCATGGCCACGCAGATGGCGGAGGCTCAGCTGCGTTTCGATACGGTGACCGTCACCGTTGAAGACGCAGAATTTCGTGCCAGCGGGCGCACTGTGGAATTCGCCGGTTTCTTCCGAGCCTACGTTGAAGGCAGCGACGATCCGGATGCGGCTCTTGACGACCGGGATTCACCTCTGCCGCCGCTGGATCAGGACGACAAAGTCAGCTGCCGCAACGTGGATGCTCTGCCTCACGAAACCAAGCCTCCGGCTCGCTACACGGAAGCCTCGCTGGTGCGTAAGCTGGAAGCGGAAGGCGTGGGACGTCCGTCAACCTATGCCAGCATCATCGGAACCATTCAGGACCGTGAGTACGTCGTCAAGAACGGCAGCCAGCTGGTGCCGACATTCAAGGGCCTTGCCGTCACCAAGCTTCTGGAGAATCACTTTCCGAAGCTGGTTGACCTGGGTTTCACGGCCGGTATGGAACAGACTCTGGACGACATCGCGACCGGCAATGCCGACCGGCTGCCCTACCTGCGGGAATTCTATTCGGGTAACGAAGGCATCAGCGAACAGGTCCGTCTGCGTGAATCCGACATCGATCCTCGCGAAGCCTGTACTCTGAAGCTGGATGGGCTGGATGTTGATATTCGAGTCGGAAAGTTCGGACCATATTTCGAGCGCATCAACGGCGAAGACAAGATCACAGCGTCCATCCCTCCGACCGTGGCCCCCGCTGACATCAACAATGAACTGGCGGAACGGCTGATTCGGGAAAAAGTGGAAGGTCCCAAGGCGCTGGGAATGCACCCGGAAGAAGGTCTTCCGATTTATGTGCTGAGTGGTCGCTTCGGGCCGTACGTGCAGCTCGGCGAAATGAAGGATGACGGTGAAAAGCCCAAGCGCAGCGGGATTCCAAAGTGCTTCGATCCGCTGACATTGGATCTGGAAACCGCTGTCGCGCTGCTTGCGCTTCCGCGCCGTCTGGGCAAGCATCCGCTGACGGACAAAGTGGTCAACGCAGGCTACGGCATGTTCGGTCCGTATGTCCTTCACAACAAGGTGTATGGCAGCTTCGACAAGAAAACTCACACCTACGAATTTGAAGGTCACACTTACAACGTCCTGGACATCACCATGGACGCGGCCGTGGAACTTTTGAAGAACACGAAGAAGCGAGCTGCCCCGGAACCACTTCGGGAAATCGGAAAGCATCCCGAAGACGACGCCATGATCGGAGTCTACGAGGGCAAATACGGCATGTACCTGAAGCATCACAAGGTCTATGCGACGGTGCCGAAAGACACCGACATCAACAGTATCACTCTGGAACAGGCCGTCGAGTGGCTGGCAGCCAAAGCCGGAAAGCCGGGGACAAAGAAGAAAGCAGCCCCCAGGAAGGCCGCGAAAGCTGCCCCGAAAAAGGCCTCCAAAAAGAAAGCTGCAAAGAAGAAGGCGTCGAAGAAGGCGAAGGACGAGTGACCAGGTTGCCCGCATCTCATCTCAGCTGACACCACGGAACCGGTCGGACCACGGCAGAAGATTTCTCATGACCGCTCGTTCCTCGTTGCTGTTTCTGATCATGGCGGTCATGACCGGGCTGACCGGCATCGGTCCGCTTCATGAAGCGTCAGCAAGTGCCTGCCACCCGATCTCCATCACGGAAGCTCAGGTCTTCGTTGCCCGCACCAGTGCTCGAATGAGAATTCAGCTGTTCGCGGAAGACCTCTACCTGTTTCAGGGACTGGAACCCGACAACAGAGACGTTCTGTCGCCGGCCGAACTGAAGCGGGGACTGGAACAGCACCGTCAGTTCCTGCTGGAGAAAGTCGTCCTGCGGGATGCTCAGGGGCAGCCGTTCAAGGGGCAGGTGACGGATCTGCAGCCGTTTGAAATTCCCGAAGAGGGCATCAAAGTGGGAAGACCTGATGCTGCATCAGGCGACTTATGAGCTTGAATTTCCCTTCGAGCAGCCTCCCGAATTTCTCACCATTCAGCAGGAAATCAGCGACGAAAACTTCATCTTTCCATCAGAGATGAAACTCACGCTGCACCAGGCTGACAGCGAACTGACCTACACCGAGTCACTGAAACCCGGCCAGCCACAGACGCTGCGATTTGACTGGACGCAGACGCCGCTCGCAGACGATGCGTCCGATGAGGACTGGGAAAAGTGGTTTGAAAAACAGCGCGAGGCCACACTGGGGATCACCAGTTACAGCAGTGTGTATTCGTTTATCTATGTCGAACCGGCTGAGATTCGTCATGAAATCCTGATTCCCCTGGCTAGCCTGAAGACCGTCCTGCCGATGGTTCACAAAGATCCGGCGTTCATTGAAGTCGATGAACAGGACGGCGTGCGCTCTCTGATTCGAGACTGGCTGTCACAGGGGAATCCGGTTCAGATCAATCATCAGACTGTGCCGCCCGAATTCACGCGAATCGACTTTTACGGCCTGGATCTGAAGGATTTTGCTCGCCAGGCAGAACAGCGACAGGTCAGTCTGGCGAACGGCCGAGTTGGCATCATTCTCACCTACCGACCGGAAACGGATTCGGTTCGGGATTTGTCTGTTACATGGGAAACCTTCAACACAGCGATTCGCAAGATTCAGTCGGTTGTGTTTCCGTGGGTCGGCGACATGCAGCGTTTTGAGTTCTCGCGGTTCAACACTTCGGAAGAAAACGTGTTCACGTGGCAGCTTCCTGAAGACGCTGCCCCACGCCCGGTCGCGGAAGTTCCCTTCGAATGTCCACCGCGACCAATCCTGAATCTCCCGTTATGCACCATCATGCTGGCCGTGTTCACCGGAATCCTGGCAGTCACGATGCGGCAGCATCGGCGAGCTATCCTGACAGGAGGTCTGGTGCTTTCAGCAGTTGCATGGCCCCTGTGGCGGGTGACCATTGAAGATCCGGTTCGTCGGCCTGCTCCGATTGACGCGGATGTCGCCTGCTCAACGTTTCAGAATCTGCTGCAGGGCGCTTACCGAGCTCTGGATTTCGGTTCAGAAAGCCGGATCTACGAAGCTCTGTCCAGCAGTGTTGACGGTGACCTGCTGGAGACACTATATCTGCAGCTGAATGAGAGTCTTCAGATGAGAGAACAGGGCGGCGCCGTGGCTCGGGTTCGTTCTGTGGATATCCTGAACGGCGATCGCTTGTCCGAACCGGACACAGCCGTTCCCTGGCCTGGATTTCGGTATCGCAGTCAGTGGACCGTCAGTGGAACGGTGGAACACTGGGGCCACATCCACGAGCGACAGAATCGGTTCAGCGCTGTGTTCAGCATTCAGCCGCGTGGTGACGCATGGAAAATTACGAACATGCAGATTGAAGATCAGGAAAGCGTTGCCACCAGAACTCAGCTTCGCAGGTTCTGACAGCCGGTCTCCGTCAGGCCACCCCGAACGTGGTTGATTTTTGCCGGTTGATTGTCGTGGTCGAGGCCACCAGTCCCTGAGATTCTCAATCCGGACCGGACTTGTCGCCGCACCGTTCGCTCCGGCAGCGATTTTCGAAGGTCTGCGAAACCCGACTGGACTCGAAGTGCGCCACCGGCGTACCCTTTGAAGGGAACGACTGATTGTCTCCGTCCGCCGATTTTCATGGCAGGCGGGTCTGTGGAGAATTCTTCTGATGGCAGCTGCCGAATTCAATGATCTTGCCCCCCTGCTGAGACAGCTTTCGAGTCTGTCGAGTCCCGTGATTCTGGGGGCCGCTGCGTTCCATCTGTTTCTGTTCTTTGTACTGACGCTCTGGTATCGCCGGGATCTTTCCGTGATCACCGGCTGTCTGGACGAATTCACTCGCGGCCTGCGACATCGCAGCGTTCTGGGACGCAACGCGGATCTGACAAGTCAGATTGATGCGTTCGTTGAAGACATCAACGACGTCATCAGTGATCCGACTCGGACAGAAGAACGCTCCGAATGTCTTCGTCGCATGCACATCCTGGACGAGCGTCGCAGCTACCTGGATTCGCTGTCATTCGAAACAGCCGGCAACATGATGCGCACGATGATTGAGGCCTATCCGCTGGCCGGAGTTCTGGGAACCATTCTGGCCATTGGGTCAGCTTTGCATACCCCTGGCGAATCGGCTGAACCGGCCGCGACGATGGCCGCGATCGTTGGAAGATTCGGGGACGCCATCTGGTCGACCTTCTGCGGTCTGTCTGCGGCCATTGTGCTGATGTTCGTCAACAGTCTTCTGGAAACTCGATTCGATCGTCTGACTCAGGCCCGTTCCCACGTGCGCGACATGGTCGCCGGTGCCAAGCGGGAACTGGCCCTGTCGGCTGAACGGGATCGTGATCGCAACCGCCCCGAGCTGACAGAGACGACAGCAGCCGCCCCGGGAGCTCGCCGGTCATGAAGGTTCGCCGTCGCCTGACGTTCCAGCTGACTCCACTGCTGGATCTGCTGCTGATTGTGATTTTTGCCCAGTACATGGAAGTGCGGCAGAATGCGGAATCCGGTGCAGCTGATCTGCAGAAACAGAGAAACGCCATGGTGGAAGAACTGGAACGTCAGCGAGATCAGCTGACGGCCGTTCGGGAGAAATACAGTCAGCACTATCAGAGCATTCTGCAGCAGCATCAGCAGGCCGGACAGACACTGGCCGATACATTCAATCTTCCCGGTCGTATCATGGAAGAGATTCTGCGGCTGAGAACCGATGGTCGGGAGATCGACGCCGAGCATCTGCAGACAGCTGCCGAACATCTGAAGGAACTCCTGCCCGAACGCGGGACTGAGTTTCTGGATTTCATGCTGAAGTATGATGAAATGCAGAAGCATGTGTCGGTGTGGGAACTGCACATCCAGGAAAACGGTCAGGCTTTGTTTTCCGACGGGCAGCAGGACCACACCATTTCGTTCGGGACGGAAGACGAGTTTGTGACTCGCAGCTTTGAAACCAGCAAAGCCTTTGCTGAACCTCGGCTGCTGGTCATCATTCTGCTCAGCCACGCCGACGCTCAGGCCGGACAGGTTCGCCGAGCCACAGACGGCATGCCACCGTTGGTCGAACAGCTGCGCCGCGATTCCGGGAATGCTCGCTGGTTCGACTTCTCGTTGATGGGCTTCCGCCCCTCCGGAGCCCTCCTGCACACGCCGCCGTCGCGGTAACGCTTTGAGCTGAAGTGAGGAATGGAGAAGTGAGGAATGAGGGAAGTGGGGAATGAGGGAAGTGGGGAATGAGGGAAGTGGGGAATGAGGGAAAGACGGCTGAATTTACATCTGTTTCTCCATTCCCCCATTCCCCACTTCCCCCGTCACTCACTGCGAATCTTCAATGCTGTCAGTCGGCTTGACGCGTCGCGGAAGACCGGGTCAATGGTGACGATCTGCTGAAAGTGGTGTATGGCGTCGGTGATCTGCGAGCGAAACTCGTAGACGCGGCCCAGCCAGTAATGGGCCAGCTTAAAGGCGCTGGGCTGTTTGGCGGGGCTGACCAGTGTCACGGCTTCAATCAGATACTTGCGCCCCAGTTCGGCTCGTTCCGCTTTGATCCAGCATTCACCCAGACCAATCAGAGCTTCTGCTTTCAGGTCGGGATCATCACACACTTTTTCGAACAGCGAGATTGCTTTCTGAGGTTCGGACGTCCGGCGATACAGATCCGCCAGGCGAAAGGCCTGCAGGCGGTCGGTTGGATCGCGGTTGACACGACGAGTCAGCACATCGTGTTCGCGGGACGTCAGCTCTGCCAAAACCTTCGCGGCCAGATCACGCCGACGCTGACAGTCCGGGTGCTGTCGAGCCACATTCTGTGAATTGAATGCTCGCATCTTCAGAAAC
The DNA here is from genome assembly GCA_041398865.1 of Planctomycetaceae bacterium. GTDB lineage: Bacteria > Planctomycetota > Planctomycetia > Planctomycetales > Planctomycetaceae > Fuerstiella. The sequence goes on from JAWKTY010000002.1 coordinate 361,775, forward strand.
GCCAGTTCGACATCTTCGGCTCGGCGACGCACGGACTCGTTGTCCGGAGCGATTCGAAGCGCTGCCTGATAAGTTTCCAATGCCATCGCATACTGATTCCTGCGGACATGACTTTCCGCAAGTTCCACGGCTTCCTGAAGTTCCAGACGTTGTTTTTTCTGTTCAGCAATCGCGGGGTCGACCTGCGGGGCTTCCTGCCGAGCCACAGCAGCGACTTCCACGTCACGTGAATTTGATGCTCGCGCATATCCCTGACGATCCATCATCGCGGCAATATCAACGGCTCGAAGCAGTTCTTCTGCGATCCGTCCGGTCGGATCAATCTGCTGAATCTGACGAAAGCAGGATTTGGCTTCTTCGTATTCGCCATGAGCCTGAAGCAGACCACCCAGTGACCGGTAATAGGTGCCGTTGCCACGATCAAGTTTGATGGCGGATGTCCATGCGTACCGTGCCAGTTCGTATCGATCCAGCTGAGTCGCGGCGTCGGCGATGCAGGCGAACATGCGACCATCCCACGGCGTGATTGCGATGGCATCTTCGGCGAGACTGTCAATCTGCACCCAGTCTTCCCGCATCTGCGCAGTAATCAGACGGCTTTGAATGGCAGCCAGTTTGACCGTTTCCAGACTCGACAGCTTTTGTCCCTGAGGCAGTCGGCGGCGACAGCAGCGATGTTTCTGTTTGCGATACTCCAGTTCGTCGGGCTGCAGCCGGACTGCCTGGCTGAGGCACTCGACGCCATACTTCCAGTCCCGAGTCTCCATGGCCTGCTGACCGGCGACAAACCAGTCTTCAGCACCATTCATCAGTTTCCGAGGCTGCGTCGAGTTCATAGGCCCGTCTCTCTCTGCCGTGGTCAGAATAACTGTGTTCGGCAGTATAGTCGAAGCCCGCGTCGATCATTACAGAAATTGCAAACTTCCCGCAGTCAAACGCGCAGATCAGGCTCCCGTCGGGCAACATTGCTGCGTGGTTCAGGCGGAACGAGGCCTGGAAAACGGAAGCTTCTTCCACAGCGCTTTTCTGCCGCCGATGATTGCGCCCAGAACGAATCCGCCCAGGTGAGCTCCGTTCGCAATGTTACCCATGGCTCCGGTCATGCACAGAATCAGCCAGAAGAAAGTGAACGTGATGCCTCGCGATGTCAGTGCCAGCGCCTGCCGAGGATCGGTGCGGCCTTTCATCCAGATGTAGCCCAGCAGCCCGAAGAGGACTCCCGACATGCCTCCGAAATTCGGACCGGACCAGAGAAACTGGGTCACGTGCGATCCGACGGCCAGGATCAGACACAGAACAAGATAACGCCCTGTCCCGCGGTAGAATTCCACCGCGCAGCCCAGATTTCGAAAGGCCATCATATTCATCAGCAGGTGCAGCAGGTTCAGGTGAATGAACGCCGGAGTAACCGGGCGCCACAGTTCTCCGGACAGCAGAAGTGCTTTCAGCGAATCCAGCGCCGCCAGTGAAAACAGCTTCTGATTCATTTCGAAGTGCATATCCTCGGGCATCACTCCGTGCTTCAGATCGTCCCGGATCATCTCGGCAAGATGGATCTGAAGGCTCTTCTGCAGAGCCACGTTCGACTGTCGATTGCCCATCACCAGAAAATTCAACACAACAGAATCCTGCCGGTTACAGAATTCCGGCATCCCGGACGCGTCGATTTTCGGTGGATGCCATTCCGTGCAGAGAGCCACGACAAAGCCACACAAACCGATCATGATGTACGTGGCGGGATAACTGTGCCACCAGGAACCCGCCCAGCGTTTTTTGAGTCGTTCCGCCGGGCGCCGGACCTGCTGATTCAGACGTTCAGCTTCGCGAAGCACATTGCGAACTTTACGTTCTGCCGCTTCGTACCGTTCGTCTGTGGGATTCTGCAGATACTCTTCCAGAATCTGCTTCGACCGGTCCCGGTCATCATCGCGGTGAATCCAGATCACCCATTCGCCATCCTCTTCATCGGCTGTGGCTTCAATTCCCTGAACGGCAAGATACGATGCCAGACGCATGGCCTGGTGCTGGTCCGAAAGTGTTGCAAGTTGCCGCATGATGAAGAAATGGCTTTATCGAAACCGCTGAAATGGCAGAGACCGCCCGCCCTGCAGAATCTCCGCCAGTAACGCTCAGCAGCCATCGACGCCTTCAAACCCGGAGTGTAACGAAGTGCAGCCGTCATCGCGAATCCGTCTCCGGAACGCTCGCCACCGAATCGAAACTCGGGTGCGTGCTTCCGGGCAGGATGCGATTCTCTGGACTCAAGGTTCAGGTGACCGACATTCCGGAAAAATCATGACCTCCGGTGGACTCAATCCGAGTAGGATTCGTGATTACTGAGGTCGGCGGTTCCGGTCGACACTTGTTTGGCAGCGATCCCGATCGATTTTTGCGAAAACTTCCGGCATGGACATGCTGAAAATTCAGGGCGGATGCCGCATCACCGGAACCGTCTCGGTTGACGGAGCCAAGAATGCCGCCCTGCCGATGATGGCTGCTGCTCTGGCCGTTGACGGCACTGTGACACTGCAGCGCATTCCGCGGCTGGTCGACGTTTCCACGATGTCACAACTGCTGCAGAGTCTGGGGGCGGATGTCCGGCATCAGCCCGATGGCAGCATGCAGATCTCTCCGCAGCAGCTCATCAGTCACCACGCCGACTATGATCTGGTGCGTCGAATGCGAGCGGGCATCTGCGTGCTGGGCCCTCTGCTGGCTCGCTGCGGACGAGCTCAGGTTTCTCTGCCTGGCGGCTGCAACATCGGCCATCGTCCGATCGATCTGCACCTGAAAGGTCTGGCAGCTTTGGGAGCTGACCTGCAGATTCGAAACGGGTATGTGATTGCCGAAGCAAAACAGCTGAAAGGTGCGGACATCCATCTGGGCGGGCCGGGTGGCAGTACCGTGACGGGGACCTGTAACGTGATGGTCGCCGCTGCTCTGGCTTCCGGTCAGACCATCATTCGCTGTGCCGCTCGTGAACCCGAAGTCACTGATTTGGGAACGTTCCTGAATTCTGCCGGAGCCCGCATCGAGGGTCTGGGAACTCACGTTCTGGAGATCCACGGTGTTGACCGATTGGCGCCCGTGACGCATCAGGTCATTCCCGATCGGATCGAAGCGGCGACTCTGGCGATCGCAGCTGCCGCCACCGGAGGACAGGTGACCATCACCAATGCCGTCAGCGATCACCTGGGTCGAGTCCTCGAGATTCTGACCATGATGAACGTCCGTGTGCAGATATCGGCTCAGAACATCGACATCATCGCCGATCAGCCACTGGCTTCAGCAGAGATCGTTGCCGAACCGTTTCCCGGAATTCCTACGGACACGCAGGCTCAGCTGATGGCTCTGTTATGCGCCGCTCAGGGAACCAGCGTTGTTCGCGATGACGTGTTTCCGGAACGAGTCCTGCATGCGGCGGAACTGCTTCGTATGGGAGCTCAGCTGCGCCGTGAAGGTTCGTCTACCATCGTGATCGGCGGTCATCGCCTGACCGGAGCCAGCGTGATGGCGTCTGATCTGCGAGCCAGTGCGGCTCTGGTCATCGCCGGACTGATGGCCGAAGGCGAAACCACCGTGCGAAGAATTTATCACCTGGACCGAGGCTATGCCGATCTGGAAGGAAAACTGAACCACCTTGGGGCACGTATTCAGCGACTGAGCGATCCTTCGCCGGTCTGAACCTCGGTGACCTGCCCGGCCGGAAAATCAGTCGAAGGAATCATGGTGCCGCCAGAAGCGGCCCCAATGTGCGGACATCCAGTCGATAAACCGGTCTCCCAGCAATCGCCCCAGCAGTCCCCCCAGAGCCATCGAACCGCACAGAATTCCTGCCGGAATCCACATCGAGCCTTGTTCCGTAATGGCCACCACAAAAAATGTTTCGATCACCAGAAACAGACTCGCCAGACCGCCGAACATCATGCCGCCGATGACATGCGCAACCTTGACAGCGTGATCCATCGTATGTTTCGGAGGCTTTCGCCAGGGTGCCTGAGGTTTGGGGCCTGCCGTCATTGAAGAAATCTCCGGGCGGAACAGAAGCTGACCGGGTCGTGAAGCGGAATCACGGTTCAATCAGCACCAACGCGGCGATGCCTGAGGAGGATCAGGATAACTGGAAAGGTTCTCGATTTCACGGTGTTGAGACTCGATCTTTACGGCAAACACGAACGGCCGCAGAGAAAGTCGTTCAGTTTCTGAACCAGCAGATCGGCAGGGACGTCCAGTGAGATCAGGTGAAGTTCTGTCCCGTCTGTTCGAATGACGGCGATTCCCTGCCTGACCGAACTGAGAAAATCCAGCCAGTTGGGGAGACACTTTCCAAACGCCAAACTCCGGATTTCCCGGACGTCTTCCCGAAGCCATTCTGTTCTGAACTTCGAGGCACCGTGAGGCTCAAACAGGAATGTCTCGACGGTGACCGTGAATGTCCCGCTGATGTTTCCCCGGCCGAGCCACCCGACTTCGCAGCGGGTGGCTCGACCTGAATGAATAACCTTCACGGGACAGCTTTCTGTCGATCAGCGTTCAATCGTCACCGCCATGATGATCGGCGACGAATTGTCGAGGCCTTTGATCAGTTCGATGGTGTTGATCTTTTCGGGTCGTTTCGGTGTGACGACCACGTGCCGGACCTGCTGGCCTCGCAGGTCGAAGGCGAATTCACTGCCTTCCACGTCGACTCGGCGAATGTAGTCGGCGATGTGAACTCCGTTGATCAGATCATGGTCTTCGCTGCTGCCGTCGGCGTAATGCAGACGGACCTTCAGTGAAACCGTTTTGGCTCGATCATACGGGAAGTTCCAGCCACCGACTCCGCCCAGAATATGAATCGATCTGGCTGCCGTGTTGCAGGGCAGTGTAACGGTTTTCGGCATGGACGGCGGTAGGCTTCCAAACGGACCATTCAGCAGGATGATGTTGGCTTTGGACTTGCCCTGAGGATCAGTCAGCAGAAACGGAATTTCACCAACCATCTTCGGCGACCAGTCCGCAAACACCATGCGGTCGGGGCCTTTGTCGCCTTCGTGAAACAGTCCCTTTGTGCTGATGGCCGTGGCGTAGCGATCCAGCGGCACCGGAACATATTTGCCTTTGTTGGTCAGAAACTGCAGCAGATTGGACAGTTCGGCTTCTGACATTTGCTTTTCAAAACCCTCCGGCATCAGTGACTTCTTCGATGCCAGCAGTTCTTCGATGTCTTCCCGCTGAATGCTGGTTTCTTTGGCTTCCGTGTCGATCAACGTGATGCTGGTGCGAGTTTCTGAAGCCAGCATCCCGTTGGAGACTCGGCCATCATTCAGCACCACCGTGTAGATGCGGAAGTTGCCTTCCACGCTGCGAGACGGATCAATGATATGAGTCAGCAGTTCTTCTTTGGGATGCACGGCCATGCCGGTCAGGTTGGGGCCGATATTCTTGTCGCCGATGTCGCCGTGCTTGTGGCACTTCGCGCAGTGCTTTTTGAACATCTCGCGACCAGCATCAACATTGCCTTCTTCTTCGCACAGATGCAGCAAAGCTTTCAACACTTTGTCGCGGTTCGCGTCGGGAAGCCCCCCGCCCATGGCGAGCAGTTTTTCGGCCTGCTCCTGAATCGCCTTATCCGGGAAAGCTCGCAGCGATTGTTTCTGATCGAGCGAAAGATCGGACAGTTCGATGGTCCGGTTTTCAATCCCGGACAGCAGCGACTTTACCCAATCCGGGCGACTGAGCAGCGTACCAATGGCCGCCGATTTCAGTTGAGGTGTCAATGCGGGCAACGCCTGAACAATGCCTTCGCCAGCCGCCGCAGATTTGCTGCCCTGAATCGCCTGCAGCAACGCGGTTCCCAGTTGTGGCGCGGTCTGAGCATTCAACTGTTCCACGATGGAGGAAACCACATCGGCATCATCGGGGCGGAAACCAATCAGATCCTTTGCTGCGGCGACGCGAGCGTTGTCCGCCGCGTTACTGTCAGCAACGACGGCAAGCAGCGTCGACACGATTTCACCGGCATAAGTGTCCAGTGCCGTCGAATGGCACAACGCGGCCAGCCGGACCAGTTTGCTCTTCGATGCCGCATCCGCCTGTTTGAAGGCAGACACCAGCGCTGCTCCAAAACGATCGCTGGCCTTGAATTCGAAGTTCGCGGGAATGCCCGCCGTGAGGCCATCCAGAATGGTATTGGCCAGCTCGGCATCGGCATGCTGCAGATCAAGAACCACAGCTTCCAGAGTTGCTGCGTCCGGGCGACTACGGCCGATGTGTTCGGCAACTCGGCGAGCAATCTGAAGGCTCGAAGAGGGAGTCATTCGAGTTTCACGCCGCACCTCGGTTCCGTCCGCCTTCGTTCCGACAGCGATATTGGCGAGCGCAAAGCGACTCAGATGGCCGGTGGCATGCACGGCAGCAGCGGCAGTCAGAGCGTCGATCAGAACAGTGTCCTTTGCGCCAGCAGCCAGTTCGAAGATCGGCCCCGCAGAACCGCGACCAGTCGGCATGTCCGCCAGAGTCAGAAATGCCTGCAGCTGAACCTGAGCATCTTTGTCCGTGAACAGATTCTGATGCTTCAGCAGCAGTGAGAGACCGTTTTCGTTGCGAGGCAGAACAGAGATGGCGTTCCGACGAACACCGGCGGACGTGTGCGACAAGCCGTGCCGATCGCCGCCAGAACAGCGTCATCGGCCGAGATCCGCAGAGAAGTGAGGATGGCCGTATGAGCTTCGTACCCGCCTCGCGATTCGTTATCGGTTTGCGGTCGATGACCCCGCCAACATGCTGATTCGTCACCACCGACCTTGCGTCGGCCTCTGGAATTCGTTCACCGGGCTCACGCCCGGGGCTATATCCTGTCGCCGCTCCGCGGCTGAAATCGCAGCGCCTGCAGCGTCAGACGAGGGCCGTTCTGTTCTGCAAATCCCTGATCTCGGAACGACAGGCTTCACTGCGGCGGCCGCCTGTTCGCCATCAACGACGCCCAACCCTTTCAACGTGTGCAGCGCATGGATGGCAGCAACGTTCAGGCCGACGGCGTCGACGGATTCATCAGCCAGCAATGCCAGAAGCTCAGGGACAACATCGCGAGCCCCGCGTTCCACCAGCAATCGCTGTGCGTGCAGTCGCCACATGAACGACGGGTGCTTCAGTGTTTCCACAAGCTGCTGATTGCTGGCATCCGCAAGACTGCTGAAGGAATGCACAACATCGCCATCGCCGGATGTCGGGACCACTCGGTAAATGCGGCCGTGCTTCTTGTCTCGTAGATCGCTTTCGTAAGCGTTGCCTTTGCCGTTTTCAAAGCCCTGAGGCGTCGGGTTGTGCTGCACGATGTAGTTGTACCAGTCCAGAACCCAGACGGCTCCATCCGGACCCACTTCGGCCATGATCGGAGCACTCCATTCGTCGTCGCTGGCCAGCAGGTTGATAGGGCTGGTGGATTTGTAATCAGCACCGTCACGTCGCAGCACGAAGGTGCCGACAAGATGGCCAGTCGGGCCGCAAACGAATGCGGTCTTGTTCCACCACTGCTGAGGAAACGTTCTGGCCGTGTACAGAGCATGTCCGGCTCCGGCGGTGTAACCACCAAACTGGTCCACCTGACGCACGTTTTCGGTGATGGGTTTAAACAGATGAGTGTCGGCGATGGTGCCCAGAGTCGACGGAGCCCAGCCTTTTACACTTTCGTAATAACGATTGGGAATGGGCACAAACATGCTGGGGTTGTGGTTGGCGGTCGATCCAAAGATCAGACCGTCTTCGCTGATGCCCAGTCCCCATGTGTTGTTGTTGCTGGATCGAATGAATTCCAGATCGGTGACCTTCGGCGGATCAGTCTGCGACAGCCTGAATCGCCAGAAACCCATGCGAAACGACTGAGCCGACTTGTCGCCGTATTGCGGCGTACTGTTGTTGTAACCCTGCATCGCCCAGACCCAGTTGTCCAGGCCGTAGCGAAAATTGCTGACTCCGCCGTGAGTATCCCCCAGCGCCCAGCCGGTGATCAGCGTTGTCTTTTGATCGCTGACGTCGTCGCCATCGGTGTCTTTCAGATAGATGGTTTCGGTACCGTTTTGCACGACCGCACCGCCTCGCACGATAACGATCGCGGTGGGAATGCTGAGTCCTTCCGCAAACACCGTGAACTTGTCTGCCTTGCCATCGTGGTCGGTGTCTTCGCAAATGCGAATGCGGTCGCGATTGGTGCCCAGTTCGTTGGGATAGTCAACGGTTTCGCAAATCCACAGTCGCCCGCGTTCATCCCAAGACATGGCAATGGGTTTCGCCAGGAAATGGCGTTCGTCAGCGTACAGTCTCACGGCCATGCCTTCGGGAGTGACAAAGTGCTTCATGCTCTCTTCCGGAGACAATGGCAACTGCATCGTTGTCCTGGGTTTGCCCTGCACGCCCCATTTGTCGCCCTTGGTGTAGTTGGGAATCTTCGGCCCGACATCCACAAATTCAAATGGTGCGACGTCCTTCCGCAGCTCAGTCATTTTTGGAGTCGCAAAGGAATCGGGATCGGTGAACGCAGGCACAACAGAAGGGTCATCGCCGCACGCCCAGCGGATGCCTCGTTCGACAAGGTTATGAAATCCCGGCTGATTGAAGGTGCGCTGATCGTGTCCCCAGGCGGTGTAGAAGACTCGACCTTTGCCATGAGTTCTCACCCACGTCCATGGTTCGCGGTCGTTGCCAGCGGCCTGATCCCCTTCGACTCGGTATTCCAGGACCGTACGGTTTTTTTCGTTATGCAGATGATGGATATAGGTTTCATCCCAGCTGGTGAAACTACCGTACCCCTTCATGATCGGATGGCTGGGTTCGGCAATCACAGTGGTAAACACTTGCCCGCCGTGGCGCTGAAACTGCCCGCCCATCAGCGCGACGATGTCTTTGTTATTTCGCCAGCAATAGGTCGCGCAATGCAGAGGAATGAAGCCCTTGCCGCTGGCGACGTAATCCAGAACCGCCTTTGCCTGATCATCCTCAATGCGGTCGATGTTGGCATACAGCACCAACCCGTCGAACTTCGCCAGCGTATCCGGGGTCAGGTCTTCCATGCGGTCGGTGTACTTCAGTTCGATGCCCCGAGCTTCCAGCGCCGGAGCCAGTTCCTGAAACCGCGCCTCCGGCCGATGATGGCCGTTGTCGCCCATGAACAGCAGGTTCAGGTCGGCAGCGGTGGAGAGCGAACACATCGCGGCCATCAGCAGCAGTGTGGTGAGGCGAAGCGAAGGGATGGATTTGAAGAGTTGAGTCATTTTCTGGTACCGTTCGAGTGGTTCGTTACTATGCAATGCAGTGTCTGTATCTTGAACAAAAAGAAGATGTCGGTCTCTGGTTATCGTGGCTAACAGTGAACGGCTGATTCTGGACGCAGTTCAGTCGTACAATGCGTTAAATAATTGGCCTGTGCCAGCGGCCACGAGAGTTCAGAATTCATACTCCAATGGTCCCGGCCCATATTGCTCTCCGCTTCGACTAACTATTCTTTTGAGGATTTCCTGGTCGATGTCCTGGCTGGTGAACCTCACCGATCCGTCGGCCATGAGCACGTTTGCACCACCGATGTGATACGACGAGGCGATACCGTTTGACTGATGAAGCTGCGGTCCGGGAGCGTTTATCTGAAGCACGTCACTTTCTGTGGACACATCCTTCGGTTCTGTCCAGACAATCTGTTTTCCACAGGCTTCCGTGACCATCAATGTGTTGCCGGCGCCGTCGCCAACGAAGTCCCGAATTCGAATGTACTTTCCTGTTTCAAAAGCGGCTCCTGGTCCGGTCGATGCGGTGTAAGCTGTCAGAAAACGGCCTTGGTTGTCTGTTCGCACCGGTCGCCCCGGACAGTCCAGCGGCGGGACCACTTCTTCTGCCAGCGGAAGGTTGGAAGCATGATCCCACGGGGCGTCCTGATTGTATTGTTCATGCAACTTCTCCTGCTGCATCAACGGCAGCAGGGTCACTCGCCACGAACGATCAAACCTTTGCTGAACGGGTGTTGGGAACATGCTTTGAATGTCGTGATAGTTATGCAGAGCCAGTCCGATTTGTTTGAGGTTGTTTTTGCATTGCGTGCGAAAGGCCGCTACACGGGCTTGGGACACTGCCGGCGGCCACAGCGTTACCAGCCCCAAAAACCCAATCAGGATTCCCAGCAGCGATGCGATCTCGATCGATTTCCCTGACTGACCGGATTGGCGATAGGCAAGAGATTCACGAAATGCACCCTGAACCGCAATGAGCGGGAGAGCCAATAGCAACCAATTCGTCACCGCTGCCTTGAGAGGATGAAACGCTGTCGCAGGGCGATACGTTTGCCACTGCCATGTGAGTAGAGGCAAAGCAATCAGCACTGCCACTCGGACGATCAAGGCCCACCACGATCCGGCCACGCGGACCGAAAGAATCAGTAGGCAGTACCACCACCATCAGATCGATGGGCAATCCGGCCAGCCCATACTCCGACAACGGCCACCATGACGGTGAACGCATCGAGATGATCCGCCATTTAGGCCTCCGCCTTACTGCGGACGACTCGTTTCCATCGATCCGGAAACTCTTCGGCCCACGCGTTCATGGGTTTCTTCGAGTGGCAGATTGATGTACCAGTCAGGGGTCAGGAAATAATGGCATGTCCGGTAACACTGAGTTCAGGTCGACCGGCTGCACATAGGCGGCTGCGATCCCGTCGATGTCTGCTCGGTAGGATGCCATGGTTGCTCGTGGTGCCGCCAGAGCTTGTTGAGGTTCACCGAATGCATAATCCCAGAACGCAGCGCAGGCCCTGAGCGTCGGGCGCTCCCCGGCGGATGGACGTCGATCACCAGACAATGCACACCAGCTTCCAATGCCGAATCAATCTTCTCCAGAAAACGTCTCAATTCCGCCACGCTGTGCTTATTCCCGGGAGAAACCACATCAATCAATGCCACCGTTCGGTCTCCCGAACGATGACGCACCGCGACTCGATCACGCTTCCTGGCATACAAACGCTCTTCGGCCGATTGAGTCAACTGAACCTGCGGCGGTGAATCCAGCAGTGCGATCGCCGACTTCGGCGGGACAACGGAATCCGCAGAACCGACGTCTGCAGATCCCGATTCGTCCTGAAGCGTCAGCACGTCCGGGACGGCTGCTCCTGTTACCTGTTCCGCCTGAGCATAATACCCATCCGGCAACAAGCCGCTGTTCAGTCGTCGTCGGATTTCCGCGACCCAGATGTAATGGAAGTCGTGAAACGTTCCGGCGACGACAGTTGTCCAGTCATGCAATGGCATCAGAGCCTCCCGGACTCATTCTATCCCAGAGTGAATTCCGGCAAACGCACAATCTCGCCACCTTTCTTCGCCGATTCATGAGCACAGATGCCCACGCAGGTCCAGTTGGCGGATGTGACAGCGTTGGGGCGTGGATCTCGGTCTTCCAGAATTGCACTGACCATTTCATGAACCAGGTGCGGATGTGATCCGCCGTGGCCACCGCCCTGAATGAAGCTCAGGTGTTCCGTGTCGTGGATCTCTGCAGGCTGTGTGAACTTCTGGATTTCTTTGGGCAGCAGGTGAGCAAAGTCCGGCACTTCGATCTTTTCTGCGATCTCGTGTTCCGGCTTCTTGGCCGTGTGAATGACGTGCGGTTCGTTTTCAATCAGAGTCCACTCGAAGCTTTTCTTTGTGCCGTACACGTCAAAGCTTTCGCGATACTGGCGAGCCACATCGTACAGGAAGCGCCAGATGTGAGCCGTCAGGTCTGTGTCTTTGATTTTGATGTGACAGGTTTCGACGGCGAAGCTGTTGCCGGACTTCTGAGCAATATCGTCTCGCACAGTACCGCTGCCGAAACAGCTGACGTATTCGGCCAGTCCGTTCACCAGGCCCAGGCACGGGCTGACCACGTGAGTGGCATAATGCATGGGGATCATCTTTTCCCAGTAGCTGGGCCAGCCGTCCATGTCCTGAGGATGCGAAGCCGCCAGATGCTGGATCTTGCCGAGCTCGCCTTTTTCGTACATCTCTTTGATGAACAGATATTCCCGACTGTAGACAACGGTTTCGGCCATCATGTACTTCAGGCCGGTCTCTCTGACCTTCTCGACAATCTTCTGACAATCTTCAATGGTGGTTGCCATCGGCACGGTACACATGACGTGCTTGCCGGCATCCAGAGCCTTCAGCGACATCCATGCGTGATCAGGGATCGGGCTGTTGATGTGAACGTAGTCAATGTCGGGATCGGCCAGCACCTGATCGTAGTCGGTGTAGCGTTTTTCGATTCCGAACTGGTCACCCACCTTGTTCATTTCTGCTTCGTTGCGACGACAGATGGCGACACAGTCGGCGTTGGGATGAGCCTTGTAGATCGGAATGAATTCCGAACCAAATCCCAACCCAATCATCGCCACTTTAACCTGACTCATCTGATTTTCTCCCTCTCAGAGGCATCGCCCCTGAACCAAAACGGAAGGGCATGGCCCTCGAACCAAAGTCACCTGACGCTCAAAACGCGACGTTGTCGTCTGGTAAAGATGTTCGCACAGCGCGAACATGATTTTCGCTGGGACTTTAACTTAACACGACTCAAAACGTCGTCCCGGAGGACCTTGAAGTGTCGGCAACACGAAAAAACTGAAGCCGCCGACGCCTTCAACGGGACGAGCCGAACTGCAACCGGAAACGGGGCAGTGCCCACAGCAATATGGTGCGCTCGACATTCGGTGGCCACCATGATAAATTGCGCAAAAAAGATGATGTATTTTACTTCACGGCGATCCATGGTTCACCGGAAGGCTGACTGATGGCTGAGGGCAGCATCCCATCGAAGCGTCGTTCAGTTGCGTTGCTGATCGAAACATCGAATGCGTATTCGCGGGGTGTACTGGATGGCGTAATCAGCTGTGTTCGGCAGCTGGGAACCTGGTCGGTGTATCTTCCGGAACAGGAACGCGGCGCCAGTGCCCCGGATTGGCTGACTTCGTGGAAGGGCGACGGCATTATCGCTCGAATTGAGAATGCTCAGATTGCCAAAGCCGTCCGAAAGACGGGGCTCCCCACGGTGGACATCAGCGCCGGGCGTTTTCTGCCCGACGTTCCATGGGTGGAAACCGATGACAAGGCGATCGCGACTCTGGCCGCGCAACACCTGCTGGAGCGCGGATTTCACCACATGGCCTTCTGCGGTGATCCGGGATTCAACTGGTCCGTCTGGCGCGAGTCACGCTTTGCAGAACTCACAACCGAGGCGGGCTGCACTTACCATGTGCATCAGAGCCTTCCGCGGACCGACGAGCAATACTCCTGGACAAAAGACCGAACTCAGCTGGCTCGATGGCTGCGTCAGCTGCCCCGACCGGTCGGAATCATGGCCTGCTATGACATCAAAGCTCAGCAGCTGTTGTCGATCTGTCGCGATGAAAACATCAGTGTTCCGGAAGAGGTCGCCGTGATCGGAGTCGACAATGATCGACGGCTGTGTGAACTGTGTGACCCGCCGCTCAGCAGCGTTGTTCCGAATTCGTGGAAGACGGGGTATCAGGCGGCAACACTTCTGAACGACATGATGAATGGTGAGACCGTCTCGCCAACGGCTCACCTGATTGTTCCGCTGGGTGTGGAGACTCGTCAGAGCACCGACATTCTGGCCATCGACGATGAGCACGTGGTGGCCGCTCTGCGATTCATCCGGAATGAGGCATGTTCGGGCATCGATGTCAGTGACGTTCTGAAGCAGGTGCCGTTGTCGCGTCGAGCTCTGGAGAGTCGTTTTGTGAAGCTGACCGGGCGAACGCCGCATTCTGAAATCACGCGGATTCGGATTGAACGAGTCAAATCGCTGCTGCTGGAGACGGACCTGACGCTGACCGCGATTGCTGAACGAGCCGGGTTTCGGCATGTCGAATATCTGTCGGTGGCGTTTCGCAAAGCTACCGGTCAGACGCCTCGGGAGTTTCGTCGACAGGTGCTGCCCGGATAACGTCGGCTGCCGGTTTTGAGGAATCGGACGCGAACCTGCAAATTCGCTGAAGGCAGGATGCCACTGGCGTTGAACTCATGACAGCCGACCGCGAAGATTTGATTCCCGTCCGGTCTGACAGGATCGCTGCGATGGCGAATGTTCAGCCGGTCGCAGCCTGATGGTCTCAGCTCACCGTATTGTCCACAGAGAAAAGTGCTGTTTCATGGATTATTCGTACACTGACATTTCCAAGATGATCGACCACTCGTTGCTGCAGCCGATGCTGACAGTCAGTGAGCTCGATTCCGGCATCCTGCTGGCTCGGGACTACGACGCTGCCAGTGTCTGCATCATGCCGTTTTACCTGAAACGCTGTGCCGAACTGCTGGCCGGAACAACGGTCATGCCGTCGACAACGATTGGCTTCCCTCACGGCGGGCACACTACCGCGATCAAGCAGAGGGAAGCCGAACAGGCCATTGCGGACGGGTGTCAGGAACTGGATATGGTGGTCAATATTTCCAAAGTTCTGAGCGGCGACTGGGACTACGTCACCGCGGATATCAAAGCCGTCATTGACGTGGCACATGCTGCCGGTCGAAAGGTGAAGGTGATCTTCGAAAACTGTTACCTGAAGGATGATCACAAGATTCGTCTGTGCGAAATCTGTGCGGAACTGAAGGCCGACTGGGTCAAGACATCCACCGGATACGGCACCAGCGGTGCGACCATTGAAGATCTGACTCTGATGAGAAAACATTCGCCTCCGACAGTGCAGGTGAAGGCGGCTGGCGGAGTTCGCGAATTCGACAAGCTGCTCGAAGTGAGGGCTCTGGGAGTCACCCGAGTCGGAGCGAGCGCGACGAAAGCCATTCTGGACGAATGCCGCCGTCGGCTGAATCTGGAGCCCGTCCGAACATCGGGGACCAGTGTCGCTTCGGGCTACTGAACACAGGTCTTCTGCACAGTCTGTCGGTCAGGTTCCCGTCTGGCAAACTGATTTGATTCGCTCTGTCAGGCGAGAGTCTGGCGGACACAGGTCCAAAACTCTTCACGGCGTTCGGCACTGCCCGCTTCTGGATACTGAAATCGTGACACCGACCATTGAGGATGTCTGGAAGGATCGACAGCACATCGAAGCCATTCAGCTGCGCCGACTTCAGGAACTGCTGCAGGCGATTGTGCCGCGCAACCGTTTCTACACGACAAAGTTGTCCGCCGCCGATGTTTCCGTCGACAGCATTCGCTCGCTGGACGATCTCCGCCGTCTGCCCGTCACCACCAAACAGGAACTGGTGGATTCACAGACTCAGCAGCCACCATACGGTGCCAACATTTCGTATCCGTCAACCAGGTACACGCGGCTGCACCAGACTTCCGGAACCACGGGTCGCCCGATGCGCTGGCTGGACACTGCGGACAGCTGGAACTGGATCATGGAATGCTGGCGTCAGATCTATCTGCTGGCGGGGCTGACGGCTCATGATCGGCTGTTCTTTCCGTTTTCCTTCGGTCCGTTTATCGGGTTCTGGGCGGCGTTCGAAGGAGCTTCACGGCTGGGGAATTTTGTGATCGCCGGCGGTGGCATGACGACGTCGGTGCGGCTGCAGGCCATGCTTGAGAACGAAGCAACCGTTGTCTGCTGTACTCCGACTTACGCACTGCGGATGGCGGAAGTCGCCGGAGCGGAAGGCATTGATCTGAAGGAATCCAGTGTCCGTCTGCTGATCGTGGCCGGCGAACCTGGCGGAGCAATTCCGGCAACGCGCAGTCGAATCGAATCCGCCTGGGAAGCTCGAGTCATTGATCATTGGGGCATGACGGAAATCGCGTCTCTGGGAGTGGAGAGCGAAGATCGCCCCGGCGGGATGTATCTGCTGGAAACGGAAATGATTGCCGAAGTGGTCGATCCGGAAACGCTGGAACCTGTGCCACTCGGACAGACCGGTGAACTGCTGGTGACCAATCTCGGCCGAATCGGTTCTCCGCTCATCCGCTACCGAACCCGCGATCTTGTTCAGGTTTCAACTCAGCCGGATCCGTCCGGGCGTCAGCTGACATGGCTGGAAGGCGGAATCCTGGGACGGTCTGATGATATGGTCACCATTCGAGGCAACAATGTGTTTCCATCCAGTGTGGAAGCCGTGCTTCGGGAAATCAATGCTGTTGCGGAATTTCGGATCGATGTGCGAACAGTGCGTTCAATGCATGAACTGAGTGTCACCGTGGAACCCGTCAGTGCCGATGTTGCTGCCGGACTGGATGCTGTCGTGACGGATGCGCTCCGTCGTCGACTGGGGTTTTCGTGCGAAGTCCTGCTGGCAGCGCCGGGCGAACTGCCTCGCTTCGAACTGAAAGGCCGCAGGTTTCATCGTCATGAATGAACGCAGCTCGATGAGAGTGATCGACCCTTCCGGAAATCGACGGCGTTCGCATCCGAATGATTCGACGTTCATTTCCGCATGTTCGGGACTCGTCTGAAATGGCCGATTCCGCGTATGCTTTTGGATTCGATGAATCGCTGCTGGAACTGCTTCGCGGTCCGGATGATGGTTTGCAGCTGCACTACGATTCCGAAGGTCAGCGACTGCTGTCTGCGGACGGAACGTCGGCCTGGCCGGTGGTGAACGGGATTGCTCGGTTTGTCGGCGACGAACATCTGAAGAGCTTCGGGGACCAGTGGACGACCTACGATGTTGCTCATGACGATGAAGATCGTGCGACGTTTGAAGCCAAGACAGGAATGCGGTTGGCTGAGCTGCGGGGGTTGCGAGTTCTGGATGCCGGCTGCGGTGGCGGTCGATATTCGCGAATCTGTGCGGAATTCGGAGCTCGTGTGATCGGAGCCGACCACACGCGAGCTGTCGAGAAAGCTCGACGACTGTGTGCCGATTTGTCCGGAGCTTCTTTTCTTCAGGCAGATCTCAAGCACCTGCCACTGGAACGCGAATCCTTCGATTTTGTGTTTTCGATCGGCGTCATGCATCACGATGCGGACACCCGCTCTGTCTTTGATGCAGTCGCCAGGTTGGTGAAACCGGGAGGTCGCTATTCTGTCTGGCTGTACCGACGGAATCAGTGGTGGCAGGAAGCGATCAACAGCGGTCTGCGATCGGTGACCAGTCGGCTGCCGTCGCCTGTGCTGAAACCGTTCTGTCATCTGGGAGCTGTACTGGGCGGCATTCCGTTTGTGAATCGAACGCTGAACAAGGTCGTCAACTTCAGTGCTCATCCCAGCTACGAAAATCGAGTCTGCGATACGTTTGACTGGTGGGCTCCGGAATATCAGTACCATCACACGGTTGAAGAACTGTGTTCATGGTTTCATCAGGCCGGCTTTGATGAACTTAGAGTTCTGCCACCGAAAAAAGGTCGCCTGTATAGCTGGACGTATGAGCACAATCTGCTGATTGGCAGCGGAGTCAACGTGACCGGAATCCGCAGCGGATCGTGACGTCGTCACAGACCAGCCGGAAGCCGTTTTTGAAAATCTGATCAGCCGCAGAGTGCGAGCAAGCGAAAACACAGGTACAGCAGAATCCTGCAGGACGGCCGACCCCATGCCGCACCACCCGGCCTCTCCCGAATTTTGCCTTCGCGATCTTCGCGTGAGGTTCCATGAGCATCCCGGAGAAGGAATTCCGGCCGAAAGTGGTCACGCAAAGACGCAGAGTCGCAAAGAAAACGCTTCGCGGGTCGCCTCTGGATTCGCAGATCAGCCTCACGCCGGACAAGCCATCCGCAGACAATCCGCCCGCAACCTTTGTGTCTTCGTGCCTCTGTGTGAGTTAACCCCAAGGATCGGGAGCGGAATCGGGGGCTGGCCTCGCGGAGCGAGACGCCACATTGGCACCTCTGTCCGCCTGACGTCGGGAGCTCGCCGGTTATCCTCCGGAGATCGGAGGCAGCAGCAGGATCTGATCGCCATCGGACAGTAGCTGATGTTCTACGGGCGAGGGAACCGGCTGATCGTTCAGAAAGATCAGAACGCTGCTGTGGAACCCGCCCGACGAATTCGTCAGGCGACTCAGCAGTTCCGGCTTCTGCTGAAATTCGGAGTGCTGAAGCAAAGTTTCCAGGACAGCTCCGTCAGCCAGATCCAGCACCAGGCGGCTCGTCTGAGCGGCCTGACGCAGCTGAGCTTCCAGGTGAACGGTGATCTGCATGCTGAAGCCTGGAAATAAGTTAACCTGTGAAATGAAATAAGGCGGCCGCGAAGAAGCGACCGTTTCCGTTCGACGTCCACAGGGTACCTCATTCAACCGCTCGATAACAGGCAGGTGCCGTGGGTCCGGTATCCTGTCTGAATACTTTCGCACTCCGCAGTGACTTGCTTTCCGGCTTTGACAGCGAGCCGGCCGTTTGTCGAAAACGTCGGATGGAATCAATAGGCTTCGATTGCGATTCGTTCACGGGGGCAATACCGTTTGGCTGAGGGCCAGGTCCTGAAATCTGAAGCGAGGAAAACGATGAATCCAATCGATATTCTGGGGGGAATGCTGGGAGGTAAATCCCGAGGTTCCGGCGGTGGTGGCCTGGGAGGCGTGCTGCTGGACAGCATTCTGAAAGGTGGTCGAGGTGCTCCGCAGAGCAGCGGTCGACCTCAGGTTCCGGCTTCTCAGCTGCCTGACATTCAGGACCCCGTCGATCGCCAGGAATTCGATCGGCTGGAAGATCTCCTGCGACATGCTCATCAGCGTTCCGCAACTCGCAGCAGCACTCGGAGACCTCCTGCGCCGGAACCTCAGCGCCCCTCGTTTCCTCAGCCCGATCCTCGCACAGCTCAGCGAGAGCGTGACTTTACGGCGGAATACGACGGCAATCCCGATCCGTTCAATCAGCAGGCTCAGATTCTGGTCATCGCCATGATCAACGCTGCCAAAGCTGACGGCCAGATTGATCAGGCGGAACAGAATGCCATCATTGAGCAGCTGGGCGACCTGGATCAGGACGAAGTTCACTTTCTGCAGACCGAATTCGCAAAGCCGCTGGATGTGCGTGAATTCGTGTGGTCAGTGCCGCTGGGGATGGAACGTCAGGTGTATGCCGTGTCTTTGATGGCCATCAAACTGGATCAGAATTCGGAAGCCCAGTACCTGCGGGATCTGGGCCATGGGTTCCGCATGACTCTGGATCAATGCAACCAGATTCATCGTGAATTCAATGCTCCGACGCTGAGATAGCTCCTCTGCGATTCGATGGTGCGAGCTGCGGGTCTCGGGTGTGGAATGCGGCCGTTTTGACGACCTTCAGTGAGACCCGTCGGCTCATCTTCCTTAGAGCGTTTCGATCTCGTTCACGTTTGTCCGTCTGAAAATCAGCAGCTGCCACCGCATGAGTTCCGTTGAATCCAGCAATTCGCCCAGACCGCATCGATCGCCGATGGAGGCATTGCGGCGAAACTATCTGCGACCTGACGAAACAGACCCGTCCCGGTTCGGGATGGATGTCGAGGGGCCGCCGGGATCGAAATCACTGACGACGGTCGTGAACCCGGTGGCACGGGAAGTTCGGGCGGAATCGATTACGGTTCGAATTCGCTGGTTTGGAATCGCTGTCGGCTATTTTCTGGTCAATGTGGGCGACCTGATCAACGCCGCCGACCGTCACACCAATCAGGGAGCCCTGAATGCCATCCTGGCTCTGGGAGCCGTGTATGCTTTGATCGATACTTACCGCAGTCGCAAAGGTCAGGTGCTGCTGGCTGAGTTTCGGATTCTGATCAGCCTGATGGAAGCTCTGTTCATCGGGTTGCTGTGCTACTTCGACGAAGGTGTCAGCAGTCCGTTTCGCTTTTATTATTTTCTGTCGCTGATGGTCTGTGCCATTCGACACACACCGGCACTGACGTTTGCCACTTTCGGCCTGCATGCTCTGAGCTACAGCATCCTGGGACTGCTGGCGATGAAGTCTGATGGCGGCGACGCCGTGCAGATGCTGCTGACGCTGGTTTTCATGGGCTGGGCTGCCTGGGCCATCATTTCGCTCACCGGATTGCTCAAATCCGCGGGACTCCGGCTGACGGAGCTGAATCATGAACTGCTGCAGCATCAGCAGTTGCTGGAACGCCGAATCGACGAACGAACCCGAGACCTGCGCGAGTCTCAGGCCTTGCTGGTTCAGCAGGAAAAACAGGCTGCGTTCGGGCTGCTGGCCGCCGGGATTGCTCACGAAGTCGGCAATCCACTGGCCGCCATCAGTTCGATTGTTCAGATGCTGAATCGCCGACACACGGATGATTACACTCGGGAACGGCTGGAAATGGTGGATGGCCAGCTGACTCGCATCCAGAAGACGCTGCAGGAACTGGTTGGCTTCAGCCGACCGACGACCCAGCAGGCTCGACTGATTGATATCCACGCTGCCATCGACAACGCTCTGAACATCGCCAAGTATTACAAACGATGGAAAGGAAAACAGGTTCACACTCACTACGCAGCCGGAATGCGTCCCATCAAAACCATCAATGATCAGCTGGTACAGGTGGTGCTCAACCTGGTTCTGAATGCTCTGGATGCCACGGAAGAGGGAGCGTCCATTACGGTCACAACCCGGGAAGACGTGTCGGTTTCCGGCGAACGCATGGTCGCGATCCTGATTGCGGATGAGGGGCATGGGATTTCGGCTGCTGACCAGCAGCAGATTTTCGAACCGTACTTCACAACAAAAGCAACGGGCACCGGTCTGGGGCTGTTCGTGTGTCGTCAACTGGTTCAGCAGGATCTGGGAGGAACCATTCAACTGGTCAAATCCGATCGTTCCGGCACGGAATTCTGCATTACAGTGAAGGACCTGTCCGGTGATTCGTCACACTGATCGCGATCAGAGCACTGGAAATTCACCCATCACGGTTCGAGCCAAAATCCGGAATTGCGATCCTGTCGCTCAGAAGAAACCGGGACAAGCGCCATGCTTTGGGGAGCCCTTCGCTTTGTGATTTGGCGGGAATTTCCCTGAACATCACAAGTCACTAAACTTCCCGCCTGCGGCCGTCGTGCTCCGGCGATCGATGCGAGTCAGGTGGCACAGACATTCCTGTCTGTGGACTCGTAAACTCTTTACGGCGCTGAGTGTCGCCATTGCCATTCGAAATTCTGCTTCCATCTCAGGACTCTGTTCTGTGACATCAATTGTATCCATTACCATCAGCTGCGTGGCGGCGTTTCTTGTGGGGGGAATTCCGTTTGGATACCTGCTGGGGCGCCTTTTGCTGAAGGACGATATTCGCAACCACGGCAGCGGCAACATCGGTGCGACCAACGTTGGGCGGGTCATCGGGTGGAAGTGGGGAGGACTGGTCCTGCTGCTGGATGCTGTGAAGGGACTGCTGCCAACGCTGTTGGCTCGAAACATGGCCGACCAGCTGGTGACCACCGAGTATCGCAGTCTGCTGCCCGTTGCTGTGGGGGTGGCGGCAATTGCGGGTCATATGTATCCGATTTATCTGAAACTTCGAGGCGGCAAGGGCGTTGCAACGGCACTCGGTGTGGTTCTGGTTCTGGCTCCCAAAGCAGTAGCCGTCGCCTTTGGTGTGTTCCTTCTGACGGTGGCTGTCACTCGCACTGTAGCCATCGCATCTATCGCTGCGGCGCTGACATTCGGAGGAACTCAGTTGTTTCTCAATGCCTCCGACCTGTTCTCTGCAGAAAACCTGCCGATGACGATCTTCGCAGTCGGAATTCCCATTCTGATCATCTGGCGACATCGCAGCAATCTTGTCAAACTGTGGAAAGGTCCGGGCGAAGCATCACCACCCGATCCCCCGCATGACACTCAGAATTGAGCCACCACGATCATCATCATGGCCGCAAAAAAATCAGCAAAGAACAATTCAGGACCGGAACCTGCGATCGAAGACTCGCTTCAGGAACTTCAGGACATCGTGTCCAGTCTGGAATCCGGACAGCCGTCCCTGAAAGAATCTCTGGAACAGTTCGAGCGAGGAATGGCGTTGCTGAAGGGGTGCCACGAGCAGCTCGAACAGGCTGCTCAGCGGATAGAAATCGTGACTCGAGTTGATCAGCAGGGAAATCTGATCACCGACACTTTCGATGTCGAAGCAACCTTCGGCAGCGATCGTGACAAAAGCCTGTTCTGAATTCAGCGGCGGAGCAGACACTTCGTCGTATTGCTCTTCATCTGAACACACACAAAGCCGATGTCCTGCGCTTCGGTTCCCTGTTAGGGGCTGGCAGGAGCAAGGTGAGCGTTGTTGCCGGAGTTTTTGCCGATGACTACGGCAGAAACAGCAGCGGCGGTGACTCCCGTCGCCAGCAGGCCGGGCGCAATCATCGGCGGGCCGTATCCGTACTGACCGCGAATGGTTTCATCCGCCGTCACGAGGACCGGCGCGGACATCGCCGATGGCGGGGCTGTTCCCTGAGCCCACAGTCGAAGGGCAGACGAAGCTCCGGCTCCCGTCACAGTGTGGAGTCCCGGTCGCAGGCCGGTGACGATGATTCGTCCGTCGTCATTTGTTCTGGCTTCTGCAATCACATCGTTCTGAAAGCGGACCTGGACCACTGTTCCTGACACCGCGCTTCCGGAGGTGTCCACCACCTGCAGGTTCAGGCTTCCTCGTGAATTCAGCACCACGTCGCGGACGGTCAGGCGAACGGGGGGACGTTCTTCGACCTTCGGGTCGGAACCCGCCGCAGGCGGCGCCGCGCTAACGACGGGCAGCCCGACCATCAGCAGGCAGACGGACAGAAGGCAGCGGACGGCAGGTGTGGTGGATTCCATGAACACGACGCAGGGTCCCGTAGTCAGTGAGCAGCACGGTGAGCACAGCGGGCTCAGTCCTGCAGCGAAGCTGATTTCCCGCATCGAATTCCCATGCACGGAATGCAGGTCGATGCAGAAATCCGGCAGCCGCTGCCGAGTCGTCAGCGTAACGAAAGTCGGATTTTGCGGAAATACGAACCCACGCGATTTGTGACTTCAGGATCGCGACTCGCCGTCCAGTCACTGAAGCGTCCGGCAGCTTCTCCGGCAGAAACTGCCTGAAGATAGCTCCGCAGCAGAGCCCGAGACTGATCCGAATCATTCAGCAGAAACGAAACGTAGGCCCAGCTGTCGCGATAGTGTTCATCCGACATCGCTGCTGCCGATGGAATCTTTTCCAGCTGCTGCAGACTGGGCTTCCATCCCGTGCGACACCGCCATTTCATGGAAGACTGCCGACTGGAAGCGGCTCGCAGATGTGGCTGCTCTTCCATGAACTCTGCCAGCCCCTCATCGATCCACAGCGGAATATAGGGAAGTGACTGGTGCAGCAGTGCATGTGTGTACTCATGCCGCAGGTCGGTGGTCAGGTCAGAATGCCGCCAGACGTAGATCTGAAACAGCTCTCCGCTCTTGTAAAAGATGGCTCGTCGCCGCAGCGCTTCGGGTAGCCGGCCACCCAGGTAATTCCGATAATTCTGCTGAGAATCGAAGATGATGACCTGAACGTCGTGGTCGGTTCGAGGCAGTTGCAGCAGGCCGTCCAGTTCCCGACGAACAGCCATCAGCTGCCGCACAATCTCCGCCGTACCGACACTGGATTCCGCGAAAATACGGAACCCGTCGTGCTTTTCCTGCACCAGCCAGCGCTGAGCACTGGCGGGTTCTGACTGCAGAATCCACAGCCAGAATGCACCGTATGTCAGCAGTTTTCGAAAAGACGCCATGATTCAGCCGGTTTCTGCAGACGGCGGGATTCAGCGGGACGCATTCCCGTCCGGTCCTGCCGAAAGCGTCTTACGAAATTTTCCGTGTTTCGGCAACACGGGATTTACCGTCGAAGGATCTCACTGACCCGATTTGCCTGTCTGATTCAGCTCGAGATCATCAATCCGGATGACCGAATCGGCGTCGGCCTGACTGACGAAACCCACCCAATCAAGAGATCGCCAGTCGCTGTGACCAGTCGGCAACCTTGTCCAGCCACGAACCTGCTCGTCCGGCAGGGTGACGACCAGATCCCAGGTTTCGGCGGCGTCGCCGAGGGCTGCGGAAATCTCGATACGGATCCACTGATTCTCCGGCAGATCCAGAAGTTCGCGACCCCCCGCTTTCAGCTTTCCATTCTCGATCATCAGCGTCGGGCCGATCCGATACGGCTGCGACTGATCGCGCCATTCATGCTGAAACACAGTCCCCGGCCCGAACCGGATGTCGAATGCACATCGTGACCTCCCGCTGACATGTTTCGGCACGATGGCGAACATGGGGTAGTAACGACGAGTCAGGCCTGGGGAATCCGTCATTCGCAGCACGTGACGGCCGGAAGGTGCTTCGGGGAACTCGACAACTTCAACATCATGGCGGCCGACGTCCTGACTGACCGTTGTTGCGGGCGGAAGTTCTCCAGCCTCAAAGTCTTCAAAGAACGACAGCGTTGGTGTGGGGGGCGGCAGTTCCATCGCCGGCAGCTCGATGTCCCTGGCCTTTGCGATCCATTCGGCATCCCCGTAGACGCCAGCCTTTGAACTGTCGAATGGAATCAAGCCGATCCGAGTTGCCGGAGTCCCGGGCTTCAGGCGAAAGTCATCTCCGGTAGCGTCAACAAACAGCGGATCAGCGATAATTGAGTCTTCATCCTTTCCGTCGGCCTGCCATTGTTCGAATGACCTGCCCGCGAAGTCGATTGGTCCGCCACCGCTTTTCCAGTACAGGTTGTGATTCAGCTTCACGTTTGCATCCGTCCAGTAACCGTGAAACAGTTCACCCGAATCCCATGCAATGATGTTCCTTTCGAGAGTGAACGACAGGTGATCTTCAACGCGACTCCGCTTCACCTGGTACTCGCGGGAGAACGCGAAGATGTTGTTGCGAATGAGATTGTCGCGACCATAGTGCTGATGATATCCGCCGGACCTGGTTCGATACACCAGGTTGTTTTCCATCACGATGTCGGAACTGCCTTCGTCGTTGTACAGTCCCCATCCGCCGTAGCCCCACGACAGGATGTCGTGCAGCACATTGTTGCTGACAGTTGTTCCCGGCGACGGACCCAGCGTGTAAACGCCTCCCATGTCGCTCAGCCAGCCCCATCCAAGATGATGAATGTGGTTGAAGTCGATCGTGTTTCCGACCGCGAGACTTTCTCCGTAACCCCACCGCCAGCCGACAGAGATTCCGCTGTAATACAGATCCGCGATTTCGTTGTGCGTGACCGTATTGTTTCCGGAATGCCCGATCCACACCCCAACGGCACACGGGAAAATCCGTCCGCCATGACGAATGATGTTATTGTCAGCCACCACATGATGAGTTCGCTCCGCCTCATTCGCTGCAATCGACATCTCGCCGATTCTGACACCGCCAGCGCCCAGGTCGTGCAGATCACAATGGCTGAGCTGAATGTGTTGACAGCCTTTTCGAAACCAGACTCCATATGTTGCCACATGGCCGATTTCGCAGTCGTCAAAGGCAACTTGTCGAGCTCCATCCACCTGAACAGCTGCCTCAATCGACGCTGCCGCCTGCATCGGATCGAAGCCTTCCCGCGGCGTGTTCCAGCCGGTATGCCGGAACGCGAGTCCTCGGAATGTCAGATGCTCGACGAATCGGCCGGAGGCTGAGTCTCCGGCGATCTGAATCAATCGACCTGCCACGGGAGCGATCGCAGTTGTCGTTTCGGGTGTTTCTCCCGGAAGCGGTTTGTAGTGCAGGTGGCCTGCGGCATCCAGAAACCATTCGCCGGGTTCATCGAGTGCCGTTCGGTAGTTTTCCAGCAGGTAAGCTGTATTCAGGGTCAGCGGATTGTGGCCCTTCATCGCTCGGCCGGAAATCATCAGTTGGCCCGCAGACAGGTCGACATCATCCAGGTACTTCCGAGTGTTATCCCACTTGTGAAACATCAGGATCTGAGCGTTCTTTCTTTCGTCTTCGGAGAGGTCGGCCAGCGACGTCAGGTTTGCGGGATCGGCGTATAGAGTTTGCCGAGCGATCGGGCGAGGATTCGGCCCGTCAGTGGTGGCCTTCGTTTCACGTCCGTTGCGCAGATAGAAAAAGAACGAATCCGGCTCGCGAGCTCGCACAGCACTGTGCCCATTGACGGAAAGCTGTTCGAACCGCCAGTTCGGATCAACGTTCGCAAGCCACGTGCCGTCCGGCTGAATGGCAAAGCCCGTGATCTCGCGGCCTCCGGAAATCACGGGCGTCGCTCCCGGTGCGGCTTCGTACGTCACTGATGCAGTTGCTGTACCGGAGTCTTCGGGCGAAAACACAATCGGCTCGTCAATCGGATAAACTCCGTCCGCGATGATGACTCGAATTGGTTCAGTCCGTGGCAGGCGCCGGACTTCATCGCGAGCTGCCCGCAGTGAATTCAACGGGCCATCAGGCGAAACGTGCAGAACCTGTTCGGCAAATGCGTGCTGCTGGAGAGGGGCGCCGCCCAACAGCACCAGGAGCATGATTGCAGGAGCGACCGTCAGTCGGGCGGGGACGGGATTCATCAAGTGAGTCCTTCATCCGGCGGCGATGGGAGCAAAGAAGGTGTCGGCATTGAATCCGGACTTCCGTTCCGGTGCCGACACCAGCTCCGTAGGTGCGAGTATAGCGCAGGGGCGAAAGTGTTCAAGCTGTTGTTGTCGCGTTCTTCAAAACGAAGAATCTGTGAAGACGACTGGCGGAAAAATCACTGAATTCGGATGAGTCGCTGTCCGGTCAGCGTCTGACCATCAGGATTCACGGCTCGCACAAAGATCGTCCAGCTGCCGGCGCTCAGTCCACTCGCAGGAACCTCAGCTCGATAAAGATGCGGACAGATCATGGGCTTCGTCAGCGGCCGCCATGGCAGATCCGGCAGTTGCTGTTGTTCTTCGTTCCACAAACGGCGGAAGGTTGGATCCTGTTCCTGAACTTTTAGCATCGACTGCCACGGTCCGTCGTCACCGATTTTCCATTCGACAACAGCATTCGGCAGCGCGTTGAAGACGTTGGCATAGAATGCTCGATCATCTTCAGATTCGGCAGATCCGGATCCCGGAAGAACCTCAGGCGCTGTCACCCGCACCTGGTGATTCGGATCTTTCCCGGCAGCTCGGTATTCCAGCTGATATTTCACTCCGTCGAAGTGCATGACGGTGTGCCCATTCGGCGTTCCATCCGCGCACATGGTATGCGGAATGCCGTTCTCATTGGGCCGTCCCGACCACCACGATCCGGAGACCGTCACATTGATGATGTGATGATGCGGTTTTTCGCCGCGCCAGTCATCGGCTTTGTCCATCAGGACGTGCTCGTGGTGATGAGTGTGTCCGGAAAGGGAAATGCAGTGTTCCCGGGTTTCCAGAAGCCGGAAAAGACGATCGCGTTTGGGTTCCAGCCAGGGCGTCGACTTCACCAGCGGAATATGCATCATGGCGACCACCAGCTGATCCTGAGGAACAGCCTTCAGATCGTTTTCGATGAACGTCAGCTGAGCATCGCTGAGCCCGGTTCGGTAAAACCGACGATCGCCTTCCCGCATCCAGTGCACGTCGTCCACAACCAGAAAGTGAATGCCGCCGTAGTTGAACGAATAATAAGCCGGTCCGTAGACTCGTTCGTAGGTTTCGTCACTGAGTTCATCCGTGTCAGCTGCGAAGTTGATGTCGTGATTGCCGATGACGTTATACCACGGAATTCCGATGCGTCCCAGAATGTGATTGAAGTTGTCAAACAGACTCAGGTCGTCAAACAGAATGTCGCCCAGCGTCACCCCGAACGCTGCGTTCGTTCCAATCAGCGGTTCGACGACATCATGAGCGATATAGTCGAGCTCAGTCTGATCCCGAGGCTGAGGGTCTCCGAAGAAGATGACATCAAACGCAGTGGGCTCGTCCTGTTTGTACAGTGGAAAGTCGATGGCCGCGGGCAGAGGACCCGTTGGGTCCACTCCGGTGAACTTCAGATTCTTCGGTGACCCGGCTGGCTTATGAATGTAGTAGAACCGATTCAGATGGTCTGCATCCTGAGCCGTGCGGTATCCGGAGGGCTTGACCACAAACACAATCGAATCGTCCGTCACGGCGATTTCATATTTGCCGTCGTCGCCGGTCTGCGCCACCTGGCGACCATTCGAAATTCCAATTCCGCTCAATGGCTTTTCACCGGCATCCAGCCGACCGTTGCCGTTGGCATCCTCAAAGACGGTCCCCCGAGCTGTCTCATCCGCCAGTGCGTGGCCTCCGGCAGCCGGTATCAGTGTGAGTGCTGCCATCAGGTTCCGAAAGAATCGAAAAGTCATTGGATTACAGTTCCTGAAAGTTCTTGGGCCTGTCCGCGGGACGCATCCGCCGGAGTGAGGTTTTCAGACTGGGCAACGGTCCAGCTGAGACCACCGACGTCAGTCGTGAAGCACTGAGGTTCAGTGCGTTTTTTGCAGTTTCAGCATTTCTGAGGCAAAGGCCTCGCCAATCAGAGCAAACGTTTTTGCACTGCCAAGGTAGTGGTAGCCTGCGTTGGAAGAACCTCGCTGTCTCAGAGCCACCTCGTCCGGGCTGATCAGATCCGCTTCGTACTTTTCCAGATATGCTTTCTGATCGGCTTCGGTCATTTTGCCATCGGCATTCGCATGGTTGGGATTCTTTGTTCTCAGCAGATAGCTCATCTGACGAACCTGTTCGTACTTTTCCTGAATGGCTCCCAGAGTTTCATCCCAATACGTCGCCGTGGGAACGGCGGTGACCGTGTTTTTGAATTCGGGCAGCAGTGCCGGAGCGGTCATTGCTTCGCGGAACTGCAGGTTATCCGGATTGACGTTCTTTCCGCCGACGCCCATCACTCCGATCACGAATGGCAGTTCCGGCGCATTCAGATCTTTGCGAACATCGCGGATGAACTGAGCCAGCAGAGTACTGTATGTGGCGAACCGATTTTCCGGACTGTCTTTCGGCAACACCGGATACACGTCTCGGTTCACCATGTCGTTGAAGCCCTGGAACCAGACAAATCCAGCCAGTTCAAACCCGGCATCGGCATCATACTTCGGACAGACTCGACCCGGATCCGCCAGCACCTGTTTTACATGCTGCAGCATCAGGCGATAGTAATGTCCGGAATGATCTTCCGGGTTGCGATCACGTTCGATGTCCTGAGCTGTCCGGTGATAGACGCCGGCGCCGGGCGGCCGGTAATCATAAAACAGAGACTTGCCGCCCCAGGCGGTTTTGATGATCAGCACAGGCTCCTCGAAAGCTGCATCCATCGCCAGGCCGAATGTGAATTCCGGACCAATCTTACCGTTGCTTTCTGCGGGATTCTGACGTGAGCCGTAGCCAGCCGTCAGCGGGCCGAATCCTTCTCCATTCTGATCGCCACCGCCCGTGTAGTACGAAATCCACGCGCCATCACACACCGTTGGCTTCCCCTGATCATCAGTCATCTGTTTCAGCAGATGAGCTGTGGCAGGGTCGTCGCCG
Source organism: Planctomycetaceae bacterium (assembly GCA_041398865.1). Classification (GTDB taxonomy): domain Bacteria; phylum Planctomycetota; class Planctomycetia; order Planctomycetales; family Planctomycetaceae; genus Fuerstiella. Next base: position 391,108 of record JAWKTY010000002.1, read on the forward strand.
ATGTAGTCGAAAGTCTCGATGCGAGCGTGTCCCTCCATGTTCGACTGACCGGCCAGAATGAATACCTTCATCGGCTTTTTGCCGGAGACCGATCGGGGCTCCGAACCAGTCACTTTTGCTCCCTGTCGGACCCAGTTTTCGGTGAAGCGAGCCACGGTGAGACGGCCGGTTCGATAGATGTTGACGCCGTCTGTGCTGCCGCGTTCGTAGAAGCACAGAATGGTGCCATCCGGAAGCACGGCCAGATCGCTGTAGCCGCTGAAACCTTCTTCCAGCAGCCGCTGATCCGGCCAGGTCTGCCCTTCATCGTGACTGAGCCGAACGGTGACGTTGATGCGGTCTCGTCCCTTGCCCGGAGCTTCCTTGCCGTCTTTGCGAGTCAGGTTGTTGGGATTGGAAAACGCGATGGTGCCTGGCTGGTCGCCTCGTGGTTCGCGAACTCGAACAACACCCGCCATGCATACAGGTTCCACCAGAGCATCATCGAAGCGGGGAACGGACCAGTTTGTTGCACCATCCGGACTGATCGTGATGACCCGACGATTGGCTTTCGATTCGGTCCGTGAATTCAGCATGACTCGACCATCCGCCAGCTGCACCACGGCCGTCTCGTTGGGATAGATGAATTTGTCCGTGTCGGGGACAGCGATGTCGCCTCGATGCCAGGTCCGGCCGTGATCGTCGCTGTAAATCGTGGACGTCACGGAAGGTCGATGAGCATGACCGCCGGTTCCCAGCGACAGCCAGACGGGAACGACCAGCCGTCCGGCGTGATCGCCTTTCGTCAGCTGAATGGCGTGCCCGGGACCGGTAGCCAGCACCTTCCAGTCGTAGTCTCGGCGAAAGGCGTCAAACGCCGGTGTGATTTCGACGGCATCTGTCCATGTTTGTCCGTCATCATCGCTCCGCATGTAAAAGCAGCGCATGTATTCCAGACAGTACAGAAAGTGAATCGCTCCCGTTTGCTGATCAACAATGGCGACCGGATTGTTCACTGTGTTCTCACCGGGCCGATCCAGATTCTGAGCGGCCGCCACCGGATTGATGGGCAGGTCACCATCCACCTTCACCAACTGCTGCCGCGGCTGCCATGTCCGACCGCCGTCAACGCTGCGCCGCAGCAGAACATCAATCCGCCCCCAGTCACCTTTGGCGCTCTTTCGGGCTTCACAATAAGCCAGCACAGTGCCGGACTTCGTGACAACAATTCCCGGAATTCGGTACAGCTCGTATCCGTCCTTTTCTGCTTCGAACAGATCTATTTTCTCGACATCATCGGCCATCGCTTCAGCCGACAGTCCCGGCCACAGGCCAACCACACTCAGCACACCGGAAAACAAAAACGAACGCAGCATCAGGAAAGACTCGCTTTCAGAAAGTTCTGGACAGCTCAGGCACCACAGCCCGCCCCTGTTTTACGCGGCCGCACCCCGTCAATCAACTGACGGCAGCGGAATGCTTACTCTGAAAACATATGTCACATCCTGAACGCGCCGAACTGCAGAGATGAGGATGTTGGGGACGGGAACATGACAGTGCTCCGGACCCTCCTGTCCTCAGTTTTTCGGTCTCAGCCTCTCGGTTCGCCCTGCGGAGTCACTCAGATTCACAGGTGAACCGGGGGCGTGACGTGGAATTCAGCACGCGTTTCGAGACAATCCGGACTCGGTAGTCACCGGATTCCCGGGGCTCTCTGGTTTTTGAAAGGTGTGTTTCTGTGAAGACCGTCGAATGTCGAGTTCTGTTTCACCCGCCCACTGCCGCGCTTCGGTTTCTTCCCGAAGGACCGTACTCACTTCCTGATGGGCGGCTGAGCTGGGTGGGGATTCAGCACGGGGCAGATTCCCGAGTCGGTTCGCTGAACATTCTTGATCCGGCGACGGGGCAGAATCAGTCATGCGAACTGCCGGGGCGACCCGGGTTTGCCTTTCCGACAACTCGCCCCAACGTCTTCGTCTGCGGAGTCGAACGAGAAGTCGGTCTGTTCGACTGCCGGACGAACACGTGGACCCCCGTGGCAGGCAATATCGATGCTGCGGTTGATAACACCATCATCAATGACGGAATGGTTTATGGTGACAGCCTGATCTTCGGCTGTAAGGAACTGGAATTCAAAACAAAGAAGGCCGGGCTGTATCTGCTGAAGTCAGATGGGAGTCTGGTCCAGCTGCGAAACGACCAGATCTGCTCGAACGGCAAAGCCATCATTTCCGACAGTGCCGGTCTGCGGCTGATTGATATCGATTCTCCCTCAAAGCAGATTACCAGCAGTCGACTGGATCTGAATTCGGGTACGGTCAGCGACCATCGAGTGATTGTCGACCTGACTTCTGAAGACGTGTTTCCTGACGGAATGATCGTGACTCCGGACGGAGCCAGTCTGATTGTGGCCCTGTACGATCCCGGCGATCCGCCCGCCGGAGCGGCTCGACAGTACAGCCTGACTTCCGGGCAGCTGGAGGCCGTCTGGACGTGTCCAGGTTCACCTCGAGTCACCTGTCCTCAACTGATCCATTACGACGGATCCGTCAAACTGATTCTGACAACGGCGGTCGAACACATGGATGCGGATCAGCAGGCGCGACATCCAAATGCCGGTTGTCTGTTCATCGGCGAGACGTCATTTTCTGACGTGTCAGAGCAGCCTCTGTATCCGGTTCCCTGAGTCGCAGTGTATGGTCAATATCCGAATCAAAACTCTGGGGGGACGGCAGTTCTGGGGAGATGTCCGGTACTGTCACGGCTGGCGCATTCAGCAGAATGTGATGTCCCGGCACTGTCGGCTGCTGGATGTGTTTGACGTGCGTCATGCCAGCGGCTCACTGCAGGATTGCCGGACCGCCCTGGACGCAGTTCGCGGAACTCTGCAACTGCCTCGAATGACCGGGCGGGCCGTTGTTCTGATTCACGGCATCGGCCGGTCTTCAAAATGCTTTCACGCGATGGCTCGGAAGCTCCGTCAGACCTACGCCCACGTCATTGGTTTCGATTACCCAAGCACTCGAATTCCCATCGAGGAATCTGTGGACTACCTCCGGCAGGTTCTTGAGAGCCTGGAAGACGTCGATGCGATCGACGTTGTCTGTCACTCCATGGGCGGCCTGCTGCTGCGAGCCTTCCTGGGTGCGCATTCCGAAGGCCGATTTCACCGGGCCGTGATGCTGGGCGTTCCGAATCAGGGAGCACAGCTGGCGGATTTTCTGCGGAACAATCCTGTGTTTCGACTGCTTTTCGGACCGGCCGGTCAGCAACTGGTGACCGACCCGACAGGACTGATCGCTCAGCTGCCCGCGCCGACATTCGAATTCGGAATTCTGGCCGGTGGTCGAGGCGACAGGATCGGGTTTAATCCGTTGCTGCCTGGTGACAACGACAGCACCGTGACCGTCGAGAGCGCTCAGCTGAAGGGAGCGGCAGATTCTGTGCTGCTGCCCGTCATTCATGCCTTCCTGATGTCCAGTCCAACCGCCGTGGAAGCCACTCAGCGCTTTCTCGAAACCGGACGGTTTCGGGACTCATGACGGACCAGGAAAGGTTCGGGAATTGGGCTCAGATGCCCGCATCTGCTGTTGCCGGGGATTTGTGGCCTCGTCCGCCACCGCCGCTGTCGCTGCCAGCCGTCTACTGAGCAGCCGGAAGCAGGATCGTGAAGCGTGTGCCTCGACCAGGTTCGCTTTCGCAGGAAATTCGGCCGTCGTGAGCTTCGATAATGCGGCGGACGGTGGGCAGTCCCAGGCCGCTGCCCCCGCTGCGAGTTGAAAAGAAGGCCTGAAACATTTTTTCCACGACCTGCGGAGCCATGCCTTCCCCGGTGTCGATGACTTCCAGAGCAGGATTGCCGTCCCGGTTCATGGTCAGAAACTCAAGCGTGCCACCGGCGGGCATCGCCTGCAGAGCGTTTCGTGCCAGATTGGCCAGAACCTGTCGCATCAGAGCTCGGTCCAGCCGAACGGCCGGAAGGTTGGCGTCCAGATGCGGGCGAAGTTCCACTTTCTGTTCAGCGGCCTGAGGAGCAAGGAAGGCCAGGAATTCGTCCACGACCTCATTCAGGCTGCCGACCTGCAGATCCAGCTGCCCGGCTCGAGCAAACTGCAGGAACTCATTCAGGACCTTTTCCAGATTCAGACATTCTCGCTGCAGCTTGTCGACTCGGTTCAGCATTCGCCGTGACTGCCCGGAATCAAGCTCGGACAGATCTTCAGCCAGCAGTTCCAGATTCATTCGAATCGTGGACAGCGGGTTGCGGATCTCATGAGCAAGACCGCCGGCGAGCGCCGCAAGTTCAGTGGTCTGAGCCTGCAGACGCTCGCGTTCATCGGGATTCAGTTGCGGCGGCATGAAAGGTCAGTCGTCGTCTTCGTCGGAATCACTGCCGCCACCGGCTTCCATCAGGACAGCTTTGCGAGACAGTTTGACTCGGTTCTGATCATCAACCGCAATGACCTTCACTTCCATCACGTCGCCGATTTTGCAGACGTCGTGGACGTTCTTGACAAAGCCGTCTGACAGCTCACTGATGTGGCACAGGCCGTCCTTGCCCGGAGCGATTTCAATAAACGCACCGAAGTCCTTGATGGAAGTGACTTTGCCTTTGTAGACCCGGCCCGGCTGAATTTCTTCCGTCAGGGCTTCAATGCGGGCCAGAGCAGCATCCGCAGATGCGGCGTTGGCGGCGGAAATGGTGACGGTCCCGTCTTCGGCGATGTCGATCAGAGCTCCTGATTCTTCCTGAATCGCTCGAATCGTCTTGCCTCCCGGACCAATCAGCAGTCCGATCTTTTCGGGATTGATGCTGGTCTGCAGCAGTTTGGGTGCTGTTTCTGAAACCGACGCCCGCGGACGGCGGATTGCGGTCAGCATTTCCCGCAGCAGTTCCTTGCGGGCTTTCAGAGCCTGTTCGAGGGTTGCTCGAATAATCTCTTCGCTGATGCCTTCATTCTTCAGGTCCAGCTGAATCCCGGTCACTCCCTTGCCGGTTCCTGCCACCTTGAAGTCCATGTCGCCGAAGTGGTCTTCGTCGCCCATGATGTCGGTCAGCAAAGTCCACTTGTCGCCTTCATCGACCAAGCCGATAGAGATCCCGGCAACGGGCTGCGTGATCGGAACACCGGCATCCATCAGAGCCAGTGTGGCACTGCACACAGACGCCATCGAGCTGCTGCCGTTCGATTCCAGAATGTCTGAAATGACGCGGATCGTATAGGGGAATTTTTCCTCAGCCGGAATGACGGACTGAACGGAACGTTCCGCCAGACAGCCGTGTCCGATTTCCCGACGTCCTGGACCTCGAATCGGTCGGCATTCGCCCACCGAAAACGGAGGGAAGTAATAATGCAGCATGAAGCGGTCAGAGAATTCCCCGAACAGGCCATCGTTTCGCTGCTGGTCACGAGTTGTTCCCAGAGTGACGGTCGCCAGCGACTGAGTCTCACCACGAGTAAACAGAGCTGACCCGTGAACGCGGGGCAGCGTTGATACCTGACAGTTGACCGCTCGCAGATCACCTTTGGCTCGGCCGTCCAGACGAGTTCCGGCCAGAATCAGTTCGCGAACTGCTTTGGATTCCAGAGCATAGAATGCCTTGGAGAACTCGGCCTTCGACAGCCCATCAGCGGTGGTTTCGGCGTCGTTCGGGAAAACTTCTCCAGCAGTTCCGCCTTCACGGCACTGATGGCATCACCGCGATCCTGTTTTCCGACGGTGGCCTTGGCGGACTTGATCTTCTGGAAATCGCCGGCCAGTTTGGCATCGAACGGATTGACAGGATCTCAGGCATCACAGGGGCTGCGATGCCCATTTTGGATGCCAGTTCGTCCTGCATTTCGCACAGGGTTTTGATGAATCCGTGAGCGTGCATGATCGCATCGCCCATTTCCTGTTCGGGCAGCTGATGAGCGAAACCTTCGATCATCAGAATCGACTTTCGTGAACCGGCCACGATCAGATCCAGCCGACTTTCTTCCATCTGCTGAACAGTCGGCATCAGAATCAGTTCGCCGTCGATCAGGCCGATTCGCACAGCAGCGATCGGACCCCTGAACGGCATTCCGGACAGCATCAGAGCTGCGCTGGCACCCGTGATGCTCAGCACGTCCGGGTTGTTTTCTCCATCGCAGGACATCACATTGGACATCACCTGCACTTCGTCGTGGAAACCTTTGGGAAACAGCGGACGAATCGGGCGGTCTGTCAGTCGGCAGGTCAGAATTTCCTTCGTGGTGGGCCGACCTTCGCGCTTCTGATATCCCCCGGCGAATTTTCCGGATGCGGCCAGCCGCTCGCGGTAGTCGACTGTTAACGGAAAGAAGTCTGTTCCTGGACGGGAAGGCCCCGTGGCAGTGGCCACCAGAACACTGGTTTCGCCGTATTGAATCAGTACCGCACCGGCGGCCTGCCTGGCCATTTCCCCTGAGGTCAGCGACAGGGTGCGACCTCCGAATTCACGTTCTACAGTGACTTTACTCACGATCAATCCTTACCCGGCACAGCCGGAGCTGAGACCACTGATCGCGGGACGCACTCGAATTTAACGCACGTGCAGCAACTTCACGCATCAAAACAGCAAGCTGCAGCCGTTCCATGGCTGCGCGGTTACGGATGTTCGCTGATTGTCGCTGCGGCACAGACTTCCACCCGGAAGACGCCGCTTTCAAAAGCGATCACATCAGGTGGGTCAAACAGTCTTTCTTCTCTTCCAACCCGTCACAAAATCCGCCTGCAAATTCCGACAACTCCAAAGTCACCACAGGTGGCGGCAATCCGCGACGAACCTGCGGCAGCAGTCAAACAACGACAAAAACAGACAAACGACAAACTTAACGGAAATTCAGTTCTCTGCCCGGACGCAGCACAGGCAGATCACCCCGCGAACCTCACAGTTCGCCGCTGCAGCGGACAGGGAAAACGATTCCCCGCTGAAATCCCGAACGCAGCTTCCAGCACACCAACAGAAACGGCGTTGGGTTCTGAGGAAACCAACGCCGTCAACGACCTACTTACGAATTCCGAGCCGATTGATCATGTCGAGGTACTGGTCCGGAGTATGAGCCTTCAGATAATCCAGCAGCCGTCGACGTCGACTGACCATTCTCAGCAGACCACGTCGAGAAGCGTGGTCTTTGATATTCTGCTTCAGGTGCTCGGTCAGAGTATTGATCCGGTGTGTCAGGCAGGCAATCTGCACCTGAGGAGACCCGGTATCGTTCGCACCCTGACCATACTCTGTGCGAAGCCTCTGCTTCACTTCTGTTGGCAAACCCATGAAATTCTTTCTCTGACATCGCCTCAGCGATGGATGCTGCCTGGTGGGGTGGTGTCCGGAAAAACCCGACGCGCCCTGAAACGCCAAAACGGCATCGAAACCCAAAATGCGGCCAATGGAAACCAATTCCGCGGCCATGATCCCGTAACGAAGCCCGGCATTGTATCGTCCGAAGGACATTGATCAATCCGAGTTCCCGGATTGATCGGATTCCCCGGGAATTCGTGCACAGTGGATTTTCCGCGATGGCTGTTTTTTGCTGTTTTCACGGCAAAACCGATCGGTGACGCAGGTTCCAGACGCGCCCAGGCTGGTATCCGGAACGCTTGCCGAAAGCCTGCGACACCCGCTGTTACTCACAAACTCCGGGAGTTTCCTACGGCTGGATCACCAGCTGGCCCGTCATTCCGGGGCGGGCAGACATGTGGGAGTTGTCGAATTCCGCTCGAATCCGGACCTCATTGTTCACAGGGTCAATTTCCGGACTCACAAAAGTGATTTTTCCCTCAACAGTTCTCGCCTCGGCAGAATTCAGCCGGATCCGAACGAGCTTGCCGACAAGATCCTGAGTCGCTCTGGGGGCCGGAAGAAACCCGTCAGCTCGAAGAGTTTTCAGGTCAATCAATCGAGCCACGGTTTCCCCCGGTTCCACCCATTCGCCCGACTGATGAGTCACCTCGGCCACAACGCCATCGAAGGGGGCTCGGATATTTCGTTTTTCCAGCTGCAGTTCGGCAACCTTCAGTTCGTTCTGATGCAGCTGATGAGTGATTCCCGCGACCTTCAGTTCCCGCCGCTGCTGTTCCACCATCAGCCCCAGCCGTCGGATTTCTTCATCTTTCTGAGTCAGGCTGGCCTGTTCGGCCTGAGGCTTCATCTGCAGGACACGGTGTTCTGCCCGAGCCTGTTCGATTTCCAGTTCACCCTTGGCGACCGCGGTTTTCAGTCGATCCAGCTGAGCCTCCGAAATGCTGCCCTTGAAAGATTCCCGAGCACTGAGGGCTCGTTCAAGTTCCAGCTGCCGAAGGCGGGTTTCCGCGGTCGCCACCTGAACGGCCACGTTGTTCTCTGCTTCGGCCGTCGCGATGTCCAGAGCAATGGACCGCACCAGTCGAGCCTGACGGGCTTCCGTGACCTGAGCTTCCACCGCTTCCAGTCCCAGTTTGTCCGTGGCCTGAATTTCGGACGCGGCCAGTGCCAGCTGAGCGGCTGCCAGCTGAAGTGTCTGCTGCTGGTTGTCCAGCACCGCCAGCACCTCGCCGACTTCAACAACCTGTCCTTCCTTCACCATCTGTTCCGCCAGCAACCCGGCATCCCGAGCCGGAATTCGGCTTTCCCGGGCCAGGCTGATGGTGACATCAATTCCCGCCGGTGGTTCCTGAGCGCTGCTGATTCGGGCTGCAGCAACCCAGAGCAGAACCGCAACCGCCAGTCGGGCATTGGCGCAGCACAGCAGAATTCGAATGGGGAACGTGTCAGCAAATCGGAAAACCATCGCTGGCCTTGTGGAAATTCAAACAGTGAAACAATTTCATCTTCGATCGAGTGGCAACCCGAAAATCTGAGCCGACCGGGCGATTCTGCTGCCAGCTTGTTTTTCCGATTGGCTCGGCATCAGTCAACCCCACGGCCAGCGCCATCGGCTCACTTTACTGCGGTACAGCACCCTGAAGATCAGATCGACCATTCAGGCCGGACGAATACCACCGCAGTTTCAATCATTCCTTTGCAAAAAGCGACATCAGGTTCAGACTCCTCATCACCGACACGGCCGGTGGAGTCGCCGCCGGTCGAGGTGTCGGATTGGGAAATCCGGATCAATTGAGACCTGTTCCGCGGAAGCTTCCGACGGTAGGATTCCGGCGATCGAGGAGAACTGTGCGATTGTGCGCCGTTCTGAATCGGAGGTCGTGAAAGGTGACGACATCACCTTCCGTCATCAGGGCAACCCGCCCTCAGCCCATTTGCGGAAGAAAGAACTGAATCATGCCCCTGTTCGAATTTCATTGCCAGCACTGCGACCACGAATTTGAGATCCTGGTCGGCCACCGCGAAGTCCCGGTCTGCCCGGCCTGTGAATCGAAGTCGCTGGAGAAACTGATGAGCACCGCAGCCGGCCGAGTCTCCTCGGGCAGCTCACTGCCAATCACCAGCCGAACCTGCCCACCCCCGGAAGCCGGCCCCGCAGCCCTCACGCTGCCGACTCCCCGCAATAGGCGAATACCCGTGCTGCTGGAGTCCAGCCTTCGGGCTGCCCGAGTCTCCCCAGCGCTGTTGAAAGCGAATGCGGACTCAGACTCAAGCCTGCACTCCAGCGCAGTGACGCCATCGGTGATTCAGTCTCGCCTACTTCTTCCCGCCCTTCTTATCCGATCCCAGAGTCTTAATCGCAGCTTCCAGGCCTTTTCCTTTTTGAGCGGTGGCTGCGGCGAGGCCGGCTTTGACGAGGGAGCCAGCGATTTCTCCGAACAGGGAACCTCCGCCAGCGTCATTGCCGGATGGTCCCTGCGAATGGTCCGATGGTGGTGCGGTGACGGGGCGGTCGGGGACGGGTAATGCATCGGCGACGGCGGTGCTTAGCGGGTCGGGGCCGCCGGGGGTGCGCTGGACCTGGTATTCTTTGTTGCCGGGGGAGGAGGAGGCAGATTTGGCTCGGCGAGCGTCCTCGATGGCGCTAACCAGTTCGTTCAGCTTTTCCTTCGGACGCTTGAACCATTCCAGACTCCAGATGCGGTGCATCTTCCAGCCCTGACTGCCCAGAACGGCGTGTCGCGTGCGGTCGCGGTCTCTTGCGGAACGGCTGGCTTTGTAGCTTTCTCCATCGATGTCGATGCCCAGCAGGTAGCGGTCCGAATTGTCAGGATCAACCACGGCCAGGTCCACGAAGACTCCGGCAATGCCCACGTGAGTCTGCACTTCGTAACCTTTGGCGGCCAGCTGCTTTTGCAGCACGTCGACCAGGCGATCGCCGCTGGCTCCGGAATCCGCTCCGGTCACGACAGCGCCGTTCTGAGCAAACCGGAGATATTCCCGGAAGACGACCGGGCCTTTGCCCGTGACTCGGTTGACGTCGATGTCTTCAGCTCGCATGGACGAAAACATTTCGCATCGTCGTTTGGCTCGGGTCATCAGAACGTTCAGACGTCGTTCGCCGCCGGATGAAGAGACCGGGCCGAAGTTCAGCGAGACCTTGCCGTCTTCACCGGGACCATAGCCGACGGACACGAAGATCACGTCTCGTTCGTCACCCTGCACGTTTTCCAGGTTCTTGACGAAGAACGGATCCGGGGCGTTGGGGTCGAAGAAGTTTTCGCAGCTGTTGTCCTGCTTGCGCAATGCTTCCAGTTCTTTGATGATGGCGTCTCGCTGAGACACACTGAAGGCGGCGACGCCCAGAGTCCACTTCGGGCGTTCCTTGGCATGCAACATGATGTGTTCGGCCACGACTTTGGCTTCCACTTCGTTTTTGCCGTTCTTAAACATGCCGCCTTCAATCGGGTGCCATTTGACACCCAGTTCGCCGGTGCGATAGGCACTGGGAATGACGTACAGGCGGTTTTCGTAGAATTCGCGGTTGGAGACGGCGATCAGCGATTCGTGCTTGCTGCGGTAGTGCCAGCGCAGCATTCTTTGAGGCATGTTTCTGGCGATGCACAGGCCCAGAATACTTTCAACGTCGCCGGCCTGCATGGCGGGAGATTCGCCGTCGTCCAGATCGATATCGCCAATGGTGACTCCGAAGAACTGAGTCGGCGGCATCTGCTTATCGTCGCCGACCACGATCATCTGACGGCAGCGCGCGGCGGCTCCCAGAGCTTCCACGGGACGCACCTGGCTGGCTTCGTCAATCAGCAGAATGTCGAATTCGATGGCTCCGGGTTCCAGATACTGCGACACAGACAGGGGACTCATCATAAACACCGGCTTGATGGCCTGAGCCGCGGTGCCAGCTTTATTCAGCAGTTGTCGCAGCGGCAGATGGCGACGCTTCTTCTGCATTTCGTGACGCAGCAACGCGACTGCTTCGCCCATGTTGCCGCCTCGCTTGCGACCGATGCCTGTCCAGTGAGCCGCCGCCACCTCGGCTCGAGCCAGTTGCAGGCGTTCGCTGTCCAGGTTCTGGAATTCGGCGATGTGCTGTTCGAACTTGTTACCTTCGAAGGCGGCCAGTTCCGGGTTGTCTTTGAGGATCTTCTTCAGAACGGCTTCGAAGTACGCAAAGCGGAAGGGTGGATGGCAGAGTTTCCGCGGTGATCTTGCCGTTGTCGATGGCTTCGGCGGTGAACTCCGCTAACCAATGCCGTCGATGATTTTTTTCGACTGCGAATACATCTGCCAGTGCTGCAGCCCTTCCGGATTTCCTTCCTTCCACGATGCCATGCGTCTGCGGATGTCGGTCAACGAGACGCTCTTCGCCGGTGCCAATCGAGCAACCGGCGACACGGTCGCCCGGAAGCTGTTGCTGGTGCTGATGTTGCTGCTGCCAGGCGGTGGTGCTGGTTGGTGGTGGACTGAGATCCAGCGGCGACCGCCATGGTGGCGTCCACCAGAGCGTTGCCGATAGCAGCCGGTGCGGCGGCGGGCTTCAAGTGATGATGGGTGCTCCGAAGGCTGTTGCGATGTTCAGCTTCAGCGAATCGCAGATGCTGCAGAAACCTTCAGCAAAGTTCAACAGCTTTTGGTTTGACGTTGTCGGCGGCGGCCCGTGTCCGGCTTTATCGTCCAGAAGTGTGAGCAGCGAACGGAACCGCGAGGATGCTCCGGCGTCGGTGGTTTCCTGATCCCAACGTTCCCAGTCGGCAATCATCTGCCAGTCGGTTTTGGTGCCCAGCCAGAAGCGGCCGAAGGCTTTTTCGCCCAGCGACGAGTTTTCGGCGGCATCCTTCAGAGCTTTCTGATGACCGTACAGCAGGTTCAGAATATCCAGCCGACCTTCGAAAGTGTCCGGAGCCGGGCCGGTCAGCATACTGTTCAGCACGTTGCGAGCACTGCGGTAGGCACCGGAGAAGATGCGGAAGAAGCTCTTGCCATGAGTCGCGTAGTCCTGGCGAGCCTGAGCGACATCGGTATCCCATGCAGCGTCAGAAACTTTGCCGGCCAGTTGTTTTTTGGCCAGCAGGATGGCTCGAGCACCATCGGCCAGTTCCTTCACGGCTTTGCGATGATCGACCCAGATGGTGCCGGCCGCCGCCGTGTTGTCCAGTTGAGGAGCATGCAGCAACGCGTCCACGGTGGTGAGCTGTGCTGACACGTCAGAAAGCGTCAGGGCCGGATCGTCGCCGAGTTTCTGGCTGAGCACGCGGACGACGTCAATCAGTTCATCCGCGGACGTCAGCGAACGTGGCACCGCAGCAACCAGGCGTTCCAGATCCAGCGGAGTAATTTCCGAAAGCTCGCAGCCTCGCCATGGATGCTGATTCACATCGCCCAGGCTGTTCATGACTCGGGAAAGATCGTTCACCGCATCCAGTTTCTGGTCATAAGCGTCTCGATCCCACGTGATGGCTTCGTCCAGCTGGAAGTCCGGCAGCGTTGCGTCGGAGGCTCGCAGGTCGATCAGTTCCGTCAGCACCTGATACGGCGTGAAGCCTGCTGGCTTCTGTTTGGTGTGCATGCAGTCGACGTGACGGTTCAACTGATCACGACGTTCTTTCAGTCGCTTGACGGTGTCCGCCAGGTTGGATGGCAACTGGGGGGCTCCCAGTTTCAGAGTGCGATCCAGTTCCTGCAGCACGTCGGTCTTTTTGGCTTTGTTGCTGTGCAGTTCCAGGCACATATCGCCGATGCCGATGTTGTCCAGCCGACGCTTGACGACTTCCAGAGCCGCCATTTTTTCGGCGACAAACAGAATGGTCTTGCCCGCCGTGACGGCGCTGGCGATGAGGTTGGTGATGGTCTGAGACTTGCCGGTTCCCGGAGGTCCCTGAATGACCATACTGCGGCCTCGACACGCTTCTTCGATCACCAGCGACTGAGAACTGTCGCAGTCGATCACGTGAGCTGTCTGAGCCGGATCGAACAGCGGGTCGATCAGGTCATTGTCGCCGCACAGGGGTTCGACGGGTTGAAAACCGGTGTCCAGCAGTTCCCGGATCAGCGGCCGTTCCTGCAAAGGTTTTTCCTTCGGCCACGATGTGGGGTCCAGGTCGCGATACATCAGCAGCTTGGTGAAGCTGAAGAACCACAGCACCATATCGTTTTCCAGCAGTTCGAAATTCGACTGCCCGGCCACCGCTTTGGCGACATCTTTCATGTAGACGTCGACGTTCAGTTCTTCGACATCGGGCACATTGGGAAGGTCGATGTTGAAATCGATCTTCAGGCGAATCTGCAGAGTCAGATTGGTTTCGATTTCCAGCCCGGTCCACTTCAGGCTGTAGCGTGTTCCGGCTTTGTCGCGATGCAGTTCGACGGGAATCAGAATCAGCGGCGCGTCGTGAGGTTTGTTGGGTTCGTCGCTTTCGTACCAGCGCAGAAAGCCCATGGCCAGGTACAGCACGTTGGTGCCCTGCTCCTGAAACAGAGCGTTGGCATCGGTGACGAGTGACAGCAGCCGACGATCGAGTTCTTCGGGATGCAGAATGGTGTGCAGCAGACTGTCCGTCTGCGGATCGACGGGATCCTCAACCTTCTTCGTCTCGGTTTTGGTAGTCTTTTTTGTGCGAGTGGACTTCTTCTTTGTTGACGATGTCTCCCTGTCTTCGCTGGCTGCTTCGGCAGACGAGTCTTCCACCAGCCCCTGTTCAAAGTCCATGGTGACTTCGTTATCAACCAGCAGCTGGAAGACATGGTGCGAAAGTTCATCCTTGATTTCGACAGCCGAACCTCGTTCCTGATCGCGTTTGGTATCCAGCAGACGGTTGGCCGTTGACAGTTCGAGCAGATCGCGGCGGGCCAGTTCGAGTTGTTTGTTCAGTTGGTCAGACATGATTTTCGAAGAAACAATGGCAAAAGACGGGAGCGGCGAAAGCCTTCATCGGAACAGAACGCCGATGCGGACAGCGAAGATAAGACGGCAGACGCTGCTGCAGGCCCCGCAACGATCGCGTCTGTCATCACTGAATTCTCGCCACGAGACCGCATCCCTGCAACCGACCACCGTCTGACGGATCTGACGGAACAGCCCTTGCCATTCTCCGTCTGAACGCTGGTGCTGTCCGGTTGATCTCGGTAACGTTGTGCTCGCCTTTCCGCTCGCGCGGATGGAAGCCCGGACCTGATAAGTCACCTTCACTTTGTTGCCCGCCTTTCGGAGCCTGCCATGCCAAGTGTTCTGCGTTGCCTTTCCTTCGCTTTGCTGACCATCGTCGCGACTCATGCAGGCGCTCAGGAATCAAAACCTGATCCGAATATTCAGGCCGGTGAGCGAGCTCTGAACATTCTGGCGTCCGCTGAATTCACCGATCTGTTTAACGGTCAGGACCTGACCGGGTGGACCGGCGACACCAAAGGCTACGCGGCCGAAGACGGGCTGCTGGTCTGCAGAAAAGGCGGCCACAATCTGTACACCGAAAAAGAGTACACCGACTTCGCTCTGCAGTTTGAATTCCGCCTGGAAGAGAGCGGCAACAACGGAGTCGGCATTCGAGTTCCTCAGGGAGGTCATGCTTCACGCGACGGAATTGAAGTGCAGATTCTTGATCACAACGGCAGTCGCTATCACGGAGTTGCCGATCTTGGTGGCGGAAAAACTCAGAAACTCAGCTGGCTCAAACCATGGCAGTACCACGGTTCACTTTATGGGATCTATCCGGCCAGGACCGGCTATCTGAAACCGGTCGGTGAATGGAATTCTGAAACCATCATCGCCATTGACGATCACGTGATGGTCATCGTGAACGGTGCCGTTGTGGTGGATGCTTTTCTGGAAGACATCACTCCCGTTGACGGCGGACAGCATGCCGGCATGCACAACCGCAAAGGACATCTGATGCTGGCCGGGCATAATGATCGAGTTGAATTTCGAAACCTGCGAGTCGCCGACTATGCTGCCGCGCCGCCGGTTGCCGCTTCACAGACACCAAACACGCCTCCCAATGGCTTTATCAGTCTGTTTAATGGCAGCGACCTGACGGGCTGGAAGGGGCTGGCTCACAACAACGCGAATGATCGCCGAGCACTCAGCGGAGATGCCCTGACCAGCGCTCAGGCCAAAGCTGATGCGTCGATGAACCAGCACTGGAGCGTCACGGAAGGAATTCTGACCTATGACGGAACCGGCCAGAGTCTCTGCACCGCCAAAGATTACGGTGACTTTGAACTGTATGTCGACTGGAAGATTCCGCCCGGAGCCGATTCCGGACTTTATCTTCGAGGCACACCTCAGGTTCAGATCTGGGATCCGTGGGACGCACGAGTCAAAGCGGGAAATGCACCGCCTGAAACTCCTGAACAGTGGGTCGGGCAGTATTCGAACGGACGAAACCTGGGCTCCGGAGGTCTCTGGAACAACAAGCGCTGGAGAAACGCTCCCATCGTTCTGGCCGACCGCAAGCCCGGAGAATGGAACACCTTTCACATCCGCATGGTCGGTGACAAAGTCAGCATTCACCTGAACAGCAAACTGGTGGTTGACCGAGTCCGGCTGGAAAACTACTGGGATAAAACCGGTCTGCAGCCTCTGCCACGTGCTGACCAGATCGAACTGCAGCACCACGGCAGCGAACTGTTTTTCCGCAACCTCTACCTTCGGGAACTGCCATACTGATATGAGCCAGGCGGCTGTATCTGCAGTCCAGACTCCCGCCTGACATGGTTCACGTCAGGCGGAAGCATTAACGTGGCAGGACGTTGAGATACATCATCGCCTGAGGTGAAAGATGTGCGACTTTGCCCTGCAGGATCCGATCAAACGCCGTTGTTGTTTCGGCAAACGAAAGGAACGCCCCCTGCTTCCCGGTGTATTTTTCCGCGACGAACAATGGCTGACTGATGTAACGAATTAGCTGAGCCTGGATTTGACGATCGGGATCTGTGCCTGGCAGAGATCCGGCATTTCCAGGTTCACTGTGGCCCAGCAGAACGACGGCTTCGGCAGCTGTACTTCGAGCCAGATCAGACACCACGCGGTGCTTTCGGGAAACGCCGGAATTCTCCAGGCCGTAAGATGCCGAATGATCGACGTCAATTGCGGGATAGATTCCCTCGCCGGCAAGAACCGGAGTGAGGACAATCACCGTGTCAAAACCTGTTCGAAGCGGCAGAAACGTCGCCGTCAGACTGGTCAGTCGACGGAACGCCGGGGCGCTTTCACGCACCGCCCGCACGGCTTCCCGAAACTGATGGATGAACTGGTCGTTGTCACTGAGCACGATCGCCATCCATCGGCTGTCGTTTCCCGGACAGTTCTTTCGGAGATCTTCGGGCGTTACAGTCGCTGTTACGTGAACATTGCTGACGCTGGAGATGGTCTCCTTCATTTCCGCGATCAATGAATCGACATCTTCGCGATGCTCGTCGATAAAGATCGCGACCTGCATTGGAAACTGAGGGTGCCGGAGCATTCGATAGGTTAGCTCCCAGGTTAAAACCCACATGCCGGTTCGAGGCTGGCCCGCGATGAGGATATCTGTCCCCGACCGAATCGGCGCAAACAGGTCGATCGCTTTCAGTCCGGTGCTGACGAAAGGCTCACGAGCTGATTTCCTGAAGACGGTCCATCCCACTGCCACCAAAGCAAGAACGATTACCACAGCAGCAACGTCAGCCATCGATATCGCCTCTCAGCAAAAAATCCAGCGACAGGCAGCAACAGGCCGGTCGCAACAAGCCCCGGAACGCTGGAACATCGTAACGATCGCGACTTCAGTTCAAAGTCCGGCTGACGGTGTTCCCACGGCGGGCCAATCGTTGGACTGTTGAAAATGTAGGGTGTGACAAGCGGCTCTCAGGCCGCGCGGGTTCACAATACTGCTGGCTTTGGAGGCTCTGCAGCAACACGGCAGCGAACTGTATTTCGGCAACCTGTCCCTTCGGGAAGTGCCGTACCGACATAAGCAGCGCGGGTGCATCTTCCGGTCAGACTCCTGCCTGACAATTGTCAGGAACTGTCAGGCAACAGAGCCTGCTGGTTTCATCGATCCGGGGCCTTACGGCGCTCTTCAGGCTCCGGAAGAGGCTGTGTCGGGCTTCCACCTATGAACGATGTGATGGCGGCTCGCGTGTCTACGCTTGAGGACTGCTCGACTTCACTGCCCTGAGGTTGCAGTCAAGGCCTGACAATTCAGCGAAGGCAGATCGGTGCCGCGACCAATTTTTCTGATGGGATTACTCTCCGTCGCCACCTCCGGTCAGCTTCTTGAAGACCCAGCCCGCACCTGCGATTCCGAGAATCACCAGGGAAATCAGCCCCCTGACGCTTCGGCCAGTCACGCGAACATTCGAACCCCCGTCTTCGGACTGAGCCAGCAGTCCAAACGGATTCAGTTCAGACGCGTCGCAGTGTGCAACGAGCCCACCTGCCACCAGAACAAGGGCGGCCACCAGAAGAATGCTTCGAAGTTTCATCACGCAATTTCCCTCGAAAGAAGAGACCAGAGATGCGATCAAACGACTGGGGCGGTAAACGCGATCCACCGCACTGAAGTCAGAGTACTCGCTCGCCCTGGTAAATCAATCTTCTCACTACGGAATTTGCAGCGGTCCGTTGGCGTCATCGGACTGTTTTTCGAGAACCCTCCGCTTCCGCAGCGAGTTCCGTTTCTGTCAGCGGAATCAATTCAATGCAAATCGCCACGGGAGAATTCCATCCGGTTCGATGTCGGCAGAATGGGGCAGGTTACCGAAACATCGGCACCACAAACTGAACAGTGAATCTGCACGTCATGAGTGAGTCCGGAGGCACTGCTCCAGCTGCGTTCGGAAACCCCAACGATCTGCCCTCTGTCAGATGACCTTTGCGGAGCGTCTGTCGGATTCGCCTTCGTCGATTGGCAACTCCGATCCCAACACCGAAAGAAACCATGCCTGTCAGCAGAGGTAAAAGCGGTAAAAGCCCATTCCTGCGGTCATCCGTTCCCTCCAGCAACACGCCGGCCGCGACAGCCAGAAACGCCAACCCGAGAACCAGGGGTCCCGCCGTCAACAACAGGGGCACCTCAAGGCACGGCTGGCCAGTTTGACTTGTCTGGAGTTGTGCGAAGAATGGGGGTGATGTGAGGGAGAAGTTTCCGGTGGAGTTGCCGGGGACGTGTTCAAAATGAAGGAGCGAAGCTGTGAGTGAAAAGCCCGTTTGGGGTCTGCTGGAGGTGCTTCAGCAGGTTCCCGATCCACGCGGGCGATATGGACGTCGTCATCCTTTGACCGCCATGCTGGCGGCTGTGATTTGTGCGACTTTGTGCGGCCATCAGGGGCTGCAGCAGACGGTGCGATGGCTGAAGCTGCACGGCGTTGAGATGTGGCATCTGCTGGGGTTTCGCAGGAAGCCTCCGGTGCGGCAGACGTTTGCGAATCTGCTGGCGGAGATCGACAGTGAACATCTGGAACACGTGCTGCTGGAATTCGTATCGCAGATCACGTGTGATCCTTCCGTTCTGGCAGATGTTTCAAAGAAGCCAACGGCGACAACGCCTTCGTCACTGGACACTGAAGTGTGGGACGGGAAGGTTCTGCGAGGAACTCGCAAAGGTGATCAGCGAGCCGAACAGGTGTTGGTCCGAATTCAGGCTGCTCTGGGAACGGTGCTGGGCAGTGTGCAGGTGCCGCTGGAAACAAACGAAACAAAGACGGCTCTGGCCCTGGTTCGAAACCTGGTGCTGAAAGGAAAGCTGATTGTCGGCGATGCGGCCTACTGCCAGCGCGACATCTGCGAAACGATCGTCGACTCCGGCGGCGACTATCTGGTGACGGTCAAGGCGAATCAGCCTCAACTGCTGCGGGATATCGAACAAAGCTTTGTGATTTCACAAAGCTTTTCCCCCCTGGGCAGTTAAACAGGAACACGAACGTCGACAAACGGCAACGACAAAGGAAAAGAGTCGCGGCCGCATCGAAACCCGGACCGTCACGACGACCACCAACATCATCGATTCCGGATATCTCGACTGGCCGGGTGCGAAACAGATCATTCGTCTGGAACGCCACACTCTGGAAAAAGGCAAAGTCCGCCAGTCGACCACGTACGCCATCACCAGCCTGAGCCGCGATCAGGCCGATGCCGACATGCTGCTGACGCTGCTGCGAGGCCGCTGGCTGATCGAAAGCCGCTTCCATGTGCTCGACGCCCACCTGCGAGAAGACCACTGCCGCATCCGCACCGGCCACGCCGCTCACGCCGTCAGCTCAATCCGCCACGCAGCCCTCAATCTCGCCCAAAAACTCAAGTGCTCCGCAACCGCCATGTGCCAGGAACATGCCGCCAATGTTTCCCTACTCTGCCAAAGACTGAACATCATGAAAAACTAGCCCGCCGTGCACCTCAAGGAACGCGAAATGCTTCAGCCCGGCAGGAGCCATTCGCGGGCATGTCTGCTGCAGAAACTCGTCCAGTCCGGCAATACTGACGGATTCTCTGCGAATCTGCTGTTCCCTCAGAACCCCCGAAACTTCGGGCAGCAGTTCTTTGGGCGACAGGTGCAGTAAAGATTTAGGATCCGTGTGCGCACTGACACTGGCGGCGCCGCTTTTCAGCCGTGCGTTGACAGCCTGATCACCCGAATCGGGCTCAGGCACTGACCGTCTGCAGTTCGCTCTGCAGTTCCTTCAGTGATGCGGCAATATTCTGCTCGTGCCCCTGAACGGAAGTCAGGACCTGCACCGCTTCATCGTCACCGGCTGTCTGAGCCTGAGAAATGCCGGAAGCGATTTCTCCGAGGATGTCCGCCTGGCCTTTGTGCAGCCATTCAAAGATGGAATTCAGAGCCAGGAACTGCAGGTCGGTGTATTCGGTCGGGAATGTGCCAAAGTCGATAAAAAACTCACGGTCAGACAGAACAGCAGCCAGGTCTCCGACATCCTGACGCTGACGAGCGGCCAGAACAAAAACCTGTTCCTGAACATTCTGCGCCTGAGGATCAACCCATGGCCATGCATCCGAAATGTACTGCAGAAAGCTGCGTCCCATATCGATCAGAACGCGGTTCAGTACAGGTTCAATCGGCAGGCTCATGAATTCATCACCGTCAGGAAATCGTAAACAACGGGCGTCGTCGGTTCAAATCAGCGGTCAGCAGCAACAGACACGACCGCGTGTCCGGCTTCGCCCGCAATGGTGCTTAAACCGCTCATCAGCTGCGGAGCAACTCCCAGCAGAACCACCATCACTGCCAGGACCACGGCGTAGTAGCCTTCGATGCCGGGCAGCTGAACAGGTCGTGCATCTTCGGGGCGCGGCTGCAGGAAGATGGCCTTCAGAATTCTAACGTAGTAGAACAGACTGATCACCGTGTTCAGACCGAGTGCCGCCAGAACCAAATACATCGCCCAGTGCAGCTGAGCAGCTTTGTAGACCGACATGAAGATCATCAGCTTGGCAAAGAAACCCCCAAACGGCGGCATCCCGATCAGGCTGAACAGACACACGGCCATCGTGATCGAAAGAGCCACGCTCTGAGAACTGAGACCCTTCAGGCTGTCCAGTTCTTCACTGAAAGTGTAATTTCGAGCCCGAGCCACAACGGCAAACGCGCCAAGATTCATAAACAGATAGACGGCCAGATAGTACAGCAGCCCGGCCAGACTCTTGTGAATATCATCGCCCAGACCGGCCGCCTGAGAACTGTTCAGCATCACCAGCATGGCAGCGACTGCCATCAGCATATAACCCGCATGGGCAATGGTGGAGTAGGCAAACAGTCGTTTGAGATTTGTCTGAGAATAGGCGGCCAGATTCCCGAACGTCGTCGTGATGATCGCAATCACGCCCAGTCCGATTCGAACGCTGTCATCAGTTCCGCTGTCTGAGGCACTCCGGAAAGCCCGACGACAAACCGAACAAGCAACCCGAACGCTCCTGCCTTGGAAGCGACCGGCCAGAAACCCGGCCACTTCAGCGGAGGCTCCTTCGAAAGCGTCCGGACACCAGAAGTGAAACGGCACCAGCGACAGCTTGAAGGCCAGGCCAACCATGACCAGCATCACGCCCAGCCGCGACGACTCGCACTTCCGGGTCACCCAGTCCCGCGGATCCGCCCTCGGCAACCATTCGCAGGCGATCAGCCAGCAGAGTCAGATCACCAGTCCCCAGAACTCCGCCAATCAGACTGATTCCGTACAGCATGACACCAGCGGTTCCAGCTCCGTAAACGACATACTTCAGAGCCGCCTCGCTGGAAGGTTTGCGTCCCTTCAGAAATCCGACCATCGCATAGCTGGGCACGCTGGCCATTTCCACACCCAGAAACAGCATCAGCAGGTTATTGGCCGTTGCCATGATCATCATGCCGATCGTGGCACCGAAGAGCAGCGAGTAAAAGTCCGGAGCGTCTTCACCATCGGGAATGCCGGTCAGAACGGTCAGGGCGATTGTCAGCAGCAGAAACAGTGACAGGAAAACTCGGAAAAACACACTGAACAGGTCGTGTCGCAGCATGTCGCCGAAGAACGTCACCGAGAATTGACCATGCAGGCTGACTGATTCCGGGTTCAGGGTTTCAGAGAACTGGCTCAGTGAACACCAGCCGGCAATTGCAGCTCCGATCAGAGCCACCAGGAAAGTGGGCAGAACTCGATCCAGCGAACAGACTCGCAGCAACAGCATCAGGACGATTGTCCCGCTCAGCCAGAGTTCTGCTCGAAAGAATTCGAAGCCCGGGCCGGTGGTGTCAGAAATCAGGTTGCTGAGAAGTTCGGAAAACACGTGGCATCACCAAAGAAGGTGGTTGGAAACTGGCTCAGAAAATCGAATCTGACTATCGCATGGCCTGCAGATCGGTGACGGTGCTGGCCGCTTTTTCATAGCCAGCCTGCATCGCTGTCACCAGGGCTTCCGTTGAGTTCTGCATCATGTCAGCCATATATCCAGGGAAGCAGCCCAGGATGATGGCAAACGCCAGCAAAATTGCGGCGACAGCGCCTTCACGGCCATTCATCGGAGTGATGTCTTCAGAATGAGGACCTTTGTATTCAGCACCAAGGTAAACTCGCTGAAGTGCCCAAAGAATGTAACCTGCTGTCAGAATCACACCGCTGGCAGCAATGATGGCCAGCAGCGGACTGAAGTTCCATGTGCTGAGCACGACGAAGATCTCACCAATGAACCCGCACAGACCCGGCAGGCCCAGACCGGCAAAGAACAGTCCCGCTGCAAGGCCACTGTATAGCGGCATTCGCCCCATCAGTCCGCCGAACTGGTTCAGATCCCGATGATGAACGCGGTCATAGATGACGCCGACCATAAAGAACATGCCCGCCGAGGAAACGCCGTGGGCAATCATCTGAAACATGGCACCGTTGACACCCATCAGCCACATATCGGAATTCACTGTCGACGCATCAACAATCTTCCACACACCCAGACCGATCAGAACATAGCCCATGTGGCTGACCGAGCTGTACGCCACCAGCCGCTTGAAGTCGGTTTGAGCCAGAGCGGCGAAGGCACCGTAGATGATACTGATCACTCCGATGGCGACCAGAGCATAAGCAGCATAGGCTGCTCCGTACGGGCACAGCGGGAAGGCAATTCGAATGATGCCGTAGCCGCCCAGCTTCAGCAGAACTCCGGCCAGAATCATACTGATCGGTGTCGGAGCTTCGACGTGTGCGTCAGGCAGCCATGTGTGAACCGGCACAGCCGGCAGCTTGATGGCAAAGCCGATAAACAGCAGCACAAACGCGGTGATCTGCAGGTTGCCGTTCAGGGTTTTAGTGAGTGTGCTGGTTTGGCCACAGGCCACGTTGGCCAGTTCGACCAGATTGAAGCTGTCTGTCGTGGCACCGCTGTTGAAATAGAACATCAGCATGGCGATCAGCATCAGTACACCGCCAGCCAGCGTGTAGATGAAGAACTTGATGGCTGCGTATTCGCGTCGAGGTCCACCCCAAACACCGATCAGGAAGTACATCGGCAACAGCATCACTTCCCAGAACACGAAGAACAGGAAGAAGTCGAGCGACAGAAACACGCCCAACATCCCGGTTTCCAGTAGCAGGAAGAGTATAAAATATCCCTTGTGATGCTTGTTGATGCTCCAGGACGCCACCGCCGCCAGCATGCTGACAAGACTGGTCAAAATGATCAGCGGCAGGCTGATCCCGTCAACGCCCAGCCGATAATAAACATTGAACGCCGGAATCCATTCCTTTACGACGTTCATCTGAATGCCGGCGACGGTGTAGTCAAAGCTGCGCCACAGCATCAGCGTCAGCACGAAAGTGGCGATCGTAATGCCCAGCGAAAAAAAGCGAATCGCATCCACCGCCTTGCTGTCCAGCAAAGACAGCACCAGCGCGCCGATTGCGGGCAGGAAAATGATCGCTGACAGAAGAAATGTGTCGTTCATTGTTTAACCACAGCCAAATAAGCTGGTGTGACGGAAGGTGAATCAGATTTCAGGAACAGCACAGGTAACTCAGGAGCAAATGGGTCCGGACAACGGATTCCAGCCCCGCGTCACCATCAGCCCGGGAACGTCGTGAAGACCACAGCAAACAAAGCAACCACGCCCAGAATGATGAACATCACATACTGGCGTAGTCGCCCGGTCTGGACGACTCGCAGTGAATTGCCGAAGGAACGAGTGGAATCCCCAACAAGATTAACGAAACCGTCAATCAGTTTTTCATCAAATAACCGATCCCAGTTGGCCACCAGAAGCGCGGCCTTCGCAAACCCGTGCAGAATCGTGTCAAAGACCGTGCGATCAAACCACGCACAGAAGGCGGCAACTTTGTGTGCGGGCTTCATGAACAGGGCATCATAAAGATCGTCAAAGTGCCACTTGTTCGACAGGAACCCATGAACACCGGCCAGCTGCTGCTTCATCTGTTCGAGATTAACAACCCCGGTTCCATACAGCACATAAGCAATGATGGCTCCGGAAAATGCCGCCAGCAGTGCAGCAATTCCGGCCTGTCCATGAACTTCATGAATCGCATGGTGGCTGGGCAGTACCAGTCCGCCTTCAACCACAGCAGTGACACCGGATACAAGGTGAGCCGGTTCGTCACCGGTCAGCATTTTGTACAGAAAACCGTCTTCTCCCCCGACAGCACACAACCACGCAAACGGAGCCAGGATCAGCAGCGGTACGCACATGATCCATGGAGACTCATGTGCGTGATCGTAAACGTGCTGGTCGCGAGGCTTGCCCCAGAAGGTGAAGAACCACAACCGGAACATATAAAAGGCCGTGATTCCGGCCGTCAGCAGCGGAACAAAGAACAGCAGGAAGTGCGAGGGATTCGCTTTCACAAAAGCCAGAGCGGAAGCGACGATGGCATCCTTGGAATGAAAGCCCGAAAACGTCGGGAAACCAGCAATCGCACACACGCCGATCAGCATAGTGATCGCGGTGATGGGCATCTTCTTTAGCAGACCACCCATCTTCGGCATCTCCTGTTCATGATGGCAGCCGTGAATCACGCTGCCTGAACACAGGAACATCAAAGACTTGAAGAAGGCGTGTGTGATCAGGTGGAACAGGCCAGCCGCCCATCCGAAGACACCCAGCCCCAGCATCATGTAACCCAGCTGACTGATAGTGGAATAGGCCAGCACCTTTTTGATATCAGTCGCAACCACGGCAATCGTCGCGGCAAGAAACAGAGTGATGCAGCCGGTATAGGCAATGGTTAGCAGCACTTCCTGAACAAACATTGGGAAGAACTGGCCCACCAGATAAACGCCAGCCGCGACCATGGTGGCGGAATGTACCAGAGCTGACACCGGCGTCGGGCCTTCCATCGCGTCCGGCAGCCACGTCTGCAGCGGAAACTGAGCACTCTTGCCCACACATCCGGCGAAGACACCCAGACCAGCCACAACCAACAGGAAATACGGGATCGTGCGATAGTTGCCGTCACCGTCTTTCAGAGCCAATCCATCCGGGCCGGTAATCAGAACATCGCCCGTTCCCGCTTCGCACATCAGATTCCGGGTTTCCGTATCCCGAGTGACCATGCTGAACAAACCCTGCTCAGCAATCACTCCGTACTGACCCGGCGTATCGCCGAAACGGAAAGTTCCAAACCACGTCCACAGCACCATCAGGCCAATCAGGAATCCAAAGTCGCCGACTCGGTTCATAATGAACGCCTTATTGGCGGCATTGCTGGCGGATTTGCGTTCCGTATAGAAACCGATCAGCAGGAAACTGCAGATCCCCACCAGTTCCCAGAAAATGAACACCTGGAAAATGTTGCCCGCCAGAACCAGCCCCAGCATGGCAAAGCAGAACAGAGACAGAAATGCAAAGAACCGGTAAAAGCGACCAGGACGATGGACATGGTGGCCGTCGGAAGTATGAGCAAAATGATCAACATACTCGTCAGTCAGCTCATCGCTCATATACCCCATGGCGAACAGGTGAATGCAGGTCGCAATCAGCGTCACCATGGTAAACATCACCAGCGTCAGGCTGTCGATGTAATAATCGAGTGCAAGCGTCAGACTGCCGAAGGTTGCCAGACGATAGATCTCACCCGAATAAACAGTGGGACCTGCGGCAACCGCACGGCCGTCCGCCACTTCCGAATGTCCGCCAGTGGCTTCGGCGCCATGGTGATCGTGTTCGTGGTGCTCAGCCGCAGCAGAATCGTGATGTTCAGCGGCAGCATGCCCGTGGCCGTGGTCATCATGGCTTTCGAGAACTGACCAGTGATTTGCGTTCCCCCACACGATGAGGGCCGCCAGGCTGCACAGAAAACCGGTCGCAATACAGCCAACGGCGAGAACCGCCGCGGATTTGCTGTGTCGTGGATTCCTGCTGTAGAAGCCGAAGAAGATCTCGACTGCAAAGCCGAACAGCGGCAGCAGCCAGGCAGTCATCAGCAGACATTTCAGCGATTCGCCGACCATCGGATTTCCACAGAAAGATTCAGACCAGATCACACGGGCGAATTTCCGCCCTCCAATTCACAACCATCAGCCCTTCAGCTTGTTGGCCCGATCAATATCAATCGACAGGTGGTTGTTGTAGAAGTTCAGAGCAATTGCCAGAGCAACAGCCGCCTCAGCAGCTGCCAGCACAATGACAAACAGAGAAAACAGCTGACTGTCGAGTCCCCAGGCCGAGTACTTCGAGAAGGCGACAAAGTTCACATTGGCACCGTTCAGAACAAGCTCGACGCCCATCAGAACGCCGATGGCATTCCGTTTGGTGGCCATGCAGATCACGCCACAGACAAACAGAATCGCGCCCACCAGCAGATATTCGGACAATCCCGGCTGCCACGGCGAGTCACCGGCAGCATGAGCAACGTCCGCCACGCCCACCAGCAAAATTTGATTCAACCGCGAAACCATGAACCTGACCTACTTCAGAAACTGAAAGGGCTACTCGGAACCAACACCCGAATCAGACAGTATCCCGCCGACGTTTTGCTCGAGCCAGATACGCGGCTCCCACCAACACGACCAGCAGATGGACCGAAGCAATTTCGAACGGCAGCAGATATCCTGGTGCTCCGGGAAGATCCGTTCGCACGCCCAGCAGTGCCAGGCCGAGCGGCCGCAGAGTGTTTCCTTCTGATGCATCATCAAATCGAGCATCAGCGAGCTGACTGGCCGACTTATAATGCCCGCCGGCACTCAGGATTCGATCCTTCGTGCCGCTCCAGTCCACTTCACTGACAGTGGCAACCACCATGAACAGAAACAGCAGACCCACCAGCCCGGCGACAATTGTCTGTGCCGGAGATGTTTCAATCTTCAGATACGGCCCGCTGGCCGTCAGCATGACGCCGAACACCAGCAGCACCAGTGTACCGCCGACATAGATCAGCAACTGAGCTGCACCGACGAAGTCTGCATCACACAGAAAGAACAGCCCTGCCACGCTTCCCAGGGAGACGATCAGCCAGAATGCCATTCGAACAACACTCTGACTCACAACAACCGCAACAGCACCCAGGCAGGAGGCGAGTGCAAACAGAGCAAACAGAAGACTCACTGCTGCACCTCCGCGACAATTTCGGATGCCTGACTACTCAACACGGCCACATCCACATCCGAGCTGCCATCGTTCAATTCGACTGACTTCTCCGACTCCGCAGCCTCAGTTGCTTCGTCGGAATGGCCGCTTCCGGATTCTCCGTGTGGCTCGGCTTCAACCGGAGCTGACGGGCTGAGAACAGCGGGCGAATCAGCAGGGGCCGCGTGAAGCACTGCAACGCCGGCGGGCAGCCCCGAAACAGTTCGCTCGCCCAAAGCTTCCGGAGTCACCGTTGTCCGGCCGGAAAAGACCAGAACCAGTGGCCAGATGATTGCACCCAGAAACAGAGCACAACTGATGGGCAGCAGATACTTGAGGCAGGTGACCATCACCTGGTCGATTCGCAGGCGAGGCAGAGTCCAGCGGAGCCAGATCTGAACAAACACCAGAAACGCCCCTTTGGAGGCAAACACACCGGCTCCAATCACATTCGCCAGATAACCGCCAATCTGAAACTCGCCAGCCTGATCTGCGGAATTTCTCAGTTCAGTCAGCCAGCCGTCCAGACCGGGAATTCCCGTGTACCAGCCGCCCAGAAACAGAATCGAGGCGATACAGCAAACGGCAAACATGCTGGCGTATTCTCCCATGAAGAAGAATGACCAACGCATACCGCTGTATTCGGTATGACACCCACCAACCAGCTCACTTTCCGCTTCGGCAAGGTCGAAGGGAGCTCGCTTACAACTGGCCGTTGCCACTATGAAGTAAACAAAGAAGGCCACGAACGAGAACGGATCATGAAACAGAAACCAGTTCCCCAGATGGCCTCGCTGCATGTCACCGATGTGGCCCAGATTCAGCGAACCGGCAGCGACAATCGGGACGAGAGCACAGATGGCCAGCGGAATTTCGTAGCTGACCATCTGAGCCGCTTCACGCATTCCACCGAAAAGTGACCACTTCGACCCGCTGGAATAGCCCGCCATAATGATGCCGAACACTTCCAGTGACAGCACTGCAACAATAATGAACAGCCCGCAGTCCGCAGACACGGCAACCCAGCCATGGCTGAAAGGCAGCAGTGCAAACACGGCAAACGAAGCCAGGCAGACAATATAGGGAGCTGACCGAAACAGAAGCGCGTCGGCGGCCGGAGGACACAGATCCTCTTTCTGAAACAGCTTAATTCCGTCCGCCAATGACTGGAGCCAGCCAAAACGGCCACCGACTCGAGTCGGACCGAGTCGATCCTGAATGCGTCCGGCCGCTTTACGTTCCAGCCAGATAAACGCCGCAGGACAGACAGCGAACACGTGGAAGAGAAGTCCGGCGTGAATCACGGCCGCGAGAACAGCCGCGCTGGTCGCGCAGATGGGACCAAACGGCCAGACATCGACTCCTTCCAGAGCACCGGCGATTGAATTGGCTGCCAAAGTCATACTCATTGATCAGTGAGAACGCTGCTTCACGAGACTTCGTCGGAAATCGACACAGACGCCGCCTGTCAGAGTCAGCCTGGTCCCGCCAGCCACAGCCCTGAATCAGTTCCGGACTATGACAAATCCAATTTCCGTCTGCAACCAACCGTGATGACCTTTCATACGACACCGAAAGGCTTCCCCCACATGAAGACAACATCGTCAATTGCTTCTCGAATGTGGGAAGCCCCCGCCGCATCACGCCCTTCCAAAACTGCTCAGTTTGAATCAGCATCTCCTCGCTGGTGTGGTGTTTCGGTTCGAGCGGACGAATGACATAATTAGCTCCCAGCATGCATGAGCATTGAGCCTCTGTGCCGTACTTCAAGGAATTCTTCCATGTCACAAATCGTTCGGCTTTTCCTGATCCTTCTCATCTTCTTTTGCACGTCATCGCTGCGAGCGGAATCGCGGCCCAATATCGTTTTGATTTTTGCTGATGATCTTGGCTGGAAAGATGTTGGGTATCAGGGAAGCGACTTTATGGAAACGCCCGTTCTGGATCGACTGGCTTCTCAGGGAATGGTTTTCACCGACGGCTATGCGGCGGCAGGAAACTGTGCTCCCAGTCGAGCCTGTCTGCTGTCGGGCACCTACACGCCTCGGCACCATGTGTACGCAGTCGGCAGCACCGATCGAGGCCCCGCGAATCAGCAGCGACTGGTTCCAATCCCCACCAGGGGCGGCCTGTCCACGGACAACATCACAATCGCAGACGCTCTGAAGGCCGCGGGGTATGTCACCGGTCACTTCGGAAAATGGCATCTGGACGGGCCGGGCGGAGCCAAACCGAGTCAGCAGGGCTTTGACGTCACGTTTGATTCCTTTGGTGAAGGTGAAGTGAAGGAAGGGTCCGAAGGCAACAAGGCCGGGCCTCCGTCCGATCCCAAAGGCGTCTTCACTCTGACTCGCAAAGCCTGCAGCTTCATTCAGGAAAACCGGGATCGACCGTTCTTCTGCTATCTGGCTCATCACGCCATCCATTCGCCGCTGCAGGGGCAACCGGAAACTCTGCAGAAGTTCAAATCAAAGGCTCCTGGGCAGCAGCACAAAAATGCAATGTACGCTGCCTGTACCTATGACCTGGATCAAAGCGTCGGTCTGCTGCTGGACAAGCTCGACGAACTTCAGCTCACAGATAACACACTGCTTGTCTTCACCAGCGATAACGGTGCAACTCAGCAGTCGTCACAGGAGCCTCTTCGAGGCAGCAAGGGCGGCTACTACGACGGAGGCATTCGAGAGCCGTTCATTGTCCGCTGGCCGGGAAAAGTCGCTGCCGGAAGCCGATGTTCCGTTCCTGTGATCAACGTCGATCTGTTTCCAACGTTTCTGGCAGCCGCCGGTGCGTCGACCGACAAACAGCTGGACGGCGAAAGTCTGTTGCCGTTGCTGACCGAAGAGGGAAGTCTGAAACGTCAGGCCATCTTCTGGCACTTTCCGGGCTATTTGAATTCGCCCGTGATCCGAGGCCGGGAACTTGATGTCCGCACGGGTTTCCGCAGTCGTCCCGTGAGTGTCATTCGCAAAGGTGACTGGAAGCTGCACCTGTTTCTGGAAGAATGGCAACTGGACGGCGGACGACAGCAACTGTCGACCAATCACGCCGTTGAACTGTACGACATGAAGAATGATATGGGCGAACGTTCGGACCTGTCCGGCTCAAACACCGCCAAACGCGATGAACTCCTGAACGATCTCCTGACCTGGCATACGTCAGTCAACGCACGACTCCCGACTGAACCCAACCCGGCCTACAACCCCGACGCCTCAGGGAAAAAAGGGGCCGCATCTGACACGAACAGCGGGCGAAAGAGAAAGAAGAAGCAGACGCTGTGAAACTCGCGAATCAGACTCCGAAAGTATGAAGAGTTTCGAAGCGAGAATTGCTGAGATTGAACCCGGAACGGGTTCGGCAACAGACCCCGAGGGCGACGAGAAGCGGCGGATCCCGGGGCTGAGTTCAGCGAAATGTCTGTTATTTCGGAACTTCGGGATACGGAACAGCGGGCATTCGGCTCTTGTAGCTTTCGGCAATCGTACGGTCGTCTTCTGACAGCTGATCCAGACGCACCGCCCAGAGAATTCCGAAGCGACTGAGATGACCTTTCTTACCGTCTGTGAGGTCGGTCAGAGGGCCCCGTTCCAGCGCGGCCTTGATGGATTCAATATATGCCAGATCGCCTTCGTCGTAGTCATTCAGGCGAGTAAACGAATCGACTCGACCGTTCGCTCGGTCCACCAGACTGATTGAAAGCGGAGGATCAGATCCGCCGGGTCCTAAAGCACCCGGGACAGGAAATCGAATGACGTGAAGTGCTCGCAGGATCGGCGTTCCTCCCTTGTAGATCCATTCACGCGGACCAGGAATTAGATACACCGTGCCTTCGTGCAGATCCACAAACTGAGCTTCAAGAATCTCTTCTCCGTCGTGTGAGATCCACAGTCGGGGAGTCAGCGGACTGTCGTATGCACCATTGCCGTCATTCGGATCTGTTTTCATTGCTGCCGCCGTGGCACCGGCGTCTGCCGGCGGCGAATTGCCGTCCGCCGGAAGGTCGTCGGGAGCTGTTTTCAGCGGCTGGCGCAGAGCCGCAACGAGTTCCTCAACCGCAAGGTTTTTCAATAATACCTTGCGACGGCTGCCGTCGGTGAGTTCGAATTCACCCTCTGTCGTTCCCAGCTGAATCACCTTTGCATCAAACAGCTTTTGACCATTCTGGTCGTGCCAGGTGAGGAAACCGGCGGGCAGCGGGGTGGGAGCAACCGGAGTTTCATGTCCTTCGTATCGAGTTCCGATCCCCAAAGCGATCGCAAGCTCAACAAACTGTTCCAGAAATCGATCCCGTTTAATGGTCCCGTTGGGAGCTCGCAGCGCCCCCAGAACTCGGCTGACATCCGCGTTGACGACAATTTGTCCGCCCAGCTGTTTCGCGGTCAGTCCGAGTTCTGCAGCGGTCAGCTTCAGGTCCAGACTGTCTTCAAACCGGCGGGACATATGGAAGACCGGTTCACCGTTTTCCGTTGTTGACGTAATTCCAATGGCTGCCAGAGCATCTCGAAATCTCTTCCCGTCTTCTTCCTGCAGAGTGGCAATTTCCGAGTCACGATACAGTCGCAGAATCTCTTCCGAACGCCCCTCATATGCTGCCGGATTCAGCCGGACGATGTTTGCGATTTCGTCTTTTTTCGGAATGATGCCCGCGTAGTGACATGAGATGCAGGAGACTCCGTTCAGAACATGAGCGTTGCCCTGTTTGGGATCCTTGACAATTTCAATCGGACCTTCCGTCAGGCGTTTGCCGTTGGCGGTTGTCAGCATATACGCCTGAAGACCATTCGGCAGTGAGAAGATGATTTCCCCGCCATCATGTTTGAAATGATGTTCTTCCTGACCTGGCCCCAGCGGATGACTGGGCAGGTTTTGTCGTCCTTCATTGCCGGCAAAATCGTAGCTGATCCAGAAAGCTCCGTGAGCACTCGCGTGACGTTCGATCAGGCGATTATTCTCGGAAACTCCGGATTCATTGAACCCCGCTCGCACAGCAGTGGCTTCACGAATATTGCGGTCCAGGTCGATGCGTTCCTGAGCCAGCAGGCCATCGAGCGTTTCGGGAATCTCCAGAATGCGGTGATACAGATCCGGCTGAGACGCCTTATGAACAAACCAGTCGCCGCGGACGCTCGGAACACCACATCCCGTCAGTGACGTACAGGCCTTCGCATCATTGAACTGAATGGCATACGGGTCGGCATCAATGATGGCCTGCCACGTGGCTCGATCCCACTTCAGCTGTCGCAGGTCGATTCTCAGAATCGTCTGTTCAGAATCAATTGCGGCCGGAGTAAACAGTTCCTTCTGACGCGACAGGCTGTTCAGCATCTTTGCCAATGCCAGGCGGTATGTCTGCATTTCTTCATCTGACACGTCGGCGTTGTACAGATGTGTGAGTGTGAAGTAGCGAGTGAATTCGCGGTCGAATTCCTTTTGCTGCAGCAGGTCCTGTTCAATGCGCCGGAACATTTCCTGATTCGTGATGAAAGTCCGGTTCAGCTGGTCGTTAAAATCCGGTGCTCCGGCAGCAACCCACTCCTCGATGACAGCCAGGTCGTCTGTGGACGGTCGAGGGTTTTCGCCTCGCGGAGGCATTGAATCGGTTCGCATCCGTCGCAGCAGGCTGCCTGCTTCGATGTTGCCCGGAGTAATCAGGCCGCCATCCACGAGTTTGGCTCGATTCAGCACGAAGTTGAACCCTCCTTCAACACGTCCACGCTCGCCATGACAGCGATAACAATTCTGCTGCAGGATGGCTTTTGCTCGCAGTGCAAGGTCCGTCGGAGAGGCTCCTGAAACCACCGGTGTTGTTGTTGTCGATCCTGGCCCCGGGCCTCCGGAAACGGCGGGAAACGCTGCGACCGAAGCGCCGGCTTCGATCCACTGTCGAATGGTTTCAATGTCTTCGGCGGACGGGCGTGATGAGGCGTCCGCAGGCGGCATTCGCAGCTCGACATCATCGTGATTGATTCGAGCAAACAGTTCACTGTTCTGAACGCTGCCCTTGCTGACGTAAAATCCGTCCACCAGCCGGGCCGGGTCCAGAACCGCGTCGAAACCGCCATCGGCATTGCCGTTGCCATGGCAGTCGGCGCAATGAGTCTTCAGGATGGCAAATGCTGCTGTAGACAACGGGTCATCTTTAGCAGTTTCTGATCCATCGCCGACGGAATTGAGTTCCGGAACAACGGCTGCAACGGTATTTCTGATCGCGTCTCGGAAAACCCATCCCGCACCGCCCATCGCCAGCAGCAGCAGGACAGCAATCGGCCACCGACGGCGACTCGAAACCGGCATTTCGGCAATCGGAGCCTGTCGAATCACAGCCTGACCGTGTCGACTGGCGGCGTGTCCTGCCGGACGAGCCACCACCACCGGCATGGAGTCTTTCTTCGGCGCCGGCAGTTTTCCTTCAAAACCGCAGGCCGCGCATTTCACCAGAACATCCTGTCGCGGACGTCCGGGAAGGGTCAGCATTTCGCTGCAGCGAGGACATTTAATGGAGAAGCTGGCCATTCTTCGCACCCGTCTCTGTTTGCGGCTGGAGGCGTGTGCCTCGGGCGTGCTGTTCGGCAGTGACAGAGGCATCGTGGGCTCCGAAGCATACAGAATGAGAAACTGTTCATCATTCCGAAAACGCTCATTCCTTCGCGAATCTTCCCGTGAACTCAGGAATTCTTCGAACAGATCACGCAATTCTTGACCCGAGTCGTCTCACTGCCCCGCACCACCACGTGAACATTCGATTCCCTGCCGGAGGGCCGGATGTGATGAAGGCAAACGGATGCGGTCAGCAGATCACGATCAGCCCCTGTCGTGATCCGGGCACCCAATGCGGACTGAGTCCGAAAGCACAGAACAGCGGCCCCCCGGATGCTATCGATCCCCTGCGGCCTTCGGGTCTGTTGTGACTTCTGCAGGTCGCACGCCGCCGATGCCAGCACGGCAACGCGATTTTTCCACAGGAAGACTCTTCACGGCATTGTCTGCCGGCCGACTCCCGAGCTGAACGCCGTCACACACTCTGCCCGCCGAACTCAGTTCCGATTCTGTGTGTCCGCACAGCCTGAACAAACGGCAGGGCTGATTCGTTCGCTGGTGCGACTGACAGAATCGGTTGAAAACCCGAGTTCGGAACGGTGGGAACCAGCAGCCAAACAACCTACATTCCGAACCCATTGACAGGACACTTTGGAATGCTTGAGAATCTGCCCCTTCAATCCGTGAAACACAAGGCTCTGACCGTCGAGGGATATTCCCGAGCCGCGGTGCAGAGTTACTGGCGCATTCCTGAGCTGAAACTGGGATTCGAACTGGGCGGAAGTCCGTGGTCGTTCATGGGAACTCAGACGTTCTTCGTCTCCCACGCCCATCTGGACCACCTTGCCGCCATGCCGGTCTACGTGGCTCGTCGCCGCATGATGAAGATGGACCCGCCGACGATCTATCTGCCCGCGGATGTGGTGGAAAACGTGGAAAAGATGCTGCGAGCATGGCAGCGGCTGGATCGAGGTCGCATGCTGTGTACGATCGTGCCCGTGCAGCCGGGAGATCTGATTGAACTGTCCCGTGAACACAGGATTCGGGTATTCGAAACGCGGCACACGGTTCCGTCGGTGGGCTACATCGTTTACGACTGCCGACGAAAGCTGAAGCCGGAATTTCACGGTCTGTCCGGTGATCAGATTCGAGACCTGCGAACTTCGGGCACCGACGTGACTCACGAACACCTGACACCACTCGTCGCGTTCACCGGAGACACAGCGCCGCCAGGACTGGATGCACACCCCGACATCCTGAAGGCTCAGATACTGATCACGGAAATGACATTCTTTCGGCCGGAACACCGCAAAGAGAAAATCCATAAGTTCGGTCATATGCACCTGGACGATATTCTGGATCGATCCGACCGGTTTGAAAACGAGCTGATCATTCTGTCGCATCTCAGCACCCGAACCCACGAAGCTCAGGCCCGACAGGCCATTCGGGATCGCGTGCCTGACGTTTTGAAAAGCAGGATTCGGCTGTGGTGCTGACGGCCTGCTTCTCCGGATTGCGGCGCTGAAGCCGGACACTGGTCCGGCTCCGGTGAACCCACGGCGCGTCTGTGCCCTGTTTTTTTCCCGTTCACTTGGGCTGAAGGCAGTGATTCGGGATACTGGCTGCTCCACCTGTACCCCCGCCTGCCTGGAGACCGCCGTGCTGCGTTTTTCGATTCGACTGTCTGTCGTTGCGGTGCTGATTTCTGTTTCATCTGTTGTTCTGTTTCCACAAGCGACTTTCGCTGCGGAACTGAAAGCCGGCGCTGCCGTGGTCGACGTCACTCCGGCAAAGTTTCCGGTGCTGGTGAACGGAGGCATGACGACTCGATCGGCTGCTGAAGTCACCACACCCATCAATGCTCGCGCCATCGTGGTGGATGGCGGAGGGCAGCGAGTGGGGATTGTGGTGGTGGACAGCTGCATGATGCCTCGCCCGCTGCTGGATGAAGCCAAGGCTCTGGCAGCCATGCAGACAAAAATTGCAGCCGACCACATTCTGATTTCGGCCACTCATACCCACACTGCTCCGTCTTCCATGGGAGCTCTGGGGACAGATGCCGACGCCGATTATCTCCCGGTGCTGCGAGCCGGAATTGTGGATGCCCTGGTCAAAGCTGAAAGTCATCTTGAACCGGCTCAGGTCGGCTGGGCCGTGCAAAATGCCGCCGACTATACCGCTTTGCGGCGATGGATTCGTCGTCCGGATCGCATTGCGGAAGATCCGTTCGGAAATCTCACGGTGCGAGCCAACATGCATGCGGGACGCAACTGGGACGACGTGACGGGCGAAAGCGGCCCCGAAGATCCCGATCTGTCGCTGATTTCGTTTCAGGCGATCAGCGGTCGGCCGATTGCTGTGCTGGCGAACTTTTCGATGCACTATTTTTCCGGCCAGAAGCCACTGGCTGCCGATTATTTCGGCCTGTTCTGCGATGGCATGCAGCAGAAACTGAATGAGTCAACAGACGATCATCCGCCGTTTGTGGGCATCATGTCACACGGCTGCAGCGGCGACATCTGGAGGCGCGATTACAAGCTTCCGACGGAACAGCAGGAACCTCAGAAGTCGATTGAGGAATTCGCTGATGGCCTTCTGGAAATTGCAATGAAAGGCTACCAGTCGGTCGAATATCAGACGGACGCCGATGTTGTGATGGCGGAAGTGCGGCCGGTGCTGAAGTACCGAGTTCCCGACCTGCAGCGTCTGCAGTGGGCTCAGAAAATCGTCCAGGAAATGGGCGACCGACCGCCTCGAACCACTCAGGAAGTTTACGCTCGGGAAGCTCTTCTGCTGCATGAACTGCAGTCCACGGAAATTGTCGTCCAGGCGCTGCGGATCGGCGAGATTGGCATCGCCACCACTCCCAACGAAACCTACGCACTGACCGGCCTCAAAGTGAAGCTGCAAAGTCCTCTGCCGAAGACCATGGTGATCGAACTGGCAAACGGCGGTGATGGTTACATTCCTCCACCCGAGCAGCATCTGTTGGGAGGTTACAATACCTGGGCAGCCCGCTCTGCCGGCCTGGAAGTAACTGCCGAACCGAAGATTGCAGAACATGCACTGCAGCTGCTGGAAGATGTCAGCGGAAAATCCCGGAGAACCTTTGTCCAGAGTCGCGGGACAGCGGCCGAGGCGATTGCCGCAGAAAAACCTCTGGCATGGTGGCGTCTCGACGAAATGTCCGGCCCGTGGGCTCAGGATTCATCTGAACATCAGCGACCCGCTTTCTACGAACCGGCCGTGGCTTATTTTCTGGATGGTCCCGCTTCGGATCGTCTGTGCCGCGACGGTGAAACCAATCGCTGTGCACATTTTGCTGGCGATCGCCTGAACGCTCAGTTGCCGCTCACCGGCGATGACAGCACGCTGTCGCTGTGGTTCTGGAACGGCATGCCCGCCGATGCTCGGGCTGTCACCGGCTGGATGTATTCCCGAGGTCCACGGGACGGGCTGGCCGTCAGCAGTGAACATCTGGGTCTGTCCGGGACGGATCAGGAACCGGGGCGTCTGCTGTTTCAATCCGGCCGCGGAGATGCTGTGATCGGGAAAACGGTGATCGAACGCTGGTCATGGAACCACGTGGCGATTGTTCGCACCGGCCAGCGAGTTCAGGTGTTTCTGAATGGTGCGAACTCTCCGGAAATCGACACCACAGCACCAGCGTGCCTTTCAGCGAATGTCTTCTTCGGAGGCCGCACAGACGGAACATCCAGCTGGGAAGGCCGACTCGACGAAATCGCAGTCTTCGACAAAGCCCTGTCCGGACCGGTGATCTCAAAACTTGCCGCCACAGAATCACGGGAAAACGCCCTGACTCGCGTCGATTCGGAACAATAGATTCGGCCGTTGAATCAAACGGCAGTGCTGGCTGTTGCGCTGTTGGATGATGGTCGTCGAGGTTCGGCAGGCACAAAGATTCAATGCGCCCCGAAAGCCGAGCCCGGCAACCCAGCGATTGAAACTCACCATCTGCCCACTGGTGCAGGCCGGGTTGATGGAAACTTATTGAATAGCGGATGGATCGGTTTGTCCATCGGTGACAGAAAACGCCGACGTGCTGATGCGGGGCTTGTCTGTGGAAAATCGCGAGCCAGTCAGGTCGAGGCTGTGGTTGGTCTGTTTGGGGCCGGAATCCGTGGCCCCACATCGGGGTCCGTTCCGAATTCAGAGGGGGGAACACGGAATGGGAAAGAGCGACATCGGGTGAAATACGATGTCGCTCAACGGGAGGAACAAATGAAATCCGTGGCTGACAGTCAGGTGACGAAAACTGCGACCATTGGATCTGTCAGCCAGGGTGTCTTCCGGTTTTCTTACAGGCGTTCGATGCGGATGGCATCGGCAACAATCAGGTAATGGTTGGGATCCGCATCGCTGAGAGATTACTGGAGCTCAACTGTCAACTGCGAGCCAATGATGTTGAAGACTCCCAGATCTTCAAACCATGTGCCCCGATCTTCGACATCGTCGGGGCCAGCTGCTGGTTGATGGCAACCGTCGCCAGCGGCGTTCCGGTATCATGAACCGTGTAATGGGCGTCGGTGACTCGGTTCGTATGCTCCTTAAAGGAAACAGACACACGGTAATCGTCGGCACGGGCAGATCAAAAACACCCAGCGCCACAGCTGATCCGTTCCCCTTTGACGGCGTACTGGAAGCCTCCGTTGTAACCGTTTCGATTGATGACGGGCCACGACCCGACGGTGCTGAAATCGGTCGCACTGCTGTTGTCCACAATTGCCGTACTGTTCCACCACGGCTTCAACAGTGAAGTTGAAGGGGTTTTCATCGGAGTCGTTGGTTCCAAAACGAAATCTCACCAGCAAAGGTTCCCTGGATGGATGTATCCAGTGAGCGACCTCGAAGGTGGTGTTTTCCGGGCAGGAGGCAGGTACTGCCGAAGTCGGGCGTCAGCGAGTATCCGGCCGGAAGACTGACTGGGCCGGTTAGCAGGAGTGGCGTCGTTCCGTCATTGCGATGGTGAATTCCTGAGAAACCGGCAGGCCTGGGGAATGGTGCCGA
Organism: Planctomycetaceae bacterium; assembly: GCA_041398865.1. GTDB lineage: Bacteria > Planctomycetota > Planctomycetia > Planctomycetales > Planctomycetaceae > Fuerstiella. Next base: position 430,003 of record JAWKTY010000002.1, read on the forward strand.
AACTAAAGATCCTGCGTTAATAACGATGTCCGTGCCGTTGCCACTAACGGAAATCTCCGGGCTTGGGACAACGTCGCTAAGCCGGTCAATTCGGATGGCATCAGCAATGACCAGACCGGTCGGGACGTTGTTGGTCAGAGTCACGGTGAGAGTGTTCGTGAAGACATTGAAAACTCCCAGATCGTCAAACCATGTGCCGTCGTCCAGCAACTGGCTGGGAGCAATCTGCTGGTTGATGCTGGCGGTCCCCAGAATCTGCACGCCATCACTGACGGTGAACGGTGCTGCCGTACTTCGATTTGTGAAAGCTTTCAGCTGGCGGACACGCGGTACTGGCCCGGGCCGATATTGAACGTCCATGTTGACTGTTCAGCTCCGATGCCGGGATTGGCGTAACGGAAGTCGTCCAGATGTCCTTTCCCGGCCCCAGAATTGTCGCCCAGCCTGCGGTGCTGCTGTAGCCCGGGTCGCCATCATCGATAATTGTGGTCGAAACAACCTGAGCCGTGGATCTGGAAATTATAAGTCGCTTCGTCAGCATCATTGCTGACAAAGGAAATCTCTCCACCAACGGGGCCCAGCACGGATGTATCAACAGCAACTTCAAAGGTGGTCGATGCTCCGGGCGCTATGATCAGAGCTCCAAACGAACTGACCAGTTGATGCCCGGTGGCAGACTGATGGGTTCAACCAGCGTCAGATCCACATCTCCTGTGTTGCGAACGGTAATTGTTCGCGACTGAGTGGAAAACTGGGAGACTTCCACCCAGATTCAGGACTCCGGTGTCGTCAGCAATCGCCGCTCCACCTGCTTCAACCAGAATCTCCGGTCCGTCTGACAACGGTCCCACATACTTCACCCGAACGGCATCCGCTCAGGTAACCATCGGCGATGTCGGAAAGTGTGACGGAAAGCTGGTTGCTGTAGATGTTGAATGTTCCCAGATTCTCAAACCACGTGCCCTGATCATAAATGTCATTGGCCGCGACAGTCTGGTTGATCGCCACAGTCCCCAGATTGGCTCCGGAATCATAGACCGTATATGGTGCTGCTGCGGCCTGATTTGTCCATTCGCGGTAGGACACGGAAACTTCGTACTGGCCCGGTGCTTCCAGGTCAAATGTCCAGGTGGCCCAGTCCGGTCCTCCGTTCGGTGATGCCAGTTCAAAGTCGTCCAGATGCTCCTTGCCGGCACCGGTGATCTGAGTCCAGTTGCCGGAGTGGTTGCCCGGGTCGCCATCATCAATGATGAGCACAGTCACGTTGTGAATTGTGCCCGCACCGGTATCCGTTGCCACAACACTGCCGGCATCGATACTGACGACATGCACCGTGAATGATCCATCCGTCTCATCCAGCTCGTCCGTTGCAGTCTGCACATCAAATGTCGCTGTTGCGGCTGTCTGACCGGCGGGACATGGTCACAGACGCGGTTGTTCCCGAAAAGTCATCCGGTGAAACGGCGGTGCCGTCAATCGTGCCCAGTGTCAGGGTGGTGTTCTGGCCGCTGGCACCGCTCATTCCACAACGAACGAAAGGACAGTGCCCTCGTCGCCATCGGCATCATGAACGATGACCGAAGGAGTGGCATTATTGTCCAGAATCGTGCCGACGCCGGTGTCAGCAACCCCACTGATGCTGGCAGTCCCGGGCGCTAACGCTGTCGAGGTGGACCGAAAAGTTCGTCCGGCTCATCAAGACCATCTGCAAGCGTCTGGACTCAAAAGTCCGGCTGGTTTCGCCGGGTGCAAACACTACGAGACCCACCGGCAAATCGAGATCGTCACCACCGGCCGTCCCCGGAGTGTGGAGACATTTACAGCATCTCTTCACTGCTGGCCCCGGACAGCGAGACCGTGAAGACAGCACCTGCCTTCCAGAATGGTGGCATCCCCGATGGACAGCACGGGAATGCTGTCATCAGCTAACAATCGTTCCGCTGACCGAACCTGGAACGAGATTGACTTCGCCTGTCACACCTCCCGAAAAGGATACAGAAAAGTCTTCATCGGGCTCATAGACAGCATCCTGAGTCGTCTGAATCGTGAAGGTTGCCGACAATGTTCCCGCAGGAATGGTGACGTTCTGAGGCGAAGCGTCAAAGTCCGTTCCTGCCGTGGCCGTCCCGGAACCGGCAGCCGCAGCCACAACGATGTCCTCATGGCTGGCGTGAGACAAAACCACTTCAAACGTGGCCGCATCGCCTTCGGTCACAGTGGATCCCGGTGTCGAGATAATCGTAGCATCAGGAATCGGATCCGCGTCCAGGATTTCCTGAACTGCCGTCGCCGATGAATCGCCGACTGTGCCTGCATCCACGCTGACCACGGAAACGGTCAGCTGTTTCAGGGACGGCCTCTTGTAAAGGTTGTCGACCAGCAGGCCGGAATCTCATAGAACGTTGAAAACCAGACTTCCTGCAGGAATTGTGACCGCTATTGGGAGCGATGTAATCCGTCCCGGCCAGAGCAGTCCCGTCCGTCGTCCCGAGAGTCACCGTGATGTTCGCTGCTGGGCGAAGTCAGAGAAACCTCGATCTCGCCGACTCCCACCTTCATACTCCGGAGAGAACAACCGCATCAAAACAGCGTCCGGGGCAGGATCATTATCCAGAATCGTGCCTTCCCCTTGACCATCTCAGAATTGTGGCATTCACCGGATTTGGAGAGGTTTGCAAGAATTCCTCTGTCGGTTCATCCAAAGAATCATCATCCGTAACAACCGAAAAGGTTTTGAGATTTCGCTGCTGAACGGTCAGTGTCTCGCCACTGCTCGTATAGTCCAATGGGCCAGCAGTTCCACTTTCTGGGTCACAACGTCAACAGATACTCTGGCAACGCTCCGGGAGTGACAGTGAAACCGTAAACTGGCCACTCCTCCTTCGGTAACAGTGACGTCGTCAACAGACAGGGTTGGCATCATTATCAAGAATTGTGACCGTGAACGTTGACGGCAGTGCTACGACCGCGTTCGAGACTGCAGCCAAATCCAAACTGAACACCTCGTCCGGTTCATCAGCGGTGTCGTCAATGATGGGAATATCAAACGTCGCAGAACCTTGCCCAACCGCGAAGTCAATCACCAGAGGAAACGTTCCAGTGGCGTCAAAATCAGCGTCCGGTGTTGCTGTTCCGCCACTTGCAAGAGTGACCTGGACCTGTGACGGGGTGTCCAGATTGCCGGAGCGGGTAACGACGACAGGAATTGACCCTGCATCTTCGTTGACCGAACCTGCATCTACCTGAAATGCGACATCAGGTGGCAGGTCTGCAACGGCACCTCCCACTGTAATGGTCGTTAACCGGCCCGCAGCATCTACCGCCACCGCCTTGATTGTGACATTTGACCCCGGTGCCAGATCGTTCACACCGAAACTGGTTCCAAACGGAGCGGTGTTATCGCTGCCGAGCGCTACGCTCCCCGAAACGGTCTCACGGAAAAAATTAACGACGACTGGGGGATTAGCCGGGTTGTCGACCGAAATGTCGACGGGGATACCAACAGCGCCGATTGGAAACGCCTGTCCTGGTGTCGGAGTAACAAACGAAATCTCAGGTCCACTGTTTCTGACAATGACCGTCTCAGTTCGAGAGGCAGTACTTCCATCATCAAACCTTGCCTCCGCTCGGATACTCAAAGGGCCATCCGCAAACGGAAACGAGTCGAACGTTGTTTCGAAGATGCCGCCAAGGTCCGCAGTCGTATCAACACCGACTGACACGCCGTCAACGAAGAACTCAATTTGGCTCGTATTTGCAACATCACTGGTCGTCGCCTGGAACGACACTGCATTCCCGGACACCGTCCCTGTCGGCTGGACGATTTCCACCGTGGAAATGTCTCCCAGAGCCCGGTCAAGGTCCGTTGCGTCAAGAATCACCGCAAAATTAAATGTCACCGACTGACCAGGAGCCAGTTCATCAAATTCGAAAGCGATCGCCATTGCGGAGTCGGAGACGTCTGGATCACCCGGCGTGGGTTGATTGGGTGAATCCAGAATCAGATCCGGATCCCGGTTTAAAAAACCCTCATTTGATACAACCACTCGATCCGCCGACGCAACATTCGCTCCGAACCCTCCCATCATACCATAGTCAAGCCCGGTTGCCGTAATGAGAACCTGATCGGGCCCAACATCCAGCACTGCGTTACTGGTTGTGAAGTTGCCTGTAATGGGCTGTTCCTGATCCGGATCAACACTGCGCATATACTCCAGGTCGAGCAGGGTTGTCGCACTGCGGTTCGTCAGCGTCACGGAGACAATAAAGTAGAGATTGTCGGCACCGACGGAAACGGTTTGCGTAACGTCGAGCACTTCGGCACCCGCGGTTGCAGTTCCTGCCCAAACCGCAGCGTCAATCTCTGCATTACCAACGTCTGTCACAGACGTTTGCGGGATGTCAAATTCCCCGTTCAGCCCTGCGTTGGTGAAGGTATGCTCATCGACACCGTTGCCCCACTCAATTGTAAAGCTTTCTTCCGGACTTCCCGGAACAAAAAAGTCACCCGTCTGATTCGGGATTACTCCCGGATTAGACGAAGTATCCCAGCCGTCTTTCTCGAAGTCTGCGACAAACCCCAGGTTTCCCGTACCTGGAGTAAAGACGTATGGATGAAACCCCTCTGGAGCCGATCCGAAAGTTCCAAACGAACCGGCTGCATGAACGCCCACTTCGACATAGTTACCGCGAATGAATGCCTCATTGCCGACAATCGCAGCCAACAGTGCCCGATCTTCCAGAGCTTCAACCTGTGACGACGATCTTGCGCAGGCGGACTTCCTCCGGCGGATACGAGAAACCCGACTTTCGAAACATCCAGCGACCCATGAACGGAGATCAAATCTACTCATGTCAAACTTCTCCAGAACGCAGTGAAGGGAAAGACCAGCCAGAAGGAACAGGAGAATTATCAATGGTGTGAAATCTCGGCGGGATCAACTCATCCGACAACTGGTTTCAACAGCCCCAGTGTCATTGTTGCAATGCGGTTGTCAACCCGGGCTGTTGTGTTTTTGTGAAGAGTTCATCCAAATTGACTAATGCTACAAGCATGTCTTATAAATTACGTACGGGTGTACAAATGAATCGCCTAATCAATAGGTAAGGGTTCGACGAGCCATCGGGATTACATCACGCCGGACTGATGAAAGCCTGTTGCATCGGCATTAGCTGATGCGGGGCTTGTCTGTGGAAAATCGCGAGCCAGTCAGATCGAGCCAGTCAGGTCGAGGCTGTGGTTGGTCTGTTTGGGGCCGGAATCCGTGGCCCCACATCGGGGTCCGTTCCGAATTCAGAGGGGGAACACGGAATGCAAAAGAGCGACATCGGGTGAAATACCGATGTCGCTCAACGGGAGGAACAATGAAATCCGGTGGCTGACAGTCAGGTGACGAAACCGCGACCATTGGATCTGTCAGCCAGGGTGTCTTCCGGTTTTCTTACAGGCGTTCGATGCGGATGGCATCGGCAACAATCAGGTAATGGTTGGGATCCGCATCTGCTGAGAGATTACTGAGCTCAACCGTCAACTGCGAGCCAATGATGTTGAAGACTCCCAGATCTTCAAACCATGTGCCCTGATCTTCGACATCGTCGGGGGCCAGCTGCTGGTTGATGGCAACTGTCGCCAGCGGCGTTCCGGTATCATGAACCGTGTACTGGGCGTCGGTGACTCGGTTCGTATGCTCCTTAAAGGAAACAGACACACGGTAATCGCCGGCGGCCGGCAGATCAAACACCCAGCGTGCCACAGCTGATCCGTTCCCTTTGACGGCGTACTGGAAGCCTCCGTTGTAACCGTTTCGATTGATGACGGGCCACGACCCGACGGTGCTGAAATCGGTCGCACTGCTGTTGTCCACAATTGCCGTGTACTGTTCCACCACGGCTTCAACAGTGAAGTTGAAGGGGTTTTCATCGGAGTCGTTGGTTCCAAACGAAATCTCACCAGCAAAGGTTCCCTGGATGGATGTATCCAGAGCGACCTCGAAGGTGGTGCTTTCTCCGGGCAGGAGGTAGGTACTGCCGAAGTCGGCGCTCAGCGAGTATCCGGCCGGAAGACTGATCGGGCCGGTTAGCAGGAGTGGCGTCGTTCCGTCATTGCGGATGGTGAATTCCTGAGAAACCGGCAGGCCCGGGGGAATGGTGCCGAAACTAAAGATCCCGGTGTTATCAACGATGTCTGTGCCGTTGCCACTAACGGAAATCTCCGGGCTTGGGACAACGTCGCCAAGCCGGTCAATTCGGATGGCATCAGCAATGACCAGACCGGTCGGGACGTTGTTGGTCAGAGTCACGGTGAGAGTGTTCGTGAAGACATTGAAAACTCCCAGATCGTCAAACCATGTGCCGTCGTCCAGCAACTGGCTGGGAGCAATCTGCTGGTTGATGCTGGCGGTCCCCAGAATCTGCACGCCATCACTGACGGTGAACGGTGCTGCCGTACTTCGATTTGTGAAAGCTTTCCAGCTGGCGGACACGCGGTACTGGCCCGGGCCGATATTGAACGTCCATGTTGACTGTTCAGCTCCGATGCCGGGATTGGCGTAACGGAAGTCGTCCAGATGTCCTTTCCCGGCTCCCAGAATTGTCGCCCAGCCTGCGGTGCTGCTGTAGCCCGGGTCGCCATCATCGATAATTGTGGTCGAAACAACCTGAGCCGTGATCTGGAAATTATAAGTCGCTTCGTCAGCATCATTGCTGACAAAGGAAATCTCTCCACCAACGGGGCCCAGCACGGATGTATCAACAGCAACTTCAAAGGTGGTCGATGCTCCGGGCGCTATGATCAGAGCTCCAAACGAACTGACCAGGCTGATGCCCGGTGGCAGACTGATGGGTTCAACCAGCGTCAGATCCACATTCCCTGTGTTGCGAACGGTAATTGTTCGCGACTGAGTGGAAAACTGGGAGACTTCACCCAGATTCAGGACTCCGGTGTCGTCAGCAATCGCCGCTCCACCTGCTTCAACCAGAATCTCCGGTCCGTCTGACAACGGTCCCACATACTTCACCCGAACGGCATCCGCGCTCAGGTAACCATCGGCGATGTCGGAAAGTGTGACGGAAAGCTGGTTGCTGTAGATGTTGAATGTTCCCAGATTCTCAAACCACGTGCCCTGATCATAAATGTCATTGGCCGCGACAGTCTGGTTGATCGCCACAGTCCCCAGATTGGCTCCGGAATCATAGACCGTATATGGTGCGTTGGTGGCTCGATTTGTCCATTCGCGGTAGGACACGGAAACTTCGTACTGGCCCGGTGCTTCCAGGTCAAATGTCCAGGTGGCCCAGTCCGGTCCTCCGTTCGGTGATGCCAGTTCAAAGTCGTCCAGATGCCCCTTGCCGGCACCGGTGATCCGAGTCCAGTTGCCGGAGTGGCTGTAGCCCGGGTCGCCATCATCAATGATGAAGGCTGTGGTCACGTTGTGAATTGTGCCCGCACCGGTATCCGTTGCCACAACACTGCCGGCATCGATACTGACGACATGCACCGTGAATGATTCATCCGTCTCATCCAGCTCGTCCGTTGCAGTCTGCACATCAAATGTCGCTGTTGCGGCTGTCTGACCGGCGGGAATGGTCACAGACGCGGTTGTTCCCGAAAAAGTCATCCGGTGAAACGGCGGTGCCGTCAATCGTGCCCAGTGTCAGGGTGGTGTTCTGGCTGCTGGCACCGCTCAGCTCCACAACGAACGAAAGGACAGTGCCCTCGTCGCCATCGGCATCATGAACGATGACCGAAGGAGTGGCATTATTGTCCAGAATCGTGCCGACGCCGGTGTCAGCAACCCCACTGATGCTGGCAGTCCCGGCGCCAACGCTGTCGAGGTGGACCGAAAAGTCTTCGTCCGGCTCATCAAGACCATCTGCAAGCGTCTGGACCTCAAAAGTCCGGCTGGTTTCGCCGGGTGCAAACACTACGAGACCCACCGGCAAATCGAGATCGTCAACACCGGCCGTCCCCGGGAGTGTGGAGACATTTACAGCAATCTCTTCACTGCTGGCCCCGGACAGCGAGACCGTGAAGACAGCAATTCCGCCTTCCAGAATGGTGGCATCCCCGATGGACAGCACGGGAATGCTGTCATCATTAACAATCGTTCCGCTGACCGAACCTGGAACGAGATTGACTTCGCCTGTCACACCTCCCGAAAAGGATACAGAAAAGTCTTCATCGGGCTCATAGACAGCATCCTGAGTCGTCTGAATCGTGAAGGCTGCCGACAATGTTCCCGCAGGAATGGTGACGTTCTGAGGCGAAGCGTCAAAGTCCGTTCCTGCCGTGGCCGTCCCGGAACCGGCAGCCGCAGCCACAACGATGTCCTCATGGCTGGCGTGAGACAAAACCACTTCAAACGTGGCCGCATCGCCTTCGGTCACAGTGGATCCCGGTGTCGAGATAATCGTAGCATCAGGAATCGGATCCGCGTCCAGGATTTCCTGAACTGCCGTCGCCGATGAATCGCCGACTGTGCCTGCATCCACGCTGACCACGGAAACGGTCAGCGTTTCGAGGGACGGCTCCTTCGTAAAGGTTGTCGACCAGCAGGTCAATCTCATAGAACGTTGAACCAACCAGACTTCCCGCAGGAATTGTGACCTGGCTATTGGGAGCGATGTAATCCGTCCCGGCCAGAGCAGTCCCGTCCGTCGTCCCGAGAGTCACCGTGATGTCTTCGCTGCTGGGCGAAGTCAGAGAAACCTCGATCTCGCCGACCCCACCTTCATACTCCGGAGAGAACAACCGTATCAAAACAAGGTCCGGGGCAGGATCATTATCCAGAATCGTGCCTTCCCCCTGACCATCCAGAATTGTGGCATTCACGGGGTTCGACAGATTCAGGAAGAAATTCTCAGTCGCCTCATAAAGCGAGTCCCCCAGAATCGGGACTTCGACTGAAAGACTGGTAACCCCCGGATCAAACGTCCACGTCGTCCCTGCGGGTCCCGGAATAATCCTGACCGTCAACAGCCGTCCCGTCAGCAGACGACACATCCACTGTCACGGGATTAGCACTCGCTGAGGACAACGTCAGCAAAAACGTGGCAACCCCGTCACCCTCATCAACAACCACATCCGAAATCGAAATCGTTGGAGCTGGATCGTTGTCAAGAATCGTTGCAGTTCCAATTCCAGTAGCGATCAATGCATTGATCGCGTTGCTAAGGCTAATCGTGAACTCTTCGCTGTTTTCGTCCAACAGATCATCAATGATATCGATGCTGACTGCTTTTTCTGTTTCACCAGGATTGAACGTCAGAGTCCCGTTTTGGGGCGTGTAGTCCAGCCCCGCGGCTGCGGATCCATCAAATGTCATGAAGTCGACGGACACGGGGACGGAACTGACTGAAAGACAGCGTGACTGAAAACGTGACAGCCCCCGCATCTTCATTGACGGTTGCTCCGAGAATATCCAGGGATGGAAAACTGTCGTTGTCCAAAATCGTCACGGTATGAACAGCGGGATTGCCGATCTGGGCATTGGAAATACTGGAAACAGACAAGCTAAAGACTTCATCAGATTCAAAGACTGAATCATCAATAATTGTGACGTCAACAATGGCCGTGGCTTCACCCGGGCCGAAGGTAACGGTGGCAGGAAGATTGACGATACTAAAGTCCTCTCCGGGGTCGCCGTGGAGGCCCCGCCAGTGCCAACCGCGACCTGAACGGTACTGCCCGCAGTCAAGTCTCCGGTTCGCGTCAGCTCAACTTCGACAATACCCACATCTTCAATCACAGAAACTGCGGCGTCCATGAACTGCACGTCCGGTGGGTCCAGAACGACGCCATTCCTGACAGTGAAGACGAACTCGCCAGGCTGCCCTGTGTTGGTCCGATTGACAAGGTCCAGCATTTGAGCCGCATTGCCCGATTCGCTGAGTTCGTGGAAATCAGTCCCGTTGCCTGAAGAGTATCCGGCGCGGGCATGAATTCCGTCGCTCGCATCTCCAGTAGTCCATTCAAGGTTTTCGTAAAGAAAGCGAATATCGAAATCTCCCGGACTATTCCCAACACTCCTGTCAACCAGCTGAATTTGAAATGCATTCAGCAGATCAGTTCCAGCGCTGAAATACCCGACGTCATCCCACGTCGCGGTTAATGCACCGTTTCCGGAATCCAGGTCCCAGAACAGAAGGTTGCTTCCGGTCGATGTTCCACCGGGACTCGCAGCGACGGTTCCGCCTTCCGTGTCAACGTCCGCAAAAAAAGCCGCGATAATCGGATTACTGGTCGCTCCAGTCAGAACGAACGGCGTATACGTGCCCTGCGGCTGATCGAAGGTGATGTTTCCGTTGTTGTTGATGTACAGACTGGTCCAGGTGTTTCCGAAGAAATTCAGCCCGTTCGGAAACACTCCCGTCCCGTCAATCTGCGATGTGGAGTCATCGTCATTTGCCGGCAGAGAATTCTCTCCAAATCCAGCATCTCCTCCCAGTCCGTTAATGAGGCTTGTCAACAGTGCTCTTGGCTCAAGCGATTCAAGTCGCGGGACCGTAGCCGGATCTACCAATGACAACTGTCGACGACGTCGGCTGTACCCTCGTTGCCAAATCTGAAACATGAATTTCGGAAGCGATTTCTTGATTATTTTGAACTTTCGAGCAGAGGAGGGAGGGACGGCGTGAGCAGGCGGCCCACAGTTTCTGAAACTCCGCCCAACTTGACTCATGCTAACTTCGCCACATACCTCCCACAACTGAACGTCCGTACAGCAACTTAGAGCATTTGGATATTTAACTGCCAGGTTCGCAATTTTAATTCATAAAACGCTGCGGTTGAGCGATGTGGCAGTTAAGGCAATTGGTTCACAAGTGACTGTTAACCCTGGGTTTAAGACGCAAATGCCACACATCCTGGCAGCGGAATGGCGAATTCATGTTGAGCGTGGGAGATTCATGAAAGATTTATGGCGGCATTCAAAAATGTCGGCAGAGAACTGCCAACGCAGGCTCGCTGAGCAAACTCGTGCCAGCGGGTTCGAGGAATACTCGGAATTCAATCGCTGACGCTCTCTAACATCGTGACGATGCTGCTTGACGATTCAGCCGGTTTTGGGCAGCAGCATTTCCGCATATGGGACTGTCCACACGACCGGGTGGCTCAGTCGGTGGCCGGTGAAGCCGTCTTCGCCGTAAGCGGTGCCATGATCAGAACAGATGATGCACAGGAGTGGAGCTCGCAGCTGAAGGTGATGAAACAGACGACTCAGCTTGCTGTCGACGTAGGACAGAGCTGCGGACTGAGTCTGAGGTGAATCGTGATGAGCACCTTCCACATACATACAGTTCGGCTGATGTAACGCGGAAACATTCAGAAACAAAAAGACGCGTTCGGCGGTGGGTCTGCCGTCAATGGCGCTGATAGCGGCGCTGACCTGATACTGCGTTGATTCGCGGCAGGTGACTCCCAGCTGCTCTGTCCAGTACGCTTCATGGAACAGGTTCGGCAGGACGCGGCCCAGAGCCGACCGCTGGTTGAAGAATCCAACGCCGCCGATGCAGATCGTCCGGTATGCTCGGTGGGCCAGAGCAGTGACCAGATCCGGCTCCTGAAAGACAAACGTGTCGGACGACGTGGTTTCGCTGCCGGGGAATTCCGCCGCAAAGAGGCGGGCATGCGGGCCGGGCGTGGCCGGCGTCGGCAGGAAGCCCGCGAAGAATGCGTGGTGAGCGGCGTAGGTAAAACTTCCCGGAGTATGTCGCTGCTCCCACCGTCCGTCGGGAAGAATCTGCCTGAGAAACGGAGTCCGGCCGGCTCGCAGTGCCGCATCCGCAACGTCAAACCTGAGAGTGTCCAGTGTGATCATCAGAATGTCGCAGTGGCCGATCAGAGAATGAATCGGCGGCAGCCGGGATTGAGTCATGACGGAGGTTTTCGAAGCGTCGGTTCAAATGAGTATGGCAATGGCCTCGGAACGGGTATCATTCAGCGCGCCTGCGTCTTCGACAACTGATGCTGCGGTCTGGATATGTCGGTTCCGGCACAAACACAATCACATTCTCTGTCTGTTGCTCAGTTCATTTCTGTGACGGAAGCGGAAGGTCCTGGGCAGAGGTTTGCTCTGTGGGTTCAGGGGTGTCCACTGAGATGCATGGAATGCTGCAATCCGGAAATGCTGCCGACAGGGGGTGGGCGGCAGATGTCGGTGACGGAAGTCATGGCTGAAATTCTGAAGGCCACTGCGACTCACAAAATCGAAGGCATCACCCTGATCGGCGGCGAACCGTTTGCTCAGGCGGCTGCTCTGGCACAACTGGCAGCTCAGGTTCAGCAGGCCGGACTGACGGTGATGGTCTTCACCGGTTACACTCTGGATGAGTTGCGATCGATGCGTGATGATGCCGCTGATCGACTGCTGCATCACACGGATCTGCTGGTGGACGGTCGTTACGATCGCAGTCAGCCGGATGTTCAGCGTCGCTGGATCGGTTCACGCAATCAGCAGATTCATTTTTTCAGCAGTCGCTACAGGGCCGACGACGCATGCTGGCAGCAGCGGGATACCATTGAAGTCCGCTGGAACGGTCAGGAACTTCTGGTGAACGGCTTCCCCGCGAAACAGGCCACGTCTCTGTGGAAGAAACAATAACGTCCCGGCCCCGTTCGCTGCTTTCAACTCAGGGTGCTTCACATTCCATGAAATCCGTCAGCGCATTTGAAGCGGATCTGCTGCGAATTCTGAGTTGTCTGCTGGGGCGACTGCCGCTGGCGGATGTTCTTCCGCTGCTGGTGCGGACGCGCCCCCGGCCGAAATGTCTCAGTCGCCACTGCGTGGAACTGGTTCAACAGATGCTTGCATCAGGATGTACAGAATGGCTGGCTCGTTCCGGCTGGCGGACCGAGCGGTTTCTCGTGAACGGAACCATCACCACCGGACGAGTGTGGCAGCGGCATTCTGACGACCGTCTGTCTCTTCAGTTTTCGCGACATGTTGTGGAATTCCTGATGTGGCTGACCGCTGAAGATTTCACTCAGACGCCGCCGCCGGAACGCACCGCAACCGGAGACTCGGCGGTCGGTGATGACCTGTTTGACCTGATGGCGTTTTCAGCGGTTCACGACACACTGGGAGCTCCCCGACTGCTGAAGCATGCCACATTCCGAAAGCATCCGCTGATTGCTCTGATATATCCCGATCTGCTGGCGGAACATCTCTGTGACGTCGATGTGGACTTTTCGAAGTGGATGCAGGCTGACCGTGTCTGGCTGCTGGAATTACTCCAGCGGCGTCTGACCGGGTGCTGGTGGAAAATTGAAAGCAGCAAACGTCAGTCACATGATGTGGATCAGATCAGACGACTCGGAAGTCTTCAGCAGCAGGTTCTGGACCGTTTTCTGTCATCTGTCGAACAGCACAACCGCCGGGACGTCGCGAGGTTTCTGCTGCAGACGGGTTCGAAGCTGCTGGCATCGGAGCCTGTCGGTCGCTGGCTGCCGGCCCTGCGTCTGCCGGGGCTGCGACTGGCGGATCGTCAGGCCTTCTATCAGTCGGCACTGGTTTTCTTTGCTCAGTTCGAACGACTGAATGCCTGGCACCAGGCGGCGCGTGCCGTCAGCTACTACGACGACGATTACCAGTCCAGTCAGCTGTGGAAGTCTGACTGGGAGCAGTTCGATGGGGATCGGCTGTACGATCAGGCTCGCCGCATCATCAGCGATTACTCACTGGTGTAGCCGGCACGCATTCAGAGGTGCCGACAGCCGTTGTGTCGATTCGGGCCTGCATCATCCGGGGAACGCGTCGTCAGAATCGGTACGACCTGACCGGAAAAGTCCGCGGTTTTCTTCCCAAAATATTTGACCGGCAAAAACCCTAACCTAGGTTTGCATTGAATCAAGTGAACGCATCGGGCGACACGGATTCGGTTTCTGCAGGAGGCTCACTGTGAGGCTCGGCAGAGTTTTCGGTGGCAATGAGGGGTCGTTGTCGCTGTCACACCTATGACCTTGGGGGTTATTGAAATGACGAAATTTGCAAACAGCATTAAGAAGTTCCTGGTTTCTGAAGACGGCCCGACAGCTGTTGAGTACGCAGTGATGCTGGCTCTGATCATCGTTGTCTGTCTGGCTGCGATTTCAACCATCGGCGGTGCAGCCAACAGCCGCTTCCAGCAGGTTGGTTCTTACCTGCAGTAATACTGTGCTCGTCTTCGGATGAGCTGCTCATCTTCGAAGTTTCTCGGAGATGGGCTGTCGGACAGACGGGCCGCGTTCACCGAGCCTGAAACGATGGTTTCGGTGAATGCTCGCCCGTTTTTCTTTCTGGGACTGAATCGTCGGGAGCTGACTTAATGCTGCCATACTGGATCGACCTGTCGATTGCAGATCTGCTTCAGGCCACTGGCTTTGTCGCGATGGCCATGACAGTTCTGACGTTTCAGTTTCTGCTGCCTTCCCGCTGAAGGCGGCACTGCCGGGCAGGACTTCAAACGTTCGTGGAAGACGAACCGGCCCTGCCTTCTTACTCAACTCATAACATCCCGCTTCAAAGACAGGACCTGAAAGATGGACTGGAACAGCATTCTCTTCGAAAACTGGCCGATCAAACTGGTTTCCGCCATTCTGATTCTGGCCGCATGGATTGATGGCAAGGAACTGAAGGTTCCCAACTGGATTACCTTCCCGATGGTCCTGTCCGGCCTGATCTATCAGACATGGGCAGGCGGATTTGCCGGACTGGGCAGCGGCCTGCTGGGCATGTGCTGCGGCCTGATCTGTCTGCTGCCCCTGTATTCAGTGGGCGGCATGGGCGCAGGCGACGTCAAACTGATGGCCGGCATCGGATCGTGGGTTGGCTGGCAGATCACTGCCGCCTCATTCGCGGTCTCTGTGGTTGTTGGTGCCGTCATGGCTTTGATCATGGTGGGCTATCGCGGAGCCTGGAAGAAGCACTACGAGCAGTTTCTGCTGATTCTGAGCGAATGGTCCATTATCCGAAATCCGTACAAACTGTCAGAGATTGCGGCTGAACGTAAGCCCACCATGTTTCTGCTGCCTTACGGAATTCCCATCTGCATCGGCACAATCGGCTACTTCATGTACGCCGGCCTGATGTAGGAGTTAACACTGTGTGATCTGCCCGCTGTCGGTTTGTGCTGTCAGCGGGATTTTTGTGCATCGATCTCGTCGCGGGGGGCGACGGGATATCAAACAACGTGAATCCTGTCAGCATTTGTGAAGCGGCGTTTCCGATTGTGCCGATGATGATGCTGATGGGGCATGGTTCGATTCTGTCGACCGTGCGTTCTTTGCGGTGACGACCTTCTTTGCAGGGTTTTCGCAGGCAGAGTTCGCCCTGGCCGGGAACGTTCCGGGAGCCTCAGTCAAATGAAAAACCAAACGACAATTCTTCTGGTGATTGCTGGTGCGTGTGGTCTTGTGGCCATGCTGGGGGTGAAACAGTATCTGGCCAGCAAAAGTCAGAAGGAAGAAGTGCCGATGGTGCAGGTTCTGGTTGCGGCCGCTCCGATCAAACAGGGCGACCGACTGGACGAACTGAACACAAAGTTCGTGACAGTGGAACAGCGAACCTGTCCCGAAGGCGTGGTTACTGATCTTGAGCAGGTTCAGGAACGTTCGCTGAAGGTTCCACGGGGGGCCGGTGACTGGATCATGCTGGAACAGTTGACGGAAAAGGGGCAAACGGGGGCTGTCACCATCATTCCACCGGGAATGCGAGTGGCAACAATTCCGGTGGATGCAACCACCAATCACAGCGGCATGCTGCGACCGGGGAATCGCATCGACCTGATTCTGTCTTACACGGGGAAGAATCCGGAAACACGGGAATCCGTCAAGAAGGTCAAGCCTGTTCTGCAGTACATCGAAGTGTTCGCTGTGGAAGATCAGGTTTACGGGGTGAGCAGTGCCGGGGAGAACAAGCAGGCTCGAAACATTTCGCTGCTGGTCGATCCCGAACAGATGATGACTCTCCAGCTGGCTCGCCAGCAGGGAACAATTTCGACCGTTCTGCGGTCAAACGAAGACAAAGACGAAATCACCATTCACGAACTGACAGACGAATCGCTGGATGGAAGAAACCTGGGAATCAACGAAACATCAGTTATTGCATTGAAGGATCAGTTTGCCACTCCGACACCGGCTCCTGGCGGATTTGTTTTGCCTGCCGAACAGCCGGAAACCGGCGGAATGTTCGCAATGCTGTCTGAGGCCGTCGGGGCGGTTGTCACTGCTCCGGTGGAAGTGAAGGAAGAAGAAAAAGTCTGGACAATGAGTATCTACGAGGCGGGAACACATCGTCGTGAGCGAGTGAACCTGCTGTCAGAAGACCCGATCAACGAACCTCAGGTTCCTGCTCCATCGATGCCGCTGAACGTTCCGTCCCGCGGCCCGGCCGGATCAGCTCCCGGAGGTCTGAATGTGGACTTCGATGAAGAGGAACTGGAAAACGCGATGTCAGATCTTCAGGATCTGCTGAACTGAAATACAGGCTTCGGGATCCTGCCTGCCGGGGTTCCGAAGCACAAATGAAGCCCGCAGCGGGGATGCCGCAGAGGGTTCGGGCTACGGCTCGAACGGACGAACAATCAGATCATCACGGAAACGTTATCCGGATTCTGATGCGGATCAGATTCGGAAACCGGAGTCGCGCGGAGCGCGTTATGAGTTGGGGTGCGACCCTGAACTTTCGGGTTCAGGGCCGCTCTTCACCATTTGGAGAACACGGATGTTCAAAAAACTCGCAGTCATGATCGCGCCCCTTCTGCTGAGCGTCGCCGCAGCGACAGGCATGGCTCAGGAGGAGTCCAGTTCGCCCGTTCAGCGGCTGCTGTTCGGCCGCAACGAGGTGACCATCTACGAGAAGTTCACCGTCATTCTGGAACATTCCAGCCGCATTAAGAGCGTACTGGATTTCGATGCCGAAGTGATCAAGATCGATCCTGTTCACGGCCATCCGAACCAGATCACCGTCTACGCTCTGGCCACCGGTGTCACCACCATCACCATCATTGACGAAGCCGGACAGAATGTGTCCGTCGAGGTCCTGGTTCGCGGTGATGTGCGGCATCTGGAAAACTACATTCGCCGCTACTATCCTCATGACGATGTGCAGATCGAGGAAATTAAAGGTTCCGTGAGGCTGAGCGGCTGGGTCACCAAGCCCCAGCATATCAACGAAATCGTTACAATTGCGGAACAGTTTTATCCCAACGTGATGAATCACATGCAGACGGGCGGAGTTCAGCAGGTCATGCTGAAGGCCACCATCATGGAAGTGAATCGTTCAAAACTGCGACGACTGGGGATGAACTTCGGCCTGCTGGGACAGGATTACTTCCTGAACTCAACGCCGGGCCCGATCACTCCCGTCACCGGCATCAATACCACCGGCACCAGCCCGCTGGTCACGTTCAGCGGCTTCAACAACACCAGTGTGTCGTTCGGGTTTCTGAATTCGAATGCCTCACTGCGTGGCTTCATTGATGCTCTGAGAAATGAAAACCTGCTGAAGATTCACGCCACTCCGATGGTTGTGACGCATAACGGCGAACCGGCCAATCTGCTGAACGGCGGTGAAGCGCCGGTGGTTGTACCGGCTGGTCTGGGGACCACGGCCATCGAATTCAAACCGTTCGGCGTGATTATGAACGGTGTCCCGGTGATTCTGGGGAACGGCCGACTGAAACTGCAGATCGATGCGTCTGTGGTTGAACGCGACTTTGCCAACTCTGTGACAGTCAGCGGAGTCACGGTGCCGTCCTTCACCGTTCGCAAAGTGAATACTCAGGTGGAAATGAACTTCGGAGAAACCCTTGTCATCGGGGGGCTGATTCAGAAGCGTGAAGATTCTTCAACGTCAAAGGTACCGTTCTTCGGGGAACTGCCGTGGATCGGAGCTGCCTTCAGCAAGAAGCAGTACAACGAATCCGAAACGGAACTCCTGATCCTGGTCACGCCGGAACACGTGGCTCCGATGACTCCGGATCAGGTTCCTGCGGGCGGACCGGGAATGTTCACCGATACAGTCACCGATCACGAACTGTACTGGAACGGCATGCTGGAAGTTCCCCGAGTCGGACCGGAATGCAGTGCTCAGTTCAACTGTCTGGAATGCGAGCAGAACGGTTACTGCCAGCGACATCCTCACGGCTGCTCCGGCCGCGGAATGCTGAACGGGATGTTCAGCGGAGCAGGCGGCGGCCGAGGCACGGGACGTGGTGCCGGAGGGTGCGGAGCCAGCGGATGTACTGACCCGTCCTGCAGCGGATGCGGGACAGACCAGCCGATGCTGATTCAGCCGCAGGAAATGCAGCGGCCCGTTCCGATGGATCACGGTCTGCTGCCGCCTCAGTCAGCAGAATCTTCAGGCTCCGGCCGGACGCCGGTCAGCTACACCCGGCCGGTTGTCGAAACGCCCTCGGAAACTCCGGAGAAGAAGACTCGTTCAGGGCTGCTTTCTCCTCTGTTCCGTTAAGTCGTTCGACAGCATTGATCAGGTTTAATTTCTCCGCTGACTGTGACCGGAACGCGGTTCATCGCAGACAGAAGATCCGAGGCAGAAGATGAAGAGTGTTCTTCGAATCGCAACGGTCGACCCGGCCGAAGCCACCAGAAACTCACTGAAATCGCTGTTGCTGGGCATCGATACCGTCTGGCTCGAAGCGGAATGTTCACGCTATGAATTTTTCATGGATGTCATTCAGCAGACTCAGCCTGATATCGCTCTGGTCAATGTCGACAGCAACCCTCAGAAAGCTCTGGACCTGATCGCCGAAATCACACGCACCGCGTCGCAGTGCGCTGTGCTGGTCATCAGCGGATCTCAGGAAGGCAGTCTGATTCTGCAGGTCATGCGCAGCGGTGCTGCTGAGTTCCTGAACCTGCCCCTGCAGCTGGACGATTTCATCTCGGCGCTGGACCGCATCCGAGGTTCCATGGGAGGAAATGACGCGGACGGCAATGCCAGCAACGGCCAGATTCTGACTGTGGTCGGAGTCGGCGGAGGGGTCGGAAGTACGTCTCTGTGCGTCAATCTGGCCGCTGCACTGGCTCAGGATCCCAAGAGTTCACCGGTGATCATCGATCTCGATCTGACTCTGGGAGACGCCGACGTATGGCTGGACATCATTCCGGATTACACCATTCGCGACGTCTCGGAGAACATCAGTCGACTGGATTATGGTCTGCTGAAACGTTCACTCACTCGGCATGACTGCGGCACGTACCTGCTGCCCCGACCTGTGGAAGTGGAAAGTCAGGATCTGGTTCGTCCGGATGACCTGAGGCGAATTCTGGCACTGCTGAAAGCCACGTTTTCCCACCTGATCATCGATGTCAGCAAATCATTCGGGCCGCTGGACATGTCCGCCATGGAAGTGTCGGACCGAATTCTGCTGCTGACTCAGCTGGACCTCAGCTGCCTGAGAAACGTTGTGCGAGTCATGCAGTTTCTGGACAACCACGCCGGTTTGAACCAGAAGGTGGAGATCATCGTCAACCGGATGGGCCTGGAAGACACGGACATCAGTCTGAACAAGGCTCTGGAAACCATCGGGCGGGAAGTGTTCTGGCAGCTGCCCAACGACTACGCCACGATGGTCGCTTCGCGCAATAACGGTATTCCTCTGGCCCAGTTCGCGCCCAAGGCCAGGCTCACCCGCAGCATCGCCGACCTCACCCGCCGCCTGAACATGAGCGACGAAGAACGAGCTCAGACCCGTGTTGTGGAAAAGAAAAAAGGCGGCCTCTTCGGCCTCTTCGGCAAGTAGCCGCTGACAGGTCGGGCAGGTGGTCTCTCAGCAAGCGGTTCGCTGCGCCGGATCATCAGCGCTGCCATGCTTACCCTTCAGAAACTCTTCAGGGCCAGCGCCACACAATGTCTTCCTCATCGCTGATCGGATAGATATCGTGATGAAGAGTCGAGTGGAACGCTTCGTCCGCACACCGTTGCCGCCCATGCTTCGAATCTCAAAACCATCCTGAGTGCGATGGTATTCGAACGGCTTTCCCGTGAATGGGTCCAGAAAGATCCCGTCGGCGTGATCCGCCACTCCGGTGACATGCCTCAGATCGTCAAGGTGTTCCGGCCAGTGATGATGCTGCTGTCGGAAAACGACCAGACGAGCAGCAACTGCTGAATCCTCCGATACATCTCCACATCCGGAATCTCGCCCCCGAAGGTGATCTCGGAAACGACGAATCGAAGATGTCTCTCCATCGCGATCGGATCAACCGGGCGCGGAATCAGCGATTGTATCGGTAATGCCTCAACACCTTCCACTCGCTGGCCGTCGAAACCGACCCAGGGCGCGGCTCGGGCCGCCGCCAGCATCTGTTGCGGTCCTCAATCTGCAGAGCCCTCCTGGAAGTGGTCGAAAATAATGTTGACGATTTCCAGCATTCGATTCCAGTCCGTCGAATTCCATGTCCTCCGCAGCAGAATCCATGCCGCAATGTCATTGCGCGGGCGGCGTCCGACCAGGGAATCAACGCCATGCTCGGCGCGGCATGTAAAGCACTGGACCTCAGACAACAGCCGCAGGCGGCTCAGTTCCAGGCTGTTTGCAACTGCAGGTCGCAGCGAAGATGCGGGAAACTGTTCGATGCAGCGAATCGCTTCGACAGACAACTTGTCTGACTTCAGGATCCCACGAATCGCCTGATGTGCCGCCTGGCGTTCGATCCGGAATGCGACCCATGGGGTTCTTTGGATACGCAGTGACGCTCCGTTCGGCGATCCTGTAAACGAAGTCCAGATCCTCGAATGCTCCGACATAGTCTTTCTTCTTCCCAAGCCGAGCGGCTGCTCGCCACAGAAAGCCGCTCGGCGATCCCCTCGGATGCTCGACCGCCGTCCGAAAACTGGCCGAACAGCGGATCCGTTTTCTTCGAGCGTCCCTGCATGTCCGGACGATCGAGAAGTGCGAACACTTCCTGAATCTCGGTGTACCACGATTTGTTGGCTTCAATCGCAGCTGCAATTTCAACCTGGTCGGCCGGTGTCCACGGAACGAAGTCGCCTTTGGCGAGATTCCACGAAACCTCACCCGCGGGCACTTTCCGTGTCAAAACCTTCATCGGGTCAACGTATGGATTTGACGAGGACGTCCCGTCGATTTCCCGATGGATGATTTCCTGCCAGAGTCGTTCGGCTTCGGAAGATCCGATCAGATCGAGGTGCTGAATCGCTGCAGGGTAGTCAACACGTCCATCTGGCTGTAGCGGCTCAGTCAGGCGAGTGGTTGCATAAGAAATCACAAGAGGCGCCGGTGAACGAAACACCTGCCATGCCAGCCAGATCAGCGGACAGCCCAGCCCGAAGGTTGTCCACATCACCAGCCGTTTCCAGCCGAGTTCGCGTCGAGTTTCAGGGCCCGTCATTTCAGAAGAGTCACACATACCATTCGCTTGCCGCTCGTAGGAATTCCGTTCGCTGAAGGCGACAGCACCATGTCGTCGCGGGCGATGCCACGAGTCCCTGCAGCTCAGATGTCCCTGCTCCACCCACGACGGTATTTTTGCAATGACCAGTCAATACCGGTACCGTCTTCACCAAAGAATTGAAGTCGTGAGGTCACCAGGCAACGGGTGTGGTAATTCTGACTGGCGCGATGTGCGAAGACTCGGTAATGTGCAGTGGGGTTCAGGGAACAGCAATTGAAAGCTTAACCAAGGAGGTCATGAGACGTGAGTCAGTTACCTTGGGTATCGCCGGAGAAATTGAAGACGCAGTTGCATAGGATGGTGGATGGATTGGCCGAGCAGATCAGGGAAGCGATGAGTGCAGCTCGGCCGGGCAGTCTGATCAATGACACGGAAGAGCCCGTGCGGCAGGTAGAGCGGAGAAGTCTGCGGCTGGCACCACACAGGCATTCGATGTGCGATTTTTAACACCTGACATGAACCGGAAGAAACGCGAACTGGGACGAAAACTTCGCGTCTGCAATTGACGCTGAATTTCGGCGCTCCATGACAGAGTCGAGCTGCTCAGTCATCAGGTTGGTGGAAGTGTTGCCTGCAGGAATTCTTGAACGTTGCCTCAGGGGCTGTCGCGGAACAGCAGCGGAGCAATTTCTTTCAGGCTGCGACGCCAGGACAGCCATT
The DNA here is from genome assembly GCA_041398865.1 of Planctomycetaceae bacterium. Taxonomy (GTDB): domain Bacteria; phylum Planctomycetota; class Planctomycetia; order Planctomycetales; family Planctomycetaceae; genus Fuerstiella. The sequence continues at coordinate 452,078 of JAWKTY010000002.1, forward strand.
CGTGGCCGGTTTCAGGCGAAACGTAATAGTGTGCATTGACTCCGGCAGTCTTCAGTTCCTTAACGGCTGCTTCGGGGTCTCCGCCTCGACGAGGCCCAGTGCCGCTCACTTCATGTCCGCCATAGCTTACAAACACAAGTTTGTTCTTCGCTTTGAATGCGTCCATGTCGGAGATGTCCCGGGGGCGAATACTACCGCCGCTGAACAGGCCGATGTGCGAGAAGGTGTCGAGATTCGCCAGCGTGATCAGCTTCGTTTCCATGCCTCCCATCGACAGGCCTGCCATCGCGCGATGTGCCTGGTCGCTGAGCGTGCGGAAGTGGGAGTCAACGAATGGGATCAGTTCATCAATAAGCACGGTTTGAAACGGACGGATATCAAAATCTCGGAGTCCCCCAAACCGAATTTCGTTCGTCATTCCGTACGTCATGACAATGATGAACGGCCTTGTTTTCTCCCCGGCCAGGAGATTATCCATGATCAGGCCGGCATGTCCCTGGACACTCCAGCCATATTCGTTTTCTCCATAGCCGTGCTGGAGATAGAGGACTGGATATCGTTTGTCGGTCTCCTTGTCATAGCCGGGAGGGGCGTAGACGAACGCCCGGCGATTCGTGTCTGTGCTCTTGGAGTAGAACAACACTTCGCGGATCTGACCGTGCGGGACATTCTTGACAGCGTAAAAGTCGCGATCATGTGCAGGCACTTCCACGCCGCTGCCCCAGCGAGCTGCCCCGAAGAAGTACATACTGTTCGGGTCTGGTACTTCGGCACCATCAATCTTGATGGCGTAATAGTGGAACCCCTCATCAAGCGGGCGTGTGTAGCCGGTCCACGCACCATCTTCCCCTTTGACGAATTCCGTGCTGTCACGGAACGTCACGCCCACACTCTTTGCCTCCGGTGCAACAATCCGAAACTTGACGCGACCCTGGGAATTGACCTGCGGATAGTCCTTGCCGGGCTGATTGGTCGAGGCCGGCTGGAAGTCGTCGGTGATGCCTTCCGGCGTAGCACTGGACAGGTCACGATCGGACGGGGCGGCCTTCTCAGGAGAGTCCGCTGGCACGGTTGCTTTCGCTGCCTCGTCGCTCGAATCTTTGAACAACAATTGAGCAAAGTGGTAGAGGTTATTGCGCCAATGTGTCGGATCGTGTCCGTGTGAATCGACATTCCAGATGTGCGACACGTTGTTCTCCTTGAGGTACCGCTGCATTCGCTGGCTGATACGGATCAGACCATCCTTGTTTCCGCAGGAAAGCCAGAGCAGCTTGAGTTGCTCCTTTGCCTTGGCAGGATCGGGAACGAGTTCTTCAGGGGACTTTGTATTTGGAGCAGACGAGAAGCCGCCGATCCAGGCGAATGTGTCGAGGTGAGTTAGCCCAAAGTTGAGCGACTGGCCTCCGCCCATCGACAGTCCAGCCAAGGCGCGACGTTCTCGATCCGCCTGGACGGAATAACGAGATTCAATGGCTGGAATCACATCGTTGAGAAGATCCTGCTCGAAGACGGCAAATGCAGGCGCGGATTCAAACACGTTGCCTTCAGCACGGTCATTCTTTTGCGCTCGTCCGTTGGGCATCACGACAATCATCGGCACTGCTTTTCCATCGGCGATGAGATTGTCAAAGAGGACATCCGGAGATGCGAATCGCTGCCATTCCGTTTCATCTCCTCCGATCCCATGCAGCAGATAGAGTACGGGATACTGTTTCTCCTTCGAGTAACCCGGAGGCGTATAAACATTCATTTTCCGCGTGGTGCCGACGGTTTTCGACTCATATTCGACCATGGCCAGCTTGCCGTGAGCGATTCCCTCACGTTTCTCCGTTATCATCTCTGGCGGATCGGGATAGGCTTGCTTGTCATCTGGACCGAGTTCAATCGGCCCGCCGAATCCACCCCGTCGTTGCCGCGGTTGCTCAGAGTTCTCGGGCTGAGAAGCTGCATTCGGCTCCGGTTGAGCCAGCGCAGGCATGTTCAGAGATGTTGCCAATAGAAGCAGAAATAACAATCGTTTCATGATGAATTCTTCTGTTCGCTGGGTAGCTGTCGATGGAGTTATTCGGAATGCGGATGTTTACACATTGACGTCTATCGAATCAGGTCACTGACTTCGATCTGAGGATCATTGCTTGTGATTTGCTCGTGGACCGCCAACAGAGCGAGGATCAGCGTGTCGGAGCCCGTCACGACGTCGTAGTAATCGGTCTTCGAACTGGCGCGAGGGAGGGGGCGGTCTTTGTCCCAAAAGATGCGAACGGCCTCGTCGGCCAAAGCGATTGCACGATCGAGGTATCGAGAGTCGGGCGAGATCCGATGAGCGGCAAGCAACGTGAAAATCACCGTGCCGTATTCTCCGGCCCAAAGATCATCAGCTGTCGGATCGGGCTGCTCATTCAAGTAGAGTGTGGCTGCGTCCACGACAAGTCTCCTGTATTCTTCGCCCGGTTCCGAATCTCCCAGTTGTTGCTGCCGAGTGTTACAGAGCAAAGCGATCATCGCAGTTGAATGGACCCCGTATCCCAATCCCCAGTGGCGGGAGAAACCGTCGGATTGTTTTGCTTCCACGGGCTTCGGCTGCCCCGACTCCGTATCTGCATAGCTGACAAATCCCCGGGCTGGATCATCCGGTCTGTGTGGCATGGACAGAAATGCTTTGTCCTGAGCCGAAACAAGTTGCCGGAGCAAAACTGCGGACTTTGCGTCCATCCGTTCGGCGGCGTCCGTACACTCAGCAGCCAGCGCGACCGCGTAAAGCGACGGAGAAGTTTGAAACCATTCCGGCCGAGTCGTACTGTCCAGAGAAAGATGGCCTAGTGAGCTCATGCGGTTGAGATACCGCTGAGTCAGCACTCTCACGGCCGTCGCAAATTCTTCGTCTTGAGAGGCTGCGTACGCACGCGACCAGGTATCAATGAAGTATCCGCCTTCCTTGGCGAAATCGTAATCCCGCCGGGGATCATGCCGGTCATACTTCGCATGGCGGCTGAAGTTGCCTGTTTCCTGATCTGCAATCTGATGCTCCCAGAGTCCCTGGGCATATTTCAGCGTTCGCTCAGGGTCCAGGTCGTAAAGGAGATCGAAAGTAATGAATTTCTTCTTCGGCTCATGCGTCTTATTGGGGTCCAGGTCCCCGAGGCGGTCCTCGAGACAGTTCCAATACAAGTGTTCTCCCCACGCCAGCAACCCGGTGTCCGGATGTTGGGTGATTCGAATGAAGTCCTGAAGCGCCGCTTGTGCAGCCTGCTCGTAGCGCGGGTCGCCGGTGAGACGACTCAGATGCCGCATTGTTCGATAGAGGTCCTGTTGCAGGTTGGCATTCGAGCCGCCTGGACCAACCCGATCACTGTGGCGAACTCCCTGAGGAGCCTGAGGAAGTGACCGTAATGGCTTTCCGTTTTTCCGGTCGAGCACTGAGATAATCATCTCTGAATGTTGATCACCGTATGTGTCTCGCCCGTTCTCCAAAATGACATCTACGGTCCGGCGAACGACAGTCAGATACTTTGACTCAGACGCCGATACGGGAGAAGGTGCAGCAAACGTGTGACCTGGCGGCAAGTGGATCGCCGTGACGATGAGCACGAACAGCGGATTGAAAAGTCGATTCATGACACCCTCTGGATTCTCTTCGTTGCAACTGCATCACGTTCAGTCAGGGACGTGGTCACTTGTCTGAGAATTCTCACCAGTGCTTTTGCATCATCCGCGGTCAGTTCACTGACCGCCTGAGTCCGGATCGACTCTCCTGCTTCCCAAAGTTCGCGAAACATCCGTTGGCCAGCCGCCGTCAGTGCCGCAGTACGCGCTCGTCTGTCCGTGGGATGCGGGGCACGTCGTACAAGTCCACGTTCCTCCAACAGAACCAGCATGGCACGCACCGTGCTTGGGTCGGACGGCATTCGTAGTGCCAGTTCGCGTTGCGTCAGGGCTTCCCCCTTTGCCAATGTGGCCAGCAACACAAACTGGTCCGCCGTGACGCCATGCCCTGAAAATGCCGCATCCGACTGACGGTGGAGAGCCAGATACGCCGCGCGAAGTGCCAAGGGAATTTCTTCTTTGGAATTCATCACATTGAACCGAGATATCATTTCGTACGTATACGCACGGAATGATATCGTTCGATCCCGATGCGATCAATCAATGGCACGCCGTCGACGGATCTGGCGTGACTTCCAACTATTCACGCGAACGAACAACTTTACTTCGACTGTGGAAGGGCCTGGACAAAGTTCGTAATCGTTTCAGAGTGGATAGTGACAGCGATCGTGGACTGTCTTGGTTCAAAGACAACTTCGTGAACCAGTTGGGGAATCAGCTGCCGCTGCTTGTTCGGAGGGAGCATCTTCCGGAAGAAAAACAATGCGAGATTGCGGAAGCCGTTCCGAGCCCTGTCGTGATGTGGAATGGAAAACCGGTTCGCTAACCACTACGCTGTCGTTTCAGGGCAGGCCGTGGATTCGGCGGATGGTCCATTCGCCCATCAGCAGAGCGAAGAAGGAAAGCATCAGGATCCAGTGAGTCCACAGGTTGGTTTCCTGAATCTGCCGGCGTCCGCCGGTGGCTGGAGGGAACAGAGCTGTCAGGTCTTTCAGCTGCCACGGTTCCACCAGTCGCCCTCCGCTGGCACCGGCCAGCTGCTGAAGAAAATCGCGGTGGCAGCTGAGGTTGGCCAGTTCGTCGGACACGGACTGAATGACATTCAGGGGCGTACAGATCGGATCATTCGACAGCGCGGCAGCTGACCCGGCCTGCAGTCGCACGTCATACAGGCCGGGGGGCAGTCCGGGAATGCTGCCTGTGAAACGAGTTGGGGAAAGTTCCTGCTGCAGCAGCGGAATTCTGTGAACCAGCGCAGTGGAATTGTCGCTGCCTGCGGATTGCTGCGGTGACACCACCACTTCCACGTCGGCCCCCTTCAGTTGATCAAGCAATTCCGGCTGCCAGCGGACGGAAACATCAACGGATGTCTGTTCGGGAACCGTGGTCTGCGACAGAGTCATGCGCACCTGATCGTTGCCGGCCGCGGATTTGTTCTGAGTCGCCCACCGAACCAGCTGGCCCCAGAACTGGTGGTGCCAGCGGTCCCCGGATCTTAGCCGCCACCGCCAGGTGCTGTCGATTCCCAGCCACAGCACCTGGCCAAAACCGTAATACTGATGCACGGCGACGGCAGTGTCGCCGTTCAGATCTTCTCCCTCCATGACGGCATCCGCCCAGACAGTGGCCGCGGGTTTGGCAGCAGCCGTTGAAACCCACGGATGACCGGGCAGGGTTGCAGGACTTCGGCGTTCACCGTGTTGGCCGGACTGATGAAACTGAAACACGGCCTGAGCTTCCCCGGCCGGAGTCAGTTGCATGCGAAAGAATGCTGGTGACTGACCGGGCAGAGTTCTGTGCTGTCGTTCCGCCGAACGATGCCGCACAGCGGACACCGGCAGCAGCTTCTCCAGAACAGGAGATTGATACCGCAGCGGCATGTGTCGGTTTCCAGGAATCATGACCAGAGTCAGGCCGTCTTCAGAAACGGCCTGTTCAATCACTTCCAGAGCTGTTTCCGGAAGATCGTCCGGAGACACGTCTCCCAGAATCAACAGGTCGGATTTCGCCAGATCTGTTTTCAGAGTTCCGGCGGGTGGGAGTTCGCTGTCGAGAAACGTTCTGTTCAGCAGGTGCAGCCACGGCTGACTGAACAGCACGTTCGAAACCTTCACCTGACGGTCTCGCTGCAGAGCGCTCAGCAGGTAGCGAAATTCCCACCGAGCATCGCCTTCCACGATCATGACTTTTGATCGAGTGTCCACCACGGAGACGCTGAAGTCGCGAGCATTGTTGTCGGCCCGCAGTTCATTCGGCTGCAGATCGGCGGCCACCGTCCAGGTATGTCGCCCGACAGACTGCGGCGGCAGCGTGAAAGGAACCGGCGTCACGTCACCGGTGAGTGTCACGCTGGCGGATTCAATCGGCTGTCCGTCCTGCGACAGCTGCACGGTGACCGTGTCTCCGGAGAACCCGGATCCCAGAATGCCAACCTGCACCTGAATACTGTCTTCCGGAAAAACAGCTTCCGGAACAGAGATTTCGGAAATGCTGAGATCACGCGGCTGGCGACGTGACCCGATCGGCACACAGAAAACGGGGATTCCCAGTGTTCCCAGGCGGGCCGCCTGAGCAGCCACATCCGAATCGGCGGTGTGTCGCCCATCCGTCAGCAGCAGCACGGTCGTAAATTCCTCGGATTGGCGGTCCGTCAGCGCCGTGTTCAGAAACCCGGCAATGTCCGTTTCCGACTTCAGCGAACTGGTCAGTACATCCGGTGACAGCTGACAAAGCTGAGCCTCGCTGATTGGCTGGACCTCGTCTCCAAAGGCCGCAACCGTGACCTCGCTGTCCGGCGGCCGAGGAACAGACATCAGTCCCTGTTCAGACGTCAGCAGCCGCCGGACGAATTCCAGTCTGTTCATCTGTTTCAGTTCATCAATCGCATCCTGCACGGGCCGATTAAACGTTTCAGTGCCATCATTGCTGCCGGATTCCGCCCAGCGAGCAAGCTGCTCCTGAGTTCGAGCGGCGTCGGTCATGCCCAGTGCCTGAGCCCACAGCAGAGTTTCTTCGGGAACCGCATGAGGATCGGCAGTTTCCATACTGGCCGACGCATCAATGCCGATGATCAGTCGACTGGGAACGGTTTCGACAAGAGTCTCCGTGAGAACCGGCTGCAGCATCGTCACCAGCAGCAGACACAGCACTGCAATGCGAAACGCCAGAAGCATCCGCCCCACAGGCCGCGAAACCAGAGATGCCTCGTATCGCCTCAGCACGACAATCGCCACCACCGCCGCCGACACCGCAGCGCATACACTGATGCTCCACGTGAGCGATTCGAACCCGGAAAAATGCGGAAGGCGTCCCATCGCGAGAGTATAGCGGTTGGTCGTCGCGAACAGCACGAGAAGCCGGCTCAAGACTTCAGGAAAATCGTCCCGGCTCTTCTCACGTCAGAACAGCCATGCCTGCAGGCGGTCAGCGAGGAGGCTTTGGGAAATCCAGGCTGCGATTCCGGCGACAGTCAGGCCGGCGATGATCAGCAGGCCGATTTCTGTTCCAATCAGAGTTGCGACGGTCCATCGGCTGCAGCCGAGTTTGAACATTGTCTGCAGCTCGGCCGCTCGCAGTCGAACGGACAGCACCAGGACCAGAGTCAACAGAAGTGCAGTGACGACGGTGGCCAGCAGTGATGCCAGCCAGACAATCTGCTCGACTCGAAACACAATCTGCAGCAGATCCTGAATCACATCGGCGGGCTTCACACACAAAGCTCGATCGTTGCGGACAGACGTGTATCGCCCCAGCAGCAGAGTCTGATCGCGGCGACTGTTCGGCACGGCGATTACAGCGGAGACCGGAAAGTCCTTTTCATCGCCATGAAAATGAAAGCTGTGAAGGTTCTCCCTGGTGATTTCCGTATACGGCAGAACAGCGGCGCTGGCGGTGATGTTGTCGTCGGTGCGGTTCAGGATCCGGCCATCATCACTGGTTTCGTGCTGCAGCGATTGATGTCCGTGTCCGATGCCGTCGATGATCCACGCTGTTTTCACATCAACAAAGACAACGTGGTCATCGGGCGAATGGGATGGAGCCAGAATGCCGGTGATGTTCATCTTTAGAGGATAATCGCCCGCCAGGTTGAATGCGTTTTTCGGAGCAGACAGCAGATGGTCGCCGGGTTTCAGCTGCATCTGTTCGGCAACCCGACAGCCGATCACGCAGTCACCCAGCATCGCCAGGCCCTGGCCCTGCCCGATGCCAAGTCGGCGAAATTCAAAGTATTCAAGCGTGGTGCCGACAATGGCCGCACTGCGAGCGTTGTTGACGTTCTGAGTTCGGTAGCGGACATGCACCGGAATGGCCGTCGCAAATCCGGACTCCTGCACATAGTCGGCTTCGGCCATCGTTGTGGTCTCGGGCGGCGCCGTGTCGAAATACAGAGCATTGAGGGCCAGGTCTATCCGACTTCCGCGAGCACCAATGACCAGGGGAGTCGATTCTGCTCGAGCCGTGATCTCTGCTCGGAACCCGTTCAGCAGCAGGCGAATCGTGATCGGAAGCCACAGCGTCAGAGCCAGGCACAGAACAATGGTGAAGGCTCGTCCCCGAAACCACCAGAGCGACCTGAGTGCCAGATACAGCGGGCCGTTCATGACGCTCCTCCGTTCACGGTCGCCGGGGCCGAAAGGAACTGAGCGAAATCAATGGTGCGATCAAAATGGTGCAGCAGAGAATGGTCGTGAGTCACCATCAGCAGTGTTGACTGATGCTGCCTTGTGGAATCCAGCAGCAGCTGCAGAATTCGATGAGACGTTGTCGGGTCCAGATTTCCGGTCGGTTCATCGGCCAAAAGCAGACCTGGTGAATGCAGGAGAGCTCGACAAATGGCGACTCGCTGCCGTTCGCCCTGTGACAGCCGTGTGACGGATCTGTGTGCCAGATGCGCAAGGCCGACTTCGTTCAGCAGCTGGACTGATCGCTGCGACACTTGAGCAGTCACTCGGCCAGCCCCGATGCGACAGGTCAGCAGCACGTTGTCCAGAACACTGAGGTATTCAATCAGTTCGAAATTCTGAAAGATCAAACCGAGCTTCCGAAGGCGAAGCTGTCTTCGCTGAGATTCAGGCAGGCATTCCAGCCGGTCTTCACCAATGCGGATGCTTCCCTGCTGAGGAACGAGAATTCCGGAAATCAGATGCAGCAGGGTCGTCTTCCCCGAACCGCTGGGGCCCACGACGGCGACACGTTCACCATCCGCAACGGTCAGATCGGGAATCTGCAGCGAGAAACCGGTCCGAGGATATTCAAACTTCAACTGAGTGATCTGCATCGCTGGTATGCAAGTCTTTGGCTGACAGGAGTTTGCTGCGTGATCGAGATTCCGGCGCCGGAAATCCTTCGGGAGAAATTCACGTCAGTGGCCGGAATTTACGACATAATATCGCAAACGCGAGCAACGGTGGGGAAAATCAGGAATCATCGAACTCAGACTGGGTTCTTCTCGTCCCCGCGATGGGCGTGAAACCAACCCACAGCCGGAAAAACGCTGCATTCCGAATCCCTGAATCACGCCGAATCTGCGCGATCGACCGTTGACAACCTGATTTTGCGACTTCATACTTTTCAATAATGCGGTTGGAGATTTCGCAACCGTCCCGCCTCACCACCCTCCTCTCTTCCCTCCACGTGTCGTTTCAGCGGAAGTCCGCGCAACCTTCCCGACCTTAAGACAAAGAAAAGAATCCGGAGTTTCACTATGTTTCGACGCAACAATCGCCGTGACTTTCTGCATGTTGGTTTCTGTGGAGGCATCGGTCTCACGCTGGCTCAGTACCTGAAGCTCCAGTCTGCACAGGCAGACATCAAACAATACGAAAGCGTCGAGGGCACCGCGAAGTCTGTCATCTTTATCTACCTGCCGGGCGGAATGGCTCATCAGGAAAGTTTCGACCCCAAGCCGTATGCTCCGGTTGAATACCGTGGGCCGATGAAGCACATCCAGACGAGTGTCGGCGGCACGTTCATCAACGAAGCCTGGACGAATACCGCTCAGATCGTCGACAAGATTGCCATTTGCCGATCAATGACGCACGGCGAAGCGGCTCACGAACGTGGCACTCACAACATGTTTACCGGATATCGGCCCAGTCCGGCACTGGCGTATCCCAGCATGGGCAGTGTGGTCACTCATGAATTCGGGCCTCGCAACAACATTCCTCAGTACATCTGTATTCCCAATCAGCCGAACGAATTTGCCGGGACGGGTTACCTGAGTTCATCGTTCGCTCCATTTAGTCTGGGGTCAGATCCAGCACAGAATGGCTTCACCGTTCGCGACCTGAACCTGCCGGGTGGAGTTGACGAGAAGCGGTTTACTCGTCGACGCAGTGTTCTGGATGCTGTCCATGAGCACTTCGTCAATAAGGAAAAGGCCGATTCCCTGGACGCTGTGGATACGTTCTATCAGCGGGCTTACGGGATGGTTGGTTCGCCTCAGGCTCGTGATGCCTTCGATCTCAGCAAAGAGCCGGATGCTCTGCGAGACCAGTATGGTCGCAACACGGCCGGTGCTCGCATGCTGATGGCTCGTCGTCTGGTCGAAGCCGGAGCTCGTTTTGTGACCCTCACCTACGGCGGGTGGGACATGCATGACAACATCGAAGGCGGAATTCGAAACCAGGTTCCTCAGCTGGATCAGGCTTATTCCCGACTGATTCGGGATCTGGATGAGCGTGGTCGGCTGAAAGATACACTGGTCTGCATTGCCAGCGAATTCGGTCGAACACCGAAGATCAACGGAACAGCCGGTCGAGATCACTGGCCGAAGGTGTTCAGCGTTGTTCTGGCCGGTGGCGGTATCAAGGGTGGCGTTGTGTACGGGTCCTCTGACGCGACCGCCAGTGAGCCCGAAGAGAAGCCGCTGACTGTCGTTGACTGGGCAACCACGATCTATCACTGTCTGGGAATCGTCGGAGACAAGGAACTGATGGCTCCTGGTGATCGCCCGATTGAAATTGTTGACGGCGGAAAAGTTCGTCGCGAACTGTTGGCTTAATTTGTTGCTTTGATGTGTGCCGTCGGCGATGCCAGTGTCTCCGTGATCCGGAAGTCACTGGTGCAGCCTGCGGCACATGTTGCATTGGCGAAATGATGATCAGCGTCAGAGCAGCCGATCGCTCTGATGCGGGCTCCGCTGCAATGGATGGTGGCGGACGCAGAGACAGGGATGTCGCTCCGAGAACTCGTGGCTCCTGACCGCGCGGTTCCCCTTTCAGGTTGCTGCACCTCAGGTCCCGCCGTTTGACTGAACACCTTCAGTCCGCATAATCCATAATCCCACCATATTGTTTCCAGCCTGAAATCTGTCGCGATTGACTGACTTGTCTCGCGAATTGACTGTCAACCCGGGCTGCTCACCATACAATTCCCATTCGAATATCGGCATACTTTTCCAGGGGAACGAGATGCGCTGTTGTTTGCTGTCCGCCGCGATGCTGCTTGCCTGCACTTCGTCCGTGATTGCTTCCGATCCGACGCTCAGCGTGGTGACGCCGCGCGGGGTTCAGCGGGGAGCTGAGCATGTGCTGACGTTCTCCGGAGCTCGGCTGCAGGATGCTGAAGAAATCCTGTTCTATGACCCCGGTTTTGAAGTGGTCAAGCTCGAAGCGGATGAGAAAAACGCCAACATCTGTCGAGCAACCGTCAAGGTCGCAGCCGACTGCGAACTCGGTGAAAAAACCGTACAGGTTCGAACAAAAAGCGGGCTTTCTGATTATCGCACAGTTTTTGTGGGAGCTCTCCCGGCCGTTGCGGAGAAAGAACCAAACACCGAATTCACCAGTCCTCAGCCGATTGAACAGGAAGTCACTGTTGAAGGCGTGATTGACAACGAAGATGTGGACTATTTCGTCGTTGAAGCAAAGAAGGGACAGCGACTGTCTGTTGAAGTTGAAGGGATGCGATTCGGGCAGACTTTGTTCGATCCCTACATCGCCATCCTGGACGAAAAGCGGTTTGAACTTTCTGCTGTTGATGATGCTCCACTGGTTCGGCAGGACGCTTTGACGTCCATCATTGTTCCGGAAGACGGTAAGTACATCATCGAAATGCGGGACAGCAGCTACACCGGCAACGGCAACTGTCGTTACCGTCTGCATGTTGGCCAGTTTCCCCGGCCAACGGCCATCTTTCCGGCAGGCGGAAAGGCGGGTGAAGAGGTGGAATTCACCTTCATCGGCGACGCGGGTGGTGCATTCAAGCAAAAGGTCACTCTGCCCGCTGACGGCCGAACTGAGATTCAGGTGTTTGCTCAGGACGATCGCGGGATCAGTCCCAGTGGTCATACCGTCCGGGTTTCACCGGATCCCAATTCATTTGAAACAGAACCCAACAATGCTCTGGCTGAAGCGACTGCCGTCACTTTCCCTTCAGCCTTCAACGGGATTCTGGAAACGCCGGGTGATCATGACTTCTTCAAGTTCACCGCCACCAAGGGGCAGACATATGAAGTCGAATGTTATGGTCGGCGAATCGGAACCGGCATTGATCCGGTCATGCACATCTTCAATCTGAAGAATGGTGGAGCCATCAGCGGAAACGACGATTCCCGGGGCCCTGACAGCTACATCCGTTTTCAGGTGCCGGAAGATGGTGAATACGCTGTGCGAATTATGGATCATCTTGGCCGTGGCGGTCAGGATTTTGCCTATCGAATTGAATTTCAGCCTGTCGTTCCAAACCTGACTCTGGGCATTCCCCGAGTCGCTCGATACTCGCAGGCGTCAGCAGATCTATGTTCCGCGAGGAAACCGATTTGCAACGATCATCTCTGCAGCCCGAGCCAACTTTGGCGGGGAACTGGTTCTTGAGGACATGCAGCTGCCAGCCGGAATCAGGATTGTCGCTTCACCCATGCCTGCCAATCTGAACACGATGCCGGTGGTCTTCGAAGCCACTGCGGATGCTCCGCTGGCCGGAGCTCTGGTCGACTTCCGAGCTCGCCTGAACGAAGAGGGCAAGAACATCAGTGGCCGTTTTGAAAACCGAGCGGACTTCGTCATCGCGGGTCCCGGTCAGTCGCTGTACTCATGGAAGGACGTCAATCGTCTGGCGGTGGCTGTGATCGACGAACTGCCGTTTTCTCTGGAAATTGTACAACCCGGTGTGCCGCTGGTTCGTGACGGCTCGATGCAGCTGAAGATCGTGGCGAAGAAGAAGGAAGGCTGGGATGAAGACATCAATGTCGAGTTCCCGTTCCGGTCTCCGGGTGTTGGAGCCAACAGTTCCGTGAAGATTCCCAAGGGCCAGACTGAGTGTCTGTATCCACTGAGTGCCAACGGGAACGCAGCACTTGGTAAGTGGCCGGTCTATGCGATCGGATCTGCAAACGTGAACGGCGCCGCATGGGCCTCCACCCAAATGGCAACGCTGGAGATTGCCGAACCCTATGTGGGGCTGACTCTGCAGCGATCATCTGTCGAACAGGGCAAAGAAACGGAAGTTGTCGCCGAGGTTCAGGTGCTGAAGGATCTGGCCGCTCCGGCAACTGTCACGCTGGTGGGATTGCCTCACAAAGTGACCGCCGAGCCCCTGCAGATTACAAAGGACACCAAAGAACTGGTCTTCAAAGTGAAGACTGAAGCGGACAGTCCCGAAGGCACGCATAAGAATATCTTCTGCCAGATCGTCGTGACGGAGAACAACGAACCGATTACTCATGCTCGAGTTGGAGGGACCGAACTGCGAGTTGATAAGCCGCTGCCAAAACCCGTGGCGGCTGCGCCCAAGAAAGAAGAACCCAAGCCCGCAGCAGCTCCCACTCCGGCGCCTCCTGCGGAAAAACGTCTGACCCGACTTGAAAAACTTCGCCTTGAGGCCAAGCAGGCTGCCGGCGAATAGTGCAGAAACTGGCGCTGCATTCGTGCCGTAAAGCCTCGATGGGTTCCGGTGTCATGCCGGGACAAATGAACTGTGAATCAACCGCCCACTGAACAGAGCCCACCGGACCTGAAATCATGAAGACCTTCACTTTGCCTGTCATTGCCGTTGTTGCCGGTCTGATTGCCGGCACATCGGTGGTGGCTGAGGATGCTGCCAAGCCGGCTTCGATTACTGTCAGCCCGACGGACATTCATCTGTCCAATGTTCGCGATCGACAGTCATTGATCGTTCAGGCCGTGATGCCGAACGGACTGACGTACGACGTCACCGAAAAGGCAACGCTTGCTATTGAAAATGCAGCCCTTCTGAAACAGGAAGGGGCTCTGTTTACACCTGCCGCCGATGGCACAACCAAAGTGACGGTGTCCTATGAAGGACACTCCGTCGAAGTTCCCGTGACCGTCACAGGAGCCACCACGGATCTTCCCGTCAGTTTTCGTCTGGACGTCATGCCGGTGTTCATGAAAACGAGTTGCAACAACGGCAGCTGTCACGGAGCTGCTCGCGGCAAGGATGGTTTCCGCCTGTCACTGTTCGGGTTTGACCCTGCCGGAGACCATTTTCGGCTGACAAGGGAGATTCCCGGGCGTCGCATCAATCTGGCTCTGCCGGAAGAAAGCCTGCTGATCGAAAAATGCGACGGCACAGTTCCACATACAGGCGGCAAGCGATTCAGTGCCGGTGACGAGCGTTATGCGACTCTGGTGCGATGGCTGAAATCCGGTGCTCCGGACGACCCGAATCCGGCGGAAGTTCCGAAGGTTCTGTCCGTTGAAATTTACCCGAAGACGGCCGTGATGGACGGGGAAGGTGAGATTCAGCGATTGACCGTGCGAGCAAAATATTCGGACGGAACCGATCGCGATGTCACGTCATTGGCCTACTTCAGCAGCAACAACGAAACCGCTGCCGAGATCACTCAGGAAGGCGTTGTGACAGCTCATGAACGTGGTGAAGCCTTCATCATGGCTCGCTTCGAAACTCACACCGTGGGATCGCACTTCATTGTTCTGCCCAAAGGACTGCAGTACGAAGATCCGAAGACACCGGAACTGAATTACATCGATACGCTCGTTCACGCCAAACTGCGGAAACTCAGAATCACTCCTTCTGAAATGTGCAGTGATGAACAGTTCCTGCGTCGCGTCTTCATTGACATCACCGGCACCATGCCATCGTCCGAAGAGCACGAAAAGTTCCTTGCCGACACGGACCCACAGAAACGCGACAAGGTGGTGGATCAGCTGCTGCAACGCAAGGAATTCGTGGATATGTGGGTGATGAAATGGGCCGAACTGCTTCAGGTTCGCACCATTGCCAACCGCGTTGAAAAGAAGCCGATGCTGCGATACTTCAACTGGCTGAAGGAAAAAATCGCCAGCAACACTCCCAGCGACGTGATGGTTCGTGAACTGCTTGCGTCCAAGGGCGGCACCTTCAGCGATCCGGCCACGAACTACTACCAGACAGAAACCGAAACGCTGAAGGTTGCAGAAAACGCTGCTCAGGTGTTCATGGGTATGCGAATTCAGTGTGCTCAGTGTCACAACCATCCGTTCGACCGCTGGACCATGGATGACTACTACGGCTTTGCCGCCTTCTTCGCGCAGATCGGGCGCAAAGGGTCCAGCGATCCTCGGGAACAGATCATCTTCAACAGCGGCGGCGGGGAAGTGAAACACCTGGTCGACGGTCGCAACATGCCACCCAAATTTCTGGGGGGCGAGCAGCCGGATCTAAAGGGACGTGATCGGCGTGAAGTTCTCGCAGAATGGTTGGCGTCGCCGGATAACCCCTATTTCGCCACCAACCTTGCCAACATCGTGTGGGCACACTTCTTCGGGAAAGGCATCATCGATCCCGTTGATGACGTACGTGTCAGTAACCCGCCGGTCAACGCGGAACTGCTGGCAGAACTTGGCAAGCGATTCACGGAATACAACTACGACTTCCGTCGTCTGGTGCGGGATATCTGTACCTCGCGAACGTATCAGCTTTCAACTCAGGTGAATCCTTCCAACGCGTCCGATCATCGTAATTTTGCTCATGCTGAACTGCGGCGTCTGCGAGCTGAAGTGATGCTGGACTGCATTACTCAGATTACTACCACCACCGACAAATTCCCGGGGCTGCCGGTCGGTGCTCGTGCTGTGCATATTGCCGACGGAAATACATCCACATACTTCCTGACAACCTTCGGCCGAGCCAAGCGGGAGAGCGTGTGTTCCTGCGAAGTGCAGATGGAACCCAACCTTTCGCAGGCCCTGCACCTGATGAACGGGGACACGGTCAACAACAAGATCCGTCAGGGAGGGCTGATTCCGCTGATGGTCGGCGAAAAGAAAACGCCAGGAGAAATCATCACCGAGCTTTACGTTCGCTGTTTCTCTCGAAAGCCAACGGATGATGAACTGAATCGATTGGTGGCCGTTGCTTCGGAAGAAGAAAATCCTCAGCAGGCACTTGAGGATATTTTCTGGTCGCTCATGAATTCCCGCGAATTTCTGTTCAACCACTGATCCAGGCATGGACCAGTCCGGCCGATTGTGCCGGTTGACCGACGTGTCAGCGGCAGACTCTGCCGACACGCCAGGAAGTGCCGATCACGTCAACATTGAGTGCTCAGGTGCAGGGAAGTTCCTCAGCACGGTTTACTGACTCACCAGCCATCGAATCCGCCATCCGGCCAAAGACATCCCGCCGCGACACACGTGTCAAACGGAGCCGCAATTATGAAATCTGCAACTCGTCATTTCGTTGCTGCCGCAGTTCTGGGGCTCAGCCTCCCGTCTGCCCTTTCCGCACAGGAAAAGCTGAACTTCGAAGATCACGTCAAGCCGATTTTTCGGGCGAAGTGTGCCAGCTGCCACAACACGAATAAGAAGGCAGCAGATCTGGACCTGTCGAACTACACGGCCATGATGCAGGGTGGCGGTTCGGGTGCGGCCATCGAACCAGGCAGCCCGGACAACAGCTATCTGTTCATGCTGATCAATCATGACAGTGAACCCTACATGCCGCCGAATTCGGACAAGATTCCCGACGACATGATTCAGACGGTCCGCAAGTGGATCGAAGCCGGAGCTCCCGAGACGTCGTCCAGCAAAGTCATGCTTCCGAAGAAGCCCGCCGTCAGCCTCAGCGTCGACGTATCAGCTGCAGGAACACGTCCGGAAGGACCGCCCCCGCTGCCGGACGTACTTGGGCTGGAACCGGTCGTCCATACATCAGCAACTACAGCGGTTTCAGCAATCGCCACCAGCCCCTGGGCCAAACTGGTTGCTGTGGCCGGACAGAAGCAGGTTGTTCTGTACAGCAGTGAAACTCTGCAGCCCCTGGGCGTTCTGCCCTTCCCTGAAGGACAGGCTCGGGTTCTGAAGTTCAGTCGCAGCGGAGCTCTGCTTCTGGCCGGTGGCGGTCACGGAGCAGCCAAGGGGCTGGCTGTTGTATGGAACGTGCGAACCGGTGAGCGCATCATGCAGGTCGGTGACGAACTGGACGAAGTTCTGGCTGCAGATATCAGTTCAGACCAGTCGATGATCGCTCTGGGAGGCCCGGGAAAGGTTGTTCGAGTCTACAATACATCGACCGGCGAACTGGCCTACGAAATTGTCAAGCACACCGACTGGGTGTATTCGCTTGAGTTCAGTCCGGACAGTGTTCTGCTGGCAACAGCGGACCGGGCAGGCGGGCTGCATGTCTGGGAAGCTCAGACCGGGCGTCCGTACCTGACACTGAACGGCCACACCGCTGCTGTGAACGCTGTGTCATGGCGCATTGACAGCAACGCGCTGGCATCTGCCAGTGAAGATTCGTCCGTCAAGCTCTGGGAAATGGAAAACGGCGGCAACATCAAGTCATGGAATGCTCATGGCGGGGGCACAGCGTCCATGGAATTCTGCCGGGACGGCCGCATTGTCACCTGCGGACGCGACAAGACTGCGAAAATCTGGGATCAGAACGGAGCTCAACAGCGTCAGTTTGAAGCCTTCGCTGATCTGGCACTGCAGGTCAGTCACTGCGACGAAACAGACCGAGTGATCGCCGGTGACTGGACGGGCGAAGTTCGTGTCTGGAATGCAGCTGACGGAACCCGCATCGGAAATCTCACCACCAATCCGCCACCTCTGGAAGCTCGTCTGGCTCAGGCCGAAGCCCAGATCGCTCCGCTGAATGAGGCCCTCGCCAATGCCCGCAAAGCATTCGAAGCTGCAACTGCGGAACGAAATGCTCATGTTCAGAAGATCGAAGCCGGGAAACAGGCCTACGCGACCGCTCAGAAAACACTGGCCGATCGTCAGGCAGCCCTGAAGACACAGGAAGCCCAGTTGGCCGCCGGTCAGAAAAAGCAGACCGACATGCAGACAGCTCTGGCTTCACTGCAGAAAGCTGTTCCGGAACTGACGGCTGCCACTGAAAAAGCGGCGACCGCATCTGACATGATGCAGGACGACGCAGAACTGAAGAAAGTCGTGGAGGGACTGAAAGCTCAGGTTGCTCAGCGAACAGCAGAAATGCAGAAGGCCGACACAGATCTGAAAGCAACCATTGCCGAAGTTGCTGCCTACGCTCAGACGCTGGAAGTAACTAAAAAGCAGATCCCGGTGGATGAAAAGCAGGTCGCTGATCAGAAAGCCGCCATGGATGCCGTCGTCGCTGCTCTGCCGCCGTTCGATGAAAAGCTGGCAGCCGCACAGGCTCAGGTCAATGCCACACAGGACGGCGTCAACAAAGGAGTCGCGGATGTTGAACGCTGGAAGCAGTACATTGTTCTTCGGGAAGAGCTGAAGCAGCTGAAGGAAAAACAGACAGCTCGTGAAGCGGTACTGATTGCATCACTGGAAGCCGAAGCCATGCTGAAGGAAAAGCAGGATCAGATGGCTGCCATTCAGCAGCAGATTCAGGCGAAGACTCAGGAAGCTGCTGAAGCTCAGAAGAAGATCACCGAGCTGACAACAACCGTTGCCGCGACCGAAAAGACGAAGGCCGGAACTCAGGGTGAAGTGACCAAACATCAGCAGGCCATCCCCATGCTGCAGGCGGCTGTTCAGCAGGTGAAAACGGTTTCATCCATGCTGCCTTCAGATGCTGAAGTCAAGGCGTCCGCTGAAGCACTCGAGAAATCCGTGGCCGCGAAGTCAGCCGCCATGGCTGCCATGCAACAGCAGCTGACCGTGCTGGACAAAACGATCGCTGATTCAAAAACCGCCATGACGGCAATGTCCGCCGCGATGGCTGCAGCTCAGAAAGAAGCCGCGGCAGGACAGGAAGGCCTGACGAAGCTGACCGCCGAGACTGCTCCGATGATGCAGCAGGTCGAACAGGCGAAAGCAAAGCTGGCCGCAGCCGAAGAAGAACTGAAGAAGGTGCAGCTGGTGGTGGAAGCCATCCGCGAAAAACTGCGGCCTCAACTGCAGGTGACTCAGGCATCCAGCAAATAGAGCATCTTTCGAAATCGTTAACGCACGCCGCCTCGCGGAGTTCAGCATTCGACCGTCGAAAAGCGCTCGGCGCGGGCACAAGGTCAGGCAAATTGCTGTAGTCGTCTGCCCGGAAAACTCAGGGTTTCGGGAGGAGCGTCAGCAGCAGTCGAACTGTGTTGTCAATTGCTCCCTGTTGTGACATCACCACAGACCGAGCGGCCTGGCCGAGGCGCTGGCGGAATTCAGTGTCATTCAGCAGTCGACCGACCTGACTTTGAAAGTCAGCCGGGACCTTCAGCTGAATGGCGGCTCCGGCCGACAGCAGCTGGCTGACAATATCGCGGAAGTTCCAGGTATTGGGCCCAAACAGGACAGCCGCTCCATAGGCGGCTGGTTCCAGCATATTCTGTCCGCCTCGAGCTCCGAAACTGCCGCCGACAAAGGCGATGTCGGCCATACCCCAGCAGGCAGACAATTCACCGATGGTGTCCAGCAGGATCACGTCGGGAACCTGTTCGTGACTTGAATCGCTCCTCATAAACTGGCTGTCGGAACTCCGGGATCGTCTCAGCAGCGGAAGACCGGTTCCCGTCACCGCCGCAGCCACTTCATCGAAACGTTCACGGTGTCGAGGCACCAGAATCAGTTTCAGGTGCGGATGTGTCTTTTGAAGTTCCCGCCATGCGTTCAGTGCCATCTGTTCTTCGGGATCCTGAGTGCTGCCCGCAATCAGCACCTGATCACCGGGTGAAATTCCGAACAGAGCTCGCAGCTTCTGAGTGGTCGGGTTGTCGCGGTCACAGTTGACACCGTCAAACTTCACGGATCCCGTCATCCGGCATCGGTCCGGCGATACTCCCAGTGATCTCAGGCGGTCAGCGTATTCCTGTGTCTGAGCGGCAGCCAGAGCGAACCCGCGAAAGAGAGGTTCCACCAGCCAGTGGATCTTCCGATAGCCGGAGTAACTGCGATCACTGATTCGAGCATTGATCAGTGCCGTGGGGATGGCTCGCCGCCGACAGGTGATCAGAAAGTTGGGCCAAAGTTCCAGTTCGAACAGGACAACCAGCACGGGATTGATTCGTTGCAGAGCTCGGCTGGCTGCCCATGAAAAATCCAGCGGAAACCACGTCACGCAGCAGTCCGGAAAACGGCTGATTGCAAGATCGTATCCCGTGTCTGTCGATGTCGTCACGACAATGCGGAATCGGTCACCCGTTGCTTTGCGAAACTGTTCAACAACTTTCTGCAGCTGAATAACTTCGCCTACGCTGACGGCATGAAACCAGACGGCCGGAACACCGCTGGTGCTGGTCGGCAGATTTCCGAAGAACTTTTCAGGCCAGCCTCGCCGATAGCGACCGTGTCGAAAGGCACGCCACAGAATGACGGGGCTGAGCGCACCCAGCAGAATGCTGTAGATTCCGTTCAGCAGCCACATCATGCGGGGCTACTTTCCGTGACACTTTTTGTACTTCTTTCCGCTGCCGCAGGGGCACGGATCGTTTCGTCCCACTTTGGGCTCTTCATTCACAATCGGGTCAATCGTGCGTTTTTCATCGCCCGCATTCGTCTGCAGACGGTCGTTGTCATCTTCAATGGGTGGAGCAACGTCCTGTTCCGTCGCGGTGACTCGCCACAGGTTCCCGACAAACGCAGGACTTTCCTGTTCAATTCGAAACGTGGCGGAAGTGACCTGCTCGGCAATGCGATCCCACATCGCGTTGAAGGCGCGACGACCTTCGCGTTTGTATTCCGTTTTGGGATCTTTCTGAGCATATCCGACGAGACCGATTCCCTGTCGCACATGGTCCATATAGTGCAGATGGTCCTTCCATGCCGTATCCACGATCTCCAGCAGAACAGACCGTTCCGTCTGGCGAAGTTCCGGTCGATAAGCGACCTCGATGCCCTGCAGGAAATTTGCCCTCGCTTCCGCCGGCCGCATCTCCTGCAGTTTTTCCTGATCAACCGTCCACTGCAGCGAGTGTCCGGCCCAGTCAGCGACAGCCTGAGCCTGAGCTTTTTCGACACGAGCATTTTCGTTGGGGGAATCCGGAATCAATTCCAGCAGTCGGGCTTCTACGGCCTGTCTGTCCGGCTTCGATCTCAGAAAGTCGCGACTGGTTTCCACCAGAAGACTCTCAATGTCAGCGGTGGACATTGAAGCAAACCGTTCCGGCGAGAAGTCGCGACGGAACCGAGTGTTAGCCCAGCGACACAGCTTTTCGCGGTTGTACTTTTCACCGTGCGACCCGTCTCCGGACAGAAAGCTCTTCAGTCCCACATTGACCGGAAATGTCACTTCCTTTTCGTCATAGAGGCTGCGAACCCGCTGACTGAGACTTTCGCGGATCTTTGCCGGATCCTGGCCGGCCAGTTCCTCGTGGCTGACGTTCAGAGTGAACTGGTGATGAGCCCACCCGCACAGGGACTTCAGTGGGAAATTTTCATCCATGAAAATGTTCAGCGGTGACAGATCCCAGCGTTCGATGAACTTCCGGGCATGCTCCAACAGGTGCGAATGCTGGTCACGACGTTCAATCTTCTTCAGATCGCGGTCGGTGAGATTGATGTTGAAGAAGCGGTTGGCCCACTTGGCCAGAGCGATATAGTTCCACTGCTGAGTGATGTCCTCATTGTCTTCTCCGCCTTCTTCGGGCAGAAAGACCTGCAGCTGTTCTTCGATAATCAGATCGTACTGACGTTCTCCGGTTGCTCGCAGATAGTCTTCCAGCTGATCGCGTTCGTAGCCGCGAATCTGCTTGGCATCCAGATCCAGGTGCAGGTCCTGAGCCAGCCAGCTGACGATGGTGTCTTCGCGGTAGCTGGATTCCAGAAAATGACTGACCCAGTGTTCGATCTGATCATCCATCATGCCCAGCAGCAGGTCGCGACAGTCCGCTCCGTCCAGAATTCGCTGCCGATAGGAATAAGTCCGCTTTCGCTGTTCGTCCATCACTTCGTCGTATTCCAGCAGATGCTTTCGCTGGTCGAAGTGGCGTTCTTCGATCTTCTTCTGAGCCCCCTCAACCCGACGAGTTACCATGGGGCTGACAATCGGTTCACCGTCCTTCAGCCCGGCCCACTGCATGACTCGACGAACCGTATCGCCCGCAAACAGTCTCATCAGCTTGTCATCAAGCGAAATGAAAAAGCGACTGGAGCCCGGGTCCCCCTGACGTCCGGCTCGACCCCGCAGCTGCAGGTCAATTCGACGTGAATCGTGACGTTCTGTTCCGATCACGTGCAGACCGCCCAGTTCCTGAATGACGGCGGCCTCTTTTTTCATGCCTTCGCGTTCGGCAATCTTCTGAGTCAGGTCGTCCCATTCGGCTTTGGGCACTTCCAGACGGCTGGGATATTTTTCCTTCAGTTCGTCCCATGCCTGATGTTCGGGATTGCCGCCCAGAATGATGTCAGTCCCTCGACCCGCCATATTGGTGGCGATGGTGACCGCTCCGCGACGACCGGCCTGAGCCACAATTTCCGCTTCGCGTTCGTGCTGCTTGGCATTCAGAACGTCGTGCTTAATGCCCTGTTTGACCAGCTTGCCGCTGACCAGTTCTGACGTTTCGATCGATGTTGTGCCCACCAGAATGGGGCGCCCTGTGGCGTGAACTTCCTTGATCTCCTGAACAACAGCGTGCCACTTTTCCTTTTCGGTGCCGTAGATGTTGTCCGGAAAATTGATGCGCTGCATGTAGCGGTTGGTGGGCACCGCCATCACTTCCAGCTTGTAGATTTCCCAGAACTCACTGGCTTCCGTCATGGCGGTCCCGGTCATTCCGGACAGCTTGCCATACAGCTTGAAGTAGTTCTGCAGAGTAATCGTGGCCAGCGTCTGAGACTCTTCCTTGATCTTCACCCCTTCCTTGGCTTCGACGGCCTGATGCAGTCCGTCACTCCACTGACGGCCTTCCATTTTTCGGCCCGTGTTTTCGTCCACGATGATCACTTCACCGCGTTCCACAACGTAGTTCACGTCGCGTTTGTACAGGTGATGAGCCTTCAGGGCGTTGTCCAGCAGGTGAGGCCATTCCATGTTGCCTGCGGTGTAGAAGCTGTCGACTTCCGCCAGCTGCTCCGCTCGACGAATCCCCTCTTCCGTCATGTGGCAGGTGTGTTCCTTTTCCTTCACTTCGAAATCGACGCCGGGACGCAGCTGTCGAGCAATCCGGTCAGCGGTGGGATATTTGTCCAGATTGTCGTAGGCCGGTCCGGAAATGATCAGCGGCGTGCGAGCCTCATCGATCAGGATGTTGTCGATTTCGTCAACCACGGCGTAGTCCAGAGCTCCCTGCACCTGCTGCTCACGGTTGGGCTTCATGTTGTCGCGAAGATAGTCGAAACCGAACTGATTGCTGGTGCCGTAGGTTACGTCACAGGCATAATGCTTCTGACGTTCAGCCGACCCCATGTTCGACTGGATTGCGCCGATCGTCAGGCCCAGATTCAGGTGAATCGGGCCCATCCATTCCATGTCGCGACGTGCCAGATAGTCGTTGACGGTGATGACATGCACTTTCCCGGCGATGGCGTTCAGAAAGGTCGGCAGCGTGGCCACCAGAGTCTTTCCTTCACCGGTCACCATTTCTGCAATGCGACCTCGGTGCAGAATCCAGCCGCCCACCATCTGCACGTCATAGTGACGCATCTTTAGAAATCGTCGCCCGGATTCGCGGACAGCAGCGAAGGCTTCCGGCAGCAGGCTGTCGAGACTTTCTCCGCTGCGCAGACGCCTGCGAAACAGGGCCGCGGTTTCCTTCAGTTCACCGTCAGATTTCTGCTGCCAGACAGACTCCAGCGAATTGATGCGGTCCAGCAATGATCCGGGCACAACGATGTTGTTGGCCTGCTTGTCGCGAGCAAAACCGAATTTTTTGATCTGGTTCTCGTTGGAAGAACCGAACATCGACGTAATCCCACGCTCCAGCTTCGATGTTGCTGTGGAAAAGAAATCGCCGACTTTTTCAAGAAACTCCATGACCTGTCGATGTCCTCAAAAAGACTCGTCAATGCAAACTCCGGCCTTTGAATTGCCGGCATTTCGGCCGTCACTGACGAATTGATCACTGCCGAATTGGCGGGGCCCCAATCAGATGCTCGCAGGCCCGATTTTTCCTAAGTCTCGTCGCCGTAAGTATATGGGAACCGACGAAACACGGTCAATCTCGGACACGGGTGTGATCCGGGCAATTCACGTGCCGAGGACAGGAATGATCAGTTTCGGATGGCACGGGCCCGGTTGGCCAGCAGAATTTCCTTCCCGAGGAACACAGCAGAAAGCGGCAGGTGTTGCCGGTGTGTTCCGAAGCAGGTGTTCGGCGGGCAGAATACAACGGCTGAGAACATCCGAATTCCGTCGACCCCGAGGCGGGGGCGGCGGCAGGAATCCGGTATACTGCGGGATCTGTTACGCAACCGCGATCACGTTCGAACTGATGTTCGCCGCATGCGGTTCTCAACCTTTTGTCAGGCAGCCTGTGCCCGGTTTTCGCGATTTCAATCTTGTTGCTCCTCTGCAGAAGGCCATTGCAGAGGAAGGTTATGCCACACCGACCCCCATTCAGGAACACACCATTCCTGCGGCTGTGGAAGGCCAGGACGTGCTGGGGATTGCTCAGACCGGCACGGGAAAAACGGCGGCTTTCGCGCTGCCGATTCTTGACCATTTTGCTCGGCAGAATTCCAAAGCCGTCCCCAAACGACCGATGGCGCTGGTGCTGGCTCCGACTCGGGAACTGGCCATTCAAATCGCGGACAGTTTCGACACCTATGGGCGTCATCTTCCGGTCAGAAACACGGTCATTTATGGTGGCGTCGGACAGGGGCGACAGGTGGCCGCGACGGACAGCGGAGTCCACATTCTGGTTGCGACACCTGGTCGCCTGCTGGATCTGATGGGACAGGAACTGATTTTTCTGAATCGCCTGCAGATCTTTGTGCTGGATGAAGCCGATCGCATGATGGATATGGGCTTTCTGCCCGACCTGAGACGCATCATCAAAGTGCTGCCCATCCGCCGTCAGTCGCTTTTCTTCTCGGCGACGATGCCTCCCAAAATCGAACAGCTGGCTGCCAAACTGCTGCACGACCCCTTCACGGTCGACGTCGCTCCGAAAAAGACAAATGTGGAACTGATTGATCAGCGAGTCATCTTTGCCGATCACGGTCAGAAGAAGCCGCTGCTGGTGAAACTTCTGAACGCGGGCGACGTCGGACAGGCGATCGTCTTCACCAAGACCAAGCCGCGGAGCGAATTCCGTCGCCGAGTATCTCTGTAAGAACGGCATCAAGAGTCTGGCCATTCACGGCAACAAGTCTCAGAACGCCAGGCAGCAGGCTCTGGCTGCTTTTCGGACAGACAAAGTGCATGTTCTGGTCGCCACCGACCTTGCGGCTCGCGGTATTGATGTTGAAGGCATTACTCACGTCTTCAATTTCGAGCTGCCGCATGAACCGGAAAGCTATGTTCACCGCATCGGACGGACGGGACGAGCCGGAGCGTCGGGCATTGCGATCAGCCTGTGTGCTCCGTCCGAAAAAGCCATGCTGAAAGGCATTGAACGTCTGATCGGCTTCCGCATTCTTCCGGATGGCCGCGAACCCGAACCTCTGCCCACCACGCACGCCACCACCGCCCCCGATTCCGCCGACCGACCTCGCCGGCCTCGACCGCCCCGCGGCAGCAGCAGTAGCAGCAGCAGCGGAGACAACCGTGGCAGCGATGCAGGCAGCCGCCCGCCACGTCGGCGTCGTCGAGGTCCGCGAACGTCCACAGGCGAGCAAGCGTCACCAGCCGACACCTCAACCCGCCCCGCCTCAACCCGCCCCACCGCCGGCGAACGCAAGGCTGCCCGAAACCGCCGCCGCCGAAAGGCCTGTGTAAGCGGGGAGTAGCCTCCGTGTGGGTTGCGGACGATGGTTTGTCACGGGGACTTACCGACGAGTGAGTGTCATTTCGTGGATCATGAACGCAGCCTGGCTGAAGAAGTACAGAGAATCCTTTCGGGTCAGTCGCGGTTCAATCGCATCCCAGACGGAAAGCTGTTCCGGACGTCCGGTCCAGTCGATGATTTTTTCACCGTCGACAAGAATACGAATGTTATTCGGCCGAACCTGAATATCAACGCTGACTTTTCGACCACGGTGAAATCGATTGCCCGGCACAACCGTCGGATTGCCGGAGTCATGCATGGAAAAACCATCGATGTACCCGAGCGCCCATTTCCGTGGTTTCCCGGCAGCAATGTTGCCGCTGCCATCCATATCGACTGTAACCTGCCGTCCGCCCATGACGACTCCGAAATTACATCCGTAGCCCACGTCAGAATGCCGTTCGACAACAAG
This sequence comes from Planctomycetaceae bacterium, assembly GCA_041398865.1. Lineage (GTDB taxonomy): Bacteria > Planctomycetota > Planctomycetia > Planctomycetales > Planctomycetaceae > Fuerstiella. The sequence continues at coordinate 478,345 of JAWKTY010000002.1, forward strand.
ATGAACGTCATACGCATCGGGCACCGGTCGCAGTGGAAACACCAGCAATGAGTTGGTGAGGTCGCCTTTTTCTCGCGGCGGAGTCAGCAGTTTGCCATTGCTCACCTTGAATGTTTTGTCGAGGAAATCCCGTTGAGGATTCAGCATTGCAATCAGGTCAATTCGTGATGCGTCTGCCGCTTCACGCTCGTAAATATTCTCCCATCCCTGACTCACTCCTCCGGCGAATGAAGTCGGACGGGTTGCATTGGACATGGAGCTTTTCACGAAGCGATGTCGCAATTCGTTGCCGGTGATCTGCATGATGCCGCGATAGGAGTCGTCTTTGCCGGATTTGGTTTTGTATTTGAGATCAACCTGCAACGGATTCGTGTTTGGAATCACAACGATCGTGCCCTGTTCGTCATTGATGTCGGCACGATTTCCGACGGCGTTGTAGGTGATCCGGAACCGATCGCCGGTGATCCACATCTGCTTGTCGCGTGCTGCAAGCTGCGCCGGCGAGTTCGGCCCGGCCGGTGTAATCTCCGACGTGACCGTCCAGTGGCCCTGCAGTTGTTCGAGCAAAGCTCCTGACGGTCCGCTGGCTGACACCTTGCCGTTCTTATCAAGCCTGCGAATCCGGATGTTGCGGAACGAAACCGGTGTGTCAGACAACTGCAGAGCAATCGCACCGGACTTGCGGAACGCATTCGGTTGACTGGTCCGCAGACCGGATATGGAGGCCAGGTCCGTATCCAGAACCTGCTGACCGTTCAGTTTAACTGTGACCCGGCTTCCCATTGCCGTTGCAGTCAGGCGATGCCATTGATTAGGCAACACGTCCATCACAGGTCTCGCTGCAACGATGCCCCAGAGTGAACCATGCTTCTTATTGTCCGCGACGGTGGCAAAGCCCGGAGCACGGTTGTGGAGTAGTTGGATTTCGAGATTCTCGCCGCCTTTGAAATCCTGATCGCGCGGGCCCCGGAGCAATACGCCACTCTGAGTCCCGTACTGCAATTCGTATTCAAGCGACAATTCGAAGTCACTGAAGTCGAGGTCGCTCACCAGCCAGCCGCTGCCACTCCGGCCTGAAACTACTCCGTTTCCTGCGGTCCAATCGGGATCTTTTCCCGTCACCTTCCATCCTGTCAGATCGCGGCCGTTGAACAGGTCGATCCATTCCCCGGCAGACTCGGTCGGCGCATCGGTTAGGTTCGTCGATGCTCGTCCAGGGGCTTCTGCAACCCACAGTTCTCCTTTGCTGCCAGGAGCGTCATCGGGGCCGGTCATCAGGCTGTAGAACAGTTCGCCGGTAGCCGGGCAGTATTTCGGACAGCGGATGTTCTGATCGGTGCGACCATCAATGGACACCGTTCGTGAACTCAGAAATGTGAAGCCCTGAGTGGGATTTGAATGGATGACAACGTGCTCCTTACCGCCACCTGCCGCAGACTCACTGCACAGGAGCAGTCGCCCGTTATCGAGAAACTGCGTCCACCGCAAAAGACGCGGGGTTGCTGTGGAAACTTCCTCGGGCGGTCCCCATTGATCGGCAGTGATCGCGCGTGACTGGACGGACAACTTGTATGAGCTTGAAGCCGTTGGTCGATGCTGGAATGAAAACCGTTTGCCGTCTTCAGAAAGAGAAAAACACTTTGGTGAGTGGAATGTCGACAAAGATTGCACTGCCTCCTGAAATCCGAACGTTTCCGAAACCTGTCTTCGCGTGAATCGAGCGGGCCGCGTCATCTCTCCGTCCTCGTTGGCGGTCAACGCGTACATTTCCAATCCGTCGGCGCCGACTGTCGCGAGGCGGGCGTTTGACTGGACCAGGTTCTCTCCACCGAACTGTTCGCTGACGGAAGAACGCGATGCTTGGTAGATGCCGGCGGTGGTGCCGTCACCTTCCCTCGTCCACCAGATCGTCAGGCCGTCAGCGGAAACACTGGGATATGCGTTGATCGGAGCGAACCGGTTCAGATTTGCGAGTGGCCGAGCGTTAACGAACGCCGCATCGTGGGGAAAGGGAATCGCTCCGTCAGTGAGCACCGGCTGATCAATCACTTCCCCGGTGAGTTCGCCGTCGACGACATTGCTGTTCGTTCCAGCTGTTCCGCCAGCACCACCGATGACTGGCATGGCGCCAGTGGTATCACTCAGAAACTCACTCGACCACTGATACGCCGCGTAACTGCAGACGCCCAGCCCCAGAACGAAGACCAGCATCCACTGCGCACCGGCGGCCATATCTTTGATACTCTTCGGGGTGCGTTTGCCGAGGATTTTTGTGATGGGGCCGGTGTTTTTTTTGGTGAGCTGTTCCTTCAGGTCTTTGGCTCGGCGGTCGGCGGGTTTCAGTTCCAGCAGGGCGTTCAGCAGGATCAGCAGTTCCCGGTTGTCACCCTGATTGCGAAGGGCTTTGATTTCGCTGCGGAGATGTTCGACTTCGTGAACCAGGCGATCCGCGTCTTCCAGAAGCTGCTGCATCTTCGGAGTCCGCAGGTCATACGGATACTCTTCCAGCAAACGAGCTGCCTGTTCATAGTCGTGAGCCTTCATCAGTCGCGAGGCGGTGTTGTAGATTTCCTGCCGACCGGCTCGAACCTCTTCCCGAATCTTCCGCAGCTTCGGAAGTTCGGCCGCGGCCCACAGCGCGGCTTCATGCACGGCGTCATCGGTGTCTCGTGACAGTGCCACCAGCTGTTTTTCCGCCTGAGCATAATCGCCCGTTCGAATCAGCTGTTCAATCTGTTGCTTTCGCTGAGTTCCCCGGTCGGGGCTGCCTTCGGCCGATGATCCGGAACTGTTTGGATCGCCGTCGTTCGTGAGCGGATCGGAAGCGAATTTGGCCAGATATTCCTGCAGCTCATTGGCGACGATCTTCATCGTTGCCTGTCGCCGGTCCGGATCCTTGGCCATCATTTTCAGGCAGATGGTTTCCAGCCGTACGCTCAGGTCCCGACGATAATCCGAAGGCTTTGCGGGTTCGCGAGTCATGATCTGCCCCAGCACCGAAGCCAGACTGCCTTCAAACGGAGGCCGGCCGGTCAGCAGTTCGTACAGAATCACTCCCAGACTGTACACGTCCGAACGAACGCCGATCTTTTCGTTGTGTCCGTCAGCCTGTTCCGGCGACATATAGGCCGGAGACCCCACGACGGTGCCGGTCTGAGTCAGCCGGATGTCGTCCTGAGGGTCGACTCGCCGCGCCAGTCCGAAGTCCAGAATGACGGGCTCGTTTTCATGGTCCACCATGATGTTGCCGGGCTTCAGGTCGCGATGAATGAAGCCCGCTTTGTGAGCCACCTCCAGTGCCTGAGCCAGCTTCAGCACCAGCTCCGCAATGCTCTGTTCACTCAGCCCCGATTCCGCCACGGCATAGCGGCTCAGAGAAAACCCATCAATGTAGGCCATGCAGATATAGTGAATGCCGTCGACCTGGCCGATGTCATAAATCGGACAGATGTTGCGGTGATTCGGAGCGGCCCCGGCCTGAGCTTCCCGTTCGAAGCGCCGCCGTTCTTCGGCATTGCGCTGCAGGTTGGCTCGGGGAATCTTCAACGCCACCGGACGATTCAGCTGTTCGTCCTGAGCCAGAAACACACTGCCCATCGCTCCCTGACCCAGCTTGCGGATGATCCGATACCGCCCCAGTCGCCGCGGAATCCGCAGCGGCCCCGACATCGATCCCGGTTCGTCGCCATCTGGATCGTCGTCATCGTTTGAGCGTCCCGGCGGAAGTGTCGGTTCGTCACCGGAACTGCCACGGTCGGCCAGCGAATCCTGAGCTCGTGGATTCTCCAGAAATTCGTCAATGGTGGACGTCCATTCCGGAAACCGCTGATGCAGTTCCTCCGGCGTTGGAGATTCACCGGACCGCTGCCGCAGTTCGTATTCCAGTTCCAGCAGAGCTCGAAACGCCGCACCGCGTTTTTCCGACGGAATCTCCGTCAGCACGCGTTCAATACTGAACTGCCGTTCCGTCCCCCAGTCCGCCTCAAACCGATCACACAACCGATCCAGCCACACAAGATCGTCATGGCGGTCCGAATTCGAAGCAAAGTTGGAAGACGAATCGGTCATGTCGGTCTCGTTCCTGATCGTCAATGCACGGTCCTGACTCAGCGGCCGCCACACGCTCGACAGCCACTCCACACCCCTTCATTGCAGAACACTCAGCCAACCCGACACGCATTCTTCCAATTTCTTCCGGGAACTCGAAATTCTGAAATCTCCCCGGAATCCCTGACAATCCACTTACTGATTTTCCGCTGTTTTTCAGCCAAATCGCCGCCCCCGACAGACCACCCCACCAACCAGCGCAATCAGCGCACAGATGTTCAGTGCCCGCATGGCAGACACCCGGACCAGATTCATCGAACGGGGCGGCTCTGTTCTTTGACCACACACGTTTCGGATTGAACCTCGGGCGAATCATCAGTTTCGTCGGGGTGGATTTCCTCACTGACGTCGACGAGCAACCAGCAAATTGCTCCGACACCATAGATTCCGGCAAAGACAAGCAGAACCAGTCCCCAGTTCGTCGTCATTCTGAAGAGGTAGCCAATGAAGACGGGGCAGGCGGCGGCGGCAAGGTTGCCGGTCATATTCATGAGACCAAAAACCTGCGGCACATAGTCACCTCCAATATCCATGGATGCCGAGAAGGCGCACGGTCCTGCAAGGGCGGCGAAGAATGCACCGATCGTTAGTAGTCCCACCGCGATGGGCGTACTCTCGACAAACCAGGCTGCAAGAATCAACGTGGAACAGGCCATCAGAAAAGTCGTGCCCACGAGACTGCGGCTGAGTCGCAGACTTCCGGTTCGATTCAACAGCCAGTCCGTGAGCCAGCCGCCACATAAGCATCCAACCAAAGTCCCCGAGAAAACGAGAGCCTGGAGATACCCGGATTCCGTCACAGAAACGTTTCGAGTCTTCTGGAGAAATGTTGGAAACCAGCTGGCGAAGAACATGTAACCAGCCGCTCGACACACCTGTTGACCACATAGAAACCAGATTCCTCTGTGCTGCAGAATTTTGATCCAGGGAACCGACTTCTTCTGCGTTCGAGATTCTTCGGCATTCTCGATCGGCTGAATCAACCTTCGCTCGGCTGCATTGACGTTGGGATCATCCAGAGGGGAGTCGTGAAATGAGTTCCAGAATGCAACCACCCAAATGAATCCCGGAACGGAGTAAATGACAAACACCAGTCGCCAGTCGATTTGCTCAATGAGTTCCGCCGTCAGAATGCTGGCGGCCACCGCACCAACCTGCATTCCCATTGTGAACACACCACATGCGAACGCGCGACGTGATATCGGCACCCAGTGAGAAATCGAGTAGCAGGCCGCCGGAAACATCCCCGCCTGCGCGGCGCCCATCACCAACTGCGCTAATAACAGGAGCCATAAGCCGGGGGCGATGCCGACGCAGAATGTGGCGACGGCCCCACAAGCCATAAACAGGATGAGTGCGTATTTCGCGCCCTTTTCGTACGCCAGCCAGCCACCAGGGATTTGCAGCAGCGCATAGCTCCAGAAGAACATTCCCATAAACGTTCCGGACTGCACAAGACTCAGCCCCAGATCATCGCGAATGGTGCTTTCTGAAACACTGACCGCACTTCGTGTCAGATAGGCAATTGCCGAAGACAGCGTCAGCAGAGCCAGAACTCCGTAGCGAACATTGGTGGGCTGTGACTCCTGAGACTGCGTCATCGTCTACGCGCCCATGTTTGATGCATCGGATGCAAGTTTGTCCAGCAGCATGTCCAGCAGGCGATCAACTTCCTCTTGCGTCTCTCGGTCCAGCGACCACGAGTAGGGCATTCGTCGACTGGCTGAACTGAAAATGCCCCGTCGAACCAGAATGTGCTTTTCGATTGCCAGAAAGCCATCCAAACCCGCCTGCAACTGCAGGGCGACAATTCCGCAGATCGGAAAATAGATTTCGTAGGCGCGTTGCTCATGACCAAGTTTGAGTGATCGCCACATTTCGACAATGCCGTCCAGCAGGTCAACCCCCGGCATGGTACCGGCGATGCCTCGTCTGAATGCGTCGATTAACAGGACTCCTCCGGAGCCGTCAAATATTCTGGCCCGCCCGTGACTGGCATCGCGCAGGTCGGAAATATTGGGGCCGATGGGGGCTCCCTCTGGTTTGAAGAGAATATTCTCCGGGCCAAACTCATTCAGTAACCTGACATAGAATTGCGTTGAGATGGCGGCGCCCACGTAGGAAGAAGCGTCCTGCACAATCAGTGGAATGGCTACGGAATTCGCCAGGGAGCTGAAATAATCCCACAACGCAGCGTCAGGCAGCGCCGTCGAGATAGGCGGAATGGCCATAATTGCATCACAGCCTGCCTGCTCGGCGGCATGAGCATACTCGATCGCCTGCTTTGTACTTTCTGCCCCGACACTTGCCACGACGACACCACGCCCTCTGACCATTTGGACCAGGGAACGATTCAAAGCGTTTCGTTCCTGTGTGGTAAGTCGCAGCAACTCCGAAACCATGGCCGAGCAAATTCCGTCAGCACCGACTTCGAAAACCCAGTCGACTTCGCGCTGCAGGCTGTCGATGTCGATTTCACCCCGGCTGTCGAACGGCGTGTGCACAACAGGGAGCACGCCTTCAATTCTGTTGGTCATTTATCTGCTTCCTGGAGGGAGTAAACGGCGAGTTCAGGGGAATGGTCAATTCGACGGACATGGACATCCATCGGCACGAAGTGATTATTCTGGCCGCGGCGAAGACCGATGGTTTCCGCACTTCTCTCTTCCGCGAGCCAGAACGCCTCATTCCAACCCGTGACCGGTATAACGCGTGATCATCTCCCTGATACGCTCTTCCATGGCATCAATGAGTTGCTCAAGGCCTCCCTTTGCAAATGGTGTCTGCCATACCTGATAGATGTCGAATTCGTACTTGTCTTCGGGAGGAAGGTATCCGATGGTTCCGTTGATGAGGTTCATGCAAATCACCGTGCGATCCCTGAACCGGGCTCGCAATTCCGTCTGCAGTTTCGAATAAGCTTCGCAGCTGGAACCAACCAAGATGGCATCACCGAGCTTCCAGACCGAGAATTGAACAACATGTGTCGTTCCGTCACCGAGAACACGCCGAATGTCTCGCTTCCGCCGCAGACGTTCCTGAAGTGCACGATCTTCACATGCTGCGCGTTGCTGTTCCAGAACATCTGCGGTCGGCCAATCTTTGAGCGGCAGATCGACAGAACTTTGAATCCCCAATACCTCCCTGGACGGTAAATACTCACGATGCTGCCAGACCGCCAGCGGTGCTCCGGATTCCATCACTCCGCTATAGGCCAACTCCTGACACGCAGGATTCATGTCGTATATCGTCGCCAACGCTGCGTAGCCCAATTGTCGGCCGTGGCGGTCAGCGACTTCGACATCACCCACATACTGATGCTTCGGCGACAATTCTCCGGACGCCCCGTGCAGATAAAACGCCCTGGCGCCGGTCGCCTGTTCGATGGTTTCACGCATCGCGCCAATGTAGTCGGGAGAAATGGATTCGTTCTCCCACGCGAGCGTCGTGGGATGGCAGGCGTAGTTCACCAGAACGACACGCATCGAACCGGATGAATCAGTCAGTCGCCCGACGACCAGCGTTGAGTCGGCGCTGTTCTCCGGGTTGTATCCGCACAGGAAGCGGTCTCCCCCCGGCTCAGGCAAGTCCCGGTTCGAAGCGAGATGACAGCTTCCCGAATGCCATTCCAGAGTGCCCGTAAACGAATTCGCAAGGGCTGACTGAATTGTAGCCACCGCCGATTGGTAGACCGCTTCCAGCCACTCCTCCTGTAACTCACTTCCCGGAAGTGCCGGGTCGGGATCCATGAGTGGTGCTGACGCATGCGTATGTGTGAGCGCGAAAATCAGTTGATGCGGTTCCAGAGCAAACTGATCCAGCAGACGGCTCTGGAACCGCTGAAACAGGCTCATCGGGCGCCACCATCCCAAATCGGCGTCAATGAGAATGAGCTGTGTTTCATCACTCTGAATGCTCAGGGCATTGAGTGTGAGAGGGCGATGGATTGATGTCGCCGTATCATGCCTGGCCGCCCCCCAGTTGCGCGAATAGATGCCAACGGGAGGCGTGATCTCCCTTCCGGAAACTCCGAAGGTGGCTGACAAGCCGGCATGTCGTCGTGGCTGAGGCTGCGCCATTGATGGACTCTCGTTAAGTTTGCTCACCAGTCGCCCACAGCGCCATCCGGGTAGAAGACTCGCTGAGGAATCTCCTGCTGGAATGGGTGAGCTTTGACTGCTTCTTCATTAATTTCAATTCCCAGTCCCGGCTTTGGATTGGGCCTGACGGTGCGCGTCGTGCGATCGACTTCAAATCCCTCAGAAACAATATCACTTCGCCACGGCACGTCATCGTGCACGGATTCACAAATAATGTAACTCGGCTGTGAGAATCCAAACTCCAGCGAAGCCGCTGTGCTCACCGGCCCCTGGGGATTATGCGGTGCCAGTGCAATTCGATAGGCATCAGCCAGAGCCGCGACGCGTCGAGCTTCGGTGAATCCTCCGCAATGAGTCAGGTCGAGCTGACAGATATCGCATCCCTTCGCCGCAAACAGATCGCGAAACGCGGCGAGGTGAGTCATTCGCTCACCGGTCGCAATGGGTGTCGACACGGCAGCGTTGATAGTTGCGAGACCTTCAATCGACTCGGGCCAGCAGGGTTCCTCAAAGAAGTACAGGCCATACTGCTCCAAAGCGACGGCAAACCTTAACCCCATGGCCGGTGAGGGACGGGCATGGCAGTCGACCATGATGTCAACGCCATCACCGACAGCATCGCGCATGGCGGCAACACACGCTTCGGCGGCCTTGACCGGCTTCAGGCCTTCGATCGGCATGGTCGGCGGCACGGCCATCGACTTGAATGCCGAGAATCCATCCGCTGTCGCCTGATGCGCCAGGTCGGCAAACTGTTTGGCGTTGTCGACTGGAGTTTCGTAGAAGTGTTCGAGGTTTCCGCCACCAAGATGGCAATAGAGTCGAATGTAGTCGCGGACCGGGCCGCCCCAGAGTTGATGGCACGGCACGCCGTGAATTTTCCCGACGATGTCCCAGAGGGCGATGTCGATTCCGGCAATCGCCGTGGAACGCACAATTCCATTGCCATGCCAGAAATGCTGGCGCCACATCATTTGCCAAAGATGTTCGACTCTCCGCGGATCTTCGCCGACCACCAGTTCCGCCAAATCCTCGACAGCAGAAACGACGCTTCGTGTATGCCATTCGAGCGTCGCCTCACCCCACCCAACCAAGCCCGGCTGATCGGTAACGACCTTGACAAAAATCCAGTTCCGCATGCGGGCATGACAGACGAACGTCTCAATGGCAGTGATTTTCATTCAGCGAATCTCATCAAAGCCATCATGCCACCGGCACCAAACAGTTCTCCGTGCACATAGGCAATCGGCGGAAGACAACGATTTCATCAGCTGCTCGCACTTCGATAACGATTCAGTGACCAGACAAACACAATTCGTGACAACACCAAGCCGGCCAGTGCTGCGATCAGAGCGACAATGGCCAGGTGAGTCTGCTGAAGGGTGCCGACCAGAATCCGGGATGGAACCGTGACAACCAGCAGGATGGGCATGATGTAGGAGAAGCCGAACTGCAGCATCTCGCCGGCCTCAAACCGACTGTCATCCCGACCATCGTAAATACTGCGGGGATATCTCGCGAACACAGTGATATAGAACCAGAAGTCGTACAGACCCTGATTCCGCCCAAGAAAAATGCTGGAACACGCCGTCACGATCATCATCGAATAGAAGAACAGAACGCCCGCACCAACATACAGCAGATACAGCCCCAGCTGAGGCATTGTCACAACATGATCCAGCCGCCACAGCGATCGAACCAGCAGCACCAGCGCCAGAAACAGCTGACTGATCATCGCCAGGTTGATGCGTTCCAGAGAGGCCAGAAACTGAGTATCGATCGGTTTCAGCAAAGCGAAATCAAGGCGACCGGTGCGAATCTGTTCACTGAGATTCGCGCAGTTCGGCATGAAGAACGTTTCCACAATGCCGTTGATCAGCATCCCCGTGGCCATGAAGACGAAGTACTGGTCCTGAGTCCAGCCGTTAATTTCGGGAACGCTGCGATAAATGATTCCGAACAGTGCCACCTGAGCAAAAAACCAGAAGGCCCGAGTGATCACCTGAATCACAAAATTGCCTCGGAACATCGCTTCACGAATGAAAGCGTTCCTCAGAAACATCA